>NZ_JARVKW010000009.1 GCF_029813775.1 Streptomyces sp. DH24 | reverse complement strand
TCCTCCGCTCCGCAGCGTGGCGAGTCGCTGTCCTCCTCCGCTCCGCAGCGTGGCGAGTCGCTGTCCTCCTCCGCTCCGCAGCGTGGCGAGTCGCTGTCCTCCTCCGCTCCGCAGCGTGGCGAGTCGCTGTCCTCCTCCGCTCCGCAGCGTGGCGAGTCGCCGACCTCCGCCGCTCCGCGCCACGGCGAGCCGTCGGGCCCCGTCACCCCGCAGCACGGCGAGTCGTCGCCCTCCGCGCCGCAACGCGAGTCCGTGCCGACCTTCCGTATGCGGGCGATTCCCGAGCCCGAGTCCCGTGGGACCGGCACCGGTGCGGCGACGTTCCCCTTGCGGGCGGTGCCGTCGTGGGCCGCCGAGCGTGAGTCGCCGTCCGGGCGGGAACCGGCGGCGGATGCCATGGCGCCCGGCACGGTCGCCGCCCCGACGGGCGCGTTCGGCCCGCCGCCGCGCATGGACGCCGGGTCGCACACCGCAGCGCCCGACCCCACCCGCCCGGCAGAACACGGCCGTGCCCCCGAACCGCCCGCGCCTCCGGTCGCCGGCAGGGACGCTCATGCCCCCGGGTCGGCCCTGTCGCCTGCGCCTCCGGCCGCCCGCCGGGACGCTCACGCCTCCGGACCGGCCCCGGTGACTCCACCCCCGGCCGCCGGTCGGAGCGCGCCCGTCGCGTCCGGATACACCCCCATCCCCGACATGGCCCTCCCGCCCTCCTACGATCCCGACCCCAAGCCCACCCCCGCCCGTGGTTTCGACGCCGTGGCCGAGGCGGTGCTCGGGGACGAGCCGATCACCGCGCCCGGGGACGACACCGCGCCCGCGCTGCTCGCCGAGCCGATGGGGAGGATCAACGACGCAGTCCGGGGCGGGCGCACGGAGGAGGCGGCGAGGCTGGCCGAGGAGACCGTCGCCGAGGCGTCCGCGACGCTGGGCCCGGAGCACCCCGAGGTGCTGCGGCTCCAGGAACTCACCGCCTACATCGCCTACTTGGCCGGGGAGCCGGTCCGCGCGCTGCGGCTGTCGCTCGAACTGGCCGGCGTCCACCGCCGTTCGGGCGACGCCGAGGCCGCGTACGGCAACGTCCAGAGCGCGGCGACCGCCTGGCGTGCCGTACGCGACCCGGCGAGGGGCCTGGAGCTGGGCCGCGAACTGATCGACCTGTGGACCGGGCTCGCGGCCGAGGGCGGTCCGGCCGCCGAGGAGATCGAGCAGTTGGAGCCCGTCCGCACCCGCATGGAGCGGCTGGCCCAACGCGCCCGGGCCTCGGAGGACTAGACGGCCCCGTCCGGTACTAGGACGACAGCTGCCAGACCGCGTGGGCCAGGGCGTCGCTGTTGCGGTTCAGGGCCGTGTCGTTGATGTTGGACGTCGTGTCGCAGGACGAGTGGTAGCAGCGGTCGAACGCCACGCCCGCCGTGCCGCCCCACTTCTGGGCCTGCGCCGCCGTCTTCGTGCGGCTCGCGCCCGTGAACAGCCCGCCCACCGGCACGCCCGCGCTCTTGAACGGCGCGTGGTCGGAGCGGCCGTCGCCCTCGGTCTCGATCTCCGTGGGCACGCCGAGGCCGGCGAAGTATTCCTTGAAGGTCTTCTCGATCGTGGGGTCGTCGTCGTAGACGAAGTAGCCGGGGTTGGGCGAGCCGATCATGTCGAAGTTGAGGTAGCCGCTGATCGTCGCGCGGTTTCCGACGGAGAGGCTGTTGACGTAGTGGCGGGAGCCGACGAGGCCGAGCTCCTCCGCGTCCCACCAGGCGAACCGCAGGTGTTTGGTGGGCTTGTACTGGGCCCGCGCCACGGCGAGCGCGGTCTCCAGGACGGCCGCCGAACCGGAGCCGTTGTCGTTGATGCCGGGTCCCGAGCTGACGCTGTCGAGGTGCGAGCCGGCCATGACGACCCGGTTGGTGTCGCCGCCGGGCCAGTCGGCGATCAGGTTGTAGCCGGTGCGGCCGGAGTAGGTGAACTGCTGGATCGTGGTGGTGAATCCGGCCGCGTCCAGCCTGGCCTTCACGTAGTCGAGGGACGCCTTGTAGCCGGGGCGGCCGTGTGCGCGGTTGCCGCCGTTGGCGGTGGCTATGGACTGGAACTGCGTCAGGTGCGCCTTGACGTTGGCGACGGGTATGTCGGGTGCCGCGGCCGGCAGCGGCGCCGGTGTCGCGTCGGCGACGGTGCCGCCGGCCAGCAGGGTGGTGGCCGCGACGACGGCCGCCGCCACGGCACGCCCGGAAACGGAGAGCTTCATGTGGGGGCTCCGAATTCCTTGGGAATCCTGGGGGATTCCAGGTGAATGGGTGCCCTGGATGGTCGAGGTACGACTGAAGCTCCGTCAAGAGCGCTATCCGGACAGGGATTTCGCTATCCGAATAGCGGATCGCCGCCCCGCTCCACCTCGGTGCCCCGCCCCGCCCCGCCTCGCCGCCCCCGTCCCGCCCCGCCTCACCGGCCGGCCTCACCGGATCGCCCGCGCCTGCCCACGCCTGTCCGTGCCGCCCGCGCCTGCCCACGCCTGTCCGTGCCGCCCGCGCCTGTCCGTGCCGCCCGCGCCTGCCCGCGCCTGTCCGTGCCGCTCGCGTCTGTCCGCGCCTGCCCGTGCCGCCCAGGCCGTGTCAGCGAAGTGGCGTCGTCGCCCGGAGCGCGGCAGGCGCCACTTCGCGGGCGCGGCCTAGTGGACGCAGAATTCGTTGCCCTCCGGGTCCTGCATCACGACCCATGCCCCCGACGGTTCCGACACGCGCCGCAGCACGCTCGCGCCCAGCGCTTCCAGCCGCCGGACCTCCGTGTCGCGCTGCCCCTCACCGGTGTGCAGGTCGATGTGGAGCCGGTTCTTCACGGTCTTCGCCTCCGGTACGCGCTGGAACAGCAGCCGCCGTCCGAGCCCCGTCCCGCGCTCCTCGTCGTGCGGGTCGTCGGGGTGCCGCACGGCGGCCAGGTCCCGCCAGAAGCGGCGGCCGTGGTGCTCGACGGTGAGCTCGGCCGGTGCGGCGCCGAGGCCCAGCAGCTTCTCGATGAGCGGGCTGTTGTCCTCCAGCGCGTAGCGGAGCGCGGCGGCCCAGAAGTCGGCCTGGGCGTGCGGGTCGGCGGCGTCGATGACGAGTTTCCAGTGCAGGGGTGCGACGGGCTGAGTCATGTAACCACTTATACTGGTTACATGAGCGAGCGGGCAACGGAAACGCCGGGAGCAACGGGAACACCGGGGACCGTCGGTCCGTCGCGGCGGTCGTCCCCGGGCCTCACGCTGGTCTCCCGGGACGGCAAGCCCTACCGCTTCGACCCGGGCGCCCTGTGTCTGGAGCTGCTGCCGACCGGCGGCCCGGGTGCCTACGCGCGCTACGAGGTGCTGCACGAGCCCGCGGACCTCGTCACCTGGGCCGGGCGCAGCCGGCTGCGGGACGGCCTGGACCTCACGGTGAGCGAGGCGGAACTGGAGCGGGCCCGCGCCTTCCGTGACGCCCTGTTCCTCCTCACCGCCGACCGCGCCCACGGCCGCCCGCTGCGGCCGGCCCACCTCGACGCCGTCAACGAGGCCGCCGCCCGGCCCCCGCTCGTCACCCGCATCGAGCCGGACGGCACGCCCGGCTGGGCCCCGGGCGCCACGGCGACGCAGTTGCTGTCGACGGTGGCCCGCGACGCGATCGACCTGTTCACCGGCCCGTACGCCGACCGCATCCGCGAGTGCGGCGCCCACAACTGCCGTCTGCTGTTCGTCGACACCTCGCGCCCGGGGCGGCGCCGCTGGTGCGCGATGGAGCACTGCGGGAACAGGGAAAAGGTGCGCGCCCACCGGGCACGCACCCATCGCGACGCACCTGACACCGCTTAGGTGTGCTGTCCCGGGACGTGTCCCGGCAGCCCTTACGCGTCCACGGGGTCGGTGTTCGGTGCCGTGGTGGCGCGCGGCGCCCGCAGTTCGGCGCGGGCCTGCGCGGCCTTGCGGGCGGTGCGCAGCGCGTCGCCCGTGAGCAGGGACAGCGCCAGCCACACCAACGCGAACCCGGCCCAGCGCTCCGGCGGCATCGCCTCGTGGAAGTACAGGATGCCGAGCAGGAACTGGAACACCGGCGCCAGGTACTGCAGCAGTCCCAGCGTCGACAGCGGCACGCGGATCGCCGCCGCGCCGAAGCAGACCAGCGGCAGCGCGGTCACGATGCCGGTCGCGGCGAGCAGCGCGGCGTGCCCCGCGCCCTCGGTGCCGAAGGTCAGGTCGCCCCGTGTGCCGAGCCACACCAGATAGCCCAGGGCGGGCAGGAACTGCACGGCGGTCTCGGCGGCCAGCGACTCGATGCCGCCGAGGTTGACCTTCTTCTTCACCAGGCCGTACGCCGCGAAGGAGAAGGCGAGCACCAGCGAGATCCACGGCGGCCTGCCGTAGCCGACGGTGAGGACGACGACGGCCGCGAAGCCGATCCCGACCGCCGCCCACTGCGCGGGCCGCAGCCGTTCCTTCAGCAGCAGGACGCCCAGGGCGATGGTGACGAGCGGATTGATGAAGTACCCGAGGGACGCCTCGACGACGTGGCCGGAGTTCACGGACCAGATGTAGAGGCCCCAGTTGACGGTGATGACGGCCGCGGCGAACGCGATCAGCGCCAGCCGGCGCGGCTGGCGCAGCAGTTCGCCCGCCCAGGCCCAGCGCCGGACCACCAGCAGGGCGACGGCCACGAAGGCCAGTGACCACACCATGCGGTGGGCGAGGATCTCCGTCGCGCCGGCCGGCTTCAGCAGGGGCCAGAAGAGGGGCACGAGGCCCCACATCCCGTAGGCCGCGAAACCGTTCAGCAGTCCTATGTGTCGCTCGCCCTTCGGCTTCCCGGTCACGGGCACCTCCTTCTCGCCTGGCCGCCTCACATGCAGCACCGACGAAGGTAACGCCGCGGGCCCCCGCCTGTCATGCCCGTATCGGCATACGGTCATGACAGTTTCACGGCGCCTCCCGGACCCCGCTCCCCGGCCCGGGGGAGGCGCCCGTACCGGCTTGTATCCGCTTTGTATGCCGGCCTCCTTCAATCGCCACGTCACCTCGGCGACCACGGGAGGAACCATGCAGAGACGTAAGAGACACGGCCGTCGGCTGGTCGCGGCGCTGTGCGGCCTGGCCGCGCTGGTGGCCGCCGCCCCCGCCGCCACCGCCGCGTCGGAACCGGCCTCCGCCGAGGCCGCGGCGACCCGCCCCGCGTTCCGCATGCCGTTCATCTGCGGCCAGACCTGGCGCGGCAGCAACTGGCAGGGCCACAGCCCCGCCCACTCCATCGACTGGAACCACTACGACGCCAACGGCACCCCGGACGACCTCGGCCGCCGGGTCCTCGCCAGCGCCGGCGGCACCGTCCTGGAGTCGTACTACGCCACCAGCACCGGCTACGGGAACACCATCGTCATCGGCCACGGCAACGGCTGGCGCACCCGCTACTCGCACCTGAAGACGCGCGACGTGCAGAAGGGTGCCACCGTCACCCGCGGCCAGCGCATCGGCACGGTCGGCGCCACGTCCGCGCTCTACGACATCTCCCCGCACCTGCACTACGAGCAGATCCTCAACGGCAGCGTCGTCGTCGCCGTCGTCCAGGGCCTGTCGTACCCGGACTACACCACGCGCTACCAGACCAGCACCAACCGCTGCTGACCCCCGGACCGCCCCGGAACGGGGGGCGGGTACGGCGCACGCGCAGCCGCCGTACCCGCACTCCGGGGCGCATTCCGCGCGAGCCGCTCAGCGCAGCGACCGCAGCTTGGCGTCCACCAGTTCCGCCTGGTCCCGCACGTCCAGGCGCCGCCAGGCCGACAGGGAGCGGTGGAAGTAGCGCCGCGCGGTCTGCTTGCGGCCCGTCGCGTGATGCAGCTCGCCCAGCAGACACGCCACCCGCGCCTCCGCGCGCCGGTCGCCGAGCTGCTGCTGCACCGCCAGCGCGCCGACCAGCAGCGCCGACGCCTGACCCGCGTCGCCCTGCCGCAGGCACAGCTCCCCGATGCTCTGCTGCACGTACGCCGCGCAGTGCGTGTCGGTCAGCTCGTCGAAGATCTCCAGCGCCCGCTCCAGCTCGGCCCGCGCCACCTGCGGTTCCCCGCGCAGCTCGTGCAGTACGGCGATACGGCGGCGGACCTGCGCCTCGCGGTGCCGGTCGCCGACGTCACGGGACAGGGCGAGGGCGTGCGCGAGCCACGGCGCAGCGGCGTCCGGGTCGCCCCGCTCCAGCCACACCGACGCGATCGCGTTGTGCGCGACGGCCTCGCAGTGCCGGTCGCCCGCGGCCCGGGAGGCGTGCAGCGCCTCGGTGAACGACGTGAGCGCCGCGTCCAGAGCGCCGGTCACCCGGTGCACGGTGCCGGTGCCGAGCCCGGCGACGGCCTCGCCCGAGCGGTGGCCGAGGGCGGCGAAGACCTCCCGCGACCGTTCGAAGGCGGCGAGCGCGTCGGCGTACCGGTCCTGGTAGAGGTGGAGCTGGCCCAGGTTGCGCAGCAGGGCGGCGGAGCGCGCGTCGGGGGGGGCGGGCACGGCGTCCAGGACGAGCCGGTGGGTGCGCAGCCAGTCGCCGTAGTAGCCGCGCATGTCGAAGAAGCCGGCCAGCTCGACGGCGAGATCGGCGGCCCGGGCGTGGTCGCCGAGCCGCAGCGCCGACTCCACGGCGGCGACGAGGACCCGGCGTTCGCTCTCGAACCACTCGATGGGCCGGGCCCGCACCGCGCGGGCGAGGCCGGCGGCCGGGCCGGGCAGCGGCAGCGCCTCGCCGAGCACCCCGAGGAAACGGGTCGGCATGGCGGCGTTCGCGCAGCGGGCCAGCGCGATCAGGGCGTCCACGGTCCCGAGGCCCCGCTCGCGCCAGACGTCCGGCGCGTCCGCCTCGGCGAGTTCACGCGCGTAGATGCGGAGCAGATCGTGCATGCGGTAGCGCTGGAGACCGAGCGGGTCGGTGCCGACCACCTCCACCAGGTGCTCGTCGAGCAGCGTCTCCAGCACCCGGTCCGGCTCCCTGGGCCGGCCCATCGCGACCGTCACGAGCCAGCCGGGCACCGCCTGGTCGGGCAGCCGTCCGAAGGCGCGGAACGCGGTGGCCGCGTGCTCGGGCAGATGCCGGTAGCTCAGCTCGGCGCTCGCCCGCACCTCCAGCTCGCCGGTCTGCAACTGGTCCAGCCGGCCGCGCTCGTCGTGCAGGAAGTCGGCCAGCGCGCCGACGGTCCAGCCGGGCCGGTTGGCCAGCCGGGCCCCGGCGATCCGCACGGCCAGCGGCAGCGAGCCGCAGCCGGTGAGCACCCGGTCGGCGTCCGCGCCTGCGACGCTCAGCCGGTCCTCGCCGACGATCCGGCCGAGCAGCGCGCGGGCCTCGTCGTGCCGCATCACCCCGAGGGGGCAGTGCTGCGCGGGCAGGGCCGGCATCCGGCGGCGGGAACTGACCAGCACCGCGGAGCCTCCGGTGCCCGGCAGCAGCGGCCGGACCTGGGCGCCGGTCGCGGCGTCGTCCAGGACGATCAGGACGCGCCGCTGGGCCAGCCGGGAACGCAGCAGCGCGGCCCGCTCGCCCGGCTCGGACGGCATGGCGTTGTCGATGACGCCGAGGCCGCGCAGCATCTCGGCGAGCACGTCGGCCGCCTCGCGCGGCCGGCCGCTCAGGCCGCCCAGGTCCACGAACAGCTGCCCGTCCGGGAACATGTGCCGCACCCGGTGGGCCACATGAACGACCAGGGTGGACTTCCCCGACCCCGGCGGGCCCGACACCACGGCGACCACCGGCCGCCGCCCCGCGCCGGACAGCAGCTCCTCCAGGGCGGCGATCTCCGTGTCGCGGCCGGTGAAGTCGGGCACGTCCATGGGCAGTTGGCACACCGGCGCGGCCGGGGCGGTACGGCGCCGCGCCACATGCCCGTTGATCTCCTCGCCGGTGGCGCGCAGCGGGGCGCCCGGGGCGACGCCGAGCTCGACGGCCAGGACGCGCTCGGCCTCCGCGTAGGCGGCGCGGGCCTCGGTGACCCGGCCGGCTCCGTACAGGGCGCGGACCAGCATCTGCCACAGGTCCTCGCGCAGCGGGTCCTCGGCGAGTCGTTTCCTCAGGTCGGCGACGAGCGGCGGGTAGTCGCCCAGCCGCAGCCGGACCTCCAGGCACTCGTCCACGGCGAGGGACCGCAGCTCCTCGATCCGGGTGAGCACGGGGTCCCACACCACGCTGGACGGCAGGTCCTGGAGCACGCCGCCCCGCCACAGCGCGAGGGCCGCGTCGTAGCCACGCAGGGCGGTGGCGTCGTCGCCCCGGTCGCGGGCCGCGCGGGCGCCGTCCAGGAGGTGCTCGAACAGCAGCATGTCGTGGTCGCCGGGCTCGACGTCCAGGGCGTAGCCCGCGGGCAGGGTGCGCAGTCCGTCGGTGGCGACGCCGGCGGCCGTCAGGGCCCGCCGCAACGCGCGTACGTAGGTGCGGACGTTGGCCACCGCCGAGCGGGGCGCGCCGCCCGGCCACAGGACCTCGGTCAGCACGTCCAGCGACACGAACGCGCCGGGTTGCAGCAGCAGCGTGGCGAGCACCGCCCGCGGCTTGGGACCGCCCAGTGGCAGCGGCCCCGTCCCGCCCCGCGCGCGTACCTGGAGCGGGCCCAGTACGCCGAATATCGGCTCCCCCATCCGCCTGCCTCCGACCAGCCCGTGACAGTCCGTGACTGCGGCACAGCGTAGCCGCGCCCACAGTCGCCGAACAGGAGTTCAGCGATCCGGTACGTGACCGACACCGCCGGGTCACTTCCCGTCGGCCCGGCCGGAACCACGCGGCGGGGGACGTGAAAAGGCGCTCCCCGCCGGGCGCGGCGGGGAGCGCGGGTGCGGGGCGTCAGTCCTTGAGCGCCGTCGCGATCGCCTCCGCGAGCGGCGTGGCCGGGCGCCCCGCCAGGCGGGACAGGTCACCGGAGCCGACCACCAGCTCGCCCTTCTCGATGGACGCGTCCACGCCCGCGAGGACCGCCGCGAACGGCTCCGGCAGTCCGGCGCCGGTGAGGATGCCGGTCAGCTCGGCGGGGGAGACGGGCCGGTAGACGATCTCCTTGCCGGTCTGCCGGCTCAGCTCCGCCGCGTACTCGGCGAAGCTCCACGCCTCGTCGCCGCCCAGCTCGTACGTCCGGTTCTCGTGCCCCTCGCCGGTCAGTACGGCGACGGCGGCGGCCGCGTAGTCGGCGCGCGAGGCGGAGGACACCCGGCCCTCGCCGGCGGCGGCCACCACGGCGCCGTGCTCCAGGACGGGGGCGAGCTGCTCGGTGTAGTTCTCGTGGTACCAGCCGTTGCGCAGCAGCGTGTAGGGCACGCCCGAGGCGAGGATCGCCTCCTCCGTGCCCCGGTGGTCGTCGGCCAGCGCGGCGGTCAGGGTGCCGGGGGCGCTGGTGTAGGCGAACAGGGCGACACCGGCGGACCTGGCGGCGTCGAGGACCGCCTTGTGCTGGCCGGTCCGACCCTTGTCGAACTCGTTGCCGGAGATCAGCAGCACCTTGTCGCCGGGCGCGAACAGGCCGTCGAACGTCTCGGGCGCGTTGTAGTCGGCGACGGCGAGCCGCACGCCGCGTTCGGCGAGGCCGGCGGCCCTCGCCCGGTCGCGCACGACGGCGGTGACCTGCTCGGCCGGGACCTTCTCCAGCAGCTGTGCCACGACGAGGCGGCCGAGCTTTCCGGTGGCGCCGGTGACGACGATGCTCATGTACGGGACTCCTTCGGGGGGTGGTTGTCCACTAACCCTAGGAGGTGCGCTAACCAAAAGAAAGTACCCACTTTGAAGTAAGGTACTGGCATGACGGTAAGTGAAGCAGGGAGCCGGACCGTGGGCCGTGAGGCCACCAGCCGCGAGGACATGTGCCCGCACCGGCTGGTGCTGGAGCACGTCACCAGCCGCTGGGGCGTCCTCGTCCTGATCCAGCTGCTGGAGCGTTCGTATCGCTTCAGCGAGCTGCGCCGGGCGATCGGCCGCGTCAGCGAGAAGATGCTCACCCAGACCCTCCAGACCCTGGAGCGCGACGGCCTGGTGCACCGCGACGCCCGGCCGGTCATCCCGCCCCGCGTCGACTACTCCCTCACCGACCTCGGCCGCGAGGCCGCCGAACAGGTCCGCTCGCTCGCCCGGTGGACCGAGCGGCGGCTGGAGGACGTGCAGGAGGCCCGCCGGGCATACGACGAGGCCCGGACACCCTGAGGCGCCCGGGCCCGACAGCCGTACCGCGTGTCAGCCGACGACGGTCCAGGTGTCGCCGCCGGCGAGGAGGGCGGAGAGGTCGCCCTTGCCGTGCTGTTCGACGGCGGTGTCGAGCTGGTCGGCCATCAGGGTGTCGTAGACGGGCCGGTCGACGGAGCGGAACACGCCGATCGGGGTGTGGTGGAGCGTGTCCGGGTCGGCCAGCCTCGACAGCGCGAACGCCGTGGTCGGAGACTCGGTGCGGGCGTCGTGGACGAGGACCTGTGCCTCGTTGTCCGGGGTGACGGTGACGACCTTCAGGTCGCCGGTGCGCTGGTCGCGGACCACGCCCTTCGACAGTCCGCTGCCGAACCGGACCGGCTGTCCGTGTTCCAGGCGGATGACGGCTTCCTCGGCCTGCTGCTTGTCCTTGAGGGCGTCGAAGGCGCCGTCGTTGAAGATGTTGCAGTTCTGGTAGATCTCCACCAGCGCCGTGCCCGGGTGGGCGGCGGCCTGGCGCAGGACCTCGGTGAGGTGCTTGCGGTCGGAGTCGACCGTGCGCGCCACGAAGGAGGCTTCCGCGCCGATCGCCAGTGACACCGGGTTGAACGGGGCGTCCAGCGAGCCCATCGGCGTCGACTTGGTGATCTTCCCGACCTCCGAGGTCGGGGAGTACTGGCCCTTGGTGAGGCCGTAGATCCGGTTGTTGAACAGCAGGATCTTCAGGTTCACGTTGCGGCGCAGCGCGTGGATCAGGTGGTTGCCGCCGATGGAGAGGGCGTCGCCGTCGCCGGTGACGACCCAGACGGACAGGTCGCGGCGTGAGGCGGCCAGGCCGGTCGCGATCGCCGGGGCGCGGCCGTGGATCGAGTGCATCCCGTAGGTGTTCATGTAGTACGGGAAACGGGACGAGCAGCCGATCCCGGAGACGAACACGATGTTCTCCCGGGCCAGGCCCAGCTCGGGCATGAAACCCTGCACCGCCGCCAGGATCGCGTAGTCCCCGCAGCCGGGGCACCAGCGCACCTCCTGGTCGGACTTGAAGTCCTTCATCGACTGCTTGCCCTCGGCCTTCGGGACGAGCGAGAGCGCCTCGGCCGTGCCCGTGCTTTCCGTGGACGTGTCAGCCATCGATGGCCTCCTTGAGAGCGGTGGCGAGCTGCTCGGCCTTGAACGGCATGCCGTTGACCTGGTTGTAGGAGTGGGCGTCGACCAGGTACTTCGCCCGGACCAGGGTGGCGAGCTGGCCGAGGTTCATCTCGGGGATCACCACCTTGTCGTAACGCTTCAGGACCTCGCCGAGGTTCTTCGGGAAGGGGTTGAGGTGGCGCAGGTGGGCCTGGGCGATCGTCTCGCCGGCCGTGCGCAGTCGCCGGACGGCCGCGGTGATCGGGCCGTAGGTGGAGCCCCAGCCCAGGACCAGGGTCCGGGCCTGGCCGGACGGGTCGTCGACCTCGATGTCGGGTACGTCGATGCCGTCGATCTTGGCCTGCCGGGTGCGGACCATGACGTCGTGGTTGGCCGGCGCGTAGGAGATGTTGCCCGTGCCGTCCTCCTTCTCGATGCCGCCGATGCGGTGCTCCAGGCCCGGCGTGCCCGGTACCGCCCACGGGCGTGCCAACGTCCTCGGGTCGCGTTTGTAGGGCCAGAAGACGTCGGTGCCGTCGTCCAGGGTGTGGTTCGGTCCCTGCGCGAACTGCACCCGGAGATCGGGGAGTTCGTCCAGGTCCGGGATGCGCCAGGGCTCCGAGCCGTTGGCGAGGTAGCCGTCGGAGAGGAGGAACACCGGGGTGCGGTACGTCAGCGCGATGCGGGCGGCCTCGATGGCGGCGTCGAAGCAGTCCGCGGGTGTGCGCGGCGCGACGACCGGCACCGGGGCTTCGCCGTTGCGGCCGTACATCGCCTGCAGCAGATCCGCCTGCTCCGTCTTCGTCGGCAGGCCCGTCGACGGGCCGCCGCGCTGGATGTCCACGATCAGCAGCGGCAGTTCGAGGGACACCGCCAGTCCGACCGTCTCCGACTTCAGGGCCACGCCGGGGCCGGAGGTGGTGGTGACGGCGAGGGAGCCGCCGAACGCCGCACCCAGCGCCGCGCCGATCCCCGCGATCTCGTCCTCCGCCTGGAACGTGCGCACACCGAAGTTCTTGTGCCTGCTCAGTTCGTGCAGGATGTCCGAGGCCGGCGTGATCGGATACGAGCCCAGGAACAGCGGCAGGTCCGCCTGCCGGGACGCCGCGATCAGACCGTACGCCAGAGCCAGGTTGCCGGAAATGTTGCGGTACACACCCGGCGGGAACGCCGCAGCCGCCGGCGCCACCTCGTACGAGACCGCGAAATCCTCCGTCGTCTCCCCGAAGTTCCACCCCGCCCGGAAAGCGGCGATGTTCGCCGCCGCGATGTCCGGCTTCCTGCCGAACTTCGCCCGCAGGAACCTCTCCGTGCCTTCCGTCGGACGGTGATACATCCACGACAGCAGGCCCAGCGCGAACATGTTCTTGCTGCGCTCCGCCTCCTTCCGCGACAGCCCGAACTCCTTCAGCGCCTCCACCGTCAACGTCGTCAACGGCACCCGATGCACGCTGTAACCATCCAGCGAACCGTCCTCCAGCGGCGAGGTCGCATACCCGACCTTCTGCATCGCCCGCTTCGTGAACTCGTCCGTGTTGACGATGATCTCCGCACCCCGCGGCAAATCCCCCACGTTCGCCTTCAACGCCGCCGGGTTCATCGCCACCAGCACGTTCGGCGCATCCCCGGGCGTCAGGATGTCGTGGTCCGCGAAATGCAACTGGAAGCTGGAGACACCCGGCAGGGTGCCGGCCGGGGCGCGGATCTCGGCCGGGAAGTTCGGCAGCGTCGACAGGTCGTTGCCGAACGACGCCGTCTCCGACGTGAACCGGTCACCCGTAAGCTGCATACCATCGCCCGAGTCCCCCGCGAACCGGATGATGACCCGGTCCAGCCGGCGGACGTCCTTCGTCCCGGCCGGTTGGCGCTGCTCTCCCGCGACGGCTCCGTCGGCCTGTTCCGCTGGGCTACTGACCTGGCTGGTCACTGAACTGGACCTCCCTGGTGGACGGCTGTCCGCGACAGGCCTTCCCGCAGGCCCGTACA
Source organism: Streptomyces sp. DH24 (assembly GCF_029813775.1). Lineage (GTDB taxonomy): Bacteria > Actinomycetota > Actinomycetes > Streptomycetales > Streptomycetaceae > Streptomyces. The sequence continues at coordinate 181,295 of NZ_JARVKW010000009.1, read as the reverse complement.
GATCAACCCTACGTCTGTGAGACTCGCACCCGGCTCGACATTCGCATGATGGACACGACAGCGAGACGGCCCACGGCTCTGACGTGCCATGATCTTCCGCTCCCGGCGACGCTCGTGCCGGCGCTGCCCCTGAAGACGCCCGTCCCGGTTCACCGGTTCTCAGGAATTGAGATAGGTGAGCACGGCAAGCACCCGTCGGTGGTCGCCGTCGCTGGGGGACAGACCCAGCTTCAGGAAGATGTTGCTGACGTGCTTCTCGACCGCCCCGTCGCTGACCACCAGCTGCCGCGCGATCGCCGAGTTCGTCCGGCCCTCCGCCATCAGACCCAGCACCTCGCGCTCCCGCGGGGTGAGCCCCGCGAGCACGTCCTGCTTCCGGCTGCGGCCCAGCAACTGCGCGACGACCTCCGGATCCAGGGCCGTACCGCCCCGGGCGACCCGCACCACCGCGTCCACGAACTCGCGCACCTCGGCCACCCGGTCCTTGAGCAGGTAGCCGACACCGCGGCTGGAGCCCGCCAGCAACTCCGTGGCGTAGCGCTCCTCCACGTACTGCGACAGGACGAGGACCCCGAGTCCCGGGTGCGCCTTGCGCAGCTGCACCGCGGCCCGGACGCCCTCGTCGGTGTGCGTGGGCGGCATCCGCACATCGGCGACCACCACGTCGGGCAGCTCGCCCCCGTCGGCCAGCTCGGTGATCGTCTTGATCAGCGCGTCCCCGTCACCGACGCCGGCCACGACGTCGTGCCCCCGGTCGGTCAGCAGCCGGGTCAGGCCCTCCCTCAGCAGCACCGAGTCCTCGGCGATGACCACCCGCACCCTGTCCTCCACGTCCTACGGCCCCCCTGCCCGGCGGCCCGCCCCACGGCAGGCCTGCGACAGGTCCAGCATTCCAGCATCGGCAGACGGATGCGGCCTCCCGACGGGATTGGGGCGACGGCCACCCGCGCAACGGCGCCCGGCGCTGCCGCGTTGTCCGGTTCCTTGGCCGAAAGCGCTCGGTCACCCGGTGGTCCCGGGTACCGGACCGGTGCCCGGCGTCACCTGCGCCACGGCAGTTCGGCCGTCACCCGCGTCGGACCGCCGGCCGGCGAGTCCACCACGAGGATGCCGTCCACCGCGTCCAGCCGCTCCGCCAGCCCGGCCAGGCCCGAACCCCGGGTCACGTCCGCGCCGCCCGCGCCGTCGTCCCAGACCTGGAGCAGCAGCCGGTTCTCCACGCGCCACACCTCCACCACCGCCGAGGTCGCCCGCGCGTGCTTGCTGATGTTCTGCAGCAGCTCCGACACCGTGAAGTACGCGATGCCCTCGATCGCCGGCGCCGGCCGCTCCCGCAGGTCCACCTCGACCCGTACCGGCACCGCGCACCGCGACGCCACCGCCGACAGCGCCGCGTCGAGCCCGCGGTCCGTCAGCACCGCCGGGTGAATGCCCCGCGCGAGGTCGCGCAGCTCCTGGAGCGCCGTCTTCACCTCGCCGTGCGCCTCGTCGACCATCCGCGCCGCCTCCTGCGGGTCCTCGCGCAGCTTCTCCTTCGCCAGCCCCAGGTCCATCGCCAGGTTCACCAGCCGGGCCTGCGCCCCGTCGTGCAGATCCCGCTCGATGCGCCGTAGATCGGCGGCGGCCGTGTCGACCACGACACCCCGGTCCGACTCCAGCTCCACGACCCGCGTCGCCAGCCGGGACGGCCCGAGCAGCCCGTGCACCATCACCCGGTCCACCATGGTCAGCGCCCGCACGATCCACGGCGTGGCCAGCGTGAACAACAGCCCGACCAGCGCCGTCACCGTGATCTCGAACGGGTTGTCCAGATACACGCGGTGCGTCTCGTCCCCGTACAGCTGCAGGCCGCCCTGCCCCGCCCACACCGGGAAGACCCAGAACCACAGCGGGTACGTCAGCAGCGCCCAGCCGTACGCCCAGAAGTTCAGGGCGACGACGAAGGACACCACCGCCCACGGGAAGTGCAGCAGCGCGTACAGCACCGCCCGCCAGGACGTGCCGCTCTTCAGCACGGCGCCGACCCACGCCATCAGGCCCGGCTTGCCCATGCGCAGCGGCTCCGGCCCGGCCACGTCCAGGCCCAGCAGCCCGCGCGCCCGCGCCCGCTCCAGTGCCCCGAGCCCGCGGCAGCCGGCCAGCGCGGCGGCCAGGACCGGAATCCCGAGGAACGTCACCAGCAGGCCCGCGCCCAGCGAGACCATCGTGACGGCGTACACGAACAGCAGCACGCTGATCGGCAGGCTCAGCAGCACGAAGCCGAACTCGCGCCAGAAGCGCCCCTCGAACGGTGCCCGCAGCCCCGCCGGCAGCCGGGGCCGCCGCTCACTCCCGCTCATCGCGTATCCGGGCCCGCCCGGCCCGTACCCCTGTCCGTACTCCATGGCCATCGGTGTCGTCCGTTTCTCCTCGTCCGGTGCCGTACCACCACACTGCTCCGCCGCAGGTCGGCGGACCATGGAGTCCGTCGGCGTCTTGGGACGGGGGTTTTCCCCACCCCTGGCCGCGCGGACGGTCCCGCCCCGCGCGGCCCTTCCCCGGCCGCGGCCCCGCCCCGCCCCGCTAGGCCTGTCCCCGGTCGCGGTCCCGCCACGGCAGTTCCGCCGTGACGGACGTCGGGCCGCCCTCCGGGGAGTCGACGACGAACAGGCCGTCCACCGCGCCCAGCCGGTCCGCGAGCCCCCGCATCCCCGTACCGCCGTCCAGCCGCGCGCCCCCGCGCCCGTCGTCCCGCACCTGGATCAGCAGCCGGTCGTCCGCCCGCCACACGTCCACCGACGCCGACCGCGCCCCGCTGTGCTTGCTGACGTTCTGCAGCAGCTCCGAGACGGTGAAGTAGGCGATGCCCTCGATGGCCGCGACCGGCCGGGCGGTCAGGTCCACCGTCACCTTCACCGGCACCGTGCACCGCGACGCCACCGCCGACAGCGCCGCGTCCAGGCCCCGGTCGGTGAGCACCGCCGGATGGATGCCGCGCGCCAGATCGCGCAGCTCCTGAAGCGCCAGCTTCACCTCGCCGTGCGCCTCCTCCACCATCGCCGCCACGTGCTCGTCGGCCTGGCCCTCCAGCAGCTTCTCCTTGGCCAGGCCGAGCCCCATGGCCAGGTTCACCAGCCGGGCCTGCGCCCCGTCGTGCAGATCCCGCTCGATGCGCCGCAGATCGGCGGCGGCCGTGTCGACCACGACACCCCGGTCCGACTCCAGCTCCGCGATACGCCGCTCCAACTCGTCCGACGGCGACAGCAGGCCGCGCACCATCGCCCGGTCCGCGTTGGTCAGACCCCGCGCGATGAACGGCAGCACCGGCCACAGCACGAACAGCGACACCAGCGTGATCGTGAAGGTGAGAACACCCCACGGCAGCCGGATGAAGTCGTACAGCACCGTGCGCCAGCCCACCGGGTCCTTCAGCGCCATCCACAGCTGCGCGAAGAACCCGCCGCTGTTCCGGCCGCGGCTGCGCAACGGCAGCGGGCTCGGTTCGTCCACGCGCACCCCGAGCAGCGCCCGGGCCCGCGCCCGCTCCAGCTTCCCGAGCTGCCGCGCTCCCATCAGACCGGCCGCCAGCAGCGGGAACCCGATCACCGTGACGGTCAGCCAGAAGCTCGTGAACAGCACCGTCATGACGTAGACGAAGCCGAACACCGCCATCGGCAGGTTCGCCAGGAGATGCGCGATCTCCTTCCAGGTGTGCCGGTCGTAGGCGAAACGCGCCGGCGGCAGCGGAGCGGCGATGCCGTCCCTGGCCGGGCTCGGAGACGGGAAGCGTTCGGTCATACCGGCCAGCGTGCCCGGCGCCGGGCGGCCGCGCCATGAGGTGGACCGGCGACCCGCCCCGGGGGAAAACCCCACCCCGCGCCTTCCCGCACGTCCCGAGGAGTGACGGGCTGCTTACCGTCTCTTTAGCAGGGCCTAGACTCCCGTGCGTACAGATCGTCGAACAACGACATCCACAGGCGCTCAGGGAGCAGGGAGCGAGGGACGGACGTGCGGGAACCGACCGTCGTCGATGCGGCCGTCGTCGACACGACGGCCGCCAACACCTCCGCCGTCGGCACCACCTCCGTCGCGGCGGACTACTTCCAGTCCTACTCGGTCGTCGGACTGCTCGCCGTCGTCGGCGTGCTGTTCGTCGCCGTCGCCTTCGGCGCCGGGCGCCTGCTGCGGCCCGTCGTCCCCACGCCCGAGAAACTCCTCACGTACGAGTGCGGCGTCGACCCCGTCGGCGAGGGCTGGGCCCACACCCAGGTCCGCTATTACGTCTACGCTTTTCTGTACGTGATTTTCGCGGTCGACTCGATTTTCCTGTTCCCCTGGGCCACCGTGTTCGCCGCCGACGGCTACGGCGCCACGACCCTCGTGGAGATGTTCATCTTCCTCGGCTTCCTCGCCGTGGGCCTGCTGTACGCATACAAGAAGGGCGTCCTGACATGGACGTGAACCCCGAGCCCGTGATGCTGCCCGAGCCGAAGCGGCTGGGCGCCCTCGCGCGCCTCGCCCCCGAGCCGATGAAGGTCGTCCTCAACTGGGGGCGCCGCTACTCGCTCTGGGTCTTCAACTTCGGGCTCGCCTGCTGCGCCATCGAGTTCATCGCCGCGTCGATGGCCCGCCACGACTTCATCCGCCTCGGCGTCATCCCCTTCGCGCCGGGTCCGCGCCAGGCCGACCTGATGGTGGTCTCCGGCACGGTCACGGACAAGATGGCACCGGCCGTGAAGCGCCTGTACGAGCAGATGCCCGAACCGAAGTACGTCATCTCCTTCGGCGCCTGCTCCAACTGCGGCGGCCCCTACTGGGACTCCTACTCCGTGACCAAGGGCGTCGACCAGATCATCCCCGTGGACGTCTACGTCCCCGGCTGTCCGCCGCGCCCCGAGGCGCTGCTCCAGGGCATCCTCAAGCTCCAGGAGAAGATCGCGCGGGAGTCGCTGGGCGAGCGCTACGGCCCGGCACCCCACCCGTCGACCGCTGCCCTCACGAGCGACCTGGTGAAGCCGCCGGGCGCCACTGCCACGGGGCGAAGTGCGGCCACGGGGCAGAGTTCCGTCTCGGGGGAGAGCGCGGCCACGGGGGAGAGCGCGGCCGCGGGGGAGAGTGCCGCCACGGGAGAAGGGGAAGCCCGATGACGACGGCCGGCTGGCTGCCCGCCGACACCGAGGACCTCTTCGGCCCGGAGGCCACCGCCGAGGAGGCCTACGAGGTCCTGACCGTCGACGTCCCCCCGGCCGCGTGGATCTCCGCCCTGGAGACCGCGCGCGACCGGCTCGGCTGCACCTACTTCGACTGGCTCAGCGCGGTCGACGAACCCGGCACCGGCTTCCGCGTCGCCGCCCACGTCGTCGCCCTCGCCCCGGTACGGCGCCTGCTCCTGCGGACGACCGTTCCGCACGAGGCGCCGACCCTGCCGACCGCTCTCGGCGTGTACGCGGGCGCGGGCTGGCACGAGCGCGAGACGCACGAGATGTTCGGCATCGCCTTCGAGGGCCACCCCGCCCTGAACCACCTGCTCCTCCCCGACGGCTTCGAGGGCCACCCCCTCCGCAAGGACTTCGTCCTGGCCGCCCGCGTCGCCAAGGCCTGGCCCGGCGCCAAGGAACCCGGGGAGTCTGCGGCGGGTGCGGCGCACGGCGGCCCCAAGCGCCGCCAGATGCTCCCGCCGGGCGTCCCCGACCCGAACGAATGGGGCCCAATGAAGGGCCAGCTCCCCCCGGCGCCGGCCCGCCCGGCCCGCGGCGCGGCCCGCGCGGCAGGCGAACGCCCGGTACGGCGCGCGCGAACCGCGGGCGAGGGCTCGGCAAGCCAGATCGCCACGCCTCCGTCCACGGAAACCCCGGCCGCCGGACCGCGCCGTGCGCGTTCGGCGGCGGAGGGTTCGGCGAGCCAGGCGGCGGAGGCGCAGGGCACGCGGGATGTGCAGGGCACGCCGGCACCGGCTGCGGGGCCGCGCCGTGCGCGTTCGGCGGCGGAAGGATCAGCGAGCCAGGCGCCGGAGGCGCCTGACGTGCAGGCACCGGCTGCCGAGCCGCGCCGGGCACGCGGCACGGGCGAGGGCTCGGCATCGCAGCGCACGGGCACGGGCACCACAGGGCCGCGGCGCGCGCGGACCGCGGGGGAGGGCTCGGCGAGCCAGCGCCCGACGCCGGACGCCGGGACGCCGGACGCTGCGACGCCGGACGCTGCGACGCCGGGTGCCGCGACGCCCGGTGAATCGACGCCGGGCGGTGCGACGCCGGACGCCCCGACGCCGGGTGCATCGACGCCGGACGCCGCGAGGCCGGACAGCGCGACGCCGGGCGGTCCGACGCCGACGGCTTCGGAGGCGGGCGCCGCCCCGGGCCCGGATGCGGGGACGGGCGCGGGTCAGGACGCAGGTACGCACCCGGGTCAGGACGCGGGCACGGACGCCGCCGCCGGCACGCCGTCCGCCGAGACCCCGGCGCCGAAAGCCGCCCCGCGCAGCCCCGACGCCCCGTGGCACCACGCCCGCCCGGCGTTCGAGGAGACGGAGGGAACGGAGCCGACGACCACGCCTGACCAGGCGAAGGAGCCGGCACCAGCCCCCGCCGCCGAACCGGACAACACCCCCGAACCAGACAACACCCCCGAAGACCCCGCAGGAGGCCCGCAGTGAACGACGCTCTTGACGTCGCCCTGCGACTCCTCGTCGTGTTCGTCGTCTTCCTCACCTTCCCCCTGCTCGTCGGCCAGACCGAGCACAAGGTGATGGCGCACATGCAGGGCCGCCTCGGCCCCATGTACGCCGGCGGTTTCCACGGCTGGGCCCAACTCGTCGCCGACGGCGTGAAGTTCGCGCAGAAGGAGGACATCGTCCCGGCCGGCGCGGACCGCCGTATCTTCCAGCTCGCGCCCGCCGTCGCCCTGCTGCCGTACCTCCTCGTCCTCCTCGCCATCCCCATCGGCCCCGGCGAGGGCGCCGTCGGCGAGGTCGTCGACGCGGGCATCTTCTTCGTCCTGGCCGTCATGGGCGTGGGCGTCCTCGGCTCGCTCATGGCCGGCTGGGCGTCCGCCAACAAGTTCTCCCTGCTGGGCGGCCTCCGCACCGCCGCCCAGCTCCTCGCGTACGAACTCCCCATGCTGCTCACCGCCGCGTCCGTCGCGATGGCGGCCGGCACGGTCTCCCTCGTCGGCATCCTCGACGCCTTCGAGTGGTGGTCGCTGCCCTGGCAGATCGTCGGCGCGATCGTCTTCTTCATCGCCGGCCTGGCCGAACTCCAGCGCCCCCCGTTCGACATGCCCGTCGCCGACTCGGAGATCATCTTCGGCGCGTACACCGAGTACACCGGCCTCCGCTTCGCCCTCTTCCTGCTCGCCGAGTACGCCGGGATCGTCGTCCTGTGCGGCCTGACCACCGTCCTCTTCCTGGGCGGCTGGCACGGCCCCTGGGGCGCCGACGGCCTCGGCTGGGTGTGGACCCTGCTGAAGACGGCCGTCCTCGCCTTCGTCGTGATCTGGCTGCGCGTGACCTACCCCCGGCTCCGCGAGGACCAGCTCCAGAAGCTCTCCTGGACCCTGCTCGTCCCCCTCTCCCTCGCCCAGATCGCCCTCACCGGCATCGTCAAGGTGGTGATCTCCTAGTGGCCCCCATCCCTGGCTCCGGCCTCGCCAAGGGCCTGGCCGTCACCCTGCGCACGATGACGAAGAAGACCGTCACCGAGCAGTACCCCGACGTCCAGCCCGACCTCCCGCCCCGCACCCGCGGCGTCATCGGCCTGTTCGAGGAGAACTGCACGGTCTGCATGCTGTGCGCCCGCGAGTGCCCCGACTGGTGCATCTACATCGACTCCCACAAGGAGACGATCCCGGCGGCCACCCCGGGCGGACGCGAGCGCAGCCGCAACGTCCTCGACCGCTTCGCCATCGACTTCTCCCTGTGCATGTACTGCGGTATCTGCATCGAGGTGTGTCCTTTCGACGCGCTGTTCTGGTCACCGGAGTTCGAGTACGCCGAGACCGACATCCGCGACCTCACCCACGAGCGGGACAAGCTCCGCGAGTGGATGTGGACCGTGCCGGCCCCGCCCGCCCTCGACCCCGGCGCCGAGGAGCCCAAGGAGATCGCCGCCGCCCGCAAGACGGCGGAGAAGCTCGCCGCCGCCCAGGCCGAACCGCCGGAGGACAACGCGTGAACCCCGCCACCGGCGCCCTGAGCACCGCCTCCGGCACGCTGACCAGCGCGGCCGAAACCCACGGCTTCCTGTCCCCGACCGGCGTCGAGATCGCCTTCCTCCTCGTCGGCCTGGTCACCTTCGGCGCGGCGGTCGTCACCGTCACCACCCGGCAGCTCGTGCACGCCGCCCTGTGGCTGGTGGTGACCCTCGGCGGCCTCGCCGTCGAATACCTGCTGCTCACCGCCGAGTTCATCGCCTGGGTGCAGGTCCTCATCTACGTCGGTTCCGTCGTCGTCCTCCTCCTGTTCGGTCTGATGCTCACCCGGGCCCCCATCGGCCGCTCCCCGGACGCCGACTCCGGCAACCGCTGGGCCGCCCTCGCCGTGGCCGTGGCCGCCGCTGCCGCCCTGGTCTGGGTGGTCGTCGACGCCTTCCGCACCACCTGGATCGACCTGGACGGCGAGGCCGAGGGCTCCACCAGGGCCACCGGCGAGAGCCTCTTCCAGAACTGGGTCCTGCCCTTCGAGGCGCTCTCCGTCCTCCTCCTCGCCGCCCTGGTCGGCGCGATCGTCCTCTCCCGCAAGGCCAAGGCGGACAAAGACAACAACCAGGGCACCCAGGGAACGCCGGGCACCCCGGGCAGCCGCAGCGAGAAGGAAGGGGCCCGCTGATGCACCTCGCCTATCCCGCCGTGCTGTCCGCCCTGCTGTTCTGCACCGGCCTGTACGGCGTCCTCGCCCGCCGCAACGCGATCCTGGTCCTGATGTCGGTCGAGCTGATGCTCAACGCCGTCAACCTCAACCTGGTCGCCTTCGACGTCTGGCTCAGCAAGACCGCCGAGGAGACCCTGCACTCCGGCCAGGCCCTGACCCTGTTCACCATCGCCATCGCCGCCGCCGAGATCGGCATCGGCCTGGCGATCGTCCTCGCCGTCCACCGCAACCGCGGCACCGCGGACATCGACAAGCTCCGCGACACCGCCGAGACCCGCGACGCCGACGGCCCCGACAGCGACGCCCTCACGGCCGGCCCGGCCGAGAAGGCCGAGGCCACCGCGTGACCACCACCACCCTCGCCGTCCTCGTCCCCCTCCTTCCGTTCCTCGGCGCCGCCGCTGGGCTGCTCCTGGGCCGCACGGCACCCGGATTCGTCCGCCCGCTCGCCGTCCTGCCGACGCTCGCCGCCCTGGTGCTCGCCGTGCTGGTCGCCGTGCGCCAGGACGGCGGGCGCGCCGTGAACGCCGCCACCGAGCTCACGCCCACCGGCTCCGTCCCCGTTGAACTCGCCCTGCACATCGACGGCTTCGCCGCCCTCGTCGCCGTCCTGGTCGGCCTCGTCGCCACCTGCGTGCAGATCTACTCCACGGGCTACCTGCGCGACGACCCGCGCTACTCGTCGTACGCCGCGCTCGTCTCCCTGTTCACCTCCGCGATGCTGCTCGTCGTCTACTCCGGCGACCTGATGGTGCTGCTGGTCGGCTGGGAGATCATGGGCATCTGCTCGTACTTCCTGGTCGGCCACTACTGGGAGACCCCCGAGGCGCGCGCCGCCTCGCTGAAGGCCTTCCTGGTCACCAAGCTCGGTGACGTCCCCTTCCTCATCGGCCTGTTCGCACTGGCCGGGGACGCCGGCTCGTTCCGCGTCACCAAGGTCCTCGGCGCCGTCGCGAGCGGCGGACTCGACCACCCGACGCTGATCGCGCTGCTGCTCCTGGCCGGTGTGGCGGGCAAGTCGGCGCAGTTCCCGCTGCACACCTGGCTGCCCGACGCGATGGCGGGCCCCACACCCGTCTCCGCGCTGATCCACGCCGCGACGATGGTCGCCGCCGGTGTCTACTTCGTCGCCCGTCTCCTCCCGCTCTTCGAGGCCTCGCGGGCCGCGATGGTGGTCCTGGCCGTCATGGCCGCCGTCACGATGGTCGGCTCGGCGCTCGCCGCGCTCGCCCAGGACGACATCAAGCGCGTCCTCGCCTACTCGACGATCGGTCAGCTCGGCTACATGACCGGCGCCCTCGCCGTCGGCGACCGCGGTGCCGCCGTCTTCCACCTCCTGTCCCACGGCGCCTTCAAGGCGCTGCTGTTCCTCGCCGCCGGCGCGGTCATCCACGCCGCCGGCACCAACTCGCTGGCCGCCATGTCCCGCATGCGGAACCTGCGCGCCCGCGTCCCGGACGCCTACTGGACGATGACCGTGGCGCTGCTCGCGCTCGCCGCGATCCCGCCGTTCAGCGGCTTCTTCTCCAAGGAGTCCGTCCTCGGCGCCGCCGAGCACGTCCTGACCGGCCACACCGAGCACGCCCCCGGCGCCGCCGGCTGGACCGTCCTCGTCGCCGGCCTCATCACGGCCCTGCTCACCGCCGCCTACGCGACGCGGCTGTGGCTGCTCGCCTTCCGTGGCCGGGGCGCCGACGCCCCCGACCACGGCAGGCAGCCGGTGCCGATGACCACGGTGCTGTGGGTGCTCGCCGTGCCGTCCCTCGCCTTCGGCGGGCTCGCCTTCCGCCTGCTGCCCGACTGGTTCGACGGCGCCGACCTCGCCCCGACCCTCACCACCTCCGTACTCGGCACGGGCGTGGCCCTCGCCGGCGGCATCGTCACCTACGCGGCCTGGCGGCACACCACCGCGCTCGCCCCGCGCGTCCCGATGGGCGCCGTCGCCGCCCACCCCGAGGGCGACGCCGCGCAGGTCGAGGCCGAGGCCATCGCCAGCCACACCCCCGCCTACGGCGACGTGGCGTCCGCGCCCGACCCGGCCGACCCGGGCCGGCTGCTGCTGGGCCCGCTGCACCGGCACGCGGCCACCGGCTTCCACCTGGACGCCGTGTACTCGGCCCTGTTCGTCCGCCCGGTGCGGGGCGCCGCGAGCCTCGTCAGGTTCCTCGACCGGGAAGTCGTCGACACCTACGTACGCGGTGCGGGCGCCCTACCCCGCTGGCTCGGCATCGCCGTACGGCGGGCCCAGACCGGCAATGTGCAGACCTATGTGAGCGCGCTGCTCGCCGGCACCGTCGTCCTCGCGGTGGCCGTCGTCCTCGTCGCCACGGGAGCGTGAGCAGGCGTGATCGATATCAACGAGTCCGTGATGCAGTTCCTTCTCGCGTTCGTCGTCGTCGGCCCGCTCCTCGGGGCCGCCGCCGCTCTCCTGCCGGCCCCGCCCGGACTGAAGGGGAAGTCGCCCGAACAGGCCGTTCTGCGGCACGGCGTCACCGTCACCGGCGCCGTCCTTCTCGCGGCGATCGTCCTCGCGCTCGGCTTCGACCATGACCATCCGTCGAAGATGCAGGCCAGCACGGACATCAGCTGGATCCCCGCGCTCGACGTGCGCATCCACCTCGGCATCGACGGCATTTCCCTCCCCCTCCTGGTCCTGACCGCGCTGCTGACCTTCCTGTGCGCGCTCTACTCGTACTTCGCGATGCCCTCGGGCCCGACCCCGAAGGCCTTCGTCGCACTGCTGCTCGTCCTGGAGTCCGGCACCCTCGCCGCCTTCGCCGTCCTCGACCTGCTGCTGTTCTTCCTCGCCTTCGAGATGGTCCTCATCCCGATGTACTTCCTCATCGCCCGCTGGGGCGGCGAGGGCCGGGCCGGGGCCGCCTGGAAGTTCATCCTGTACACGCTGCTCGGCTCGGTCGTCATGCTGCTCGGCCTGCTCCTCGTCGGCCTGAGGGCGGGCACGTTCGACATGGTGGCACTCGCCACTGACAACGGCCGGTCCCTGACCACATCCGTGCAGGTCGTGGCCGTTCTGGCGATCGGGATCGGGCTCGCCGTGAAGACGCCGATGTGGCCGCTGCACAGCTGGCTGCCCGACGCCCACACCGCCGCCCCGACCGTCGGCTCGGTCCTCCTCGCCGGTGTCCTGCTGAAGATGGGTACGTACGGGTTCGTCCGGATCCTGCTCCCGATCGCGCCCGACGGGTTCCGCACCTTCGCGCCGTACCTCGCCGCCTTCGCCGTCGTCGGCATCATCTACGGATCCCTGGCCTGCCTCGCCCTCGCCCGGCGCGGCGCCAAGGGCGACCTCAAGCGCCTCATCGCCTACTCCTCCGTCGGCCACATGGGCTTCGTCCTGCTCGGCATCGCGACCATGACGCCCACCGGCGTGAACGGCGCCCTGTTCGCCAACATCGCCCACGGCCTCATCACCGGCCTGCTGTTCTTCCTGGTCGGCGCCCTGAAGGAGCGCACCGGCAGCACCGACCTCGACACCCTCGCCGAGCAGACCGGCGCCGCCCTGTACGGCCGGGCCCCGCGCCTGGGCGGCCTGCTCGCCTTCGGCGCCGTCGCCTCCCTCGGACTGCCCGGACTCGCCGGTTTCTGGGGCGAGATGCTGGCCCTGTTCGGCGCGTTCGACCCCGCCGCCGGGCTCAGCCGTCCGGCCTTCCTCACTTTCATGGCGATCGGCGCGTTCGGCACGCTGTTGACGGCCGCGTACCTGCTCGTCGTGGTCCGCCGCGTCTGCATGGGCGCCGCCCCGCAGGACGCGCCGCGGCTCGCCGACGTCCGGGCGTACGAGTTCGCGGCCTGGACGCCGCTCGTCGCCCTCACCCTCGTCGCAGGCCTGTGGCCCAAGGCCCTCCTCGGCCTGACCGACCCGGCCGTGCAGCAGCTCCTCGCAGGAGGCACCCGATGAGCTCCCTGGCCCAGGGCCCGGCACTGGCCCAGTCCGTCGTCCAGTCGGTCGACTGGCTCGCCATCGCGCCGCCCACCCTCGCGGCGGTCGTCGGCCTCGCCGTCCTCGTCGCCGACCTGTTCGTGCCCGACGCCCGTAAGGCCGTCCTCGGCTGGGCGGCGGTCGCCGGACTCGCCGCGTCCACGGCCCTCCTGCTGCCCCTCCTGGACGGCGACCGCAGCACCTTCTGCCAGACCGGCGACCCCGGCGTGTGCAGCTACACCGCGGACCGCTTCACGCTCGTCATCCAGTTCCTCGTCCTCGGCGGCGCCCTCCTCGCCGCCCTGCTGTCCGTCACCGCGCTGAAGGACGACGCCAGGCGGCTCCCCGCGGGCGAGTTCTGGTTCCTGCTGCTGTCCAGCGCGGCCGGCGCCGCCCTGCTGCCCGCCTCCCGCGACCTCGCGACCCTCATCGTCGCCCTCGAAGTCGCCTCCCTGCCCGCCTTCGCCCTCGTCGGCCTCCGGCACGGCGACCGCAAATCCTCCGAGGCGGCCCTGAAGTTCTTCCTGTCCTCGGTCACCGCGACCGCGGTCAGCCTCATGGGCATCAGCTTCGTCTACGCCTCCACCGGCACCCTCTACCTCACCGAGATCGCCGAACGCATCCAGCGGGTCGACGGCCAGCTCCACACCCTCGCCCAGACCGGCGTCGTCCTCACCCTCGTCGGCTTCGCCTTCAAGACGGCCGCCGTGCCCTTCCACTTCTGGGTGCCCGACACCTACGTCGGCGCCCCCCTGCCGATCGCGGCCTACCTGTCCGTCGTCGGCAAGGCGGTCGGCTTCACCGGCCTGATCCTCGTCACCGTCGTCGCCCTCCCGTCGTACGCCGACGTCTGGGGCCCGGCCATGGCCGCGCTCGCCGCGCTCACCATGACCGTCGGCAACGCGGGCGCGCTGCGCCAGCAGCCCACGCGCGCGTACAGCGCCGTACGCCTGCTCGCCTGGTCGTCCGTCGGACAGGCCGGCTACCTCCTGGTGCCGGTCGCCGCCGCCGCGTACTCCGACGACGCCGAACGCTCCATCGGCTCCACCGTCGCCTACGCGCTCATGTACGCCGCCGTGAACCTCGGCGCCTTCGCGGTGGCCGCCCTGGTCGGCCGCACCCGCACCCTGAACCGCCTCAGCGACTACCGCGGCCTGTACGCGACGAACCCCGTGGCCGCCCTCCTGCTGGCGTTCTTCCTGCTCTGCCTCGCGGGGCTCCCGCCGGGCATCATCGGCCTGTTCGCGAAGGTGGTTGTCTTCTCGGCGGCCGTCGACGCGGGCCTCGGCTGGCTCGCCGTCGTCATGGCCGTCAACGTCGTCGTCGCGCTGTTCTACTACCTCCAGTGGACGGCCCTGCTGTTCCGCGCCCCCGAGGGCGAAGCCGTCCGGCACCGCGTCCCCGCCCCGCTCACCGCCGCGCTCGCCGTGACCGCCGTGCTCGGCATCGCCCTGTCCGGCGCGCCCCAGCTGGTCCTGCGCTTCGCGGACACCGGCCTCTTCTAGACCGCGCACCGGCCTTCCGGAGCGCGCCCCGGCACGCGCGCGTGCGGCACCCGACCGCCACGCGCGCGTGAGGCGCGCCCGCCCCTCACCCGGACGGCCGACGCCCGCCACCGCGCGCACCGGGGAACTGGCGGCCCCCGCCTGGCGTTGACCAGTACGGAAGGGTCCACTGGACGTGTCACCACGGCACCAGTGGTGTCACACACAGGCAGAGCAGCATCGACCAGCAAAGGGTTCCCCTGCCGCACCACTTGGAGGGCGTACCGTGCACCGCCGGCACAACGGGCTCAGGACCGCAGTCCTCCTCGGGGGACTGTCCGCACTCATCATCGTCATCGGCGGCTTCTTCGGCCGTGCCGGGCTCGTCGTCGCCGTCCTCGTCGCGCTGGGCACCAACGCCTACGCGTACTGGAACAGCGACAAGCTGGCGCTACGCGCGATGCGTGCCCGCCCGGTCAGCGAATTCGAGGCCCCGGCGCTCTACCGCATGGTCCGGGAGCTCTCCACACAGGCCCGCCAGCCCATGCCCCGCCTGTACATCTCCCCGACAGAAGCACCGAACGCCTTCGCCACGGGCCGCAACCCGCGCAACGCGGCGGTGTGCTGCACCGACGGCATCCTCCGCCTGCTGGACGAGCGTGAACTGCGCGGCGTCATCGGGCACGAGCTGAGCCACGTCTACAACCGCGACATCCTCATCTCGTCGGTGGCCGGCGCCCTGGCCTCCGTGATCATGTTCCTGGTCAACTTCGCCTGGCTGATCCCGATCGGCCGCTCGGACGACGACGACGGCCCCGGCCTGCTCGGCATGCTGCTGATCATGATCCTTGGCCCGCTCGCCGCCACCCTCATCCAGCTCGCGATCAGCCGCTCCCGGGAGTACGACGCCGACGCGTCCGGCTCCCAGCTCACCGGCGACCCGCTCGCCCTCGCCAGCGCCCTGCGCAAGCTGGAGGCGGGCACGAAACAGCTTCCGCTGCCGCCCGAGCCCCGGATCGAGACCGCGAGCCACATGATGATCGCGAACCCCTTCCGTCCCGGACAGGGACTGTCGAAGATGTTCTCCACACACCCGCCCATGGCCGAGCGCATCGCCCGGCTCGAGAGGATGGCAGGCCCTCGGTGAAGACAATCCTCAACGTCATCTGGCTCGTCTTCAGCGGCTTCTGGCTGTTCCTCGGCTACGTGGTCGCCGGCGCGCTGCTGTGCGTCACCATCATCGGCATACCGTTCGGCATAGCCGCCTTCCGCATCGGCGTCTACGCCCTGTGGCCCTTCGGGTACGCGGCCGTCGAGCGCCGCGACGCGGGCGCCCCGTCCTGCGTCGGCAACGTCCTGTGGCTGGTCCTCGCGGGCTGGTGGCTGGCGATCGGCCACATCATCACCGGCGTCCTGCTGTGCGTCACGATCATCGGCATCCCGCTGGGCCTCGCCAACTTCAAGCTGATCCCGGTCTCGCTCACCCCGCTGGGCCGCGAAATCGTGCGCACGGACCAGCAGTTCACCACCACGGCCTGGTGACGCGGGGCCGGCGGCGGTCACGCGCGCGTGCGCGTCACCGCCGCCCCCTCCACCGCCGCACGCCGTACGCCGCCGCGCCGACGGCCAGCACGCCCGCACCCACGGCCACGGACGTCACCGGCAGCGCGAACGCCAGTACCGCGCAGCCGACGAGACCCACCGCCGGCGTCAGACGCGCCACCGGGGCACGGTCGAGCGTCCAGGCCGACGCGTTGGCCACCGCGTAGTACGCCAGCACCCCGAAGGAGGAGAACCCGATCGCGCCGCGCACGTCCACCGTGGCGGCCAGCACGGCGACCACCGCGCCCACCGCCAGCTCCGCGCGGTGCGGCACCTGGAACCGCGGGTGCACGGCGGCCAGCGGAGCGGGCAGGTGCCGGTCCCGGGCCATCGCCAGCGTCGTACGGGACACACCCAGGATCAGCGCGAGCAGCGAGCCCAGCGCGGCCACGGCGGCGCCCACGCGCACCACCGGCGCCAGCTCCGGAACCCCGGCGGCGCGCACCGCGTCGGCCAGCGGCGCGGTCGCGTTCCCGAGGCCGCCGGAACCCAGCACGGAGAGCACGGCCACCGCCACGCACGCGTACACGACCAGTGTGATGCCCAGGGCGAGCGGGACGGCGCGTGGAATCGTCCGCTCCGGGTCCCGCACCTCCTCGCCGAGCGTGGCGATCCGCGCGTACCCGGCGAACGCGAAGAACAGCAGACCGCCGGCCTGAAGCACCCCGCCGACGCCGCCGGAGACCCCCACGTCCAGCCGCCCGGCGTCGGACTCGGCGGAGCCCAGGCACACGACCACGACGGCGGCGAGAACCGCCAGCACCACCGCCACGATCACCCGCGTCAGCCGGGCGGACTTCTGGACCCCGCCGTAGTTCACCGCGGTCAGCGCGACCACGGCCGCGACGGCGACGGCGTTCGCCTGCCCCGGCCACACGTACGCGCCGACGGTGAGCGCCATCGCCGCGCACGACGCCGTCTTCCCGACGACGAACGACCAGCCCGCCAGGTACCCCCAGAACTCCCCGAGCCGCTCGCGCCCGTACACGTAGGTGCCGCCCGAGGCCGGGTACCGGGCGGCCAGCCGTGCCGACGAGGAGGCGTTGCAGTAGGCGACGACGGCGGCGACCGCGAGCCCGAGCAGCAGCCCCGAGCCGGCGGCGCGCGCGGCGGGGGCCAGGGCGGCGAAGACACCGGCGCCGATCATCGAGCCGAGCCCGACGACCACGGCGTCCGTCACGCCGAGGGTGCGCCGCAGTTCAGGACCGGTGGAAGTCATGGTCCGCACCCTACTGATCAGCCGCACCCGGCCACGCAACCGCCGGGTGGCGCGGGGACGTCCTCTCGACCAGCACGCCATGAACGACGGCCGAGCACGGCTCCGCCCGGAGCAGGATCACACCGGCGGGACGTCTTGGGCACAGGGGGAAAGGGCAGGGTCACGGCATGACGTTCATCAGCTGGATCATCCTCGGGCTGCTGGCGGGAGCCATCGCCAAGTTCCTGCTGCCCGGCCGCGACCCGGGCGGGCTCGTCGGTACGACGGCCATCGGCATCGCGGGCGCGTTCATCGGCGGCTGGATATCGGCCCGTTGGCTGGACCACCCGATCACCAAGGACTTCTACGACGGCGCGACGTGGGCGGCGGCCATCGGCGGCGCGCTGGTCCTGCTGGTGGGGTACCGCCTGCTTTTCGGCCACTCACGCGACTGACGCCGCGGCGGCGCGGTGGGGTGGCGGTCCGCCAGACGGCCGGGCGGCACGGCACGGCGGTTCGGGAAGGGTGGGCCCCACGGCAATGAGGGCGCCCACCCGTGCCTCACCTCACCGGTAGTTCACGAACTGCAGCGCGAAGTCGAAGTCCTTGCCCTTCAGCAGCGAGATGACGGCCTGCAGGTCGTCACGGCTCTTGGAGCTGACCCGCAGCTCGTCGCCCTGCACCTGGGCCTTCACGCCCTTCGGGCCCTCGTCCCGGATGATCTTCGCCACCTTCTTGGCGTTCTCCTGGGAGATGCCCTCCTCGATCGAGGCGAAGATCTTGTACTCCTTGCCGGAGAGCTGGGGCTCACCGGCGTCCAGCGCCTTCAGCGAGATACCGCGCTTGACCAGCTTGGACTGGAAGACGTCGAGGACAGCCTTCACCCGGTCCTCGGAGTTCGCCTCCATGAGGATCTTCTCCCCGGACCACGAGATCGAGGCACCCACGCCCTTGAAGTCGTAGCGCTGCGAGATCTCCTTGGCGGCCTGGTTGAGGGCGTTGTCGACCTCCTGCCGCTCGACCTTCGAGACGATGTCGAAACTGGAGTCGGCCATGTCCTGTGGCTCCTTGTATCGGGGTGCGTATCGGGTGCGTACCGGGCACGGACCGGCGTACGTGGGGTGGCCGCCGGACCCGGTGGGGACCCGGGCCGCATCCGCACAAGACTAGCCACCCGCGGCGTCCCGGACCCCGATCAATCGGGTGGCGAAGCACCCCTCGGCATCGGGTATTGTTTACGTCGTTGCCACGGAGCACCGCCGAAAGGCGGTTCGAAGGGCAGCAACCCCGGCGGTGTGCCCGAGCGGCCAAAGGGAGCAGACTGTAAATCTGCCGGCTCAGCCTTCCCAGGTTCGAATCCTGGCGCCGCCACACTTGAGGAGACCCCCTCCGAACTGCGGAAACGCAGCACGGAGGGGGTCTCCTCGTTGTACGGGCCGCCCCGGAACGCCCTCCGTGAGGTTCCCCGCCCCCCGGGGGCACACTGATCCCATGTCCACGCCCCGCAGGCCCTGCCCCGAGTGCCGTCGTGAGATCGCCGTCGTCGCCGGGCGGTTCGCGCGGCACGATCCGCCCGGTGCTCGTGAGCACGGCGAACTCGTCTCCTGTCCCGGTTCCCGTCGGCAGGCCCAACTGGTCGCGCCGCAGCCGACGTTGGACGGCTACGTCGTACCCGACTTCCCTGGTCAGTTGGCCCTGTTCTAGGCACCGGATGTGCCGGGTACCGGGCGCCGGCCTCAGTTGCCCGCGACCGACTTCACCGCCACCGACACCGGCGTCGACCCGGCGACCAGTTCCAGGGTGAGACCGGCCGTCGACGACGACTCCACCAGCTCCGCGAGGACGGCGGCCACGTCGTCGCGCGGCACCGGACCGCGGCCCGTGTGCGCCTCCAGCCGTACGAGACCGGTTCCGGCGTCGTCCGTCAGTGAACCCGGGCGCAGGATCGTCCAGTCGAGGCCCTTCAGGCCCTGCACGTACGCGTCGGCCTCGCCCTTGGCACGCAGGTACACGTCGAAGATCTCGCGGCCCTCGTGCTTCGGATTCGCGCCCATGGACGACACGACGACGAGGCGTCCCACGCCCGCCCGGACCGCCGCGTCCGCGAACAGGACCGCCGCGCCCTTGTCGACCGTGTCCTTGCGGGCCGCCCCGCTGCCCGGTCCCGCGCCCGCCGCGAACACCGCCGCGTCCGCGCCCCGCAGCCGCTCGGCGACCTCCTCGACAGACGCCGACTCCAGGTCCAGCACGACCGGTTCGGCACCGGCCTGCCGCAGATCGTCGGCCTGCTCGGGCTTGCGGACGATGCCCGCGACCTCGTCCCCGCGCGCGGCGAGCAGTCGCTCCAGCCGCAGCGCGATCTGACCATGACCACCAGCGATGACAATGCGCATGTCTTCGACCGTACGCCCGCGCCGCCCCGTCCGCCGTACGACTTCGGCCACCCCGCCCGCCCACCGGGGCCACCCCGCGCATCGAGGACCCGCCGGCCGCCGGTCCGCCGCCGACGCCTCCGCGCGCTCCGCCCTCCCGGCTAGGAAACCTCCCCGCGGCCCTGCCTCGGCAGCCCCAGCTCCACCGATCCCGCCGAGTTGCCGTACTCCCGTACCGCGCTGGTCCGCGCCACCACGCGCCCCCCGTGCACCACGACGCGGCTGTACGCCAGCGACAGCACGCCCGCCAGCCCCTCGCCGCGCACCGCCAGCAGTTCCGCAGGGAAGCCAGCCTCCACCCGGACCTCGGGCAGGCCCATGGCCGCCCGCGCCGACGAACTCACGGCGTCGTAGGCCTCCTCCGGCCGCAGCCCGCAGCGCGAGGCCAGCAGGTACGCCGCCTCCAGCGGGTCCCCGCGGCCCACCGGGTTGGACACGTCCCGCAGAGCGCCGCTCCCGGCGGCGACGCGCACCCCGGCCGCCCGCAGCAGCCGTACCGGCGCCGCGCCGCGGCGGTCGGCGCCCGCGCAGCCGCCCTGCGGCAGGCACACCACCGTCACGCCCGCCGCCGCAAGCTGGTCCGCCGTACGGGAGGCCAGGTCGGAGGGCAACCGGCTCAGGCCGGCGCACGGGCCCAGCGTCACGCCGGGGCGCAGTCCGCCCGCCATCGCCGCGAGCCGGGCGAGGCGGGCCGGGTCGTCGGCGTCGGTGTGCAGGTCGACGGGGCAGCCGTGCTCGGAGGCGACCTCCAGGACGGCCTCGACGTAACCCGTCGGGTCGGGGTCCAGGTCGGGGCAGCCGCCCACCACGGAGGCGCCCATCTTCACGGCGTCCCGCAGCATCGCGAGCCCGTCGGCCCCGGCGACCCCGGTCAGCACCCGGGGAACGGCGACCGTGGTCAGCTCGGCCAGCCCGCGCAGCGCACGCCGGGCGCGCAGAACGGCGCCGAGCGCGCCGAGCCCTTGGACGTCGCCCACGCGCACGTGTGCCCGTACCGCCGTCGCCCCGTGCCCGAGTTGCAGCAGCGTCGCCTCCGTGGCGCGGCGCTGCACGTCCGTGGCGTCGTACGACACCGGGCCGGCCGCGTCGGCCGTGAGCGCGGTGTCGCCGTGGGCGTGCGGCTCGGCCGGGGCCGGCAGGAGGAGATGGCCGGCGAGGTCCACCCGCACGCCGCGCGGTCCGGCC
Organism: Streptomyces sp. DH24; assembly: GCF_029813775.1. Lineage (GTDB taxonomy): Bacteria > Actinomycetota > Actinomycetes > Streptomycetales > Streptomycetaceae > Streptomyces. The sequence continues at coordinate 160,612 of NZ_JARVKW010000009.1, read as the reverse complement.
GGCGCCAGGCTGCCCGCCGTGCCGACCGCCTCGATGCGCCCGCCGCCCAGCCGTACGTCCACGGTCCGGCCGTCGGTCAGCCGCGCCCCGCACAGCAGGAGGGAGGCCGGCTCGGCCGGGCCCGGGGAGGACGACGAGTGCGGCGGCTGCGGCTGGCTGTCGGGCATCGCGCTCCTGGATCTCGGGGGGCTGCGCGGGGAGAGGACGCAAGATCACGCAGAGTGAGTCGAGCCTAGGACGGCGACCGGGCCGCGGCCCGCAGGAGCGCAATAGTCGTACCGGCGTGGTCGGCGGCCCCGCGCCGTCGGAAACCGGTACGGCCGGGGCAGTCGAGCTGCGCGGGACGGCGGGCCGGGGAGGGCGCGGCGGACGCCCCGAAACGGATTTGGGCGAACCGCTGCCGACCGTGTAATGTCTTCATCGCTCGCCCCAATAGCTCAGTCGGCAGAGCGTCTCCATGGTAAGGAGAAGGTCTACGGTTCGATTCCGTATTGGGGCTCTGGTGTGAGAGGTTCCCGCCGCGAGGCGGGGCCCGATCGCATCGCAGCGGTGTAGCTCAGTCGGTAGAGCAAGCGGCTCATAATCGCTGTGTCACCGGTTCAAGTCCGGTCACCGCTACTCTAAGTAGCCGATTGCGGGGTCGGTCCTTCGATCGGCTACTCTTCCATGCGTTAACCCAGTCCCATCCGTTCGTCAAGGAGCACTCACGTGGCTGCCACCGACGTCCGCCCGAAGATCACGCTGGCCTGCGTGGAGTGCAAGGAGCGGAACTACATCACCAAGAAGAACCGGCGTAACAACCCGGACCGTCTTGAGATGAAGAAGCACTGCCCGCGTTGCAACGCGCACACCGCGCACCGCGAAACGCGATAAACCAGGCTCGTACACGAGGCCGCCCCCGCAGTCGGGGGGCGGCCTCGCGTCGTTCTCGGTCCCGGTTACCGGTCGGTTCGGCCGGCTGCGGACACCCGCGCAGGTCAACCAGAACAGACAGTGGAGGTGCCGAGCCATGGCGCTCGACCAGTCCTTCGTGGGGCGGACCTACCCGCCCACCGAGCCCTACGAGGTGGGCCGGGAGAAGATCCGTGAGTTCGCGCAGGCGGTGGGGGACGCGAACCCTGCGTACACGGACCCGGAGGCCGCCAAGGCGTTCGGCCACCCGGACGTGATCGCTCCGCCGACTTTCGTTTTCGCGCTCACGTTCAGGGCCTCTGAGCAGGTCGTGCAGGACCCGCAGCTGGGGCTCGACTACAGCCGGGTGGTGCACGGCGACCAGAAGTTCGCGTACACCCGGCCGGTGCGGGCCGGGGACCGGCTGACGGTCACCTCCACCATCGAGGCGGTCAAGTCGATGGCGGGCAACGACATCCTGGACATCCGCGGCGAGGTCCACGACGAGGCCGGCGAGCACGTCGTGACCGCCTGGACGAAGCTGGTCGCGCGTGCGGCCGAGGGGGCGTGAGCATCACCATGACGGCGAAGATCGCGTACGCCGACGTCGAGGTCGGCACCGAACTGCCCGGCCAGTCCTTCCCCGTGACGCGCGAGACGCTCGTCCGGTACGCGGGTGCGTCCGGTGACTTCAACCCGATCCACTGGAACGAGAAGTTCGCCAAGGAGGTCGGACTGCCGGACGTCATCGCGCACGGCATGTTCACCATGGCCGAGGCGATCCGCGTCGTCACCGACTGGACCGGCGATCCGGCCGCGGTCGTCGAGTACGGTGTCCGCTTCACCAGGCCGGTCGTCGTCCCGAACGACGACAAGGGCGCCGTGATCGAGGTCACCGGCAAGGTCGCGGCCAAGCTGGACGACAACACGGTCCGCGTCGACCTGACGGCCACCAGTGCCGGACAGAAGGTGCTGGGCATGTCCCGGGCGGTCGTACGACTCGCCTGATCGTGACCCTGCGTAAGGGGCGTCCTCCATGAGGGACGCCCCTTACGTGTGTCCCGTCACAGTCGCCCCAGGACGACGACTGGGCCGCCGCTGCGGGCGGCATCACCGGCGACTCCGCGACCTCTTGACTTGGTTAGTGATTGAGTACTAACTTTCTTCGCATGGTCAGGATGAGCGCAGAAGAGAGGCGTGAGAGCGTCATTCGCGCGGCGATCTCGGAGTTCGCGCAGAACGGCTACCACGGCACCTCCACCGAGGCGATCGCCAAGCGGGTGGGTGTCTCGCAGCCGTATCTCTTCCGGCTCTTCCCGGGCAAGAAGGCGATCTTCCTCGCGGCGACCGAGCGCTGCATGCAGGACATGCGGCGGATGTTCGAGGAGGCCGCCGAAGGGCTGGAGGGCGAGGAGGCCCACGACGCCATGGGGGAGGCGTACGCGCGGCTGATCTCCGAACAGCCCGAGCGGCTCCGCATGCAGTTGCAGACCTTCCTCGCGGTCGCGGTCGCCGAGGCGTCGGGCGACCACGAGTTCGGCGAGATGGTCCGCAGGGGCTGGATGGAGATCTGGGACAGCGTCCACCTGCCGCTGGGGGCCGACACCGACGCGACCACGTCCTTCATGGCGTACGGGATGCTCATCAACACCCTCGCCGCCATGGGGTTCCCGGCCGAACATCGGGTGTGGGAGGGGTTCGACATCGCCCCCCGCGTGCGGCAGGAGACCGAGGACTCCTAGGCCTGCCTTCGGGTCGGCCCGAAGGGCGGCGAAATCAGGCCCTCTCACACCCAAAGAAGTTATTGACCAATAACTAACCGACTCGTCGCACACTCATTCACAACTCAGTGCTCACTCCTTGGGGAAGCGATGTCACAGCACACAGCGGAACGTCGCGGAGGGACCGCCTGGGCCCTCGCCATCACCAGCGTCGCCGGATTCATGGCGGCACTCGACAACCTCGTCGTCACCACCGCCCTGCCCTCGATCCGCGAGGACCTCGGCGGGGCACTGCACGACCTCGAATGGACCGTGAGCGCCTACACGCTCACCTTCGCGGTCCTGCTCATGTTCGGTGCCGCCCTCGGCGACCGCTTCGGCCGCCGCCGCCTGTTCATGGCCGGCATCGCCGTCTTCACCGCGGCCTCGGCCGCCGCGGCCATGGCCCCCGGCATCGACTCCCTGATCGCCGCCCGCGCGGTCCAGGGCGCCGGCGCGGCCGTCATGATGCCGCTGACGCTCACCCTGCTGACGGCGGCCGTACCGGCGGAACGGCGCGGCATGGCGTACGGCATCTGGGGTGCCGTGAACGGACTCGCGGTGGCCTCCGGACCGCTGGTCGGCGGCAGCCTCACCGAGCACATCTCCTGGCAGTGGATCTTCTGGCTGAACGTTCCGCTGGGCCTGGCCCTGCTGCCGCTCGCCCGGCTCCGCCTCGCCGAGTCCTACGGCACCGGCGCCCCACTCGACCTCCCCGGCACCCTGCTCGCCAGCGGCGGCCTCTTCGGGCTCGTCTACGGCCTGGTACGCGGCCCGGTCGACGGCTGGACGGGCCCGGTGGTCATGACCAGTCTGTTCGCCGGGTCGGCGCTGCTCGTCGGCTTCGTGCTCTACAGCACCCGCGCCAAGAACCCCATGCTTCCGATGCGGCTGTTCCGCTCCCGGGCCTTCGCCGGCATCAACGCGGCGAGCCTGATGATGTTCCTCGGCATGTTCGGCTCGATCTTCCTGCTCAGCCAGTACATGCAGGGCGTCCTCGGCTACTCGCCCACCGAGGCGGGGCTCCGCATGCTGCCCTGGACGGGGATGCCGATGCTCGTCGCGCCCGTCGCGGGCATCCTCTCCGACCGCATAGGCGGCCGACCGGTCGTCGCCGCGGGCCTCTTCCTCCAGGCGGCGGGCCTCGGACAGCTGGCCTTCGTGGCCACCGCCGACGCCTCCTACGCCGCGCAGCTGCCCGCCCTCGTCACCAGCGGCGTCGGCATGGCCCTGTTCTTCGCCCCCGCGTCCAGCCTCGTGATGTCCAGCGTCCGCGCCGGGGAACAGGGCATCGCCTCCGGCGCCAACAACGCGCTGCGCGAGGTCGGCGGTGCGCTCGGCATCGCCGTCATGGCGTCCATCTTCTCGGCGCGGGGCGGCTACGAGTCCGGCCAGGCCTTCGTCGAAGGGCTGCGCCCGGCGCTGTTCACGGGCTCGGCGGTCGTCGCCCTCGCCGGGGTGGCCGCGCTGCTGATCCCGACCAGGCGGGGCGCGGCACACACGGCGGCCGGGGAGGTGCCGAAGCTACTGCCGGAACCGGCCGCCCGCTGACGACCCACGATCCAGCACAAGCCCGCCCGACCAAAGGGACATCCGTAGGAACCCAGAAGGAGGAGCCATGCCCACCCTTCCCTGGACCACCCCGAACCCGGCACCGACCGGCGTCGAGGTCCACGTGTTCGCCTCCCGCTTCGAGACCCGCACCCTGTGGGGGGCGCTGAAGTTCCTCGTAGGCACGCCGGCCGTGTGGCGGCAGGTGAGCCGGGCGCCCGGCGCGTACGGGGCGACGCTCAGGGCGAAGCCGCTGAGCCGGACCTTCTGGACGCTGTCCGCCTGGGAGTCACCGGCGGCCCTCAAGGAGTTCGCCCGCTCCGGAGCCCACTCACCGGCCTCGCGGAACCTGTCCGGCCAGATGCGCGACTCGAAGTTCGTCAGCTGGCAGGTGAGGAGCGACGAACTGCCGCTCGACTGGGACGACGCGATCCGCCGCCTCACGTGACCTCGCGCGCGTACGGCCCCGCTTCGCCGACGGGACCGTACGCGCGCGTGCCGGGGCTGTCGGTGCCGTCTCGTAGTCTTGGGCCCGTGCAGGAACTCCACGACGCCCCCCTCGGCCCGCTGACCACCTTCCGGCTGGGCGGCCCCGCGACCCGGCTGGTCACCGCCACGACCGACGCCGAGGTGATCGCCGCCGTCCGCGACGCCGACGCGACCGGCACGCCGCTGCTGATCATCGGCGGCGGATCGAACCTGGTCATCGGCGACAAGGGCTTCGAGGGCACCGCCCTGCGCATCGCCACCCGCGGCGTCGAGCTCACCGGCACCCGCCTGGAGCTGGCCGCCGGCGAGGTGTGGACCGACGCCGTCGCCCGCACCGTAGAGGCCGGACTCGCCGGCATCGAATGCCTGTCGGGCATCCCGGGCTCGGCGGGCGCGACCCCCATCCAGAACGTGGGGGCGTACGGCCAGGAGGTCTCCTCGACGATCACCGAGGTGATCGCGTACGACCGCGGGTCGGGCGAGACGGTCACCCTGCGGAACGAGGAGTGCGACTTCTCCTACCGCCACAGCCGCTTCAAGGCCGACCCCGAGCGGTACGTCGTGCTGCGCGTCCGCTTCGAGCTGGAGGACGCGGACGGGCTGTCGGCGCCGATCAAGTACGCCGAGACGGCCCGCGCCCTGGGCGTGGAGCCCGGCGACCGGGTGCCGCTCGCCGACGCCCGGGAGACCGTGCTGAAGCTGCGGGCGGGCAAGGGCATGGTGCTGGACCCCGAGGACCACGACACCTGGTCGGCCGGGTCCTTCTTCACCAACCCGATCCTCACGGCGGAGCAGTTCGCCGCGTTCCACGCGCGCGTGAAGGAGCGCCTCGGCGCCGACGCGGAACCGCCCGCCTACCCGGCGGGGGAGGGGCGTACGAAGACGTCCGCGGCCTGGCTCATCGACAGGGCGGGCTTCACCAAGGGCTACGGCAGCGGTCCGGCCCGCATCTCCACCAAGCACACGCTCGCGCTCACCAACCGGGGCGGGGCCACGACGGAGGACCTGCTGGCGCTGGCCCGCGATGTGGTGTCCGGCGTCCGCGAGGCCTTCGGGATCACGCTGGTCAACGAGCCGGTGATGGTCGGCGTGAGCCTGTGAGGCGGTAGCGCGAGGGCGTGACGGTGACCGGCGTCTCTTGCGACCGGCGTCGGGGTGCCCGCGGGGTGGGTCGCGCGGCCCGGCGCTACGGGGTTGCCGCCCGCGCCCACCCGTGCGGCCCGCATGCCCGCGGCGTGCGACGTGCCGCCGCCCGGCTGTACCGCCGCTCGGCTGTCCGGCGTTGTCCGGTTGCCCGGCGTTGGCGTGACCGCGGGGTGGGTCGCGCGGCCCGGCGCTCTCGGGTTGCCGCCCGCGCCCACCCGTGCCGCCCCAGCGGCACGACTGCCCGCGGCTTGCCCGCGTGGGATGGGTGGGGCGGAATGGGCCACCGGCCCGCAGTCGCGTACGGCGGGAAGGGGACGTGTCGGGGGGTGTCCGCCCGCAGCGGTTGGCGCGTCAACGCCCCGCACTTATGTAAGCAACCGATTCCGCGCCGTTCCGAGGACGGACACCCCCCGGCGCGGCCCCGACCCACCCACCGAACCGACAGCGCAACGCACGCCACCACCGCACCCGCACAGGCCGCCGCAGGCACCCGCACAACCGCCGGAGGCACCCCCAGCCGCCCCGCCCCACCCCCTCAGCTCGTCAGCCAGGCGTCCACCCCCGCCAACAGCTCCCCCTTCACCGCTTCCGGCGCCGCCGACCCCCGTACCGACTGGCGGGCCAGTTCCGCCAGTTCCGCGTCCGAGAAGCCGTGATGCTGCCGGGCCATCTCGTACTGCGCCGCCAGACGCGAGCCGAACAGCAGCGGATCGTCCGCGCCCAGCGCCAACGGCACACCCGCCTCGAACAGCCGCCGCAACGGCACGTCCTCCGGCTTCTCGTACACCCCCAGCGCCACGTTCGACGCCGGACACACCTCGCACGTCACGCCCCGGTCCGCCAGCCGCTTCAGCAGTCGCGGATCATCCGCCGCCCGCACCCCGTGCCCGATCCGATGCGCCCCCAGGTCGTCCAGACAGTCCCGCACGGACGCCGGCCCGCTCAGCTCACCCCCGTGCGGCGCCGACAGCAGCCCGCCCTCGCGCGCGATCGCGAACGCCCGGTCGAAGTCCCGCGCCATCCCGCGCCGCTCGTCGTTGGAGAGCCCGAAGCCGATGACGCCCCGGTCCGCGTACCGCACCGCCAGCCGCGCCAGCGTCCGCGCGTCCAGCGGATGTTTCATGCGGTTCGCGGCCACGAGCACCCGCATCCCGAGCCCCGTGTCCCGCGCCGCGGTCTCCACCGCGTCCAGGATGATCTCCAGCGCCGAGACCAGCCCACCCAGCCGCGGCGCGTACGACGTCGGGTCGACCTGGATCTCCAGCCACCGGGAGCCGTCCCGCAGATCCTCCTCGGCGGCCTCCCGCACCAGCCGCTGGATGTCCTCCGGCTCCCGCAGGCACGAGCGCGCCGCGTCGTACAGCCGCTGGAAGCGGAACCAGCCCCGCTCGTCCGTCGCCCGCAGCTGCGGCGGCTCGCCACTCTTCAGGGCCTCGCTCAGCGTGTCCGGCAGACGGACGCCGTACTTGTCGGCCAGCTCCAGCACCGTCCCCGGCCGCATCGATCCGGTGAAGTGCAGGTGCAGATGGGCCTTCGGCAGCTCAGAGAGATCACGTACACGCTCCATTCCAGGATCCTGCCGTACGTGTCCGCCGTCCCGGTAGCGGTTTCCCCGTTAGTGGTCTTGCTCGCACAAACGAATGGGACCACCTCCGAGGATTCGGAGGTGGTCCCATGGCGGGAGGCGGACGTCAGTCCCGGGCCTCCGCCAGCAGCTTCTGGATACGGCTCACGCCCTCGACGAGGTCCTCGTCCCCGAGCGCGTACGACAGCCGCAGGTACCCGGGCGTACCGAACGCCTCACCGGGAACGACCGCGACCTCGACCTCTTCGAGGATCAGCGCGGCCAGCTCGACCGTGTCCCGCGGACGCTTGCCGCGGATCTCCTTGCCGAGCAGCTCCTTGACCGACGGGTACGCGTAGAACGCCCCCTCCGGCTCCGGGCAGACCACGCCGTCGATCTCGTTGAGCATCCGCACGATGGTCCTGCGGCGCCGGTCGAAGGCCTCCCGCATCGTCGCGACGGCGTCCAGGTCGCCGGACACGGCGGCGAGGGCCGCGGCCTGGGCGACGTTGGAGACGTTGGACGTGGCGTGCGACTGGAGGTTCGTCGCGGCCTTGACGACGTCCTTGGGGCCGATGATCCAGCCGACGCGCCAGCCGGTCATGGCGTACGTCTTGGCGACACCGTTGACGACGACGCACTTGTCGCGCAGCTCGGGCAGGAGCGCGGGCAGCGACGTGAAGGTGGCGTCGCCGTACACGAGGTGCTCGTAGATCTCGTCGGTCAGCACCCACAGCCCGTGCTCGACGGCCCAGCGGCCGATCGCCTCGGCGTCGGCCCGGCTGTAGACGGCGCCGGTCGGGTTCGACGGCGAGACGAACAGGACGACCTTGGTCTTCTCGGTGCGGGCGGCCTCCAGCTGCTCCACCGACACCCGGTAGCCGGTGGTCTCGTCGGCGACGACCTCCACGGGGACACCGCCGGCGAGCCGGATCGACTCGGGGTACGTCGTCCAGTACGGGGCCGGGACGATGACCTCGTCGCCCGGGTCGAGGATCGCGGCGAACGCCTCGTAGATCGCCTGCTTGCCGCCGTTGGTCACCAGGATCTGGGACGGGTCCACCTCGTAGCCGGAGTCGCGCAGCGTCTTCGCGGCGATCGCGGCCTTCAGCTCGGGCAGACCGCCGGCCGGCGTGTAGCGGTGGTACTTCGGGTTCTTGCAGGCCTCGATCGCGGCCTCGACGATGTAGTCCGGGGTCGGGAAGTCGGGCTCACCGGCGCCGAAGCCGATCACCGGACGCCCGGCGGCCTTGAGGGCCTTGGCCTTGGCGTCCACGGCGAGGGTGGCGGACTCGGAGATCGCGCCGACTCGGGCGGAGACCCGGCGCTCGGTGGGAGGGGTTGCAGCGCTCATGGGGCCCATCGTTTCAGACCGGAAACTCCAGCGGCACGGGGGTTTCACAGACTGAACAGGACCGGGCAAAGGCCGGAACATCAGTCCGTATCCACCGCGTGTTCACCGCGGCCCACCCTCGCGCACAGGGCGATCTTCCGCCAACCTGCGGCCCGCCGGGCCCGTTCGAGGGGCCGCGCCGCCGCTTTCTGTTCGACGCCCGGCCCCGGAACACGTACACTCTCACCTCGTTGGCCTTCAGCGGGTCGCGCTCATCCGGTGCACACCAAGCATCCGGGTGTATGCGGTACGTTGGTGGACACACAAAGGGTCGTAGCTCAATTGGTAGAGCACTGGTCTCCAAAACCAGCGGTTGGGGGTTCAAGTCCCTCCGGCCCTGCTACACACACCTTCGCCAGGATGTGTGCGCATGTACGTACAGCAATGCACCGCCGTGCGGCTCAGACCGGGCGCGGCACGGCCACGACCCGGAATCAGGTGAGGACGAGTGACGGACGCCGTGGGCTCCATCGACATGCCTGATGCCCAGGACGAGGCGCCGGACTCCAAGAAGAAGTCCCGCAAGGGCGGCAAGCGGGCCAAGAAGGGCCCCCTGAAGCGCCTGGCGCTCTTCTACCGCCAGATCGTCGCGGAACTCCGCAAGGTCGTCTGGCCGACTCGCAACCAGCTCACGACGTACACGACCGTGGTGATCATCTTCGTGGTCATCATGATCGGCCTGGTGACCGTGATTGACTATGGGCTCAGCAACGCAGCCAAGTACGTCTTCGGCTGAGTGCCCAGCGAAGAGCGCCGAGGTACCCGGCGCTCCTTTCGCATGTTCCACCCCTATGTATCCAGGAAGAAGCAGCCACCGTGTCTGACCCGAACGTGAACGACGCCATCGAGCCTGTCGAGTCCGTCGAGGACGAGCTCGACGCCGTCGAGGGCGCGGACAGCGAGGACACCGAGGCCTCCGCGGAGGTCGAGGCTGCCGACGCCGTCGCGGACGAGCCCGCCGAGGCCGAGACCGAAGAGGCCGACGAGGCCGCCGCCGAGGCCGCCGAAGAGGAGTCCGAGGCCGAGCCCGAGGACGAGCGCGACCCGGTCGAGAAGCTCCGCGACGAACTGCGGGTCCTGCCCGGCGAGTGGTACGTCATCCACACGTACGCCGGTTACGAGAACCGCGTGAAGACGAACCTGGAGCAGCGCGCCGTCTCGCTGAACGTCGAGGACTACATCTTCCAGGCCGAGGTGCCGCAGGAAGAGGTCGTCCAGATCAAGAACGGCGACCGCAAGACCATCAAGCAGAACAAGCTCCCGGGCTACGTCCTCGTCCGCATGGACCTGACGAACGAGTCCTGGGGCGTCGTCCGCAACACCCCCGGCGTCACCGGCTTCGTGGGCAACGCCTACGACCCGTACCCGCTGACCCTGGACGAGATCGTCAAGATGCTCGCGCCGGAGGCGGAGGAGAAGGCCGCCCGCGAGGCCGCCGAGGCCGAGGGCAAGCCTGCTCCGCAGCGCAAGGTCGAGGTCCAGGTGCTGGACTTCGAGGTGGGCGACTCGGTCACCGTCACCGACGGCCCGTTCGCCACGCTGCAGGCGACCATCAACGAGATCAACCCGGACTCGAAGAAGGTCAAGGGTCTCGTCGAGATCTTCGGCCGCGAGACCCCGGTCGAGCTGTCCTTCGACCAGATCCAGAAGAACTGACGTCTTCCGGACTCACCGCTTCCGAGTAGGTCAGGCAGGCTCTCGCAGCCGGTCTGACCTGCTCGGTTTTTAGCCGCGCATGGATACCCGTTATCGTTGTGCGGTATGCCTCCGTCCGGATGATCCGGACGGGTAGGCGGAAAAACTCTCACTAGGACCCGGAGAGAGCACATGCCTCCCAAGAAGAAGAAGGTCACGGGGCTCATCAAGCTCCAGATCCAGGCCGGTGCCGCCAACCCGGCTCCGCCGGTCGGCCCCGCGCTGGGCCAGCACGGCGTGAACATCATGGAGTTCTGCAAGGCGTACAACGCCGCGACCGAGTCGCAGCGTGGCTGGGTGATCCCGGTGGAGATCACGGTCTACGAGGACCGTTCCTTCACCTTCATCACCAAGACGCCGCCGGCCGCCAAGATGATCCTCAAGGCCGCGGGTGTGGAGAAGGGCTCCGGCGAGCCGCACAAGACCAAGGTCGCGAAGATCACGCGCGACCAGGTCCGCGAGATCGCCACCACCAAGATGCCCGACCTCAACGCCAACGACCTGGACGCCGCCGAGAAGATCATCGCCGGCACCGCCCGTTCCATGGGCGTCACGGTCGAGGGCTGACCTCACCCCGTCACCAAGCAGAAGTGTGGAAGGGCCTGCTCGGCCCGGACCACGACTCCTAAGAATCCACAGGAGCAGTAGTGAGCAAGCGCAGCAAGTCCCTTCGCGCTGCGGACGCCAAGATCGACCGGGAGAAGCTGTACGCCCCGCTCGAGGCCGTCCGTCTGGCCAAGGAGACCTCCACGACCAAGTTCGACGGCACCGTCGAGGTCGCCTTCCGTCTGGGTGTCGACCCGCGCAAGGCCGACCAGATGGTCCGTGGCACCGTGAACCTTCCGCACGGCACCGGTAAGACCGCCCGGGTCCTGGTCTTCGCGACCGGTGACCGTGCCGAGGCCGCGCGTGCCGCGGGCGCCGACATCGTCGGCGCCGACGAGCTGATCGACGAGGTGTCGAAGGGCCGTCTGGACTTCGACGCCGTTGTCGCCACCCCGGACCTCATGGGCAAGGTCGGCCGCCTCGGCCGCGTGCTCGGTCCGCGTGGTCTGATGCCGAACCCGAAGACGGGCACCGTGACGCCGGACGTCACCAAGGCCGTCAACGACATCAAGGGCGGCAAGATCGAGTTCCGCGTCGACAAGCACTCGAACCTGCACTTCATCATCGGCAAGGTGTCCTTCGACGACACCAAGCTGGTGGAGAACTACGGCGCCGCGCTGGAGGAGATCCTCCGTCTGAAGCCGTCCGCCGCCAAGGGTCGTTACATCAAGAAGGCCGCCATCACCACCACGATGGGCCCCGGCATTCCGCTCGACCCGAACCGCACCCGCAACCTCCTCGTCGAGGAGGACCCGGCCGCGGTCTGAGCCTGAGGCTCACCTCGTCGGACGACGGGCCCCGCACCTTCGGGTGCGGGGCCCGTTCCCTTTCCCCGCTTCACCGGTATCCGGGTTCGCGGCCCTGCGGGGGCGTTCTGCGCCGTTCGTGACGTGCCGGGTGGCCCGCCGGCGGGCGGGAGGGTGCGGCGGCGCCCAGAGGCGCCGTTGGAGCGGATTTGCTTGACAGCGATGCGGTCACGTACTCTCCTAACGAAGCCAAAGACCGCTGGTCGTTGCCGTGCGCTCGTCAGAGGGCGCGGTGGCCGAAGGATCCGCTGAACTGCGGACGACCCGCGCAGGTGACTGTGGAAGAACTCCCGGAGTGCGCTCGTGAAAGCGTGCGTGCGCCCGGTCGAGTCCGCCCCGTGCGCCTGCGCCGGGGCGTTTCGTTTTCCCTCAGTCCTCCTTCGGGTCCGCGCGGTCCGAATCACCCGGAAGGAGGCCGAGGCTCTATGGCGAGGCCCGACAAGTCCGCCGCGGTTGCCGAGCTGACGGACAAGTTCCGCAGCTCCAACGCCGCCGTGCTGACCGAGTACCGCGGTCTCACCGTGGCGCAGCTCAAGCAGCTGCGCCGGTCGCTCGGTGAGAACGCCCAGTACGCCGTGGTGAAGAACACGCTGACCAAGATTGCGGCCAACGAGGCCGGGATCACGACGCTGGACGACCAGTTCAATGGTCCGACGGCTGTCGCCTTCATCACCGGTGACCCGGTGGAGTCGGCGAAGGGTCTGCGCGACTTCGCCAAGGACAACCCGAATCTCGTCATCAAGGGCGGTGTCCTTGACGGCAAGGCGCTGTCCGCCGACGAGATCAAGAAGCTTGCGGACCTCGAGTCCCGCGAGGTTCTGCTCTCCAAGCTGGCGGGTGCCATGAAGGGCAAGCAGTCCCAGGCTGCCGCGCTCTTCCAGGCTCTCCCGTCGAAGCTCGTCCGCACCGTGGACGCCCTTCGTGCCAAGCAGGCAGAGCAGGGCGGTGCCGAGTAATTCGGCTCGCTTTCCGATCCTCGCCGCATGAGGTGAGGGTCGATGCGGGCCCGACGTACGCCCGCCTCACCCAGTACATCCGGCACCTGCCGATTTAGTGGAAGGACCGCCATCATGGCGAAGCTCAGCCAGGAAGACCTGCTCGCGCAGTTCGAGGAGATGACCCTCATCGAGCTCTCCGAGTTCGTGAAGGCCTTCGAGGAGAAGTTCGACGTCACCGCCGCCGCCCCGGCCGCCGTCGTCGCCGCCGCCCCGGGTGCCCCGGGTGCGGGCGCCGAGGCCGCCGAGGAGAAGGACGAGTTCGACGTCATCCTCACCGGCGCCGGCGACAAGAAGATCCAGGTCATCAAGGTCGTGCGTGAGCTGACCTCCCTGGGCCTGAAGGAGGCCAAGGACCTCGTCGACGGCACCCCGAAGCCGGTCCTGGAGAAGGTCGCCAAGGACGCCGCGGAGAAGGCCGCCGAGGCCCTCAAGGGCGCCGGCGCCTCCGTCGAGGTCAAGTAAGACCTTCCGGGTTCCGCTGGACCTGTAACGCCTCAGCACCGCAGAGCGATCATCCATCCGGGTGGTCGCTCTGCGGCGTTTCCGGGGCCCGGCGGCGGCTGCCTTGCACCTGTGGCGGTGCGGAGTAAGGTGATCTTCGTTGTGCCTCCGCGGGCCGGGAAGCCACCGGGCGGCAACCAGTTTGGGCAAGGGGGCCCTTGACGAACCGGACGCAGCGCGCGATTCTCAGGACGCGTCGCCAGAAGGATCCGAATCCGAGGCATGGATCGGCGACGAAGAGGGCAGTATCACCGTGCGTTGAGGGCAGGGCCTTGTCGCAGGAGTTGAGAACAACGAGGGTCTCGCAAACCCGCACTGGACATCAGTGTGCCAAGTGGCTACACTGACCCTTTGCGCTGCCTGTTAGCTGCCCCCTGCCCGTCACCAGGGGTCTGCCCTCGCCACAGCACCGACGAAAAGATCGTCTCTGACCTGGGACATTTGTCTGTGCATCGGTGAGGGGCCGGTACGCGCGTAGTGAGTCCGAGCCCTCGGAAGGACCCCCTCTTGGCCGCCTCGCGCAACGCCTCGACCGCGAATACGAACAACGCCGCCAGCACCGCCCCGCTGCGCATCTCTTTTGCAAAGATCAAGGAGCCCCTCGAGGTTCCGAACCTTCTCGCGCTGCAAACCGAGAGCTTCGACTGGCTGCTCGGCAACGACGCGTGGAAGGCTCGCGTCGAGGAGGCTCTCGAGAACGGGCAGGACGTCCCCACCAAGTCCGGTCTGGAGGAGATCTTCGAGGAGATCTCCCCGATCGAGGACTTCAGCGGGTCGATGTCGCTGACCTTCCGCGACCACCGTTTCGAGCCGCCGAAGAACTCGATCGACGAGTGCAAGGAGCGCGACTTCACGTACGCGGCTCCGCTGTTCGTCACGGCCGAGTTCACGAACAACGAGACCGGCGAGATCAAGTCCCAGACGGTCTTCATGGGCGACTTCCCGCTCATGACCAACAAGGGCACCTTCGTCATCAACGGCACCGAGCGTGTCGTCGTGTCGCAGCTGGTCCGTTCGCCGGGTGTCTACTTCGACTCCTCCATCGACAAGACGTCCGACAAGGACATCTTCTCCGCCAAGATCATCCCGTCCCGGGGTGCCTGGCTGGAGATGGAGATCGACAAGCGCGACATGGTCGGTGTCCGCATCGACCGCAAGCGCAAGCAGTCCGTCACCGTCCTCCTGAAGGCGCTCGGCTGGACCACCGAGCAGATCCTCGAGGAGTTCGGCGAGTACGAGTCCATGCGCGCCACCCTGGAGAAGGACCACACCCAGGGCCAGGACGACGCGCTCCTCGACATCTACCGCAAGCTGCGCCCGGGCGAGCCCCCGACGCGCGAGGCGGCGCAGACCCTGCTCGAGAACCTCTACTTCAACCCGAAGCGCTACGACCTCGCGAAGGTCGGCCGCTACAAGGTGAACAAGAAGCTCGGCGCGGACGAGCCGCTGGACGCCGGTGTGCTCACCACCGACGACATCATCGCCACCATCAAGTACCTGGTGAAGCTGCACGCCGGTGAGACCGAGACGATCGGCGAGTCCGGCCGCTCGATCATCGTCGAGACCGACGACATCGACCACTTCGGCAACCGTCGTATCCGCAGCGTCGGCGAGCTGATCCAGAACCAGGTCCGTACGGGTCTCGCCCGTATGGAGCGCGTCGTGCGCGAGCGCATGACCACCCAGGACGTCGAGGCGATCACGCCGCAGACCCTGATCAACATCCGGCCGGTCGTCGCCTCCATCAAGGAGTTCTTCGGCACCAGCCAGCTGTCCCAGTTCATGGACCAGAACAACCCGCTGTCGGGCCTGACGCACAAGCGTCGTCTCAACGCCCTCGGCCCGGGTGGTCTGTCCCGTGAGCGGGCCGGCTTCGAAGTCCGTGACGTGCACCCCTCGCACTACGGCCGCATGTGCCCGATCGAGACGCCGGAAGGCCCGAACATCGGTCTGATCGGCTCGCTGGCCTCCTACGGGCGGGTCAACGCGTTCGGTTTCATCGAGACGCCGTACCGCAAGGTCGTCGACGGCCAGGTCACCGACGACGTCGACTACCTGACCGCCGACGAGGAGGACCGCTTCGTCATCGCGCAGGCCAACGCGCCGCTGACCGACGACATGCGGTTCGCCGAGGCCCGCGTCCTGGTCCGCCGCCGTGGCGGCGAGGTCGACTACGTCGCCGGTGACGACGTGGACTACATGGACGTCTCGCCGCGCCAGATGGTGTCGGTCGCGACCGCCATGATCCCGTTCCTGGAGCACGACGACGCCAACCGTGCCCTCATGGGCGCGAACATGATGCGTCAGGCCGTGCCGCTGATCCAGTCCGAGGCGCCGCTCGTCGGCACCGGCATGGAGTACCGCTCCGCGGTCGACGCCGGCGACGTGGTCAAGGCCGAGAAGGACGGTGTGGTCCAGGAGGTCTCCGCGGACTACATCACCACCGCCAACGACGACGGCACGTACATCACGTACCGCCTGGCGAAGTTCTCGCGCTCCAACCAGGGCACCTCGGTCAACCAGAAGGTCATCGTCAACGAGGGTGACCGGATCATCACCGGCCAGGTCCTCGCCGACGGTCCCGCCACGCAGAACGGCGAGATGGCGCTCGGCAAGAACCTGCTGGTGGCGTTCATGCCGTGGGAGGGTCACAACTACGAGGACGCGATCATCCTGTCGCAGCGCCTCGTGCAGGACGACGTCCTCTCCTCGATCCACATCGAGGAGCACGAGGTCGACGCCCGTGACACCAAGCTCGGCCCCGAGGAGATCACCCGGGACATCCCGAACGTCTCCGAGGAGGTCCTCGCCGACCTCGACGAGCGCGGCATCATCCGCATCGGTGCCGAGGTCGTCGCCGGCGACATCCTCGTCGGCAAGGTCACGCCCAAGGGTGAGACCGAGCTGACCCCCGAGGAGCGCCTGCTCCGCGCGATCTTCGGTGAGAAGGCCCGCGAGGTCCGTGACACCTCGCTGAAGGTGCCGCACGGCGAGATCGGCAAGGTCATCGGCGTCCGCGTCTTCGACCGCGAAGAGGGCGACGAGCTGCCGCCGGGCGTGAACCAGCTGGTCCGTGTCTACGTGGCGCAGAAGCGCAAGATCACCGACGGTGACAAGCTCGCCGGCCGGCACGGCAACAAGGGTGTCATCTCCAAGATCCTGCCGATCGAGGACATGCCGTTCCTGGAGGACGGCACCCCCGTCGACATCATCCTCAACCCGCTGGGTGTGCCGTCCCGAATGAACCCGGGACAGGTCCTGGAGATCCACCTCGGCTGGCTCGCCAGCCAGGGCTGGGACGTCTCCGGCCTCGCGGACGAGTGGGCCCAGCGCCTCCAGGTCATCGGCGCCGACCAGGTCGACCCGCGTACCAACGTGGCCACCCCGGTCTTCGACGGTGCCCGCGAGGACGAGCTCGCCGGTCTGCTGGAGCACACCATCCCGAACCGCGACGGCGACCGCATGGTCCTCCCGTCCGGCAAGGCGCGGCTGTTCGACGGCCGCAGCGGTGAGCCGTTCCCGGACCCGATCTCGGTCGGCTACATGTACATCCTGAAGCTGCACCACCTGGTCGACGACAAGCTGCACGCCCGCTCGACCGGTCCGTACTCGATGATCACCCAGCAGCCGCTGGGTGGTAAGGCCCAGTTCGGTGGCCAGCGCTTCGGTGAGATGGAGGTGTGGGCGCTGGAGGCTTACGGCGCCGCGTACGCCCTCCAGGAGCTGCTGACCATCAAGTCCGACGACGTGACCGGCCGCGTGAAGGTCTACGAGGCCATCGTCAAGGGCGAGAACATCCCTGAGCCCGGCATCCCCGAGTCCTTCAAGGTGCTCATCAAGGAGATGCAGTCCCTGTGCCTCAACGTGGAGGTGCTGTCCTCGGACGGCATGTCCATCGAGATGCGCGACACCGACGAGGACGTCTTCCGCGCTGCGGAGGAGCTTGGCATCGACCTGTCCCGGCGTGAGCCGAGCAGCGTCGAAGAGGTCTGACGGGAGTTCGGCCGGGCTCGTCATGAGCCCGGCCGGCCCCAGGACCCCCGTATCAGACCCCATGACTTACAACCCTGAGAGGGATTGACGCATAGTGCTCGACGTCAACTTCTTCGACGAGCTCCGGATCGGTCTGGCCACCGCTGACGACATCCGTCAGTGGAGCCACGGCGAGGTCAAGAAGCCCGAGACGATCAACTACCGCACGCTCAAGCCCGAAAAGGACGGACTCTTCTGCGAGAAGATCTTCGGTCCGACCCGGGACTGGGAGTGCTACTGCGGCAAGTACAAGCGTGTCCGCTTCAAGGGCATCATCTGCGAGCGCTGTGGCGTCGAGGTCACGCGCGCCAAGGTGCGCCGTGAGCGGATGGGCCACATCGAGCTGGCCGCTCCCGTCACCCACATCTGGTACTTCAAGGGCGTCCCGTCGCGCCTGGGCTACCTGCTCGACCTGGCCCCGAAGGACCTGGAGAAGGTCATCTACTTCGCGGCGTACATGATCACGTACGTCGACGAGGAGCGCCGCACCCGCGACCTGCCCTCGCTGGAGGCCCACGTCTCCGTCGAGCGCCAGCAGATCGAGCAGCGCCGCGACGCCGACCTGGAGGCCCGCGCCAAGAAGCTCGAGACCGACCTGGCCGAGCTGGAGGCCGAGGGCGCCAAGGCCGACGTGCGCCGCAAGGTGCGCGAGGGTGCCGAGCGCGAGATGAAGCAGCTGCGCGACCGCGCCCAGCGCGAGATCGACCGTCTCGACGAGGTGTGGAACCGCTTCAAGAACCTCAAGGTCCAGGACCTGGAGGGCGACGAGCTGCTCTACCGCGAGCTGCGTGACCGCTTCGGCACGTACTTCGACGGTTCGATGGGTGCCGCGGCGCTGCAGAAGCGCCTGGAGTCCTTCGACCTGGACGAGGAGGCCGAGCGCCTCCGCGAGATCATCCGCACCGGCAAGGGCCAGAAGAAGACCCGCGCGCTCAAGCGCCTGAAGGTCGTCTCCGCGTTCCTGCAGACCAGCAACAGCCCCAAGGGCATGGTGCTCGACTGCGTGCCGGTCATCCCGCCGGACCTGCGTCCGATGGTGCAGCTCGACGGTGGCCGCTTCGCGACCTCCGACCTGAACGACCTGTACCGCCGCGTGATCAACCGGAACAACCGACTGAAGCGCCTTCTCGACCTCGGTGCGCCCGAGATCATCGTGAACAACGAGAAGCGCATGCTCCAGGAGGCCGTGGACGCGCTCTTCGACAACGGCCGTCGTGGCCGCCCGGTGACGGGCCCCGGCAACCGTCCGCTGAAGTCGCTGTCCGACATGCTCAAGGGCAAGCAGGGCCGCTTCCGTCAGAACCTGCTCGGTAAGCGTGTGGACTACTCCGCGCGTTCCGTGATCGTCGTCGGTCCGCAGCTGAAGCTGCACCAGTGCGGTCTGCCGAAGGCGATGGCGCTGGAGCTGTTCAAGCCGTTCGTGATGAAGCGCCTGGTCGACCTGAACCACGCGCAGAACATCAAGAGCGCCAAGCGCATGGTCGAGCGCGGCCGCACGGTCGTGTACGACGTGCTGGAAGAGGTCATCGCGGAGCACCCGGTTCTGCTGAACCGTGCGCCCACGCTGCACCGCCTCGGCATCCAGGCCTTCGAGCCGCAGCTGGTCGAGGGCAAGGCCATCCAGATCCACCCGCTCGTGTGCACCGCGTTCAACGCGGACTTCGACGGTGACCAGATGGCCGTGCACCTGCCGCTGTCCGCGGAGGCGCAGGCCGAGGCCCGCATCCTGATGCTGTCCTCGAACAACATCCTCAAGCCGGCCGACGGCCGCCCGGTGACGATGCCGACCCAGGACATGGTCCTCGGTCTGTTCTTCCTCACCACCGACGGCGAGATGCGCGAGCTCAAGGGCGAGGGCCGGTCCTTCGCCTCCGTCGCCGAGGCGATCATGGCCTTCGACGCGGGCGACCTGTCCCTCCAGTCGAGGATCGACATCCGCTTCCCGGTGGGCACCATCCCGCCGCGCGGGTGGACGCCGCCGGCGAGCGAGGAAGGGGACGACGCCGTCGGGGAGCGGGCGTGGCAGCAGGGTGACAGCTTCCGGCTGAACACCACGCTGGGCCGCGCGCTCTTCAACGAGCTGCTGCCCGAGGACTACCCGTTCGTCGACTACGAGGTCGGCAAGAAGCAGCTCTCCGAGATCGTCAACGACCTCGCCGAGCGCTACCCGAAGGTCATCGTGGCGGCGACGCTCGACAACCTGAAGGCGGCCGGCTTCTACTGGGCGACCCGTTCCGGCGTCACCGTGGCCATCTCCGACGTCGTCGTTCCCGAGGCGAAGAAGGAGATCGTCAAGGGCTACGAGGCGCAGGACGAGAAGGTCCAGAAGCAGTACGAGCGCGGTCTGATCACCAAGGACGAGCGCACGCAGGAGCTCATCGCGATCTGGACCAAGGCGACCAACGAGGTCGCCGAGGCGATGAACGACAACTTCCCGAAGACCAACCCGATCTTCATGATGGTGAACTCGGGTGCACGAGGCAACATGATGCAGATGCGTCAGATCGCCGGTATGCGTGGTCTGGTGTCGAACGCGAAGAACGAGACGATCCCGCGTCCGATCAAGGCGTCGTTCCGTGAGGGCCTGTCCGTGCTGGAGTACTTCATCTCCACGCACGGTGCCCGTAAGGGTCTGGCGGACACCGCTCTGCGTACCGCCGACTCGGGTTACCTCACCCGTCGTCTGGTCGACGTCTCCCAGGACGTCATCATCCGCGAGGAGGACTGTGGCACCGACCGCGGCCTCAAGCTCGACATCGCCGAGCGCGGCGCCGACGGCGTGCTGCGCAAGGCGGACAACGTCGAGACGTCCGTGTACGCGCGCTGCCTCGCCGAGGACATCGTCGTCGACGGCAAGGTGCTGGCCCCGGCCGGCACCGACCTGGGCGACGTCCTCATCGAGGAGCTCGTCAAGCACGGCGTCCAGACGGTCAAGACCCGCTCGGTCCTGACCTGCGAGTCCGCCGTCGGCACCTGCGCCATGTGCTACGGCCGCTCGCTGGCCACCGGCAAGCTGGTCGACATCGGTGAGGCGGTCGGCATCATCGCCGCCCAGTCCATCGGTGAGCCCGGTACCCAGCTGACGATGCGTACCTTCCACACCGGTGGTGTGGCCGGTGACGACATCACCCAGGGTCTGCCGCGTGTCGTCGAGCTCTTCGAGGCCCGTACCCCGAAGGGTGTCGCCCCGATCTCCGAGGCCTCCGGCCGCGTCCGGATCGAGGAGACCGAGAAGACCAAGAAGATCGTCGTCACCCCGGACGACGGCAGCGACGAGACGGCGTACCCGATCTCGAAGCGTGCCCGTCTCCTGGTCAGCGAGGGCGAGCACGTCGAGGTGGGCCAGAAGCTCACCGTGGGTGCCACCAACCCGCACGACGTGCTGCGCATCCTGGGCCAGCGTGCCGTCCAGGTCCACCTGGTCGGCGAGGTCCAGAAGGTCTACAACTCGCAGGGTGTGTCGATCCACGACAAGCACATCGAGATCATCATCCGGCAGATGCTGCGCCGTGTGACGATCATCGAGTCCGGCGACGCCGAGCTGCTGCCCGGCGAGCTGGTCGAGCGCTCGAAGTTCGAGACCGAGAACCGTCGTGTGGTCCAGGAGGGCGGTCACCCGGCCTCGGGTCGTCCGCAGCTCATGGGTATCACCAAGGCCTCGCTGGCGACCGAGTCGTGGCTGTCGGCGGCGTCCTTCCAGGAGACGACCAGGGTCCTCACGGACGCGGCGATCAACGCCAAGTCCGACTCCCTGATCGGCCTCAAGGAGAACGTCATCATCGGTAAGCTCATCCCGGCCGGTACGGGTCTGTCCCGCTACCGCAACATCCGGGTCGAGCCGACCGAGGAGGCCAAGGCCGCGATGTACTCGGCCGTGGGCTACGACGACATCGACTACTCGCCGTTCGGCACGGGCTCCGGCCAGGCCGTTCCGCTGGAGGACTACGACTACGGTCCGTACAACCAGTAAGGCGTAGGTCTGAACGACCGGAGGGCGGTCACCCTGGTGGGGTGGCCGCCCTCCGGCGTGCCCGGCTGTGTGACGGCCGTGTCACGAAGGGTGCTGTTCGCGCGGTGGGCGGAACCAAGCGGGGGTATGGGGCGTTCAAGTCTTCGAGAGCTATGTGGCCGGGCCCCGGGGAGGCAGCCGTGTCGTACCCGACACCGTGGCAGGGCAAGCCGTTGCAGGGACCGGGCGGGCCGCCGATGCTCGCGTCGCACGCGGACCGGGAGCGGGCCGTGGACGTGCTGCGGGCGGGGTACGGGGAGGGGCGGCTGGACCACCCCGAGTTCGAGAAGCGCGTCACGCGGGCCTACCAGGCCCGTACGGTGGCCGATCTGGCCGTGCTGGTCGCCGACCTGCCGCAGGGGCCCATGCCGCAGACGATGGCCGCGGTGGGGCCCGTGCCGCGGACGTTCCTGCCGGCGCCGCAGCCGAAGACGAACGGCAAGGCGATCGCGTCGATGGTCTGCGGGATCCTGTGCGTGGCCACCGGCGGGCTCACGGGTCTGCCGGCGGT
The DNA here is from genome assembly GCF_029813775.1 of Streptomyces sp. DH24. Classification (GTDB taxonomy): domain Bacteria; phylum Actinomycetota; class Actinomycetes; order Streptomycetales; family Streptomycetaceae; genus Streptomyces. The sequence goes on along the minus strand of NZ_JARVKW010000009.1, from coordinate 138,660 downwards.
GATCCTGGGTCACCTGGCCCAGTCGGAGATCCGCCGCACGGGCGAGGGCGGCGACGGCTTCGCCCTGACGGGCCTGGTGCTGGGCTGGCTGTCGGTGGCCGGCTGGGTGTTCTTCGCGGTTCTGATCGGGCTGGTGGCGGTGCTGGCGGGCTCGCCGGGCTGAGCAATTCGAAGATCATCAAGGGCGTGGGGTCTTGACATGCCTCGTTCGGCGAGGTGGGCGACGCCCATTTGTTTTGACCGCAGCCAATGAGGTAGGTACGCTCAGACCTTGTGCCTGGGGTGTGCCCTGGCCCTCGTGTGTGCCTTTGAACCGCACAGGGTCCGAGAGCGGCCACCGTAATCTGCGCCCTTTCCGTCGCTGCGGCGGGAGTCTGCCGGATTCGACACACCCGACCGCGTGGGTCGGCGACGTTCCAGGTTAGCTTCACCATTCGGCACACAGAAACCGGAGAAGTAGTGCCTACGATCCAGCAGCTGGTCCGCAAGGGCCGGCAGGACAAGGTCGAGAAGAACAAGACGCCCGCACTCGAGGGTTCCCCTCAGCGTCGTGGCGTCTGCACGCGTGTGTTCACGACCACCCCGAAGAAGCCGAACTCGGCCCTGCGTAAGGTCGCGCGTGTGCGTCTGACCAGCGGGATCGAGGTCACCGCTTACATTCCGGGTGAGGGACACAACCTGCAGGAGCACTCCATCGTGCTCGTGCGCGGCGGCCGTGTGAAGGACCTGCCGGGTGTTCGTTACAAGATCATCCGCGGCTCGCTCGACACCCAGGGTGTCAAGAACCGCAAGCAGGCTCGCAGCCGTTACGGCGCCAAGAAGGAGAAGTAAGAATGCCTCGTAAGGGCCCCGCCCCGAAGCGCCCGGTCATCATCGACCCGGTCTACGGTTCTCCTCTGGTGACCTCCCTGATCAACAAGGTGCTGCTGAACGGCAAGCGCTCCACCGCCGAGCGCATCGTCTACGGCGCCATGGAGGGCCTGCGCGAGAAGACCGGCAACGACCCGGTCATCACGCTGAAGCGCGCTCTTGAGAACATCAAGCCGACCCTCGAGGTCAAGTCCCGCCGTGTCGGTGGTGCCACCTACCAGGTCCCGGTCGAGGTCAAGCCCGGCCGTGCCAACACGCTGGCGCTGCGCTGGCTGGTCGGTTACTCCCGCGCCCGTCGCGAGAAGACCATGACCGAGCGTCTGCTCAACGAGCTCCTCGACGCCTCCAACGGCCTCGGTGCCGCTGTGAAGAAGCGCGAGGACACGCACAAGATGGCCGAGTCCAACAAGGCCTTCGCGCACTACCGCTGGTAGTCGCAGACCCCATCGAGACCGAGAGAAGACGAAAGCCTTATGGCTACCACTTCGCTTGACCTGGCCAAGGTGCGCAACATCGGCATCATGGCCCACATCGACGCGGGCAAGACGACCACCACCGAGCGGATCCTGTTCTACACCGGCGTTTCGTACAAGATCGGTGAGGTCCACGACGGCGCTGCCACCATGGACTGGATGGAGCAGGAGCAGGAGCGTGGCATCACGATCACCTCTGCTGCCACCACCTGCCACTGGCCGCTGGAAGACGTCGACCACACCATCAACATCATCGACACGCCGGGTCACGTCGACTTCACCGTTGAGGTGGAGCGCTCCCTGCGCGTGCTCGACGGTGCCGTGACGGTGTTCGACGGCGTCGCCGGCGTTGAGCCCCAGTCCGAGACGGTGTGGCGTCAGGCGGACCGCTACGGCGTTCCGCGCATCTGCTTCGTCAACAAGCTCGACCGGACCGGTGCCGAGTTCCACCGCTGCGTCGACATGATCAGCGACCGCCTGGGTGCGCAGCCGCTCGTCATGCAGCTGCCGATCGGTGCCGAGGCCGACTTCAAGGGCGTCATCGACCTCGTGACGATGAAGGCCCTGGTCTGGTCCGCCGAGGCCACCAAGGGCGAGATGTACGACACCGTCGACATCCCGGACACGCACGCCGAGGCTGCCGAGGAGTACCGCGGCAAGCTGCTCGAGGCCGTGGCCGAGAACGACGAGGAGCTGATGGAGCTGTACCTGGAGGGCACCGAGCCCTCCGTGGAGCAGCTGTACGCGGCGATCCGTCGTATCACCATCGCGTCCGGCAAGGGCGGCGGCACGACCGTCACCCCCGTGTTCTGCGGCACCGCGTTCAAGAACAAGGGCGTCCAGCCCCTGCTCGACGCGGTCGTGCGCTACCTGCCGTCCCCGGTCGACATCGAGGCCATCGAGGGCCACGACGTCAAGGACCCGGAGACGGTCGTCACGCGCAAGCCGTCGGACGACGAGCCCCTCGCCGCGCTGGCGTTCAAGATCATGAGCGACCCGCACCTCGGCAAGCTCACCTTCGTCCGCGTGTACTCCGGCCGTCTGGAGTCCGGCACCCAGGTGCTGAACTCCGTGAAGGGCAAGAAGGAGCGCATCGGCAAGATCTACCGCATGCACGCGAACAAGCGTGAGGAGATCGAGTCGGTGGGCGCCGGTGACATCGTCGCCGTCATGGGCCTGAAGCAGACCACCACCGGTGAGACGCTGTCCGACGACAAGAGCCCGGTGATCCTGGAGTCCATGGACTTCCCGGCGCCGGTCATCCAGGTCGCCATCGAGCCCAAGTCCAAGGGCGACCAGGAGAAGCTGGGTGTGGCCATCCAGCGTCTCGCGGAGGAGGACCCCTCCTTCCAGGTTCACTCGGACGAGGAGACCGGCCAGACCATCATCGGTGGTATGGGCGAGCTGCACCTCGAGGTGCTGGTCGACCGTATGCGCCGTGAGTTCAAGGTCGAGGCCAACGTCGGTAAGCCGCAGGTCGCGTACCGTGAGACGATCCGCAAGTCGGTCGAGAAGGTCGAGTTCACCCACAAGAAGCAGACGGGTGGTACCGGCCAGTTCGCTCGCGTGATCATCGCGATCGAGCCGATCGAGGGCGGCGACGCCTCGTACGAGTTCGTCAACAAGGTCACCGGTGGTCGTATCCCGAAGGAGTACATCCCTTCGGTCGACGCCGGCTGCCAGGAGGCCATGCAGTTCGGCATCCTCGCCGGTTACGAGATGACCGGTGTGCGCGTGACGCTGCTCGACGGTGCCTACCACGAGGTGGACTCCTCCGAGCTCGCGTTCAAGATCGCCGGCTCGCAGGCCTTCAAGGAGGCCGCGCGCAAGGCTTCGCCCGTGCTCCTCGAGCCGATGATGGCCGTAGAGGTCACCACGCCCGAGGACTACATGGGTGACGTCATCGGCGACATCAACTCCCGCCGTGGCCAGATCCAGGCCATGGAGGAGCGGGCGGGTGCCCGCGTCGTGAAGGGCCTCGTGCCCCTGTCGGAGATGTTCGGCTACGTCGGCGACCTCCGCAGCAAGACGTCGGGTCGCGCAAGCTACTCGATGCAGTTCGACTCCTACGCCGAGGTTCCGCGGAACGTCGCCGAGGAGATCATCGCGAAGGCCAAGGGCGAGTAACGGACCGCGCGTCCACGCCGTAGGCTTGACCCCGGAGCCTGCAGGGGGCGTTTCACCGCGAACTCGGTGAAACGCCTCGGGCCCGGGCATTCCAGCAAAGATCACCTGGCGCCGATGAGTAAGGCGTACAGAACCACTCCACAGGAGGACCCCAGTGGCGAAGGCGAAGTTCGAGCGGACTAAGCCGCACGTCAACATCGGCACCATCGGTCACATCGACCACGGTAAGACGACCCTCACGGCCGCCATTACCAAGGTGCTGCACGACAAGTACCCGGACCTGAACGAGGCCTCGGCCTTCGACCAGATCGACAAGGCTCCTGAGGAGCGTCAGCGCGGTATCACCATCTCCATCGCGCACGTCGAGTACCAGACGGAGGCGCGTCACTACGCCCACGTCGACTGCCCGGGTCACGCGGACTACATCAAGAACATGATCACCGGTGCCGCCCAGATGGACGGTGCCATCCTCGTGGTCGCCGCCACCGACGGCCCCATGCCGCAGACCAAGGAGCACGTGCTCCTGGCCCGCCAGGTCGGCGTTCCGTACATCGTCGTCGCCCTGAACAAGGCCGACATGGTGGACGACGAGGAGATCCTGGAGCTCGTCGAGCTCGAGGTGCGTGAGCTCCTCTCCGAGTACGAGTTCCCGGGCGACGACGTTCCCGTCGTCAAGGTCTCGGCGCTCAAGGCGCTCGAGGGCGACAAGGAGTGGGGCGACTCCGTCCTGGAGCTCATGAACGCCGTCGACACCGCGATTCCGGAGCCGGAGCGCGACGTCGACAAGCCGTTCCTCATGCCGATCGAGGACGTCTTCACCATCACCGGTCGCGGTACGGTCGTCACCGGCCGCATCGAGCGTGGTGTCCTCAAGGTCAACGAGACCGTCGACATCATCGGCATCAAGACCGAGAAGACCACCACCACGGTCACCGGCATCGAGATGTTCCGCAAGCTGCTCGACGAGGGCCAGGCCGGTGAGAACGTCGGTCTGCTCCTCCGTGGCATCAAGCGCGAGGACGTCGAGCGCGGCCAGGTCATCATCAAGCCCGGTTCGGTCACGCCGCACACCGAGTTCGAGGCCCAGGCCTACATCCTGTCCAAGGACGAGGGTGGCCGCCACACGCCGTTCTTCAACAACTACCGTCCGCAGTTCTACTTCCGGACGACGGACGTGACCGGCGTGGTGACCCTCCCCGAGGGCACCGAGATGGTCATGCCGGGTGACAACACCGAGATGAAGGTGGAGCTCATCCAGCCCGTCGCCATGGAAGAGGGCCTGAAGTTCGCCATCCGTGAGGGTGGCCGGACCGTGGGCGCCGGCCAGGTCACCAAGATCAACAAGTGAGCTTGCTGATCTGACCTGGTAGCCAGCGAGCACCGGGAGGGGCCCGCACGACTTCGGTCGTGCGGGCCCTTTCGCATGCCCGGCCCCGTCTCCGGCGGCTATTGCATGTTCTGCAGGTGCGGATGGTCGTACGACGTCGTGCAGACGTAGAGCTGGAGGCAGTAGCCGCGGCCGATGTTGAGGTGGGTGTCGTGGGCCGTGTCCGTGCCGGTGTCCTCGACCGGCCGCCAGCTTCCGCTGCCGCCGTCCCACTCGCTGCCGTCGATGGTGAGCAGCGGCCGGACCTCGCCGCCGCACTCGGCGCACGTCATCGGGAACGGGTCGGAGAAGCTCCACGGCGCGTGCCCGCCGACCTTGCAGCCGGGCGCCACGCCGAGGTCGGACTGGTACGCGAGTTCCTGGTCGTCCTCCCAGGCGCCGATGCGGTCGGCCAGTTCCCCGGGGAGTTCGTGCGGCGCGGGGTATTCGGTGACCGGCTCCGGGTGCAGCACGCAGGGCTCGGGCAGGTAGTCGTCGTTCCCCACGACCGGCGGCCCGGGGACGTCGTCGAGCGGGTCGGTGACGTCGGCGGCGGTGCGCCAGCGCAGTTCGGTGCGCGGGAGGTAGTCGCCGACGTGGTCGTAGGGGCACCACAGGACCTGGAGCAGGTCGGTGCCGGCGGGGCGGGGCAGGCCGGGCACGTCCCTGGCGTAGAGCTGGGCCACGGGGATCAGCGGAGAGGGACCCTCGACGGGTACGCGCCGGTCCTCGGACGCGCGGTCCACGACCTCCCGCTCCTCGGCGGTCAGCAGGTCCGTACCGGCGGGGCGGGGGCGGGCCCACGCCTCGGCGAGGATGCCGCGCCGCTGCCGGATCTCCTCGGGCACGACACCGCGCTGCCAGGGTTCACCGTGGTCGGGACAGACGGGCCAGGGCTCGTCGGCGGGCCACAGCAGCGGACCGCCGACCGAGCTGTCCGCCGCGGTCGGGTCGCCCGCCCGGGGGTGCAGCCGGACAGTGGTGCGAGCCAGCGGCGCGAGCTCGGGGAACGGCGCGGTGACGTCGAGGGGCCGGGGCGGTGTCGTGCGGGTCATGATCGGCAGCGTATGGGGCGGGGGCCGTGCGGCCCAGCCGCGCTCCGGAGGCGAACCGGCCCCCTCCGCTTGATCGTTGGATTTCTCACCCGTCGGTACAGCCGTTGGGCGGGGGTGAGAGTCTGACCGACTGAAGATCCGCCGACCGCCGAGAGTGAGCGCAGCGCCCGTGAGTACCCTGCAGCACCCCGAGCAGCCCGACGAACGGCCGGGGGAGCCGTCCGGGCAGCCGTCGGGGGAACCGGCCCTGACCGACGAGCAGTTGGCGGCGTTTCTGCGGGAGGCCGCGGAGGGCGGGGGCGCGGGCGCGCCCAAGGAGCCGTCGGCGCGGGCGCGGATGGTGACGCGGCGGCTGCGTGAAGAGGAGGAGGCGGCGGCCCGGCAGGGCGGGCGGGGCGGCCGTGGCAGACGCCTGGGCCGGGGGCGGCGGGCCGAGGCACCGGCGGCGGCCCCGCCGGGCTGGCGGACCGGGCCCGCGTGGCAGGAGACGGACGCCCGTCGCACGCGGCGGCGCCGGGTGCTGGCGGGCGTCGGTGTGACGCTGGCCGTCGCGCTGGCCCTGGTCGCCGTGCGGCCCTCGCTGGTGCTGGACCGGATACCGGGCCTGGGCACGGACGCCGCCGCCTCGCCGACGCCGCTGCCCGCCGAGACGGGCCGGCCGGACGACGCGCCGGGCGACGCGGCGAGTTCCGGGGCGGCCACCCTTGAGCACCCGTTCCGCGGGTCGCCCGCCGAGCGGTGGGCGGACGGCGCGGACGCCATCGAACTGCCCGAGGCGAAGGCGCTCGCCGGTCTGAGCGAGGCGGACGTGGCGCGCGGCCTGCGCCGTGCCAAGGAGTTCCTGGTCGCCGCCAACCTGGACGAGGAGGTGCTGCGCGGCGGGACGCCGAGGCGGGCGCTGGACCTCCTCGACCCCAAGCAGCCCGGTCTGCTGTCCGACGTGCGGCGGTCGTTGCGCGAGCCGACGCGGGACAACGACCCGGTCATGCTGTTCAGCCGCTTCGACCCGGACGAGGCGCGGCTCGCCGGTGACGTGGTCAAGGTGCGCGGGCACATGACGGTCGCCGAGGGGCGGCCGGGCGAGGTCGAGGTGCACGCGGACTACACGTTCGTCTACCCGACGGTGCGGGCGCACGGCGACAGTGACGCGGTGGAGCGCACGATCGTGCGCCGGGACATCACGCTGCTGCTGTCGAACCCCCGGTACTGGGAGGTCACCGAGGGGCGCCTGATGCTGGACGCGTACGACGTGCGGTCCTACAACGACGCCTGCGGGGTGTACGACGGCTACTTCCACCCCGACTTCCCGCAGGCGCCGTCCCCCGGCACCCCAGCCACCGGCCCGACCGTGGACCCGTACGACCGCAGGGACGGCACGGGCGGCGCCGGCGGCAGCGACGAGTGCGCGACGGTCAGCCGGACCTGAGCCGTCCGCGGGCAACGCCGAAGGGCCCGGCGGCCGGCCGCCGGGCCCCGCGCCCCCCTCAGCGGGTCATGCGCGCTGCCACAGCGCCGGGGTGTTCGACGGCTCCCAGCCCACCTGGGCCTGGTGGGTCTGCAGGCACCGGTAGGCGGCGCCGCCGTAGGTGACCTGGGCGCCCGCCTGGTAGACGGTGCCGGCGGCCCAGGTACCGCCGGGCTCACCCGGTTCGCCGGGCTCGCCGGGGCCGCCGGTGGTCGTCCTGAGGGTGAGGCCGTAGGCCTGCAGGAGCGGGTTGAGCGGCTGGAAGTACGTCGTGCCGCCCGTCGAGCAGTTGCCCGAGCCGCCCGAGGTGACGCCCTGGGCCTGGCTGCCGGAGAGGTAGGAGCCGCCGGAGTCGCCGGGCTCGGCGCACACGCTGGTGCGGGTGACGCCGTAAATGGTGCCCTCGGGGTAGGTGACGCTGGTGTTCAGCTGCTGGATCGTGCCGCAGTGCCAGCCGGTCGTGGAGCCGGAACGGCACACGGACGAGCCGACCGGGGCCTGGGTGGAGCCGGTCACCTGGACGTTCTGACCGCCGGCGCCCTTCACGTACGGGGTCGCCGTCCAGTTGGTGTTGGTGGCCACCCAGGCCATGTCGTTGCCGGGGAAGGCCGAGCCCTGGAAGGTGCCCTGCGCGACGCGGTTGTAGCCGGTGGTGCCGGTGCCGACCCGGCCGCAGTGGCCGGCGGTGGCGAAGCCGTGCTGGGCGCCGCGCGTGACGGGGAAGCCGACCGAGCAGCGGCCGCTGTTGGTCATGTAGTACGCGTCGCCGCCCCGCAAGTCGTAGAGCGGGCGCGGCCGTTCGGCCGACCGCTCGACGCGGGCGAGGGAGCGGTCGACGCCGGCGGCGCGCAGCAGGGCGCGGGCGGCGGCCGGCTCGGCGGTCTCGACGACGAGGGAGTTCGTACGGACGTCGACGTACCGGACGGGGGCGACGGTGGCGCCGCGGTCCCGTGCCGCCCGGTCCAGGCGGGCCATGGCCGCGTCGAGCACGGCGAGCGGACGGCGTACGACGGCGGCGACGGCGCCCCGCGCCTCGATGGCCGGTACGTCGGCGGCGTCGGTGGTCGCCACGGTCAGCGTGCCGGACTCGGCGCCCCGCACCCAGGCGCCCGCGAAGTCGGCGCCCAGCGCGGCGCGCAGCCGCCCGGCGATGGCGCCGGCCTCGGCCTCGTTGGCCAGGCGGCGCTGAGCCTGCCGCCGGTCGAGGCCGAGGTCGCGCTGCATGGCGTGCAGCAGGGCGGGCGGGGCGTCGGCGGTACGGAGGGTTTCGGCGGCGGAGGGGGAGGCGGCGGGGGTGGCGGACGTGGCGGACGCGGCGGTGGCTGCTGCGGCGGAGTCGGTGGCCGTGGCCGAGCGGGTGGCCGTGGTCGCTGCCGCACCCGTGTCGCTCAGGCCCGTGAGGAGCAGGGCGCCGGTTGCCGCCAGGGCGGCGCACAGAGCTCGGCTGTGACGTTGGAGCATGGGGATCTCCTCGGTTTCGGTGGGGAAGCTCCGTGGGGAGGTGCCGAAACCGTAGGGAGCGCCAAGGCGCCCGGGTAAGCCGCCGGTTGACCCTCCTCCCCGGCGTTATGGAAGCGGGGGCCTGGTGTCTCGGGGCGTCCTGCCCGGTCGGGTCCGTGCGAGGCGGGAGCCTGGTGTTTCAGGGCGTCCTGCCCGGTCGGGTCCGTGCGAGGTGAGGGTCCGGCGTTTCAGGGCGTCCGGTCGGGTCCGTGCGAGGTGAGGGTCCGGTGTTTCAGGGCGTTCGGTCGGGTCCGTGCGAGGTGAGGGTCCGGTGTTTCAGGGCGTTCGGTCGGGTCCGTGCGAGGTGAGGGTCCGGTGTTTCAGGGCGTCCGGTCGGGTCCGTGCGAGGCGAGGGTCCGGCGTTTCAGGGCGTCCGGCCAGGCCCGTGCGAGGCGAGCCAGTCGGTGTAGCCGGTGCTGCGTGTCGCCGCGGCGGCGTGGGCGTGGCGGGCCTGCGCGAGCACGGTCGCCGCGAGGTCCGGTGGCTGTGACGCCGGATGCCGGCCGAGCAGGTGCCGCCACAGCAGCGGCGTACCGGCGAGCGGCCGGGTGGTGACGCCGGGCGTGGCCGGGAAGGTCGCCCGGCACAGGCCCACCGCGCGGCCGACCTGCACGAGGTGGACGAGGGACGCGGTGTCCGTCTCGTACATGCGGCGCGGGGCGAACCCGGCACGGGCGCAGGCGGCGGTGAAGCAGTCGCCGAAGCAGCCGTCGCCGGGGACGCAGGCCCACGCGTCGTCGGCCAGTTCGCCGAGGTCCACGTCGGGGCGGTGGGCGAGCCGGTGGTCGTCGGGGAGCATGACGAAGACGGGGTCGACGGCGATTTCCTGCCATACGAGGTGCGGCGCGCCCGGCGGTGCGGCGGAACCGCAGGTCCCGGCGAGCGCGAAGTCCAGGGTGCCGTCGCTGAGTTGTTCGGCGAGTCGCCGTTCGGACCAGGAGGCGCAGGTGGTGACGGTGACGCCCGGCACGGCCCCGGCGAGCCGGTCGACGCGGGCGCCGAGCAGCGGGCCGTGCGTGCCGCCGATCCGCAGGCGCTGCTTGGCGTGCCGGTCGCGGGCGAACCGGTTGGCCTCCTGCTGGAGTTCGCTCACGGCGGGCAGGACGACCCGGGCGCGCTCCAGGACGAGCTCGCCGAGCGGGGTGGCCCGTACGCCGTGCCGGCCGCGCGCGAACAGCGTGCCGCCCAGGGCTCGTTCGATGCGCTTGAGCTGGGCGCTCAGTGCGGGCTGGGTCAGGCCCAGCGTGGTCGCCGCCCTGGTGAGACTGCCCGCGTCGGCGATCGCCCGGATCGTCCTCAGATGCCGCAACTCCAGCTCCATGAGGGGAGCTTGCGGCGCGGCCGGGACGGGGGCAAGGGGTTGGTACGGACCTGTGGCGGAGCGCCCCGCGGCACGGGTGCCGGAACGCGGCCCGGACTCGTCGTTCGGGAGGCCGGGGCGTTCTGCGGGCGGCGTGCCGCGGGGCGTGGGGCGTGGGGCGTGGGGCGTGGGGCGCCGGGGTTCAGCCCTTCGCGGCGGCGCTGTCGGCCGCGGACACCCGTACGTAGTCGATGGTCATCGTCTGCGGGAACTGGGTGCTCGCGTCGGGGCTGCCGGGCCAGTTGCCGCCGACGGCGAGGTTGAGGATCAGGAAGAACGGGTGGTCGAAGACCCACTTGTTGCCGCCGAGGTCGGCGGGTGTGCGGGTCTGGTAGGTCTGGCCGTCGACGGACCAGGTGATCTTCTCGGGGCTCCAGTCGACCGCGAAGACGTGGAAGTCGTCGGCGAAGGCCCGGCCGTCGGGGAGGCTGTACGGGGCGCCGCTGCCGGAGTAGCCGGGGCCGTGCAGGGTGCCGTGGACCGTGTTCGGCTCCTTGCCGACGTTCTCCATGATGTCGATCTCGCCGCTGTTGGGCCATCCGACGCTGCCCAGGTCGTCGCCGAGCATCCAGAACGCCGGCCAGATGCCCTGCCCGCGCGGGATCTTGATACGGGCCTCGAAGTGGCCGTAGGCCTGCGTGAAGGTACTGGCGGTGTTGAGCCGCGCCGAGGTGTACTCGCAGGGCCCGTACCAGCACTGGAGCCCGGTGTCGGTGTTCTTGCGGGCGGTGATGACGAGGTTGCCGTTGCCGTCGAGGGCGGCGTTGTCCGTGCTGTTCGTGTAGTACTGCAGCTCGTTGTTGCCGTTGCCGGTGCCGCCGGTCTCCAGGGTCCACTTGCCCGGGTCGGGGGCGGTGCCGGCGGCGCCGTCGAACTCGTCGGACCAGGTCACGGCCGTGGGGGTGGCCGTGTCGGTGGCGGCGGTGGCGGCGTCGGCCCGGTCGGTGCCCGGTCCGGTGCCGGTGAGGGCGAGGGCGCCGGTGACGGCGGCGGCGACCAGCAGCGCGAGCCCGCCGAGCGACCGCCGGCGTGCGCGATGAGCAGCCATGGCTGAACACACCTCTGTTTGTGGGGGGTTGGTTGAGTGTGATGGTCGAGCATGGTCGATCGTGGTGGATGCTACGGACGGTTCACGCGGCAACCAACCGCCGGATCAGTCCCGGGGCGGCGCTTAATGACGGCTTAAGGCGGGGTTAAGGGGGCGGGGCGTCGATGGGCCCCAGTCCTCGGATTCCTGACGGGTGAGCCGAGTGACGGCTCTACCCGCCCAGCCAGGTGAGCCGGACGACGTGGACGCGTTCGCTGCGTACGACGGTCTGGTACGTGAACATTCCGCCGGGCATGGTGACGGGAGCGAGCATCTACGTGCGTTTCTCCTGGTCAGTGGGTGCCCGCGAGATGATTCCGGGGCGGAGCGTCGGTCTCCCCGGCGGGTGCTGCCGCGTGGCAGTCGCGGCAGCGGGTGCCGGGGGCGGGGGAGCGGAACGCGCGATCGCAGCCGTCGCAGTTGCGCAGGGGATGCCGGACGGGCGGCGGTTCGGCCGGAACGGGGGCGGCGGCGGCAGGAGGGCCGTGAGGCGGTGGGCCAGGAGGGCGGCCGGGCGGCGCAGGCCTTCTGGAGGCAGATCGCTGGTCAGGGCGTGGCGTACGGCGGCGGGGGTGACGTCCCGTTCCAGCCAGGCGGCGACGCCGGGGGCGAGGTGGGCCGTGTCGCAGGAGGAGAGGAGCAGCGCCGGGTCGTGGCGGCGCAGGCCGGTGAGGAGGTCGACGGCCCGTTGGAGCAGGGCGGGGGAGGGGCAGGCCGGCTGGGGTACGGCCGGGAGAGGGCGCTTCTTGCGGGGCGGGCGCTGGATCTGGCGGACGGGTGCGGGAGCGGGGGCCTGCTCCGGGAGCTCGGGCGGCGGCGCGTGGGGCGCGCGCTCGGTCGGTACTTGGTGCCGGGGCGCCGCGGGCTGGTTGCAGGAGATCGTGCGGGTGACGATGCGGCCTGCGGGGGTGCGCTCGCGCGTGCGGCGCAGATAGCCGTGGGCCTCCAGCTCGCGCAGCGCCGCGGCGATCCGGGTAGCGCCCTCCGGGAAGCGCGCGGTGAGGGTCTTGATGTCGACGCGGGCGCCGGTCGGCAGCGACTGGATGTGGCACGCCAGGCCGATGGCGAGGAGGGAGAGGTCCGGATGCTGGGTGAGGTGGTTGCCGATCACCGTGAAGCGGGAGGTGTGGCGGCGGTTGTCGTGGGCGACGCCCCCGGCGGGGCGTACACGGGGGCGTGGGGTCCCCCGTGCGTGGGACCGATCGTCAGCAAGGGCTGACTCGGCGTGCGGGCGCACGCTAGGGTTCTGCGTATCCATCGGGAAGGTCCTTGCTTCCTGAGTGGTCAGGCCCTCGCATCGGGATGGCAGTCCCTGCGGGGGCCGACGTCTGTCTGGGGCTGTTTGCGCCGAGCGTAGGGGAGTTGAGGGTCCGGAAATCCAGCCGGGCCCGTGATGTTCACCCTCCTGAGTGAGCGGACGAGCCGGGCGGGAGGGGTGGGGCTCGGTCGGGTTCTTTCTCCCTCACGTTCCTTGGGGAATGGCGCTGGCGACACCGGAGCCCGAGGAGACGGGTTCCGGTGTTTCCGGGCCCACTTCCGCCCACACCGTCTTGCGTGGGAAGCGGCCTTCCGACCCGCCCCAGCGGTCCGCCGGCGCCTCCACGAGCAGCAGGCCGCGGCCCGACTCCGCGTCCCACCCCGGCTCCCGAGGACACGGCAGCCGGTCACCGCGCGTGTCCGTGACCTCGATGCGGAGCGTGTCCGCTGCGTGGAGATCGCGACGGCGGCCCGCGCGGTCCACGTCCGCGACTCCAAGCACCTGGCAGGCCCGCGCCTCGCGGTCGCGCCCACCGCGTGCGCGGGCTTGCTGACGTACGCCTCGGAGGGCTGACGCTCCCTCCGCGCCCTCATGCGCCCCGCCCCCGGTCACAGGCCGGCGGCGGGGCGCTTTGTGTGCGATCAGGTGCACGGGTATTGACCTCGCGCTCGGCGGGCCTTTAGCTTCCGTCAACCCCAAATGTTTCGGAACGGGTTTCGAAACATTCGAGAACGAACGACGGAATGAGACTCCCCGCATGAGACCCATTCGCTTCGCCACCGCGTCCCTGGCCGCCGCCGCCCTGACCCTGCCGCTCGTGGCGGGCGTGGCCACGGCCGACCCGTCGGCAGGCCGGGAGGCCGCGCCGCACTCCAACGCAAGGTTCGACCGGCTGCGCGAGGCCGCGCCCGAGGGCTTCTTCGTCGGCACGGCCGTGGCCGGCGGCGGCCACCACCTGGAGCAGGACTACCCGGACCCGTTCACGTCGGACAAGGAGTACCGGAAGATCCTGGGACGCCAGTTCAGCTCGGTGTCCCCCGAGAACCAGATGAAGTGGGAGTTCATCCACCCCGAGCGGGACCGCTACGACTTCGCGGCGGCCGACGGCATCGTCGAGTTCGCCGAGAAGCACGGCCAGGTCGTGCGCGGGCACACGCTGCTGTGGCACAGCCAGAACCCCGCGTGGCTGGAGAAGGGCGGCTTCTCCAAGGAGGAGCTGCGGGCGATCCTGCGCGAGCACATCACCACCGTGGTCGGCCGGTACGCCGGCCGGATCCAGCAGTGGGACGTCGCCAACGAGATCTTCGACGGCGAGGGCGAACTCCGTACGCAGGACAACATCTGGATCCGCGAGCTGGGTCCGGGCATCGTCGCCGACGTGTTCCGGTGGGTGCACGAGGCCGACCCGGAGGCGAAGCTGTTCTTCAACGACTACGGCGTCGAGAGCGTCAACGCCAAGAGCGACGCCTACTACGCGCTCACGCGGGAACTGCTGCGGCAGGGCGTCCCGGTGCACGGCTTCTCCGTGCAGGCGCACCTGAGCACGCGGTACGGCTTCCCGGGCGACCTGGAGACCAACCTGCGGCGGTTCGACGCGCTGGGCCTGGAGACGGCGGTCACCGAACTGGACGTGCGGATGGACCTGCCGGAGAACGGCGTGCCCACGCAGGCGCAGGAGCGGAAGCAGGCCGACTACTACCAGCGGGCGCTGTCGGCGTGCCTGGCCGTGGACGGCTGCAACTCCTTCACCATCTGGGGCTTCACGGACAAGTACTCGTGGGTGCCGGTGTTCTTCGAGGGCGAGGGCTCCGCGACGGTCATGACCGACGACTTCGACCGCAAGCCGGCGTTCTACGCCCTGCGGGACACGCTGAAGGGGGCGCGAGGCTGATTCTTGCCTTGCCGGCGTGGACTAGCGACCGGAGACGCCTCCCGCACCAGCTGAATGTGGCCGGTGCGGGAGGCGTCTCCGGCACGGTGGCAGTCACGGCGTGGTGAAGCGACCGGGGCACGACGGGGCTGACCGTACTGGCACACGTCCACCAGACTGTTCGCATGACCACCGCCTTCGGCGCGGGTGAGTACAGGTACTCATGCGTGCTAGTCGGTCTGGCCGATGAGTTGTGTGATCAACGCGCTACGGTACAAGTCAGTGCTGTTCAGCAGACGCTGCGTGCTCAGCACGATCGTCTCTACCGCTGGTGTAACGCGAAACGGGGAGGAGCTGACGCATGGCGTGGGAGGAGTGGGAGCAGCTAAAGGCCTCAGCGGCTGAGCGGCAGCCCACGAGAATGCAGCTGAACCAGATGCCTGCAGACCCAGGTGGCAGTGCCCCCTCGGGCAGGGAGAACGGTGGCGGAGGCAGACTCAAGCACTCAGCCCAGCCGTGGAACCGGGCTGCGAAGACTGCTGACGACCTCCGAAGCAGCACCAACACGACGAGAACCGCGCTCACGACCGCACATGAGGGCATGGTGAGAGGGCTCACAGGGCTGGAGAGCCTGGCTGAGCTCAAAGGAGTGCTGACCTCTTGGGAGAAGCGGCTGGACGCCGTGCGCGACGAGTGTGAGTCGCTGGAGCCCACATTGCGTGCGGTCGGCAAAGAGTTGGCCGGGGTTGACACCGGAACCGCTGCAAGGGTGAACGCGGTGCGGGTGAACCGGGAAGGTGACGCCGAGTGACGTCTGCCTTGACCTGGCAGCAATTGCGCGATGTCAATTTGATGGCGCTGGATGATGCGGCGGACGGCTGGGCAGCAGTGTCACGACAGGCTGACGCCGCGCAGGAGCGGGTCGACGGGGACATGGACGGCGCCCTTTCCAAGACACAGGAGAGCGAGTCGGCGAAAGCAGCGGCGAGGCGGTTCAAGCGGCTGAGCGCCAACTACGACTACATCAAGACGGAGTGCGGATTGATCCGTACGGCAGTGAGTGGCCTGTCAGCGGAACTCGCGCCCTACCAAAGGACGGTGAAGGACGCGCTGGCGGAGGCGGAAGCGCTGTCGTACACGGTCCACAAGGACGGCAGTGTCTCCTACCCGGCGGGCGGCAAGAACCAGCTCACGGGGGAGCCTGTCCCGGGCGGTACGGTCGCGGGAAACAGCGGTCTCCTCGGGCCGGGCAACGACGGACTGCATAGTCCTGCCAAAGGCGATCTCTATCAGCCTGGTGCGCAGAAGCCTGGTCTGATCAACCCGAACCCGCACCACGCCAAGGCCCAGGAAATCGCCGACCGTATCGCTCGTGCACTGCGCCAGGCCCACGAGACCGACGAGCGTTACCGGAGCGCCTTGAGCAAGCTCAAGGCCGCGCCTGGTCTCACCGTCGACAGGAAGACGTGGGCGGACGCGGCGGCGGACGTGCAGGCCGTACGTGATGCCACGTACGAGTACCTGAAGCGCGAGATCCCGCTCGACAAGTCGCCGGCCGACCGTAAACAGTGGTGGGACCACCTTTCCGACGCCCAACGCGAGGAGTACCTGGCAAGCTACCCGGACGTCATCGGCAACCTGGACGGCATCCCGGCAGTTGTACGCGATGAGGCGAACCGGGAGAACCTGCAGTTGCTGATCGCCAAGTTGGAGGGTCAGGACAGGGAGCAAGCCAAGGCCCGGCTCGGAGGGCTGAAGGAAATTCAGCACCAGTTGGAGGTGAACGCGGCGAATCGGCTCACTGACCCCAAGGAGCCGCCGATGTATATCCTGGGCCTCGCCGACGAGGGCACTGGCCGTGCCGTTGTCGCCTTCGGTAACCCCGACAGCTCCAAGAATGTCTCCGCATATGTTCCCGGGCTTGGCACGGCGCTCGATGACGAGTTCGCCCGCAACGACGTGAAGCGTGCCCGGGACACCGCCATCGGCGCCCGGGACAAGGATCCGTCGAGCGCCTCCATCGTGTGGCTCGGCTACGACCCGCCGCAACTCGGCGGTGTGGACGCATCGACCCTGCTCTCGAACAGCGAAGTGATGTCCGCCGAGCGGGCCGAAAAGGGCGCGCCTGCCTACAACTCCTTCATGAGCGGCCTGGCCGCCACCAACTCCCATGGGGATCCACACCTAACGGCGATCGGACACTCCTATGGCTCCCGGCTGGTCGGTGCGGCCACTCAGGAACCTGGCGGGATCCCGGACGCCGACGACATCGTGTTGCTGGGCAGCCCTGGCGTGGGCGTCGACAAGGCGGAGCATCTGGGCGTCCCCAAGGGCCATGTATTCGTGGGGGCGGCCGACAACGACCCGGTGACTCAGCTGCCGTCCAAGCAGGAAGCTGTCGCGGGAGGAGTTTTGAGTGGGGCCGGTCCGCTGGTGTCGTACGTCGGGGGCGATATCGCCGACCAGGGCGACGATGACATCTGGTTCGGCAAGGACCCGGCCAGCGAGGCTTTCGGCGCTCATCGCATCAAGGTCGATGACGGCCCACGACCTTTGATCGACGGCCAAGGGCCGACCCCGGCGCACTCCAACTACTTCAACCCAGAAGTCGACCCCGAGTCCGCCGCCAACGTGGCCGCCATCGTTGCGGGGCACCCTGAACTTGTCACCTCGGAGAAGCACCGATGAAGCACTACGCCCCGCTCGCCATCGTGGCCATCTCGTCGGCCGTATGCGCACTGTCCGGCTGCGGCCTGATCGATGACGACGGCACCGGGACCGAGAGCAAGCCGGAGAAGAATAACGTGAACATGCAGGAAGCCGCGGACCGCGCTGAGCAGATCCTGGATGGCACGCTCGCCGCGATCAAGCCTGGAGTCGAGGCGGTTCGGGGACCATCCAGTGACTCGATCTGCACCGACTTCAAGGACGACGGGACGGGCACCGGGACCGTCACGCGGAGGCGGTACGTCATGACGATCGTCTCAGAGGCGCGACGTGGCAGTTTTCTCGGAGTGATCGAACGCCAGTGGAAGAAGGACGGGTACGAGATCACCTCCGTGCGCAAGAACAAGGAGATGCCAGCGATCTTCGCTTCGACCCCAGAGGGGTTCCGGCTCAGCCTGGAGATCGGCTACAAGGGGCAGGCCTCGTTCAGCGCCACATCTCCCTGCGTCACTGAATCCGACGTCATCGAAGCCCCACGCGAGCCCATCGATCCGGACTCCGAAGCCAGCAAGGGGCTGCCGTACGTACATTCCGAGTTCTGGTCAGCCGACACACCGCCGCGCCAGAAAGGCACCCCGTGACCTCACGCCCCGAGCCCAAGGCCGCCCTCGACTTCCTGCGCACCGAGATCGAGCGCCGCAACCCGGCGGAGCCCGAGTTCCACCAGGCGGCGCGCGAGGTGCTGGAAAGCCTCGCGCCGGTGCTGGCGGCGCGGCCCGAGTACGCCGAGCCGGGCCTGCTGGAGCGGCTGATCGAGCCGGAACGGCAGATCATCTTCCGGGTGCCGTGGCAGGACGACCGGGGCCGCGTCCACGTCAACCGCGGCTTCCGGATCGAGTTCAACAGCGCGCTGGGCCCCTACAAGGGCGGCCTGCGTTTCCACCCCTCCGTGAACCTCGGCATCGTCAAGTTCCTCGGCTTCGAGCAGGTCTTCAAGAACGCGCTGACCGGGCTCGGCATCGGCGGCGGCAAGGGCGGCAGCGACTTCGACCCGCAGGGCCGCAGCGACACCGAGGTCATGCGCTTCTGCCAGTCCTTCATGACGGAGCTGTACCGGCACATCGGGGAGTACACCGACGTGCCGGCGGGCGACATCGGCGTCGGCGGCCGGGAGATCGGCTACCTCTTCGGCCAGTACCGGCGGATCACCAACCGCTGGGAGGGCGGCGTACTGACTGGCAAGAGCGCCGGCTGGGGCGGCTCGCTGATCCGCCCGGAGGCGACCGGGTACGGCAACGTCCTCTTCGCGGAGGCGATGCTGCGCGAGCGCGGCGAGGACCTGGAGGGGCAGACGGCGGTCGTCTCCGGCTCCGGGAACGTCGCGATCCACACCATCGAAAAGCTGGCGGCCCTCGGCGCCACCCCTGTGACCTGCTCGGACTCGGGCGGCTACGTCGTCGACGAAAAGGGCATTGACCTCGACCTCCTGCGCCAGATCAAGGAGGTGGAACGCGGCCGGGTGAGCACGTACGCCGAACGGCGCGGCGCATCCGCGCGGTTCGTCCCCGGCGGGCGGGTCTGGGAGGTCCCGGCCGACGTGGCGCTCCCGTCGGCCACGCAGAACGAACTGAACGCGGACGACGCGGGAGCGCTCATCCGCAACGGCGTGAAGGCGGTCTCCGAGGGCGCGAACATGCCGACGACCCCGGATGCCGTCCAGCTCTTCCAGCAGGCGGGAGTCGCCTTCGGCCCCGGCAAGGCGGCCAACGCGGGCGGCGTCGCGGTCAGCGCCCTGGAAATGACCCAGAACGCCTCCCGCACCACCTGGCAGGCCCACCAGGTCGAAGCCGAACTGGCCCGCATCATGACCGACATCCACACCACCTGCGCCGAAACCGCCGCCCGCTACGGCACCCCCGGCGACTACGTGACGGGCGCGAACATCGCCGGCTTCGAACGGGTGGCGGACGCGATGCTGGCGCAGGGGGTGATCTGAGGAGTGTCGGCGGGAAGCGCGGGAACGCGGGCGCCTCAGTGACTGGGCGGCGTGGCGAACTTGCGTGCAACGCCCCGGCTTTGAGGCACCCGTCGGCCGCCCACCGCACCCCGCCCCCGTGGCAGGCGGGATACCCTGGCACCGACGATCAGACAGTGGCGTGAGCGAATTTGCTCACCGCAAGACGACCGTGGAGCGACGGGGGCGGAAGCAGTGGCAGAACCCATGGGGGCGGCTCGTACGGGTACCGACACGGCCGGGTCGCACGCCGGCACGAGGCTGAACCAGCTGCCGGCGGATCAGGGCGGCGGTGGAACCGCGGGCCCTGCGGGGCCGCCGGCCCTGGGCAAGGACCTGGCCTCCTCACCCGCGGAGAAGAAGCGCGCGGCGAAGGCGATCGAGGAGAACATCGAGCCCGACACGCAGAAGGCCGGCAGGTGGGCGGACGACGACTCCGCCGGCGCGGTCAAGGCGTTCGGCCCGAAGGACGGCGACGGCTGGGTCACCTCAAAGGCTCTGAAGAAGGCCCACGAGACATGGGGTGACCAGGTGAAGAACCTCATGGACCGGCTCGCTGCGGAAAAGAGCGCCCTGCGCAGTACGAGCACTCTGTTGCAGAGCACGGATGTCGGGGTGGGCAGCGGCGTCCGGCAGGTGTCCGTTCTGGACCGGCTCTGACCACGCGGAGAACGCAATGCCCACCTACCACGAAATCATGACCACCGATCTCTCCACGCTCACCACCGCCGCCGAAGGCTGGGACGACATGGCGAAGGAATTCGCCAAGCAGGAGAAGGCCTACCGGCGCGACGTCCACGGCATTTCGATGGGCACCAGCTGGGTCGGGTTGAGCGCCGACGCGGCGAACAACCGCTTCGACATCACCCTGAAGCAGTTCCAGTACGCACAGACGGAGGCCAAGGCGGTGGCCTCCCTGCTGCGCGACGCCCACACGCAGTTCGTCGACCTGCGGGGCAGGCTGAAGTCCGCACGGCAGGAAGCCGTCGATGCGCGCATGAAGGTCTCCGACCAAGGGGTTGTGAGCCTCGACACCGAGCGTCTGACGGAGCAGGAACGCCGGGCGGTCCACCACGACCCCGGCTATCTCGAAGCAGTCCAGTCGTGGCAGGCCCGCATCAACAAGGCCGTTCAGGACGTGTCGGACGCCGACGCCGGTATGCGAATCGCCCTGGAGGCCGTCGTGACGGACTCCAGCCCTCTCGCCGGCGGGAAGGGCTTCAACGGGCAGGCACAGGGAGACATCGAGAAGTACGAGGGAGAGGCCGCACAGAAGGCGCTGGACAAGCTGGCCAAGGGCGACCGGCTCTCCGACCGGGAATTGGCCGAGCTGAAACGGACGTTCCGCGACAACAGCGACGACGCCGCCTTCTCCCGCACCCTCCTCGACGGCTTGGGCGCCACCGGCACGATCAAGCTCACGAACGAGCTGAACGACCTCATCCACGCGCGGGACGGAGACCGGGCGGGCGACTACTCGAAGATCGAGACCGGCCTCGCGAACGCACTCGCCTCGGCGACGAAGGACACCAGGTCGCCGTGGTACGAGGCCTGGCGGGAGGACATGCGCCAGGCCGGTGTCGAACGGCACGCGACCGACACCCAGGGCGCGCGTCTCGACAAGGCCGTCGGCTACCAGTCGCTCGTCACGCTCATGCAGAAGGGCCACGGCTACTCGGCCGACATGCTCGGAGACCTGACCGACGACATGATCGCCGCGGAGAAGGCGGACCCCGGCGTCTGGCAGCTGAAGCACGAGTACAGCGGCAAGCGGGACGGCTGGTTCGCCAACGACCCGGTGGACGGCATGCTGGGGCTCATTAGCCGTGATCCCGACGCGGCGGCGAAGTACCTGAGCTCCGACGAGAACATGCAGTACCTCATGAAGGAGCGCGACTGGGACGTCACGCTGCATGAACACGAAGGGCCCAAGGCCAGCACGTACTCGGCCGGCCTGGACGGTGACAACCGCGCCGGCTTCGGCGCGGCGCTGCAGGCCGCGGCGACGGGCATCGATCCCGCCGACCCGAACGGCCTCTACGTCGAACACAGCAAGGAGAACAACGCCGTCTTCGAGAAGGCGATCACCCACTTCGCCGAGGCCGGCGACGACTTCCCGCCGTCCATGCGGGAACCGATCGCCACGATCCTCGTCAACCACGGGGACACCGTGCACAAGTCGATGAGCAACGTCGACATGGCCGCCTCACCCCTGGACCAGACCGACCTCTTCGAGGTCACCAAGCAGGTCTCCAAGGACCAGGACGCCTACAACACGCTGAACGCAGGCCTGAATCAGGCGATGGTTGCCGACATCCACGACCGGTCCGGTTCCCAGGAGTCCCTGACACGCGCGGGCCGAACGGTCGGTTTCCTGGAGGAGGCCCGCGTCCAGGCACAGGGAGACCCGAAGACCGCCGAGTTCGAGGCCAAGCCCCTCTTCGACGAGGCCATCAGCTACATCCCGGTCGCCAGCGACAAGGTCCAGCAGGGATTCGACTACGTTGTCGCCGAGTGGCTGAAGGACGAGCAGAAGAGGCTGGATGATCAGACCACCAAGGACAACGTCGACGCTCACTTCACGAGGAATCGGCAATTGGTTGCGCTGACGGAGGAATGGAAGAACGCGCACGACGAGGACCGGCTCTACGACGCGCAGAACCACATCGACGATGCCGCGAACAACGGTGCCAAGCACGCGCGCGGTGTCTCCGGGAAGGTGACGCAGTGAGCCACCGTTGGCGCATCGCCTCACAGAGCGCCGCCGTTCTCGCTGTCTGCCTCGCAGTGACGTCCTGCAACGGATCTTCAGACGAGGAGATCCCGCAGAGCATGTGCGGAACTCGCGTCGACCGGGACCTCGCGCGCCCGCTGATCACTTCGACCGACGACTTGGACGAGTACAGCCGAGTCGACCGGCAGGAGGCGATCTCGGCGCCTTGCGCCCTGCTGTCGGGTGGGGACCCGGTCCTCGAATTCCATTTCTCCTGGACACCCGACGCTCCGGGGTTCGCGGAGAGGGATCAGTTCGATCCGGTGTTCAACGATGTGGCCGAATGGAAGGTTGCGGACCTGGGTGAGGAATCCGTCGTCGGCAACAACGGAGCCATTGTGTCGACACCGTGCAAGACCACGCGGGGCGAGCACTTCACGCTCAAACTGCACATGCCTCGAGTAAAGATCACGGACCGTAGTCACCGGCAGGACATCATCGCCTTCATGCGCGACTACTTCCCCGCGACAGTCAAAACGCTGCACTGCGAGTGACTCGCCCTCGCCGCAGGGGACGACCGATGGCACTCGGCTGATCGGTTTCGTCAGGCCGTCCCGCCGTCCCCGGACTGGGAAGCGGAACCGACGGGCCCGTCGGCCAGGTCGACCAGGCCGGACGGCGTCTGTGTTTGACCCACGTCCCCCCCGGGGTATTCTCTCCGGCTCGATTGGCGTCCGCGCTGCCCTCTGTGGCAGACTGTCCGAGTTGCTCGGTCGAGTGTTGATGCTGCGCGCCTCCCGCCGGGAGGACCGGAAGCGAGTCCCACAGTACTCGTCGCCCCTGATCAGGGGCGGACGTACGGGAATCTTCCGGGAAGCGTTGCGCGGCGCCGGCCAGGCACCCGGTGGGCCTTTCGCCTCCGGCTCGCGGTTCCGGAAGGGCCGTGTGCAATCCCGCAGGGATGTTCGAACAAGGGACATCTGTGTCAGCGAGAGTGCGACACGCCCGACCGCGTGGGTCGGAGAACGAAGAGTGGAACACCGGGTTCCAGAGCGTTACGAGAGACAGGACTACTGAGTAGCCATGGCGGGACAGAAGATCCGCATCCGGCTCAAGGCCTACGACCACGAGGTCATCGACAGCTCGGCGAAGAAGATCGTCGAGACGGTGACGCGTACTGGTGCGTCGGTCGCGGGCCCGGTGCCGCTGCCCACTGAGAAGAACGTGTACTGCGTCATCAAGTCGCCGCACAAGTACAAGGACTCGCGCGAGCACTTCGAGATGCGCACGCACAAGCGCCTGATCGACATCCTCGACCCGACCCCCAAGACCGTTGACTCCCTGATGCGACTCGACCTCCCGGCCGGTGTCGACATCGAGATCAAGCTCTGAGGCCGGTGATCTGAGAATGGCTAAGCAGATCAAGGGCATCCTGGGCGAGAAGCTCGGCATGACGCAGGTGTGGGACGAGAACAACCGTGTCGTCCCGGTCACCGTCGTCAAGGCCGGCCCGAATGTCGTGACCCAGGTCCGCACGAACGACGTCGACGGCTACGAGTCCGTCCAGATCGCTTTCGGCGAGATCGACCCGCGCAAGGTGAACAAGCCCCTCAAGGGCCACTTCGCCAAGGCCGACGTCACTCCCCGCCGCCACCTCGTCGAGATCCGTACCGCTGACGCCAGCGAGTACACCCTCGGCCAGGAGATCACCGCCGAGGTGTTCGAGGCCGGCATCAAGGTCGACGTGACCGGCAAGAGCAAGGGCAAGGGCTTCGCCGGTGTCATGAAGCGCCACAACTTCCGTGGCCTCGGCGCCGGACACGGCACCCAGCGCAAGCACCGCTCGCCCGGTTCCATCGGTGGCTGCGCCACCCCGGGCCGCGTGTTCAAGGGCCTCCGCATGGCGGGTCGCATGGGCAACGAGCGGGTCACCACCCAGAACCTGACCGTCCACGCCGTTGACGCGGAGAAGGGTCTGCTGCTCATCAAGGGCGCGGTTCCCGGTCCGAACGGCGGCCTCGTCCTGGTCCGCACCGCGGCCAAGGGGGCCTGAGGTAACCGATGAGCACTGTTGACATCCTTTCGCCGGCGGGCGACAAGGCCGGTACCGTCGAGCTCCCCGCGGAGATCTTCGACGTCGAGAAGGTCAGCATCCCGCTGATCCACCAGGTCGTCGTCGCGCAGCTGGCTGCCGCCCGTCAGGGCACGCACAAGACCAAGACCCGTGGCGAGGTCCGGGGTGGCGGTAAGAAGCCTTACCGCCAGAAGGGCACCGGCCGTGCGCGCCAGGGCTCGACCCGTGCGCCGCAGTTCGCCGGCGGTGGCGTCGTCCACGGCCCGCAGCCGCGCGACTACTCGCAGCGGACCCCGAAGAAGATGAAGGCTGCCGCTCTGCGTCACGCCCTCACCGACCGGGCCCGCCACAACCGCATCCACGTCGTCACCGGCGTGATCGAGGGCGAGACCCCGTCCACCAAGGCCGCCAAGTCGCTGTTCGGCAAGATCTCGGAGCGCAAGAACCTGCTCCTGGTCGTCGACCGCGCCGACGAGGCCGCGTGGCTGTCCGCCCGCAACCTGCCCCAGGTCCACATCCTGGAGCCGGGCCAGCTGAACACGTACGACGTTCTCGTCTCCGACGACGTGGTCTTCACCAAGGCCGCCTTCGAGTCCTTCGTGTCCGGCCCGAAGGCCAACGACACCGAAGGGAGCGAGGTCTGATGGCCATCCGTCACCCCGCTATCGCCTCGAAGGCCGCGAAGAAGGCCAAGGAGGCGCGCGTCAAGAAGGCGCGTCGCCACGCCGCCGAGGGCAAGAACACCGTCGTCACCCCGGCGAGCAAGGCGTACACGGACCCCCGTGACGTCCTGCTGAAGCCGGTCGTGTCCGAGAAGAGCTACGCGCTCATCGACGAGAACAAGTACACGTTCATCGTCGACCCGCGGGCCAACAAGACCCAGATCAAGGAGGCCGTCCAGGCGGTCTTCGAGGTCAAGGTCACCGGGGTCAACACGATCAACCGCCAGGGCAAGCGCAAGCGGACCCGCACCGGCTTCGGCCAGCGCGCGGCGACCAAGCGCGCGATCGTAACCCTCGCCGAGGGCGACCGTATCGACATCTTCGGCGGTCCGACCGCGTAAGCGGGTCGGATCGTCCGATATCGGACGAGGACTGAGAAATGGGAATCCGCAAGTACAAGCCGACTACGCCGGGCCGCCGTGGCTCCAGCGTCGCCGACTTCGTCGAGGTCACGCGGTCCACGCCGGAGAAGTCGCTGGTCCGCCCGCTGCACAGCAAGGGCGGCCGTAACAACGCCGGTCGTGTGACCGTTCGCCACCAGGGTGGCGGACACAAGCGCGCCTACCGCGTGATCGACTTCCGTCGTCACGACAAGGACGGCGTGCCGGCGAAGGTCGCGCACATCGAGTACGACCCCAACCGCACCGCGCGCATCGCGCTGCTGCACTACGCCGACGGCGAGAAGCGCTACATCCTCGCCCCGCGCAACCTGCAGCAGGGCGACACCGTGGAGAACGGTCCCGGGGCCGACATCAAGCCGGGCAACAACCTGGCCCTCCGCAACATCCCGGTCGGTACCACGATCCACGCGATCGAGCTCCGTCCCGGTGGCGGCGCCAAGTTCGCCCGCTCCGCCGGCGCCTCGGTGCAGCTGCTGGCGAAGGAGGGCACCATGGCCCACCTCCGCATGCCGTCCGGTGAGATCCGCCTGGTCGACGTCCGCTGCCGCGCCACTGTCGGCGAGGTCGGCAACGCCGAGCAGAGCAACATCAACTGGGGCAAGGCGGGCCGCAAGCGGTGGCTGGGCGTTCGCCCGACCGTCCGTGGTGTCGTCATGAACCCGGTTGACCACCCGCACGGTGGTGGTGAGGGCCGGACCTCCGGTGGTCGCCACCCTGTGTCCCCGTGGGGCAAGAAGGAAGGCCGTACTCGTTCGCCCAAGAAGGCGTCGAACAAGTACATCGTCCGCCGCCGCAAGACGAACAAGAAGCGCTAAGGACGGGTTGAGATGCCTCGTAGCTTGAAGAAGGGACCCTTCGTCGACGACCACCTGATCAAGAAGGTGGACGCGCAGAACGAAGCCGGTACCAAGAACGTCATCAAGACCTGGTCCCGTCGCTCGATGATCGTCCCGGCGATGCTCGGTCACACGATCGCGGTGCACAACGGCAAGACCCACATCCCGGTGTTTGTCACCGAGTCCATGGTCGGCCACAAGCTCGGCGAGTTCTCGCCGACGCGCACCTTCCGGGGTCACGTCAAGGACGACCGGAAGTCGAAGCGCCGCTAACAGCGGGGTGGAATGACCAATGACAGACACTGAAGGGACAACCATGGAAGCCAGGGCCCAGGCGCGGTACATCCGCGTCACGCCCATGAAGGCCCGCCGCGTGGTGGACCTCATCCGTGGCATGGACGCCACGGAGGCTCAGGCGGTCCTGCGTTTCGCCCCGCAGGCCGCGAGCGTGCCGGTGGGCAAGGTGCTTGACAGCGCCATTGCCAACGCCGCGCACAACTACGACCACACCGATGTCGACAGCCTCTACATCTCCGAGGCCTACGTCGACGAGGGCCCGACCCTGAAGCGGTTCCGGCCGCGCGCCCAGGGCCGCGCCTACCGGATCCGCAAGCGGACCAGCCACATCACCGTGGTCGTCAGCAGCAAGGAAGGAACCCGGTAATGGGCCAGAAGGTAAACCCGCACGGGTTCCGGCTCGGTGTCACGACCGACTTCAAGTCGCGTTGGTACGCCGACAAGCTGTACAAGGACTACGTCAAGGAAGACGTCGCCATCCGTCGGATGATGACGTCCGGCATGGAGCGCGCCGGCATCTCGAAGGTGGAGATCGAGCGCACCCGTGACCGTGTGCGTGTGGACATCCACACCGCGCGTCCCGGCATCGTCATCGGCCGCCGCGGCGCCGAGGCCGACCGCATCCGCGGTGACCTGGAGAAGCTGACCGGCAAGCAGGTCCAGCTGAACATCCTCGAGGTCAAGAACCCGGAGACGGACGCTCAGCTGGTGGCCCAGGCCGTCGCCGAGCAGCTGTCCTCCCGCGTCTCCTTCCGCCGTGCCATGCGCAAGAGCATGCAGTCGGCGATGAAGGCCGGCGCCAAGGGCATCAAGATCCAGTGCGGTGGCCGCCTCGGCGGCGCCGAGATGTCCCGCTCGGAGTTCTACCGCGAGGGCCGTGTGCCCCTGCACACGCTCCGCGCGAACGTGGACTACGGCTTCTTCGAGGCCAAGACGACCTTCGGCCGCATCGGCGTGAAGGTCTGGATCTACAAGGGCGACGTCAAGAACATCGCCGAGGTCCGCGCCGAGAACGCCGCCGCCCGTGCGGGCAACCGCCCGGCCCGTGGTGGCAACGACCGCCCGGCCCGTGGTGGCCGCGGTGGCGAGCGTCGCGGGCGCAAGCCGCAGCAGGCTCCGGCTGCCGAGGCCCCCAAGGCCGAGGCTCCCGCCGCCGCTCCGGCTGAGAGCACCGGAACGGAGGCCTGACCGACATGCTGATCCCCCGTAGGGTCAAGCACCGCAAGCAGCACCACCCCAAGCGCAACGGTATGTCCAAGGGTGGAACGCAGGTTGCGTTCGGCGAGTACGGCATCCAGGCGCTGACCCCGGCGTACGTCACGAACCGCCAGATCGAAGCGGCTCGTATCGCCATGACCCGTCACATCAAGCGTGGCGGCAAGGTCTGGATCAACATCTACCCGGACCGCCCCCTCACCAAGAAGCCGGCCGAGACCCGCATGGGTTCCGGTAAGGGTTCGCCGGAGTGGTGGGTCGCCAACGTCAAGCCCGGACGCGTGATGTTCGAGCTGTCGTACCCCAACGAGAAGATCGCCCGTGAGGCGCTGACCCGTGCGGCCCACAAGCTGCCGATGAAGTGCCGGATCGTCAAGCGCGAGGCAGGTGAAGCGTGATGTCGGCCGGTACCAAGGCGTCCGAGCTGCGCGAACTGGGTGACGAGGAGCTTCTGGCGAAGCTCCGCGAAGCCAAGGAAGAGCTGTTCAACCTCCGCTTCCAGGCGGCGACGGGTCAGCTCGAGAACCACGGTCGGCTCAAGGCCGTCCGTAAGGACATCGCGCGGATCTACACCCTGATGCGCGAGCGCGAGCTGGGCATCGAAACGGTGGAGAACGCATGAGCGAGAACAACGTGACTGAGCAGAACACCGAGGCACGCGGATTCCGCAAGACCCGTGAGGGTCTGGTCGTCAGCGACAAGATGGACAAGACCGTCGTCGTCGCCGTCGAGGACCGTGTGAAGCACGCGCTGTACGGCAAGGTCATCCGCCGTACGAACAAGCTCAAGGCCCACGACGAGCAGAACGCCGCGGGTGTCGGCGACCGCGTCCTCCTCATGGAGACCCGGCCGCTGTCCGCGACGAAGCGCTGGCGCGTCGTCGAGATCCTCGAGAAGGCCAAGTAATCCCTCCTAGGGGGACCCCCTAGGCACCGTTCCGCCAGGCTCGGGGCGGGTCGCCGCGCAAGCGGTGCCCGCCCCGGGAACCGGCAGACAACCAGGAGATAGACGTGATCCAGCAGGAGTCGCGACTGCGTGTCGCCGACAACACTGGTGCGAAGGAGATCCTTTGCATCCGTGTGCTCGGTGGCTCCGGTCGCCGCTACGCGGGCATCGGTGACGTCATTGTCGCCACCGTCAAGGACGCGATCCCCGGTGGCAACGTGAAGAAGGGTGACGTCGTCAAGGCGGTCATCGTTCGCACCGTCAAGGAGCGCCGCCGTCCGGACGGCTCGTACATCCGCTTCGACGAGAACGCCGCCGTCATTCTGAAGAACGACGGCGACCCTCGCGGCACCCGTATCTTCGGCCCGGTGGGCCGTGAGCTGCGCGAGAAGAAGTTCATGAAGATCATCTCCCTCGCGCCGGAGGTGCTGTGAGCATGAAGATCAAGAAGGGCGACCTGGTCCAGGTCATCACCGGCAAGGACAAGGGCAAGCAGGGCAAGGTCATCGCGGCCTTCCCCCGCGAGGACCGTGTCCTGGTCGAGGGTGTCAACCGGGTCAAGAAGCACACCAAGGCCGGTCCCACGGCTCGTGGTTCGCAGGCCGGCGGCATCGTCACCACCGAGGCCCCCATTCACGTGAGCAACGTTCAGCTCGTCGTGGAGAAGGACGGTCAGAAGGTCGTGACCCGCGTCGGTTACCGCTTCGACGACGAAGGCAACAAGATCCGCGTTGCCAAGCGGACGGGTGAGGACATCTGATGACGACCACCACCACTCCGCGTCTGAAGACGAAGTACCGCGAGGAGATCGCGGGCAAGCTGCGTGAGGAGTTCTCCTACGAGAACGTCATGCAGGTTCCCGGCCTCGTCAAGATCGTGGTCAACATGGGTGTGGGCGACGCCGCCCGCGACTCCAAGCTGATCGAGGGTGCCATCAAGGACCTCACCACGATCACCGGTCAGAAGCCGGCCGTCACCAAGGCCCGCAAGTCCATCGCGCAGTTCAAGCTGCGTGAGGGTCAGCCGATCGGTGCCCACGTCACGCTCCGTGGCGACCGCATGTGGGAGTTCCTCGACCGCACCCTGTCGCTCGCGCTGCCGCGCATCCGCGACTTCCGCGGTCTGTCCCCCAAGCAGTTCGACGGCCGTGGCAACTACACCTTCGGTCTCACGGAGCAGGTCATGTTCCACGAGATCGACCAGGACAAGATCGACCGTGTCCGGGGTATGGACATCACCGTGGTCACCACGGCGACCAACGACGAAGAGGGCCGCGCCCTTCTCCGTCACCTCGGCTTCCCGTTCAAGGAGGCGTGAGCGAGATGGCGAAGAAGGCTCTCATCGCGAAGGCTGCTCGCAAGCCCAAGTTCGGCGTGCGCGCGTACACCCGCTGCCAGCGCTGCGGTCGTCCGCACTCCGTGTACCGCAAGTTCGGCCTGTGCCGCGTGTGCCTTCGTGAGATGGCTCACCGTGGCGAGCTGCCGGGCGTGACCAAGAGCTCCTGGTAATCCGGTAATTCCGGACTCCCAGGGCTCTCGGTAAGCAATGGGACGGCAGGAGGCCCACCCCGCATGGCTTAGGCTTGTGGGGTTGGGCACCTGCCGTGCCGTACGACTTACTACGCCGTAGGTCCACCGCGCCGCACCCGTCCCGTCTCGGATCGGGGAGAGGGATGGCGCACCAGGAAACCCCGGCGAGAGAGGCCGAAGGCCAATTCATGACCATGACTGATCCGATCGCAGACATGCTTACGCGTCTGCGGAACGCGAACTCGGCGTACCACGACTCCGTGGCGATGCCGCACTCGAAGATCAAGTCGCACATCGCGGAGATCCTCCAGCAGGAGGGCTTCATCACGGGCTGGAAGGTCGAGGACGCCGAGGTCGGCAAGAACCTCGTCCTGGAGCTGAAGTTCGGCCCCAACCGTGAGCGCTCCATCGCGGGCATCAAGCGGATCTCCAAGCCCGGTCTCCGGGTGTACGCGAAGTCCACCAACCTGCCCAAGGTCCTGGGCGGTCTGGGCGTGGCGATCATCTCCACGTCGCACGGGCTGCTGACCGACAAGCAGGCGCAGAAGAAGGGCGTGGGTGGGGAAGTCCTCGCCTACGTCTGGTAACTCGGGAACGGAGGAGAGACAGCAATGTCGCGTATCGGCAAGCTCCCCATCCCGGTTCCCGCCGGCGTGGACGTCACCATCGATGGCCGTACGGTCAAGGTCAAGGGCCCCAAGGGCGAGCTGACCCACACCGTTGCCGCGCCGATCGAGATCGTTAAGGGCGAGGACGGCATTCTCAACGTCACGCGCCCCAACGACGAGCGTCAGAACAAGGCCCTCCACGGCCTGTCCCGCACGCTGGTGGCGAACATGATCACCGGTGTGACCCAGGGATACGTCAAGAAGCTCGAGATCAGCGGTGTCGGCTACCGCGTCCAGGCCAAGGGCTCCAACCTGGAGTTCTCCCTGGGCTACAGCCACCCGATCCTCATCGAGGCCCCCGAGGGCATCACCTTCAAGGTGGAGGCCCCCACCCGTTTCTCGGTCGAGGGCATCGACAAGCAGAAGGTCGGCGAGGTTGCGGCCAACATCCGCAAGCTGCGCAAGCCCGACCCGTACAAGGCCAAGGGCGTCAAGTACGAGGGCGAAGTCATCCGCCGCAAGGTCGGAAAGGCGGGTAAGTAAGCCATGGCATACGGGCAGAAGATCCTCAAGGGCGACGCCTACAAGCGTGCTGCTATCAAGCGTCGTCACATCCGGATCCGCAAGAAGGTCTCGGGTACCGCCGAGCGTCCCCGTCTGGTCGTGACCCGCTCCAACCGCCACATCGTGGCGCAGGTGATCGACGACCTGAAGGGTCACACCCTGGCATCGGCGTCCACGCTGGACAGCTCGATCCGCGGTGGCGAGGGCGACAAGTCCTCGCAGGCCAAGCAGGTCGGCGCCCTGGTCGCCGAGCGTGCCAAGGCCGCCGGTGTCGAGGCAGTCGTGTTCGACCGTGGTGGCAACCAGTACGCGGGGCGCATCGCCGCCCTGGCGGACGCCGCCCGCGAAGCCGGGCTCAAGTTCTGAGCCGGTTCCGTAGCTAGCGGAAACAGAGAGAGGTAATTCCAATGGCTGGACCCCAGCGCCGCGGTGGCGGTGCCGGTGGCGGCGAGCGGCGGGACCGGAAGGGCCGTGACGGCGGCGCTGCTGCCGCCGAGAAGACCGCGTACGTTGAGCGCGTAGTCGCGATCAACCGCGTCGCCAAGGTTGTGAAGGGTGGTCGTCGCTTCAGCTTCACCGCGCTGGTCGTGGTGGGCGACGGTGACGGCACCGTGGGTGTCGGTTACGGCAAGGCCAAGGAGGTGCCGGCCGCCATCGCCAAGGGCGTTGAGGAGGCCAAGAAGCACTTCTTCAAGGTCCCCCGTATCCAGGGCACCATCCCGCACCCCATCCAGGGTGAGAAGGCTGCCGGCGTCGTGCTGCTCAAGCCCGCGTCGCCCGGTACCGGTGTTATCGCCGGTGGTCCGGTGCGTGCCGTGCTCGAGTGCGCCGGTATCCACGACGTCCTGTCGAAGTCGCTCGGCTCCGACAACGCCATCAACATCGTGCACGCCACCGTGGCGGCCCTGAAGGGCCTGCAGCGTCCCGAGGAGATCGCGGCCCGCCGTGGTCTGCCGCTCGAGGACGTCGCTCCCGCGGCTCTGCTGCGTGCGCGTGCCGGGGCGGGTGCGTAATCATGGCGCAGCTCAAGATCACGCAGGTCAAGTCCTACATCGGCAGCAAGCAGAACCACCGTGACACGCTGCGTTCGCTTGGTCTCAAGGGGATCAACGACGTGGTCGTCAAGGAGGACCGCCCCGAGTTCCGCGGCATGGTTCGCCATGTCCGTCACCTCGTGACGGTCGAGGAGGTCGACTGATCATGGCGGAGAACAACCCGCTCAAGATCCACAACCTCCGTCCCGCCCCGGGCGCCAAGACCGCCAAGACCCGTGTCGGTCGTGGTGAGGCGTCGAAGGGTAAGACGGCCGGTCGTGGTACCAAGGGCACGAAGGCCCGCTACCAGGTTCCGGAGCGCTTCGAGGGTGGCCAGATGCCCCTCCACATGCGTCTCCCGAAGCTGAAGGGCTTCAAGAACCCGTTCAAGACCGAGTTCCAGGTCGTGAACCTGGACAAGCTGGCCGCGCTCTACCCGCAGGGTGGCGAGGTCACGGTCGAGGACCTGGTCGCCAAGGGCGCCGTTCGCAAGAACAGCCTCGTGAAGGTGCTCGGTCAGGGTGAGATCACCGTGGCGCTGCAGGTGACGGTCGACGCCGTCTCCGGCTCCGCCAAGGAGAAGATCACCGCTGCCGGTGGCACCGTCACCGAGCTCGTCTGAGCCGGCTGACCCACACGGCGAAGGCCGGGAGTTCCCTCTGGGGGATTCCCGGCCTTTTGCCGTGCGTGGGTGTGCGTGGGGGCGAACGGTCGTGGAGGGCCGCTGAGCCCGCTGTACGGCGGCCGCACGAACTCGTGGGCACGGGAAGGGCGGGGAGCCGCTCAGGGACGCCCGCGGGCACGTGTCGTACGGCGGTGGGAAGACTCACGGGGAGGCGCGGAACGCGGCGCGGGGCGGCGTTCGGGGCGGGGACGCAACGGCGCAGATGGCGCGGAGCGGGCGTACCGACCCTGCCGAGGTGGCCGACGAGGCGGTTTCTTACCGGTGCGGGCTCCGCGTAGGGTAGTCGGCACTGTTAGTCTCCCTGATGGCCTGTCGTCAGACAGGACACAGGAACTGAGACATCCGTCCCTCGCACAACATACCGTCACCTCTCGCGTAGCGAACGCGGGGGTCGCAGGAGGCACCGTGCTCACCGCGTTCGCCCGGGCGTTCAAGACGCCCGACCTGCGCAAGAAGCTGCTCTTCACGCTCGGCATCATCGTGCTGTACCGGATCGGTACGCACATCCCGATCCCCGGTGTGGACTACAAGAGCGTTCAGGAGTGTGTGGACCAGGCGTCCGGCAACCAGGGCCTGTTCGGCCTGGTCAACATGTTCAGCGGCGGCGCCCTGCTCCAGATCACGGTGTTCGCGCTCGGCATCATGCCGTACATCACGGCGAGCATCATCCTGCAGCTGCTGACCGTGGTCATCCCGCGCCTGGAAGCCCTCAAGAAGGAGGGCCAGTCCGGCACGGCGAAGATCACGCAGTACACGCGCTACCTGACGGTCGCGCTCGCCGTCCTGCAGGGCACCGGCCTCGTCGCCACCGCCCGCAGCGGCGCCCTGTTCCAGGGCTGCACGGTCGCGAGCCAGATCGTCCCGGACCGCGCGATCTTCACCACGATCGTCATGGTCGTCACCATGACCGCCGGTACGGCCCTGGTCATGTGGCTCGGTGAGCTGATCACCGACCGCGGCATCGGCAACGGCATGTCGATCCTGATGTTCATCTCGATCGCCGCGACCTTCCCGTCCGCGCTGTGGGCCATCAAGAAGCAGGGCGACCTGGCGGGCGGCTGGATCGAGTTCGGCACCGTCTGCGCCGTCGGTCTGGTGATGATCGGCCTGGTGGTCTTCGTCGAGCAGGCCCAGCGCCGCATTCCGGTCCAGTACGCGAAGCGCATGATCGGCCGCCGGTCCTACGGCGGCACCTCGACGTACATTCCGCTGAAGGTCAACCAGGCGGGCATCATCCCAGTGATCTTCGCCTCGTCGCTGCTCTACATCCCGGCGCTGATCGTCCAGTTCACCAACTCGACCGCGGGCTGGGCGACCTGGATCCGGACGAACTTGGCCGACACGGCGGCGCCGGCGCACATCGCGCTGTACTTCCTCCTGATCGTTTTCTTCGCCTTCTTCTACGTGGCCATCACGTTCAACCCCGAAGAAGTCGCGGACAACATGAAGAAGTATGGTGGCTTCATCCCGGGCATCCGGGCTGGCCGACCGACCGCTGAGTACCTCAGCTTCGTACTCAACCGGATCACCTGGCCGGGTTCGCTGTACTTGGGGCTGATCGCTCTCGTTCCGACAATGGCGTTGGCTGGTTTCGGGGCAAACCAGAACTTCCCGTTCGGCGGCACCAGCATCCTGATCATCGTGGGTGTGGGCCTTGAGACGGTGAAGCAGATCGAGAGCCAGCTTCAGCAGCGCAATTACGAAGGGTTCCTCCGCTGATGCGAATCGTCCTCGTCGGGCCGCCGGGCGCCGGTAAGGGAACGCAGGCCACGCGCCTCGCTGAGACGCTGCGCGTACCGCACATCTCCACGGGCGACCTGTTCCGCGCGAACATCAGCCAGCAGACGGAGCTCGGGAAGCTCGCGAAGTCCTACATGGACGCCGGCAACCTCGTGCCGGACGAGGTCACGATCGCGATGGCCAAGGACCGCATGGAGCAGCCGGACGCCGAGAACGGCTTCCTGCTGGACGGTTTCCCGCGCAACGTCTCCCAGGCCGAGGCGCTCGACGAGCTGCTCGAGTCCGAGGGCATCAAGCTGGACGCCGTGCTCGACCTGGAGGCCCCCGAGGAGGAGGTCGTCAAGCGGATCGCCGGCCGCCGGGTGTGCCGCAACGAGTCGGCGCACGTCTTCCACGTGACGTACAACAAGCCTGCCCAGGAAGGCGTCTGCGACGTGTGCGGCGGCGAGCTGTACCAGCGCGACGACGACTCCGAGGAGACCGTGCGCAAGCGGCTGGAGGTCTACCACACGCAGACCGAGCCGATCATCGACTACTACAAGTCGCAGGGGCTGGTCGTGACCATCTCCGCGATGGGCGCGGTCGACGAGGTCACGGGGCGGGCGCTGGAGGCGCTGAAGCGGGACGACGCGTAGTCCCCACGCAGGTGACGCAGCCGCGGTTCCCCTCGGGGGCCGCGGCTGTGCTGTGGGCGGGCGGGCCGGGCGGGCCGCGCGCCCCTTATCGTTGGAAGCGTTCCTTCTTCCGGTCCAGAAAGGCCCTCGTCACCCATGGTGCAGATCAAGAGCCCCGAGCAGATCGCCAAGATGCGCGAGGCGGGGCTGGTCGTCGCCGCCATCCACGCGGCCACCCGTGAGGCCGCGGTGCCCGGCGCCACCACCAAGGACCTGGACCAGGTCGCCCGCAAGGTGCTCGCCGAGCACAACGCCAAGTCGAACTTCCTCGGGTACGGCGGCTTCCCGGCGACCATCTGCACGTCCGTGAACGAGGTCGTCGTGCACGGCATCCCGTCCGACGACGTCGTCCTCAAGGACGGCGACATCATCTCCATCGACTGCGGCGCGATCATCGACGGCTGGCACGGCGACGCCGCCTACACGGCCTTCGTGGGCTCCGGCCACGCTCCGGAGCTGGTCGCGCTCTCCCGGGTGACCGAGGAGTCGATGTGGGCGGGCATCGCGGCCATGAAGCAGGGCAACCGGCTCGTCGACATCTCCCGTGCCATCGAGACGTACATCCGCCGCCAGCCGAAGCCGGGCGGCGGCAAGTACGGCATCGTCGAGGACTACGGCGGCCACGGCATCGGCACCGAGATGCACATGGACCCGCACCTGCTGAACTACGTCGACCGCCGGCGCGGCAAGGGCCCCAAGCTGGTCCCGGGCTTCTGCCTCGCGATCGAGCCGATGGTGTCCCTCGGCACACCGAAGACCGTCGTCCTGGAGGACGACTGGACGGTCGTCACGACCGACGGCACCTGGTCCTCGCACTGGGAGCACTCCGTCGCCCTGACCGAGGAGGGCCCGCTGGTCCTGACCGCCCCGGACGGCGGCCGGGCCAAGCTCGCCGAGTACGGCGTGACGGCCGCTCCCGATCCGCTCGGTTAACGATCACGGGCGTGGGGCAGGCTTCCCCGATTCGTGTTTCCGGGAGCCCTGACGTAGACTAACTCGTCGGCTCTTGTGTACCCGCATGTCCGCATGGACCTCGGGGGTGCGCCAAGAGTCGATCAAGGTAGTCGATTCGAAGGGCGAAGCGTGGCCAAGAAGCAAGGTGCCATCGAGATCGAGGGCACTGTCGTCGAGTCTCTTCCGAACGCCATGTTCAAGGTCGAGCTCCAGAACGGCCACCAGGTCCTGGCACACATCAGCGGCAAGATGCGTATGCACTACATCCGTATCCTCCCTGACGACCGGGTCGTGGTGGAGCTGTCTCCGTACGACCTGACGCGTGGCCGGATCGTCTACCGCTACAAGTAGATCTTGCCCAGGCCCCGCGTCAGCGGGGTTGCCGGCAACTGACCCGGAGAACCTCACCCCATGAAGGTCAAGCCGAGCGTCAAGAAGATCTGCGACAAGTGCAGGGTGATCCGCCGTCACGGCCGGGTCATGGTCATCTGCGAGAACCCGCGCCACAAGCAGCGCCAGGGCTGACGCACGACCGCACCCTCTGCCTTCGCAGAGATTCGCGCGACGCGAGCTGAATTGTTCATACGCAGAACCCGAGCCGCACGGCTCGACACCCCCGG
Source organism: Streptomyces sp. DH24 (assembly GCF_029813775.1). GTDB lineage: Bacteria > Actinomycetota > Actinomycetes > Streptomycetales > Streptomycetaceae > Streptomyces. The sequence goes on along the minus strand of NZ_JARVKW010000009.1, from coordinate 101,937 downwards.
TTCGGAGGCCGGGGACCCAGTTCGTACCTAGTACGGCGGCTGGGAGCCGGTTCTGTGGAAGACCTCCGAAGATCAAACTGGAGCCATTGAATGGCACGCGTTTCCGGTGTTGACATCCCGCGCGAAAAGCGCGTGGAGATCGCCCTCACCTACGTGTTCGGCATCGGCCGGACTCTCTCGCAGCAGACGCTCGCTGCCACCGGCGTGGACCCGAACACCCGTGTTCGCGACCTCACCGAAGAGCAGCTCGTCGCGATCCGCGAGTACGTCGACAACAACATCAAGACCGAGGGTGACCTCCGTCGCGAGATCCAGGCCGACATCCGCCGCAAGGTCGAGATCGGTACCTACCAGGGTCTGCGTCACCGTCGCGGTCTGCCCGTCCGCGGTCAGCGCACCAGCACGAACGCCCGTACCCGCAAGGGCCCGCGTCGCGCCATCGCCGGCAAGAAGAAGCCGGGCAAGAAGTAGTCCGCAGCGGACTCGCCGTCCAGCGGTCTTCGCTGTAGGACCGACCACCTCCCGTAGGAGATATAGATGCCCCCCAAGGGTCGTCAGGGCGCTGCCAAGAAGGTGCGCCGCAAGGAAAAGAAGAACGTCGCTCACGGCCACGCGCACATCAAGAGCACGTTCAACAACACGATCGTCTCGATCACGGACCCGTCCGGCAACGTGATCTCCTGGGCCTCCGCCGGCCACGTCGGCTTCAAGGGCTCCCGCAAGTCCACGCCGTTCGCCGCGCAGATGGCCGCCGAGTCGGCCGCCCGTCGCGCGCAGGAGCACGGCATGCGCAAGGTCGACGTCTTCGTCAAGGGTCCGGGCTCCGGTCGTGAGACCGCGATCCGCTCCCTGCAGGCCACCGGCCTGGAGGTCGGCTCGATCCAGGACGTCACGCCGACCCCGCACAACGGCTGCCGTCCGCCGAAGCGCCGCCGCGTCTGACGCACGTCGCGTCACAGGCTGTGGTTTCGGGCGGTACGGCACCGTAAAGGGGCTGTGCCGCCCGTATCCTTGCATTACCCGCACTTTTCACGGGTGCGGTTTCCGTCGGGCGTCAAATAGCGGGCGTCCACGAAAGAAGGATCTGATCCACACATGCTGATCGCTCAGCGTCCCTCGTTGACCGAAGAGGTCGTCGACGAGTTCCGCTCCCGGTTCGTGATCGAGCCGCTGGAGCCGGGCTTCGGCTACACCCTCGGCAACTCCCTCCGCCGCACCCTCCTGTCGTCGATCCCCGGTGCCGCTGTCACCAGCATCCGCATCGACGGCGTCCTGCACGAGTTCACCACCGTGCCGGGCGTCAAGGAGGACGTCACCGACCTGATCCTCAACATCAAGCAGCTGGTCGTCTCCTCGGAGCACGACGAGCCGGTCGTGATGTACCTGCGCAAGCAGGGCCCGGGTCTGGTCACCGCCGCCGACATCGCGCCCCCGGCCGGTGTCGAGGTGCACAACCCCGACCTCGTCCTCGCCACGCTCAACGGCAAGGGCAAGCTGGAGATGGAGCTGACGGTCGAGCGCGGCCGCGGTTACGTCTCCGCCGTGCAGAACAAGCAGGTGGGCCAGGAGATCGGCCGTATCCCGGTCGACTCGATCTACTCGCCGGTTCTCAAGGTCACGTACAAGGTCGAGGCGACCCGTGTCGAGCAGCGCACCGACTTCGACAAGCTGATCGTCGACGTCGAGACCAAGCAGGCCATGCGCCCGCGCGACGCCATGGCGTCGGCGGGCAAGACCCTGGTCGAGCTGTTCGGTCTGGCCCGCGAGCTCAACGTCGACGCCGAGGGCATCGACATGGGCCCGTCGCCGACGGACGCCGCCCTGGCCGCCGATCTGGCCCTGCCGATCGAGGAGCTGGAGCTCACCGTCCGGTCGTACAACTGCCTCAAGCGTGAGGGCATCCACTCCGTGGGTGAGCTCGTCGCCCGCTCCGAGGCCGACCTGCTCGACATCCGCAACTTCGGTGCGAAGTCCATCGACGAGGTCAAGGCCAAGCTCGCCGGCATGGGTCTCGCGCTGAAGGACTCGCCTCCCGGGTTCGACCCGACCGCCGCGGCGGACGCCTTCGGCGCCGACGACGACGCGGACGCGGGCTTCGTGGAGACCGAGCAGTACTGAGAGTCGGGCCGTTCGGTCCGTACTCGGGTGCGGGCGGGCTGTGCTTGATCGCGCAGTTCCCCGCGCCCCTTCCGGGTCGCCCCTTCGGGGGATTCCCGGATCTCCGACAGGCAGCCGCCTGCTCGGATACTGACTCCGGTACCTGATACGGCCGGGGCAGACACCTAGGAGAAACACCATGCCGAAGCCCACCAAGGGTGCCCGTCTGGGCGGCAGCGCCGCGCACGAGAAGCTGATGCTCGCGAACCTCGCGAAGTCGCTGTTCGAGCACGGCCGCATCACCACCACCGAGGCGAAGGCGCGCAAGCTGCGTCCGTACGCCGAGCGTCTGGTCACCAAGGCGAAGAAGGGCGACCTTCACAACCGCCGTCAGGTGCTCCAGGTGATCACGGACAAGAGCATCGTCCACACGCTCTTCACCGAGATCGGCCCGCGCTACGAGAACCGTCCGGGTGGTTACACCCGCATCACCAAGATCGGTAACCGCCGTGGCGACAACGCGCCCATGGCTGTCATCGAGCTGGTCGAGGCGCTGACGGTGCAGCAGAACGCGGTCGGCGAGGCCGAGGCCGCGACGAAGCGCGCGGTCAAGGAAGACGCCCTCAAGAAGGACGAGGCCGCCGAGGCCAAGTCCGACGAGGCTGCCGAGGCTCCCGCCGAGCCCGCCGCGGACGCGGCTGGTGACGACGCCAAGGACGCCTGACGCTTCAGCGTCGTGACGGGCCCGCTCCCTTCGGGGGGCGGGCCTTTCGCCTGTGGGGGAACAGTGGGCAACTCGGGGCAACCCTCCAGCTGGTTCAAGGGTCAAAGGCTGCGGTGCGCACCTGACGCGCGCCATGTCCCGCTGTTTTTCCGCCTGTTCCACCTGCACGGGGGGTCCCATGCCTTCTCTCGCCGCCGCGCGGCGCAGTATCTCCGCGTTCGCGCTGGCCTCACTGGCCGCCGTCACGCTCGCCGTTCCCGCCCATGCCGACGAGGCGCCGCTGCCCGTCACCGTCACCGGCCCCGAGAGCGTGAACCTCTCGCTGCACCCGGAGAACGGCGAGTCGGGTGATTCCGGTGAGCCGCAGATCGAGCTGGGGCTCCGGGCGCCCGGCGAGCCGGTGCCGGACGAGAACGGCGTCACCTGGCCGGTCCACCAGGGCTCCTACACGATCACCGTGGACGCCCGCTCGCTGGCAGGGGCGGCGTCGGTGGACTTCTCCCAGCTCGACCCGGGCGCGGGGTGCTCCGTCGACGGGCTGGTCGCCACCTGCGCCGGCTACGAGATCTACGCCGGCAGTGACTACAACGACTTCGGCGGCATCCGCCTCGACGTGACCGACGAGAGCGCCGCCGGCGACTTCGGCAGCATCGAGATCACGGCCGAGGGCGAGGGCGTCGACTTCACCGGGCACACCGTGGACGTGCTGGTCGGCGGGCCGGAGCTGCGCATGAAGCAGCTGGCCGAGCCGGCGGACCTCCGGGCCGGGGGCACCTTCCAGGCGCCGCTGGGCTTCCACAACGTCGGCGGCCTCGGCGGTCACGGCGTCGTGCTGCGGATCTCCGGCAGCCGCGGCCTGTCCTTCGCCGGCGACTTCGGCAACTGCTCGTACGACCCGCACGACCCCGACGACCTGCTCGGCCAGTCCTCGGCGATCTGCGTCTTCGACAGCGACTTCGCGGGCGACGCGGCGTACGGGCTGAGCACCCCCTTCCCGGTCGCCACGGCCGACTTCGCGCTCAACGACGTGCTGCACTACAGCTTCACCGCCATGCCCGTCGAGCAGGCGCGGGAACTGCTGGCCCAGGGCGACTACCGGGCGGGCGACGGGGTGGCGCTGGAACTGGTCCGGGTGCCGGACGCCGACCCGGCCGACTACGCGCGGTACGCGGAGCTCGACCTCCCGACGACGAACACCTTCGACCTCGACCTGACCGGTGAGCGGCTGCGGGCCCGTCAGGGTGCCACGGTGTCGGTGGACGTCGGCTTCCAGAACCACGGTCCGGCCTGGCTGGCCCTGCTGCGCTCCGGCGGCGAGCCGGTCTCCTTCCGGGTGGACCTGCCGCAGGGAACCACGGTCACCTCGGTCCCCGAGGGGTGCAGCCCCGGCTGGGAGGGCGGCTACATGTGCTTCATCGGCACGCCCATCCGGGAGGACGCCTCCAGCACCTTCACCTTCGGCCTCCGCGTCGACGAGGTGATCAAGGGCGCGACCGGCCGGGCGTACTTCCCGTACACGATGCGCAACGAGGGCAACCCGGCGAACGACTCCGGGGAGATCGTCCTGAACCCGGTGGGCAGGGGCTGATCGCACGGCGTGGCGGGCCCCTCCCCGGCAGGGGGGTGGGCCCGCCTTGTCGTGCGCGGTGAGAGGATCGAGGCGTGAGTGATGAGGTGGAGCCCGGGTTCGTACGGGTGCGGATGGACCTCTCGTACGACGGGACCGAGTTCTCCGGGTGGGCCAAGCAGGCCGGCGGGCGCAGGACCGTGCAGGGCGAGATCGAGGACGCGCTGCGCACCGTGACCCGGTCCGGGGACACGACGTACGAGCTGACGGTGGCCGGGCGGACCGACGCCGGGGTGCACGCGCGCGGGCAGGTGGCCCATGTGGACCTGCCGGCCGGGCTGTGGGCCGAGCACCGGGAGAAGCTGCTGAAGCGGCTCGCCGGGCGGCTGCCGCGCGATGTCCGGATCTGGTCGCTCACCGAGGCCCCGGCCGGTTTCAACGCCCGCTTCTCGGCGATCTGGCGGCGCTACGCCTACCGCGTCACCGACAACCCGGGCGGCGTCGACCCGCTGCTGCGGGGCCACGTCCTGTGGCACGACTGGCCGCTCGACGTCGACGCCATGAACGAGGCGGCCGAACGGCTGCTGGGCGAGCACGACTTCGCCGCCTACTGCAAGAAGCGGGACGGCGCGACCACCATCCGCACGCTCCAGGAACTCAGCCTGGTGCGGGGCGACGACGGCATCGTCACGGCGACCGTGCGGGCCGACGCCTTCTGCCACAACATGGTGCGCTCGCTGATCGGGGCGCTGCTGTTCGTCGGCGACGGCCACCGCCCGCCGGACTGGCCGGGCAAGGTACTCGCCGCGGGCGTACGGGACTCGGCGGTGCACGTCGTACGGCCGCACGGGCTCACGCTGGAGGAGGTCGGCTATCCGGCGGACGAGCTGCTGGCGGCGCGCAACAAGGAGGCGCGGAACAGGCGGTCGCTGCCGGTGCCGCCGACGGCTGGTTGCTGCTGAGGCCGATGGCGGCGCCGCTGTCGTAGCGGCGGCCGGGCCCGGTGGCCGTGAGACGTGTCACGGCTCCCGCGCGAAGACCCTGCGCAGCGCCAAGCGGCTGTGAGTCGCGGCGGCGTCGTGCGACCCACCCGCCGTGGTTACTCGTTCGCCGCCGCCGACGCCTGGGCCTCGCCGCGGCGGCGGATCTGGCGGAAGGCGAACTCGGCCAGGTCGTCGCCGGACGCGAACACCTCGGTGTTCTTCTCGGTGACGTCCTTGCCGCTGGTGTAGCCGGCGATGGTGAAGTAGGCGTAGCGGCCGTAGGAGTTGGTGGTCGAGCGGCACACCGCGCCCGTGCAGAACGGCTGTACGCCGCCGCCGGACAGGGAGCGGACGATGCTCTTGGTGTCGGCCTGCTTCTTCGCCTTCAGCGCCTGCGCCTCGGTGTCGAAGACGGCGACGCCGACGGTCACGGCGACGCCGTCCCGGGTGTAGGTGACGCGCATCAGACGGGTGCAGTCGTTCGCCGTGAGGACCTTCGGCAGGGTGCCCTGCGCCGCGGACGAGCAGTTCCGGGAGTCCGCCGTCGGGCCCTTCTTGTACACGGTCTCGGCCATGGTGAGCTGCGTGCCCGGGAAGAGGATGTCGGGGCTGAGCGGCGCCTTGTCCTTCTTCTCGCTGGACACGAAGTCCTTCGGGTCCAGCGGGGGAGGTGCCGTGGTCGGGTCGAACGACGGCGCCCCGGCGCTCTTGCTCGGGATGTCGGCCGAGGGCAGCTGCGAGGCCGACTCGTCCGACGGCTTGTCGCCGCCGTTCGCCGAGACGACGGCCACCGCGACGGCAGCGCCTATCGCGACGGTGGCGAGCGCGCCACCGCCGATGAGCAGCAGCCGGCGCCGCTTGGCGCGGGCTTCGGAGGCCTCGGCGAGCGCCGCCCAGTCCGGGGTGTCGCCGCCGCTGTTCCAGGGCTGCTGAGAATGTGGTTTCCAGGGATCCCACTGAGACTGGGGTCCCCCCTGCCCGAAGCTCATGGGGCGCATCTTAGACGGGGCCCGACGGGGCACGGGGCGTGCTGGTCCGCCCCAACGGGCCCGACGGGCCTTAGCGTTCTGCCAATGAGGACAGACAAAAGCGGCATCTCCGGGTGGTTGGTGCGACCTGCCGGATGGCACCTGTGGGCCGGGCTCGCCGTCGTGCTCGCCGTGCTCGCCGCGCGGACCGTGCGATGGCGGGTGGACGGCGGGATGGACAACGCCATCGTCGTCGAGGCCGCCCACACCTGGCTCCACGGCGGCTCCCCCTACGACGACCCGCACTTCCTGTACCTGCCGAGCGCGGTCCTGGCCGCCGTACCGCAGGCCCTGCTGCCGCAGGACGTGCTGCGCGTGCTGGTGCCGCCCGCGGTGACCGGCTGCCTGGCGCTGGGCTGGGCCTGCGCCCTGCGCCTGCACGAGGTGCCGCTGCGCAGCCGCCTCGCCGCCCTGGGTCTCGGTGGCCTGGCGGTGGGCTTCGCACCGTTCGGGCATCTGGTGCACCTGGGCAACTGGACGGTGACCGCCGCCCTCGCGCTGCCCCTGAGCCTGCTGCTGGCGGGCCGGGGCCGGTGGGTGGCGGCGGGCGCGGTGGTCGGCGCGGCCGTGGCGCTGAAGCCGCTGCTGGCCCCGCTGGCGCTGCTGTTCCTGTTCGCGCGGCAGTGGCGGGCGCTGGCCGTGCTGGTCCTGCTGCCCGCCGTCGCGTCCGTGTCGGCCGCGCTGCTGATGCCGGACCCGGCGGGCTTCTTCACCCGCACCCTGCCGTTCCTGCTCAGCGGCGACGACGGCTTCGTCCGCCTCTACGAGGCCTCGCCCGCCGCCGTGCTGCCCCGGCTCGGCGTGCCCCGGCCGCTCGCCGGTGCGCTCGCGCTGGCGGCGGCCGGCGCCGGGGTGCTGTGCGCGTACCGGCGCTGGCGGCGCGCGGACCCAGGCCCGCTGCGGCTCGCCGAGACGGCCGCGACCCTCATGCTCTCGGCGTTCCTGGTGTCCCGGCCGTCGTACGACCACTACCTCGTGGTCGTCGTGCCGGTGCTGCTCGCCGGGCTGCCGTACGCCGGGGCCGTGGCCCGCGTCCCCTGGTTCTGGCTCGCCCTCGTGCCGCAGCTGCCGGGGCTGACCTGGCCCTATCTGGAGCGGGAGCAGCGGCGCGCCTTCAAGGACGCCTTCACGCTGTGCGCCCTCGCGGTCACGCTCATGCGGCACGCGCTCGCGCCCCCGGCGCCCGGGGTGCCCGGCGGGCCGGGCGAGGGGCGGGCGGAGGGTGCGGGTCGCGTACCCTGGGAGAGGCAGGAGCCAGGCGTTCGGCGGGATCGATCGTTTTGACCCGTCCGGGGCAGCCCGGCTATCCTGCGTGTTCGTTGTGTATTGGCTTGCTCATTCTCACGGGACGGGCCCTTACACCGGTCCACCGGGCCGATGACCAGCGACCCCATGTACGCGGTATGCGTCGCCGCCGTGCGGTCAAGGCTGTCGTGATCGTTTCGGTGACCTTGTCAGGACCATTCACTCGAAGCGAAGGCTACGAACCGTGCGTACGTACAGCCCCAAGCCCGGCGATGTGACGCGCCAGTGGCACGTCATCGACGCTCAGGACGTTGTCCTGGGCCGTCTCGCCACCACCGCCGCCACCCTTCTGCGGGGCAAGCACAAGCCGATCTACGCGCCGCACGTCGACGCTGGTGACTTCGTCATCATCATCAACGCCGACAAGGTGCACCTCTCCGGCAACAAGCGGACCCAGAAGATGGCGTACCGCCACTCCGGCTACCCGGGTGGTCTGCGCTCTGTCCGTTACGACGAGCTGCTCGACAAGAACCCCGAGAAGGCCATCGAGAAGGCCGTCAAGGGCATGCTCCCCAAGAACACTCTGGGCCGTCAGATGCTCTCGAAGCTGAAGGTCTACAAGGGTGACCAGCACCCGCACGCTGCGCAGCAGCCGGTGCCGTTCGAGATCACCCAGGTCGCGCAGTAAGTCCGGCCACCCCCTAAGACTGAAGAGAATCTGAGGAGAATCGTGGCCGAGACCACTGCCGAGCAGCCGCTCGAAGAGATCGACATCGACAGCTACACCACCGAGTCCGAGGTGCCCGTCGAGGGCGAGTACACCTCGGAGTCCATGGCCTCCCGCTTCGGCGAGCCCCAGCCGGCCGCCGGCCTGGGCCGCCGCAAGAACGCCATCGCCCGCGTCCGGATCGTCCCGGGCACCGGCAAGTGGAAGATCAACGGCCGCACCCTTGAGGACTACTTCCCGAACAAGGTGCACCAGCAGGAAGTCAACGAGCCCTTCAAGGTGCTCGAGCTGGAGGGCCGTTACGACGTCGTCGCCCGCATCGCCGGTGGCGGTGTCTCCGGCCAGGCCGGTGCCCTGCGCCTCGGTGTCGCCCGCGCCCTCAACGAGGCCGACGTCGACAACAACCGCGGTCCGCTGAAGAAGGCCGGCTTCCTGCGCCGCGACGACCGCGCGGTCGAGCGGAAGAAGGCCGGTCTGAAGAAGGCCCGCAAGGCTCCGCAGTACAGCAAGCGCTAAGCTCCGCTGCCTGCTCGTACGTCCTACGAGTCGGACCGGCTCGCTCGTACGTACTCCGAACGCCCCGGCGGCACGCCACAGTGCTGCCGGGGCGTTCGTTTATCACGGCCGTTGGGCGTATAACGGCACAAGACGCTCAAAGGCTTGTGTGTTCGGATGACCGGGCATGGACCGGCATCACGGCCCGGGCCGCGGGAGCCGCCTGCGTGAGCCGCACCGGCAGGTTTCCCGTAACTGACGCTTCCTCAGGAGGACAAGTGGGACGACTCTTCGGCACGGACGGCGTGCGCGGTGTCGCCAACGCGGACCTGACGGCGGAGATGGCGCTCGGCCTCTCCGTCGCCGCGGCGCACGTGCTGGCCGAGGCGGGCACGTTCGAGGGGCACCGGCCGACCGCCGTGGTCGGACGTGATCCGCGCGCGTCCGGGGAGTTCCTGGAGGCCGCCGTGGTCGCCGGCCTCGCCAGCGCCGGCGTCGACGTCCTCAAGGCCGGCGTGCTGCCGACGCCCGCGGTCGCCCACCTGACCGGCGCGCTCGGCGCCGACCTCGGCGTCATGCTGTCCGCCAGCCACAACGCCATGCCGGACAACGGCATCAAGTTCTTCGCCCGCGGCGGCCACAAACTCGCCGACGAGCTGGAGGACCGCATCGAGGCCGTCTACGAGGAGCACCGCACCGGCGCCCCCTGGGACCGCCCGACCGGCGCGGGCGTCGGCCGGGTCCGCGACTACGACGAAGGGCTCGACCAGTACGTCGCCCACCTCGTCGGCGTGCTGCCCAACCGGCTCGACGGCCTGAAGATCGTCCTGGACGAGGCGCACGGCGCCGCCTTCCGCGTCTCGCCCGAGGCCTTCACCCGGGCCGGCGCCGAGGTCGTCACGATCGGCGCCGAGCCCGACGGCCTCAACATCAACGACGGCTGCGGCTCCACCCACCTCGGCCTGCTGTCGGCCGCCGTCGTCGAGCACGGCGCCGATCTCGGCATCGCCCACGACGGCGACGCCGACCGCTGCCTCGCCGTGGACCACACCGGCGCCGAGGTCGACGGCGACCAGATCCTCGCCGTGCTCGCGCTGGCGATGCGGGAGCGTGGCGCGCTGCGCTCCGAGACCGTCGTCGCCACCGTCATGTCGAACTTGGGCTTCAAGCTCGCCATGGAGCGCGAGGGCATCTCCCTCGTGCAGACCGCCGTCGGCGACCGCTACGTCCTGGAGGAGATGAAGGAGCACGGCTTCGCCCTCGGCGGCGAGCAGTCCGGGCACGTCATCGTCCTCGACCACGCCACCACGGGCGACGGCACCCTCACCGGCCTGCTGCTGGCCGCGCGGATCGCCGAGTCCGGCCGGACGCTCCGGGAGCTGGCGTCCGTCATGGAGCGGCTGCCGCAGGTGCTGATCAACGTGAAGGACGTCGACAAGTCCCGCGTGCGGACCTCCGCCGACCTCGCCGCCGCGGTGGTCGAGGCCGAGCGGGAGCTGGGCTCGACGGGGCGGGTGCTGCTGCGCCCCTCCGGCACCGAACCGCTGGTCCGCGTCATGGTCGAGGCCGCCGACATCGACCAGGCCCGCTCGGTGGCGAGCCGACTGGCCGACGCGGTGAAGTCGGCGCTCGGCTAGTCCGTCTCCGGCGGGGTCGGGCCGCGGGAACGAGGCGTCGTCCCAGGCCCTAGGCCACGTGCTGCGGGCGTATCGGCCTGCGCTTGTGCTGCTTGGCCCAGAGCCACTTCTGGGTCAGCAGTGTGAGGGTGCCGGCGAGGATGATGGCGAGCAGGTTGAGCAGGAGCTGCTCGGTCGAGCCCCACATCTGCTTCGCGTCGCCGTAGCTGAGGGCGACGGCGGCGTTCGCGGCGGCCGGGACCGTCGTCACGGAGATCGCCACACCGACCAGCGCGCCGGACTTCGCCGAGGTCAGCGACAGCGTCCCGGCGGCTCCCGCGAGGATCGCCACCACGAAGGAGAACCAGTCCGGGGCGTACACGAACCCGGTGTTGGGGCGGTCCGCCTCCAGCTTGGCCTCGGTGAACAGGCCGACGCCGTCCATGAACCAGCTGAAGGCGACCGTCACGGCCATCGCCGCGGCGAAACCGGCCAGCAGCGCGATCAGCGACCGCGCGGCGAGCCGCGGTGCCCGCTGCACGGCGGCCGTGCAGATCCCGGCCAGCGGCCCGAACTCGGGTCCGACCGCCATCGCGCCGACGATCAGGATGGCGTTGTCGAGGACCACACCGCACGCCGCGATCATCGTCGCCAGCGTGATGAAGGCGACGTAGGTGACGGAAAGAGTCGACTCCTCGTGCGTCGCGTCCGAGAGCTGCTCCCACAGCACCGCATCCGCTGCCTCGCCCGGCGCCTCGTGCTCGGCCCGGTCGGCGCGCCTCGACAGCGACAGGTCGATGTTCTCCACGGCGATGGAACCGGACTTGTCCAGCCCCAACTCCCGCAGCTCCTGGAGGAGTTCGTCGCCCGCCTCGCGGGCCACGTCGCACATCACGACGTCCCCCGAGGGGTTGCGGGCCGCACCCGGCATCACACAGACATGGGCGGTGCCGACCGTGTCCTCGATCAGGCGGACCACGTCGTCCGTCCGGTCGGCGGGAGTGATCAGGCGCAGATGCAGCATGGCGGCAGCGTAGCCGCGCTCACAGCTTGCGCAGACTCAGTCTCTGCACCGTGTGGTCCGGGCCCTTGCGCAGCACGAGGGTGGCCCGGCCCCGGGTGGGGGCGATGTTCTCCACGAGGTTCGGCTTGTTGATGGTGCGCCACATGGTGCGCGCGTAGTCGAGGGCCTCCTCCTCGGAGACCTGCGTGTACTTGCGGAAGTACGAGGACGGGTCCTGGAAGGCGGTCGCGCGCAGCTTCTTGAACCGGTTGAGGTACCAGCGCTCGATGTCCTCGGTGCGGGCGTCGACGTACACGCTGAAGTCGAAGTAGTCGGCGAGACCGACGCGGGTGCGGCCGTCCTTGCCGGGCAGGGCGGGCTGCAGGACGTTGAGGCCCTCGACGATCAGGATGTCGGGCCGGCGCACGGCGAGCTTCTCGCCGGGGACGATGTCGTAGATCAGGTGCGAGTAGACGGGCGCCGTCACCTCGGCCTTCCCGGCCTTGATGTCGGCGACGAAGCGGGTCAGGGCCCGGCGGTCGTAGGACTCGGGGAAGCCCTTGCGCGACATCAGGCCGCGGGCCTGGAGCTCGCTGGTGGGCAGCAGGAAGCCGTCGGTCGTCACCAGCTCGACGCGCGGGTGCTCGGGCCAGCGGGACAGCAGCGCCTGGAGGAGGCGGGCGACGGTGGACTTGCCGACCGCGACCGATCCGGCGACGCCTATCACGAAGGGCGTGCCCGACTGGGAGCCCTGCTCGCCCAGGAACGTGTTCAGCGCCCCTCGGAGTCCGTCCGTGGCGCCGACGTACAGATTCAGCAGCCGGGACAGCGGCAGGTAGATGTCCCGCACCTCGTCGAGGTCGATGACGTCGCCGAGGCCGCGCAGCTTCTCGACCTCCTCCGCGGACAGCGGCAGCGGCGTCTTGTTGCGCAACGCGCTCCACTCGGCTCGGGTGAGGTCGACGTAGGGAGTCGCCTCCGGCCGCTGCCGGTGGGCGCTCCGGGGCATCGAGGGGACCGGAGAGATCACAGTCCATTGTTAACGGAGTTTGAACCGGGGGGAGGGTGGGGTGCGTCACGCCGGGGCGGTGCCGGGTGCGTGCGGGCGCCGATCGGAGGGCTTTCGCGGTGTGGCGGGCGGGGTGATCACGGGGGCGTCACGGTCGGGTACCGGGTCGGGCGGCTCATGATCATTTGTGAGGTTCCTGTGCATAGAGTGCGCTGACACCTTGCGGAGGGCCCGCACGCCTTCGTGTGTCCCCGCACGCCATCGCGTGCTCCGTGCATCCGAAAGCGCGTGCCTCCGCGCATCCGAAAGAGAGAACCCGACGTGAGATCCACCGCCGTTCGCCGTGCCGCCCTCGCCGCGTCCACCGCCGCGCTCGCCCTGCTCGTCACCGCCTGCGGCGGCGGCAGCGGCGACGACGGCAAGGACGAGGGCGGCTCCTCCGCGGCCCCGGAGACGACGGCCGCCGCCAAGGCGCTGACCGCCGCCGAGCTGGAGAAGGCGGCCCTGGCGCAGGCCGACGTCAAGAGCGGCAAGGTCACCACCAAGGTGCCGGCGGCGGACAACATCGCGCAGGACAAGGTCACGACGGACGACGAGGCCTGCGCGCCGCTCGCGTACGTCCAGGCGGGCACGTTCGTCGGGACGCCGGCCGCGACCGCCAAGCGCTCCTGGGTCAGTGAGCCGAAGAAGCCCGCCGAGGGTGCGAGCGTCGAGGACAGCGTGCTGGCCGCCCTGAACATCGAGAAGGTCGTCGTGACGCTCTCCTCCTACGAGGACGGCGGCGCCGAGAAGGCGATGAAGGACCTGACCACGGCCGCCGAGAAGTGCGCGGGCGGCTTCGCCTACACCGCCAACGGCACCGAGACCAAGGTCCTGTCGGTCGCCACGACCGGGGCGCCGAAGGGCGGGGACGAGGGCCTGGCCGTGACGGTGACGATCGCAGCCGAGGAGGGCGTGAAGGCCCCGATGAAGGTCGTCGTCGTCCGCAAGGGCGCCACCGTCGCGTACTTCCCGGCCGTGAACCTCGCCTCGGCCGCGTCCGGCAAGGACTTCGCCTTCCCGGCGGAGATCGTGGACGCGCAGGTGGCCAAGCTCGGCTGAAGCGGTTCTCCGACGCCCTGACGTGCGTCGCTTTTGCGCGGATTGTTCCTTTCGCTGCGCGGAATCATTTCCACCGGGGGTTCGTACCCCGGTGGGAATTTCCGATTTCGGGCACGCGGCGACCGTTTTCAGAGTGGATCTGATCGTAGGCTGCCGTTCCATGTGCGGAATCGTGGGATACGTGGGGTCGCAGTCGGCGCTCGAGGTCGTGACGGCCGGACTGAAGCGACTGGAGTACCGGGGCTACGACTCGGCGGGCGTCGCCGTGCTCGCGGACGGCGGGCTGGCCGCGGCCAAGAAGGCCGGGAAACTGGTCAACCTGGAGAAGGACCTGACGGAGCGGCCCCTGCCGACCGGCACGACCGGCATCGGGCACACCCGCTGGGCCACCCACGGCGGACCGACGGACGCGAACGCCCACCCGCACCTCGACAACGCGGGCCGGGTCGCCGTCGTCCACAACGGCATCATCGAGAACTTCGCGCTGCTGCGGGCCGAACTGGCCGAGCGGGGGCACACGCTGGAGTCCGAGACCGACACCGAGGTCGTCGCCCACCTCCTCGCCGAGGAGTTCTCCTCCTGCGCCGACCTCGCGGAGGCGATGCGGCTGGTGTGCCGGCGACTGGAGGGCGCGTTCACGCTGGTCGCGGTGCACGCCGACGAACCGGACGTCGTCGTCGGGGCCCGCCGCAACTCGCCCCTCGTGGTCGGCGTCGGCGAGGGCGAGGCCTTCCTCGCCTCGGACGTCGCCGCGTTCATCGCCCACACCCGCTCCGCGATCGAACTCGGCCAGGACCAGGTGGTGGAGCTGCGCCGCGACGGCGTGACGGTCACCGGCTTCGACGGCGGGCCCGCCGACGTGCGGTCGTACCGCATCGACTGGGACGCCTCGGCCGCCGAGAAGGGCGGCTACGACTACTTCATGCTCAAGGAGATCGCCGAGCAGCCGAAGGCGGTCGCCGACACACTGCTCGGGCGCATCGACCCGGCCGGCTCGCTGACCCTGGACGAACTGCGCATCTCGGTGGCGGACCTGCGCGAGGTGGACAAGGTCGTCGTCGTGGCGTGCGGTACGGCCTTCCACGCCGGGCTGATCGCCAAGTACGCCATCGAGCACTGGACGCGGATTCCCTGCGAGGTGGAGCTGGCGAGCGAGTTCCGCTACCGGGACCCGATCCTGGGCCCCCGGTCGCTGGTCGTGGCGATCTCCCAGTCCGGCGAGACGATGGACACCCTGATGGCACTGCGCCACGCCCGCGAACAGGGCTCCAAGGTGCTGGCCATCTGCAACACCAACGGCTCGACCATCCCGCGCGAGTCCGACGCCGTGCTCTACACCCACGCCGGACCGGAGGTCGCGGTCGCCTCCACGAAGGCGTTCCTGACGCAACTGGTGGCGTGCTACCTGGTGGCGCTGTACCTGGGCCAGGTGCGCGGCACCAAGTGGGGCGACGAGATCCGGGCCGTGATCCGGGACCTCTCGCATATCTCGGGCGCGGTCGAACGCGTCCTGGAGACGATGGAGCCGGTCCGGGAACTGGCACGCTCGCTCGCCGCGAAGAACACGGTGCTGTTCCTGGGGCGGCACGTGGGCCATCCGGTCGCCCTGGAAGGCGCGTTGAAGCTGAAGGAGCTCGCCTACATGCACGCCGAGGGCTTCGCGGCGGGCGAGCTGAAGCACGGGCCGATCGCCCTCATCGAGGAGGACCTTCCGGTGGTGGTCGTCGTCCCGTCACCGCGCGGCCGCTCGGTGCTGCACGACAAGATCGTCTCCAACATCCAGGAGATCCGCGCCAGGGGTGCCCGCACGATCGTGATCGCGGAGGAGGGCGACGAGGCCGTCGTCCCGTACGCCGACCACCTGATCCGCGTCCCGGCCACCCCGACCCTGCTCCAGCCGCTGGTCGCGACGGTGCCGCTCCAGGTGTTCGCCTGCGAACTGGCCACCGCCCGGGGCAACGACGTGGACCAGCCGCGGAACCTGGCCAAGTCGGTCACGGTGGAGTAGGGCAGGGCCGGCCGTCCCCGGGGGCCGGCGTGCGCGCGCCGTAGGCTGCTCGGCATGAGCATCATCGGGGTCGGTATCGACGTCGCCGAGATCGACCGGTTCGCGGCGTCCCTCGCGCGTACGCCGGGGATGGCGCGGCGGCTGTTCCTGGACAGCGAGCTGTTCCTGGCCAGTGGGGAGCGGCGGGGGGTCGCCTCGCTGGCCGCCCGGTTCGCCGCCAAGGAGGCGCTGGCCAAGGCGCTGGGCGCGCCGGCCGGGCTGCACTGGACCGATGCCGAGGTGTACGTCGAGGACAGCGGGCAGCCCCGCTTGCGGGTGTCCGGGACGGTCGCCGCGCGGGCCGCCGAACTCGGGGTGCGGTCGTGGCACGTGTCCCTCAGCCACGACGCCGGGGTCGCCTCGGCCGTGGTCGTCGCGGAAGGGTGAGGCCGGCCGGCCCCACCCCCCTGCGGGCGTCCGTCAGCAGATCGACTGGGTGCTGTTGACCAGCGTGTTGTTGCGGAACGTGGTGTTCGTGCCGCACGGGTTCTCCCTGATGGCGGAGTTCGTCACCGTCAGGTTCTGGATGGTGATGTCGGAGTTGTTCGGGAACTCCGTGCGCGCCGCCAGGCGGATCTCGCCGCCGCCGCTGACCGTGCCGCTCTGGGCGGCGAGGTTCACGTTGTAGCAGTTCTCGATGAGGATCGCGTTGTTGCCGGTGTTGGAGATGCTGACCCGGTCGATGACCGCGCCGCCGCTCTCCGACACGCAGAACACACCGCGTCCGCCGCCCCGGGCGACGACCTCTCCCACCCGGATGTTGGTCGGGTAGCCGCTGCCCACCCGGCCGTTGCGGTTGGCCATGCGGAAGGCGGCGTAGCCGGTGCCGGTGCCCGCGCCGTCGGCGTCGACCTTCGTCACCGTGGCGTTGACGGTCTGGTTGAACAGCAGGCCCGACCCGCCCACGTTGCGGGCGGTGACCGTGCCGATGGTGATGCCGTCGACGCCGTACGTCTCGACCGCGTGGCTGGAGGCGCCGGACACGTACACCGAGTCGATGCGGACGTTCCTCGTCCACTGGCTGGTGTCGCCCCGGTTGTCGATCCGGACGCCGAGGCCCGCCGACAGGCGCATGTCGATCTGGCCCAGGACCACGTTCTGCACGTTGCGCAGGAAGACGCCGTACAGCGGGGTGCCCGTGACGTTGAGGTGCTGGACCTCGATGTCGCGGGTGCCGCGCGAGTAGACCGGCGCCTGGTCGCCCGAGCCGCTGCCGGTGACGTTGATCGTGCCGCAGACGTCGAGGGCGGTGTAGCTGGGCAGGGAGATGCGGGACCCGGCGGACAGGGAGCCGGAGCCGCGGACCACGACCCGTTCCTTCGCCGTGCGGCCCGACGTCAGGCTGCCGATCGCGGCCTGCACGGCCGAGCGCATGTCGCCGCCGGTGTAGACGACGCTGCTGCCGCGCCGTGCGGTCCAGGTGCTGCCGCTCAGGACGGCCTCGGCGTGGTAGGTGCCGTCACCGCAGGCGGCGGCGCGGGCCGGGGCGGCGGTGGCCGGGGCGGCGCTGGTCGGCGCGGCGGTGGCCGGGGCGGTCAGTACGCCCGCCGCGGCGAGGAGGGCACCGGCGGCGGCGACGGCCGCGCGCCCGCGGCCGGTCCTGGGGAGTTTCGGGAGTAAGGCTCTGCGTCCCATGGGGACGGTCCTCCGCTCGTCGTCGAACCGATTCCTCATGAATCGATTCACCTGTGGGGGTCGGCCAGACTGTGGCAAGGGCGTGCCGGGAGGTCAACGGGTTGCGTCGGTTGTCGAGAACTTTCGATTCCCAGGGCTGCCGGGCACTGCCGGGGCTGCCGGGGGGCGTGGACCGTGCGCGGAGTCGCACGCCGCCCGGCGTCCCGCGCCCTCGTGCGGGACACTCGTCCCCATGCGTAGTGCCTACAGCGTGGAAACCGTCAGGACCGCCGAACGCCGACTCATGGAACGGCTTCCCGAGGGGGCGCTGATGCAGCGCGCCGCCGCCGGACTCGCCGCCGCCTGCGCCGAGTTGCTCGGGCGCGTGTACGGCAGCCGCGTCGTCCTGCTCGTCGGCAGCGGCGACAACGGCGGCGACGCCCTCTACGCCGGTGCCCGCCTCGTCCGGCGCGGCGCGGGCGTCACGGCGGTGCTGCTCACGCCCGACCGCACCCACGCGGGCGGCCTCGCGGCGCTGCGCCGGGCCGGCGGGTCGGTCACCGGCTCCGCCGCCGCCGGTGAACCGATCGCGCGCGCCGACCTCGTGGTCGACGGCATCGTCGGCATCGGCGGCAAGGGCGGGCTGCGGCCGGACGCGGTGCCCCTCGCGGCGGCCGCCGAGCGGTCCCGGGCCGCCGTCGTCGCCGTCGACCTGCCGAGCGGCGTGGACGCGGACACCGGTGAGGTGCGCGGCGCGGCGCTGCGGGCCGACCTGACGGTGACGTTCGGGACGCACAAGCCGGGGCTGCTGGTCGATCCGGCACGGGACCACGCCGGTTCCGTACGGCTGGTCGACATCGGACTCGAACTGCCCGCCGAGCCCGACCTTGAGGCGCTCCAGCACGCGGACGTCGCCCGGCTGCTGCCCGTGCCGGGCGCCGAGAGCGACAAGTACCGGCGCGGCGTCGTCGGCATCGCCGCCGGGTCGGGCCGCTACCCCGGCGCCGCCGTGCTGGCCGTGTCCGGCGCGCTGCGGGGCGGCGCCGGGGCCGTGCGGTACGTGGGTCCCGCCGGGGACGCCGTGATCGCCCGGTTCCCCGAGACGCTCGTCTCCGACCGGGGTCCGAAAAAGGCGGGGCGCGTGCAGGCGTGGGTCACCGGACCCGGCGCCGGTGACGACGCGGGCACCGTCGCCGAGGTGCTGGCGGCCGACGTGCCCGTGCTGATCGACGCCGACGGGCTGCGGCTGGCCGACCGGGACGCCGTACGGGCCCGGACCGCGCCGACCCTGATGACCCCGCACGCCGGAGAGGCCGCCGCGCTGCTCGGCGTCTCCCGCGAGGAGGTCGAGGGGGCCAGGCTGGCCGCGGTGCGGGAGCTGGCGTCGCGGTACTCGGCGACGGTGCTGCTGAAGGGCTCGACGACGCTGGTCGCCGATGCGGAGGGCGGGCCGGTGCGGGTGAACGCGACCGGGACGTCGTGGCTTGCCACCGCCGGCAGCGGCGACGTGCTGTCCGGACTCGCCGGTTCGCTGCTGGCGGCCGGGCTGCCGGCGCGGGACGCGGGCAGCGTGGCGGCGTACCTGCACGGGCTGGCGGGGCGCTTCGCCTCCGACGGCGCGCCGGCGGGCGCGCACGACGTGGCGGAGGCGGTGCCGAGGGCCTGGCGGGACGTCATGGGCCGGTAGCGGTTACGGAGTTGAGGCGGCCGGCGCCCCGGACGGGTGGTCGCCCCGCACGAGGCCCGGAAACGCCGCCGGCCCGCGCGAGGCCCGGAAACGCCGCGGGACCGGACACCGACTGGCGTGGCCGGACACCGACTGGCGTGGCCGGACACCGACTGGCGTGGCCGGACACCGACTGGCGTGGCCGGACACCGACTTGCTGGGCCGGAAAGCCTCCTGGCTGCGCCTGGCTTGCGTGGCTGTGAGTGGCCCGCTTGGCTGCGCTCAGCCTCCGTGGTCAAGCCCGGAGCCTCCGTGGTCGGGCTCGGTTTCTGGCCTGCCCGGAGTCTTCGTGGCTAGGCCCGGCTTCCCGGCCTGCCCAGGGCTCCGTGGGCACCCCCGGCCTCCCGGCCACGCGCCCGGCCTCCCCGGCCGCCCCCGGCCGGGAAACCGCGCCCGTGCGTCCGAGTGACCCCCCAGCGCGCCGCCCCCGTCGCCACCCCGCCCCGCGCTTGTCTGATCGCATGATCAGCAGACGTGTCGTGCGTCGGAGTGTCGCGGTGCTGCTCGCCGCCGTTGCCGTGCTGCCCGTCGGGGCCGCCTCGGGGGTGCCCGGCGCACCCGTGCCGCCGGGGACCGGGCCCGAGGGGCGGCTGGTGAGCGGGCCGGAGCCGGGGCCGTTCCGGCCGGGGGCGGTGGACACGCCCGACCAGGCGTTGCCGCCGGAGGTGTACACGCCGAGCGCCGCCGAGGACGCCGTGGAGCCGCCGGACGCGGCGGAGGGCACGGACGACCTCGTCGAGCACATGCCGCCCGGCGGGGCGGACACCCGGGCGGCGGGCTGTACGAGGCGGACCGGACCGTACCAGCGGCAGGCCGAGCGGTGGCTGAGGCTGAGGGCCGACGGCAGGCAGTCGCCCGCCGACTGCCGGGCCATCCGCGCCTTCCAGCAGTGGCAGGGCATCAGGCCCGCCGTCGGCTATGCCGGTCCCGTCACCTGGGCCCGGATGCGGCTCGTCTCCGCGCAGTTGAGGCCCAACGCCGGGCGCAGATGTCCCGTGCGCGCGTACCGGGTCGCCTGCGTCGATCTCGGCAGGCAGCTGACCTGGGTGCAGAAGGGCCGGAAGGTGCTGTACGGGCCGGTGCCGATCCGCAGCGGGCGGGCCGGGTACCGCACCAGGGCCGGCTGGCACCGCGTCTACTGGCGGCACAAGAACCACTGGTCGACGCTGTACCGCACGCCGATGCCGTACGCGCAGTTCTTCAGCGGCGGCCAGGCCTTCCACGGCATCTACGGCAGCGTCCACGCCCGGCCCGGTTCCATGGGGTGCGTCAACCTGCGGGTCCGGGACGCGCGCGCACTGTGGAGCGTGCTGCGCAAGGGCGACCGGGTGTACGTGTGGGGCCGAAAGCCCGGGACGTAGGCGAGGCGCGCGCGGCTGCCGGGCCGGGCGCGCGCCCGGCCGGGCCGGGCTGTCGGAGCCCTCTGAGAGACTGGGGGCGCGATGACTGAGACAGCAAGCCCGCGGACGGCACCCCTGCGCGCCCGCGCCGAGATCGATCTGGCCGCCCTGCGGGCCAATGTGCGCGCCCTGCGCGCCAGGGCCGCCGGAGCCGCCCTGATGGCCGTGGTCAAGTCCGAGGGATACGGCCACGGCGCGCTGCCGTGCGCCCGCGCGGCCGTCGCGGCGGGCGCCACCTGGCTCGGCACGGCGACGCCCGAGGAGGCGCTCGCGCTGCGCCGCTCCGGGGGCCTGCCGCCGGATGTCCGGATCATGTGCTGGCTGTGGACGCCGGGCGGGCCCTGGCGCGAGGCGGTCGAGGCCGATCTCGACGTGTCGGTCAGCGGCATGTGGGCGCTGCGCGAGGTCACCGAGGCCGCCCGGCAGGCGGGCCGCCCCGCGCGCGTGCAGCTCAAGGCCGACACGGGCCTCGGGCGCAACGGCTGCCAGCCCGGCGACTGGGCCGAGCTGGTCGCCGAGGCCCTGCGCGCCGAGGCCGACGGCCTGCTGCGGATCACCGGCCTGTGGTCCCACTTCGCCTGCGCCGACGAGCCCGGCCACCCCTCGGTCGCCGCGCAGCTCACCGTCTTCCGGGAGATGCTGGCGCACGCCGAGGCGCGGGGCGCCCGCCCCGAGGTGCGGCACATCGCCAACTCGCCCGCCACGCTCACGCTCCCCGAGGCCCACTTCGACCTCGTACGGACCGGCATCGCGCTCTACGGCATCTCGCCGAGCCCCGAAGTCGGCACCCCGGCCGACTTCGGGCTGCGCCCCGTGATGACGCTGTCGGCCTCGCTGGCCCTGGTCAAGCACGTGCCGGGCGGCCACGGCGTGAGCTACGGGCACCACTACACGACGCCCGGCGAGACCACCCTCGGCCTCGTCCCCGTGGGCTACGCGGACGGCATCCCGCGGCACGCCTCCTCGGCCGGTCCGGTCCTGGTGGACGGCAAGTGGCGCACGGTCGCGGGGCGCGTGGCCATGGACCAGTTCGTCGTCGACCTCGGCGGTGACGAGCCGGCGCCCGGCGCCGAAGCGGTGCTGTTCGGCCCCGGCGACCGCGGCGAGCCCACCGCGGAGGACTGGGCGCAGGCCGCGGGAACCATCGCGTACGAGATCGTCACCCGGATCGGGTGGCGCGTCCCGCGCGTCTATGTGAACGAGGAACCCGGACCGCGGGAGGGGTGACACCCGGCACCCGCCCACGGGTGACCCGTGGGGCGGCCTCAGCGGCCGAAGCGCGGGTAGAGGCACAGACAGGGACGGCGTCCGGGACGGCGACGGCGGCGACGAGGAGGGGTTCGTGAGCGAGAGCAGCGCGGAGGCCGTGGCGAACGCCGCCACGGCCGCCGCCGCGTCCGCGGCCCGCGGCGCCGCCGCTGCCGGTGGAGCGGCGGGCACCTGGCGCCGGGCCGGCCTCGCGGGCGCCGCGATCGGCATCGTCGCGGCGGGCGCGGCGGCCGGCGTGGCCATAGAGCGGCTCACCGTCGGCCGCGGCATGCGCCAGAAGGCCCGGTTGGCACTCGACTCGGCGGGCCCGTACGGCGGGCTGCGCGGCATGCCCGGCAAGGCCCACGCCGACGACGGCACCGAGCTGTACTACGAGGTCGACGAGGTGGACCCGGAGGCCGTGGGCGCGACCGGGCCGCGCCGCAGGCGGCTGTTCGGCCGCAAGGCGCCCGCGCCCGTCACGGTGGTGTTCAGCCACGGCTACTGCCTCAACCAGGACTCCTGGCACTTCCAGCGCGCCGCGCTGCGCGGTGTCGTGCGCACCGTGTACTGGGACCAGCGCAGCCACGGCCGCTCCGGGCGCGGCGTGGCCCAGGTGCAGGACGGCACGCCGCTCGACATCGAGCAGCTCGGCCGCGATCTCAAGGCCGTCGTCGACGCCGCCGCCCCCGAGGGGCCGCTCGTGCTGGTGGGGCACTCGATGGGCGGCATGACCGTGATGGCGCTGGCCGACCAGTTCCCCGAGCTGATCCGCGAGCGTGTGGTCGGCACCGCCCTCGTCGGCACCTCGTCGGGGCGGCTCGGCGAGGTCAACTTCGGACTGCCGGTGGCCGGGGTCAACGCGGTGCGGCGGGTGCTGCCGGGCGTGCTGAAGGCGCTGGGGCAGCGGGCCGAGCTGGTGGAGAAGGGGCGCCGGGCGACGGCCGACCTGTTCGCCGGGATCATCAAGCGGTACTCGTTCTCCTCACGGGACGTCGATCCCGCCGTCGCCCGGTTCGCCGAGCGGATGATCGAGGGCACGCCGATCGACGTGGTCGCCGAGTTCTACCCGGCGTTCACCGACCACGACAAGACGGAGGCGCTCGCCCACTTCCGGGAGATACCGGTGCTCGTGCTGGCCGGCGTCGGCGATCTCGTCACGCCGAGCGAGCACAGCGAGGCCATCGCCGACCTGCTGCCGGACGCGGAGCTGGTGCTCGTACCGGACGCCGGGCACCTGGTGATGCTGGAGCACCCGGAGGTGGTCACGGACCGCCTCGCCGACCTGCTCACGCGCGTGGGCGCGGTGCCGGCAGGAGCTACCGTGGGGGGCTATGGAAGCACCAGCGGCACCGCACAACCCGGTTGACACCCGGCTGACGATCACCTCGCCCGACCAGATGAAGGAGCTGGGCCGCCGGCTCGCCAAACTGCTGCGCGCCGGCGACCTCGTGATGCTCTCCGGTGAACTGGGCGCGGGCAAGACGACCCTGACCCGCGGGCTCGGCGAGGGCCTGGGCGTGCGCGGCGCGGTCACGTCCCCGACGTTCGTCATCGCGCGCGTGCACCCCTCGCTCGGCGACGGCCCGCCCCTCGTGCACGTCGACGCCTACCGGCTGTCCGGCGGCCTGGACGAGATGGAGGACCTGGACCTCGACGTCTCGCTGCCGGAGTCGGTGATCGTCGTCGAGTGGGGCGAGGGCAAGGTCGAGGAGCTGACCGAGGAGCGGCTGCAGGTCGTCATCCACCGTGCCGTCGGCGACACGACCGACGAGGTGCGGCACGTGACGCTGACCGGGCTCGGGGAGCGCTGGGCGGCGGTCGATCTGAGCGTGCTGGCGGCCTGAGCCGTACGGCCGACCCGCCCGGCCGGCGCACCGGCACGCGGCCGGCCCGGATCGGCGGCTCCGCACCGGCCCGGGCCGACGTACCGACACGGCGTCGGGAAAATCTTGCGCCGGGCCTCCCATGCGTGGTCACATGGTATCCAGTCCGTGGTTAGGTCTGCCTAACCACGCCCGCCCCCGGCCCCCAGGAGGCGTCCATGCCCACGTCAGAGACCACGCCGCAGCCGTCCGCGGTCGCCGGGGTGTCCATGCGTGACCTGCTGGCGTCCTGTGCCGCCGCGCAGGCGGTCTCCACGCCACCGCGGGCGCCGGAACCGGGCGGGACGGGCGAGCCCCGGCCGTCGGGACGCACCCTGCCGCCCGTGGGCCACCGGGAAGCCGCCTGAGGCCCTCCGGCCGCCGCCTGGGTCCCCGGTCCCCTGTGGCGGGCGCGGGCAAGCCGCCCACGGCGCCTAGCGGATGACGACGACCTTCCGGCCGATCGTCGCGAACCGCCACATCGCGTCGCCGTCCGCGCGGGTCTCCCGGATGCCGCCCGTTTTCTTCCTCGGGTTCCTCGGGGTGGCCGGCGCCGAGTCGTCCACCGCCGCGCTGAAGCCGATGGACACCCCGTCGACGCCGGCGAAGCGGACGACGTGCTCGACGGGGACGCCGTCGGAGCCGCGCACCGAGTTCGAGCGGGACGTGACGGCGTAGACGCCGGGCAGCGGGTCGACCGCGCCGGGCCTGACCCGGAACGAGCGCCGGACCCGGTCGCCCTCGCCGACCAGCCACACCCGGTCGTCGTCCAGCGAGTACACGACCCGGACGCCCTTCCCGGACCCGGCCGGCAGCGCGGTGGGGTGCCGCTTGGCGCGGGGCGCCTTGGCGGCGGCCACCTCGGGCGGGACGGTCGCCTGCGGCCTGCCGAACTCGGCGGGCGCGGTCGCCGACGCCTGGTACGCGAGGAAGCCCACCGTCGCGAGGGCCGCCGCGGTGAGCCCGGCCACGATTGCGGAGCTGCTGCTTGCCACCGTCGTCCCACCTCTCCCGTACGTCGTCCGCACTGCTCGCGCACGGTAAACGGACCGTCGCGTTCCGTGGCGACGGTAGCAGGAGGCGGCCACCCGGGCCGGGGCGACGGTGCGGGCGGCGCCGGAGCCGTAGGCTGTTTGCGTGCTCTTGCTCGCTCTCGATACCGCAACTCCCGCCGTGACCGTCGCGCTGCACGACGGCACGGACGTCATCGCCTCGTCCAGCCAGGTGGACGCCCGCCGACACGGCGAGCTGCTGCTCCCGGCCGTCGACCGCGTGCTCGGCGAGGCCGGCCTCGCCCTCGGCGCGGTCACCGGCGTCGTCGTCGGCATCGGCCCCGGCCCGTACACCGGGCTGCGCGTCGGTCTGATGACCGCCGACACCTTCGGGCTCGCGCTCGGCGTGCCCGTGCACGGCGTGTGCACGCTGGACGGCCTCGCGTACGCGGCCGACCTGCCGGGCCCCTTCGTCGTGGCGACCGACGCCCGCCGCAAGGAGGTCTACTGGGCCCGCTACGCCGACTCCCGCACCCGCGTCACCGACCCGGCCGTCGACCGGCCCGCCGACATCGCCGAGCAGGTCGAGGGCCTGCCCGCGGTCGGCGCGGGCGCCCTGCTGTACCCGGACACCTTCCCGCAGGCGCACGAGCCCGAGCACGTGTCCGCCGCCGCCCTCGCCCGACTCGCCGCCGAGAAGCTGGCCCGCGGGGAGGAACTGCCGGCGCCCCGGCCGCTGTACCTGCGCCGGCCCGACGCCCAGGTGCCCAAGAACTACAAGGTGGTCACCCCCAAGTGACGGGACGGACGACCGGAGCGAAGACCGCGTCGGTGACTCCCGTGCTGCGCGAGATGCGCTGGTGGGACATCGACCCCGTGCTGGAACTGGAACGCGACCTCTTCCCCGAGGACGCCTGGTCGCGCGGCATGTTCTGGTCCGAGCTGGCGCACTCGCGCGGCCCCGAGGCGACCCGGCGCTACCTGGTCGCCGAGGCGGACGGGCGGATCGTCGGCTACGCGGGCCTCGCCTCCTCCGGCGACTTCGCGGACGTGCAGACCATCGCCGTGGCCCGCGAACAGTGGGGCACCGGCCTGGGCTCCCGGCTGCTGACGGAACTGCTGAAGGCCGCGACCGCCTTCGAGTGCGCCGAGGTGATGCTGGAGTGCCGCGTGGACAACGTCCGCGCGCAGAAGCTGTACGAGCGCTTCGGCTTCGAGGCCATCGGTTTCCGGCGTGGCTACTACCAGCCGGGCAACGTCGACGCCCTGGTGATGCGACTGACGACCACGGCGTCCGACGGCGGCAGCGCCGCGGACGCCTCCTCACCCTCCGTACAAGGAACCGAGATCCATGACTGACGAACCCCTGGTACTGGGGATCGAGACCTCCTGCGACGAGACCGGTGTCGGCGTCGTCCGCGGCACCACTCTGCTGGCGGACGCGGTCGCCTCAAGCGTCGACGAGCACGCCCGCTTCGGCGGTGTCGTACCGGAGGTCGCCTCGCGGGCCCACCTGGAGGCGATGGTCCCGACCATCGACCGCGCGCTGAAGGAAGCCGGGGTGAGCGCGACGGACCTGGACGGCATCGCGGTGACCGCCGGGCCGGGCCTGGCGGGCGCGCTGCTGGTCGGCGTGTCGGCGGCGAAGGCGTACGCCTACGCGCTCGGCAAGCCGCTCTACGGCGTGAACCACCTGGCGTCGCACATCTGCGTGGACCAGCTGGAGCACGGCGCGCTGCCGGAGCCGACGATGGCGCTGCTGGTGTCCGGCGGGCACTCCTCGCTGCTGCTGTCCTCGGACATCACCTCGGACGTCCGCCCGATGGGCGCCACCATCGACGACGCGGCCGGCGAGGCCTTCGACAAGATCGCCCGCGTGCTGAACCTGGGCTTCCCCGGCGGTCCGGTCATCGACCGGTACGCGCGCGAGGGCGACCCGGAGGCGATCGCGTTCCCGCGCGGCCTGACCGGCCCGCGCGACCCCGTGTACGACTTCTCCTTCTCCGGGCTGAAGACGGCGGTCGCCCGCTGGATCGAGGCGAAGCGGGCCGCGGGCGAGGAGGTCCCGGTGCGTGACGTGGCGGCGTCCTTCCAGGAGGCGGTCGTGGACGTGCTGACCCGCAAGGCGGTCCGGGCCTGCAAGGACGAGGGTGTCGACCACCTGATGATCGGCGGCGGCGTGGCGGCCAACTCCCGGCTGCGGGCGCTGGCCCAGGAGCGCTGCGAGGCGGCCGGCATCCGGCTGCGCGTGCCGCGCCCCAAGCTGTGCACGGACAACGGGGCGATGGTGGCCGCGCTGGGTGCGGAGATGGTGGCCAGGAACCGGCCGGCGTCGAGCTGGGACCTGTCCGCGGACTCCTCCCTGCCGGTGACGGAACCGCATGTGCCGGGCCACGACCACGTGCACGAGATCAGCGGGGAGAACCTCTACTCGTGACGGTCGCGCTGATGTGGGAGGCGCGGGCGGCCGACGGCCGGGGCGCGGACCTGCTCGCCTGGGCGCGCGCACAGCGACTCCCGGCGCGGCCCCTGCGCCGGGAGACCTTCCGCGCCCCGCAGGACCGGGTGCTGGTCGTCACGTGGTGGGCGGCGGAGTACGACGCGGACCTTCCGGAACTGCCGGAACCTCCGGGGGAGTTGGTGACGCGGGCGGTGCACCGGTGGCGGTTCGAGTCGCTGGGCGCCGACTGACCGCCCAGCCGCCGCCTGCGCACCGGACGACGAGGCCGTGCCGCCGTTCCCAGCGGGCGGCTGTCGCGGCCCTGCCCAGCCAGAAATAGTTCCGGGGCGCCGGTTCCGGCCACTGCGCGCTCTGAACGGTGGGTGAACTCCGGGGGTGTCCACCCGTCGCCCGGTTCGAATGTTTCGCGTCATCAGCCGAATGTTCCGGAGGTGCGGGACAGTGAGAGGTCTTCGTGCCGGGGCCGTACGGGGTTACGATCGCCGCCATGACATCACCGCAGCCCGCAGGAACCCGGACGCGAGGACGGTCCGCGCAGACCGCGACCCTCGCCGAGATCGCCCGCGAGGCCGGTGTGTCGGCGCCGACTGTTTCGAAGGTCCTCAACGGCCGAGCCGACGTCGCCCCGGGCACCCGGGCCCGCGTGGAGCAGTTGCTGCGCGCCCACGGCTACCGGCGCCGGCGCGCCGAGGCGAGCCGCTCGCCCCTGATCGACCTGGTCTTCCACGAGCTGGAGAGCGCCTGGGCGATGGAGGTCATCCGCGGCGTGGAGAACGTGGCCCGCGACGCCGGGCTGAGCGTCGTGCTCTCCGAGAGCGCGGGGCGGCTCACACCGGGCCGCAGCTGGGCCGACCAGGTCGCCGCGCGCCGCCCGCACGGCGTCATCCTCGTGCTGTCCGACCTCGACGGGTCGCAGCGCGCGCTGCTCACCAGCCGCTCCATCCCGTTCGTGGTGATGGACCCGGCCGGCGACCCGGGCGCGGACGTGCCGTCGATCGGCGCCACCAACTGGCAGGGCGGCCTCGCCGCCACCCGGCACCTGGTCGACCTCGGACACACCCGCATAGGCGCGATCAGCGGCCCGTCCCGCATGATGTGCAGCCGCGCCCGCATCGACGGCTACCGGGCCGCCCTGGAGACCGCCGGGCTGCCGGTGGACCCCGACCTGATCCGGGCCGGCGACTTCCACCACGACGCGGGCTACCGCCAGGGCCTGGCCCTGCTGCGCCGCCCCGACCGGCCCACCGCCGTCTTCGCCGGCAACGACCTCCAGGCGCTCGGGCTGTACGAGGCGGCGCGCGAACTGGGGCTGCGGATTCCCGAGGACCTCAGCGTGGTCGGCTTCGACGACCTGCCGGTGGCGCGCTGGGTGGGGCCGCCGCTGACGACCGTCCGGCAGCCGCTGACGGAGATGGCGGAGGCCGCGGCGAAGCTGCTGCTGGCCCTCGGGCGCGAGGAGGGCACCCCGGCCGCGACCCGGGTGGAACTGGCGACCAGCCTGGTGGTGCGCAGCAGTACGGCGGCGCCCCCGGCGTGACGCCCGAAACTTTTCGAAGCCGCCCGAGGCGCGACGCGCGACGGCCTCCGAGGGCTTCCCGGGTTCGGGAAGTCTGAGAATTTCCGAAGAAAGCCGCCCCGAGAGCGCGTCCTGAAATAATTCGGACGTACGTTCCTGCCCGTGACGGGAGACGACGGGAACGGCGACGCGGGCCCACGACGAGGCCGGCGCCCCGCCCTGCTGAAGGCCGCCGGCCTCGCGCTGGCCGGGGTGCTGGCGCTGGGCGTGGCCGCGGCGGGCTGGGCGTACGGGCACCTCAACGGCAACATCGACAGCGTCGACATCAACAGCGCGCTCGGCGACGACCGCCCGGCGGGACCGGAGCCGCCGGCCTCGTCCGGCGCGCCGCTCCGGTCCGGGGCGCTGAACATCCTGGTGCTGGGCTCGGACTCGCGCGCCGGCAGCGAGAACCGGCGGCTCGGCGGCGGCAGCGGCACCGGCGCCCGCTCGGACACGGCGATGGTCGTGCACCTGGACGCGGGCCGTACCAGCGCCACGGTGGTCAGCATCCCGCGCGACACGCTCGTCACGCGGCCGTCCTGTCCGTCGCCGTCGGGCGGCGACACGGCGGTGGCGCACCGGGCGATGTTCAACAGCGCGTACGCGGTGGGCGGTCCGGTCTGCGCGGTGAAGACGGCCGAGACGCTCACCGGCGTCCGCATGGACCACTACGTCGAGATCGACTTCGCGGGCTTCGCGAAGCTGGTGGACGCGCTCGGCGGCGTCACCGTCACCACCGAGGCGGACATCGACGACGACCTGAGCCGTCTGCGGCTGGCCGCCGGCACCCACCACCTCGACGGCACGCGGGCCCTGGCCCTGGCCCGCACCCGGTACGGCCTGGGCGACGGCAGCGACCTCGGCCGGATCGCACTCCAGCAGCACCTGGTGAAGGCCCTGCTGACGCGGCTCGGGGACACCGGTCTGCTCACCGACCCGGCACGGCTGTACGAGGTCGCGGACGCGGTGACCGGCAGCCTGACGACCGACACGGGCCTGGACTCGCTGGCCGAGCTGATCCGCCTGGGGCAGAGCCTGCGCGACCTCACGGCGGACGACGTGACGACGGTGACGATGCCGGTGGTCCCGGCGCCGGAGGACCCCAACCGCGTGGTGGCACGGGAACCGGAGGCGGCGGAACTGTGGGAGTCGCTGCGCTGACGGCGGTGGGGCAGGAACCGGGGCCGGTGGCCGGAGGCCCCGCGTCAGGCCGGGAACGCACGGCCGGCATCCACGACCGGGCGCGGCTGCGCCGGACCCCGGGCGTGGCCGTGCCGGACCCCGGGCGTGGCCGTGCCGGACCCCGGACCCCGGGCGTGGCTACGCCCGCACGCCGGGCCGGAAAAATCTCCCGAAGAAATTCCGGTGACCGTGTCGAGACGGCCGGAGCCCGATCGACGCACGGGTGAGAGGCCGGGAAGGACCCGGCCCGACCGACCCGAGGAGTCACCGTGCCCCGCTACATGTCGCTGATTCGCATCGACGAGAACAACATGCCCGCCGAGCACCCCGGCCCCGAGGTGATGGAGCGCATGGAGAAGCTGCTGGACGAGATGACCAAGGCCGGGGTGATGCTCGACACCGCCGGTCTGACGCCGACCGCGCAGGGCGCGCGCATGCACTGGAACGGCGAGAAGGTGTCCGTCACCGACGGGCCGTTCACCGAGACCAAGGAGGTCGTCGGCGGCTACGCGATCATGCAGTGCAAGGACCTGGCCGAGGCGCAGGAGTGGGCCTCCCGGTTCCTGAGGGTCCACGGCGAGGGCTGGGAGTTCACCTGCGAGGTGCGGGAGATCGTCGCCGGCTGAGCCCGCGCGTTCCTTGGCCGTTCGCCGCGCCGGGTGTCGAATGGGGTGCTGTGAGCCCACAGCACCCCGTCGGTCCGGCCGCCCCCGACGACCGCCCCGGTACCGCCACCGACCCCCGGGTCACCGTCGAGACCGTGTTCCGCATCGAGTCCCCGCGCATCATCGCCGGCGTCGCCCGCATCGTGCGGGACGTCGGGATCGCCGAGGAACTGGCGCAGGACGCGCTCGTCGCCGCGCTGGAGCAGTGGCCGCGCGACGGAGTGCCCGGCAATCCCGGCGCCTGGCTCATGGCCACCGCCCGGCACCGCGCCGTCGACCTGGTGCGCCGCCGGGACAACTACGCCCGCAAGCTCGCCGAGATCGGCCGCGACCTGGAGACCACGGCGCCGCCCGAGGAGCCCGCCGACCCGGAGGACATCGACGACGACCTGCTCAGGCTGGTCTTCACCGCCTGTCACCCGGTGCTGTCCGCCGAGGCGCGCATCGCGCTCACGCTCCGGCTGCTCGGGGGTCTCACCACCGCCGAGATCGCCCGCGCCCACCTCGTCCCCGAGGCCACGATCGCGCAGCGCATCGTGCGCGCCAAGCGGACGCTCGCCACGCGGAACGTCGCCTTCGAGGTGCCGTACGGCCCCGACCGCGAGGCCCGGCTCGGTTCCGTGCTCGACGTCATCTACCTGATCTTCAACGAGGGTTACGCCGCCACGGCGGGCGACGACTGGCTGCGCCCCGCACTGTGCGAGGAGGCGCTGCGGCTGGCCCGCGTGCTGTCGGCGCTGATGCCGAAGGAGTCCGAGGCGCACGCGCTGGCCGCGCTGCTGGAGTTCCAGGCGTCCCGCGCCACCGCCCGCACCGACGCGTCCGGCGAACCGGTGCTCCTCAAGGACCAGAACCGGCGCCGCTGGAACCGCATGCTCATCGCCCGCGGCGTCGCCGCGCTCGGCCGGGCCGAGGCCACCGCGGACGGCATGCTCGGCCCGTACGCCCTCCAGGCCGCGATCGCCGCCTGCCACGCGCACGCGTACACCTACGAGGAGACCGACTGGGGCCGCATCGCCACCCTGTACGCCCTGCTCGCGGCCCGCGCCCCGTCCCCGGTGGTCGAACTCAACCGCGCGGTCGCCGTCTCCATGGCCGAGGGCCCCGAGCCGGCCCTGAAGCTGGTGGACGCGCTGTCCGGCGTACCGGCCCTGCGGGACTACCACCTGCTGCCCAGTGTGCGGGGCGATCTGCTGGCCCGCCTGGGACGGGGACCGGAGGCCGCCGCGGAGTTCCGGCGCGCGGCCTCGCTCGCCCGCAACGCCCGGGAGCGGGAACTGCTGCTGCGCCGGGCGGCCGAGTCGGCCTGAACGCCCCTGCCACCTACGCGGGATGCCCGACCAGCATCGTCGGCGCCCCCGCCACCCGGGTCAGGAACACCGTCGCCGCGTGCGGGCCCTGCGGTTTGACCTTGCGGCGCAGTTCCTCCGGTTCGACGGCCGAGCCCCGTTTCTTCACGGTCAGGACGCCGACCTGCCGTTCCCGCAGCAGGGCCTTCAGCTTCTTGACGTTGAAGGGGAGTTGGTCGGTGATCTGGTAGGCGGTGGCGTACGGGTTGGGCCGCAGCGTGTCCGACGTGACGTACGCGATGGTCGGGTCGAGCAGTCCGCCGTCGAGCTGTTCGGCGACCTCGGCGACGAGGTGGGCGCGGATGACGGCGCCGTCGGGCTCGTACAGGTACCGGCCGACGGGGCGGACGGCGGGGTCGGGCAGCCGGCGGGAGAGCAGGGTGCGCGGGCCCGGCAGCAGGGTGGCGCGTACGGCGCCGGGGGCGGTGCCGAACCACAGCACGGCCTCCTTCACGTCCCCGCCGTCGGAGATCCACTCGGCCTCGGCCGCCTCGGGCACCGCCTCGTGCGGGATGCCGGGGGCGACCTTCAGGGCCGCGTGCGGTGCCGTGCCGGCCGCCCGCACCGCCCAGGACAGGGGCGGGGAGTACGCCTCCGGGTCGAAGACGCGGCCCCGACCGCCGCGCCGGGCCGGGTCGACGAAGACGGCGTCGAAGCCGGCGGTGTCCACCTCCGTGACGTCCGCCTCCCGCACCTCGATCAGCTCCGCGAGCCCCAGTGCGTCGGCGTTCGCCCGCGCCACCGCCGCCGTCAGCGGATCGCGGTCCACGGCGAGGACGCGGATGCCGGCCCGCGCCAGCGCGATCGCGTCGCCGCCGATCCCGCAGCACAGGTCGGCGACGGACGTGACGCCCAGCTCGCCCATCCTGCGCGCCCGGTACGCCGCGACGCTCGCCCGCGTCGACTGCTCGACCCCGTTCGGCGTGAAGAACATCCGGCCGGCGTCCTCGGCCCCGAACTTCGCCACCGCCCGCTGCCGCAGCCGGGCCTGGCCGAGCGCCGCCGACACCAGTTCGGCCGGGTGCTCGCGGCGCAGCCGGGTGGCGACGGCGAGTTCCTCGGCGGGGGCGGTGCCGCGCACCTCGTCGAGGAGGGCGCGGCCTTCGGGGGTCAGGAGGGGGGCGAGGTCGTTCACCGGGTCATTGTGGGCCAGTCGGTGGACGGTGCGCCTCCGGCGGCGGTGTCGGGCCGGGTTCGGGGCGGGTGCCTGGGAGGATCCCGCTCCATGCGAGCAGTACGACAAAATGACAAAAGCCGGGCGTTTCCCTTGTCCCGGAGCGTGCGGGTCCGGGGCGGCATCGCCGTACTCGCCGTCGCCGCCATCGCCTCGGGCTGCGCGCAGGGCTCCGGCGGCGCGCGGGGGGACCGGGGAGACGGGGACGGCGCCACCGGGGTCCGGCCGGCCGCCGGGCAGCCGCGGCTGGAGGAGGCCCCGGCCCGCGCCCTCGACTCGTACGCGACGAAGCTCCGCGCCTCCCACGCGGCCCGCGTCGCCGCCGCCAAACGCTGGGGCCTGCGGAAGGTGCCGCTCACCGCCCCGCCCGCGCCCGCCACCAAGCCGCGCATCACCACCCGCAAGGGCTTCGAGGTCGACGGCCACGAGGCCCTGGAACTCCCGCCGGTCTTCACCACGGTCCCGACCAGGGACAAGGTCGTCTTCCTCACCATCGACGACGGCGCCGAGAAGGACCCGGCGTTCCTGCGCATGACCCGCGAGCTGCGCCTGCCGTACACCGCCTTCCTCAGCGACTACCTGATCAAGGAGGACTACGGCTACTTCCGCAGGATGCGGGACGGGGGAGTGGTCCTGAACAACCACACCCTCCACCACCCCTACCTGCCCGCCCTGTCGTACGCCCGCCAGAAGCGCGAGATCTGCGGCATGCAGCGCGTCATCGAGAAGCGCTACGGAAAACGGCCCGTCCTGTTCCGGCCGCCGTTCGGCAACTACGACAAGGACACCCTGCGCGCCGCCAAGTCCTGCGGCATCACCCACGTCCCCCTGTGGAACGAGGAGGTCTTCGCCGACCGCTGGGCCTACCGCGAATGGGACCGCGAGCTGCGCCCCGGCGACATCGTCCTGAGCCACTTCCGGGGCCGGGAGCACTGGAAGGGCACCATGCCCGACATGATCCGCCGGTTCCTCGACAAGATCACGGCGGAGGGGTACGCGGTGGCGCGCCTGGAGGACTACCTGTGACAGCACGCCGCCTGCCGGTCGCGGCCGCCCTGACGGCGCTGCTGCTCACGGGCTGCGCGCCCGCCCTGGACTCCTCGGGCGGCAAGTCCACGGACCGCGCCCCGCACACCCTCGCCCGCCCCGCGGCGCCGCGCTCCCTCCCGCCCGTGGTCGACCGGGTCCCCACCCGCGACCGGGTGGTCTTCCTGACGTACGACGACGGCGCCGAACGCGACCCGGCCTTCATCGACCTCGTCCGCGAACGCCGCCTGCCGGTCACCATGTTCCTCACGGACAGCGTCGTCGGCCCGGGCTACGCCCACTTCGCCCGGCTGCGCGCGGTCGGCGCGAGCATCCAGAACCACACCCTCGACCACCCGGCCCTGCCCGGCCTGCCGTACGCCGGTCAGCGCGCGGAGATCTGCGGCCAGCAGAACAAACTCAGGTCCCGCTTCGGCATCCGCCCCCACCTCTTCCGCCCGCCGTACGGCCGCTACGACACGACCACCCGCCAGGCGGCGGCCGGCTGCGGCATCCGCGCCGTCGTCCTGGCCCGGGCGACCCTGGACGGCAACGCCGCGCTGACCTTCACCCGGGGCGCCCGCCGCCTCGCCCCCGGGGACATCGTCTCGGTCCCCGCCACGGAGGCCCTCGCCCTGTCCCTGCACGCCCGCACGACCCGTCTCCTGGAACTGATCGAGAAGGCGGGGCTGAGGGTGGGACGCCTGGAGGACCACCTGTCATGACACTCGGCCCGGCCGGATGAACTCGGCCCGGCCTGAACTCGGCCCGTCCGGCGTTCGGGAACGAGGCCGTTCAGGCCGAAGCGGGTCCCCGGGGGCGGCGGCCCCGGGGGGACGGTCACGTCGACGACGGGCGCCGAGGGCACGCCGGTGAGCGCGCGTCGCCCCCGCCGCGCCGCACGGCAATTGGCACTCCGCTTGACCGAGTGCTAATCGCGGTCATAGTCTCGGCTCTGGCACTCCCCCCAGGAGAGTGCCAACAACGCGACGGGCAGGTCCGG
The DNA here is from genome assembly GCF_029813775.1 of Streptomyces sp. DH24. Taxonomy (GTDB): domain Bacteria; phylum Actinomycetota; class Actinomycetes; order Streptomycetales; family Streptomycetaceae; genus Streptomyces. The sequence continues at coordinate 67,032 of NZ_JARVKW010000009.1, read as the reverse complement.
CACCCGCGACGACGGATCGACCTGGTCGCCACCTCAGACAGTTAACCCCGTGAGATCTCCGAAGGGGGAGGTCGGATCGTGACGACCGCCAGCTCCAAGGTTGCCATCAAGCCGCTCGAGGACCGCATTGTGGTCCAGCCGCTCGACGCCGAGCAGACCACGGCCTCTGGCCTGGTCATTCCGGACACCGCCAAGGAGAAGCCCCAGGAGGGCGTCGTCCTTGCCGTGGGCCCGGGCCGCTTCGAGGACGGCAACCGTCTTCCGCTCGACGTATCCGTCGGCGACGTCGTGCTCTACAGCAAGTACGGCGGCACCGAGGTGAAGTACAACGGCGAGGAGTACCTCGTCCTCTCGGCCCGCGACGTGCTCGCGATCATCGAGAAGTAATTCACCTCGACGCAAAGCACCTTTTGCTCGAACTGCGCCCCTGGCCCCCGCGACCTAAGAAGCCGGGCGCCCGGGGCGCAGTACTTTCACCCAGATTTCCGAGAGGGCTCACGCTCCCATGGCGAAGATCCTGAAGTTCGACGAGGACGCCCGTCGCGCCCTCGAGCGCGGCGTCAACAAGCTCGCCGACACGGTGAAGGTGACGATCGGCCCCAAGGGCCGCAACGTCGTCATCGACAAGAAGTTCGGCGCCCCGACGATCACCAACGACGGCGTCACCATCGCCCGCGAGGTCGAGATCGAGGACCCGTACGAGAACCTCGGCGCCCAGCTGGTCAAGGAGGTGGCGACCAAGACCAACGACATCGCGGGTGACGGTACGACCACCGCGACCGTGCTGGCCCAGGCGCTCGTCCGCGAGGGCCTGAAGAACGTCGCCGCCGGCGCCTCCCCGGCCGCCCTGAAGAAGGGCATCGACGCGGCCGTCGCCGCCGTCTCCGAGGACCTGCTCGCGACCGCCCGCCCGATCGACGAGAAGTCCGACATCGCCGCCGTGGCCGGTCTGTCCGCCCAGGACAGCCAGGTCGGCGAGCTCATCGCCGAGGCGATGGACAAGGTCGGCAAGGACGGTGTCATCACCGTCGAGGAGTCCAACACCTTCGGTCTGGAGCTGGACTTCACCGAGGGCATGGCCTTCGACAAGGGCTACCTGTCGCCGTACTTCGTGACGGACCAGGAGCGCATGGAGGCCGTCCTCGACGACCCGTACATCCTGATCCACCAGGGCAAGATCTCCGCCATCGCGGACCTCCTGCCGCTGCTCGAGAAGGTCATCCAGACCAACTCCTCCAAGCCGCTGCTGATCATCGCCGAGGACGTCGAGGGCGAGGCCCTGTCGACCCTGGTCGTGAACAAGATCCGCGGCACCTTCAACGCCGTCGCCGTGAAGGCCCCCGGCTTCGGCGACCGCCGCAAGGCGATGCTGCAGGACATGGCGGTCCTCACCGGCGCCACGGTCATCTCCGAGGAGGTCGGCCTCAAGCTCGACCAGGTCGGCCTCGACGTCCTCGGTTCCGCCCGCCGCGTCACCGTCACCAAGGACGACACCACGATCGTCGAGGGTGCCGGCAAGGCCGAGGACCTGCAGGGCCGCGTCGCCCAGATCAAGGCCGAGATCGAGAACACCGACTCCGACTGGGACCGCGAGAAGCTCCAGGAGCGCCTCGCGAAGCTGGCCGGCGGCGTGTGCGTGATCAAGGTCGGCGCCGCCACCGAGGTGGAGCTGAAGGAGCGCAAGCACCGTCTGGAGGACGCCATCTCCGCGACCCGCGCCGCGGTCGAGGAGGGCATCGTCTCCGGTGGTGGCTCCGCGCTCGTCCACGCCGTGAAGGTCCTGGAGGGCAACCTCGGCAAGACCGGCGACGAGGCCACCGGTGTCGCCGTCGTCCGCAAGGCCGCCGTCGAGCCGCTGCGCTGGATCGCCGAGAACGCCGGCCTGGAGGGCTACGTCATCACCTCCAAGGTCGCCGAGCTCGACAAGGGCCAGGGCTTCAACGCCGCGACCGGCGAGTACGGCGACCTGATCAAGGCCGGCGTCATCGACCCGGTCAAGGTCACCCGCTCCGCCCTGGAGAACGCCGCCTCCATCGCCTCCCTCCTCCTCACGACCGAGACCCTGGTCGTCGAGAAGAAGGAAGAGGAGGAGTCGGCCGCCGGTGGCCACAGCCACGGCCACTCCCACTGACCGAAGGCCGCTCGCGGCCGCTTGAGTGGAACGACGCCGTCAGGCGTCCCCGGGGCCCTGCCCTCCGTACGCGGAGGGCAGGGCCCCGGCGTTCTGCCGGGCGGTGGGTGGTCCTTGCGGACGTTCCCGCACGGCGCGGCGGGCCCTACCGGGGACCGGCCTCGGCCCGCACCACCGCCCACACGGTCTTCCCGGGCGCACCGGGTCGCGGGGCGACGCCCCAGTCCTCGGCGAGGGCGGCGACGAGCGTGAGGCCGCGTCCGCCGTCGGCGTCGGGCCGGCCGTCGCGGACGGGACACGGAAGCCGCTCGCCGCGTACGTCGCTGACCTCGACGCGGACCCGTCCGGCGCCGTCGAGCCGGACGAGACGGAGCTGCGCGTCCCGACCGGGCACCCGCCCGTGCGTCACGGCGTTGGTCGCCAACTCGGCGACGACCAGCTCCACGGTGTCGTGCGCGGGGCTGCCGTGGCTCCAGCCCCAGGCGTCCATCTGGCAGGAGGCGAGCCTGCGGGCGAGCCGGGCGCCGCGGGGTGAGGACGTGAAGCGGAAGACGAACGCCGGCTGGTCGGCGAGAGGGAGCGGCAGCGCGGCCCGTCGCTCCCGGCGGGGGGAAGTGGTCATGCCCCGAAGATTCCGCGACGGCATCACCGCTGACCAGGCCCGACACCCCCACGACGGCGCTGTGTGGGGGCGGAGGGTGACGGCGTCGGGCCTGTCGGGGCGGCCTCCGTTTCCCCGGGGGTCTTTCCTCTCGCGAACGGCGTTCACCCGTACGTCGCAACCAGCGGCGATTCCGGTGTGGTTGACGCCGGTGCGTCCTACCGTGCGAGCACGGGTGACGAGGGCTGGACGTGCTGAGGGGACGAACGGGATGGACTCGGGCGCGGATTCGGGTGCGGGTGTGGAGAGCGCGGGGGTGGGCGCGGACTCGAACGGGGAGTTCCTGCGCTGCTTCGGACGCCAGATGAAACTGCTGCGGGAGGCCGCGGGGCTGACCCAGGCGCAGTTGGGCGAGCGGGTCGGCTACGGCGAGGCGCTGATCGCGGCGGTGGAACAGGGCCGGCGAATCCCCCGGCCGGAACTGGTGGACGCGGTGGACCGCGAGGTGGGGGCGCGGGGGGTGCTGGTGGCGATGAAGGGGGAGGTGGCGAAGGCTCGGTATCCGGGTTTCTTCCGGGCCTTCGCAGCCCTGGAAGCCAATGCCGCCGAACTGCACGCTTACGACGCTCACCTCGTCAACGGCCTGCTGCAGTGCGAGGAGTACGCACGCGCGGTTTTCGGCATGTGGCGGCCCCTACTGGATACGGAGACCATTGAGCAGCGGGTGTCGGCGCGCTTGGATCGTCAGAAGCTGCTGGCGCGACGTCCCAAGCCGCTGCTGAGCTTCGTGATCGAGGAAGGCGTTCTGCGCAGGCCCCTCGGTGGGGCAGAGGTCATGCGGGCGCAGTTGGAGCACCTGTTGATCGTCGGGCACGAACGCAACGTAGAGCTACAGGTGATGCCGACTGCTCGCGACGAACATGCCGGAGTGGCAGGGCCCTTCACATTGATCCTCACGCAGCAACAGCGGAGGATGGCGTATACGGAGGTGCAGAGCAACAGCACCCTGCATACGGAGCCAGCGAAGGTCCAGGGGTTCGAGTCCACGTACGGAGTCCTGCGAGCACAAGCGATGACCCCCAGGGAATCGCTGGCCTGGATCGAGAAGCTCTTGGGAGAGTTGTGAAGGCCAACGACGATCAGGCAGCCGAGCTGACCTGGGTGAAGAGCAGCTACAGCGCTGGAGACGGCGGTCAGTGCGTGGAGGCCGCCGCTACCGACTCCGTCGTGCTGGTCCGCGACTCGAAGCAGCCGGACGCAGCGACCCTGAGCGTCCCCGCTGAGCAGTGGACGGCGTTCGTGCGCATGGCCGTGCGCGGCTGACGCGAGCGAGGGGCGGCGGGGAGCCGATCGTGCTCCCCGCCGCCCCTCACGCATGCCCGGAGTCTGCTCCCGGTGGGAGTCACAGCTCCGTCGGGTCCAGCACCCCCAGCTGCGTCATCAGTCCGAGCCGGTCGTACTGCCACCAGCCCTCGCAGATCCGGCCGTCCCGGAAGCGGTGCCAGGTCGTGCCCGTCATGGTGACGTCCTGGCCGGTCGCCGGGACGCCCAGGAACTCGCCGGTGTGGCGGCCGGTCCACGTCCAGCGCGTGCACACCCGGTCCGCCTCGGCGAGCTGGTCGTCGACGCGGAACGCGAACGTGAAGGCCGCGCGCCAGCTCGCGTACTCCTCGCGCATCCGGGCCGCCCCCTCCATGTCACCCGGATTCGCCGGGTCGTGGTCCCGGTAGTCGTCCGTGAGGTGCGCCGCGAGGCTCTCCGGCGGCACCCGGCCCATGTCCTCGAAGAACGCCCGGGCCGCGGCCCGGTTGAGCTGCTCGTCGCGCACCACGTCGAGATCGGTGAACGTCGGCATCCCGTCGCACAGCGCCACCATCTCCCGGAAGATCCGCTCGGTCTCCGGGAGGTTCGAGTTCCGCATCGCCTCCTCGTACGAGGGGAACTCCACGATCTCCACGAAGTGCGCCTCCTCGGACAGGTCCCTGCCGATCAGGCTGTGCGTCGCCGTGCGCTTGCCCTTGGTCTGCTCGACCCACTTGTCCATCAGCCGGTTCACCTCGTCGAACCGGTTGGTCCTGCAGTCGATGAGCTGTACGAACGTCATGGGGTCCACCTCCCGGCCCCCCTGCGCTTCCCGGCCCCCCGGGTCCGGCCGGTCACCCCCATTCTCGCACCGGGGAGGCCACTACCGCGGGCCGTACTTCCGCCCCGTCCGCGAGGTCAGCCCGCCCAGCAGATCCCGGGGCACCACCTTCACGATGCCCATGAGGGCCTTGTAGCGCGGGTCGGGAACCGACACCGTCCTGCCGCGCGCCAGATCGTTCAGCGCCGCCGCGACCAGCTTGTCCGCGTCGAGCCACATCCACCCCGGGATGTTGTCCGTGCCCATCCCGGCCCGGGCGTGGAACTCCGTGCGCACGAACCCGGGGCACAGCGCCATCAGCCGTACGCCGCTGCCCGCCAGGTCCTTCGCCACGCCCTGCGTGAACTGCACGACCCACGCCTTGGACGCGCCGTACGTCCCGCGCGGCACGAACGCCGCCACCGACGCGACGTTGACGACACCGCCCCGGCCCCGCTCCCGCATCGCCTCCGCCGCCGCCGACGTCAGCCGCAGCACCGCCTCGCAGTGCACCTTCAGCATCGTCAGCTCGTCGGCGAGGGACACCTCCAGGAAGCGGCCCTTGTTGCCGAAGCCGGCGTTGTTGATCAGCAGGTCGACGGGGTTCCTGCGGTCCCCCAGCCGGGCGGTGACCGCGTCGATGCCCTCGTCCGTCGCCAGGTCGGCGGTCAGGACCTCGGCCTCGATGCCGTGCCGGTCGTGCAGCTCGGTGGCCTGTTCCCGCAGGCGCTTGGTGTCCCGCGCCACCAGGACCAGGTCGTGCCCGTCGGCCGCCAGCCGCCGCGCGAACGCCGCACCGATGCCCGCCGTCGATCCCGTAATCAATGCCGTTGTCATGGCGCAAGATTAGTGACCCGGACCCCACAGATCCGTTTTCTGCACGCTTCCTCCGGATCGGTGAAGCCCGGGCCAACAGCGCCTGGACGGACCGGCGTCAGCCGCCCTGCCGCGCCACGTACTTGCGCGCCGCCGCCAGCGACTCCGGGTGCAGCGCCGGGCCCGCCGCCAGCAGACGCGGCAGCAGCGCCCGTTCCGTGGTCACCGCCCGGAACTGAACGGCAACCGTCACGTCGTGGTCCGGGCGGTGCACCACCTCCACGGGATCGCCCGCGCGGATCTCCCCGGGCTCGACCACCCGCAGATACGCCCCCGGCGCGCCCCTCTCCGTGAACCGCCGCACCCAGCGCTGCTCACCCAGATGGCCCTGGAAGGTCCGACAGGGAATCCGCCCGCTGGTCACCTCCAGCACGACCTCCGGCCCGACACGCCACCGCTCGCCTATCAGCGCCCCCGACACGTCCAGGCCCTCGGTGGTGAGGTTCTCGCCGAACGAGCCGTTCACCAGCGTGCGTCCCAGCTCGCGCTCCCAGTCGTCGAGGTCCTCGCGCGCCACCGCGTACACCGCCTGGTGGTCGCCGCCGTGATGGCGGGTGTCGCACACCGCGTCCCCGGCCAGACCGCTCGCGCCGGTCCCCTTCGGCCCGGGTGCCGCCACCCGCACCGGCCCGTCGGCCGGCCGCTTGTCGATGCCGGTCAGCCCGTCCGGCTGATCCGTGTAGGGCACGGCCCGCGCGCGGCCCAGATTCACAGACAGAAGCTTCATGGCGGCACGGTAGGCGAGCCGCGGCCAAAGCGTCGACGCATTATCCGGCGTCGGGTCAAAGGCTCACTTATCCTCGAAGGGTGATCGAAGCCCGTCATCTCCGCGTCCTGCGCGCCGTGGCCACCACCGGTTCCTTCTCGGCGGCGGGACGCGAACTGGGCTGCACCCAGCCCGCCGTCAGCCAGCAGATCAAGGCCCTGGAGACCTCCGTCGGCACACCCCTGCTGATCCGCAGCGGACGCGCCATGCGGCTGACCCAGGCCGGCGAGGCCCTCGTGCGGCACGCCGCCGGCATCCTCGCCGGGCTCACCGCCGCCGAGGAGGAGGTCGCCGCGATCGCCGGACTGCGCGCCGGCCGGGTCCGCCTCGTGTCCTTCCCCAGCGGCAGTTCCACTCTCGTCCCCACCGCCCTCGCCGCCCTGCGCGCCGCCCACCCCGGCACCCGGGTCTCCCTGGAGGAGGCCGAGCCGCCGAGGTCCGTCGAACTGCTCCGCGAGGGCGACTGCGACATCGCGCTCGCCTTCCGCTACGAGGGCGCGGCGGGCGCCGAGGAGTGGGACGACCTCGTCGTACGGCCGCTGCTGACCGACCGGCTCGTCGCGCTCGTGCCCGAACGGCACCGCCTCGCCCGCGCGGAGACCGTCGCCATCGGGGAACTCGCCGGGGAACCGTGGATCGCGGGCTGCCCGCGCTGCCGCGGCCAGCTGGTCGAGGTGTGCGAGGGCGCCGGTTTCACGCCCCGCATCGACTTCGCGACCGACGACTACCCGGCCGTGGTCGGCCTGGTGGGCGCCGGCCTGGGCGTGGCCGTCCTGCCCCAGCTCGCCGTCGAGTCCGTCCGGCCCCGGGGCGCGCGGACGGTGACGCTGGAACCGGCGGTGCGCCGCGAGATCGTCGCGCTCACGCTGCCCGACCTGGCGCACGTGCCGGCCGTGGCGGCGACGCTGGACGAACTGGCGCGGGCCGCCGCCCGGTAGGGGGCCGAAGAAAACTAAGGGGCACGCCTAGCGTGCCCGTCCTTGCAGAAACGTTCCTTCAGGCTGCCCTTCAGTGGTTCGAGGCTTGGCCCGCGCCCGGTGTCGACGCCGACACCAGACGGTGGCGCGCCCGTCCCATGAGTTCCTCGCGCTCGTCCTCCGTCAGTCCGCCCCAGACCCCGTACGGCTCGCGTACCGCCAGCGCGTGCGCCGCGCACTGTGCGCGAACCGGGCACCTCATGCAGACCTCTTTGGCGGAGTTCTCGCGAGCACTTCGCGCCGCACCGCGCTCACCCTCGGGATGGAAGAAGAGGGAGCTGTCCACCCCGCGGCAGGCAGCCAGGAGCTGCCAGTCCCACAGGTCCGCGTTCGGTCCGGGAAGGCGGGAGAAATCTGCCATTGCGTGACCCCTTGTAGCCGTTATGGGCGGATCCGGTGTCCACGACCGTACAACTACGATCTAAGAAGATGAAAATATGACTCATTGCGAATCTAGCCGCAGACACCAGCAAGTGGGAAGAAAAGGGTCTGAATGGGGCATAGGTTGTGATGAAAAATTGAGGGTCCGCTGTGCATGTCTGCACCGTGTCCGTCCCCTCACGTAGAGTGCCGAAGAGGGCACACGGCCCCGTAACTCTTTCGAGTGACCGTCGTTGAGAGTGCGGAGGCGGTTGAAGCAACAAGCGCTCGGACGGACGTCCGAGGCGGTCGACCGCACAGGTGACGATTCGTACCAGCCTGGAGGCTCAAGGTGACGTGCATCAGCTGCGGAGGACGGCCATGACTTCCGTCCTCGTCTGCGACGACTCCCCGCTTGCCCGAGAGGCGCTCCGCCGCGCGGTCGCGACCGTGCCCGGCGTCGAGCGGGTGACGACTGCGGCCAACGGCGAGGAAGTCCTCCGCCGCTGGGGCGCCGACCGCTCGGACCTCATTCTGATGGACGTACGCATGCCCGGACTGGGCGGCGTCGAGACCGTCCGGCGGCTGCTGTCCGCCGACCCCGGCGCGCGCATCATCATGCTGACGGTCGCCGAGGACCTGGACGGCGTGGCCCTGGCCGTCGCCGCCGGCGCCCGGGGCTACCTGCACAAGGACGCCTCGCGTGCGGAGCTGCGGGCCACGGTGACGCAGGCCCTCGCCGACCCGACCTGGCGGCTCGCGCCGCGCCGGCTGCGGTCGGCCGAGATGGGCGCCGCGCCCACGCTCACCGCGCGTGAGATCCAGGTGCTCGAAGGCATGAGTCACGGTCGCTCCAACGCCGAGATCGGCCGCGAGCTGTTCCTCTCCGAGGACACCGTCAAGACGCACGCCCGACGGCTGTTCAAGAAGCTCGGCGCCTCGGACCGGGCACACGCCGTGGCGCTCGGCTTCCGGTGGGGCCTGGTCCGCTAGGCCACCCCTGTGCGCCCCAGGCCGCGTCGCCGGAACCCCGCCCGCCCCGCTCCGTCCCGCACGCCCGGCGAGGGCGGCGAAACCCCCGCCCACCGCCGGGTGGGCGGGGCCGGCCGGGCGGCCCGCCGGGTGCCCGCTGCTCGTTTCGCCGCGGATGCCGCATCCTTGAGGTGTGGAGTCTCTCGGGGACGAGTCGGTCGAGCGGAAGGGGAGGGCGCAGGGGATGAGTTCCGGCGCACCTGCTCATAACGCTTCGGTGCACAACAACGGGCGCGGTGCCACGGATCGGACGAGCGCAGGGCACCATGGACCGATGCGTGAGGACGATGCGGCCACTGCCCAAGGGGCGATCGGTGCGCTCGTTCATCGTGCCGTCGATGGGGACGAGCAGGCCACGCACGATCTGCTCGCCCATGTCCACCCCCTGGCCCTGCGCTACTGCCGTACGCGGCTGTCGCGGCTTCCGGGTGATGCCCGGCACTTCGTCGAGGACCTCGCGCAGGAGGTCTGCGTGGCGGTCCTGCTGGCCCTGCCGCGCTACAAGGACACCGGGCGCCCCTTCGAGGCGTTCGTCTTCGCCATCGCCGCCCACAAGGTCGCCGACCTGCAGCGCGCCGCGATGCGCCACCCCGGCTCCACGGCCGTGCCCTCCGACGAGATGCCCGAGCGGCCCGACGACTCGCTCGGCCCCGAGGAGCGCGCCCTGCTCAGCAGCGACGCCGAATGGGCCAAGAAACTCCTGGCCAACCTCCCCGAGAACCAGCGCGAACTGCTGCTGCTGCGGATCGCGGTGGGGCTCACCGCCGAGGAGACCGGCCAGATGTTGGGAATGTCACCCGGCGCCGTGCGCGTCGCACAGCACCGGGCCCTGAGCCGGCTGCGGGCACTGGCCGAGCAGTAATCCCCCCCGAGTGGCCGGGTGACCGGGCGTCGCGGCTCCCGTGAACCGGAGGGGCGCCGGACCCGTACGAAGATACGAAGCCCCCATGCCCTCGTGATCGTGGAATGAGACACGTCCGCTTCCCGTTAGCATGGACATCCGCACCGATCAAGGCCATTTGGGGAAGGTGTCATGACTGCCAACGTCGACGGAGTGCCCGGAAAATTCGCGACACTCGGGCTGACCTACGACGACGTGCTGCTGCTGCCGGGCGCATCCGAAGTGCTCCCCAACGCGGTCGACACCTCGTCCCGTATCTCCCGCAACGTCCGGGTCAACATCCCGCTCCTCTCCGCCGCCATGGACAAGGTCACCGAGTCGCGCATGGCGATCGCGATGGCCCGCCTGGGCGGCGTCGGTGTGCTGCACCGCAACCTGTCCGTCGAGGACCAGGTCAACCAGGTCGACCTGGTCAAGCGGTCGGAGTCCGGGATGGTCACCGACCCGATCACGGTGCACCCGGACGCCACGCTCGCCGAGGCCGACGCGCTGTGCGCCAAGTTCCGCATCAGCGGTGTCCCGGTCACCGACCCGGCCGGCAAGCTCCTCGGCATCGTCACCAACCGTGACATGGCCTTCGAGACCGACCGCACCCGTCAGGTCCGCGAGGTCATGACGCCGATGCCGCTGGTCACCGGCAAGGTCGGCATCTCCGGCACGGACGCCATGGAGCTGCTGCGCCGCCACAAGATCGAGAAGCTGCCGCTGGTGGACGACAACGGCGTCCTCAAGGGCCTGATCACCGTCAAGGACTTCGTCAAGGCCGAGAAGTACCCGAACGCCGCCAAGGACGCCGAGGGCCGGCTGCTCGTCGGGGCCGCCGTGGGCGCCAGCCCCGAGGCGCTGGAGCGCGCCCAGGCCCTCGCCGCGGCCGGTGTGGACTTCCTGGTCGTCGACACCTCGCACGGCCACAACAGCAACGCCCTCAGCTGGATGGCGAAGATCAAGTCCAGCGTGAACGTCGACGTGATCGGCGGCAACGTCGCCACCCGCGACGGCGCCCAGGCGCTCATCGACGCCGGTGTCGACGGGATCAAGGTGGGCGTCGGCCCGGGGTCCATCTGCACCACCCGCGTCGTCGCCGGCATCGGTGTCCCGCAGGTCACCGCCATCTACGAGGCCTCCCTCGCGGCCCGTCCGGCGGGCATCCCGCTGATCGGCGACGGCGGCCTGCAGTACTCCGGCGACATCGGCAAGGCGCTCGCCGCCGGCGCCGACACGGTGATGCTGGGCAGCCTCCTCGCGGGCTGCGAGGAGTCGCCGGGCGAGCTGCTGTTCATCAACGGCAAGCAGTTCAAGTCGTACCGCGGCATGGGTTCGCTGGGCGCCATGCAGTCGCGCGGGCAGGGCAGGTCGTACTCGAAGGACCGCTACTTCCAGGCGGAGGTCGCCTCCGACGACAAGCTCGTCCCCGAGGGCGTCGAGGGCCAGGTGCCCTACCGCGGCCCGCTGTCCAACGTGCTGCACCAGCTCGTCGGCGGTCTGCGCCAGACCATGGGCTACGTGGGCGCCGCCACCATCGAGGAGATGGAGTCCAAGGGCCGGTTCGTGCGGATCACCTCCGCCGGTCTCAAGGAGAGCCACCCGCACGACATCCAGATGACGGTCGAGGCGCCGAACTACAGCACCAAGCGCTGACACGGGATTCCACGGGAGGGCGGCCGGGGTGTCCCGGGCCGCCCTCCTCGTACGTCGGGGCGGCGCCGGCGGACCCGTCAGGGATACTGGAAGGCGCTGAACGCAACAGGGAAAGGCCACAGACGTGACTGAGATCGAGATCGGGCGCGGCAAGCGCGGCCGCCGGGCGTACGCCTTCGACGACATCGCCGTCGTCCCCAGCCGCCGTACGCGGGACCCGAAGGAGGTCTCGATCGCCTGGCAGATCGACGCCTACCGCTTCGAGCTGCCGTTCCTGGCCGCCCCCATGGACTCGGTCGTCTCCCCGGCCACCGCGATCCGCATCGGCGAGCTCGGCGGCCTCGGCGTGCTGAACCTCGAAGGCCTGTGGACGCGGTACGAGGACCCGCAGCCGCTGCTGGACGAGATCGCCGAGCTGCCCGTCGAGGCCGCCACCCGCCGCCTCCAGGAGATCTACGCCGCTCCGATCAAGGAGGAGCTGATCGGGCAGCGCATCAAGGAGGTGCGCGACTCGGGCGTGGTCACCGCCGCCGCGCTCTCCCCGCAGCGCACGGCGCAGTTCTCCAAGGCCGTGGTGGACGCGGGCGTGGACATCTTCGTCATCCGCGGCACCACGGTGTCGGCGGAGCACGTCTCCTCCTCGCACGAGCCGCTGAACCTGAAGCAGTTCATCTACGAGCTCGACGTCCCGGTGATCGTCGGCGGCTGCGCCACCTACACGGCCGCCCTGCACCTGATGCGCACCGGCGCGGCGGGCGTCCTGGTCGGCTTCGGCGGCGGCGCCGCGCACACCACGCGCAACGTGCTGGGCATCCAGGTCCCGATGGCCACGGCCGTCGCGGACGTGGCCGCCGCCCGGCGGGACTACATGGACGAGTCCGGCGGCCGGTACGTGCACGTGATCGCGGACGGCGGTGTCGGCTGGTCCGGCGACCTGCCCAAGGCGATCGCCTGCGGCGCCGACGCGGTGATGATGGGCTCCCCGCTCGCGCGCGCGACGGATGGTCCGGGCAAGGGCAACCACTGGGGCATGGAGGCGGTCAACGAGGAGCTGCCGCGCGGCAAGAAGGTCGACCTGGGCACGGTCGGCACGCTGGAGGAGATCCTCACCGGCCCCTCCCACACCCCGGACGGCTCCATGAACCTCTTCGGCGCCCTGCGCCGCGCCATGGCCACGACCGGCTACAGCGAGCTGAAGGAGTTCCAGCGCGTCGAGGTGACGGTGGCGGACGCGCAGCACAAGCGGTGACGTGACGCTGCGCCCGGCTTGAGCGGGAGGGCCTGGACCACGAGGGTGGTCCGGGCCCTTTTGCGTGGCCCAGGGGGCCAAGTGGCCTGGTGAGGGCGTGAGTTGAGGGGGTGGGGGCGCGCGGTTGCGTTCGGAATGAATGCGGGCGGAATGACAGCAACGAGGCGATAGCGTCCGTGTCCGGCGCCCCGGTCTCTGGGGCGCCCCCTTCCGAGGACACGGCTCCGGACCCCGGCCCTCGGGGCCCGGCCCGATTCCGACGGACCGACTGACGGCCGGAGCGCGCCGCGCGGCGGGCGCCCCCGTTACAGCCTGTACGCCACCCCTGTGGGTGTTGCCCCCCGCGTGTCCAGCAGGAGCTGGGCCTTCACCGACAGGCCCTGGAGGTCGTACGTGCGGTGCTGCTGGAGCAGGATCGTGAGGTCGGCGTCGGCCGCCGCCTCGTAGAGGGAGTCCGCGCGCGGGACCGGGCGGTCCAGGACCTGCCAGGACGGGACGTGCGGGTCGTGGTAGCTGACCTGCGCGCCCAGTTCCATCAGGCGGATCGCGATCTCCTGGGCCGGGGTGGCCTGCTGGTCGGCGAGGTCGGCCTTGTAGGTGACGCCGAGGAGCAGCACGCGCGCGCCGCGGGCCGACTTGCCGTGCTCGTTGAGGAGGGCGGCGGCGCGCTGCACGACGTAGCGGGGCATCTGGTTGTTGACCTGCTGGGCCAGTTCCACCATGCGCAGGGTGCGTACGGCGTGTCCGGCGAGGTCCTGGGGCACCGCGTGGCCGCCGACGCCGGGACCGGGGCGGAACGCCTGGAAGCCGAAGGGCTTGGTCTCGGCGCAGCGGATGACGTCCCACAGGTCGACGCCGAGGTCGTGGCAGAGCACGGCCATCTCGTTGACCAGGGCGATGTTGACGTGGCGGAAGTTGGTTTCCAGGAGCTGGACCGTCTCGGCCTCGCGGGGGCCACGCGCGCGTACCACCTTGTCGGTGAGGCGGCCGTAGAAGGCGGCGGCCGACTCGGTGCACGCGGGCGTGAGGCCGCCGATGACCTTGGGTGTGTTGCCGGGGGTGAAGTCGCGGTTGCCGGGGTCGACCCGGCTGGGGGAGTAGGCGAGGTGGAAGTCGCGCCCGGCCCGCAGCCCGGAGCCCTCTTCGAGGAGCCTGCGCAGGAAGTCCTCGGTGGTGCCGGGCGGCACCGGGGACTCCAGGATCACCGTGGTGTGCGGGCGCATGCGGCCGGCGAGGGTGCGGGCGGCGGCCTCCACCTGGCCGAGGTCGAGCCCGCCGTCCGGGCCGCGCGGCGTGGGCGCGCAGATGACGGCGGTGCGGACCCGGCCCAGCTCGGCGGGGCCGGCGGCGGTGCGGAAGCCGCCCGCGAGCATCCTGCGCAGCTCGGCGGGGCTGAGCGAGCCGGACTCGGGACCGGTCCGGTAGCCGAGGGTGGGGATGCCGGCGGCGACGGCGGCCTGGGCCAGGGGCAGGCCGTACGGGCCGAGTCCGATGACGGCGAGATCTGCGGGCATGGCGTGGGCCGTCCTTCCCAGTAACCGAAGCGGGACAGGTGCGCAAGCCCTGTGGACTGGACGAGCGAGCGCAATGTCAGACTAGGAGTAAATATGACCGATATGCGGGATTGGTCGGCCGAGTCTCGCCGGATGTTTCCGTGAGCGTTGTCCACAGGGCGGGGCTGAGTGGTGGCTGAAGTTGGGCAAGCCGGTCAGAATTTGGGCATGGGGGGTAGGAACCGGGCTTCGCCCGACGGGTGCGGCCTACGCGACTGACGAGCGGGAGGCAGCGGTGAGGACAGCGACACTGGGACCGGCGCAGCGCGCCGAGTCACTCGCGGCCATGGCCGAGCGCGAGCTGGACGTGCTGGTCGTGGGCGCAGGTGTGGTGGGCGCGGGCACCGCCCTCGACGCCGTGACGCGCGGCCTGTCCACGGGACTGGTCGAGGCACGCGACTGGGCGTCGGGCACCTCCAGCCGGTCCAGCAAGCTCATCCACGGAGGCCTGCGCTATCTGGAGATGCTCGACTTCGCGCTCGTACGGGAAGCGCTGAAGGAGCGCGGCCTGCTGCTGGAGCGGCTCGCCCCGCACCTGGTGAAACCGGTGCCGTTCCTCTACCCGCTGGAGCACCGGGGCTGGGAGCGGCTGTACGCCGGGTCGGGCGTCGCGCTCTACGACGCCATGTCGATGGCCCGCGGACACGGGCGGGGCCTGCCCGTGCACCGGCACCTGAGCCGCCGTCACGCCCTGCGCGTCGCCCCCTGCTTGAAGAAGGACTCGCTGGTCGGCGCGCTGCAGTACTACGACGCCCAGATGGACGACGCCCGCTATGTGACGACGCTGGTGCGCACGGCCGCGGCGTACGGCGCGAAGACCGCCAACCGCGCGCGCGTGACCGGGTTCCTGCGCGAGGGCGGGCGGGTCGTCGGCGCGCGCGTGCAGGACGTGGAGGCGGGCGGCGAGTACGAGATCCGCGCCAAGCAGATCGTCAACGCCACGGGCGTGTGGACCGACGACACGCAGGCGATGGTCGGGGAGCGCGGCCAGTTCCACGTCCGCGCCTCCAAGGGCATCCACCTGGTCGTGCCCCGGGACCGCATCAGCTCCTCCACCGGGCTGATCCTGCGCACCGAGAAGTCCGTCCTGTTCGTCATCCCCTGGGGCCGGCACTGGATCATCGGCACCACCGACACCGACTGGGACCTCGACAAGGCCCACCCGGCCGCGTCCAGCGCGGACATCGACTACCTGCTGGAGCACGTGAACTCGGTCCTCGCGGTGCCGCTCACGCGGGACGACGTCCAGGGCGTGTACGCGGGCCTGCGGCCCCTGCTCGCCGGTGAGTCCGACGCCACCAGCAAGCTGTCCCGCGAGCACACCGTGGCGCATCCCGCGCCGGGGCTGGTCGTCGTCGCGGGCGGCAAGTACACGACGTACCGGGTGATGGCCAAGGACGCCGTCGACGAGGCCGTGCACGGGCTCGACATGCGCGTCGCCGAATGCGTCACCGAGGACATCCCGCTGCTCGGCGCCGAGGGATACCTGGCGCTGTGGAACGCGCGAGCGCGGATCGCGGCGCGCACCGGACTCCATGTGGTGCGCGTGGAACACCTGCTGAACCGGTACGGATCGCTCACCGAGGAACTGCTCGACCTCATCGCCGAGGACCCCTCCCTGGGCGAGCAGCTGCCGGCGGCCGACGACTACCTGCGCGCCGAGATCGTCTACGCCGCCTCGCACGAGGGCGCCCGGCACCTGGACGACGTGCTGACCCGGCGCACGCGGATCTCGATCGAGACCTTCGACCGGGGCACCCGCACCGCCCGCGAGGCCGCGGAGCTGATGGCGCCGGTGCTGGGCTGGGACACGGACCAGATCGAGCGCGAGGTCCGGCACTACGAGAAGCGGGTGGAGGCCGAGCGGGAGTCCCAGCGCCAGCCGGACGACCTGACGGCGGACGCGGCACGGCTGGGGGCGCCGGACATCGTGCCGTTGTGAGGCGGGGTGCGGCCGGTGTGGCCGGTGGCACGGGGCAGTCGGTGTCCGTGCGGACGGGGCCTGGCGGCGCGCCGGTGTCGGCGCGCCGTCGCTCGACGTCACCCGATCGAGTGGCGATAACCGGGATCTTCGTTCGGAACCCGCTCGTTCCACTGATGGCGAGGGCAGAACTCGGCGGCGAGCAGGCGGAGTTCGAGGCCGGGATCTGCGATCGCCGTCGTGTTCACCCGGAAGGTGAGGACATGACGCCCGTCGACGGTGGCCGCGGTGCGCACGTAGCTGCCGGTGATGCGCCCGTTGTGCCCCCACACCGTGACGCCGCACGGCAGTTTCACGGGGAACAGACCCATGCCGTACGAGCCGTGTGCGGCACGGGTGTCGAGCATCTCGCGCAGCCGGCGCGGGGGCAGCAGGTCGCCGCGCAGGAGGGCCGAGTAGAAGCGGTCCAGGTCGGCGAGCGTCGTCACCATCTCGCCCGCGGCACCCGCCACCCGCGGGTCGAGATCGGTGACGTCGGTCCCGTCCGAGGCGTAGGCACGGCCGTGCGGGGCGGGCAGTGAGGTGCGCGAGCCGGGAAAGGAGGTGCCGGTCAGACCCAGCGGAGCGATGAGACGGTGTTCGGCCTCGGCGGCGTACGAGCGGCCGGTGACCTGCTCGATGACGAGACCGAGCAGGACGTAGTTGGTGTTCGAGTACGAGTAGCGGCCGGGGGAGGCCGGGGGGTGGGTGAGTGCGATGCGCAGGGCCTGACGGGGTGTGACAGGGGCGCCGCCGCTGGTGTCCGCGGTGAAGTCGTACAGGCCGCTGGTGTGGTTGAGCAGGGCGCGCAGGGTCAGCGCGCGGCCGTCGTTCCCCGCTCCGCGCACCAGGCCCGGCAGGTGCCGCTCCACCGTGTCCGACAGCGACAACCGGTGTTCGGCGGCGAGTTGGAGGACCACGGTCGCGACGAAGGTCTTCGTGATGCTGCCGGCGCGGAAGTGGTCGGCGCGCGAGAGGCCCGGTCCGGCATGGGCGTAGCGGGTGCCGCTTCCCGACACGGCGAGCAGGGCGGCGGCGGGCGCTCCACCCCGCGTCACCAGCAGCGGAAGGATCGTCTCCGCGGACGGCACGGTGAGCGCCGACGTGCCGGACGGGGCCAGGGCCAGCAGCAGTACGGCCACGGGGAGAGCCAGTAACGTCCGAAGCGGCTGCATCCCGGTCCTCCCTTGTCGCGGCCCATGATGCAGGCGGCGCGACGGGGGGTCCCATCCGGCCCCCGACCGCACGGGCCCCGGCTGCCGGCGGGGGCACCCTGGGCGCCCGGCACTTGCCGGGTGAGAGACAATGAAGTCTCTGTCAGGGCGGGTTGCATGAGGGGACGCATGTCGGAGGCGGAGCGGGCGGGGACATCCCGTCAGGACAAGAGCGCACGTCTCCTCGCCGGGCGGTACCGGCTGGGAGATGTGCTCGGCCGCGGCGGCATGGGGACGGTGTGGCGTGCCGAGGACGAGACGCTGGGGCGGACGGTCGCCGTCAAGGAGCTGCGGTTCCCGTCGAACATCGACGAGGAGGAGAAGCGGCGCCTGATCACCCGGACGCTGCGCGAGGCCAAGGCGATCGCGCGGATCCGCAACAACAGCGCCGTCACGGTCTACGACGTCGTCCAGGAGGACGACCGGCCGTGGATCGTGATGGAGCTGGTCGAGGGCAAGTCGCTCGCCGAGGTCATCCGGGAGGACGGCCTGCTGGAGCCCAGGCGCGCCGCCGAGGTGGGCCTCGCCGTCCTGGACGTGCTGCGGTCCGCGCACCGCGAGGGCATCCTGCACCGCGACGTGAAGCCGTCGAACGTGCTGATCGCCGAGGACGGCCGGGTCGTGCTCACCGACTTCGGCATCGCGCAGGTCGAGGGCGATCCGTCCATCACCTCGACCGGCATGCTCGTCGGCGCGCCGTCCTACATCTCCCCGGAGCGTGCCCGCGGGCACAAGCCGGGCCCGGCGGCCGACCTGTGGTCGCTCGGCGGGCTGCTGTACGCGGCGGTGGAAGGCACGCCGCCGTACGACAAGGGGTCCGCGATCGCGACACTCACGGCGGTGATGACCGAGCCGCTGGAGGAGCCGAAGAACGCGGGGCCGCTGAGGGACGTCATCTACGGCCTGCTCAACAAGGACCCGGCCAAGCGGCTCGACGACGCGGGCGCGCGGGCGATGCTCACCGCGGTCATCAACGGGTCGGTGAAGGGGCCCGAGCTGGACGCGACCAAGGTCGTGCCGTTGCCGGCGCAGCCCGACAGGCGTGCGGGGAGCGGGGGTTCGGCTGGGTCCGGAGGCAGGCGCGGGGAGGATGCCGCCGAGCGGCTGCGCGGTGCGCTGCGGTCGGTGCGCAGGGCCGCCGGTGCGGGTGCGGTCGCCGGGGCGGCCTCGACGGGCGGCAAGCCCGGCGGCGCCGGGAGCGGTTCGCCGGCGGAGGCCGGGAGCGGGTCCGCCGGTGTGGCGGCCGATGCGTCGGCGGTGGGTGCCGGTGCGTCCGCGGGTGGGGTCAACGCGGCCTCGGCCGGGCGCAGTTCGGGGTGGCCCGTGATGCCGCCGCCGGATCTGCCGGCCAGGTCCGCGCCGAAGGCGTCGCTCACCGATGTCGTGCCGCGGCGGACGCTGGTCGTCATCGCGGTGGTCGTGGTGCTCGCCGTGCTGGGCGTCGTACTGGCGCTGACCCTCGGCGACGGCGGCGGTGCCTCCTCCGACGGGGCGAAGGGCGGCGGCAAGCCGGTCGCCGGCGCGGCGAAGAGCGGGGACACCAGGCAGGACCCGGAGGGCGGTGCCCGGGCGGACGGGGACGCGAAGGAGTCCGCGGGCAGCGGTTCGGCGGACGGTGCGACGGGTTCCAACTCGCCGACCGCCGAGGCCAGCAGGTCGGCCGGGGCGGGCGGCTCGTCCGGCGGTGCCGCGCCGGTGGTCTCGACGCACAAGGGCCGTCAGGGGTACTCGATCGGGCTGCCGGAGGGCTGGAAGTACCAGTCCACCGGTTCGGCCGGGGACCGGTTCACCGGACCACGCGGGCAGAAGCTGCTCGTCGCCTGGACGTCCACGCCGAAGGGCGACCCGGTCGCCGACTGGCGCAACCAGGAGCGGTACATGGTCCGTGCCCAGTACCAGAAGATCCGCATAGCGAAGGTGGACTACCGCGGCTGGAACACGGCCGACTGGGAGTTCACCTACGTGGAGAGCGGCACGAAGTACCGGACGGTCGACCGGGGTTTCGTCGTCGACGACCGACTCGGACACGCCCTGATGTACACGGCGAAAGCCTCGGACTGGGGCAGCGACCTGCGCAAGGACACCTGGCGGACGCTGACGAGGACGTTCGAACCGAAGTCCTGAGGTGAACGGCCCCGGATTCGGGGCGTGAGATCCGGCAACCCCTCTTTGCGGGTTGCCTCCGGCACGTATCGTGAATGGCTGCGGACCGTGCGCATCCAGAACGGGACGCGGTGCGAACGGATTTGACCGACCGAAACGGACGACCGGAACGGACCGACCGGGCTGCCGGGGGAGGCAACGTGGACGACTACGCGGGTCGGGTGCTCGCCGACCGCTACCGCCTTCCGTTGCCGCCGTCCGACGAGTACGAGCTGACCGAGTCCCGGGCCTTCGACACCTACAGCGGGCAGGAGGTCCTGGTCAGACAGGTGCCGTTGCCGGAGGTCGTCGAGGCCGAGGTGCTCGACGCCGAAGGGCTGCCCGACGGATTCACGGCACGGGACGGCGGGGCCCGGCGGCTCGCCGGACAGCACGGGCCGCGGCGGCCCGCCGACCCGGTCGTGCGGCGCGCCGTGGAGGCGGCGCAGGCAGCGGCCCGCATCCCCGACCATCCGCGGCTCGACCAGGTCTTCGACGTGTTCGCCGAGGGCGGTTCGCTGTGGATCGTCAGCGAGCTGGTGGCCGCGCGGCCCCTGGCGGCGCTGCTCGCCGAGAAGCCGCTGACGCCGTACCGGGCGGCCGAGATCGCCTCCGACGTCCTGATGGCGCTGCGGGTGCTGCACGGCCACGGCTGGGTGCACCGCAACCTCACCGCGCGCACGGTGCTGGTCTGCGACGACGGCCGCGTGATGCTGACCGGTCTGGCCGCCGGGGCGGCGGAGGAAGCGCTGTGCGGCTACGACCCGGTGCCGCACGATCCGGACGACGAGGCCGGGGGCGTAGGTGCGGCAGGCGCCGCCGAGCCTCCGGGACCCGCGGGAACGGCGGCCGGGGCCGTCGATCCCGAGGCCGAGCGGCGGGCCGCCATCGAGGCGCGGTCGGCGCGCGGGTTGCCGGCCGCCGGGGTGGAGGCGGCCGGCGCGGGACCGGCCGGGCTCTCGCGCGGGCCCGTCGACCCGACCGCCGACATCCGGGCGGCGCGGGCCGGGGCGATCGCGGCCTACCGCGCGGGGGCGCGGGCGGCTGCCCGCGTCCAGGAGGGGCAGAACGGCCGGACGGCCCTGCCCGGCACCCGCCCGGCCCCCGACACCGCGCCCCCGGAAGGAATCCGGCCGGCCCTGGACGGCCCCGTGCCCCCCGGTGCCTCCGCGCCGTACCTGCCGCCGGAGCAGGGCGCCGCAGTCCCCGCGCGGTCCGTGCCCCCCGCGGCCGAGGCCGGTGCGCCGGCCCGCTGGGACGATCTGGTCGCCGCCGGACCCGCGCCGCGGCGTGGGCCCGCCACCGCGCTGGCCGCCGAGCGGGCGAGGCAGGCGCGGATGGCCGTGGTCGGGCCGGTGACCGAGCGGTGGGCGCCCGAGCAGGCCGGTCCCGTGCACGAGAACTGGCAGCTGGCCGCGCCCATCGGCCCCGCGACCGACCTGTGGGCGCTCGGCGCGCTGCTGTTCCGTGCCGTGCAGGGGCACGCGCCCTACCCGGAGGAGTCGACGGCCGAGCTGGTGCAGATGGTGTGCGCCGAGCCGCCCGCGTTCGCGGAGGAGTGCGGCCCGCTCCGGCCGGTCGTGGAGTCGCTGCTGCGGCAGGACCCGACCGAGCGGATCGACTTCGAGGAACTGGGCGGCTGGCTGCGGTCGTTGGTGCGTTCGGCGCCCGAGCCGGAGGCCGGGGTGCACGTCGTCGCGGCGCCGCCCGCCGACACCGGCCGGCTGCCGATCGTCCGGCGGCGCGGCGAGCTGGTGCGCAGACGGCGCGCCGGGCTGCCCGCGCACCACGGGCGGCACAAGCGGGCCAGACAGGAGCAGCGGTCGCCGCGCCACCTGGGCCGCGTGCTGCTGGTGCTGATCCTGCTCGCGGTCGCCGCGGCGATCGCGTACGCCATGGTGTTCATGCCGAAGGCCGGCACGGCGGGCGGGGACGGTGCCGACCGCACGGGCGCCGCCGGACAGGCCGACCGGCCGCCCGCGCAGTCCCCGGACGCCAGCAGCGGGCCGCAGCCAGGCGAGACGTCGGCGGGGCCGGACGACGGCCCGTCGGACGGGGCGGCCGAGACGCAGACCACCGACGGCCCCGACGTCGCCGACGGCTTCACCCTGCGCAAGGACCCGGAGGGCTTCCGCGTCGCCGTCGCCGAGGGCTGGAAGCGCACCGCTGTCGGCAGCCGCGGCCAAGTGGTCTACGCGCAGGGCTCCTTCGAGCTCATCGTCGTGCCGGGCCGGGACGGCGCGGACGCGTACGGCAGCGACCCGATGACGTACCAGCGGGAGCACGAGAGGGAGTTGCAGCCGTTCCGGGACTCCAGCTGGGCCACGTCGACCGGGCTGAAGACCATCGAGGTCGGCGGGCGGTCCATGGCGGAGGGGCAGTTCACCTGGACCGGGGACGACGGGCGCGAGCTGTTCGTGCGCAACCTGGCGATGCTGGTCGACGGGCGCTACCACGTGGTGCAGGTGCGCGGCCCCGAGGCCGAGCGGGACGAGGTGACGCGGCTGTTTGAGCAGGCGTCGGCGACGTACCAGGTCACGGGCTGAGCGCACGCCGTTCGCCACGCCGAGCGACAACCGTCACAGTGCGGTCACCTTGGTGTCGCGCCGGTTCCCAGGGCGCGGGCCCGTCCCTACGCTGACCCTGTCAAAAGCATTGCGGGGAAACGTGAATCAGATGCAGGGCCTGCTCCTCGCGGGCCGCTACCGACTCGGCGACTCCATCGGCAGCGGTGGCATGGGCCGGGTGTGGCGCGCCCACGACGAGGTGCTGAACCGGTCCGTCGCCGTCAAGGAACTGACCGCCGCCCTCTACGTGTCCGAGAGCGACCAGGGCATCCTGCTGGCCCGCACCAGGGCCGAGGCGCGGGCCGCCGCGCGCATCAACCACTCGGCCGTCGTCACCGTCCACGACGTGCTCGAACACGACGGCCGGCCCTGGATCGTGATGGAGCTGGTCGAGGGCCGCTCGCTGGCCGACGCCGTCACGCAGGAGGGCCGCCTGGAGCCGCGCGAGGCGGCCCGCATCGGCCTGTGGGTGCTGCGTGCCCTGCGCGCCGCGCACACCGCCGGTGTCCTGCACCGCGACGTGAAGCCCGGCAACGTTCTCCTCGGGCACGACGGGCGGGTCCTGCTCACCGACTTCGGCATCGCCCAGATCGAGGGCGACACCACGATCACGCGGACCGGCGAGGTGGTCGGCTCGGTCGACTACCTGGCGCCCGAGCGGGTGCGCGGCCACGACCCCGGTTCCGCCTCCGACCTGTGGGCGCTCGGCGCGACGCTCTACACGGCGGTGGAGGGCAGGTCGCCGTTCCGCCGCACCTCACCGCTGAGCACCATGCAGGCGGTCGTGGACGAGGAGCCGGCCGAGACGCGGTACGCGGGCCCGCTCCAGCCCGTCATCACGGCTCTGCTGCGCAAGGAGCCGGCCACTCGCCCCGACGCGTCGGCCACCGAGCAGATGCTCGTCGAGGCGGCGGAGGGACGGCGCCCGAACGGGGCGGAGGCGTACGTGCCGACGCAGTACGGCGGTCCCGGCGCGGCACCGGCGACCGGGGCGCCGTACGGGCCGTCGTACCCGTCGGGAAGCGGTGCCGCGTACGGCGCGACGGCCGGCGGGGTGTACGGCGGGACGTACGGGGCGGCAGGCGGCGCGGGGTACGGGGCCGCGACCGGACCCACCCGGGTCGGACCGCCCGCGACGGGGCACGGGCACACCGGCCGTACCGCGGCGGGGCGGCGCCGGCTGCGCACCGTGGCCCTGGTCGTCGTCCTCGCCGCCCTCTTCGGCGGCGGCACCGCCGTGGTGCTCCAGCAGTGGGACGAGGGCCGCACGACGGGCAACGGGACGACCGAATCGCCGACGCCGAGCCCCAGCGCCTCGACGTCGCCGCGCCCGGAGGGCGGCGTGCCCGCCTCGTGGGTCCGCCGGGACGACCCGGCCGGATTCAGCCTCTACCTGCCCAAGGGCTGGAAACGCCAGGTCTTCGACACGGCGGGCGGGATCAGGCAGATCGACTACACCCCGGACGGCGGCGAGCACTTCCTGCGCATCGCCGTGGACGCCTCGCCGGACTTCGCCGACCCGCACGCCCACCAGCTCGACCTGGAACAGCAGTTGCAGCGGCTCGTCGACTACCGGCGCGTGACCCTCAGGGAGAACGTCTACCGCGACCGGCCCGGCTCCCTGTGGGAGTACACCTGGACCGCGCAGGCCAAGGACACGCCGTTCCCGGGGCCGCGGCGCGCGATCGAGGAGACGTACGTCGCCCGGGACGGCACCGAGTACGCGCTCTACATGTCGGCGCCCGCCGCCGACTGGCCGACGGCCCGCAGACAGTTCACGTCGGTGCTCCAGGGATGGCGGCCCGGAACGTCCTGAGAGACGCCGGAACGGCCGGTTCGGCGGCGTCGGTTGTCGGCCACCTGCGGTTCGGCACCCGGAGGGTGTGCGTCCGGTGGGGCATGATGGGCTCATGGGGACCGAGGGGGCCGGCGCCCGGATCGTCGCGGGACGGTACCGGCTTGAGGCGAAGCTCGGGCGTGGCGGCATGGGCGTGGTGTGGCGGGCCACCGACCAGTTGCTCGGCCGGCGTGTCGCCGTCAAGGAGCTCCCCTTCGACGACACGCTCACCGCGGAGGAGGCACGGCGGCAGCGCGACCGTACGCTGCGCGAGGCCCGCGCGGTCGCCCAGTTGCACCATCCGCACATCGTCGTCGTGCACGACGTCGTCGAGGACGACGAACGCCCGTACATCGTCATGGAGCTGATCGACGGCGCCACGCTCGCCGACCGTGTCGCCGCGCGCGGCCCGGTCGACGCCGCCGAGGCCGCGCGGATCGGCATCGCCCTGCTGAGCGCGTTGCGCACCGCGCACGAGGCCGGTGTGCTGCACCGGGACCTCAAACCGGCGAACGTCCTGCTGGAGGACGGCACCGACCGGGTCGTCCTTTCCGACTTCGGCATCGCCCAGGTCCCGGGCGCCAGCACGCTCACCGAGAGCGGCTCCTTCGTCGGCTCGCCCGAGTACACGCCGCCGGAGCGGATCGCCGGGGTCAGGACCGGGCCCGCGTCCGATCTGTGGTCGCTGGGTGTGTTGCTGTGCGCGGCCCTGAGCGGTGAATCGCCGTTCCACCGCGACTCGCTGGGCGGTGTGCTGCACGCCGTGGTGTCGGGCGAGATCAGCCCGCCCGAGCAGGCCGCGCCGATCCTGCCCGTGGTGCGGGGACTGCTGGAGCGCGATCCGGAACGGCGGCTGGGCGCGGCGCAGGCCGAGTGGATGCTGCGGGCGTTCCGGGAGACCGGCCGGATGCCCGCGGTCCCGGCCGACGGCACGCCCACCCGGGTGCCGAGCGGGACGGGGAAGCGGCGGCGTCACAGACGGAGCGTGCTGGTGGCCGCGCTGCTGGTCGCCGCGACGGCCGGGGCGGGCCTGTCCGCGGCGGCGCTGCTGATACACCGGGACGGCGACGGGGGCGGCGCGCCGACCAGCCCGGCGCCGGGCCCGGCCACCCGCACCGCCACGCCGACCCCGACGGCCACTCCGACGGCCACTCCGACGGCCACGGTGACGGTGACGCGCACGGCACCCCCGACGACCAGCGGCAGCGCGGCGTCCCCGGCCGCCGCGGGCGATCCGGCCTCCCCGGCCGCCGAGACCGGCCCGGACGCCCCGGCGTCCCCCGTCACCACCGCCCCGGCGTCCCCGGTCACCGACGCCGGGTCCTGACGACGGCCCTGACGCGGCCCGCTTCGGCCGTACGCGCATAAACGGGAGATAAGCCCCACCCCGCGTCACGACTCCGTGACCACCCGCCGCCGCAGGTGGATACGCGGGCGCCCGGCGCGATATGGATGGAGCCATGAGCAACAACGGGGGAGCCCACTACGGGTCCGACGAGCCCACGAGTTTCGGTCTGCAACCGCCGAACCCGCAGGCGGCGGTGCCGCACCCGAACAACCCGTACGCGGCGCACACCCAGGTCGTCCCGCCCCGCCCGCAGCCCGCGCCCGACCCGGGCACCGGGCGGCTCATCGGCGGTCGCTACCGGGTGCTCGCGAAGCTCGGGCACGGCGGCATGGGTACCGTGTGGCGGGCCAAGGACGAGACCGTGGACCGTGAGGTCGCCGTCAAGGAGCCGCGCGTCCCGGACCACCTTCCGGAACGTGAACGCGCCAACGTCTTCGAGCGGATGCGCCGCGAGGCCCGGGCCGCCGCGCGGCTCGACCACCCGGCCGTGGTCAACGTGCACGACGTGGCCGTGGTCGAGGGCCGGCCGTGGATCGTGATGGAGCTGGTGCAGGGCCGCTCGCTGGGCGACGCCCTCCAGGAGGGCACGCTGAGCGCCCGCGAGGCCGCCCGGATCGGCCTGGAGGTCCTCGGGGCGCTGGAGGCGGCGCACGCGGCGGGCATCCTGCACCGGGACGTGAAGCCGGACAACGTGATGCTCGGCCGCCACGACCGGGTCGTCCTGACCGACTTCGGCATCGCCCAGATCGAGGGCGAGACGAACCTGACGGACACCGGCGGCTTCGTCGGCTCCCCCGAGTACATCGCGCCCGAGCGGGTGCTGGGCCAGCGCCCGGGCCCCGCCTCGGACCTGTGGTCGCTCGGCGTCGTGCTGTACGCGGCGACGGAGGGCGTTTCCCCGTTCCGCCGCAGCAACACGCCGGCCACGCTCCAGTCGGTCCTCAACGCCACACCCGCGGCGCCCGCCGCCGCACAGGGCCCGCTCGCCGAGGCCATCACCGGCCTGCTGCAGAAGGACCCCGCCCGCCGTCCCGGCGCGGCCCGGGTGCGGGCCCTGCTGGAAGCGGCGGCGAACCCGCCCGCCCCGGCGCCCACCCAGTTCGTGACGGTCGCCGGCCACGGCGGCGCGGACGGCCCCGGCATCCGCGTCGGCCGCAGGACGCTGATCGGCCTCGGTGCCGCGGTCGTCGCCGCGGCGGTGGCGGCGTACCTGGTGGTCGCGGACCCGTTCGCGGGGCCCCTCCCGGACGAGTGGAAGACCAAGGAGGAGAGGGCCCTCGGCGCGAGCCTGGCCGTGCCCGCCCACTATCTGCGGCGCGTGCCCGAGCAGTCGAGCGACGGCCGCTGGGTCCGCTACTCCGACCCGAGCGGCAGCCTCTGGATCGGCCTGGCCCTGGACAAGAAGTCCGAGGACACCGCCGGCAACATCGCGGAGTCGGCCGCCGCCGAGATGTACGAGGACGAGGCCACGTTCAAGGACAGGGGCGAGTACGAGCTCGACATGCCCGAGGACCCGGAGACGGTGACGCAGGAAACCACGTACCAGGGGAAGAAGGCCGCTCAAAGCACGGTCAAGTACGAGACGGACGACAGTGACAACCCCCTGCCCCGCGAGCTGAAGATCTTCTACTACAAGGACTCCGGCGGGAACATGTACAAGCTGACCATCAGCTACCCGGGCAAGGGCGACTTCACCGAGCGGGGCCGCGAGGTGGCGAAGACGTCCATCGCGAACCTGGACATCCACAAGCTCTGACCCGTCCGGGCGGCACGCCCGCGCGTCGACAAGCGGGTGCCCCGCGCGGTACTGATGGGGCATGAGCAACGACGGGGACGGGACGGGCGTCGAGGGACGGCTGGTGGCCGGGCGTTACCGGCTGGCCGAGCGGATCGGCTCCGGCGGTCTGGGCACCGTGTGGCGGGCCCGTGACGAGCTCGTCGGCCGTGAAGTCGCCGTCAAGGAGCCCCGGTTGCCCGGCGACCCGGAGGAGGAGACCCACCGGCGCGCCGCCCACCGGCTGTACCGCGAGGCCCGCGCCGCCGCCCGGGTCGACCACCCCGCCGCCGTCACCATCCACGACGTGGTCGTGGAGGACGGCGACGGCCCGGACGGACTCCCGTGGATCGTCATGGAGTTGGTCCCGGGCGAGTCCCTGCGCGAGGTGCTGCGCCGCGGCCCGGTCGACGCCCCCGAGGCCGCCCGCATTGGCCTCGCCGTCCTCGGCGCCCTGCGTGCCGGGCACGCCGTCGGCATCGTCCACCGGGATGTGAAACCGGCCAATGTGCTGCTCGGACCGCAGCGCCGCGTCGTCCTCACCGACTTCGGCGTCGCGCCCGTGCACGGCGAGGACTCCGCCGCATCCGCCGCAGGCGCAGGGGAGTTCGCCGGGTCGCTGGAGTACGTCGCGCCCGAGTGCATGTCCGACCGGACCGCGGGCCCGGCCTCCGACCTGTGGTCCCTCGGCGCCCTGCTGTACGCCGCGGTCGAGGGCTCGTCCCCGTTCCGCCGTACGTCACCGGAGGCCACGCTCGCCGCGATCCTCGCCTGTGACCCGCCCGAGCCGGAAAACGCCGGGCCGCTCGGGCCGTTGATAGCCCGGCTGCTGGTGAGGGAGCCCGAGCGGCGGCCCGACGCGGACGAGGTCGGCAAGGTCCTGGAAACGGTGGCCGGACCGGAGGCGGGCGACGATGTCGAGCCGACGGAACCTCATGAGCCGGTTGCGACGGAGGCTTTCGAGGAGGCCGCGCGGGCCGATGGCGGCAGCCCGCCCGCGCCCGCGCCCGCCCCCGTCTCCCGTCGCCGTCGCCTGTTCCGCACCACGCCCTTCGCCCTGCTCGGCGGCCTGTTACTCCTGGCCGGCCTGTGGTCCGCCACCCTCGTCGGCGGCCCCGGCAGCGGAACCGCCGCCGAGCGGACGCCGGCCGGTCCCGCCACCGGCGGGGCCACCTGGACCGCGCACCGGGCCGAGGGCATGGACGCCACCCTCTCCCTGCCGAGCCCCTACCACGCGGCCGGCACCGACGGCAGCGCCACGGAACAGCCCCGTGTCGCGCGCTACCACGACGAGCGCGGCGGCGCCGTGCGGGTCCGCCTCTCCCAGTGGGACCGCGCGCCCCGCACCCCGCTGGAGCAGGCCCGCGAGGCGCACCGCGCCCGGGACGGCCACGACGGCGACGCGCGGACCCGGTACACCCGCACCAGCGTCCGGGGCCACGAGGCCGTCATCGCCGACACGACCTGCGGCCCGGACACCCGCCCCCGGCGCATCATGCAGGCGGTCGTCCGCACCGGCGACGGCCGCCTGTACGAACTGCGCGTCGACATGCCCAGGGGCACCGAGGAGGAGAAGGAGGGCGCGGCGGTGTTCCGGGGCGCCCGCGACCGTATCCGGTTCGGAAGCCACTGATTTCCGACCGCACAACACCCTGATCAGGGCATTTGTTGCCAGCGATCACTGGCGCCGTGTGAGCGGTCCGTGAATCCCTGTTACCGACGGGTACACAAACCGGTCGGTCCGGCATACTCTGCCGCCCATGACGGACGCGCAGGCCCTCGAAGAGACCGGCACCACGAACCCCCTCGCCCCCGCCCCGGCGGGCGCCAGGACCGCCGCGGACGTGGTCACGCCCGAGCTGGTCGCCCAGCTCGTCAAGGGCGTGGCCGGGTCCGGCAGTACCGCCAACCACACGCCGTTCACCGGGGAGAAGCTGGCCGACCTGCCCGAGTCGACCCCCGAGGACGTGGCGAAGGCCTTCGAGGCCGCCCGCGCCGCACAGGCGGTCTGGGAGCGGGTGCCCGTGCGCCGGCGCGCCGCCGTCCTGCTGCGCTTCCACGACCTGCTGCTGGAGCGCCAGGCCGAGGTCCTCGACCTGATCCAGCTGGAGACCGGCAAGGCCCGCCTGCACGCCCACGAGGAGGTCCAGGCCGTCGCGGTCGCCGCCCGGCACTACGGCCGCAAGGCCCCCGCGTACCTGCGCCCCAAGCGGCACACCGGCGCCGTACCGACCCTCACCAAGGTCACCGAACTGCGCCACCCGCGCGGCGTCGTCGGCCAGATCGCCCCCTGGAACTACCCGCTGGAGCTGTCCGTCGGCGACGCGCTCCCGGCGTTCGTCGCGGGCAACGCGGTCGTGATGAAGCCCGACACCGAGACCTGCCTGACCGCCCTGTGGGCCCGTGACCTGCTCGTCGAGGCCGGGCTGCCCGCCGAGGTGTTCCAGGTCGTCCTCGGCGACGGCCCGGTCGTGGGCCCCGAAGTCGTCGCGCACGCCGACTACGTCTCCTTCACCGGCTCCACCCGCACCGGACGCGAGGTCGCCGAGCGCGCCGCCGCCCGCCTGGTCGGCGTCTCCCTCGAACTCGGCGGCAAGAACGCCATGCTGGTGCTGGCCGACGCCGACATCGAGAAGGCCGCGGCCGGTGCCGTGCGCGCCTGCTTCTCCTCCGCCGGGCAGCTGTGCATCTCCATCGAGCGGCTGCTGGTCCACGAGTCGGTCGCCGACGCCTTCCTGGAGCGCTTCGCCGCCCGCACGAAGGCCATGCGGCTCGGCAACTCCCTCTCCTACGGCGCCGACATGGGCTCCCTCGTCGGCGAACGCCAGCTGGAGACCGTCAAGCGGCACGTCGAGGACGCCGTCGCGCGGGGCGCGAAGATCGTCGCCGGCGGCGTCGCCCGCCCGGACATCGGCCCGTACTTCTTCGAGCCCACCATCCTCGACGGCGTCGAGCCGTCCATGTCCGTGTGCGCGGAGGAGACCTTCGGCCCGGTCGTGTCCGTCTACCGCTTCACCGACGAGGACGAGGCGGTCGAACGCGCCAACGCCACGCCGTACGGGCTCAACTCCTCGGTGTGGACGAAGGACGCCCGGCGCGGCAGGGCGGTCGCCGCCCGGCTGCGCACCGGCACCGTCAACATCAACGAGGGCTACGCGCCCGCCTACGGCAGCGTCCAGTCGCCGATGGGCGGCATGAAGGACTCCGGTCTCGGCCGCCGGCACGGCTCGGAGGGCATCCTCAAGTTCACCGAGGCCCAGACCGTCGCCCACCAGCGGCTGCTGCCGATGGCCCCGTCGCTCGGCATGGACGACGAGAAGTACGCGGCGTTCATGAGCGCCAGCCTGCGTCTGATGAAGGCGTTCCGTTTCCGCTAGACCCCGGCCTTTCGTGTCGTTTCGGCCACTTCGGGCGGTTCTCAACGAGGAGAGCACGTGTCACAGGAGATGTATGACTACGACGTCGTCGTCGTGGGCTCCGGCTTCGGCGGTTCCGTCACCGCCCTGCGCCTGACGGAGAAGGGCTACCGGGTGGGGGTGCTGGAGGCGGGCCGCCGCTTCTCCCGCGAGACACTCCCGAGGAACTCCTGGGACCTGAAGAACTACCTGTGGGCCCCCAGGCTCGGCATGTACGGCATCCAGCGCATCCATCTGCTGGGCAACGTCATGGTCCTGGCGGGCGCCGGTGTCGGCGGCGGCTCGCTCAACTACGCCAACACCCTCTACGTACCGCCGAAGCCCTTCTTCGAGGACCCGCAGTGGCGGGACATCACCGACTGGGAGGAGGAGCTGCGGCCGTACTACGACCAGGCGCGGCGCATGCTCGGCGTGCGGCTCAACCCGACCATGACGCCGTCCGACGTGCATCTGAAGGCGGCGGCCGAGCGGATGGGCTGCGGCGACACCTTCCACATGGCGCCGGTCGGCGTGTTCTTCGGCGACGGCGAGGACGCCGGGAAGACCGTGCGCGCGAAGCCCGGCGAGGAGGTGCCCGACCCGTACTTCGGCGGCGCGGGACCGTCCCGCCGCGCCTGCAACGAGTGCGGCGAGTGCATGACCGGCTGCCGGCACGGCGCGAAGAACACCCTGAACGAGAACTACCTGTACCTCGCCGAGAAGGCGGGCGCGGTCGTCCACCCCATGACGACGGTGGTGTCGGTCACGGACGACTCGCGCGGCGGGTACGCCGTCGCCACGCTCCCCACCGGCGAGCGGCGCAAGGGCAAGGGCCGCACGTTCACGGCCCGGCAGGTCGTGCTGGCCGCCGGCACCTACGGCACGCAGACCCTGCTGCACCGCATGAAGGCCGGCGGCCAACTGCAGCACCTGTCGGACCGGCTGGGCGACCTGACCCGCACCAACTCCGAGGCCCTGGTGGGCGCGCAGACCGACGACCGGCGCTACCGCAGGGCGACGGGCGCGCCGAAGGCCGACTTCACCCAGGGCGTCGCCATCACCTCGTCCATCCACCCCGACGCCAACACCCACATCGAGCCGGTCCGCTACGGCAAGGGCTCCAACTCGATGGGAAGCCTGTCGATCCTCCAGGTGCCCTACGCGCACAGCGGCAAGGGCTCGGCCCGGGTCCTCGGCTGGCTGGCGAACGCGGCCAGGCACCCGCTGCTGGTCCTGCGCTCCCTGTCCAACCGCCGCTGGTCGGAGCGCACCATCATCGGCCTGGTGATGCAGTCGCTGGACAACTCCCTGACGACGTACCTGAAGCCGAAGGGCGTCGGCAAGGGCCTGCTCACGGCCCGGCAGGGGCACGGCTCGCCCAACCCGAAGCAGATCAGGGCGGCGACGGAGAGCGCTTCGGCGCTGGCGGCCGAGATCAACGGCTTCGCGGGCTCCAACGTCGGCGAGCTGATGGGCACCCCGCTCACCGCCCACTTCCTGGGCGGCTGCCCCATCGGCGCGTCCCGCGAGACCGGCGTCATCGACCCCTACCACCGCCTGTGGGGCCACCCGGGCATCTCGGTCGTCGACGGCGCGGCCGTCTCGGCGAACCTCGGTGTGAACCCGTCCCTGACGATCACGGCACAGGCCGAGCGGGCCATGTCGTACTGGCCGAACAAGGGCGAGACGGACCCGCGTCCCGCGCAGGGAGCGGCGTACGAACGTCTGAAGCCGGTGGAGCCCAAGAGCCCGGCGGTCCCGTCCACGGCGTTCGGCGCGCTGCGCCTGCCGTTCGTGGGGATACCCGTGGTGCCGCCGAAGAAGGAGCCGGTGGCGCCGCCGAAGCAGTAGGGCTCATGGCAGAAGGGCCCCAAGGCAGAAGGGCCCCAAGGCAGAAGGGCCCCAAGAACAGAAGAAGGGACCTGCGCCCCCCTCCGAGCGCAGGTCCCTTCTTCTGTTCCGTGCTACGCGTTACGCGACGGCACCGGTCTTGCGGCGGCGCACGACGAAGATCGCGCCGGCACCGGCGACGACCGCGGCACCGCCGACGAGGCTGATCACGGGCAGCGCGGAGCTGGAGCCGGTCTCGGCGAGGCTGCCGGTGACCTCCGGAGTGTTGCCGCTGGGCTTCTTGTCGGTGACGGGCGCCTTGCCGCCTTCCTGCGGCTCGGTGCCGTCCGTGTCCGTACCGGCGGCCACGATCTGGAAGCGGTACGCGACGTCACCGAAGCCGATGCACTCGTTGTCGGCGTCGCCGTAGATGGTCGCGCCGAGCGTGAAGCCCGCACCGACCGGGGCGCTCGCCTTGACGTTCAGGCGCATCGGGATGTTGACGACGTAGTCGGGCTCCAGGACGTCGGTGTAGCCGACGTAACCGACCGCGTAGCCGTCCTCGTCCAGGTCGACCCACGTCTTGTTGTCCGGGTCCCAGGCCTGGAGCTGGACCTGCTTGCTGCGGAACAGGTCGACGCCGTCCCGGTCGGCGGAGGCGCCGGCGAAGAAGTCCAGGTCCTCCAGGGTGGAGTCCGAGGAGTTGAGCACGTCCAGCGAGAACTTGTGCCAGCCGCTGCCCGCGGAGATCTTGCCCGGCAGGCCCGTGATGCTGACGTCGACCTGGGAGTCCTCACAGATGGAGGGCTCCGGGTCGGGGGACTCCGACTCGGACGTCGACGGAGCCGGCGAGGAGACACTGGCCGACGGGGCGGCGGACGTGCTCGCCGACGCGGAGGCGCTGGCCGACGCGCTCGTGGAGGTGTCGGTCTCCGGCTCCTTGGTCTTGTCCTCGTCCGTGCCGGTCGACTCGGAGGTGGTCGGCGCGGGGGTGGACGAGGTGTCGTCGCCGGCCGTCTCCGAGGCGGAGACCGAGGCGCTCGGCGTGGTGTTCTCGTCGTCGGTCGCGTACGCGGACGGTGCCGCGAGGAGCGCCACAGGGGCGATCACTGCGGTCGCAGCCGCTGCTGCCATGGCGCGGCGAAGCTTCATGAAGACCTCGGGAAGTCGGCGTGCTGCGACGTCACAGCACAACATTCGGGGAGGCCTCCGCGTGTGGAGCGCGTGGCCCTTGATTCACGAGGTTTGATCAGCGAAGCCTGTGAATGGTTGTGCCCGCGTTCACAGAATTCTTATGTGAGCCGGGTCACGTGCCCCGCGGACCCGTGACGGACGCGGCCCGCGCACGCGAAGGGCCCCGCGGGACGTCGGCCGCGGGGCCCTTCCTCCGTCGGCACCGGCGTCAGGGCGGCACCGGTGCCCGGGGAGCGGCGCCGGGGGGGGGGTGCGCCGCTGGTCTGTGAGGGTGAGGGGTGGCGGTGTGGGACGTTCCGCCGGCCGGCCCCGGGCGTCCCCGGAGCCGGCCGTTCTCTTGGGTGACCGGGCTGCTGTCCCCTGCCGTCCGGTCACTTCCCTGGAGCGAGGTCCCACGACACACGGCACGATCCGTACGTCTCATCGCTCCAGCGAGCCACGCGTGGTTCTTTCGGGCCCGCCCCTGGCTGGCACGGACACCGGGACCAACGAAGGGGCCCGCGAGGCGTCACGCGCCGTACGGGTGAGAGGCGATGCGTACGTCTGTGCCGGGAACAACCCCGGCGGCGGCCCGGCCGCGCCGGGCTCAGATCTTGCCCCGGCACAGCTCCAGCAGCGTCATCGCGAGGGCCGTGCCCGGCTTGCCCAGGGCGTCGCGGAAGTGGCTGAGGACCTCCATCTCGCGGGACAGGTTCACGCGCCGCCCGCCGGAGGAGATCCGCGCCTCCTGGATGACGGCGGAGACGGCCATCCGTTCCTGGATCAGCCCGATGATCCGGTCGTCGAGCGCGTCGATGCGGTCGCGTGCGCCGGTGATCAGGCCGGCGGCCTCGTCGGTGCGGGCGCCGGTCTTCTCGGCGGTGGCGGCCGTGGTCGTGGTGGTCATGTCGGGGCTCCTCGTCGCAGGTGCGGCGCCCCGGGTGACAGGTCCCGGAAAACGCCAGGCGCCCCGGGCCTTGAAGCCCGGGGCGCCTGGGAAGTCGCTTGTCAGTTGCTCAAGCAGCACGACCATGGCAGCCGGCGGGCCGGTTGCCATAGGTGAAGACGAAGGTCTGGTGCGTGAGCATGGAGGCGAGTGTACTCGGTGCCCGCCGCACTCGGCGCGGAACCGCCACCCGGCCCACCTCGGTAGAATCGGCAGCACAAGCCCCCGCCCAACCGCCGGAAGGCACCCCGTGTCATCAGCGACTCCCGCTGCCGCCGCCCCCGACACCGTCCTGGTCGTCGACTTCGGCGCGCAGTACGCCCAGCTCATCGCCCGTCGCGTCCGTGAGGCCCGGGTCTACAGCGAGATCGTGCCGAGCACCATGCCGGTCGCGGAGATGCTCGCCAAGAACCCGGCGGCCATCATCCTGTCCGGCGGCCCGTCGTCCGTGTACGAGGAGGGCGCCCCCCGCCTCGACCGCGAGATCTTCGAGGCCGGCGTCCCCGTCTTCGGCATGTGCTACGGCTTCCAGCTGATGGCGCAGACCCTCGGCGGCACCGTCGACAACACCGGCGCCCGCGAGTACGGCCGTACCGAACTGCACGTCTCCCGGCCGTCGTCCACCCTCTTCGAGGGCACCCCCGCCGAGCAGGCCGTGTGGATGTCGCACGGCGACGCCTGCTCCGCCGCCCCGGAGGGCTTCACGGTCACCGGGTCCACGGACGTCGTCCCGGTCGCCGCCTTCGAGAACGACGACAAGAAGCTGTACGGCGTGCAGTACCACCCCGAGGTGATGCACTCCACACACGGCCAGCAGGTCCTGGAGCACTTCCTGTACCGCGGCGCCGGGCTCACCCCCTCCTGGACCACGGGCAACGTGATCGAGGAGCAGGTCGCGGCGATCCGTGAGCTGGTCGGCGACAAGCGCGCCATCTGCGGCCTGTCCGGCGGCGTGGACTCCGCGGTCGCCGCGGCCCTCGTGCAGAAGGCCATCGGCTCGCAGCTGACCTGCGTGTACGTCGACCACGGCCTGATGCGCAAGGGCGAGACCGAGCAGGTCGAGAAGGACTTCGTCGCCGCGACCGGCGTGCAGCTGAAGGTCGTGGACGCCGAGGAGCGGTTCCTCAAGGCGCTCGCCGGGGTCAGCGACCCCGAGGAGAAGCGGAAGATCATCGGTCGGGAGTTCATCCGGGTCTTCGAGCAGGCGCAGGCCGAGATCATCGCGGACGAGGGCCCCGAGGTCGCCTTCCTGGTGCAGGGCACCCTCTACCCGGACGTCGTCGAGTCCGGCGGCGGCACCGGCACCGCCAACATCAAGTCCCACCACAACGTCGGCGGGCTCCCGGAAGACCTCGAGTTCCAGCTCGTCGAGCCGCTGCGCCAGCTGTTCAAGGACGAGGTCCGCATGGTCGGCCAGGAGCTCGGCCTGCCGGAGGAGATCGTCCAGCGCCAGCCCTTCCCGGGCCCGGGCCTCGGCATCCGCATCGTCGGCGAGGTGACCAAGGAGCGCCTGGACCTGCTGCGCGAGGCCGACGCCATCGCCCGCGAGGAGCTGACGGCGGCCGGGCTCGACCGCGACATCTGGCAGTGCCCGGTGGTCCTCCTCGCGGACGTCCGCAGCGTCGGCGTCCAGGGCGACGGCCGCACCTACGGCCACCCGATCGTGCTGCGCCCGGTCTCCTCCGAGGACGCCATGACGGCCGACTGGTCGCGCCTGCCGTACGACGTCCTCGCGAAGATCTCCACGCGGATCACCAACGAGGTCAAGGACGTCAACCGCGTCGTCCTCGACGTGACGAGCAAGCCGCCGGGCACCATCGAGTGGGAGTGATCCCGGGCCGGGGGGTGACGGGCCCTACGTGCGCTTGACCGTGCGAAGCGGCTCACCGGGCTTCCAGACCTGGAGGACGAGGTACTCGTCGTCCTCCACGTAGGTCCTCACGACCTCCGTCAGCTCGGTGCGGAAGAGGTGGAACGGCTCCGGCGGTTCCACCTCTTTCACGTACCGGGACTTCGTCGCGGCGTCCTCGACCTCGATCGCGCGCCCGCTGATCCGCACGTCGCCGCCGCCCATGGACGTGCCCTCGCCCGGGTTCGCCTGGAGCGCGAAGCGCGGGTCGCGGCGCAGGTCGAGCGCCTTCAGCGAGCCCGGCATCATGCCGAGCCACAGCTCGCCGTTCAGGAACCGCACCTCCAGGCCGGTGGTGCGCGGCGAGCCGTCCCTGCGCAGGGTCGCGAGGACGTGATGGGTGTGGGCGGCGAACCGCTCCTCGACGGTGCGGGCGAGGCCCGGTTCGGCGGCGGTGAACGCCGCCCAGTCCGTCCGGTTCTTCTGTGCTGCCGGGGAGGTCCGGCTCGACTGGCTCATGCGGCCAGGATGGTCCTCAAACCCGACATCTTCTGTCGGGTATCGCCATGACTTTTCCCGACTGCGCCCGATCTTCACAGCACACCTCTGTCCTCCTCGGCTCACGGAGGGTAATTTTCCGGCCCTGAACGGAACACCGCTGGAGGATTTATGCACGGGCCCACCCCGCCCCTGCCGCTGCCCACGGACCAGTTGCAGTTCGCGATGCCGCCGATGCACGAGTCGGTCCGGGACGAGCGCCGGCATCGCAAGGAACGGCTCGCGGGCGCCCTGAGGATCTTCGGGCGGTACGGATTGGAGGACGGCGTCTCGGGCCACATCACCGCCCGGGATCCGGAGTTCACCGACTGCTTCTGGGTCAACCCGTTCGGCATGCCGTTCAAGCACGTCACTGTGAGCGACCTCGTGCTCGCCAACTCCGACGGCCAGGTCATCCAGGGCCGCCACCACGTCAACCAGGCCGCGTTCACCGTGCACGCCCAGGTCCACGCCGCCCGCCCCGACGTCGTCGCCGTCGCCCACTGCCACTCGGTGCACGGCCGCGCCGTCGCCGCCCTCGGCGACCTGCTCGACCCGATCACGCAGGAGAGCTGCGCCTTCTACGAGGACCACGCCGTCTACGACGACTACTCCGGCGTCGCCGTCGATGCCGAGGAAGGGCGCCGCATCGCCGACGTGCTCGGCACCCGCAAGGCGCTCGTGCTGCGCAACCACGGCCTGCTGACGGTCGGCGACTCGGTGGACGCGGCGGCCTGGTGGTTCCTGTCGATGGAACGGTCCTGCCAGGTGCAGCTGACCGCGAAGGCGGCCGGCCGGCCGGTGCTGATCGACCACAAGGCGGCCGTGGCCACCCGCGAACAGGCCGGCGGGGACCTGGTCGCGTGGATCAACTACCAGCCGCTGTGGCAGGACATCAGCCGCAGCGAACCCGACCTGCTGAGCTGAACTCCCACCCGGCGACGGTGGTTGCGAAGCCACGCGGTACGGCCGCTCGGCCCGCGGACGCCTCGCCCGTGAACACCGGGTCAACACGGCGACGCGACGTTCACTCTTCCTGACCACACCTGCCGGACGCGTACGGGGTGGCGTAGGGCACAATTCGCTGTCGTTGCAAGGCAGTTGTACGGCGGTGGACACCCCGGTCGCGGGCGGTCGCCGGTGACGGACCACCGGGAAGGCGGGCATCGGGCGTGGCGGTGCGGGAGGCGAGGCGGGACGGCGTGCACGCCGACGCGCACAAAGGCGGCTGCACCTGCGGAGACTGCCCGCACGGCGCACGTGCCGGGCACCGGCGGGCGGTCGCCGCATTCCTGGCCAGACGCGACGAGTTCGCCGCGGGACAGGGGCTGCCGGCCGCGGTCGCCCACTCGGCGTCCGCCTCCCGCCA
Source organism: Streptomyces sp. DH24 (assembly GCF_029813775.1). Lineage (GTDB taxonomy): Bacteria > Actinomycetota > Actinomycetes > Streptomycetales > Streptomycetaceae > Streptomyces. The sequence goes on along the minus strand of NZ_JARVKW010000009.1, from coordinate 28,885 downwards.
GTGGGTCTCGGAGGAACTCACCCAGTCCGCGGAACTGATCGCCGAACGCAGCCGCGCCGAGGGCGACGCCTGGCTGGCGAGCCTGTGGCGCCGCACCGCGTGCGTGGTCTGGGCAGCGGTCGTCCTGCTGCTCCTCGTCCAGGCCCTCACCGCCGTCGGCGGCGGCTGGACGGCGGCCCGCACCGCCGGGCTGCTGGCCGCGGTCGTGGTCGCCGGCGGGCTGACCGCCGCCTCCTGGTTCCACCGGGCGCGCGGCGGCGCGCTCGCGCCGGTGATCGGCGAGGACAACCGGCTGTCCACCTCCCGCGCCGTGGCCGCCGCGTGGGTGCTGTTCCTGGCGTACGCGGTGCTCGTCCTGGTCGGCCGGCTGGCCGCCGCCTCCGGGCCCCGCGAGCGCGACGCGCTGCTCGCCGGTCTCGAACTCGCCCGTGGCGCCGGTGTGGTGACCGTCCTCGCCGTGGTGTGCGCCATCGCCGTCCTGGTGCGCCGCGTGGTCGGCCTGCGGGTGCTCGGCCAGCGGCTGCAGAAGGTCCGGGCGGACCGGCCGCGCGCCGCCGACCTGCTCACCGACGACTCCGGTCGCGGCACCTTCGCCGACATCCAGTACGTCGTGCTCGGCGCCGTCGCCCTCGCCTTCGCGGCGGTACGGCTCGCCCGCCGCCCGGACCAGCTGCCCGACCTGCCGTGGGGCCTGGCCGTCCTGGTGCTGGTGTCGGCGGCCACCTACGTCGCCGGCAAGTACGCGGAGGGCGGCCGTCCCGTGATCCTGTCCGTCGTGCGCTCCCGCGAGGCCGGCGACCTGGACGCCCCGATCCGCACCGGCGACGACATCGAGATCCGCGGCGCCGGCTTCGTGCCGCCCGGCGCCCAGACCGCCGACCGCCTCTCCCGCATGGTCGTCCGCATCGGCACCGTCCACGTCCACGTCCCGCTGGTCCCGGTCACCGGCGGCTTCAGCAACCCGACGGACACCCTCCTGACCGTCCCGGTCCCGGCCGACGTGGAACCGGGCCGCCGCGAGGTCCAGGTCGTGACGGCGGCGGGCGTGGAGACCAACCGGTACACGATCGACGTGACCGACTGAGACGCCGCCCGGGGTTCGGGCCCGGCCCGCCGTGGAATCGGTGGGGTACGCAGCTCGTGTGGCGCGGCACCGAAGGGAACCCAGGGCGGCGTCAGTCGAGTTGCCCGGGAGCTCGCCTCCGGTGAACCGGACGTCCTCCCCGTCGAGCCGGGCACACGCGCGCCGTGCGCCTACGACGACGCCGGGGACGACCGAGCCGGCGCCCCGCCCGGCCGGTCGCGGCAAAAAACCCGCGGCACGGGACTGAGCGCGGTCGGCCCGGTGTACGTATCGTCTGATGAGGGGTCCGGCACGGCGGGTGAGAGGCGGCAGGCGGCGATGACTCACGGTATGCGGACGGACCCACACGACCCCTACCTCGACGGTGGCCGTGGCGGTTGGCGGGACACGGTATCCCACTACGCCCTCCTTCCCCTCCGGGTGTTCCTCGGTGTCACGTTCGTCTACGCCGGGCTCGACAAGCTCACCGACAGCGCCTTCATGAAGGACTCGGGCGCCGGATCGGTCGGCGACCTGATGCGCAGCGTCCGGGACTCCTCCGCCGTCCCGGCCCTGGTCGACCTGGCGCTGGAGAACCCGCCCGGCTTCGGCTACGCCATCGCCCTCGGCGAACTGGTCGTCGGCATCGGCATCCTGATCGGCCTGCTCGCCCGCCTCGCGGCCCTCGGCGGCGCGCTGATCTCGCTCAGCCTGTGGCTGACCGTGAGCTGGGCCTCCGACCCGTACTACTACGGCAACGACCTCGCCTACCTGATGGCCTGGATCCCTCTCGTCCTGGCCGGCGCCCCCTACCTGTCGATCGACGCGGCCCTGCGCTCACGGCGACGGCAGCGGGCGGGCCGGTACCAGTAGGCGCCGGCCGCCGTCTCGCCGCGGGCCGCCGTCTCGCCGTCGGCTGCCCCCTCGCCGACGTCCGCCCCCCTCGCCGACGGTCGCGGGATCGCGGGCTTCTCTGCGATGCGGGGCGGTTCCGGCTGACCGGATTGGCCTGGCCCTCCGGGGCGCGGTCGCTCGCCCGCCCGCCTGGTCGCGCGCTGGCCCGGTTCGCGCGCTGGCCCGCCGGCTCGTCGCTTGCTGCCCGGTCGGGCGTTGGCCCGCCGGCCTCGTCGCTCGGTTGCCCGCCCGGTCGCTTGCCGCCCGGGCGGTTGCTCACCACCCGGTCGGTCGGCCGCCCGGCGGGTCGCCAGGTCGTCGGGCCGTCGTGTCGCCCGGTCGGTCGTCCCGTGTCGCCCGGTCGGTCGTCCGCGGTCAGTGCGGGGTGTTCGCCTCCTCCGGGGTGCCCCGGCGTGCTCCGCGACGGCGTCTGCGGATGCCGCCCGCGACGACCGCCGTCGCGCCCGCCAGGCACAGGCCGCCCATGACGACCGGGATCAGCACGAACCACGGCGTGTCCCAGGCCCCGCCCGCGTCGCCCGCGTAGAGCACGCCGCCGAGGGTGAGGAAGAGACCGGCGACCAGCCTGCCCGGCTGGAACTCATGCCGCAGCACGGGCCACCTCCACCTGTCCGGCGCCGACCCGGAGGTCGAGGTCGAGCGTCCCGGCGTTCTTCCCGCCCGTGACCGGGGGCAGGGTGGTCTCCTGGCGCTTGCCCGGCTCCACGTCCACGTCCTTCCGCTGGTCACCCGGCAACTGGATGTCGCCCACGCCCACCTCGATGCTGAGCCGCACGGTCACGTCCCGGGGCACGATCACCTTTATTCGGCCCACACCCACGTCGGCGCGCGTGGCGACCGACTGCCCGTCGGGCACGCGCAGCCGGGACAGGTCCAGCGTGCCCACGCCGGTGCCGAGGTCGTAGTGGTCCCGCACCTGCGCCACCGCCGTCGGCTGCCAGGTCGTCCGTATCCACTGGGTGCCGATGTCCTTGGGCACCGCCGCCGAACCGGCCAGCAGCCCCGCCGTGACGATCGCCAGGAATATCGACCCCGCTCCGGTTCGTCCGAGGAACGCGCTGACCGTGATGCCCAGGCCGAAGACCACGAGCGCGCAGGACAGGCCGGCCTGGAGGCTGGTGCCCAGCGGGTGGTCGTCCCAGGTGAGGCGCGTGCCGAGGCCGCCCGCGAGGAGGGCGAGCAGGAACACCCAGCCGCCCACCCGGCGGGGGCCGCGCGGTTTCGGCGGCCGGGGCCGCGCCCAGGGGACGTCCTCGCGACGGAGATCCTTCGGGATGCCGCGGCTGATGTTGACGGCCGCCGCGAGGTCCCGGTCGAGGGACTCGTACGGGCCCCACAGATAGCCCGTGCCGCCGACGTGCGTGCCGTCCTTGACTATGGGGTCGCGCCACCAGGACGGCCACGTCGTGGTCACCGGCGGGGCCTGGGGTTCCGGAGGGGCGTCCGCCACGGCCTGCGACGCCAGCGGATCGGGGCCGGGGGCGCCGCGTTGCCGGGACCAGTACCCGGCGCCGGCGAGCAGCAGGGAGAGGATCACGGCGAACGTCAGGACGCCGCCGTTCTTCAGCATGGTCAGGAACACGCCGCAGCCGACCAGCGCGAACAGCACCGCCGCCAGGGCCTGGCCGTCGACCCGGCCGGTGAGCAGCTTGCGCAGCTCGTTCTCCTCCTCGTCGTCGTACGGGACGAAGAGCCAGGCGAAGCCGTAGAAGATGAGGCCGATGCCGCCGGTCGCGGACAGCACCGCGAGCGTGATGCGGAAGATGACCGGGTCCATGTCGCACTGCCGGCCGAGGCCCGCGCACACGCCACCGATCAGCTTGTGCGGCCGGTCGCGGCGGAAGCGGTGCGGCGGTTCGAGGCCGTCCGCCGAACCGGCCGGGTCCGTCCCCGGGCCCGGGGCCCTCGCGCGCCCCTTCTGCCGCGCGCCCGCGTGCCCGTGCGCGCGCGAGCCCTCGCCCGCGTCGGCCGACGCGGGTCCGCCGGAGCCGGGCAGGCCGACCGCAGCATTCGCGGCGTCCGCAGCACCCGCGGCATCCGCGGCGGGCGCGGCATCCTGCGGCCCGGCGCCCAGCGGAGGGCGTGGGCCGGAGCCGGGTCCCGGACCCGTCGCGGCGTGCTCGTGTTCCGTCATGCGTCCATGGTGACGGCCGAGCCGCCGCGACGGGAGTCGGAACGACCCTGGCCGGACCCTGATATCGCCCCTGAGCCGGCGCCCGGGAAGCGTTCGACGGACCCCCGGGCCGAAGATCAGGGGAGTCTCGGGGACGGACCCTGATGCCCGGCTCCGCCGGTCGTGTGACCATCAGTGGCATGCCGGAAGCCGCAGCAGCGCCACTCGCCGAACCGCGGCCGCCGCGCAAGCTCTACCGCAGCAGTGACGGACGCTGGCTCGGTGGTGTGGCGCGGGGGCTCGCCGGTCATCTCGGGCTGCCCGTGATCTGGGTGCGGCTGGTCTTCGTCGGCCTGTTCATGGCGGACGGCCTCGGCGCGTTGCTGTACGCGGCGTTCTGGTTCTTCGTCCCGCTCGGCGTCGGCGGCGTCGAGGCGCAGAAACCGCCTTCCCTCGTCGGCTCGGAGACCTCGCCGGACGGCCGCCGCAGACTCGTCGCCCGCAAGCCGGACCGGGGCCAGATCGTCGCCCTGCTCCTCATGGTCGTGGTGGCCATGGTCTTCGTGGGCAACGTGAACCTGAGCGGCGGCGCGCGGGTCTACCTGTGGCCCATGGTCCTCGTGGGCGCGGGCGTCGCCCTCGTCTGGCGCCAGGCGGACAACGCACGCCGGGCCCGCTGGGCCGAGGTCGGCCGCCACCGGCGCACGGTCACCCTGCTGCGGGCCGTGGCCGGCGTGCTGCTGGTGACGGCCGGTGTCTCCGGCATCTTCGTCCTTCAGGGTTCCGCCGCCCACCTCGGCTCCATCCTCCAGGCCGCCCTCGCCGTCCTCGTCGGGATAACGCTGCTGGCCGGCCCTTACCTGGTGCGCATGACGCAGGACCTCTCCGAGGAGCGCCTGATGCGCATCCGCGCCCAGGAGCGCGCCGAAGTCGCCGCCCACGTCCACGACTCGGTGCTGCACACCCTGACCCTGATCCAGCGCAACGCGGAGAACGCGAACGAGGTGCGCCGCCTCGCCCGCGCCCAGGAGCGCGACCTGCGCACCTGGCTGTACAAACCGGAGGGCACCGGCAAGGACGAGGAGGACGAGCCCACGACGCTCGCCGACGCCGTGCGGCGCAACGCGGCGGAGGTGGAGGACAAGCACGGCGTCCCCATAGAGGTCGTCGTGGTCGGCGACTGCCCGCTCGACGAGAAGACCGCCGCACAGATGCAGGCCGCGCGGGAAGCAATGGTGAACGCCGCCAAGTACGGTGGCGAGGGCGGCGCCGTTCAGGTCTACGCCGAAGTCGAGGGCAGGACGGTCTTCGTGTCCGTCCGGGACCGCGGCCCCGGCTTCGACCTCGACTCGATACCCGCCGACCGCATGGGCGTCAGAGAATCGATCATCGGCCGCATGGAGCGCAACGGCGGCACGGCCCGGCTGCGGGCGGTGCCGGACGGCGGCACGGAGGTCGAGCTGGAGATGGAGAGGGCGGAGAAGACGTCATGAGTGACCCGACCGAGACGAACGGACCGACCGGGGCGGCCGAAGGGGCGGACTCCGCGGGGGTGTCCGGCGGCGGCACGGCCGGGCGCCACGTCCGCGTGGTCCTCGTCGACGACCACCGCATGTTCCGCACGGGCGTCCAGGCCGAGATCGGCCAGACCGCGCAGACCGGCGTCGAGGTCGTCGGCGAGGCCGCAGACGTCGACCAGGCCGTCACGGTCATCACCGCGACCCGGCCGGAGGTCGTCCTCCTCGACGTGCACCTGCCAGGCGGCGGCGGCGTCGAAGTGCTGCGCCGCTGCGCCCCGTTGATGGCCGACGCCGAGCAGCCCGTCCGCTTCCTCGCGCTGTCCGTGTCGGACGCCGCGGAGGACGTGATCGGCGTGATCCGGGGCGGCGCGCGCGGCTACGTCACCAAGACGATCACCGGCACGGACCTGATCGACTCGATCTTCCGCGTCCAGGAGGGCGACGCGGTGTTCTCCCCGCGCCTGGCCGGCTTCGTCCTCGACGCGTTCGCCTCCACCGACGCCCCGCCGGTCGACGAGGACCTCGACCGCCTCACCCAGCGCGAGCGCGAGGTCCTGCGCCTGATCGCCCGGGGCTACGCGTACAAGGAGATCGCCAAGCAGCTGTTCATCTCCGTCAAGACGGTCGAGTCCCACGTCTCGGCGGTCCTCAGAAAGCTCCAGCTGTCCAACCGCCACGAGCTGACGCGGTGGGCCACGGCGCGTCGGCTGGTGTGACGACCGGGCAGCCCTCGGGTCCCCGGCGACCGGGAGCCCGAGCCGTGTCCGCCGAGTACGCCCGTACCGGCGTCACACCACCCGCACAGCCCCCGCGAACGGCATGGAGCTGATCGGGTCCACGCGCACCGAGCTCGACGGATTCGGCGCGTGGACCATCTGGCCGTTTCCGACGTAGAGGCCCACGTGGGTGACGCCGGAGTAGAAGAAGACCAGGTCGCCCGGGGCGAGTTCGGCGCGGGAGACGCGGCGGCCCGCGCCGATCTGGGTGTATGTGGTGCGTGGCAGGGAGATGCCCGCCGCGCGGTAGGCGGCCTGGGTCAGCCCGGAGCAGTCGAAGGCGTTCGGGCCCGTGGCGCCCCAGACGTACGGGCTGCCGATCTTGCCGTAGGCGTACGCGAGGGCCGCCGCGGCGCGGGAGTTGGGGGCAGCGACCCGGCCGGAGGGCGAGGGCATGCCGTCCCGCGCGGGTGCGGAGGAGCGCGACGCCCGTTGCGGGGCCGGGGCCATCCGGGCCCGTTCCTGCGCCGTCAGGCGGGACAGCAGGCGGCGGGCCTCGCCCAGCTTGCCGGTGATCGTCTTCTTGTGCCGCTTCAGTTCCGTCTGCCGTGACTTCAGCGACGATAGTTCGGCGCGGGCCGCGCCGCGCAGTTCCTCCACCTCGCGCAGCTGCTCGCGCACCCGGCCCAGCTCCGCCTTCTGCCGGATGCCCGCCCGCTCCACGAACTCCGCCCCGTCGAGATAACGCTCCGGGGCGGAGGAGAGCGCCAGTTGCAGCGCCGGGTCGAGGCCGCCGGCCCGGTACTGGGCGGCTGCCGCCGAACCCAGCGCCTCGCGCGCCGTGTTGAGCCCGTCCTGCTTGCGCGCCGCCTCGTCCCGCAGGTCCCGGAGCCGGCGTTCGGCCGCCTCCGCCTTCTCCTTCGCGCCGTTGTACTTCTCGGTGGCGGCCTCCGCCTCCCGGTACAGCCGGTCCACCTTCGCCTCGACCTGCGCCGGCGTCAGCCGCGGCTCGGCGTGCCCGGTCCCGTCGAGGGCGGTCGCCGTCGCCGCGCCCGCGAAGGCGATCGTGACGGCCGTACGGAACCTGCCGCCACCCAGCGCGCGTTGTCGGGGCCTGCGGTGCGCTGCCACCTCGGTGCCACGTCCTTTCGACCAGGCCGCGCGGGCCGTACGCGCCGCGCGAGTCGTACCCGCGGGCGTCGTCCCCGGCCCTGGCGCGGGCGGTGTCCGCGTCCGGCGGCGGCCCGTAGGGGGGAGCGTGCCGCCGCCGGACTTTCTGGAGGAGGTGTCCGGCTGTCGCCCCGGCCGAGGCGGCTGTGGAGTGCCGGTCACCCGGGTCAGGACGCTAGGCGTGGTTGTGCGGTCGGGGCCCGGCGTTGCGCGGAACTGGCGCCAGGGGACCGGACCGTGCCCGAATGTGACCGCAGTACCGTTCCGGCGCCGTCGACTTCCCGCAGGGCCGTGACCGATATGACCTTTTCGGGGGTGGAGGGCGGCGGCCCGGTGTTATGAGGGGCGCTGTCGGCGTCGTCCGCGCGCCTCACTAGGCTCCGGGCCCATGGACGTACTCATCCATCTCTTCGTCGGCCTGCACATCGTCGGCATCGCCTCGCTGCTCGGCGGCTTCCTCACCCAGATGAAGGCCATGGGGGAGGGCACCGCCCGCTTCAGCCCCGCGATGCTGCACGGCGCCCTGACGATGCTGGTCACGGGTGTCATCCTGGTCGGCCTCAACCAGGCCGACGACCAGAGCGTCAACAACATCAAGATCGGCGTGAAGCTGGCCCTGCTGATCGTGATCCTCGGCCTCGTCTACGTGAAGCGCGACGAGGAGAGGGCCGAGAAGGGCCTGTTCGGCCTCGTCGGCCTGCTGACCACGGCGAACATCTTCATCGCCGTGCTGTGGACCTGAGCCGGCCATGACTCCCGGACGACAGGCCGCCGTCGCCGTGATCCTGGCCGTCACCGTCACCGCGTGCGGCACCGAGCGGGGTGGGCAACCGGAGGCGGCGAGCCCGCGGCCCTCGTTCACGCCCCGGCCGAAGTGCGCGCAGGCCGCCGAGGTGCCCGCGGTTCCGTCCGCCTCGCCCTCCTCGGCCCCGGCGCCGAGCGGGGACGCTGCCTCGCAGGAACCGCCCGCGGACGCACCTCCGAACTACGCCGAGAACCACGCCTACCGCATGAAGGGCAGCCTGACCGCCCAGCAGCGCGCCCAGGGGCAGGCGTCGGCCCGGCTCATCGAGCGGGAGCTGGAGCGGGCCCGGGAGAAGGACGGCCTCGGTGACGCGCGCATCGAGGCGGCGCTGCGCGCGCTCGGCTGCGGCCCGGACCACGGCGTGTACGTGGAGCGGGGTTTCTACAGCGTCCACACCGGGGTCACGTGCGTGTCCGGTCGCGCCACGCGGGAGGAGATCACCTCCGAGGTGCACGGCGCGTACGTCGAGCCCCAGCCGGGCACCGGCCCGTGCGTCGAGAACCGGGGCGGCCACTGAGGCCACCCCGGCCTCCGGCACCCGGGCCTCCGGCACCCCGGCCTCCGGCACCCCGTACGCCGGCACCCCCGTACGCCGGTCGCCGGTACTCCGTTCGCCGGGCGGTGGCGCCTCAGGCGGGCCGGACCACGCTGTGGATCGACGACTCGCCGTCGTAGTAGATGGACTCCTCGCGGACGTACGTCCCCGGCTTCGGCGCGTGGATCATCATGCCGTTGCCGATGTAGATCCCGACGTGGGTGACGTCGTCGTAGAAGAAGACGAGGTCGCCGGGCAGGGCCTGGGAGACGGTGACCGTCGTGCCGGCGTTGACCTGGTCGTAGGTGGTGCGCGGGATGGCCACGCCCGCGGCCTGCCAGGCGTCCTGGGTCAGGCCCGAGCAGTCGTAGGAGCCGGGCCCGGTGGCGCCCCAGACGTACGGCTTGCCGATCTGGCCGCGCGCGAAGGCGACCGCCTTCTCGGCCCTGGTGGCGTACGTCGGGTCGGTGGCCGACGGGTCGGAGGCGCCGCCGGTGCCGGCCCCGGCGGAGCCGCCCGCCGAACCGCCGGCGGAACCGCTCTCCCGCTGCTCGGCCGCCGCGGCCTCCTCGCGGGCCTGCCGGTCCTCCTCCTGCTGGCGGGCCAGCTCGGCGGCCTTGCGGGCGGCCTCCTCCCGCTTCTTCTTCTCGATCGCCGCGAGCCGCGCCTTCTCCTCGGCGGTCAGCCGCGACAGCAGTGAGCGCGCTTCGGAGAGCTTCTTCTGGACGGTCGCCTTCGCCGTCCTCAGGTCGGTCTGCGAGTCGGTGAGCGTCTCCAGGCTTCTGGTGGCCTCCTGACGCTTCTTCATCGTCGTGGACTGCTGCGTGAAGTAGTCGTCGACCGCTTCCTTCTGCCGGCCGGTGAGCCGGTCCATCAGCTGCGAGCGGTCGAAGAAGTCCTGCGGCGAGTCCGCGAGCAGGAAGGTCGCGGTGTCGGGGACGCCGGCGCCGGTGCGGTACTGGGCGGCGGCGTAGGAGCCCAGCGCCTCGCGCGCCTCGTTGAGTTCCTGCGTGCGCCGGGCGACGTCGTCGAGGAGGGTGTCGACCCGCTTGCGCTGCTTGGCGGTCTTCTCCTTGGCGGAGTTGTACTTCTCGGTCGCCGACTCCGCCTGGCGGTACAGGTCGTCGACCTTCTTCTCGACCTCTTCGAGGCTCGGCCGGTCGTCGGCGGGCGCGGCGTTGGCCGTCTGGGACAGCAGCGCCACGGAGGTGAGGGCCGCGGTGGCGAGGGCGGGGGTCCGTATGCCCGCGACGCGGACCTGGGCGGGACGGGGTTTGCGGTGCGACGCCAAGGGAGGCGACTCCTTCCGTGCTCCGCCTGCCGAGTTAGCTGTCGGGTTCGGGCGGGTGGGTCGGAAGGTTTGCCCTACGGCCCCGCTCACGGGGAGCTCGGCCGATTCACCCCAGGTTTCGGTGGGTCCCCGGCTCCGGCTGCCGTTCGGGCGCACCGGATTCGGCGGAGGCCGCGCGGCCCGGCGACCTTCGCCGGTGGGGGTCGTGCGGCCTGCCCGGCACGGTAGCCAACTCGTGTGGCGCCTGTGAAGGTTGGCGGGTGATATGCCCGATACATTTTCGTGACCTTCGGTCAGGGCCTCGCACACAGTGGTCTATCCGGAGGGATTCGGGGTGGTTTGAAGATTATGAGGCGCTTTGCCCGCCTCGGACCGCTGCTTTCCAGCCGGCCACGGTCCGGTGCCGTGGCCGCTGAGTGAGGTGCGGAGAGAGGTACGGCATGAGAAAAACCAGAGCGCGCGCGGCGCTCGTGGTCGCCACGGGCGTCGCCCTCAGCACGACGTCCCGTTGGGCGAGGACCGGTGGCTGACCGTGGTCTCGCCCGAGGACCCCGACGGGACCGAACGCACCGGCAAGATCCTCGACTGGAAGTCCGGCTTCGGCCCGATCACCGGCGTCGCCGTCAACCGCGAGGGCGACCTCTACGTCAGCCGGCTCTTCGCCGGCGTCGTGACGAAGGTCTCGCACCACGACAGGCGCACGCACGTGAAGGTGCCGTTCCCGGCGGGCCTCGCCCTCGACCCGCACGACGGCAGGCTCTACGTCTCGGCCTGGTCGGTCGCGGACCGTGACGGCACGGTCATGGAGGGGAAGAAGACGCCGGGCGGACAGCTCTGGAAGATCCTCGGCTTCTGACGCGACGGGCCGCTCGACCGCCCCGGCCGTGTGATGTTCTCGAGGTGGCGGCGGGCTGTCAGTGGGGCGCCCTAGACTCGTAGAGCGATGAGCAGCCTCTTTGACGACAGCTTCCTGGCGAGCCTCCAGGCCCCTCGGGCCCACGAGGACGAGCCCCCGCCGCCCCCCGAGGACGAGCACGTCCCGGAACCCGTTCCGGACGACCTGTTCGGCGGGAAGTTCGACCTGCCCCCGGACCGGGACACCCACTACCGGGACGGCGCCCCGCGCCCGGTGACCGACCCGGCCGCGCTGCTCGAAGGGCTGAACGACAACCAGCGCGCCGCCGTCACGCACACCGGCTCCCCGCTGCTCATCGTGGCCGGTGCCGGCTCCGGCAAGACGCGCGTGCTCACGCACCGCATCGCCCACCTGCTCGCCGAGCGGGGCGTCCATCCCGGCCAGATCCTCGCGATCACCTTCACCAACAAGGCCGCCGGCGAGATGAAGGAGCGCGTCGAGCAGCTCGTCGGCCCGCGCGCCCACGCGATGTGGGTGATGACCTTCCACAGCGCGTGCGTGCGCATCCTGCGCCGCGAGAGCAAGAAGCTCGGCTTCACGTCGTCCTTCTCGATCTACGACGCCGCCGACTCCAAGCGCCTGATGGCCCTGGTCTGCCGCGACCTGGACCTCGACCCCAAGCGCTACCCGCCCAAGTCCTTCAGCGCCAAGATCAGCAACCTGAAGAACGAGCTGATCGACGAGGAGGACTTCGCCGCCCAGGCCGCCGACGGATTCGAGAAGACCCTCGCCCAGGCCTACGCCCTGTACCAGTCGCGGCTGCGCGAGGCGAACGCGCTCGACTTCGACGACCTGATCATGACGACGGTCAACCTGCTCCGCGCCTTCCCGGACGTCGCCGAGCACTACCGCCGCCGCTTCCGGCACGTCATGGTCGACGAGTACCAGGACACCAACCACGCCCAGTACGCCCTCGTACGGGAACTCGTCGGCACCGGCGCCCACGACGAGGACGTACCCCCGTCGCCCGACGAGCCCGGCCCGGCCGAACTCTGCGTCGTCGGCGACGCCGACCAGTCGATCTACGCCTTCCGCGGCGCCACCATCCGCAACATCCTCCAGTTCGAGGAGGACTACCCCAACGCGACGACGATCCTGCTGGAGCAGAACTACCGCTCCACGCAGACGATCCTGAGCGCCGCCAACGCGGTCATCGAGCGCAACGAGTCCCGCCGCCCCAAGAACCTGTGGACCAACGCGGGCCAGGGCGCCGCCATCACGGGGTACGTCGCCGACACCGAGCACGACGAGGCGCAGTTCGTCGCCGACGAGATAGACCGCCTCACGGACGCGGGCGAGGCCAAGGCGGGGGACGTCGCCGTCTTCTACCGGACCAACGCCCAGTCCCGTGTCTTCGAAGAGGTCTTCATCCGCGTCGGCCTGCCCTACAAGGTCGTCGGCGGCGTCCGCTTCTACGAGCGCAAGGAGGTCCGGGACGTCCTGGCCTACCTGCGGGTGCTGGCCAACCCGGAGGACTCGGTGCCGCTGCGCCGCATCCTCAACGTCCCCAAGCGCGGCATCGGCGAGCGCGCCGAGGCGATGATCGACGCCCTCTCCCAGCGCGAGAAGATCAGCTTCCCGCAGGCACTGAAGCGCGTCGACGAGGCGTACGGCATGGCCGCGCGGTCCACGAACGCGGTCAAGCGGTTCAACACGCTGATGGAGGACCTCCGGACGATCGTCGAGTCCGGCGCCGGACCGGCCACCGTCCTGGAGGCCGTGCTCGAACGGACCGGCTACCTCGCCGAGTTGCAGGCCTCCACCGACCCGCAGGACGAGACCCGCATCGAGAACCTCCAGGAACTCGCCGCCGTGGCCCTGGAGTTCGAGCAGGAGCGCGGCGAGGACGAGTCGGTCACGCTGTCCGACTTCCTGGAGAAGGTCGCCCTGGTCGCCGACTCCGACCAGATCCCCGACGAGGAGGACGGCGACGGCGTCATCACGCTGATGACCCTGCACACCGCCAAGGGCCTCGAATTCCCGGTCGTCTTCCTCACCGGCATGGAGGACGGCGTCTTCCCGCACATGCGCGCCCTCGGCCAGACCAAGGAGCTGGAGGAGGAGCGCCGCCTGGCCTACGTCGGCATCACCCGCGCGCGCGAGCGGCTCTATCTGACGCGGTCCACCATGCGCAGCGCCTGGGGCCAGCCGTCGTACAACCCGCCCTCCCGCTTCCTGGAGGAGATCCCGGGGGCGTACGTGGAGTGGAAGCGGACCGGGGCGACGGTGCCCATGCCGTCCGGGCCCGTCTCCGGGGTGGCCTCGTCGCTGTCGTCGTCCCGGTCCCGCTCCTCGGCGTCGGGTGCCTCCGGCTTCGCCACGCGCCGGGCGTCGGAGAAGCCGGTCGTGGCGATCGCGGTCGGGGACCGGGTGACGCACGACCAGTTCGGACTCGGAACGGTCGTCGCGGTGAAGGGCACCGGGGCGAACGCGGAGGCGACGATCGACTTCGGCGACGCCAAGCCGAAGCGGCTGCTGCTGCGGTACGCGCCGGTGGAGAAGCTGTGACGGGCAAGCCGTAGGAGGCCGCCGGGAAAGGGGGCGCCGCCCGTCGGACGGGGGTGGCGTTCCCGCTCGGGCGGGGCTGCCCGGCCTACTGCGGGTCGAGGCCGTGGCTGCGGAACCAGGACAGCGGGTCGATCGCCGAACCGCCGGCCGGCCGGACCTCGAAGTGCAGGTGCGGGCCGGTCGAGTTGCCGGAGTTGCCGGAGTACGCGATCGGGTCGCCGGCCTTGACGGTCGTACCGGAGGAGACCCGGTAGGTGGAGAGGTGGCAGTACCACGTCTCCGTGCCGTCCTTCGCGGTCACGATCATCATGTTGCCGTACGCGCTGTTCCACTGCGTGCGGACCGTGCCGTCGGTCGCGGCCATCACGGTCGTGCCGTACGAGACGGGGAAGTCGATGCCGCTGTGCACGGACATCCAGTTGATGCCGGCCTGGCCGTAGTAGGCGCTGAGGCCGTGCTGCGCGACCGGCAGCGCGAACTTCGGGCGGAGCCGCTCCTTGCGGGCCGCTTCCGCCGCCGCCCTCTTCTTCTCGGCCTCCTGCTGGGCCTTGAGGTCGATGCGCTCCTGCGTACGGCTGGCCCGGTCGGCGAAGTCGTCGGCGCCGGCGGTGAGGCTTTCGAGCTGGGTGTCCAGCTGGTTGTTCGCGGCGGCCGGCTGCACCGGCTTCGCGTCGGCCGCGGACGCGTTGGTCTCCTGGCTGTCCTCGTTCATCCCGCTCACCGAGGCGGCGGCGATCCCGGCGACCCCCATCACGCAGGCCGAGGGCACCGCGACCGTCATCAGCGCAGAGCGCTTGGCGGGGGAGCGGCGGCGGGAACGGCCGCCGGCCCGGGCTGCGGCGCGGGAGGCCGCGCGGCCCGTGACGACGACCTCTTCCTGTTCGTCCAGGAGCGAGGTGCCGGTCTCGTCGCCGGCGGTCGCCGGCTCGCCGCCGTCCGGGCCGTCCGCGTGGTCCGGGAAATCCTGGGCCGGTTCGCCGTACGGGGACGAGGCGTTCTCGGCGGCTTCGTCGTACGACGTCCGGTCGAAGTCCGCGTCGGCCTGCTCGTCGTAGGACTCGCCGTGCGGCTCGTAGGTGTCCGGCTGCTGCTGCGTGCCGTCCGTGTTCCACTGCGTCGCGTCGTACGCGCCGGTGTCGAAGGCCTGCGTGCCCCATTCCCAGTGCTGGGTCTGGTCGGCCGGGTTGCCGGACTGGTCGGGCTGCAGCCAGGAACCCGCGTCCCACTGGCCGGTGGCCTCGGGAGAGGTGGCCTGCTGCGGGACCACGGGCATCTGCTGGTAGCCGGACGTCCAGGCGGTCGTGTCGTAGGCGCCGGTGTCGTAACCGGCGTGCTGCGCGGCCTGCTGCTGGGCGGCGTACGCGTCGTAGTGCGCCGTCTCGTGGGTGCCCGTCGTCCACTGGGTTGCGTCGTACGAGCCGGTGCCGCCGCCCGCCGTGTGGTCGGCGCCGGGGAAGTCCCCGAAGAGGGGGTCGGCCGCGAAGGTGGTCGTGGCGTGCGCGCCCGCGTCGGTGGCGGGGGCGTCAAAACCCGTGGCGTCGTAGGCGCCGTACGTGGTGAAGTCACCGTACTGGGTTTCCGGTGTGCCGTAGGACGCGTAGTGCGCGGAGGCGGCGTCGGAAGCCGGAGCCGGGGTGGTCATGGTCCCCGACGGGTGACGGTCGTTCACCAACTTCTCTTTCGCCTCGACAACAGGGGCTGCCAGAGCAGTGCGGCGACTGTACCCGGCGGTACGCGGGCGCGACAATCTTCGGCAGGTTTCGCGCTCGCAGGAAACGGGCATTCGGCCGTGTTTCGGCGGACGACGGGCACGACTTTGGTGTTGTGTTCGACGCGCGTTCGACAGTGACCGGCTTCCGGTCCGCTGTGGATCTCCTTTGTTCGGAACGCAGTTCGGATGCGCGACGGGTGCGGCCGGTGCGGGTTTCTGTGACGGTTCGGGCGTGTTGCGTTGACTCCTCCGGGCGCCGGCGGGGCGTTCCGTTTCCGTCGTCGCCGGGTCACCGGCAGGTCGCCGTCAGGCCACCGTCAGGCCGTCCTCGCGGGGTGCGATGTCCGTGTCCGGCCGGTCCTCGTCGAGGGCCTGGCGTATGCCTGTCGCGACCGCCGGGTGGACCGGCAGGGCGAGATGCCCGATTCCGCTCACCCGGACGTTCTCCACGGTCAGGTCGGGATGGTCCAGGCAGGCCGCCTCCAGCGGGTCCATCACATGGTCCAGGTCGCTCCAGAAGCTGACGAAGCGCGTCCGGCAGCCGGGCGCCGGCCGGGTCAGCTCCTCGATCACCGGCGAACCCGGACGCATCTGGCGCACGATCGGGTGCGCGTTCGCCAGCGGCACGGCCCGGGTCCCGGAGTGCGGCGTGCCCAGGGTCACCAGCGTGCGGACGCGGGCGTCGCCGCCGAGCCGCTGCGCGTAGTAGCGCGCGATCAGGCCGCCGAGGCTGTGCCCCACGATGTCGACCCGCGGGCTTCCCGTGCGCTCGCAGATCTCCTCTATGTGCCGGCCCAGCAGTTCGGCGGCGGTGCGGATGTCGCACGTGAGCGGCGAGTAGTTGAGCGACTCGATCCGCCGCCCGCCGTGCCGGGCGAGGCTGCGGCGCAGCAGGACGAAGACCGACCGGTTGTCGATGAAGCCGTGCAGCAGCACGACCGGGGGCCTGGTGTCCGACGGCAGCCGGGCCGTGCCGTCGCGCTGCCCGGGAAGCGCGGACCGGGCGGGGGCGCGGCGCTCCTGGGTGATGCCGGAGGGGTAGAGCACGAGGTGCGCGGTCAGGATCGCGAGCTCCAGGGCCGTCGCCTTGAGGAGGGCGACCGGCAAGCCCGGCACTCTGGTCAGGCCGGTCGGCAGCAGACGGCGGCACAGGGGGAGAAGGGGCTGCGCTGACCCGGTGACCTTCATGGCCGACCTCCTGTCGGCACGCGGAGGGCGGCTCTGTCCCCCGTGTGCCCTAGTGGAGAGCCGCGACGTCGGCGATGGGCGCGGTGCCTTCGCCGGATACGCCGCACCGCCACGACGCGCGGCCTCGGCGTGGCGGTACGGCGACCTCGTGCGGCTCCCGTGAGAGCTCCGTCCCGGGGTGAGAGCCCTGCGCCGCGGGCGTGTGCGGCGCGTGCAGCACGTGCGGTGTGGGGCCGTCGGAGCCGGGAACGGTGTGCGATGAACGTGTCCCACTGTGTGATTTCCCCCTCCCTCCGCACCGCGAAACGGCCGGTTGCGGGATGCTGGAGATAACGTTCGTTCACTTCCCGGCCGGTGTGGGACCGGGACCGTACGGTTCCGTACCGGATGGTGTAGTCGTTCATGGAGGCAGTGATGGGTGTGGCAGCCGGTCCGATCCGCGTGGTGGTGGCCAAGCCGGGGCTCGACGGCCACGATCGCGGGGCCAAGGTGATCGCGCGGGCGCTGCGCGACGCCGGTATGGAGGTCATCTACACCGGCCTCCACCAGACTCCCGAGCAGATCGTCGACACCGCGATCCAGGAGGACGCCGACGCGATCGGGCTGTCCATCCTCTCCGGTGCGCACAACACGCTCTTCGCGGCCGTGATCGAGCTGCTGAAGGAGCGGGACGCGGCGGACATCCTCGTCTTCGGCGGCGGGATCATCCCCGAGGCGGACATCGCCCCGCTGAAGGAGAAGGGCGTCGCGGAGATCTTCACGCCCGGCGCGACGACGGCGTCGATCGTGGAGTGGGTCCGCGCGAACGTGCGGCAGCCGGCCGAGGCCTGACCCGGCCGCCCGTTCCGCGGGCGGTCGTGCCGCCGGGGTGACGGGGTTCCCCCTCCCTGGGCGAAGCCGGGAGCCCGGGGCGGAGGGGGCGTGGGCGGTGGCGCGGGTGGCGCCGGGGTGATGGAGGTTCCCTGTCCCTGGGCGAAGCCGGGAGCCCGGGGCGGAATGGGCGTGGGCGGCGGTCCGGTGGTGCCGGGCCGCGCGATGCCGCTGCCGCCACCGTGACGCCGGCGCGCGCCGCACGCCGCGGACAGGCCTCGGGCGGGCGCTCGCGACTGCGCCGGGGTCAACCGGCCGGCCATCGCGGCCAGGGCGGTCATCGGAGTTCGCCTGTCGTCGTGGCCCGTCCGCATTGCAGGTCGCCGGCCATCGCGGCCTTCCGCCATCGCAGTCGCCGGTCACCGCAGCCCGTCCGGTCATCGCAGCCTGCCTGCCGTCGTGACCCGGCCCTCATCGCAGCTCGTCCGTCATCGCCGCGCGCAGCCGCAGGGTCGTGACCAGGCGCTGGAAGGCTTCCGCCCAGTAGCCGCCGGCGCCCGGGGACGCGTCCTCCGGTTCGTCCGGTACGGCCAGGAGCCCGTCCAGGTGGCTCGCCTCGGACGGGTCGAGGCAGCGCTCGGCCAGGCCCATCACTCCGCTGAAGCTCCACGGGTAACTGCCCGCGTCCCGCGCGATGTTGAGCGCGTCCACCACGGCCCGGCCCAGCGGCGGGGACCACGGCACCGCGCACACCCCGAGCAGTTGGAACGCCTCGGACAGCCCGTGGGTCGCGATGAATCCCGCCACCCACTCGGCCCGCTCCCCGGCCGTCAGCGTGCCGAGCAGCTTCGCGCGTTCGGCGAGGGACACCGCTCCCGGGCCGCCCGCCTCGGGCGCCGTCGGCTCCCCGAGGAGCGCCCGCGCCCACGCCGCGTCCCGCTGCCGTACCGCCGCCCGGCACCACGCCGCGTGCAACTCGCCCTGCCAGCCGTCCGCCACCGGCAGCGCGACGATCTCCCGCGGTGTACGGCCGCCCAGCCTGCGGGGCCACACCCCGAGCGGCGCCGCCTCCACCAACTGGCCGAACCACCAGGAGCGTTCACCGCGCCCGGCCGGCGGCTTGGGTGTCACGCCGTCCCGCTCCATCGCGGCGTCGCACTCGTGCGGTGCCTCGACGCCGATGGTCGGGACGCGGTGCGTGTGGTCGACGGCCACGCACGCCTCCGCCCTGGCCGCCATCCGCGCGGCGAGCGCCGAATCCGGCAGGGCCGACAGGAGCTCCGCCGCCGTCGCCCTGACGTTCCGGCTGCGGTCGGCCAGCGCCCGCTCAAGGAACGGCTCGTCCCGCGGGCTGAGCCCCGCACGCAGGGAGTCGAGGAACATCAGCCGGTCCTCGGCCCGTTCCGTCGGCCACGTCGTCTCCAGCAGCTCACGCGCGGCAGCCGGGTCGCGGGCGCGCAGGGCGCAGAGCAGGGCGACGCGCTCGGCGAACAGGCCCTCCCGCCACAGCTCTTGCACGCGGTGCGTCTCCTCCGGGTGCGGCAGGGCCGTGCCACCGCCCGGAGTCGCGCGCAGGGCGAAGCGCCAGTCCGGGTTCAGACGGGCCAGCCACAGGGCGCGCGGTCCGGCGAAGGCCAGCGCCGCGGGACGCAGGTCGGTGCGGCCCCGGGCCGCGTCCAGCAGCGCGGGCAGCGACTCCGGAGGGGCCGCGTATCCGCGGGCGTTGGCAGCCGCCAGCCACTGCGGCAGCAGCTCCATCAGGTCCGGTGACGTCCCTCTGCGGCCTCCGCCGGACGCGCCCGACCGGTCGGCCAGCAGCATCGCCAGCCGGCGGGCGGCGGCGGGCGGCAGCGGCGGGCGCGCGTCCTCGGGCGCCGGTTCCGGCCGGGGCGCGGCACGCGCGGGACGCAGCCCGGCCCGGCGCCGCACGGTCTCCTCGGCCGCCGCGTCCAGCAGCGCGAACGGCGCGTCCGGGCCCGGCGCACACCCCGGAGGCGTACGCCGCGCGGTCCCGAGGAGCGCGGCGGTGACCAGTTCCTCCCAGGCGGTGGCCGACCCGGTGGCCGGGGTGCTGTTCATGAGGTCTTCCCTTCGCGTGGAGCGGCCGGACAGTCCCTGCGGGGCGTCGGTCAGCACAGGGGCACCGCGGCGCCTCCCTTCTCCGGCCAGGCCGTCAGCGGGGTGAAGCCCTGGTGGCCGCACTCGCCGAAGACCCGGACGGGGGCGCCGCCCGACAGCGCGACGAGCCGCCACAGGCCCGGACGGGACCGGGCGGCCGGGGTCAGCGGCAGGGCCGTGTCCCCGTCGGCGTCGGCCAGCTGCCACGCGTCGCCGTCCGGGGTCGGCACGACCCGGTCCAGCGTCACCGGCACCGAGTCCAGCCACGGGTCGTCCCGCAGCGCCGCGCCGTAACGGGCGACCGCCCGCGCCGTGGAGACGCCCGCCGGTCGTGCCTGCGTCACCACCGGCGCCGCGAACCGCTCACCGAGCGCCGCCCGTTGGACCCTGCCCGGATACGGCGACACCTCCGCGTCCAGCGTCAGCCCCACGGGAAGCGCCAGCTCCGGGGCGCGGCCGGCGGCGCCGTAGGAGAGGAGGAGCGCGGTGCGCTGCGAGCCCGCCCCGTACAGCCAGATACGGCGGGTCGTCAGACGGCTGTCCGACGTGTCGTACTGGGCGAGGACCAGCCACCGGTCCCGTACCGGCGGGCCCGACGGTGTGGCGGGCAGGCCCACGCGGGAGCGGACCGTGGCCGCGAGGTCGTCCGGCAGCAACGCGCGGCGCAGCCAGGCGCGGTTGAGCAGGTGAAGCAGCGCCGACTCCTCCAGCAACCGCACCGGCCAGTCGGAACCGGACGACGGGATCGCCCCCAACTCCCGTACGCGCGAGGCCAGCCCGGAGGCCTGGGCGTCGACCATGCGCGCCGCCGTCTCCTCCCACAGCCCGTACCCCGCCTGCTCCGCACCGGCCAGGCCGGCACGCAGCAGGTCCGCCAGCCGCTGCTCCAATTCGCCCGCGCCCGCGGTGATCCGCTCGGCCCGGCGCTCCGCCCTGTGCCGCGCCGCCTCGGGGTCGGCCGCACCGGACCCCGAACCTGCCCCGCCCCCCGGCCGGTTCGCCGTCGGCCGTTCTCTTCCGGTGGCCGGTCGCTCCGCCGCCCAGTCCGGCGGCTGCCCCGGCGGCACCGCGTCGGCCGCTGACGCCCACAGCAGAAGGAGCCCGAGGGCGTGCTTGCACGGGAGCTTCCGGCTCGGACAACTGCACCGGTACGCCGGGCCGGACCCGCCCGCCAGATCGACGACCGTCCGATACGGCCCGCCGCCACTGCCCCCGCACAGCCCCCACACCGTCCCCCCGTCCTGACCGGTGCCCGACCACGGGCCGGCCGCGCCGAGCCTGCCGGCCGCCCTGCGTGACGCGTCGTCAGGCGCCAGCGCCAGCACCTGGTCCGCGGTCCAGCGCACCCCCTGCTGAGTCATGACACCGAAGGTAGATCCTCCCACTGACAATCGCCCCGGCGAGCGCGTTTGCGCAGGTCAGAGTGGATTGTCAGTGCCGTGGTGCAGGGTGGGACCAGATCCGAACCGGCCGAGCTGGAGGGGGACTCAGCCATGCCAGTTTCCGTGGAAACCGCACCCGCAGATCCCAGTCGGAACGACTCCGCGCCCGCCATCGCGAGCGACGCGGAAGACATGCCCGTGCCCGGACCGGAGGTGCTGCGGCCGCACGCCGAGGACGCCTTCGCCGACGAACTGACCGCACTGGCCGCGCACGACGACCGGCCGCGCCCCGCCCGCTGGAAGCTGTCGCCGTGGGCCGTCGCCACCTATCTGCTGGGCGGCACCCTGCCGGACGGCACCGTGATCACACCCAAGTACGTGGGACCGCGCCGCATCGTCGAGGTCGCCGTCACCACGCTCGCCACCGACCGCGCCCTGCTCCTGCTCGGCGTCCCCGGCACCGCCAAGACCTGGGTGTCCGAGCACCTCGCGGCGGCTGTCAGCGGCGACTCGACGCTGCTGGTCCAGGGCACGGCCGGCACCCCGGAGGAGGCGATCCGGTACGGGTGGAACTACGCGCAGCTGCTCGCCCACGGCCCCAGCCGCGACGCCCTCGTGCCCAGCCCTGTCATGCGGGCCATGGCGGAGGGCATGACGGCCCGCGTCGAGGAGCTGACCCGCATCCCGGCCGACGTCCAGGACACGCTCATCACGATCCTGTCGGAGAAGACGCTGCCGATACCGGAGCTGGGCGCGGAGGTGCAGGCCGTGCGCGGCTTCAACCTCATCGCCACGGCCAACGACCGCGACCGCGGGGTCAACGACCTCTCCAGCGCCCTGCGCCGCCGCTTCAACACGGTCGTCCTGCCGCTGCCCGCGAGCCCCGAGGCGGAGGTCGACATCGTCACGCGCCGCGTCGACCAGATCGGCCGCTCCCTCGACCTGCCCGCCGTGCCCGACGGCGTGGACGAGATCCGCCGCGTGGTGACCGTCTTCCGTGAGCTGCGCGACGGGGTCACGACCGACGGCCGGACGAAGCTGAAGTCGCCCAGCGGCACTCTGTCGACGGCCGAGGCGATCTCCGTCGTGACCAACGGGCTGGCGCTGGCGGCGCACTTCGGCGACGGCGTGCTGCGGCCGAGCGACATCGCCGCGGGCCTCCTCGGCGCCGTCGTCCGCGACCCGGCGGCCGACCGGGTCGCCTGGCAGGAGTACCTGGAGACAGTCGTCCGGGAGCGGGACGGCTGGACGGACTTCTACCGCGCCTGCCGGGAGGTGAGCGCGTGATCCGTGACCTGAGCGCGGTGTGGCCCGCTGCGGCCACGTGCTTGCCGGGCACCTCCGACGACGGCGACTCGTCGTGGCCGCGCAGTGCCGCGGCGGACGACGACTCCCGCTGGCCCCGCAGGGGAGGGGGACGGCGTGACCGGTGCTGAAGTGCCCGGTGGGGGCCCGCTGTTGCTCGCGGTGCGTCACCACGGGCCGGGGTCGGCGCGGGCGGTCCGGGCGGCGCTGGACGCCGCCCGGCCCCGGGTCCTGCTGATCGAGGGCCCGCCCGAGGCCGACGACCTGATCCCGCTGGCCGGCGACGAGGCCATGCGTCCGCCGGTCGCGCTGCTCGCCCACGCCGTGGACGAGCCGGGCCGCTCGGCGTTCTGGCCGCTGGCCGAGTTCTCCCCGGAATGGGTCGCGATCCGCTGGGCCCTGGCCCACGGCGTCCCGGTCCGCTTCATCGACCTGCCGGCCGCGCACACCCTGGCCTGGCAGCACCATGCGACGCCGGACGACGACAACGCCGGAAGAGGCGCGGGGAACGACGACAACGCCGGAAGAGGCGCGGGGAACCGCGTGCCCGGCCACCGACGGCCCGCGGTCGGGGACGGACAGGGCGAGCCACGGCGGGACGGCCGGGGCGGACGGGGCGACCCGCTGCGTGACGGCCCGGACAGGCGGGGCGCCCCGCAGCGTGACGGCCGGGGCGACCCGCTGCGGGTCGGTCGGGGCGGACAGGGCGACCCACTGAGTAACGGCCGTGGCGCGCAGGATCACCCGCTGCGGGACGGCCAGGACCCGTACGGTCACGCACGGCGGGACGACCCGAACGACGGCGACGACCGTCAGGAGACCCTCCGCGTCGACCCCCTCGCCGTACTCGCCGAAGCCGCCGGCCACGACGACCCCGAACGCTGGTGGGAGGACGTGGTCGAGCACCGCGGCACCGCACAGGCGGACCCGCTCGCGCCGTTCACCGCACTGGAGGAGGCGATGGGCGCGCTGCGGGAGACGTACGGGGACGGCGGCCGAGGGCGGGACGCCGTGCGGGAGGCGCACATGCGGCTCCGGATACGGGCGGCGCAGCGGGAGGTCGGCGACGCGGTGGCCGTGGTGTGCGGGGCGTGGCACGTGCCCGCGCTGCGGCGCAGGAGCACCGTGGCCGCCGACCGCGCGCTGCTGAAGGGCCTGCCCAAGGTCAAGACCGACATGACGTGGGTGCCGTGGACCAACCGGAGACTGTCCCGGTCGAGCGGATACGGCGCGGGCGTCGACTCGCCCGGCTGGTACGGGCATCTGTTCGGCGCGCCGGACCGGCCGGTCGAGCGCTGGCTGACCAGGGTCGCCGGGCTGCTGCGCGCCGAGGACCTGATCGTCTCCCCGGCGCACGTCATCGAGGCCGTGCGGCTGGCGGAGACGCTCGCCGCGATGCGCGGCCGGCCGCTGCCCGGCCTGAGCGAGATCACCGACGCGGTGCGGGCGGTGATGTGCGACGGCTCGGACGTGCCGCTGGCGTTGGTGCACGACCGGCTGGTCGTCGGGGACGCGATGGGCGAGGTGCCGCCGACGGCGCCCGCGGTGCCGCTCCAGCGGGACCTCGCCCGGTCGCAGCGCAGACTGAGGCTCAAACCGGAGGCCGACGAGCGGGAGTTGGAGCTCGACCTGCGCAAGGAGACCGACGCCGGGCGCAGCAGACTCCTGCACCGGCTGCGGCTGCTCGGCGTGGCGTGGGGCGAGCCGTCGGCCTCGCGGGGCAGTACGGGCACGTTCCGCGAGACGTGGCGGCTGCGCTGGGAGCCCGAGCTGGCCGTGCGGGTCGCCGAGGCCGGGGTGTGGGGGACCACCGTGCTCACGGCGGCGACCGCGAAGGCGGAGGCGGACGCCGAGGCGGCACCGGGTCTGGCCGACGTGACCGGGCTCGCCGAGCGCTGCCTGCTGGCCGGACTGCCGGACGCGCTGCCCACGGTGATGCGGGTCCTCGCCGACCGCGCGGCGCTCGACACCGACGTCGGGCACCTCGCCCAGGCCCTGCCCGCCCTGGTCCGGGCGCTGCGGTACGGGGACGTGCGCGGGACGGACACCGCCGCGCTCGCCGGGGTCGCGGCGGGGCTCGCCGAGCGGGTCTTCGTCGGCCTGCCCCCGGCCTGCGCCGCCCTGGACGCCGACGCGGCCGAGGAGATGCGGCGGCACGTGGACGCCGTGCACGGGGCGGTCGGCCTGCTGGGCGACGCCCCGGCGCCCGGACACGGGGATCTGCGCGGCCGTTGGCAGGGCGTGCTGCGCACCCTGTCCGCGCGCGACACCGTGCCGGGCGTGGTCCGGGGGCGTGCCGTGCGGCTCCTGCTGGACGACGGCCAGTTGGCGCAGGACGAGGCGGCACGGCTGATGGGCCTCGTGCTGTCCCCGGGGACCCCGCCGGCGGACGCCGCCGCGTGGATCGAGGGCTTCGTCGGCGGCGGCTCCGGGGGCGGGATGCTGCTGGTGCACGACGAGCGCCTGCTCGGCCTGGTCGACGCGTGGCTGACCGGCGTACCGGCGGGGGCGTTCACGGACGTACTGCCGCTGCTGCGGCGCACGTTCTCGGCGTACGAGCCCGGGGTGCGGCGCACCCTCGGTGAGCTGGTCCGGCGGGGACCGGGCGCGCGGGGGAGCGCGGGGCCCGCCGGGGCCGGCACACGCGGGTTCGCGGCGGACCTGGACGGTGATCGCGCGGACGCGGTGCTGCCGGTGGTGCGGCTGCTGCTGGGGTCCCGGGACGCCGTGGCGGTCGCGGGGAAGGGCGGCGTGACGCACAACGACCTCGTGGGGGTGGCACATGACGGCCGAACCGACTGACCGGGCCGAACCGCCGGGCCCGACTGACCAGGCCGAACCGGCGGGCCCGACTGGCCCGACTGGCCCGGCGGGCCTGACTGGTCTGACTGGCCCGACTGGCCCGACTGACCCGACTGACCCGTCAGACCCGTCCGGCCCGGCGCGCGAGAGGCTCAGGCGGTGGCGGCTGGTGCTGGGCGGCGACGCCGCCGACGGCACGGAGTGCGCGCTGTCCGGGCGGGACGCGGCGATGGACGGGGCGCTCGCCGCGCTCTACGGGAAGCAGGAGAGACCGCGGGCGGGCCGGGACCGCTCGGCGGGGCTCGGGGCGTCGGCGCCGTCGGTGGCGCGCTGGCTCGGCGACATCCGCACGTACTGCCCGTCGTCCGTCGTGCAGGTCATGCAGCGCGACGCCATCGACCGGCTCGGGCTCGCCACGCTGCTGCTCGAACCGGAGATGCTGGAGGCGGTGGAGGCCGACGTGCACCTCGTCGGCACGCTCCTGTCGCTGAAGGGGGCGATGCCGGAGACGACGAAGGAGACGGCACGGGCCGTCGTCCGCAAGGTCGTCGAGGACCTGGAGCGGCGGCTCGCCACCCGCACCCGGGCCACGCTCACCGGCGCGCTCGACCGCAGCGCCCGGATCAGCCGGCCGCGCCACCACGACATCGACTGGAACCGCACGATCGCGGCCAACCTCAAGCACTACCTGCCGGAGCACGGCACGGTCGTGCCGGAACGGCTCGTCGGACACGGGCGCGCGTCGCGGTCCGTGAAGAAGGACGTCGTGCTCTGCGTCGACCAGTCGGGGTCCATGGCGGCGTCGGTGGTGTACGCGTCGGTGTTCGGGGCGGTGCTCGCCTCGATGCGGTCGGTCAGCACGCGGCTCGTCGTGTTCGACACGGCGGTCGTCGACCTCACCGACCAGCTGGACGACCCCGTCGACGTCCTGTTCGGCACCCGGCTCGGCGGCGGCACGGACATCAACCGGGCGCTGGCGTACTGCCAGTCGCGGATCACCCGGCCCGCGGACACGGTGGTCGTCCTGATCAGCGACCTCTACGAAGGGGGCATCCGCGACGAGATGCTCAAGCGGGTGGCGGCCATGACGGCGTCGGGGGTGCGGTTCGTGACGCTGCTCGCGCTGTCGGACGAGGGGGCGCCCGCGTACGACCGGGAGCACGCGGCGGCACTCGGAGCGCTGGGCGCACCGGCCTTCGCCTGTACGCCGGATCTGTTCCCGGAGGTGATGGCGGCGGCGATCGAGAAGCGTCCGCTGCCGGTACCGGACGGGGAGTCAGGGCCGGCAAAACGGACATGACCCCCCATCGGTCACGGGGGGCTTGCACAACCGCAGGAGTCACATGCAAGGATCGGCGAGCGGTCACCGCTCGTGACACGCCAACCGTTTCGCCGTACGGGAGGAAGCTCCCCCTCTTGATCTGGCCGGCAGTCCTGTCCGGAGCCACCACGCGCGTCCTGCGCGGGGTGGCCGGGCGGCGTGCGCTCCACGTGGCGCTGCTGGTGGGCGGTGTGTTCGCCCTCGGGCTGCTGTGCGGGGAGCGGGCACAGGCGGCGGAGAGCGCGCCGTCGGCCACGAGTTCGACGGCGATTCCGGCGGCGAAGACGGCCTCGTCGGCCGAGACGGCCTCGTCGGCCGAGACGGCCTCGTCGGCCGAGACGGCCTCGTCGGCCGAGACGGCCTCGTCGGCCGAGACGGAGGCGTCGCCCGGCGCCGCCTCGGAACTCGCCGCGCAAGACGTCGTCCGGCCGGTCGGTGAGCAGGTCGGCAAGGCGGCCGAAGGCCTCGTCGAAGACCTGGCCGACGGCCTCCGTGAGGGAAGCGGGCGCCTCGGGGACGGGTTCGGCGAGGGTCTCGGTGGCGTGCGGGACAAGATGCCGCCGTCCGCGGCGCTGCCCGCGCTGCCCCCGCCGGCCACCCTGCCGTCGCTCCCGCGGCCCCGGCCCGCGCCGGTCACCGTCACCCCGGAGCCCGGCCCCGCCGTCGAGGCGCCCGCCGCCCGGCGCGACGCCGGCCCGCCGGTCGGCACGGCGGACGACACCGCGGCCGGCGCGGACCACCCGGGCGCCCCGGCACACACGCCCCGGGCGCACGACCAGGGGTCCGCGCACGCCGCGCAGCCCGTGGCTCCCACGCCGCCGCACCAGCCGCCCGGTGGTGAGCCGGACGGAGTGCTGGGCAAGGGTGCCGCCGGTGACGGAGGCGGTTCGCGGTACGGCGACGCGCACGCCGTCACCCCGGTGCACCGGGAGCCGACCGGGCTCGTGCCCGGTGCCGCCGCGCGCGTCGACGCGGCCGAGACCCGGGACCGGCACCGGGACATTCCCGTTTCCCCCGCCTAGGCAGGCCCTCTCCCCGCAGTAGACCTGCCGCGCGGGGGCGGACACAGGTCTGCCCGCCCGTCCGGAACCGCTTCGCCGGACGGCAGCCGCCGGGGCCACGACCGATCGCAACGGTCCGTGAGGCCCCCGGCCCGGAAATGTCCCCAAGCCTTCCAGAGTCCCGGAGTTCCAGGAGCTCCGGCACCGTGGACTTAAGGATCTGACGCACGCATGAACAAGAACATCCGCCGCTCCATCGTCATAGCCGCCGGCGTCACCGGCGCCTGGGCGCTGGGCTCCGCCACGGCCAGTGCGGACGAGCTGCCCGCCTCCTCCCTCTCCGTGCTGGACAACACCAGTGAGGCCACCGAGACCGCCGAGGACACCGGCGGCCTCCTCGGCGTCGTCACCGGCACCGTCTCCGACACCCTCGACGGCGTCATCACCGGCGTGCAGGACACCGTCTCCGGCGTGCCCGCCACCGCCGGGAACACCGCCGACGCCGAGGGCGCCGTCGACGGCGCCACCCGGACCGTCGAGCGGACCACGGACACGCCGGCGGACGCCGCCGAGCAGGCCCGGCGTTACGTCGACGCGAAGGTCGCCGTCCCGAAGACGACGAAGGTCCGCGGCGCGGAGGCCATCCAGGGCGCCAAGGCCGCCCGGGCCGCCGCCGAGGCCGGCATCGGCATCACCGTCGACCAGGGCGGCGCCGGCGCCGAGCAGGTGACCGGCACGGTGACCCGCGCGGTGTCCGACACCGTTTCGGACTCCCCGCAGGACGGCGTCGACTACCTCTTCGGCCCGCTGGCCGCGTTCGCGCCCGAGCTGGAGAAGGCCCTGGCCGCCGCCCAGACGAAGCTGAACGGCACCCGCTCGGCCGTGCAGGCCCAGGTGCGGGGCGTCGACGGCACCATCCGCACCAAGGCCGAACAGGTGATCGCGGGCGGCACGATCGACGACGTGACCGACGCCGCGCAGACCACGGTCGCCGGTGCCGAGTCCCGTGCCGCCGGTGCCGCGGGCACCGTCCGGGGCGAGGCGGGCAAGGCCGCGGGCGCGGCCGAGGCGTCCGTCTCCGCCGTCCCGAGCCACATCACCGGCACCGTCGGCGGCGTGCAGCAGCGGGTCGTCCGCACGGCCTCCGCCGTCCCCGGCACGGTCACGCCGGTCGTCGAGGAGACGGCCCACGCGGCGGTGCCGCCGGTGGCGGGCGCCGCCGTGGACGGGGCGCTGCCGGTCGCCGACCGTGCCGTGTCCGGTGCCGTGCCGGCCGCCGAGCACGCCGTCGCCGGGGTGCGGACGGTGGCCGCCGGCGCGGTCGCCGATGTCCGTCCCGTCGCCGGGGGCGTCGCCGAGGACGTGCCGTCGTACGCCACCGCGCTGGCCGGCCGGGTCACCGCCGACGCCACGGGCGCCGCACTGCCGCCGGTCGCGTACACCGCCGTGCACGCGGCGGTGCCGGTCGCCGAGCAGGCCGTCGCGGACGCGAGCGGGCTGGCGTACGGCGTCTCGGGCGACGTGCGGCCCTTCGCGGGCGACACCGCCGGTTCCGTGGCGCCGCTGGCGTACGACGTCGCCGGACAGGCGGGCGGCTTCGCCGAGGGCGTCGCGGGCGAGGTGCCGCCGTTCGCGTACGGCGTCGCCGGGGCCGCGCAGCCCGTCGTGGAGACCGTCGCCGACACCGTGCGGCCC
>NZ_JARVKW010000099.1 GCF_029813775.1 Streptomyces sp. DH24 | reverse complement strand
CGTCCTCGCCCCACATCACCCCCCGCAACGCCGGGTCGAGTTCGGCCAGGACGGCGTCCAACGCCTCCGCGAAGACCGGGAAACGCTCGTACAACCCACGCCCCATCGCCAGTCGTTGCGCGCCCTGACCGGAGAACACGACGGCCAGCGATCCCCCGCTCGTCACCCCGCGAGCCACTTGCTCAAGGCCATCGGCGGTCGCCAGCGCCACCGCCCGGTGCTCGAACCGTGAGCGGCCCACGGCCAGGGAGTAGCCGACGTCCGCCGAGAGGGGATGGCCCTGAAGTTGCCGGAGCCGCTCGTCCAGCGCCTGCTCCGAGCGGGCCGAGACCACCAGCGGCACCACGCCGGCATACGCCTCGGCCGACGGCTCGGGCTCCGGTCCCGCCTCCAGAACGACGTGCGCGTTGGTGCCGCTCAGACCGAACGACGACACCCCGACCCGGCGGGGCCGCCCGGTGTCGGGCCACGGCGTCTCCTCGCGCACGAGGTCCACCGCGCCCGACGCCCAGTCGACGTGGGAGGAGGGCGCGTCGATATGCAGGCTGGGCGGGACCACGCCGTGCCGCATCGCCATGACGCTCTTGATCACACCCGCCACGCCCGCAGCGGCCTGCGTGTGCCCGATGTTCGACTTCACCGAGCCCAGCAGCAACGGCCGTTCCCGCTCCTGCCCGTACGTGGCGAGCA
>NZ_JARVKW010000098.1 GCF_029813775.1 Streptomyces sp. DH24 | reverse complement strand
TGTAAAATTTCCCCAAACGTGTTGGAAACCATCCTGCACAGTGAGCAGGCGAAGTTTGTTGATCCGAATTTGCTTGTGGGTAATGAAACCCGTGACGATGCGGCGGTGTACGATCTGGGCAATGGCACCAGCGTTATCAGTACCACCGACTTCTTTATGCCGATCGTTGATAATCCTTTCGATTTTGGCCGCATTGCGGCGACTAACGCCATCAGCGATATCTTCGCGATGGGGGGCAAACCGATTATGGCGATTGCGATCCTCGGCTGGCCGATTAACAAACTTTCCCCGGACATTGCCCGCGAAGTGACCGAAGGTGGACGCTATGCATGTCGTCAGGCGGGTATTGCGCTGGCTGGCGGTCACTCCATCGATGCGCCGGAGCCGATTTTTGGTCTGGCGGTAACGGGGATCGTACCGACCGAGCGGGTGAAGAAAAACAGTACCGCACAAGCCGGATGCAAACTGTTCCTGACGAAACCGCTGGGGATCGGCGTTCTTACCACGGCTGAGAAAAAATCACTGTTGAAACCAGACCATCAGGGACTGGCGACGGAAGTGATGTGCCGGATGAACATCGCAGGCGCGTCCTTTGCCAACATCGAAGGCGTAAAAGCGATGACCGACGTTACGGGCTTTGGTCTGCTGGGCCACTTGAGCGAAATGTGTCAGGGGGCTGGTGTGCAGGCACGCGTCGACTATGAAGCGATCCCGAAACTCCCCGGTGTTGAAGAGT
>NZ_JARVKW010000097.1 GCF_029813775.1 Streptomyces sp. DH24 | reverse complement strand
GGCTGTGCGAAGCGGGAGAAGTTGTGCACGCACAGCACGAGGTCGTCCTCGTATTCGCGCAGGAAGGCGAGGACGGCGGGGTTGGAGGAGGGGAGTTCGGTGTAGGAGCCGAGGCCGAAGGCGGGGTTCTGCTTGCGGATCTCGATCATGCGCCGGGTCCAGTGCAGCAGGGACGACGGCGAGGACATCGAGGCCTCGACGTTGGTGACCTGGTAGCCGTAGACCGGGTCCATGATGGCCGGGAGGGTGAGGCGCCCGGGGTCGGCCGTGGAGAAGCCGGCGTTGCGGTCTGGGGTCCACTGCATGGGTGTGCGGACGGCGTCGCGGTCGCCGAGCCAGATGTTGTCGCCCATGCCGATCTCGTCGCCGTAGTAGAGGATCGGCGAGCCGGGCAGGGACAGCAGGAGTGCGGTGAAGAGTTCGATCTGGTTGCGGTCGTTGTCGAGGAGGGGGGCGAGGCGGCGGCGGATGCCGATGTTGGCGCGCATGCGGGGGTCTTTGGCGTACTCGGCCCACATGTAGTCGCGTTCCTCGTCGGTGACCATCTCCAGGGTCAGTTCGTCGTGGTTGCGCAGGAAGATGCCCCACTGGCAGCCGGAGGGGATGGCGGGGGTCTTGGCGAGGATTTCGGAGACGGGGTAGCGCGATTCGCGGCGCACGGCCATGAAGATGCGGGGCATGACGGGGAAGTGGAAGGCCATGTGGCACTCGTCGCCGCCGCTGGGGTAGTCGCCGAAGTAGTCGACGACGTCCTCGGGCCACTGGTTGGCCTCGGCCAGCAGGACGGTGTCCGGGTACTGGGCGTCGATCTCCTTGCGGACCCGCTTCAGGAAGTCGTGGGTGGCGGGCA
>NZ_JARVKW010000096.1 GCF_029813775.1 Streptomyces sp. DH24 | reverse complement strand
TCCGACGCTCCCACGGCTTGTAGGCACACGGTTTCAGGTACTATTTCACTCCGCTCCCGCGGTACTTTTCACCATTCCCTCACGGTACTATCCGCTATCGGTCACCAGGGAATATTTAGGCTTAGCGGGTGGTCCCGCCAGATTCACACGGGATTTCTCGGGCCCCGTGCTACTTGGGTGTCTCTCAAACGAGCCGCTAATGTTTCAGCTACGGGGGTCTTACCCTCTACGCCGGACCTTTCGCATGTCCTTCGCCTACATCAACGGTTTCTGACTCGTCTCACGGCCGGCAGACCATGAAAGAGAGATCCCACAACCCCGTATACGCAACCCCTGCCGGGTCTCACACGCATACGGTTTGGCCTCATCCAGTTTCGCTCGCCACTACTCCCGGAATCACGGTTGTTTTCTCTTCCTGCGGGTACTGAGATGTTTCACTTCCCCGCGTTCCCTCCACTTGCCCTATGTGTTCAGGCAAGGGTGACAGCCCATGACGACTGCCGGGTTTCCCCATTCGGACACCCCCGGATCAAAGCCTGGTTGACGACTCCCCGGGGCCTATCGTGGCCTCCCACGTCCTTCATCGGTTCCTGGTGCCAAGGCATCCACCGTGCGCCCTTAAAAACTTGGCCACAGATGCTCGCGTCCACTGTGCAGTTCTCAAACAACGACCAACCACCCATCACCCCGGAACCACGTTCCGAGTGCACTGGGGCCGGCACTGAAGGAAGTTCATTCCCTCAGACACCCAACAGCGTGCCCGACACACTCCCCGCTCCCCTCAACGTTCCACGCTCCGAAAGAGCAGTACTAGAAGGAGAAGACGATCAAGTGTGCCGAGTAGTCAACGTTCCACCCATGAGCAACCAGCACCGG
>NZ_JARVKW010000095.1 GCF_029813775.1 Streptomyces sp. DH24 | reverse complement strand
TTATCTGCCGTGACCTCCAGGCGACCTGGATCGAGGCCGACTGCTCGAGCGAGTCGTAGGTGCGACAGGTCGTGGGGATTGTTGAGCGGCTGGTGCCGGATGAGCTGTGGGAGCTATTCCAGCGGGTGGTGCCGGAGGCGCCGTCGCGGCCTCAGGGTGGGGGCCGGCGTAGGCATGGCGACCGGGAGGTGCTGGCAGCGATCGTGTTCGTGGCCACGTCGGGCTGCACGTGGCAGCAACTCCCGACAGCGTCTTTCGGGCTGTCAGGGGCAACCGCCCACCGGCGGTTCAGCGAGTGGTCGAAGGCCCGGGTGTGGGCCAAGCTCCACCGCGCGGTGCTCGACGAGCTCGGTACCCGCGGCGAGCTGGACTGGTCCCGCTGCGCGATCGACTCGGTGAACATGCGGGCCCTGAAAAGGGGGACCTGACAGGTCCGAATCCTGTGGACCGGGGCAAGTATGGCTCGAAGATCCACTTGATCACCGAGCGGACCGGTCTGCCCATATCCGTCGGAATCTCGAGCGCGAACCTGCACGACAGCCAAGCCCTGATCCCCTTGGTCAAGGGCATTCCGCCGATCCGCTCCCGCCGTGGACGCAGGCGGCGCAAGCCGGGAAAGCTCCACGCCGACAAGGGCTACGACTATCCTCACCTGCGGCGATGGTTACGGAGATGCGGCATCACCCACCGCATCGCCCGTAAAGGGATCGAAAGCTCAAAACGGCTCGGACGACACAGGTGGACCATCGAGCGAACCATGTCTTGGCTCGCCGGCTGCCGCCGCCTCCACCGGCGCTACGAACGCAAAGCAGACCACTTCCTCGCCTTCACCAGCATCGCCTGCACCCTCATCTGCTACCGCAGGCTCACCAAATGAGATGACGTCTAA
>NZ_JARVKW010000094.1 GCF_029813775.1 Streptomyces sp. DH24 | reverse complement strand
GGGTGCTGGTCGCTGGTGTGGTTCATGACGAAGTCGATGATCACGCGCATGCCGCGCTGGTGGGCGGCGTCCACGAACTCCACGAAGTCGGCGAGGTCGCCGAACTCGGGCAGCACGGCCGTGTAGTCGGAGACGTCGTAACCGCCGTCGCGCAGGGGGGACTTGAAGAACGGCGGCAGCCAGAGGCAGTCGACGCCCAGCCACTGGAGGTAGTCGAGTTTGGCCGTCAGGCCCTTCAGGTCGCCCACACCGTCGCCGTTGCTGTCCTGGAAGGAACGGACGAGCACCTCATAGAAAACAGCGCGCTTGAACCACTCCGGGTCCCGGTCCCTGGCCGGGGTGTCCTCGAAGGTGTCCGGCACCGGCTCGTTCACAGTCATGACGTACCCGACCCTCCGTTCGGCGCCGCGGCCGGCGACCGCCGGACGTGGAAGACGTGCGCGGGCGCCCGGCCGGGCTCCAGACGCACGTAGTTGGTCCTGCCCCAGTGATAGGTCTCACCCGTCAGTTCGTCGTGCACCGGCGTGGACTCGTGCCAGTCCAGGCCGAGCTGCGGCATGTCCAGCGAGATCGTGGCCTCCTGCGTGTGGTGCGGATCGAGGTTGACGACCACCAGCACGACGTCCGATCCCGCGCGCTTGCTGTACGCGATCAGCGCGTCGTTGTCCGTCCGGTGGAAGCGGATGCCGCGGAGCCTGCGCAGCGCGGGATGGGCGCGCCGGACGTCGTTGAGGCGGGTGATGAGGGGGGTGATGGTGCGTCCGTCGCGTTCGGCGGCGGCCCAGTCGCGGGGTTTGAGCTGGTATTTCTCCGAGTCGAGGTATTCCTCGCTGCCCTCGCGCAGCGGGGTGTTCTCGCACAGTTCGTAGCCGCTGTAGATGCCCCAGGTGGGGGAGAGGGTGGCGGCGAGGACGGCGCGGACCTCGAAGGCGG
>NZ_JARVKW010000093.1 GCF_029813775.1 Streptomyces sp. DH24 | reverse complement strand
TTTCGGTTTCCGTCGTGTCCGTCGGGTCGGTGGGGGTTTTGACGGAGTCGAGGAGGAGTTGGGCGACGTCGACGACCTGGATGGTTTCCTTGGCTGTGCCGTCGTTCTTCTTGCCGTTGACGGAGTCGGTGAGCATGACGAGGCAGAACGGGCAGGCGGTGGAGACGATGTCCGGGTTGAGGGAGAGGGCTTCGTCGACGCGTTCGTTGTTGATGCGTTTGCCGATGCGTTCTTCCATCCACATGCGGGCGCCGCCGGCGCCGCAGCAGAAGCCGCGTTCCTTGTGGCGGTGCATTTCCTCGTTGCGGATGCCGGGGACGCTGGCGATGATCTCGCGGGGCGGGGTGTAGATCTTGTTGTGGCGGCCCAGGTAGCAGGGGTCGTGGTAGGTGATGATGCCCTCGACCGGGGTGACGGGGATCAGCTTGCCCTCGTCGACGAGGTGCTGGAGCAGCTGGGTGTGGTGGATGACTTCGTAGTCGCCGCCGAGCTGGGGGTATTCGTTGCCGAGGGTGTTGAGGCAGTGCGGGCAGGTCGCGACGATCTTCTTCGCCGACTTCGGCTTCGCCGACTCGGGCGTGGTGTTGCCGTCGTCGTCCGTTTCCTCGCCGAAGGCGGCGTTGAGGGACAGGACGTTTTCCATGCCGAGTTCCTGGAACAGGGGTTCGTTGCCCAGGCGGCGGGCGGAGTCACCGGTGCATTTCTCGTCGCCGCCCATGATGGCGAACTTGACGCCGGCGATGTGGAGGAGTTCGGCGAAGGCCTTGGTGGTCTTCTTCGCGCGGTCCTCCAGCGCGCCGGCGCAGCCGACCCAGTAGAGGTAGTCGACCTCGGAGAGGTCTTCGATGTCCTTGCCGACGACCGGGACGTCGAAGCCGACTTCCTTGGTCCATTCCAGGCGCTGCTTCTTGGCCAGGCCCCAGGGGTTGCCCTTCTTCTCCAGGTTCTTGAGCATCGTGCCGGCCTCGGAGGGGAACGCCGACTCGATCATGACCTGGTAGCGGCGCATGTCGACGATGTGGTCGACGTGCTCGATGTCGACGGGGCACTGCTCGACGCAGGCGCCGCAGGTGGTGCAGGACCACAGCACGTCGGGGTCGATGACGCCGTTGTCGCCGGCGGTGCCGATCAG
>NZ_JARVKW010000092.1 GCF_029813775.1 Streptomyces sp. DH24 | reverse complement strand
GGCACTGGCCGGGCCGAGTGAGAAGGCGACCGAGGCGCAGCATGCCAAGGGGAAGCTGACGGCTCGGGAGCGGATTGAGCTTCTTGTCGATCCGGGGTCTTTCCGTGAGGTCGAGCAGTTGCGGCGGCATCGGGCGACGGGGTTCGGTCTGGAGGCGAAGAGGCCGTTCACGGATGGTGTGATCACCGGTTGGGGGACGGTGGAGGGGCGGACGGTTTTCGTCTATGCCCATGATTTCCGGATCTTCGGTGGTGCGCTGGGGGAGGCGCATGCGGCGAAGATCCACAAGATCATGGATATGGCCATCGCGGCGGGTGCGCCGTTGGTGTCGCTGAACGACGGTGCGGGTGCGCGTATCCAGGAGGGTGTGTCGGCGCTGGCCGGGTACGGCGGTATTTTCCAGCGCAACACGCGGGCGTCGGGTGTCATTCCGCAGATCAGCGTGATGCTGGGTCCGTGTGCGGGTGGTGCGGCCTACAGTCCGGCGCTGACGGACTTCGTGTTCATGGTGCGTGAGACGTCGCAGATGTTCATCACCGGTCCGGACGTGGTGAAGGCCGTGACGGGTGAGGAGATCACGCAGAACGGTCTGGGCGGTGCGGACGTGCACGCGGAGACCTCCGGTGTGTGCCACTTCGCCTACGACGACGAGGAGACCTGCCTCGCCGAAGTCCGCTACCTGCTGTCGATGCTCCCGCAGAACAACCGGGAGGCGGCACCCCGGGCACCCAGCGGCGACCCCGTCGACCGGCGCAGCGACGTGCTGCTCAACCTCGTTCCCGCGGACGGCAATCGGCCGTACGACATGGCGAAGGTGATCGAGGAGGTCGTGGACGACGGGGAGTACCTGGAGGTCCACGAGCGCTGGGCGCGGAACATCATCTGCGCGCTGGCCCGGCTGGACGGCCAGGTCGTCGGCATCGTCGCCAACCAGCCCCAGTCCCTGGCCGGCGTGCTGGACATCGAGGCCAGCGAGAAGGCCGCACGCTTCGTGCAGATGTGCGACGCCTTCAACATCCCCATCGTCACCTTCCTGGACGTGCCCGGCTTCCTGCCCGGCGTCGACCAGGAACACGGCGGCATCATCCGCCACGGCGCCAAACTGCTCTACGCCTACTGCAACGCCACCGTGCCCCGCATCTCGCTGATTCTGCGCAAGGCCTACGGCGGCGCCTACATCGTCATGGACTCCCAGTCCATCGGCGCCGACCTCACCTACGCCTGGCCCACCAACGAGATCGCCGTCATGGGCGCCGAAGGCGCGGCCAACGTCATCTTCCGCCGCCAGATCGCCGAGGCCGAAGACCCCGAAGCCATGCGGCAGAAGATGGTCAAGGAGTACAAGGCCGAGCTCATGCACCCCTACTACGCGGCCGAACGCGGCCTCGTCGACGACGTCATCGACCCCGCCGAAACCCGCGAAGTCCTCATCCGCTCCCTGGCCATGCTCCAGACCAAACACGCCGACCTGCCCTCCCGCAAGCACGGCAACCCGCCCCAGTAACCCGGC
>NZ_JARVKW010000091.1 GCF_029813775.1 Streptomyces sp. DH24 | reverse complement strand
ACGCCCTGCCCGAGGGTGCGCAGGCTGATGGCACGGCCCTGCGTGGAGTTCGGGTCCACGGCAGCCGCCGCGGCGGCAGCGGCCGCGGCTTCGGCGGGCAGCGGCTGCGCCATGCGGGCGGGCTGCCCGGACTGGCCGCCGCCCAGGCTCGGCTGCGCACCGGCCGGCGCGTGCTGCCCCGGCTGACCGGCCTGGTCCGGCTGCGGGGGCGCGGCGCCCTCGGGAGGCAGGGGGGTACCGGAAGCCGGGGTGTGCGGCTGCGCGTGCGGGGGGACGCCGGGGGCACCGGACGGGGGCATGTCGTTGCCGGGGGCGTTCGGGGGTGCGGGGGCGGCGGCGCCGTGCGGCGGTACCGGGGCGGTGCCGTGAGGCGGTACGGGGCCGGTGCCGTGCGGCGGTACTGCGGCGTTGCCGTTGGGGGGTACGGGGGCGGTGCCGTGCGGCGGTACCGGGGCGGTGCCCGTCGGCGGGACAGGGGCGTTGCCGTGCGCCGGCACGGGCGCGGCGCCGTTGGGCGGTACGGGCGTGCCCGCGCCGGGCGTGTTGTCCTGGCTGGGCGTGTTGTCGGGGCTGGGCCACTGCTGAGGGGCCGGAGTGCCCTGTGCCGGGGTTCCCTGGCCCGGGGGTACTTCGGCGGGGAGGGGCAGGCCGAACGGGACACCGGGAGCCGGAGCGCCCTGGGCGGGCGTGCCCTGCGCCGGGACGCCCTGCGGCGGGGTGACCTGACCGTGGGGACCGTGGGGTGCCTGACCGGGAACCGGCTGCCCGGGAACTGGCTGCCCGGGAGCGCCCTGGCCCGGCGCGACCTGCGGCGGGAGCGGGTGTCCCGCGGTGGCGGGCTGCTGTGCGGGCAGGGCGAGGCGACCGGACGTGTCCTGCGCCTGGCCGGCCTGGCGGTGGCCGTGTGGGGCCGGGTTCGGCTGCGCCGGAGCGTGGGCGCCCGGTACGGCACCCGGCTGCCCGTGCGCCGGTGCCACCTGCGTGCCCTGGCCCGCGATGCCCTGCGCGGGGACGGATTGAGCCTGTACGGACTGAGAAGGTACGGACTGAGCAGGTACGGACTGAGCCGGCGAGCCCTGCGCAGCCGCGGCGGTGCCCTGCTGCGGAACCGGGGCGCCGCCCTGGCCGCCGACCCCTTGCTGAACCTGAGCCTGCGCCTGCACCTGCGCCGGAACCCCGTGCCCGTGGGTCCCCGAGGCGGGCGCCCCCTGGACCGGCACTCCGTGCGCGGGAGTCCCCGGAGCGGGCGCACCCGGGACCGGCCCGCCCTGCGCCGGTCCGTCACCGTGCCCGGGAACCCCGTGTGGCGGAGTCCCCTGGGCGGTGGTCCCGTCCGCCGGCTGCGCGACCGCCCGCCGACGGCGGCCCGTCGGTGCGGTCACGGGATGGGCCTGCGGAGGCGTGTGGTCGCCGGACTGGTCCTGCGGCACGGCGTCGTGCCGACCGTCGTCGATCAGGCCGTCACCGGCGGCAGCGGGCCCGGGCACCTGCGCCTGGCCACCCTGCCCGGTGCCGGGCACCTGCGGCTGCCCGGATGCGGAGCCCGGCCCGGACGCGGAGCCCTGCCCGTGACCGGGGCCGTGACCGGGGCCGGGAACCCGCCCCTGCCCGACGGACTGCCCTTGCCCGAGGGCATGCCCCTGCCCGGGAACCCGCCCCGGCCCGGAGCCCTGCCCGTGCCCGGAGTCCTGCCCCTGACCGGGCTGCTCAACGGACCCGGGACGCCCGGGCTGTCCCGGCTGACCGGGCTGCCCGGCCTGACCAGCACCCGAACCCGGCCCGGCGCCCTCGCCCGCGTCATCGGCCCGGTCCGCATCGGCAGGCGGCAGGGCGAACACCGTGCGGGGCCCCGCCTCCTGCGCGGCGGCGCGTTCGTTCGCGGCGGCCAGGGCGCGGCGACGGCGTCCCGTCGGCTGGGAGGCCGCGGCGCCGGGGGAGTTCACGCCGGACGGAGCGGGCTGCGCGGCCGGCAGCGCGTGCTGGGCGCCGGGCTCGCGGCGGGCCCGGCGTCCGGTGGGCGCGGGCCCGCCCGGCGGCGGCACCGTCCCGCCC
>NZ_JARVKW010000090.1 GCF_029813775.1 Streptomyces sp. DH24 | reverse complement strand
CGGCACCGAGCCCCCGGAAACGCCGGACACCGGACGGTCCGGGACGCCGCAGCCACGCACCGAGCCCGACGAGACCCCGCCCACCGGAAACTTCGGGGCACCGGCCGGCGACGCCGAGGCCGACCACCACGACCCGCACCGCACGCTCGCGCGCTCCGGCCGGGGCCGGCCCGCGAAGCGCCCCGGGCCCGGCGGCGGACTGCTCATGGGCCGGCCGTTCGGCGTGCCCGTGTACGTCGCGCCGAGCTGGTTCCTCGTCGCCGCCCTGATCACCTGGGTGTTCGGCGGCCAGCTCGACCGGATCCTGCCCGAGCTGGGCGCC
Source organism: Streptomyces sp. DH24 (assembly GCF_029813775.1). Lineage (GTDB taxonomy): Bacteria > Actinomycetota > Actinomycetes > Streptomycetales > Streptomycetaceae > Streptomyces. The sequence continues at coordinate 2,015 of NZ_JARVKW010000090.1, read as the reverse complement.
GCGCGCTACCTGGTGTCCCTCTTCTTCGCGGTCGCCTTCTACGCGTCCGTGCTCGTGCACGAACTGGCCCACACGGTCGCCGCGCTCCGCTTCAAACTCCCGGTCCGCCGCATCCAGCTCCAGTTCTTCGGCGGCGTCTCCGAGATCGAGAAGGAGGCCGAGACCCCCGGCCGCGAGTTCGTCCTCGCGTTCGTCGGGCCCCTGCTCTCCCTCGTCCTCGCGGGCCTGTTCTACCTCGCCATGCAGACCGTCGAGCCCGGCACGGTCCCGGGCGTCCTGCTGGCCGGCCTGATGATCTCCAACCTCATCGTGGCCGCCTTCAACCTGCTGCCCGGCCTCCCGCTGGACGGCGGCCGCATGCTCCGCGCCGTCGTCTGGAAGATCAGCGGCAGGCCCATGGCCGGCACCGTCGCCGCCGCCTGGGTCGGCCGGGCCCTCGCCGTCGCCGTCCTCGTGGGGCTCCCGCTGCTCACGCAGTCCGGTGCGCTCGGCTCCGCCGCCGAGGACAGCGTCGGCATGGACACGGTCATGGACGCGCTGCTCGCCGCGATCCTCGCCGCCATCATCTGGACCGGCGCCGGCAACAGCCTGCGCATGGCACGCCTGCGCGAACACCTCCCGGAGCTGCGCGCCCGGACCCTCACCCGCCGCGCCGTCCCCGTCGAGACCGACACCCCGCTCTCCGAGGCCCTGCGACGGGCCAACGCCGCCGGGGCCCGTGCCCTGGTCGTCGTCGACGCCGAGGGCACCCCGCTCTCCCTGGTCCGCGAGGCCGCCATCGTCGGCGTACCCGCGCACCGCCGGCCCTGGGTCGCGGTCAGCGGCCTCGCCCAGGACCTCACGGACGGGATGCGCGTCTCGGCGGAGCTGGCCGGCGAGGAACTGCTCGACGCCCTGCGCGCCCCGCCCGCCACCGAGTACCTGGTGGTGGAGGAGACCGGCGAGATCTACGGCGTGCTGTCGGCGGCCGACGTCGAGCGGGCCTTCGTGAAGGCGATGGCCCGGCCCAGCTGAGCCCCCGCGTGGTCGGCGGCCCTCCCGGCTGCCGGTAGGCTGGTCACATGTCCGAACCGACCGGTGCCGCCCGCAGGCGCGGGCCCTTCAAGGTCGGGGACCAGGTTCAGCTGACCGACCCCAAGGGCCGCCACTACACGTTCACGCTCGAGGCCGGGAAGAACTTCCACACCCACAAGGGTTCCTTCCCCCACGACGAACTGATCGGCGCTCCCGAGGGCAGCGTTGTCCGCACCACCGGGAACGTCGCCTACCTCGCGCTGCGCCCCCTGCTCCCCGACTACGTCCTGTCCATGCCCCGCGGGGCAGCCGTCGTCTACCCGAAGGACGCGGGGCAGATCCTCGCCTTCGCCGACATCTTCCCCGGCGCGCGCGTCGTCGAGGCCGGCGTCGGCTCCGGCTCGCTCAGCAGCTTCCTGCTGCGGGCCATCGGCGACCAGGGCATGCTGCACAGCTACGAGCGCCGCGAGGACTTCGCCGAGATCGCGAAGCAGAACGTGGAGCGCTACTTCGGCGGCCCGCACCCCGCCTGGCAGCTCACCGTCGGCGACCTCCAGGACAACCTGTCCGACACGGACGTCGACCGCGTCATCCTCGACATGCTCGCCCCGTGGGAGTGCCTGGAGGCCGTCTCCAAGGCGCTCGTGCCCGGCGGCATCCTGTGCTGTTACGTCGCGACCACCACCCAGCTCGCCCGGACCGTCGAGTCCATCCGCGAGATCGGCTGCTTCAACGAGCCGACCTCCTGGGAGACGATGATCCGCAACTGGCACATCGAGGGCCTGGCCGTCCGCCCGGACCACCGGATGATCGGCCACACCGGCTTCCTGCTCACCGCCCGCCGCCTCGCCGACGGCGTCGAGCCGCCCATGCGCCGCCGCCGCCCCGCCAAGGGCGCCTACGGCGAGGACTACGCCGGCCCCAACGCCGACGGAGGCGCCGGCCGCTAGGCCGTGCGCCGTGTGTCGCGTACAACGCCGCAGCGCCGGGGGGGGGGGGCG
>NZ_JARVKW010000008.1 GCF_029813775.1 Streptomyces sp. DH24 | reverse complement strand
TCGCGTACTCCGACAGCGCCGACGACACCTTCTCCAGATCGTCCGCGAAACCGTCCGCCCTGTCCTTCACCGGCTTCGTCGTCGCGAAGAGCTTCTCCGCCTCCGGCGCCTGGTAGTACGCCGACAGGCCCTGGAATTGAGTGTGGACGTCACTGCCCGCACTGCGGATGTTCCCCGCGTCCTTCTTCAGGGCCGCGTAATCCTTCTCCAACTGCGCCAGATCGCCCGTGAACTGCGGGATTTGGTCCGGCTTGATCACGACTTGCCCACCCCGGGCATGTCGATCTTCGGCGCCGCCAGCGTCTTGCGCTGCGCCTCCGCCGCCATCTCCTGATCGCCGTTCAGATAAGCGGTCGTCGCGTCGACCACACCCTGCAACGACTTGCCCGCACGGGCCGCCACGAACTGCAGGTCCTTGGAGGCCCGTTCCGCGTACTGCGACAGGGCCAGGGCGACCAGGCCGCCCTGCGCCTTCTCACCGCCCCCGCCCCCGCCGCCCTCCGCGGAGATCGTGCCCGCGCTGGACGCGGCCGACGTCAGATGATCACCGAAGTTCTTCCCGTACGTCTCGAACTTCGACGCCGTCTCGCCCGTCGTCTTCAGCACACCCGAAATGCCCTGCGGCTTCAGATCCCAGCCGGTCACAACCCAACCCCCGTGGATTTCCTACATGGAACAGAAAACGTCCGGCCCGCTCAGCCGATGTTGTCGACCGCGGCCTTGGCGCGCTGGAGCGTCGACTGCGCCGTACCGTCGTTCTTCTCCAGCGTCGTCTTCAGCAGGTGGATGATGTTCTTGACCTCCTGCGAGGCCTTGTTCCACCGCTGTTCCTTGCCGTGGTACTCGTCCGCCACGCCGTCGGCCGTGAAGTCCGCCATCGCCGCCTTCACCTGCCGGTCACGCTGACCGATGACCTCCTCCAGCCGGCCGATCACCGACTGAATGTTGGTCTGGGCGTCAGCAGACGCACCCGTGTCGTACGACCTGCGGTCCGCACCCGCACCAGCCATCAGAAACCTCTCCCCGTGAACGAAATGAGAAAAAACCCGAGTTGCGCCGCGATCAGCGGAAGCGCGCCGCGTCGAAGTTGGCGGCGGCCATCTGCTGCCGCGCGTTGTCACCTTGCTCCTGGTCACCCGAGCTGAACGCGGAGTCCATGCCCGCCTGACCGCCCAGGATCGCGGACAGCGACCCGTTCAGGTCGTTGGCGATCTGGTCCGCGCGCGCCTTGAACTGGTCGAACATCGCCCGGCCGGAGCCGTTGAACTTGCCCTCCAGCGGCTGCGCCGCCTGCACCAACTGCCGTACCAGGCTGCCGAGGTCGTCACTCGCGCCGCGCGAGTCGCGCTGCAGGGTCGAGAGCGTCTGCGCGCCCATGTCGAACTTCATTGAGAACTCGCCTCCCCCGTTGGGTTCCGTGGACCAAATAGTACGTAACTCATCTCTACCAACCCCTCGAACACTCGCGCAATCGGGCAACGGGGGTGGAGACAGAAGCAGGACAGGACAGTGACAAACCCTGTCAGCGGACCGTCGCCGTCGGGCCCTCGCGGCAGATGAGCAGCAGCGCCCGGTCGTCGTTGACGTCCTTCGCGACGGCCTCGATGAGGTGCCAGGCGGCGCCGTGGAAGCCGCCGGCGACATAGCGGTCGGCCTCGCCGGTGAGGCGGTCGATGCCCTCGACGATGTCGCGGTCGGAGGTCTCCACGAGGCCGTCGGTGAACAGCATCAGGACGTCGCCGGGGCGCAGGCTGCCCTTCACGGAGTCGAACTGGGCTCCGTCGTAGACGCCGAGGAGAGGGCCCTCGGCGGCCTTCTCCTCCCAGCGACCGCTGCCGGCGCTGAGCTGGAGGCCCGGCGGGTGGCCCGCGGAGTACAGCTCGTAGTCGCCCGAGTCGAGGTCCAGGACGAGGTGGATGGAGGTCGCGAAGCCCTCGTCCCAGTCCTGGCGCAGGAGGTAGCCGTTGGCGGCCGGGAGGAAGGCGTGCGGGGGCAGGGAGCCGAGCAGGCCGCCGAACGCGCCGGACAGCAGCAGCGCGCGGGAGCCCGCGTCCATGCCCTTGCCGGAGACGTCGGTGAGGACGGCTTCCAGGGTCCGGCCGCCGTTGGTGCGGGCGGCGACGACGAAGTCGCCCGAGAAGGACTGGCCGCCGGCCGGGCGCAGCGCCATCTCGCGGTGCCAACCCTCGGGCAGTTTGGGCAGTTTGCTCTGTACGCGGATGCGTTCGCGGAGGTCGAAGAGCATGGTGCCGCCGCGCCGCCAGGGCACGCCGACGCGGCTGCGGAACTGGGCGAGGAGCAGCCCGAAGAAGCCGCAGGCGGCGACGACCAGGACGACGCCGGGGGTGACCCGGGAGGGGCCCTCGGTGTACGGGCCGAGCCTCACGGTCTCCACGATCAGGGCGGTGGCGGCCGCGGCGTACAGGCCGAGCAGGCTGGCGGGGCGCAGTACGAGGCCGCCCGCGACGATCGGCAGGACCAGCGCGGCCGGGGAGATCCACACGGCGTTGGCGAGTGTGGCCGTCGTGATCACGGGAATGGTCAGGAGGAGACCCACGAGCGGGACCCAGTCGGAGCCGCCGCCGCGGAAGTAGTCGACGGCGCTTCTGCGCAGGCCGGTGCGGACCCGGTGCCACTGCTTCTTCCACCGGGCCGTGAACGTGTCGGCGGCCGCGCGCCGCTCCCGTCCTGCTGCCATTAGTTCGGGACCCTATCCATCCGACCAGTCGCTTGGCACGGGAGGTCCTCCTTGTCCCCCGTCCGAGGACCGACTTCACAGTGAACTTCACGGGAAGCCGTCGCGCCGCAACCTGACAGAAATTCCCTCGCTCGTCCGGCGGCACCCTGGTACGCATGCTGCATGGGGACTGACACCGACCTGCGGGTGCTGCGGCAGGACGAATGGGACAAGTGGTACGAGACCCTGATCCGGGCCTTCAGCGGGGTCCCGGAGGCGCCCGAGGAACGCGAGCTGTGGAACGCGCTGACGGAGCTCGACCGGTCGCTGGGCGCCTGGGACGGTTCCGAATGCGTCGGTACGGCGGGCGCGTTCAGCTTCCGCGTGACGGTGCCCGGCGGGGCCTCGGTGCCGGCGGCGGGCGTGACGATGGTCAGCGTCGCCGGGACACACCGCAGGCGCGGGGTGCTGACCGCGATGATGCGGCGGCAGTTGGACGACATCCGCTCCTTGGGCGAGCCGCTCGCGCTGCTGACCGCGTCCGAGCCGGCGATCTACGGCCGGTTCGGGTACGACGCCGCGTCCTTCCAGCGGGGCGCCGAGATCGACACGAGCCGGACGACGCTGTCCGTGCCGCCCGGCACCGATGACGTACGGCTGCGGTACGCGGCGCCCGAGGACGTGCTGGACGCGTGCGAGGCGGTGTACGCGGAGCTGGTGCCGCGGCGGCCGGGGATGACGGCGCGGATGCCGGGCTGGGAGCGGGTCGGGGTGCTGGACCCGGAGAGCGAGCGGGACGGGGCGTCGCCGCTGCAGTGCGTGGTCGCCGAGCGGCACGGGCGGGTCGTGGGGTACGCCCGGTTCCGGGTGAAGCTCGGCTGGGAGGAGTCCGGGCACAACGGCACGGTGGTGCTGCAGAACCTGGACGCGCTGGACCCGGCGGCGGACGCGGCGCTGTGGCGTTTCCTGTTCGGCATCGACCTGACGACGACGCTGGTGGTGCGGGGGCGTCCGGTGGACGAGGCCTGGCAGTACCTGGTGTCCGACATCCGCCGGTGCCGGCCCCGGACGCGGGACCAGCTGTACGTGCGTCTGGTGGACGTGGGGGCCGCGCTTCGGGCGCGGACGTATCAGGCGCCGGTGGACGTCGTGTTCGAGGTGGAGGACGCCTTCTGCCCCTGGAACACGGGGCGTTGGCGGCTGACCGGGGACGCGAAGGGCGCGTCCTGCGAGCGCACCGAGGACGCGGCGGATCTGGCCCTGACGGTGCGGGAGTTGGGGGCCGCCTATCTCGGCGGCGTGAGCCTGGCGGCGCTGGGCGCGGCCGGGCGGGTGCGGGAGCTGCGGCAGGGGGCGCTGACGGAGGCGGCCGTGGGGTTCGGTTCCACGGTGGCGCCCTGGCTGTCGCACGGCTTCTGACGCCGTCCCTGGCGCGCCGTCCCGCCTCCGCGGTGCCTCGCACCCCGCCGTCGCCTCGCGGCGCCTCGCACCCCGCCGTCGCCTCGCACCTGCCGTCGCCTCCGCGGCGCCCCGTACGCCGTCCCGCCTCTGCGGCGCCCCGTACGCCGTCCCGCCTCCGCGGCGCCTAACGCGCCGGGGGCGTCGGGGCCAGGTGGGCAGCCCGCTGGGCCGTCCGGTGGGCCGTCCGGTGGCGCCGTGGCCGCCGGGCGGCGGTGTGGGTTCAGGCCTGCTGGCAGCGCGGGCACCAGAAGAGGTTGCGGGCGGCGAGACCGGCGGTGCGGATCTCGCCGCCACAGATGTGGCAGGGCAGGTTGGCCCTGCGGTACACGTACACCTCGCCGCCGTGGTCGTCGACGCGGGGCGGGCGGCCCATCGCCTCCGGGGTGTGTTCGGGGCGGACGGTGTCGATGCGGTTGTTGCGGACGCCCTCCCGCATGAGCGCCACGAGGTCGGCCCAGAGGGCGTCCCACTCGGCGGGCCGGATGTCCCTGCCCGCGCGGTACGGGTCGATGCCGTGCCGGAACAGCACCTCGGCCCGGTAGACGTTGCCGACTCCGGCGATGACCTTCTGGTCCATGAGCAGGGCGGCGATCGTCGTGCGGCTGCGGGAGACGCGCCGGTAGGCGGCGGCCGGGTCGGCGTCGTCGCGCAGCGGGTCGGGGCCCAGACGGGCGTGTATGGCCGCCTTCTCGGTGTCCGTGATCAGCGCGCAGGTGGTGGGGCCGCGCAGGTCGACGTACGCCGTCCCGTTGGCCAGGCGCAGGCGGACGGTGTCGGTCGGTGCGGGTGCCGGGGCGGGGCCGAAGGCGACCTTGCCGAACAGGCCGAGGTGGATGTGGACCCAGTCGGTGTGCCCGGGGTCGCGGAAGCCGAGGAAGAGGTGCTTGCCGTGGGCGTCGGCGGTGTGCAGGACGGTGCCGTCGAGGAGGGCCGCGGCGTCGCTGAACTTGCCCTGGGGGCTGGTGACGCGCGTGGGCGCTCCGGCGAAGGCTGCGGCGTAGTCCTGGGCCAGCCGGTGGATGGTGTGCCCCTCAGGCACGGGTGACTCTCCTTCTTCCGCCCGTGCCCCGTCCGACTCGGTCGGGGCACGGACCTGTCCCGGTTCCCGGTGCCGTTACTGCTGCGGGTGGTGGGCCGGGATCGGCGGGAGGTCGCCGTTCGTCTCGTACGCGGCCAGCATGTCGATGCGCCGGATGTGGCGCTCGTCGCCGGAGAACGGGGTGGCCAGGAAGGCCTCGACGAACTTCGTCGCCTCGTCCGACGAGTGCATGCGCGCCCCGACGGCGATGACGTTGGCGTTGTTGTGCTGGCGGCCGAGCTCCGCGGTCTCGGTGCTCCAGGCGAGGGCCGCCCGGACGCCCTTGACCTTGTTGGCGGCGATCTGCTCGCCGTTGCCGGAGCCGCCGATCACGACGCCGAGCGCGTCCGGGTCCGCGGCCGTCCGCTCGGCGGCGCGGAGGCAGAACGGCGGGTAGTCGTCCTGGGCGTCGTAGATGTGCGGCCCGCAGTCGACGGGCTCGTGACCGGCTGCCTTGAGCCACTCGACGAGGTGGTTCTTGAGTTCGTAGCCGGCATGGTCGGAACCGAGATACACGCGCATGGGACGAGTGTGACACGGCTGTTTCCGGGGTGCGGCGTCGGGTGCCTCCACGGAAAGAGTGAGCAACACGACAGAACCTCAGGGAAAGCTCAAGTAACAATCTGGATTCCAAGGGTTCCCCAAGCTGTGACCCTCAGTTTCACTGGACCGGCTCGTACACCGCTTGTGCGGGAATCTGCTCGACGGCGCAAAGGAAATACCTCCCCATGACTTCGCAGCCGACCGTCCTCAAGGCCGAAAGCGGCCGCCCGGGTCCCGGTGACACCGGGAACGGCCTCCAGGCCGGACTCAAGAACCGCCATCTGTCGATGATCGCCATCGGCGGTGTGATCGGCGCCGGCCTGTTCGTCGGATCAAGCTCCGGCATCGCCACCGCCGGGCCCGGCATCCTCCTGTCGTACGCCCTCGTCGGCACGCTCGTGGTGCTGGTGATGCGGATGCTCGGCGAGATGTCGGCTGCCAACCCGACCTCCGGCTCCTTCTCCGCGCACGCCGACCGTGCGCTCGGCAACTGGGCCGGTTTCTCCATCGGCTGGCTGTACTGGTTCTTCTGGGTCGTGGTGCTCGCGGTCGAGGCGACCGCCGGCGCGGTGATCCTGGAGGGCTGGGTCCCGGCCGTGCCGCAGTGGGCGTGGGCCCTCATCGTGATGGTGGTGCTGACCGCCACGAACCTGGTCTCCGTCGGTTCCTACGGCGAGTTCGAGTTCTGGTTCGCCGGCATCAAGGTCGTCGCCATCGCCGCGTTCATCGTCATCGGCGGGCTCGCCGTGTTCGGTCTGCTGCCGGGCGTCGACAGCGAGCAGGCCGGTCTGGCCAACCTGACGGAGCACGGCGGCTTCCTGCCGAACGGGCCCGGCGCGATCCTCACCGGTGTGCTGCTCGTCGTCTTCTCCTTCATGGGCAGCGAGATCGCCACGCTGGCCGCCGGTGAGTCCGAGAACCCGCAGCAGGCCGTCACCAAGGCCACCAACAGCATCATCTGGCGCGTCGCCGTCTTCTACCTCGGCTCGATCTTCGTCGTGGTGTCCCTGCTGCCGTGGGACAGCGAGTCGATCACCGACGAGGGCTCGTACGTGGCCGCCCTGAACTCCCTCGGCATCCCGCACGCCGGTCAGATCATGAACTTCATCGTGCTGACCTCGGTGCTGTCCTGCCTCAACTCCGGCCTCTACACGGCCTCCCGCATGGCGTTCTCGCTCGGTGAGCGCGGCGACGCCCCGAAGGCGTTCGCGCGGACCACCGGCCAGGGTGTGCCGCGTACGGCGATCATCGCGTCGGTCGTGTTCGGCTTCGTCGCGGTGTTCTTCAACTACAAGTTCCCGGACTCGGTCTTCCTCTTCCTGGTCAACTCCTCCGGCGCCGTCGCGCTGTTCGTGTGGCTGGTGATCTGCTTCTCGCAGCTGCGGATGCGGAAGATCATCCAGGCCGAGGCGCCGGAGAAGCTGGTCGTGCGGATGTGGCTGTACCCGTACCTGACCTGGGCGACGGCCGGACTCATCGTGTTCGTCCTGGGCTACATGCTGACCGACACCGAGCACGACGGCCGCAAGACCGTGCTGCTGTCGCTGCTGGTCGCGGCGGTCGTGCTGGCCATCGCCTTCCTCAAGGAGAGGATGCGCGGCGGGCGTCCGGCCACCGGGGCCGCGCCGGCCGAGGCGGCGGGCGACCAGGACAAGGTCTCGACGGGCTGACGGCCCCGCAGGTCCTCCGGTTCACCGGTTCACCGGTTCACCGGTTCTCCTCTTCACCTGGTCACCGGGCCACCGGTTCACCTGGTCACCGGTTCACGCACAGACGTGAGGGCCGGGACGGCTCGCCGCCGTCCCGGCCCTCATGTGCGCGCGCCGGGTCTCCCCGCACCGCGCGCGGACTCTCAGCGGGTCACCGCTTGCCGATGAACTTCCAGGCGGTGGGCAGCACGCCCATGGCGAGGGCGGCCTTGAGGGCGTCGCCGATGAGGAACGGCGTCAGACCGGCCGCGATCGCGGCGGAGGCGGACATGCCGGTGGCCACGCCGAGGTAGGGGACGCCGACGGCGTAGATGATCGCCTCGCCCAGCAGCATCGTGCCGGCCATGCGCAGTACGGAGCGGTCGGCGCCGCGGCGGGCGAGGGCGCCCACGACGGTGGACGCGAGGATCATGCCGAGGATGTAGCCGAAGGACGGGGCCGCCGCGCCCGAGGTGCCGCCCGCGAACCACGGCACACCCGCCATGCCGACCAGCGCGTACAGGGCCAGCGAGAGGAAGCCGCGTCCGGCGCCGAGGGCCGTGCCGACGAGCAGCGCGGCGAAGGTCTGGCCGGTCACCGGCACCGGGGAGCCCGGCACGGGCACGGCGATCTGGGCGGCGAGCCCGGTGAGCGCGGCGCCGCCGACCACGAGCGCGGCGTCCCGGACCCGGGAGGCGGGGAGGAGGTCGGCGAGGACCTGTCCGGAGCTGAGAGGGGCGGCAGCGGTGCTCATGGGGTCTCCGCGAGGTGATGTGGGCATGTTGGGACACGGCGACGCTATCCCAGCGCCGCGCGGCGGATCACCGTCAGCGGTCGACAAAGGAGCGAACCGCCGCTTGGTGGGCTCCGGACAACGACCGCCGGTTACACCAGCGGGGGCGTGACGCCGGTCACGGAGGCGGGGAGGCATCGCTCACCCGGGAAGCGTGCGCGGCGACTGTAGGGTTTCGCCAAAACGATCTCGGCGAGTCGCACACCGGCCGGGTAATCGGACTTGCACGCTCCGTATCGTCGCCGTCCGGATGCTGAACAAGTCCTCGCTCTGAGCGGACGCGCCCACCAGACTGTCGGCGTTTTGCCCATCTCACGCAAGGGACGAGCGCCCTGATGCCCAGCACCTCCACGCAGACGCCGTCACCGGCGTCCTCCGAGGCGGACGCCTCGCTGTCCCACGGCCTGAAGCAGCGCCATCTGTCGATGATCGCCCTGGGCGGGGTGATCGGCGCCGGACTGTTCGTCGGTTCGGGCGCGGGCATCGCCGCCGCCGGGCCGTCGATCGTCCTCGCCTACGCCCTCTCCGGCCTCCTCGTGATGCTGGTGATGCGCATGCTGGGCGAGATGTCGGCCGCGTATCCGTCGTCCGGTTCCTTCTCCGCGCACGCCGAGCGGGCGATCGGGCCGTGGGCGGGCTTCACGGCGGGCTGGTCGTTCTGGGTGCTGCTGTGCACGGCCGTCGGCCTGGAGGGCATCGGCGCGGCGAAGATCGTCACGGGCTGGCTGCCGGGCACGCCCGAGTGGGCGTGGGTCGCGCTGTTCATGGTCGTCTTCTGCGGCACGAACCTGGCCGCCGTGAAGAACTTCGGCGAGTTCGAGTTCTGGTTCGCGGCGCTGAAGGTCTTCGCGATCAGCCTGTTCCTGGTGCTCGGCGTGCTGGCGATCACGGGCGTCCTGCCCGGCACGGACTCCCCCGGCGCGAGCAACCTCACCGACTTCCTGCCCAACGGCGGCGAGGGCCTGGTGATCGGCCTGCTCGCGTCGGTGTTCGCCTACGGCGGCCTGGAGACGGTCACCATCGCGGCGGCCGAGTCGGAGAACCCCGTCAAGGGCGTGGCGAGCGCGGTGCGCACGGCGATGTGGCGCATCGCCCTGTTCTACATCGGCTCGATGGCCGTCATCGTGACGCTCGTGCCGTGGGACTCCAAGGAGGTCGTCGACAAGGGCCCCTACGTGGCCGCCCTGGACGAGCTCGGCATCCCGGGCGCCGGGCAGCTGATGAACGTGGTCGTGCTGGTGGCGCTGCTGAGCGCGATGAACGCCAACATCTACGGCTCCTCGCGCATCGCCTACTCGCTGGTGGAGCGCGGCCAGGGTCCGAAGGCGCTGGGCCGGGTGTCCGGCGGGGTGCCGCGGCTCGCGGTGCTGGCGTCCTCCGTGTTCGGCTTCGCGTGCGTACTGCTCAGCTACTGGCGTCCGGACGACGTGTTCTCCTGGCTGCTGAACATGATCGGCGCGGTCATCCTGGTCGTCTGGATCTTCATCGCGGTCTCGCAGCTCAGGCTGCGCCGGCAACTGGAGCGCGAGGCGCCCGAGAAGCTGGTCGTGCGGATGTGGGGCTTCCCGTGGCTGACCTGGCTGGCGCTGGCCGGCATGGCGGCGATCTTCCTCCTGATGGCCCGTGAGGCGGACACCCGCGTGCAGTTGTACTCGACGGGCGGCATGACGCTGTTCCTCGCGGCCGTCGGCTACGCCTGGCAGAAGGCGCGCGCCAAGCACTGACCCGCCCCGGCCACCGAAGGCCCCCGCGTGACGACACGCGAGGGCCTTTTCGTGCGCCCGGACCACCCACCCCCACTTGCTGCTGCTAATGTGCAGTTGCAAGCTACTTGCAATAAGAGGTCCGGAGGGGAACCCGCCATGCCCGTCTACACGCTTCCTGAACTCCCGTACGACTACTCCGCGCTCGCGCCCGTGATCAGCCCCGAGATCATCGAGCTGCACCACGACAAGCACCACGCGGCCTATGTGAAGGGTGCCAACGACACGCTGGAGCAGCTCGCGGAGGCGCGGGACAAGGAGCAGTGGGGCTCGGTCAACGGCCTGGAGAAGAACCTCGCCTTCCACCTCTCCGGCCACATCCTGCACTCGATCTACTGGCACAACATGACGGGTGACGGCGGCGGCGAGCCCCTGGCCGCCGACGGGGTGGGCGACCTGGCGGACGCCATCGCGGAGTCCTTCGGATCGTTCGGCGCGTTCAAGGCGCAGCTGTCCAAGGCCGCCGCGACCACGCAGGGTTCGGGCTGGGGCGTCCTCGCGTACGAGCCGCTGAGCGGGCGGCTGATCGTGGAGCAGGTCTACGACCACCAGGGCAACGTCGGCCAGGGCTCGACCCCGATCCTCGTCTTCGACGCCTGGGAGCACGCCTTCTACCTGCAGTACAGGAACCAGAAGGCCGACTTCGTCGAGGCGATGTGGCAGGTCGTCAACTGGCAGGACGTCGCCCGCCGTTACGAGGCGGCGAAGTCCCGCGCGGACGTGCTGCTGCTCGCGCCCTGACGGGCCCGTGAAGCGTCCTGCCTCGTGATCGTCTTCTCACCCTTCACGCGGGCAGGCGGAGAAAAGGGAGCCCCCCGCGAGGACGTGACTCGCGGGGGGGCTCTCCCGTGCGGGCCCGGGGCTCATGAGCGCAAGAAGCCTCAAGGGCTGGCGGACTCAAGGACTCAAGGGCTCAAGGGCTCAACGGCTCGTGGACTCACGGGCTCACGGGCTCACGGGCTACGGCTTGCGGGCCACGCCGCCGTGCTGCCCGATCGGCTTGGTGGCCGCACCGGGCTCCGGACGCCACAGCGGCACGGAGACCACGCCCGGCTCCACCAGCTCAAGGCCCGCGAAGTAGGCCTCGATCTGCTCCACGGGCCGCAGGAAGTACGGGACCGCGCCGGTCTCGTTGTAACCGTCCTGCGCCTGCTCGTAGTCCGGGTCGGTGCCGCGCGAGCCGTCGTTGACGCACAGGTAGCTGCCGGACGGCAGGCCCGCCATCAGGCGGCGCACCAGGCCGCACGCCTCGGCGTGGTCGGCGACGTGACCGAGGATGCCGCTCAGGATCAGCGCCGTCGGCCGCGACAGGTCCAGCGTCTTCGTCGCCGCCTCCAGGATGCGCTCCGGCTCGTACAGGCTCATGTCCTCGTACGAGGTCACACCCTCGGGGCTGGAGGTGAGCAGGGCGCGGGCGTGGGCGAGGACCAGCGGGTCGTTGTCGACGTAGACGATCCGGGACTCGGGGGCGTACCGCTGGGCGACCTCGTGGGTGTTGTCCACGGTGGGCAGCCCGGTGCCGACGTCGAGGAACTGCCGTACGCCCTCCTCCTGCACGAGGTGGCGGATGGCGCGTCCCAGGAAGGCGCGGCTGCTGCGGGCGATGGTGACGATGCCGGGGAAGACGGCCGTGTAGGCGTTGCCCGCTTCCTCGTCCACCGGGTAGTTGTCCTTGCCGCCCAGCCAGTAGTTCCAGATGCGGGCCGAGTGCGGCACGGAGGTGTCGATCTGCGTCATGGGTGGGGCTCGCCTCCAGGGTCGGTCTTCGTTCACATGCTCCTACGAGGGGACGCCGCTACGCCACATCCGTCCCGCACGGCACGTTGAGCGACAGCAGCGCCGCGGACTGCCCGTCCAGGCGCAGCTCGCTGACGGCCGCGTTGCGCAGCCGGGGGAACACGCGGCGGTACTCGGCCGGCGGGATGTGCAGCAGGGAGCACAGCACCAGCCGGAGCAGCGTGTTGTGGGCCACCACCAGCACGCGCCCGCCGGGGTGGGCGGCGGCGGCGCGGCGCAGGGCGTCGGTGCCGCGGGCGGCGGCGGCCACCGGGTCCTCGGCGCCGGGGAAGGGGTGGGCGACCGGGTCGGCACGGAAGGCCGCCGCCCGCTCGGGGTCCTCGGCGGCGAACTCGGCGAGGGTGCGGCCCTCCACCACGCCGAAGTCGCATTCCCTCAGGGAGGCGTCGCGGTGCGGGGTGAGGCCGAGGGCGCGGCAGGCGGGCTCGGCGGTGGCGGCGGCGCGGGACAGGGTGGACGTCCACACCGCGTCGACGGGGTGGGCGGCGGCCCACCGGCCGAGGGCGTCGGCCTGGGCGCGGCCCGTGTCGGTGAGCGCGATGTCGCTGATCCCGGCGTACCGGTTCTCGGCGTGCCAGACGGTCTGCCCGTGCCGGGCCAGGAGGAGGGTGGTGGGGCTCATGGGTGGCGGTCCAGGTCGGTGCGGTGGGCGGTGTGCGGTGGGCGGTCGGGTCCGGGGCGGGCGGGGCTGCCGTGCGACGGGCGGGCGGACGGGCGCGGCCGGTGAGACGGGGCGGGGCGGGGTGGGGTCAGCCGGTGGTGTCGGCGTGCAGGCGCTCGCGGGCGTGTGCGACGACCGGGGACGGGAGCCAGCCGCGCGTTTCCAGTGCGTCGACGAGCCGAGCGTACGGCTCGGCGAAGCGTGCCGTACGCCCGGGGCGCGGCTGGAGGAGCGTGCGGACGCGGACCATGCGGTCGGCGGTGCCGGGGAGCGTGGCGGCCGGGTCGCCTGCGGTGCCGTACGCCGCCAGCACGGCCATGCCCAGGGCGGGTTCGGTCTGTTGGGGGACGCGGGCCGGGCGGCCGAGGATGTCGGCGCGCAGCTGGTTCCAGTACGCGCTGCGGGCGGCGCCGCCGGTGAAGGTGAGCGGCCCGTCGAGCGGGGCGCCGAGGTGGTGCAGGTAGTCCAGGCAGAGGCGTTCGGCGAGGCCGACGCCCTGGAGCAGCGCGGCCCACAGGTCGGCGTCGTCGGCCGGCTCGCCGAGCAGCAGGGGCGTGGCGTCCGGGGCGCGGAAGGGGAACCGCTCGCCGGGCGACACGAGCGGGTAGGCGAGGGCGCCGGACGGTTCGTGGGCCGCCGCCCGCTCGTCCATGACGGCCGGGTCGGCGTCCGGGAAGCGTGCCGCGAGCGCGCCCGCGCCGACGCTGGACGCCCCGCCGGGCAGCCAGACCCCGTCGGGCGCACGGTGGTTGTAGACCACGCCGGTGGGGTCGCGGACCGGTGCCGGGGCGGCGCCCTTGAGGACCAGGGTGGTGCCGAGGACGGAGTTCCAGGCGCCGGGGCGCAGGGCTCCCGAGGCGAGCTGGGCGGCGCAGCCGTCGGTCATGCCGGCGACGACCGGGGTGCCGGCGGGGATGCCGGTGGCCCCGGCGGCGGACGCGCCGACCTCGCCGAGCCGGGTGCCGGGGCGTACGACGGCGGGGAACCGGGCGTGGCTCAGGCCGAGCCGGCCGAGGGCGGAGCCCGGCCAGGTGTCGTGCTCCGCGTCGTAGCCGGTCTTGAGGGCGTGGCTGGAGTCGGCGGGCGGCGGGGTGCCGGTGAGGCGGGTGACGATCACGTCGGGCTGGTGGGTGATGCGGCCCGGGCCGTACGTGGCGGTCAGCCAGAGGGCCTTGGGCAGCGCCCAGGTGTCCTGCACGGCGAGCCCGGCCTCCCGCGCGCGGGCCGCCTCGGCCGCCGCCCGGCCGTCGTCGTACATCAGCGCGGGCGTCAGCGGCCGGCCCGTGTCGTCCGTGAGCAGCACCGTCCCGGACGTGCCGCACACCGCGAGGCCGCCGATCCGTGCGCCGCGCGTCGCGCCGAGCGCCGTGCGGGACGCGGCGCACACCGCCTGCCACCAGCGGTCCGGGTCCTGTTCGTGCCGTACGCCGTCGCGGTGGCCGGTCAGCGGGGCGGCGCCGCTGCCGAGGACCGTCCCGTCGGCGCCGACCACCAGCGCGCGCACGCTCTGCGTACCCAGGTCGATCCCGAGCCAGCCGTCCGCCGTGTCCTGCGCCGCCATCCGGACCTCCCACGCCCACCGATCCGTGCTGTGAACTTCTCACTCTGCCCCGATATTTTCCCGTGCGCGAGGGATTGACGCCCAACTTCCGCCGTTACACCCTCTGTTAACGAGTCGACTCGCCGTGTTAACCCGCACTCCCGACCGGACCGCACCCGCCCCCGTGGAGGTCACGGATGGACACGCACGCGCACGACCGCCGGCGCTTCCTCGCGCTGACCGCCGCGACGGCCGCCGCCCCGCTGCTCACCGCCTGCGGAGCCGGTTTCGGCGGGGACGACGAGCAGAGCGACGGCTCCGCCGCCGACGACGTCACCGGCTCCTTCGACTGGAAGCGGGAGAAGGGCACGACCGTCAAGGCCCTGCTGAACAAGCACCCCTACACCGACGCCCTGATCGCCGACCTGAAGTCCTTCACCGAGCGGACCGGCATCGAGGTCGAGTACGACGTCTTCCCGGAGGACAACTACTTCGACAAGCTGACCGTCGACCTGTCCAGCGGCCGGGCCTCCTACGACGTGTTCATGCTGGGCGCGTACATGGTGTGGCAGTACGGGCCGCCGGGCTGGCTGGAGGACCTCGGGCCGTGGATGCGGAACTCCTCGGCGACCGGCGCCGAATGGGACCAGGCGGACTTCTTCCCGAACCTCCTCCAGGCCGGCCAGTGGTCCCTGAAGGCGGGCGCGCCGCTCGGGCAGGGCGGGCAGTACGCGCTGCCGTGGGGTTGGGAGACCAACGTCGTCGCCTACAACACGGACGTGTTCGGCAGGCTCGGCCTGAAGCCCGCCGAGACCTTCGAGGAGCTGCGGGAGATCGCCGGCGTCATCAAGAGGAAGGCGCCCGGCGTGGGCTTCGACGGCATGTACGGGATCGCGGTGCGCGGCTCGCGCAGCTGGGCCACGATCCACCCGGGCTTCATGACGATGTACGCCCGCAACGGCCTGAAGGACTTCACGGTCGACGGCGGCAGGCTGACCCCGGCGATGAACTCGCCGCGGGCCGTGGCGTTCACGCGGGACTGGGCGGCCATGGTCAGGCAGGGCGGGCCGCCGTCCTGGACGTCGTACACCTGGTACCAGTGCTCCAGCGACCTCGGTGCGAAGAAGGCCGGGATGCTGTTCGACGCGGACACGGCCGCCTACTTCCAGGCCGTGAAGGGCGCGAGCCCCGCGTCCGGGAGGATCGCCTTCCATCCGGGGCCGAAGGGGCCGGACGGGTCGCTCGCCACCAACATGTGGATCTGGTCGCTCGGTATGAACGCCAAGAGCGGGAAGAAGCTCGCCAGTTGGCTGTTCCTGCAGTGGGCGACCGGCAAGGAGCACCTGCGCCGGGCCGCGCTCACGCACCACCACATCGACCCGGTGCGCAGGTCGGTCGCCGACGACGGCGCGTACAAGGACAAGATGCGGCATCTGCCGGGCTTCATCGAGACGTTCGAGACGGTCGTCGACCGGACGAGGATCCAGTTCACCCCGCAGGCGCAGTTCTTCGACGCCACCACCAGCTGGGCGGCGGCACTCCAGGAGATCTACGGCGGGAAGGACGCCCGGTCCGTCCTCGGCGATCTCGCCGACGACCTGGCCGGCAAGGTGGGCTGAGCGGCGATGGGATGGCGGCTCACCCTGCGCCCGTACCTCCTGATCGTGCCCGCGCTGCTGCTCACCTGCGGAATCCTGTATCCGTTCGGGCTCGGCCTGTACTACACGCTGTTCGACTTCTCGGCGAGCAAGCCGCAGCCGGACATGGTGCGGTTCGAGAACTACCAGGCGGTCTTCAGCGAGGAGGCGTTCTGGAACTCGGCGTGGGTGACCGTGCTGTACGCGGTCGGTGCCGCCCTGGTCGAGACGGTGCTCGGGGTCGCCGTCGCGCTGCTGCTGCACCGGTCGACGCTGCTCGGACGGGTCCTGGAGAAGATCCTCATCCTGCCGCTGATGATCGCGCCGGTCATCGCGGCGATCATGTGGAAGCTGATGCTCCAGCCGTCGGTCGGGGTGATCAACCATCTGCTGAAGCCGTTCGGGCTCGGCGGCGTGCAGTGGACGGACACCCCGACGGGTGCCCTGCTGTCCTCGATCGCGGTCGACGTGTGGGTCTACACGCCCTTCGTGGCGATCCTCGCGCTGGCCGGGCTGCGGTCGCTGCCCGCCTCCCCGTTCGAGGCGGCGGCCGTGGACGGCGCCGGCTGGTGGTACACGTTCCGCCGGCTGACGCTGCCCATGCTGTGGCCGTACGTGCTGGTCGCGGTCATCTTCCGGTTCATGGACTCGCTGAAGGTGTTCGACATCATCTACGCCCTGACCGAGGGCGGGCCCGGCGACTCCACGGTGGTGCTCCAGATACGGGCCTATCTGGAGGCGATCCGCTTCCAGCGGTACTCGTTCGGGATCAGCTACACGATCGTGCTCTGGGCCGTGGTGTACCTCGCCGCGATGGTGCTGGTGCGGCACCTGGGGCGCATCCAGCGGCGGGCCGCGGAGGTGAGCGCCAAGTGAGGAAACGGCTGCTGGGGTGGCTGGCGGACGCCGCCCTGGTCCTGTACTTCGTCTTCGCGCTGTTCCCGATCGCCTGGATGGTGATCCTGTCGCTGAAACCCGCCGACCAGTTGTTCAGCACCTACTTCTCCTTCTCCCCCACCCTCGACGGCTACCGCAGCGTCCTCGGCGACAGCGAGGGCGTCCCCTTCGTGCGGTTCTTCGTCAACAGCCTGGTGGTGTCGCTGGGCGCGGTCGCGCTGTCGCTGCTGGTCGGGCTGCCGGCGGCGTACGCGTCGGCGCGGTGGCGGTTCAAGGGCTCGGAGAACCTGATGTTCACGCTGCTGTCGTTCCGGTTCGCGCCCGAACTCACCGTGATCATCCCGCTGTTCGTGCTGTACCAGAAGCTCGGCCTGTTCGACACGTACGTCGGCATGGTGTGGGTGCTGCAACTGGTCACGCTGCCGCTCATCGTGTGGATCATGCGGTCCTACTTCGCCGATCTGACCCCGGAGCTGGAGCAGGCGGCGCTGCTGGACGGCTACACCCGCAAGCAGGCCTTCTTCCGGGTGGCGATCCCGCTGGTCAAGCCGGGGATCGCGGCGGTGTCTCTGCTGGCGTTCATCTTCGCCTGGAACAACTTCGTCTTCCCGATGATCCTCACCTCCAACGAGGCCCAGACGGTGACCGTCGGCGCGCTGTCGTTTCTCGGCGGGGACCGGCCCAAGTACAACCTGACGGCCGCCGCCGCGCTCGTGTCCGTCGTCCCGCCGCTGCTGCTCGCGCTGACGATCCAGCGGTATCTGGTGCGGGGCCTGTCGTTCGGGGCGGTGAAGTCGTGATCGCGCTGCGCGGCATCCGCAAGGCGTACGGGCGCGGCGTCGCCCTGGACGGCCTCGAACTCGAGGTGGCCGAGGGCGAGTTCTTCTGCCTGCTCGGCCCGTCCGGCGCGGGCAAGACCACCGCCCTGAAGACCGTCGCCGGCCTGGAACTCCCCGACGCGGGCACGGTCGAGCTGGACGGCCGCGACATGGCGGGCGTGGAGCCCTACGACCGGGGCGTGGCGATGTGCTTCGAGAGCTACGCCCTCTACCCGCACCGCTCGGTGTACGACAACCTGGCCTCGCCGCTGCGCTCGCCGAAGTACCGGCTGCCCGCCGCCGAGGCCCGCGAGCGGATCGGTGAGACCGCGGAACTGCTGGGCATCGGCGCCCTGCTGGACCGCGAGGTGGGCCGGTTGTCCAACGGGCAGCGCCAGCGCGTCGCCCTCGGCCGGGTGCTGGTCCGTCCCGCCCGCGCCTTCCTCCTGGACGAGCCGCTGTCCCACCTGGACGCCAAACTGCGCCAGCAGATGCGGGCCGAGCTGAAGGCGATCGGCGCGGTGCGCGACACGACCACCCTGTACGTCACGCACGACTCCGTGGAGGCGCTGGCGCTCGGCGACCGGATCGGCGTGATCCGGCAGGGGCGGATCGTGCAGACCGGCACGCGGGAGGAGATCTGGCACCGGCCGCACGACACGGAGGTGGCCCGCGCCTGCGGCCGGCCCCGGATCAACCTGCTGCCGGGCACGGTCACGGAGGGCGGCCACGTCCGCTCGGCGGACGGGGCGGTGGACCTGCCGGTGGGCGCGAGGGCCGCGCCGGGCACGGACGTACTGGTGGGGATGCGTCCCCGGGACCTGACCCTGGGCGGGCCGGGACACGGCCTCACCGGCACGGTGTACGTCACCGAGGTGCTGGGCCGGTCCGTCGAGGTCACCGTACGGCTCGGCGCCCTGCACGTGTCCCTCGTCGCGTCGCGCGCGGACGCGGCCGGGCTGCGTCCCGACGCCCCCGTACGCCTCGCCGTCCGGCCTGAGAACCTGCTGCTGTTCGAGGCCGACCGGCCAGGGCGCCCGGGACGACGAATAGAGACGCGATGAGCAGCAGCAACCACAGTGCACAGCAGGGGCCGGCCGCCCGGCAGGCCGCCATGGCGGAGCTCGTGCTGGCCGACGGCACGGCCACCGCGGCCGATCTCGCCGAGCGCTTCGGGGTGAGCCTGATGACCATCCACCGGGACCTGGACGAGCTGGAACGGCAGGGCATCGTGCGGAAGTTCCGCGGCGGCGTGACCGCACAGCCCTCCGGGGTGTTCGAGTCGAACGTGCAGTACCGGCTGAAGACCATGCGGGCCGAGAAGGCCGCCGTCGCCGAGCACGCCGTGCGGATGATCGAGCCCGGCATGGCGATCCTGCTGGACGACTCCACGTCCACGCTGGAGATAGCCCGCACGCTCCGGCACGGCGAGGTCACGCCGCTGACGGTCGTCACCAACTTCCTGGAGGCGATCAATCTGCTGTCGCAGCAGCGCGGCATCCATCTGATGGCGCTCGGCGGCGACTACGATCCGCTGCACTCGTCCTTCCTCGGGGTGTCCTGCGTGGAGGCCGTGGAGCAGCTGCGGGTGGACGTCTGTTTCGCCTCCACGTCGGCCGTGCACCGGGGCTACGCCTACCACCAGGAGCAGCACATCGTGTCCGTGAAGCGGGCGATGCTCGACTCGGCCGCCCGCAACGTCCTGCTGCTGGACCACACCAAGCTCGGCCGGGTCGCCCTGCACCGGGTGGTGCCGCTGTCCCGCTTCGACCTGGTGCTCGTGGACGCGGGCGCCTCGCCGCAGGCGCTGCGCGACCTGGACGAGCACAACGTCCGTTACGAGGTGTGCGCGACGAAGGAGGGCGATGACCGCGCTGGAGTTACGTGAGCTGCGCAAGACGTACCGGTCGCGCGGGCGGCCCCCGGTGGACGCCGTGCGCGGCATCGACCTGAGCCTGGCGTCCGGGGAACTGCTCGGGCTGCTCGGCCCGTCGGGCTGCGGCAAGTCCACCACGCTGCGGATGATCGCCGGCCTGGAGGAGGTCACCGGCGGGGACATCCTGGTCGGCGGCGCTTCGGTGGCGGGGCGGCCGGCGCAGCGGCGGAACATCGGGGTCGCGTTCGAGAACTACGCGCTGTACCCGCCGCTGACGGTCGCGGAGAACCTGGCGTTCGGGCTGCGGGCGCGGCGCCGCACGGACCGGGGCTCCGGGGACGACATCGGGCGCCGGGTCGCCGGCATCGCCGAGCGGGTCGGCCTGACCGGACTCCTCGACGCCCGCCCGGCGGGGCTGTCCAGCGGGCAGAAGCAGCGCGTGTCGCTGGCCCGCGCCCTGATCAGGGAGCCGGACGTGCTGCTGCTGGACGAGCCGCTGTCCCACCTGGACGCCGCCCAGCGCGACACCACGCGCCGCGAACTCAAGCGCATCCAGCGCGAACTGGGCCACACGACCATCCTGGTCACCCACGACCAGGAGGAGGCCCTGTCGCTGGCCGACCGGATCGCCGTGATGAAGGACGGCGTCATCCAGCAACTCGGCACGCCGTACGAGATCTACGACAGCCCGGCCAACGTGTTCGTGGCGGACTTCGTCGGCGAACCGGCGATCAACCTGCTGCCCGGCGTCGCGACCGGCGACGGGCACGCCCGGCTGTCGGACACGGGGCGGCTCGCGCTGCCGGTGCCGGTGGCGGCGGGCCGCGAGGTGGTCGTCGGGGTGCGCCCGGAGGACCTGCGGCTCGCGCCGGACGGGCTGGACGCCCGGGTGGTGGCGCACGAGCCGCTGCTGGAGGCGGGTATCGCGACCCTCGCCCTCGCCGGTGTGGAGCGGCCGCTGGTCGTGCTCACCGGCCCGGAGGCACGGCTCGCGCACGACGAGCGGGTCCGGGTCGCCGCCGACGCCCGGCTCATCCATGTGTTCGACGCCGAGACGGGAGAGGCCCTGCGATGACCCGGGAAGACAGCGTGCGCGTCGTGGCCGCCGGTGACCATTTCGTGCTGCCCGGCCTCATCGAGCGGGCGGTCCGGACCGAGGCAGGTGAAACACCGGTCGAGGTGCGGGAGTTGATGCTGGGCTGGCCGCTGGAGCCGTTCGGGCCGGTGGCCGAGGTGACCGAGGCGAGCGACGCGGAGGACGAGCTGATCGAGGCGCTGGCCGGTGCCCGGGTGCTGGTCACGCAGATGGGCCCGGTCACCGAACGCGTCCTGGCGGCCCGCCCCGGACTGCGGCTCGTGGTGGTGTGCCGGGGCGGCCCGGTGAACGTGAACCTGGACGCGGCCACGTCCCGTGACGTGCGGGTGTGTTACGCGCCCGGCCGGAACGCCGCCGCGACCGCCGAGTTCACCGTCGGCCTGCTGCTGGCCGCGCTGCGCCGCATCCCGCAGGCCCACGACCTGCTGGCCCGGCAGGGCAGTTGGGAGGGCGCCGCCTACTACACGTACGAGCACAGCGGTCTTGAGCTGGAGGACCTGCCGGTCGGGCTGGTCGGATACGGGGCGGTGGGCAGCCGGGTCGCGCGGGCGCTGTGCGCGTTCGGGGCGCGGGTGATGGTGTACGACCCGTATGTGCGCGGCGAGATCCACGGGCTGCGGGTGTCCTCCCTCGACGAGCTGCTGCGCCGCTCCCGCGTCGTCACCCTGCACGCCCGGCTGACGGCCGGGACCCGGGGGCTGATCGGCGCCCGCGAACTGGCCCTGCTGCCGCGCGGCGCGGTGCTGGTGAACGTGGCGCGCGGTCCGCTGCTGGACGAGGCCGCGCTGTGCGACGCGCTGGAGAGCGGTCAGCTGTCGGCGGCGGCGCTGGACACCTACGAGCGGGAGCCGCTGCCGCCGGGCTCGCGGCTGTCCGGGTTCGCCGACCGGGTCGTGCTCACCCCGCACCTGGGCGGCGCGTCGCGCGCGGTGGCGGAGAAGGCGGCGCGGATCGCCGCGGCGGAGGTTGGGCGCTGGCTGCGCGGGGAGCCGCTTGCGCACTGCCTGACCTGAGAGCCGAAGGCTTCGCGCGGCCCCGGGGGAGCCCCCGCCGAAGCCTTCCCCAGCCTTGACGAGCCCTGAGGAGGGCGGCATGTACGTCGGGATCGATGTGGGCACGTCCATGGTGAAGGCCGCCGCGTTCGACGGCACGGGCCGCGAACTCGCCGTCGAGGCACGGCCGCTGGCCCTGACCCTGCGCGGCGGCTTCGTCGAGCAGGACATGGAGGAGGTGTACGCGGCGGTCGTCGCCGTGCTCGGCGCGCTGACCGCGGCCGTCCCGGAGCCGGTGGAGCTGGCCGGGCTGACCGGGCAGGGCGACGGGGTGTGGCTGGTGGACGCGGCGGGCCGGCCGGTGCGCCCGGCGGCGTCCTGGATGGACGGGCGGGCGCACCAGCTGGTCGACCGGTGGCTGGCCGACGGGACGTTCGAGGCGGTGTTCCGGCGCACCGGCAGCGCCATGTTCCCGGGCTGCCCGGGGCCGCTGCTGGCCTGGCTCGACAGTCACGAACCGGCGTCGCTGGACGCCGCCGCGACGGCCCTGTACTGCAAGGACATGGTGTTCCGACGGCTGACGGGGGCGCCCGCGGCGACGGACGTGTCCGACGCGTCGATGCCGTTCCTTGACCCGCGCACCCGGACGTACGACAACCGGGTCGTGGAGCTGCTGGGCCTGACCCACCGGCGGCGGCTGCTCGCGCCGGTCAGCGATCCCGTCGCGACGGCCGGGACGCGCGGCGAGGGCCTGCCGGCCGGGACGCGGCTCGCGAACGGCCCGTACGACCTGCCGGCGAGCGCGCTGGGCGCCGGGGTGAGCGCCGCCGGGGACGGGCTGCTGATCGTCGGCACCTGCCTGGCCAGCCTCGTCGCGACGACCGACCTCGACACGAGCGGGGAACCGGCCGGGCTGTACATCTCCACCGACCGGCCGGGCCACTGGCTGCGCGCGATGCCCGCGATGGTCGGCACGGCCGCCCTTGACTGGGTGCTGTCCACCACC
Source organism: Streptomyces sp. DH24 (assembly GCF_029813775.1). Taxonomy (GTDB): domain Bacteria; phylum Actinomycetota; class Actinomycetes; order Streptomycetales; family Streptomycetaceae; genus Streptomyces. The sequence continues at coordinate 189,505 of NZ_JARVKW010000008.1, read as the reverse complement.
GGCGTGCGCCACGAGGACGTGGACGGGCTGCTGGCCGCCACCCCGCCCGGCGCGCACGGCGTGCGGGTCCTGCCGTACTTCGCGCCGTCCGGCGAGCGCGCCCCGTTCGTGGCGCCGGGCCTGCGCGCCGAACTCACCGGCGTCTGCCTGGAGACCACCGGGGCCGACCTGGTGCGCGCCACCTGCGAGGGCATCGCGTACGCCGCCCGGCACTGTCTGGAGGCCGCCGGTCTGACGGGCTCCCTCGCGGTGTGCGGCGGCGGCACCCGCAGCCCCGCCTGGATGCGGCTGCTCGCCGACGTCCTGGGCCGGCCGCTGTCGGTGGTCGAGGGCGAGGTGGGCGCCCGGGGCGCGGTGCTCGCGGCGGCCGAGCGGTACGGGGTCGCGCTGGACACGGCGGCGTGGACGCGGCCGACGGAGGTCGTGGAGCCGGACCCGGACCGGGCGGCGTCCTACGCGAAGGGCTACGAGGACCACCTGGCCCGGCTGGCGCTGGCGCGCGAGCGGGCGCGCGACTGAGCACGCCACCGGCGCGCGACCGGACGCCCCGGCGCGCGTGTCCCCGCACCCCGACGACGAAAGGGAGTCGCATGCACCTCGGACGGAGATCCCTGCTGCTGGCGGCGGCCGGCGCGGGCACGGCGGCCGTGGCCGCGCCCGCGAGAGCCGGCGCGGCGGCCCGGCGCGGACCGCTGGTCGTCGGTCACCGCGGCGCGGCCGGCTGGCGCCCGGAACACACGGCCGTCTCGTACACGTACGCCGTGCAGACCGGCGCGGACTGGATCGAACCGGATCTGGTGCCGACCAAGGACCATGTGCTGGTGGTCCGGCACGAGAACGAGATATCGGGGACCACGGACGTGGCCCGGCACCCGGAGTTCGCCGGCCGCCGCACCACGAAGACGGTGGACGGGCGGTCGGTGACCGGCTGGTTCACCGAGGACTTCACGCTGGCGGAGCTGAAGACGCTGCGCGCGGTGGAGCGCCTGCCGCTGGTCCGCAACCGCAACACCGTCCTCGACGGCCGCGAGGAGGTGCTGACCTTCCAGGAGGTCGTGGACCTGGCGCGGCGGCTGTCCCGCGCGCACGGGCGGACGGTCGCCGTCTTCCCGGAGACCAAGCACCCGACGTACTTCCGCTCCCTCGGGCTGCCGCTGGAGCCGGAGCTGGCGCGGGTGATCCGCCGCAACCGGCTCGGCGCCCGCGAGTGCGTCGTGCAGTCCTTCGAACCGACGAGCCTGCGACGGATCGCCGAGGAGCGCCTGGGAGTGCCGCTGTGGCAGGCGCTCGGCACCACGGGCGGCCCCTACGACCTGGTCTCCTCCGGTGATCCGACGACGTACCGGGACATGATGACGCCCGCCGGGCTGGCGCGGATCGCCGCGTACGCGGACTGGATCGGGCCGGACAAGTCGTCGATCGTGCCGGTGGGCGCGGACGGCAGGCTGGGCTCCCCCACACCGCTGCTGTCCGACGCCCACGCGGCGGGGCTCAGCGTCGGCGCCTACACCTTCCGCGCCGAGAACCAGTTCCTGCCGGCGGACTTCCGCCGGGGCAGCTCGGCGAACGAGTTCGGGGACGCGTTCGCCGAGTACGCCCTGCACTACGGCCTGGGAGTGGACGCGGTGGTGACGGACTTCCCGGACCTGGCACACCTCGCCCGGGAGTGAGCGCCGGTCAGAGGTTGCTGAAGTCCGGGCCCTTGGTGCGGGTGCGCTTGATCTCGTAGAAGCCGGGCACGGAGGCGACCATGAGGGTGCCGTCCCAGAGCTTGGCGGCCTCCTCGCCCTTGGGCGCCGGGGTGACGACGGGCCCGAAGAAGGCGATCTGGTCGCCGTCGGCGCCGGGCACGGCGATGACGGGCGTGCCGACGTCCTGGCCGACCTTGTCGATGCCCTCCTTGTGAGAGGCGCGCAGCTGGGCCTCGTACGGCGTGGCGTCCCAGTGGTCCAGGAGGGACTCGGGCAGGCCGACGTCCTTCAGCGCCGCGGCGACCGTCTCCTTGCCCGCGCCCTCGCCCCGGTTGTGGAAGCGGGTGCCGAGCGCCGTGTAGAGGTCGCCGAGCACCTCGGCGCCGTGCTCCTCCTGGGCCGCGATGACGACGCGGACCGGCCCCCAGGCCTTGGTCTCCAGCAGCTCCCGGTAGTCCGGCGGCAGCTCGTCCAGCTTGTCCTCGTTGAGGACGGCGAGGCTCATCAGATGCCAGCGGACCTCGATGTCGCGGACCTTCTCCACCTCCAGCACCCAGCGGGAGGTCATCCAGGCCCAGGGGCACAGCGGATCGAACCAGAAGTCGACGGGGGTCTTGCCGGAGACTGTCTCGGACATGGTTCTCCTCGGGAAGGGGCTTTTCCTCGCGCAACGCCGAGGACGTCCCGGCGCATTCCCGGCTGCTGCGCGTCAGGGGCGCATGGCAGGATCGGTGCTGTCCACATCCTGAAACACCACCCCGAGGGAGTGCCGCCCGTGCCCGGTGAGAATCTGTCCCGCGACGAGGCCCGGGAGCGGGCCGCCCTGCTGTCCGTCGACGGGTATGACGTGTCCCTCGACGTGCGCTCCGCCGTCGGTGAGGGGGGCGGCGAGCCGCGCACCTTCCGCTCGGTCACCACGATCCGCTTCCGCTGCTCGGAGCCCGGCGCGTCGAGCTTCGCCGACCTGATCGCGCCGAGCGTGACCGCCCTGTCGCTCAACGGGCGCGACCTCGACCCGAGCGAGGTGTTCGACGGCTCCCGCATCGTGCTGGAGGACCTGGCCGCCGACAACGAGCTGGTGGTCGACGCCCAGTGCGCCTACTCCCGCACCGGTGAGGGCCTGCACCGCTTCGTCGACCCGGAGGACGGCGAGGTCTACCTGTACACGCAGTACGAGCCGGCCGACTCGCGCCGGGTCTTCGCCAACTTCGAGCAGCCCGACCTCAAGGCCCCGTTCCGCTTCGAGGTGCGGGCGCCCGAGGGCTGGACGGTGTGGAGCAACGGCGCGGGCGAACGCACGGACGGCGTCTGGCGGTTCGCGGAGACCAAGCCGATCTCGACGTACATCACGTGCGTGGTGGCGGGCCCGTACCACTACGTGACGGACTCCTACGAGCGGGTGCTCCCGGACGGCACGCGGCTGGAGATCCCGCTCGGCGCGATGTGCCGCAAGGGCCTGGCGCCGCACTTCGACGCCGAGGACGTGTTCCTGGTGACGAAGCAGGGCCTGGACTTCTTCCACGAGCACTTCGACTACCCCTACCCGTTCGGCAAGTACGACCAGGCGTTCGTGCCCGAGTACAACCTCGGCGCGATGGAGAACCCGGGGCTGGTGACCTTCCGGGAGGAGTTCATCTTCCGCGGCAGGGTCACGCGGGCGTCGTACGAGGGCCGGGCGAACGTCGTCCTGCACGAGATGGCGCACATGTGGTTCGGCGACCTCGTCACCATGGAGTGGTGGGACGACCTGTGGCTGAAGGAGTCCTTCGCCGACTTCATGGGCACGTTCGCCAACGTCGGCGCGACGCGCTTCGAGGACGCCTGGATCACGTTCGCCAACCGGCGCAAGGCCTGGGCGTACCGCGCCGACCAGTTGCCGTCCACGCACCCCATCACGGCCGACATCCGTGACCTGCAGGACGCCAAGCTGAACTTCGACGGCATCACGTACGCCAAGGGCGCCTCGGTGCTCAAGCAGCTCGTGGCGTACGTCGGCCAGGACGCCTTCCTGGAGGGCGCCCGGCGCTACTTCAAGCGCCACGCCTACGGCAACACGCGCCTGGGCGACCTGCTGGCGGTGCTGGAGGAGACCAGCGGGCGCGACATGGCGGCGTGGGCGCAATCCTGGCTGCAGACGGCCGGCGTCAACTCGCTGACCCCGCAGGTGCTGCTGGACGCCGACGGCCGGATCGACGAGCTGGCGGTGGTGCAGGAGGCCCCGGAGTCGCATCCGCGGCTGCGGCCGCACCGGGTGGCGGTGGGCCTGTACCGGCGCACGGCCGACGGCGCGCTGGAGCGGTACGCGCGCGCCGAGGCCGACGTGGACGGCCCGCGCACGCTCGTGGCGGAGCTGGCCGGCGCGCAGGCTCCCGAGCTGGTGCTGGTCAACGACGACGACCTGACGTACTGCAAGATCCGCTTCGACGAGACGTCGCTGGCGACGCTGCGGGAGCACCTGGGCGCGCTCACCGACCCGCTGGCCCGCGCGCTGTGCTGGTCGGCGCTGTGGAACATGACGCGGGACGCGCTGCTGCCCGCGCGGGAGTTCACGGACCTGGTGCTGCGGTTCGCGGGCCGGGAGTCCGACATCGGCGTGCTGCAGATGCTGCACGCCTGGGCGAACTCGGCGCTGGTGCACTACGTGGCGCCGCAGTGGCGGGAGACGGGCGGCCGGCTGCTCGCCGAGGGCGCGCTGCGCGAGCTGCGGGCGGCGGAGCCGGGCGGCGAACCGCAGCTGGCGTGGGCGCGGTTCTTCGCGTCGGTGGCGTCCGACGAGGCGGACCTGGAGCTGCTGCGGGGCCTGCTGGCGGGCACCGAGAAGATCGACGGCCTGGACGTGGACCAGGAGCTGCGCTGGGCGTTCCTGGAGCCGCTGGCCGCGCACGGCGCCGCGGACGAGCGGGTGCTGGGCGAGGAGCTGGCCCGGGACGACACCGCGTCCGGCAAGCGCCACCAGGTCCGCTGTCTGGCGGCCCGTCCGTCGGCTGCGGTGAAGGCGCAGGCGTGGGCGCAGGTCGTGGAGTCGGACGCGCTGTCCAACGCCCTGGTGGAGGCGACCATCGCCGGCTTCGCGCAGTCCTCGCAGCGCGAGCTGATCGCGCCGTACGCGGAGAAGTACTTCGCGGCGATCGAGCGGGTGTGGACGCAGCGGTCGATCCAGATCGGCATGGACGTGGTGCGGGGCCTGTACCCGTCGCTCCAGGACTCCGAGGGCACGCTGGAGGCGACGGACGCGTGGCTTGCGGCCTACGAGGACGCGGCGCCTGCGCTGCGCAGGCTGGTGCTGGAGGCGCGGGACGACCTGGCGCGGGCCCTGCGCGCCCAGGCGTGCGACGCCGCGGCGGCCGGCCGGGAGGTGCTGTCGCGCTGAGCCGTGCCGGGGCGGGGTGAAGCGGGCCGGGGCCGGCCCGGTCCCGGCCCCGGCCGCATGGCGCGTGACCGTTACGGAACGCGGAAGACCGGCCCCGTAACCCCTGGTCCGGACCCGGAGGACCAGGGGCTTTCGACATCCGAACACTCGTCCTTTAGTTCAGGCTTGTCCGGATTTTCCGACAGCCCTGTAACAGCGGCCACAAGGAGGGATCGGACGCGGGAAAGTCCCGGGGCATGAACAACACCCCGCTCTTCCCCCGCCACCTGCCCCAGCCGGCCGACGTCCGCCGCCGCGTCCTGACGGCCGCGCAGCTGCGCGCGCACGGCGTGCCCGCCGCCGAGACGAACGAGCGGTGCCGGTCGGGCGGGCCCTGGCAGCAGATCCTCCCCGGCGTCGTCCTGCTCCACCCGGGCCCGCCGACGAACGAGGAACGGCTGCACGCGGTGCTGCTGTACGCGGCGCGGGAGCGGACCGCCCGGGTGCCGGCCCAGAGCGGCGCGGACGGACCGGCCGCCCCCGCGCAGCCGGAGGCGATGATCACCGGTCTGGCCGCGCTGGCCCTGCACGGCTTCTCCGCCGCTCCCCCGCTGACGGTGCTGGACACGGTCGACGTCCTGGTGCCGCGGCTGCGGCGGCTGCGCTCGGCCGGCTGCGCCCGCGTCGTCCGCGCCGCGGCGCTGCCGGCGCCGAAGCAGGTCATGGGCCTGCCGGTGGCACCGGTCCCGCGGGCGCTGGCGGACGCGGTGGCGGAGCTGACGGACGCGGTCGCGGTGCGCCGGCTGCTGACGGAGGCGGTCCGCGCCGGTCACTGTGAACCAGCGGCGGTCGTCCGGGAGTTGACACAGGCGCGGCTGCTGAACCGGCCGCACGTGGTGGACGCGGTGGACTCGCTCCTCGCGGAGGGCCGGGCGATCGCGGAGGACCGGTTGTACGCGATGGTGCGGGACCACGGCCTGCCGGACCCGATGTGGAACGTCGACCTGCGGCTGCCGGGCGGCCCTCACCTGGGCGGCGTCGACGCCTACTGGCCGGAGCACGCGGTGGCGCTGGAGCTGGACACCCGGGCGCCCCGGCCGCAGGACGACCCGGTGGAGTCGGAGCACGCCCGCAAGCGGGAGCACCTGGAACGGCTGGGCATCACGGTCGTCCCTGTGATGCCGAGGAAGCTGCGGGACGCCCGGGAGCAGCAGGCGGCGGTGATCCGTACGGCGCTGATGGCGGCGGCGGACCGGGAACCGGCGGCGTACGTCGTGGTGCTGCCCCGCTAGGGCCCGGCGACGGGCCCTTCAGCCCTTCTTCAGCAGCAGTTCGGTGTTGCGGTCGCCCGGCTCGCCTGCCAGGTGGGTGTGCGATCCCGGGGCGTTGAGGGAGAGCTCCCGGTAGAGGGAGGCCAGGCCCGTCTGGGAGAGGTCCGCGAAGTCCGTGCGGTGCGGGGCCGACGACTCCACGCACGTGGTGAACAGGGACAGCGTGCCGTCCTTGTTGTCCACCAGCTCGATCACGCGGGCCAGTTGGGGATAGTCGACGTGGGACGCGGTGGAGATCTCCCAGAAGGAGTGGCCCTGCGGACCGGCGTGGGCGGTGATCTCGTTGCGGTGGATGTGGCCGTTCACCCAGGCCAGCACGTTGCGGTGGCGGCCGAGCAGGTCGAGGACGTCGGCGCCGTCCCGGCGTGCCTCGTCCGGGCGGGCCGGGTCGGGGCGGGAGTTGTCCATCGACTCGCTGGTGTGGTGACTGAAGACCACCGCGTAGGCGTCCTTGTTGTCCCGCAGCGTCCGGTCCAGCCAGCGCAGCTGCTCCGCGCCGACCGAGCCCTCGTAGTGGCCGCCGGGGTCCGTCGTGTCGAGGCTGATGCCGATGACGTCGTCGGCGATGCGGAAGGCGTAGTACTGGGTGCCCTCCTCCAGGTTCGCCGCGGAGTAGCCGTGGCCGACCGGGCCGGTGCCCTGGAACGCCGGGTCGAGGTGGGCCCTGAGGTAGTCGGCGGGGGTGAACGTGGCGCGCCGCTCGTCCGGGGTGACCGGGCGCATGTCGCGGGTGTGCGCCTTGAGGAAGTCGTGGAACTGCACGCCTCTCGGGTCCTTCGCCTTCTTTATGGCGCGCCGGAGCTTCTCCGCCTCGGCGGCGGGCACGCTCATCAGCTTCCGGCCGCCGACGGCGAGGTCGGTGAGGTAGGTGTCGCCGTGCGAGGCGTAGCAGCCGAGCGGCAGGGAGTCGTGGTTGCCGACGGTCGAGTACCAGGGCAGGTTGAGGCCGGGGCTGCGGACCTCGCGGACGGCGGCGGCGAGGAAGCCGTCGACGTGCGGGAAGCCGAGCTGCTTGTCGGCGTCGCGGGCGGCGGTGTCGGGCTGCCAGTACTGCTTGAGGCCGCTGTTCTGGACGCCCTCGTAGTGGCGCGGGTCGCCGGTGTTGGGCGTGATGCGGCCGCCGCTCATGACGGTGAGGAACCACTCCAGCTCGGAGCGGGCGTTGTTGTCGGTGTTGTCGCCGGTGGTCATCGCGAAGTGCAGCGGGGCGCCGGTGACGGGGGCGCCCCGCAGCGCGTTGATCCGCTCGACCAGGGAGATCGCGCCGTGCACGGTCAGCGCCTCCTGCGGCCGCCAGGCGTGCACGTCGGCCGAGCGCAGGTATTCGAGCCGCAGCGGGTGCTGGGTGTCGATGATGTGCAGGTCGGTGAGCTGCACGAAGGCGGCGAGCGGGGTGCGGCGGGCGGCGCGGCCGGGCCGGGCGTCGGCCAGCTCGGTGCGTACGACGCGCTGCCAGCCGGGCCCGTCGCCCAGGCGCCGGTAGCCGGAGCTGCCGCGCGGGGCGGCGACCTCGGCCAGGGTGGTGCCCCGGGTGTAGGGGGCGAGCGGCGCGGCCGGTGCCTTGCGGGAGGAGGCGAGGGCGGCGCCCGAGGCGGAGGCCGGAGGGGTCGCGGCGCGGCTTTCGGTGGGCCGCGCGGCGTAGCCGACACCCGCGGACACGGCGACGGCTCCGGTGGCGGCGAGGAAGGAACGGCGGTGGACCCCGAGGACGGAGCCGGCGACAGAGCGTGTGCGCGACATGGCGCTTGTCTCCCCGAGTGCGAACGCGTCGGCAGTGGTGGCGGGGCGCTCGCCTGGGCGAACGCCCCGCTCTCACTGGATCGTTGGCACCGGGGATGGCCTGCGCGTGAACGCGGTGGCAACGCGCAACGCCGATCGCCGTACGTGGATCTTGGCCCACCCGGCCCGTCCGCGCCCGCTCCTCGGACGGCCGGGAAGCGGTCACTCGGTGTTCATCTCGCGGGGTACGAGACCGGTCCGCGCGGATGCCGCGGCTCCCGCGCGGACGTCAGCCCGCCGGGTCGGGGTTGGCGGGCGAGTACTGGGGCGGGGACCAGCGCAGCGGGACCGCCGACGGGGTCTCGACGGCCTCGGTGAGCGTGAAGCGGACGCGGCGTTCGCCGTCGGCGGTGAACTCCGTGCGGGCCTCGCCGGTGAGCTGGAGGGTCGTGCCGGTCTGCCAGTCGAGCAGGAGCAGCCCGGCCCGTGGGTCGGCGGCGAGGTTGCCGAGGGTGAGGAACATGGCGTTGCCCGGGTAGTCGCGCCAGCTCAGCTCGCGCGGCGAGTCGGCCCGCAGGAAGCCGGGGTTGCCGCCCCGGTGACTGGCGTCGGCGCCGGTGGCGTGCACGGTGGCGACGAAGAGGGTGTCGGCCGACCGCACGAAGGCCCGCTGGGCGGGGGTCAGCGCGGTGGAGCGCCGGGCTCCGCCCGGGACGCGGCCGTCGACGAACTCGTACGTCTCCCGTTTCTGGAGGTACTTGGGACAGTTGGCGAAGACCCGCTCGGCGTCGATCGCGAAGCCGTGTTCCATGGGCCGCAGCCGGCCGTTGAGGCGCATGCGGCGCCGGGTGCGGGGGTCGAGGGCGATGGTGCCGACGGGGATGTCCGGCGTGGCGAGGGCCGTCGCGAGCGGGTCGGTCGGGGATGACCCGCCCGCGACGGCGATCCGGCGCGGTCCCCTCGCGCGGACGAAGCCCGGGGTGCCCGCGAGAGGGGCGGCCCACACCTGTCCGGTCCCCGGGTCGGCGGCGCCGAGCACCAGCAGCGGCTGGAGTTCCAGGAAGGCCGCGGCGACCGGCTTGAGGGCCGCGCCGACGGACCGGCCGACGTGATCGGCGAGCTCCCGCACCCCGGCCCGGTCCTGCACGGCGCGCGAACCGGCGTGGTAGACGGTCATCTGCCGCGCCGCCTAGAAGAAGCCGCAGGTCGGGGCGGACGCGTGCGGGACGGGGGCGTCCTCGGCGCCGGTGGGCGCGGAGATCTCCAGCCGGGTGCCGTCGGGGTCGTGGAAGAAGATGCCGCCGGAGGCCGCGCCCTCGCCGTGGGCGACGACGCCGTCGTACGCGAAGTCCACGCCGTACGCGCGCAGGGCCGTCTCGTACTCCCGGACCCGCTCGGCCGAGCCGGCCTCGAAGGCGAGGTGGTGCAGTCCGGCGCGGCCCGCGTCGTAGGCCTGGCCGGCCTGCTGCCACAGCGTGAGGACGAGGCTGTCGCCGTCGCCGAGGAAGGCGTACCGCCTGCCGTCCTCCTTGCCCTCGGCGAGCGGGGTGAAGCCGAGGACGTCGCGGTAGAAGGCGAGCGAGCGGTCGAGGTCGGTGACGTTGAGGCCGAGGTGGCCGGTGCGCAGGGTCATGGCGTTTGCCCTTCGATCGATCTAACCTGTGTAAGCAAGATTGACAGTTAGAAACTACGGGCCGGCGCGGCCCGCGTCAACCGGTCACGTACTCTTGAGCGGTTAGTACGAAGGGAGCCCCCCATGCCCGCCCTCCGCGACCCCCGGCCGCTCACCGGCGAGCCGCTCTCGCTCGACCTGCTCAACACGCGGTGGGCGCAGGACGGCGCCGCGCGGGACCTGCTCGCCGACACCGACGGGCTGGCGGTGTGGCTCGCGGCCAACGGGCTCGACGACCGGTTCGCCGGCGACGCCGCCACCCTGCGGCGCACTCTTGAGGCACGGGACGCCCTCACGACGGCCGTGGACGAGTCGCTGGAGGCGGGCGCCGGACGCGTCGACGCCGTCCTCACGCACGGCCGCATCCGGGCCACCCTCACCGCCGAAGGCCCTGGAGAGCTGCCCGAGTTCGCGGACGCGTCCTGGGGGCCGGCCTGGCTCGCCGCGCGGAACTACCTGGAGCTGCTGGCCACCGCGCCCGACCGGATCAGGGCCTGCGCCCACGAGGCCTGCGTCCTGCACTTCTTCGACACCTCGCGCAACGGCACCCGCCGCTGGTGCTCCATGGCCGCCTGCGGCAACCGCGCGAAGGCCTCCCGCCACTACGCGCGCACCAAGGACGCCTGACAGGGCCCCGCATCACGACGCCCGCGGGTGACGTGACCGCGGGAATTGTGGGCGACTTGCCCCCTTACGCGACTCATCTACCCTAAGTCCGCCGGGGGTTTTCCCCATGCGTCCATTTCGATTCGGCCAACTCTTCCCAAACCTCCTTCCCTTGCATAAAGCTGAGCGGTCGTCCGGGGTCGCATTCCGGACTGCCGCGGCCCGAGCCGATCGGCCCGGGCCGCCAACCGCTGGTTCCTTCACCTGCAAGGGATGCCGATGACCTTCACCCCCGAGCGCGCTCCGACATCGGGCGCGAGACGCGTGGCGCGGATCGCCGTGGCCGCGGGTCTGGTGGCCGCGCTGTCCGCGGCCGGTCCGATACCCATGGCCTTCTCGGCCGACGAGCCGTCCCCCACCGCGGACGGCTCGGTCAAGTCCGCGCCCGACAAGCTCGGTTCCGCCGACGCGGACCTGCTCGCCGAGGCCAAGGCCGACGGCGAGAAGACCGTCACGATGATGATCGCCACCGCGCCGGGCCGGACCGAACAGGTCGCCGCGCAGCTGGACGCGGTCGAGGGCGGCGTCGTGGGCAGCAGCCACGACAAGCTCGGCTACGTCCGCGCCACCGTCCCCACCGCGAAGGCGGACGCGGCCATCGCCGCCGCCGCCAAGCTCTCCTCCGTGCACGGCATCGACCTGCGCGAGGAGATCCCGCTGCCCGACCCGACGCCTGCCGGGGACCGCGCCAAGGGCGCCACCACCGGCAGCACGGGCAGCTACCCGGCCCCGGGCAAGAACACCCCGGCCGAGAACCCGTACAACCCGTCCTTCGAGACCGGCGCCGTCGACTTCGTCGAGGACCACCCGAAGGCGGACGGCCGCGGCATCACCATCGGCATCCTCGACTCCGGTGTCGACCTCGGCCATCCCGCGCTGCAGAAGACCACCACCGGCGAGCGCAAGATCGTCGACTGGGTCACCGCGACCGACCCGGTCCGCGACGGCGACGGCACCTGGCGGCGGATGACCACCTCGGTCAGCGGCCCGACGTTCTCGATCACCACGGCGAGCCTGGGCACCGAGACGTTCAAGGCCCCCCAGGGCGCCCACAAGTTCAACTACTTCTCCGAGTCCGCCACCACCGGTGGCGACATGGCCGGCGACCTCAACCGCGACGGCGACACCACGGACGTCTGGGGCGTGCTGTACGACGCCGCCGCCGGCACCGTCCGCGTCGACCTGAACGACAACCTCGACTTCACCGACGACACCGCGATGAAGCCGTACAAGGACGGCTACCAGATCGGCTACTTCGGGACGGACAACCCGGCGACCGAGATCGCCGAGCGCATCCCGTTCGTCGTGGAGATCCGCAAGGACGTCGTCTACAACGCCGCCGGCGCCAAGGCCGACTACGTCAGCATCGGCGTCATCGAGGGCTCCCACGGCACGCACGTCGCCGGCATCACCGCCGCCAACGGCCTGTTCGGCGGCCGGATGGACGGTGCCGCCCCCGGCGCCAAGCTGGTCTCCTCGCGCGCCTGCACCTGGAGCGGCGGCTGCACCAACGTCGCGCTCACCGAGGGCATGATCGACCTCGTCACCAAGCGCGGCGTCGACATCGTCAACATGTCGATCGGCGGCCTGCCCGCGCTGAACGACGGCAACAACGCCCGCGCCGAGCTCTACACGCGCCTCATCGACGAGTACGGCGTGCAGCTGGTCATCTCGGCCGGCAACTCCGGCCCCGGCGCCAACACCATCGGCGACCCGTCGCTGTCCGACAAGGTCATCTCGGTCGGCGCGTCCATCTCCAGGGAGACCTGGGCCGCCAACTACGGCTCCGTCGTGGAGAAGAAGTACGCGATGATGCCGTTCTCCTCGCGCGGCCCGCGTGAGGACGGCGGCTTCACGCCGACCCTGGCCGCGCCCGGCGCGGCCATCAACACCACGCAGACCTGGTCGCCCGGCGGCCCGGTCGCCGAGGCCGGCTACTCCCTGCCGCCCGGCTACTCGATGCTCCAGGGCACCTCGATGGCCTCCCCGCAGGCCGCTGGCGCCTCGGCGCTGCTGCTGAGCGCCGCCAAGCAGAAGGGCATCGCCCTGACGCCCGCCAAGCTGCGCACCGCGCTCACCTCGACCGCCGACCACATCAAGGGTGTGCAGGCGTACGAGGAAGGCGCCGGCCTCATCAACATCGGCGACGCCTGGGACGCGATCCGCGACGGCGCCGACGCGCACCAGTACACGGTGAAGGCGCCGGTCGACACCGCGATCGACCAGTTCCTCAAGACCCCGGGCTACGGCACGGGCCTGTACGACCGCGAGGGCGGCCTCAAGGCCGGCCAGAAGAAGACGTACGAGATCACGCTGACCCGTACGTCCGGCGCCGACCGGGCGATCCGGCACGAGCTGCACTTCGAGAACAACGCCGGTGACACCTTCCGGGTCGTCGGCTCCGACGAGGTCGCGCTGCCGCTGAACAAGCCGGTCACCGTCAAGGTGCAGGCCGCGCCGCGCTCCGGCGGTCTCAAGAGCGCCATCCTCGAGGTGGACGACCCGCGCACCGAGGGCATCGACCGGCAGGTCATGACGACGGTCGTCGCCGCGTCGCCGGTCGACCACACCTTCTCCGCGTCCGGCTCGGTGCAGCGCAACAGCACCAAGTCGTACTTCATGACCGTGCCCGAGGGCGCCAGGACCCTTGAGGTCGCGCTCGGCGGCCTGGCGGACAAGAGCCAGACCCGGTTCATCTCCATCCACCCGTACGGCGTCCCGTCCGACCCGACGTCGACGATCAACTGCTACCCGAACTACACCAACCCGGCCAACACCTGCCGGCCGGACCTGCGGTCGTACGCCGACCCGCAGCCGGGCGTCTGGGAGATCGAGGTCGAGTCGCGCCGCACGTCGCCGCTGCTGGACAACCCCTACCGGCTCGACGTCGCCGTCCTCGGCGCCTCCTTCGACCCGGAGACGGTCACCGTCCCCGAGGCGAAGGTCGGCACCCCGGTCGACGCGTCCTGGAAGGTGACGAACGCGTTCGCCGCCCTCGACGGCAGGCTCATCGGCGGCCCGCTCGGCTCCGCCAACTCGGCCCGCCCGGCCATCAAGGCGGGCGAGACGCACACCACCACGGTCGAGGTGCCCGCGGGCGCCGACTCCCTGGACGTCGTCATCGGTGGTGTCTCGGACACCGCCGCCGACCTCGACCTCGCCGTGTACGACAAGGACGGCAAGGAGGTCGGCAGCTCCGCCGACGGCGACTCCGAGGAGGCCGTCTCCGTCAAGAAGCCGGCCGCCGGCACGTACACGATCGAGGTTTTCGGCTACGCCGTGCCCGCCGGCACGACGGAGTACGACTACCGGGACGTGTTCTTCGCCGCGTCCCTCGGCACCGTCTCCGTCGACGGCGCCACGCCGGTGAAGCTCGGCACGGGCGACTCGGCCACGGTCACCGCGAGCGTCACCGCCGCGGCGGCCGCTCCCGAGGGACGTGAGTTCTTCGGGCGGGTCCAGCTGGTCAACGCGCGCGGCACGGTCGCGGGCGCGGGCAGCGTCGCCATCGAGAAGGTCACGCCGTAACACCGCTCACGGCTGAGGGGGCGGGCGTCCACAGTGGGCGCCCGCCCCTTTCTCGTGCCCGGCCCCGGTCAGCCTCCCGGGCAGGTGAGGGTGCGGGACTCGGGCAGTGAGCGGACGATCCGGGCGCGCTCGGCGGCGATCTCCCGCTCGCCCGTGATCAGGGCGTCGGGGACGTCACCCGAGCGGGAGAAGCCGACCACGGCCCGGTCGCCCACGCGGAGGGTGCCCGGGACGCCGCCGGCCTCCACGAGGAAGACCAGCGGGTCCCCGCCCTTCGCGGGCCTGTCCGGCTTGTACGTACGGGTCACGTCCAGCGTGATCCGGGTCCGCCCGGCGCCGGGCAGACGTTCCACGTCGGTCACCGTGCCCTCGGCGACGAGCCGGGCGCAGGCCAGGTAGCGGGGGGAGCCGAAGAGGATGCCGGGCGCCGCCTCGGAGTCGGCCTGAGCGGCGCTCTTGTCGGCCCCCGTGCTGTCCGCGCTTCCCCCGGCCTGCGTGAGCAGCCAGGCCAGGCCCGACACGAGGGTGGCGGCGCAGGCCACGGCGAGCCCGCCGAGAGCGACGGCGAAGGGGCGACGGCGGGTGCGGGAGGGCCGTGAGAGCGGTGAGGACCCGGCGGGTCCGGTGGGTCCGGTGGTCCTGGCGGGTCCGGTGGTCCCGGTGGTCCCGGTGGTCCTGGCGGGTCCGGTGGTTCCGGCAGTCCCCGCGGGCCCGGCGGGTCCGTGGGTCCCGGCAGTCCCCGTGGTCCCGCAAGTCCCGGCGGCCCCGGCGGCCCCCGTGGGAGCAGTAGGGCGTACGGGAGCGGTGGCCGCCTCTGTCCCGGCCTCCCCCGGCGCCTGCGCCAGGGCGTGGCCGATGAGGCCCAGCTGTTCCCGCAGGAGCGCCACGTCGGCCGCTGCCGCGCGGTGCTCGGCGAGGAAGCCGGCGTCCTGGCGGGCCGCCTCGGGCAGCGGCTCGTCGGCGATCACGGACATCAGGGGGTCGGGGCCCCCGGGGAAGTCGTGCTCGGCGGTCACGTCACACCACCTCGTCCTCGTGCAGGCGGACCCGCAGGGCCCGGACCGCCGTGTGCAGCCGGCTCTTGACCGTGCCCTCCGGGACGCCGAGCTCCTCGGCGATGGACCGGACCGGCAGATCGGCGTAGAAGCGCAGCACGACGACCTGGCGCTGCGGGTCGGGCAGCTCGTCCAGGCCCCGGGCGACGGCGAGGGACAGCACGCTGGTGTCCTCGCCGGAGGGGTGTTCGAGCTGCCGCAGGGAGGCGAGCCGCTCGCCGAGCCGCTCCTGGCGGCGTCGGGCGCGGTGCCAGTCCATGGCGAGGTTGGAGGCGACGACGGCCGCCCAGGCGGACACGTCGCGCGGCGCCTCGCGCCCGCTCGCTGCCCGCTCCAGGAGCCGCAGGCGGACCTGCTGCACCCCGTCCGGCAGGTCCGCCTGCGGTACCCCGCCCAGCGCGAGCACCGCCCGCACCCGGCGTTCCTGGGCCGCGTCCAGCGGGTCGTCCACAGCGTGGTCCGTCCCGTGGCCGCGGCGGATCATCCTGCGCAGCACAGCCGCCCCTCCCCTCGCCGCGTTTCCCCTATGACGCCGGCCGGGGCCGAAACGTTCGATCCGGTCCCCGGCTCCGGCAGAGGTGTACGTCACACCGCCGTGTGCGCCCGGGGGCGCTGGGCAGGTGCCGACCAGCACAGCTTGCGGTCCGGGGCCCGTTCCGGCTGGATTCCTGCAGTTCAGCGGGGTTGCCGGCGCAATGCCCGCAACCGCCGTGCGAGCCGCCTCGTCCCAGTACCCGGGCACCCCGCGCAAAGAATTGGACAGGTGGACCGGGGTGGGCCGCATGATGGAAAAGCCTCGGCCAAGCAACAGGCACACAAAAGAGACGTAGAGGGAGTCGCCGTGAGGGTCGGAATCGTCGGAGCCACCGGTCAGGTCGGCACGGTCATGCGCAGGATTCTCACGGAGCGGAACTTCCCGGTCGACGAGCTGCGCCTGTTCGCCTCGGCCCGCTCGGCGGGCAAGGTCATCGACGGTGTGACGGTGGAGGACGCGACGGCGGCCGACTACTCGGGCCTCGACATCGTGCTGTTCTCGGCGGGCGGCGCCACGTCCAAGGCGCTGGCCGAGAAGGTCGCCTCGCAGGGCGCGGTCGTGATCGACAACTCCTCGGCCTGGCGGCGTGACCCGCAGGTGCCGCTGGTGGTGGCCGAGGTCAACCCGCACGCGATCGCCGACCGCCCCAAGGGCATCATCGCCAACCCGAACTGCACGACGATGGCCGCGATGCCGGTGCTGCGTCCGCTGCACCTGGAGGCCGGTCTCGAAGCGCTGGTCGTGGCGACGTACCAGGCCGTGTCCGGCTCGGGTCTCGCAGGCGTGGACGAGCTGTTCGAGCAGGTCAGGAAGGTCGGCGACGACGCGCCCAAGCTGACCCACGACGGCTCGGCGGTGGAGTTCCCGAAGCCCGACAAGTACGTCGCGCCGATCGCGTACAACGTGCTGCCGATGGCCGGTTCGATCGTGGACGACGGTCTGAACGAGACGGACGAGGAGCAGAAGCTCCGCCACGAGTCCCGCAAGATCCTGGAGATCCCGGGCCTGAAGGTGTCCGGCACCTGTGTGCGCGTGCCGGTCTTCACCGGTCACTCCCTCCAGGTCAACGCCCGCTTCGCCCGGCCGATCAGCGCCGAGCGCGCGAAGGAGCTGCTGGCCGGCGCACCCGGCGTGGCCCTGACCGACGTGCCGACCCCGCTGCAGGCCGCCGGCCAGGACGCGTCGTACGTCGGCCGCATCCGCGAGGACGAGACCGTGGACAACGGCCTCGCCCTGTTCGTCTCCAACGACAACCTCCGCAAGGGCGCGGCCCTGAACGCGGTGCAGATCGCGGAGCTGGTGGCGGCCGAGCTCAAGAAGTAGAACCGCCGCACACATCGCAGGGGCGCCCACCGGCTGACGGTGGGCGCCCTTCTTCGCGCTCCGAGGGCCAGGTGCCGCCCGCAGTGCCGAGTCGATCCCGCCATGCGCCGGCGCGGGACCGAGCCGACCTGGAACGGGTGGAACCGGGCCCTGGTCCGACCGATGTGGCCACCCCGGTCGGCCCGCGTACATGGAAGGATGTCCGAACCCACACATAACGAGGAGATGACCGCGTGCCTGGCACAAACCTGACTCGCGAAGAGGCGCAGCAGCGGGCGAAGCTGCTCGCCGTTGACTCGTACGAGATCGATCTCGACCTCTCCGGCGCGCAGGAGGGCGGTACCTACAGGTCCGTGACCACGGTGCGCTTCGACGTCGCGGAGGACGGGGCCGAGTCCTTCATCGACCTGGTCGCCCCGGCCGTCCACGAGGTGGTCCTGAACGGCGACGCCCTCGACCCCGCCGACGTCTTCAAGGACTCGCGGATCGCGCTTCCCGGCCTGCTCCGGGGCCGCAACGTGCTGCGCGTGGTCGCGGACTGCGCGTACACCAACACCGGCGAGGGCCTGCACCGCTTCGTCGACCCGGTCGACGACCAGGCGTACCTCTACACCCAGTTCGAAGTGCCCGACGCCCGCCGGGTGTTCGCGAGCTTCGAGCAGCCCGACCTGAAGGCGACGTTCCGGTTCACCGTGCGCGCGCCGGAGGGCTGGACCGTCGTCTCCAACTCGCCGACGCCCGAACCGCGCGACTGCGTCTGGGAGTTCGCGCCGACGCCGCGGATGTCGACGTACGTCACGGCACTGATCGTCGGCCCCTACCACTCGGTGCACAGCGTGTACGAGAAGGACGGCCAGTCCGTGCCGCTCGGCATCTACTGCCGGCCCTCCCTCGCCGAGCACCTCGACTCGGACGCCATCTTCGAGGTCACCCGGCAGGGCTTCGACTGGTTCCAGGAGAAGTTCGACTACGCGTACCCGTTCGAGAAGTACGACCAGCTGTTCGTGCCGGAGTTCAACGCGGGCGCGATGGAGAACGCGGGCGCGGTGACCATCCGCGACCAGTACGTCTTCCGGTCGAAGGTGACGGACGCGGCGTACGAGACGCGCGCCGAGACCATCCTGCACGAGCTGGCCCACATGTGGTTCGGCGACCTCGTGACCATGGAGTGGTGGAACGACCTGTGGCTGAACGAGTCGTTCGCCACCTACACCTCCATCGCCTGCCAGGCCGCCGCGCCCGGCTCGCGCTGGCCGCACTCGTGGACCACGTTCGCCAACTCGATGAAGACGTGGGCCTACCGCCAGGACCAGCTGCCGTCCACGCACCCGATCATGGCGGACATCCGCGACCTGGACGACGTGCTCGTCAACTTCGACGGCATCACGTACGCCAAGGGCGCCTCCGTGCTGAAGCAGCTCGTCGCCTACGTCGGCGAGGACGAGTTCTTCCGGGGCGTGCAGGCGTACTTCAAGCGGCACGCGTTCGGCAACACGCGCCTGTCCGACCTGCTGGGCGCCCTGGAGGAGACCTCCGGCCGCGACCTGAGGACGTGGTCGGAGAAGTGGCTGGAGACGGCGGGCATCAACGTCCTGCGCCCGCGGATCGAGACCGACGGGGCCGGTCTCATCACCTCCTTCGCCGTCCGCCAGGAGGCCCCGGCGCTCCCGGCCGGCGCGAAGGGCGAACCGACGCTGCGCCCGCACCGCATCGCGATCGGCTGCTACGACCTCGACGCGGGCGGCAAGCTGGTGCGCGGCGAGCGCGTCGAGCTGGACGTGGACGGCGAACTGACGTCCGTGCCGCAGCTGGTGGGCAAGCCCCGCCCGGCCGTGGTCCTGCTCAACGACGACGACCTGTCGTACGCGAAGGTCCGCCTGGACGAGCAGTCGCTGGCCTTCGTCACCGAGCACCTGGGCGACTTCACGGAGTCCCTGCCCCGGGCCCTGTGCTGGGCGTCGGCCTGGGACATGACGCGGGACGCGGAACTCGCCACGCGCGACTACCTCTCCCTCGTCCTGTCGGGCATCGGCAAGGAGTCCGACATCGGTGTCGTGCAGTCGCTGCACCGCCAGGTGAAGCTGGCGATCGACCTGTACGCCGACCCGGCCGCCCGCGAGACGCTGCTCACCCGCTGGACGGACGCCACGCTCGCCCACCTGCGGACGGCGGACGCCGGCAGCGACCAGCAGCTGGCGTGGGCCCGCGCGTTCGCGGCGACGGCCCGTACGCCGGAGCAGCTGGACCTGCTGGAGGCGCTGCTGGACGGCTCGCAGACGATCGAGGGCCTGGCCGTCGACACGGAGCTGCGCGGGGCGTTCGTGCAGCGGCTCGCGGCGGTCGGCCGGTTCGACGAGGCGGAGATCGCCGCCGAGTACGAGCGGGACAGGACGGCCGCCGGTGAGCGCCACGCGGCGAGCGCGCGCGCCGCCCGCCCGACGCCGGAGGCCAAGGCGGAGGCGTGGGCGTCGGTCGTCGAGTCCGACAAGCTGCCGAACGCCGTCCAGGAGGCCGTCATCGCCGGCTTCGTCCAGACGGACCAGCGCGAACTCCTGGCCCCGTACGCGGAGCGGTACTTCGAGGTGGTCAAGGACATCTGGGACTCCCGCTCCTACGAGATGGCCCAGCAGATCGCGGTCGGCCTCTACCCGTCGATCCAGGTCTCCGAGGACACCCTGGACCGCACGGACGCCTGGCTCACGTCGGCCAACCCGAACGCGGCCCTGCGCCGCCTGGTCTCGGAATCCCGCTCGGGCGTGGAACGCGCACTGCACGCCCAGTCGGCCGACGCGGGGGCCTGACCGGCAGTCGAACACGAGAAGGGGCGCCCGGCGGCGAATACGCCGGGCGCCTCTGCGGTTCCCTCGGTCACGGGTCCGCCGTGCCCCCGCTCAGCGGCCCACCGCGCACGCGTCCCCGTTCAGCATGAAGCGCGGCGGCGGCGACGTGTCGCCCGTGTGTTCGGCGAGGTAGCCGAGGGTGATGCTCGCGCCGGGAGCGATCGTCGCGTTGTGCGAGGCGTTGGTCGCCGTGATCACGTTGCTCAACTGGGTGAGGTCCGTGTTCCAGTCGGAGACGATCGTCTGGCCGAAGGCGATCGGGAATTCCAGGGTCCAGCCGTTCACCGGGGTGCTGCCGGTGTTGGTGACGGTGAGGTCGACCGTCTGGCCGGTGCCCCAGGTCTTCACGGTGCGGTCCACCCGGCAGGTGGGTTCCTCCTTCGCGAACGACACCCGGTGCAGTCCGCCCGGCAGGTCGTTGACCACGTAGAACTCCCCGGCGGCGGTCGTGCCGATCGTCGTCACCTGGGTGGGCATCCTGCCGATCTCGGCCTGCTCGTAACCGCCGTTGCCGTCGGGGCGCAGCGCCCAGACCGTGGACGAGCAGTAGTCGGTGGCGATGTACGTGCCGCCGACCAGGTCGGCGTACTGCCGGCCCCGGTAGACGTGGCCGCCGATGACCGAACAGCCGCCGGTGTACGGCGAGTAGGTGAAGACCGGCTTCGTGTACGTCTCACCGGGCACGCAGTCGCCGCCCTCGAACTTCTCCAGGCCCTCGTAGCAGGACCAGCCGAGGTTCAGCCCGCCCCGTCCGGGTGCGATGTGGTCGACCTCCTCCCAGTGCCCCTGGCCCACGTCGCCGATCCACATCGAGCCGTCGGCCGCGTCGAAGGAGAACCGCCACGGGTTGCGCAGCCCGTACAGCCAGATCTCCTCGCGGGCGCCGGCCTTGCCCACGAAGGGGTTGTCGGCGGGGACGCAGTACGGCAGCGGGTCGCAGCGGCGGCTGACGTCGATGCGCATGATCTTGCCCAGCAGCGTGTCGAGACGCTGCCCGGCGTCGAAGGGGTCGCCGGAGCCGCCGCCGTCGCCGATGCTCCAGTAGAGCTTGCCGTCGGGGCCGAAGGCGAGCTGGCCGCCGTTGTGGTTGCTGTACTGGGCGTGCTCCTGGGAGAGCAGAACTTCGAGGCGGGACTCGTCCAGCCGGTAGCGGGCGAGCGTGACCGCGCCGTCGGGCCGTGCCGTGTACGCCAGGTACAGGTCCTGGCTCTCGGCGAAGTCGGGCGGCAGCGCGATGCCGAGCAGGCCGCGCTCGTTGCCCGACTCGTCCACGGCCGAGGTGATGTCGGCCAGCGGGGTCGAGGCCAGGCCGGTGTCCGGGTGGTAGACGCGTACGGTGCCGGGCTTCTCGGTGATGAACAGCCGGTCCGTGCCGTCGTCCGGGGCGACCAGGGCGGTGGGTCGTTTCAGCCCGGAGGCGACCTGGGTGGTGGTCGCGGTGAGCGACGGCAGGGGCGTGGTCGCCGCGGCGGAGGACGCGGTGGCGGTCTCGGCGGAGGTCTCGGTCGCGGCGGCGGGCAGTGGGGAGAGGGCGGTCAGCAGGAGGGCGAGCAGGGGACCGATCCAGCGGCGTCGTGGCATGTCGGCTCCAGAACAGAACGAGGACGCTTGCGTGGCGGTGTGCTTGCGGGGCGGTCGCATGAGGGCAATCGTCTTGAGGGCGGTCGTCTTGAGGGGGCCGGCGGGCTGCGCGAGCAGCTTTATGGCATGACTATGACAAACACCCCATGGGAGCGCTCCCGCGTCTCCAGGCTGCGCGCCGCGCACCCGGGCGGCAACGGTTGAACGCGCCACTTTCGCGCCGCATGGCGCGAACGATGCGATCACCGACCTCCGGCCTAGGTCTCAGGTGCCGGTCCGTGCGGGCCCGTGGCCCGATCCGCCGGGCGCCCGCCCGCGGTTAGCGTCGCGGCATGCGCATAGGAATCCTTGGCACCGGCAATGTCGCCCGAGCACTGGCCCACGGCTGGAAGGGCGCGGGGCACGACGTACTCCTCGGCTCCCGCCATCCGGAGGACCGGGCGGACCTCGGCCTCCCCGTCGCGGGCCTGAGCGAAACGGCGGCCCAGGCGGAGGTCCTGGTCAACGCGACCCCGGGCACCGTGTCCGTGGAGCTGCTGCACTCCATCGGGGCCCCGGCCCTGGCCGGCATCCCCCTGATCGACGTGGGCGTCGGCCTCTCCGACGACTACACCGAGCTCTCCCACCCCAACAGCAGCCTCGGCGAACAGATCCAGGAGGCGTTCCCGCTGACCCCCGTCGTCAAGACGCTGTGCACGATGGACTCCACGGTGATGATCGCCCCGAACGATCTGGCGGGCCCGAGCACCGTCTTCCTGTCCGGCGACGACCCCGGGGCCAAGCGCACCGCCGGCCGGCTGCTCACCGACCTCGGCTGGCCCCCGGAGTCCCAGCTGGACATCGGCGGCATCACCACCGCGCGCGGCCAGGAGCACTTCGCCCTGCTGTTCATGGGCATCGCGGGCGGTCTGGGCGCCCACGCGTTCAACATCAACGTGGTCACGCGGCCGTCGGCCTAGGGTCCGGGAGCGGTCAGGGCAGGTCGGTCAGGGCGGACGCCACCGCTGTCACCCACCGGTCCGCCCCGCGGCCGTCCGCAGCGCCGCCAGCACCCTCGCCGCGGCCGTACCCTCCTCCGCGCCCCTGCGCACGGCCGCGACGACGTGCCGGACGGGGCGGTCCCGCCTCAACTCCCGCATGACCACGCCCTCCCGGCGCTCCGCCGCCATGCGCGGGACCAGCGCGACGCCCATGCCCGCCTCCACCATGGCCAGGATCGCCGTCCAGCCGGCCGCCGCGTGTCCCTGGTGGGGACGGAAACCGGCCGCCTCGCACGCCCCGCGCGTGATGTCGGACCAGGGCCCGCTGCCCCCGAAGATCCACGGTTCGCCGGCGAGGTCGGCCAGGCGGAGTTCGGCCGCGCCGGCCAGCCGGTGGTCGTGGGGAAGCGCGACATCGAGGGGGTCCGCGAACAGCGGGAGCCGGGTGAAGCGCGCATCCGCCGCGGTCGGGGCCTGCGCCGCCAGCGACAGGGCGAGGTCCGTCTCCCCGGTCGCCAGCAGCTCGTACGCCTCCTGTGCCTCGGCCTCCCGCACCCGCACGGTGATCCCGGGGTGCGTCGCCCGCAGTGCCGTCACCGCCGGTACGACGAGGGCGGGGACGGCGGTGGAGAAGGCACCAACCCGGACCTCGCCGGCCTCGCCGTGCACGTAGGCCGCCAACTCGGCGTCAGCACGCTCCAGTTGCTCGAACACCGCCTCGGCGTGCCGCAGCACCAGTCGCGCCGCGTCCGTGAGCCTGACCCGGCGTCCGTGCGCCTCCAGCAGGGGCACCCCGAGCTGCTTGGACAGGTTCGTCAGCTGCTGGGACACCGCCGACGGCGTCATGCGCAGCGCCTCGGCCGTCGCGGTCACCGTGCCCCGCTCCCGCAGTGTCCGCAGGATGTGCAGCTTCCGGATGTCCCACTCGGCCATGGCGGCAACTTATCGGCGGGGCGCCCGCCTCACCGGCGCGCCCCCCGCGCCGAGCATGACCCCGCCCAGGATCAGCGTCATGCACAGGGCCTGTGTCCAGCCGGTCGGCTCGGCCAGCAGCGCCCAGGACAGCAGGGCCACGCACACGGGCTGGAGGTAGTAGACGATGCCGGCGCGGGTCGGGCCGATCAGGGCGATCGCCTTGTTCCAGGCGAAGAAGGCGACCGCGGAGGAGGCGATGCCGACGTAGAGCAACGGACCGACCGTCCCCGGCGTCGGTGTGAAGCCGCCCTGAACGGCGAGGCTCAGGGCCTGCGCGGGCAGCAGCAGGACCGTTCCCACCAGAAAGGCCGTGAAGAGGAACGCGACGCCGTCCAGGCCGGCCGGCCTGTGCCGCAGCAGCGCGCTGTAGCCGCCGAAGCAGCAGGCCGCGGCGATCATCCACAGGTCGCCGGCGCCCACGGCCGTCGCTCCTCCGCCGACCAGCAGCACCACGCCCGCGCACGCGATGAGCAGTCCCGCGACGCGCCGGGCGCCCAGCCGTACGCCGCCCACCCGTTCATGGACCGCCATCAGCACCGGCGACGCCGCCATGATCATGCCCATGTTGGCGGCGGGGGTGGTGAGGCCCGCCTGGTTGACGAAAGTGTTGTAGGCGGTGACGCCGAGCAGCGAGGCCGGCAGCACGAAGCCGAGGTGACGGCGGATCACCGCGCGCCGTCGCCAGGCCCGCCGGGCACCGAAGGGGGCGACGACGGCGAGCGCCACGACCCAGCGCCAGAAGGCGTGCTGGACCGGCGGGACGCTGTCGGCTAGGGCGCGTGAGGTGACGAAGCTGCCGGACCAGACGAGCGTGGCGAGTGCGGCGAGCAGGATCCCGAGGGCGGCGCCGTTCGTCGCCCCCGGGGCGGGGGTGGAGGTGGGGCGTGTCCGGCTGTCGGCGGCTGCGGCCACTGAGGTCCTTTCGCTGGTCGGTTGGCCCGGGAGCCCGGGAACCTACCGTCGCAGCGCCGGAACCGTGAGGTCCATCGAATCTTTTCGACCGTTCTTTTCAGGAGAAGTGAACGGTTTTCCGGCCTTCGGCGACCCGGGGGCGGCAGCGTCCGCCCTCGTCCCCCACCCGGCCCCAGCTGACCGAACACCGTCGCCCCGAACGCCACCGCCATCCCCGCCAGCTGAACCGGCGTCAGCGCCTGCCCCAGGGCCGCCCAGCCCACGGTCGCCGCGGTGAGCGGGGAGAGCGGGCCGAGGAAGGTGACCTGGGTGGCGGTGAGGCGGCCGATGCCGCGGAACCAGAGCCAGTACGCCACCGCCGTGTTGGCCAGCGCCAGGTACAGGTAGCCGCCGACCGCCCCGCCGTCGAGCTCGGGCGGCGCGCCCTCGACGAGGAGGGCCAGCGGGGCGATCAGGAGGCCGCCCGCGGTCAACTGCCAGCCGGTCAGGGCCAGTGGGCCCACGCCGTCGGGACGGCCCCAGCGCTTGGTGAGGACCGTGCCGGTGGACATGGACGCCGTGGAGGCGAGGGCCGCGAGCACGCCGACCGCGTCCAGCGCGCCGGCCGCCTTCAGCACGACCAGGCTGACACCGAACGCGGCGGCGACACCCGTGAGCAGCGTCCGTACCGTCGGCCGCTCCCCCAGCAGCAGCGCGCCCAGCCCCGCGACGAACAGCGGCCCGATCGAGCCGACGACCGCGGCCATGCCGCCGGGCAGCCGGTACGCCGACAGGAACAGCAGCGGGAAGAACGCGCCGATGTTCAGCGCGCCGAGCACCGCGGCCTTCCACCACCAGGCGCCGCGCGGCAGCACCCGTGCGAGCGCGAGCAGCAGCAGACCGGCGGGCAGGGCGCGCAGGAGCCCGGTGAACAGGGGGCGGTCGGCGGGGAGGAACTCGGTGGTGACCGCGTAGGTGGTGCCCCAGGAGACCGGGGCGAGGGCAGTGAGGGCTATGAGGGCGGGGCGGCTGGTGGTGGCCATGGGACGCACCCTTCGAGGAAGGCCGCGGAGGCTGCCGCGGAGCAGGCCGGGAGCAGGCCCAGGCCCGGGAGCGGGCCGGGAGCAGGCGGTGGTCAGTAGGGTCAGGAGGAGTAGAGCAAGAGGGTCAGCAGTAAGTAGCTTAGCTCTAAGCTACTTACCGTCAAGCCGCTTTCTTGCGTGCGACCATTGCCGCGGCCGATACTCGGCACATGAGTGCACGTCCCGAGCGGCGCGAGGACCGGCGCCAGGACCCCGTCGACGCGATCGTCGGCCAGTGGGCGGCGGTGCGGCCCGATCTCGACACCCGCGCGATGGAGGTGTTCGGGCGGATCTTCCGCCTCTCCCGCGCGATGGGCGACCGCATGGAGAAGGCGTACGCCCCCTTCGGGATCTCGCGCGGCGAGTTCGACGTCCTGGCGACGCTGCGCCGCTCCGGCGAGCCGTACACGCTCTCGCCGCGGCAGCTCTCGGCGACGCTCATGCTCACCACCGGCGGGATGACGGGCCGCCTCGACAAGCTGGAGCGCGCGGGGCTGCTGCGCCGCTCCCCCGACCCGCACGACCGCCGCGGCCTCCAGGTGACGCTCACCGAGAAGGGCCTCGGCCTCATCGACCAGGCGGTCGGCGCCGGTCTCGCCGCGCAGACGGCCGCGCTGGCCACCCTCGACGACGAACAGGCCGGTCAACTGGCCGACCTGCTGCGGGCGTTGCTGACGGGTACGCCGGGCGCCGATCACTGAGGCAGCGGCGGCTCCGCGTCACCCCACGCGACCGCCGCCCCGGGCGCACCCCACGCGACCGCCGTCCCGGGCGCGCGCACGGCAAAGGCGCCGCCCTCGTCGTCGTACGGCGCGTTCCCGGCGCGATGGCGCGCAGGCGTGCGTACGGCGGCGAGGACGGCGCCCTCGGGCGGGTGTGCCGGGCCGCGGCGCGGTCCGGGCCGGGCCCCGGGCGGGTGCCGGGACCGGGCGGTGTCAGGCCTGGGCCTTGGCCTTCGGCTTGGTGTGGCGGATGGTCGACCGGTCCAGGACCATCACGGCGGCCGTGATGACCAGGAACAGCGCGATGGGGGCGACGACGAACCAGCCCAGCGTCTCGATGACGCTCAGGCCCGGCCCGGGGTCGTCACCGTCGTCGCGCGTGACAGCGAGCGCGGGGGACGACATGAGCAGCATCATCAGCGCCGTACCGGCTGCCAGGGCGCCGGCGCGCAGGGCGTTCTTCTTGTCCACGGTGCAAAAGTAGCGAACGCCCGAACGGGGCGCGCGCCCGGGGTGCCGTACGAGGCCGGCCCGGGGTTTTGCGAGCGGTTCCCCAGCCGGTTTCCGGGCCCCCGACCTGCCCCGTCGCGGCCCGCGGACCGCCGACCCGCCCCGTCGCCGCCCGCGGACCGCCGACCCGCCGACCCGCCCCGTCGCCGCCCGCGGCCCGCGGACCCGCCCCGTCGCGGCTCCGCCCCGTCGCGGCCCCGTCCCGTCGCGGCCCGGCGGGCAGCCGGGCCCGGGCCGCCGGGACGGCAGGCCTCACCGGGAGCGGTCCGGCCCGTCCGCGGACGCCCCTTCCCGCAGCACGTCCGTCAGCGCGTGCAGGCGGGGCGATGCCGCGAGTTCCTCCAGCGTCACCGGCCGCCCCTCGGAGTCGGCTATGGGCAGGCGCCAGTTCGGGTACTGGTCCCACGTGCCGGGCAGGTTCTGCGGGCGGCGGTCGCCCACGCCGTCCGGGAGCCAGACGCCGACCATGCGGGCCGGGGTGCGCAGCAGGAACCGGTGGACGGCCTGGATCTCGATCTCCTCCCGGGTGGTGCCGTGCCCGACGCCCGTGCCGCGCAGCAGCCCGAGTTCGGCGAGCCGGTCGAGCCACTCGCCGATGTCGGCCGCCGCCTCGGCGCGTTCCTCCTCGAAGGGGCGGGTGAGCAGGCCGAGCCGGTCGCGGAGTTCGACGTGCTCGCCGGTGAGGCGGGCGGCGGTGGGCGGCAGGTCGTGCGTGGTGGCGGTGGCGAGGCAGTCGGCGCGCCAGCGGTCGGGCGGCAGGGGGCGGCGGTCGCCGTCCCAGTCCCGCTCGAACCACAGCACCGACGTGCCGAGCACCCCGCGCTCGCGCAGCGCCTCGCGCACCCCGGGTTCAACGGTGCCGAGGTCCTCGCCGACGACGACGGCTCCGGCGCGGGAGGCCTCCAGGACGAGGACGGCGAGCATGGCCTCGGCGTCGTAGTGGACGTAGGTGCCCTCGGTGGGGGGCCGATCGTGCGGCACCCACCAGAGCCGGAACAGGCCCATGACGTGGTCGATGCGCAGCGCGCCGGCGTACCGGAACAGGGCGCGCAGCAGGCGGCGGAAGGGCTCGTAACCGGATGCGGCGAGCCGGTCCGGGCGCCAGGGCGGCAGACCCCAGTCCTGGCCGCGGGCGTTGAAGGCGTCCGGGGGCGCGCCGACGGACATGCCGGCCGCGAAGTGGTCCTGCTGGGCCCAGGCGTCGGCGCCGCCGGGGTGCACGCCGACGGCGAGGTCGTGCACGATCCCGACCGGCATGCCGGCCTCACGGGCGGTGCGCTGCGCGGCGGTGAGCTGGGCGTCGGTGAGCCAGGCGAGCCGGGAGTGGAAGTCGACGCGGTCCATCAGCTCGGCGCGGGCGCGCGCGGTGTCGGCGGAGCGGGGGTCGCGCAGTCCGGCGGGCCAGCGGTGCCAGTCGGGTCCGTGCACCTCGGCGAGGGCGTACCAGGTGGCGTGGTCCTCCAGGGCCTGGCCCTCCTCGGCGAGGAAGTCGCAGTAGGCGGCGCGCCGGCCGGGGCCGAGGGGCACGTCGCGGATCAGTTCCAGCGCCTCCCGCTTCAGCTCCCACACGGCGTCGCGGTCGATGAGGGCGCCCTTGCCGAGGACGGCCTCGCGCAGCCGGGCGGCGCGTTCCAGCAGGCCGCGCACCCGGTCGGGGTCGGCGACGTGGGCGAACTCGGGGACGTCCTCGACGCGCAGGTGCACCGGGTCGGGGAAGCGCCGGGAGGAGGGGCGGTACGGGGAGGGGTCGGTGGGGGCACCGGGCACGGCCGCGTGCAGCGGGTTGACCTGCACGAATCCGGCGCCGACGACGCGTCCGGCCCAGGCGGTCAGCTCGCCGAGGTCACCGAGGTCGCCCATGCCCCAGGAGCGGCGGGACAGCAGGGAGTACAGCTGGACGAGGAGCCCGTAGCAGCGGCCCCGGGGCGTGGGCAGCCGGGGCGGGGCGGCGATCAGGTGGGCGGTGGCGGTGCGCCCGTCGGGGGCGGTGGCGGTCAGCCGGTGGACGCCGGGCGGGAGGTGGTCGGCGGCGGCGCGGGTCTCGCCCTGTTCGGTCTCGATGCGCAGCCGGGTGCCGTCGGGCAGCGCGGCCAGGGCGGCCGGTGCCGCGGTGCCCCAGCACACCACGGTCGGCGGCAGCAGCCGTCCGCGCAGTTCCCGTTCCCGGTCGGCGAGCGCGGCGCGCACGGCCGCGGGGCCGCTCGCGTCGACGCCGAGGGCGCCGAGCGCGGCCGTGAGCGCGGTGGCCGAGGCGGTGACCGTACGGTCCGGGGAGGGGCTGTAGGAGGTGGCGACGCCGTGCAGGTCGGCGAGCCGGGACAGTTCCTCGGCGGGGGGCTCGGCCGGCTGGGGCGCGGTCATCTAGGGCTCCGGGCGGAAGAGGTCCGGGGTGTCGGGGAAGTCCTGGTAGTCGTGGCCCGGGTAGTCCGGGTACGACGCCGCCGGGTAGGTGTCGGGTTCGCTGGCCAGCGGGGCGACGTCGGCCAGGGGCGGCTCACTGGTGAGGGGTTCGGCGTCGGGCAGCGGCGGCTCGCTGGTCAGCGGGGCCTCGGCGCAGGTTCCCTCCGCGCTGAACACGCACAGGCGTGCGGTGTCGGGTTCGGCGGACGACTCCGCCACGGGTTTGGACGGGGCGGGAATCGGAACGTGTACCGGTACAGCCACGGGGGCCTCCTTGTGGGGCACGGCGCGTGTGCGGGGTCGATGCAGCCCTACCCAGTGCGCGCGAAGGCAGGCACGTTGAGACGGACATCGTGTTCCTGGTCACATCCTTCAGCCTTGCCCACCTCGCAGGCCGGGGCAAACAACCCACAACGGCCACTGTCGTTGACACCTTCACCGCGCGGATGGTGGGCTCGGTGCTCTGTGTCCCTGTGAGTGCTCTCTGTGACGCGGACACGTACGTCGAGGTGACGCGGACACGCACGTCGGGCAACGTAGAGCGACCAGGAGGGGGCCCGTGCAGTTCGGACGCAGGAAGAGGGCCGCCGCCCTCGCGTTCGCCGTCGTCGCGGGCGCTCTAGGTGCGACGCCCGCCGCCGTCGCGGCGCCGCCGGCGCCCGGTACGGCCACGTCCTCTCCTGACTCGGCCGGGCCGGATGTCGCGGTGTGGCCGCGTCCCCAGTCGCTGCGGGCGAACGGCGCGCCGGTCGCGGTCACCGAGGAGGTCGCGCTGGTCGCGGACGGGACGGCGGACCCGTACGCCGTCGAGGCGCTGCGGGCGCTGCTGCGGGAGGCGGGCGCGCGCCGGATCACGGCCGTCGCCGCGGGCGAGCCGCTGCCCGCGGGCGCGCTGGTGGTGCGGGCGGGCCGGGAGAGGTCCCGCGGGGACGCGCGGCACGAGCTGCCGTCCGGGGGCTACCGGCTGACCGTCGGCAGCGGCGGCGTCATGCTGTCGGGGGCCGGTCCTGACGGGTTGTTCCACGCCGTGCAGACGCTGCGTCAGCTGGTGCGCGAGGACGGCACGATCTCGGCCGTCGAGGTGCGCGACTGGCCGGGCACCGCCGTGCGCGGCATCACGGAGGGCTTCTACGGCACCCCGTGGACGCACGCGCAGCGCCTGGCGCAGCTGGACTTCATGGGCCGCACGAAGCAGAACCGGTATCTGTACGCCCCCGGCGACGACCCGCACCGGCAGGCGCGCTGGCGTGAGCCGTACCCGACACAGCGGCGCGCGGAGTTCCGGGAACTGGCCGAGCGGGCCCGCAGCAATCACGTGACGCTGGGCTGGGCGGTGGCGCCGGGGCAGGCGATGTGCTTCGCGTCGGACGAGGACGTGCGGGCGCTGACGCGCAAGCTGGACGCGATGTGGGCGCTGGGCTTCCGCGCCTTCCAGCTGCAGTTCCAGGACGTCAGCTACAGCGAGTGGCACTGTGACGCGGACGCCGGGACGTTCGGGTCGGGGCCGCGGGCGGCGGCGCGGGCGCAGGCGCGGGTGGCGAACGCGGTCGCCCGGCACCTGGCGGACCGTCACCCGGAGGCGGCGGCCCTGTCCTTGATGCCGACGGAGTACTACGAGGACGGCGCGACGCCGTACCGGAACGCGCTGGCCGGGGAGCTGGCGGCGGGCGTCGAGGTGGCGTGGACCGGCGTGGGCGTGGTGCCGCGGACCATCACGGGTCGCGAACTGGCCGAGGCGCGGCGGGTGTTCGGCCGGCATCCGCTGGTCACGATGGACAACTACCCGGTCAACGACTACGCGCCCGGCCGGGTGTTCCTGGGCCCCTACCAGGGCCGCGAGCCCGCTGTCGCGACCGGTTCGGCCGCCGTGCTGGCCAATGCGATGGAGCAGCCGGAGGCGTCCCGCATCCCGCTGTTCACGGCCGCCGACTACGCCTGGAACCCGCGCGCCTACCGGCCGCAGGAGTCCTGGCGGGCGGCGATCGACGACCTGTCGGCGGGCGACGACCGCCGCGAGGAGGCCCTGGCGGCGCTGGCCGGGAACGACGCGTCGTCGGTGCTGGGCGCGGACGAGTCGGCGTATCTGCGTCCGCTGATGGCGGCGTACTGGCAGGCGCGCGCACAGGCGGCGGACCGCGCGGGCACCCCCGAGGAGCGCCGTCTGCGGGATACCTTCGGCGTGCTGCGGGACCTACCCGAGCGGCTCTCCGGCACGGCCCTGGGCCGGGAGGTCGCGCCGTGGGCCGAGCAGTTGGCCCGGTACGGCGAGGCCGGCACGACGGCGCTGGACATGCTGCGGGCGCAGCGCTCCGGGGACGCGGCGGCGGCCTGGACGGCGTACCGGAGGCTCGGGGAGCTGCGGGAGCGGCTGGGCTCGGCCCGGGTGACGGTCGGCAAGGGCGTGCTGGACCCGTTCCTCGCCCGCGCGCAGAAGGCGTACCGGACGTGGACGGGCATCGACCGCGAGCCGGTGACGACGGCGGGCGACGCGGCGGACGCGCACACGGTCCGTTTCCCGCAGGCCCGGTCCCTGTCGGCGGTGACGGTGCTGGCCGAGCCGGGCACCGAGGGCGACGTCGAGATCCATGTGCCGGGCGAGGGCTGGCGCCGGGTGGGCCGGCTGGACGGGGCGGGCGCCACCGAGGCGTCGGCGGGGCTGCGCGCCGACGCGGTCCGGGTGACCGGCACCGGCCCCGGCGGCGTGCGGCACGTGGTCCCGTGGTTCGACGACTCCCCGGACGCGGCGCTGGAGCTGACGCGGGAGCGGGCGGACGTGGAGATCGGCGGCGGGGAGCGGCTGACGGCGCGTCTGAGGTCGCTGCGTCCGGCCGACGTGCGCGGCAGGCTCACCGCCGAGGCGCCCGAGGGCGTCCGGGTGCGGCTTCCCGAGGACCCGTTGACGCTGCCGCGCGGCACGACCGTGGACGTCCCGGTCGAGGTGAGTGTGGCGGCGGGGACACCGGCCCGGTCGTACGACGTCCGGATCGGGTTCGGCGGGGTGACCCGCACGCTCACCGTGCGGGCGTTCCCGCGCACCGGGGGGCCGGACCTGGCGCGCACCGGCACGGCGCGTTCGTCGGGCGACGAGACGCCGGACTTCCCGGCGTCGGCGGCGAACGACGGCGATTTCGGGACGCGTTGGTCGTCGCCGGTGGAGGACGGTGCCTGGTGGCAGCTGGAGCTGCCCCGCCCGGTGCGGCTCGGCCGGGTGGTGCTGCACTGGCAGGACGCGTACGCCGCCGCGTACCGCGTCCAGGTGTCCGCCGACGGCCGCCGCTGGCGCACGGCGGCGACCGTGCGGGACGGCCGCGGCGGCCGGGAGTCGGTCCGGATGGACGAGCGGGACGTGCGGTACGTACGCGTGCAGGGCGACAGGCGAGCCACCGAGTACGGGTACTCGCTGTGGTCGGTGGAGGCGTACGCCGTCGCCGAGCAGCCCGCGGCCGACTGAGGCCCACACCCCGGGGAGCCATCGCGGGACTTTCTCGCCGACTTTCTCGCCGCCGACTATTCACTCAGTACATGTACTCAGTACATACTGATCTTCATGAGCACCCGCCACATCCTGCTGGGGCT
Organism: Streptomyces sp. DH24; assembly: GCF_029813775.1. Lineage (GTDB taxonomy): Bacteria > Actinomycetota > Actinomycetes > Streptomycetales > Streptomycetaceae > Streptomyces. Next base: position 157,079 of record NZ_JARVKW010000008.1, on the reverse strand, counting down.
GCTCGCCTCGGGGCCGAGCCATGGCTACGACCTGAAGCGACGGCACGACGAACGCTTTCCGCAGGCCCGCCCGCTGGCCTACGGGCAGGTCTACACGACCCTGCAACGCCTGGTCCGGGACGGCCTCGCCGAGGTCGACGGCACCGACTCCGACGGCGGCCCGGAGCGGACGGTGTACCGGCCGACGCCCGACGGCGCCCGCGAACTCGCCCGCTGGGCCGCCGAGATCGCGCCGCCCGCGCCCTTCGTGACGAACGAGATCTTCGCCAAGGTCGTCGTCGCGATCCTCGGCGGCGGCGACCCCGCCGCCTACCTGCGGGCCCAGCGCGCCGCCCACATGGCGCGGATGCGCGAGCTCACGGCGGTCAAGACCGCGGGCGGCGCCGACCTGGCGACCGTGCTCTCGGCGGACTACGCCCTCAACCACCTCGACGCCGACCTCCGCTGGATGAACACCACGGCGGCCCGGCTGTCCACCCTGACCGCGGAGGTCGACGCAGCATGAACGACGTGGACACCAGGGAGCCGCTCCTCGCGGCCCGGGACCTGGTCAAGACGCACGGCAGGACGCAGGCCCTGCGCGGCGCCTCGGCCGACCTGCGGGCGGGCGAGGTCCTCGCCGTCACCGGCGCCAGCGGCAGCGGGAAGTCGACGCTGCTGCACTGCCTCGCCGGCATCGTCCGCCCGGACGGCGGCTCGGTGACGTACGACGGGCAGCGCCTCGACACGCTGCCGGAGAAGCGGCTGAGCGAGCTGCGCCGCACCGAGTTCGGGGTGGTCTTCCAGTTCGGGCAGCTCATCCCCGAGCTGACCGCCCTCGACAACGTGGCCCTGCCGCTGATGCTGGCCGGCACCTCCCGGGCGCGGGCGCGGGAGCGGGCCGGTGAGTGGCTGGAGCGGTTCGGGGTGCGCGGGCAGGGGGACCTGCGGCCGGGCGAGATGAGCGGCGGTCAGGCGCAGCGTGCGGCGCTGGCGCGGGCCCTGGTGACCGGCCCGAGGGTGGTGTTCGCGGACGAGCCGACGGGCGCCCTGGACTCGCTGGCGGGCGAGCAGGTGATGACGGCGCTGGTGCGCACGGCCCGGGAGGCGGGCACGGCGGTGCTGCTGATCACGCACGACGCGCAGGTGGCGGCGTACGCGGACCGTGAGGTGTCGCTCATGGACGGCACGGTCGTGGCCGAGGGCGCGGCGGCGACGGGGGTGACCCGGTGACGGCGGACCTGCGGCTGGCCTGGCAGCTGGTGCTGGGCTCCGACCGGCGCGAGTGGTGGCGCATCACGCTCACGGGGGTGGGCGCGCTGCTCGCGACGGGGTTCGCGCTGGCGGCCGTGGCGGTCGCCTCGCTGCGCGGGTATCACCCGGTCCCCTTCGCGAGCGGTCTGCTGGACCGGCCGGGCGAGCGGCGGGGCGTGGTCGCGGCGCTGCTGCTCCTGCTGGTGCCGGTGCTCGGTTTCCTCGGCCAGTGCGCCCGGATCGGGGCCGTCCACCGGGACCGGCGGCTGGCCGGGCTGCGGCTGGCGGGGGCCACGCCCTGGCAGGTGCGGCGGATCGCCGCCGCCGAGGCGGGACTGACCTGCCTGGCGGGCTCGGCCCTCGCGACGGTGTTCTGCGCGGTGCTCCTGCTGCGCCTGTGGGACGAGGCGCCCGGCACCGCGTGGGCGGGATTCGCGGCGGTGCTGGTGGCGGTGCCGGTGCTCGGCGCGCTGGTGAGCGTCCTGGCGCTGCGCCGGGTGGTCGCCTCGCCGCTGGGCCGGGTGCTGCGGCAGCGGTCGCGGCGTCCGGGACGGGCGTTCCTGTGGGCGGTGCTGATGTTCCTGGCCCTGTCGGCCCTCGCCTACGCCGTGACGCACAGCGGTCCGCGGGAGCCCGGGCCCGGCTCGGCGCCGGTGCTGGTGGTCCCCGTGATCGTCCTGACGGGGGCCCTCGCGCTGTGGCTGGTGGGCGCGACGGCCCGGCTGACCGGCGGGGTGCTGGCCCGGCGGACGGGCGATCCGGCGGTGCTGATCGCGGCGGAGCGGCTGCGCGACGACCCCTGGGCGCCGGCCCGCACGCACGCGGCGGTGCTGCTGGTGACGATCGTCGGAACCGGTTTCGCCGGCGTCCGGCAGGTGCTGCTGGAGGTGCTGCACTCGGACAAGCACCTGGCGGAGAGCCGGTCCTTCTACACCACCGGCATCGATCTGACGGCCGCGGCGATCGTCGTCGCCCTCGCGATCACGCTGTCCGGTCTCGCCGTCGGCACCGCCGAGTCGCTGGCCACCCGCCGCCGGGGCCTGGCCGCGCAGGCCGCGGCCGGGGTGCCGCGCGCGGTGCTGGGCCGGGCACTGCTGCTGGAGACGGCGTTGCCGCTGGCTCCGGCGGTGCTGGTGGCGGGCGCCGGAGGCATGGCGATCGGCACCGGCTACGCCACGCTCGCCGACGGCGGCGGCTGGTCGATGCCGTGGGCCGCGCTGCTGGTCCCGGTCGCGGTGTACGCCGCCTGTCTGCTGGCCGCGGCGACCGCGCTGCCCCTGCTGCGCAGGTCGGTGCGGCCGGCGGAGCTGCGCCACGCGTGAGGGCGTGACGGCGCGGCCCCGGGGGCACGGGGGACCCCCGGGGCCGCGGCGGGCGTCGGGCACGCCGCGGCAGTACGAAGGCCCGGATCGTCGTCAGGCGGAAATGCCGTCGATCCGGGCCAGGGCGTCGTCCGCGCCGAACGGCTGCAAGTACGGCAGCCAGCGCGGGTCCCTGTGGCCCGTTCCGATGATGCGCCAGGCCAGGCCCGTGGGCGGGGCGGGTTTGTGGCGCAGCCGCCAGCCCAGCTCGAAGAGGTGCCGGTCGGCCTTCACGTGGTTGCAGCGGCGGCAGGACGCCACCACGTTGTCCCAGACGTGTTTGCCCCCGCGGCTGCGCGGGATGACGTGGTCGACGCTGGTTGCGACGCCACCGCAGTACATGCACCGGCCCCCGTCGCGGGCGAACAGCGCCCGACGGGTCAGAGGAACGGGCCCCCGGTAGGGAACCCGGACGAATCGCTTGAGCCGGACCACGCTGGGTGCGGGGACTGTGACGGTCGCGCTGTGCAGGTAGGCGCCGGACTCTTCAAGGCATACGGCCTTGTTCTCCAGGACGAGGACGAGCGCGCGGCGGAGCGGTACGACGCCGAGCGGCTCGTACGACGCGTTGAGGACCAGGACATGCGGCACGGATGCCTCCTTGTACGCCGGCGGCGCGTGGCTCGCGCCGGGACGATTTCGTAGTCAGTCTCCCCTCATGCCTGGTGGAAGCGCCACCATGTCCCGGTAACGGGCTGGGAGTGTTTTCGACCACACCTGATGCATCCCCAGGTTCACGTGGTTTTCATCCCGCCTGTTCATCCCGCGGATGGGCACGGACCGTCCCCGGAACATGACGGGGATTCGCACACGATGCCCCGTTAGTGTGGTGAACCTGCCCTCTCGGTGACCTTTCCGTGACCTGGACCACCGTGGCCCCCCCCGCGCCGGAGGCAGACCGCACCTGGAGGTACCCGCCGTGTCCCTGTCCGCCGTCCTGTCGGCCGCCGGTTCTTCGCCGTCGCCGTCCCCGTCCCCGTCCGAGAGCTCGACACCGGCGGTGCCCTCGTTCCAGGACGCCCAGGAGAGCGCGACGAACGCCGCGAGCTGGGTCGAGCAGAACTGGTCGACGTGGCTGGCGATCGGCCTGCGGGTGGTGCTGATCATGGCGATCGCGGCGGTGCTGCGCGTGATGGTGCGGCGCGCGATCACCAAGCTGATAGACCGCATGAACCGCACGGTGCAGGCGGTGGACGGCACGGCGCTCGGCGGTCTGCTGGTGAACGCCGAGCGGCGCCGGCAGCGCTCGCAGGCCATCGGTTCGGTGCTGCGCTCGGTCGCCAGCTTCGTGATCATGGGTACGGCCGCGCTGATGGTGCTGGGCACGTTCCAGATCAACCTCGCGCCCCTGCTGGCGTCGGCGGGTGTCGCGGGCGTGGCGATCGGTTTCGGCGCCCGGAACCTGGTCACGGACTTCCTCTCCGGCGTCTTCATGATCCTGGAGGACCAGTACGGGGTGGGCGACTCGATCGACGCGGGCGTGGCCTCCGGCGAGGTCATCGAGGTGGGCCTGCGCGTGACGAAGCTGCGCGGCGACAACGGCGAGATCTGGTACGTCCGCAACGGCGAGGTGAAGCGGATCGGCAACCTGTCGCAGGGCTGGGCGACGGCCGGCGTCGACGTGACGGTCCGCTCCGACGAGGACCTGGACAAGGTGACGGCCACGCTCACCGAGGTCGGCGGGACGCTGGCCAAGGAGGAGCCCTGGAACGAGCTGCTGTGGGGCCCGGTCGAGGTGCTCGGCCTGGACAGCGTGCTGCTGGACTCGATGGTGGTCCGGGTCTCCGCGAAGACCATGCCGGGCAAGTCCCTGACGGTGGAGCGGGAGCTGCGCTGGCGCATCAAGCGGGCGTTCGACGCGGCCGGCATCCGGATCGTGGGCGGGCCCACCGCGGTCGAGGACGCGGCCGCGGTCGACCCGACGGCCGGGATGGCGGCCCCGTCGGCCTACGCCAGCACGGTGTCGCCGCAGTCGGTGGCGGCGTCCCCGCTGACTCCGCCGAGCACGACGAAGTAGCCGACGCGCGCCCGAGGGGCGGCTCCCGGATCTCTCCCGGGAGCCGCCCCTCACGCGTGCGCGCCCCTTCCCCCTTGACGGCCCGTTCACGGCGGGCCTACGTTCCTCCCACCAACAGGAAAGTTTCCTAACAGAGCGATCCCTTGACGAGCACCGGGCGCCGCCCCGCACCCCGGTGGACGCACGGCCGATCACCCTGGAAAGCTGAGCAGCGGAAAGGCAGGTGGACAGACGGACATGGCAGGAACCGCCGGCACGCCGGGCACCCCGCGCGTCCTGCGCGCCATGAACGACCGTGCCGCCCTGGACCTCCTCCTGGAGCACGGCCCGCTCTCCCGCACCCGGATCGGCAAGCTCACCGGCCTGTCCAAGCCGACCGCCTCCCAGCTCCTGGCCCGCCTGGAGTCCGCCGGCCTCGTCCTCGCGTCCGGCACGAGCGAGGGCCGCCCCGGCCCCAGCGCCCAGCTGTACGAGGTCAACCCGGCCGCCGCGTACGCCGCCGGCCTCGACGTCACCCCGGAACGCATCGTCGCCGCCGTCGCCGACATCACCGGCCGCACGGTCGGCCGCCACGAGCTGGCCACCCCCCGCCGGCGCACCGGCACACCCGTCGTACGGCAGGTCACCGACGCCCTCGACGGCGCCGTCAAGGCCGCCGGACTGACCCGCGCCGACATCCACCGGCTCGTCATCGGCACGCCCGGCGCCTTCGACCCGAGCACCGGCCGGCTGCGCTACGCCTCGCACCTGCCGGGCTGGCACTCCCCCACGCTCCTCGGCGAACTCGCCGCCGCGCTGCCGATGCCGGTGGAGTACGAGAACGACGTGAACCTCGCCGCCGTCGCCGAGCAGCGCCTCGGCGCGGCACGCGGTCACGCGGACTTCGTCCTGCTGTGGAACCAGGAAGGCCTCGGCGCCGCCCTCGTCCTCGGCGGCCGGCTGCACCGCGGCTGGACCGGCGGCGCCGGCGAGGTCGGTTTCCTGCCCGTCCCCGGCGCGCCCCTGGTCCGCCAGGTCACGCGGGCCAACAGCGGCGGCTACCAGGAACTCGCCGGCTCGCAGGCCGTCCCGGCGCTGGCCCGCGAGCTCGGCATCGAGGACATCCCCAGGGGTTCGCACGCCGAGGTCGCCGCCGCCCTCGTCGAGCGGGCCGCCGGACGGGACGACGAGCGGCACCGGCAACTGCTGCGGACGTACGCGACGAGGCTCGCCACCGGTCTCGCCTCCCTCGTCTCCGTCCTCGACCCCGAACTCGTCGTCCTCGGCGGTGCCTGCCTCACCGCCGGCGGCGAGACGCTGCGCGATCTGATCCGGGCCGAACTGGAGGAGCTGGCCGCCTCCCGGCCCCGGCTCGTCGTCGGCGGCGTCGCCGCGGACCCCGTGCTGCGCGGGGCGCTGGAGAGCGCGCTGGCCGCCACCCGCGACGAGGTCTTCGACACCTCCCGCTGACGGCCCGCAGATCCACGCCTGCGAGCGTCCCGGCGCCTGGACGCTCCCCTACGGCCCGGAGTCGTCCAAGGGCGCCCGCCACACCGACTGACCATGGCCGCGACCGTGCCGGTCATGACCCCCGTGATCCTCGTGTTCCTCTTCGCCAGAAGGCGTTCGTCGAGGGCGTCACGCTCACCCGAGTGAAGGGCCAGCGACATGAAACTCACCGTGGTCGGCGCAGGCTCGACCTACACCCCCGAACTCGTCGACGGCTTCGCCCGCCTGAGGGACACGCTGCCCGTCGAGGAACTGGTCCTGACCGACCCGGCGACGGACCGCCTGAACCTGATCGGAGCCTTCGCCCGCCGCATCCTGGCCCGCCAGGACCACCCGGCCGAGGTCACCACCACCTCCGACCTCGACGCGGCGGTCGACGGCGCGGACGCGGTGCTGCTCCAGCTGCGCGTGGGCGGCCAGACGGCCCGCCGGCAGGACGAGACCTGGCCCCTGGAATGCGGCTGCGTGGGCCAGGAGACGACGGGCGCGGGCGGCCTGGCGAAGGCGCTGCGCACGGTCCCGGTGGTCCTGGACATCGCCAAGCGGGTCCGCCGCCGCAACCCGGACGCCTGGATCATCGACTTCACCAACCCGGTCGGCATCGTCACCCGCGCCCTCCTGCGGGCCGGCCACCGGGCGGTCGGCCTGTGCAACGTGGCGATCGGCTTCCAGCGCAGGTTCGCCGCGCTCCTGGGCACCGACCCCGCCGACGTCCACCTCGACCACGTGGGCCTGAACCACCTCACCTGGGAGACGGGCGTCCGCCTGGGCGGCCCGGAGGGCGAGAACGTCCTGCCGGAGCTCCTGGCGGGACACGGCGACGCGATCGCGCGGGACCTGCACCTGCCGCGCGCGCTCCTGGACCGCCTGGGCACGGTCCCCTCGTACTACCTGCGCTACTACTACGCGCACGACGAGGTGGTGGAGGAACAGCGCACCAAGCCGTCGAGGGCGTCCGAAGTGGCCGCCATGGAACGGGAGTTGCTGACGCTGTACGCGGACCCGGCGCTGGACGAGAAGCCCGCGCTGCTCGCCCGGCGGGGCGGCGCCCACTACTCGGAGGCGGCGGTGGACCTGGCGGCCGCGCTGCTGGGCGGCGGCGGACCCCCGTACCAGGTGGTCAACACGTACAACCGGGGCACGCTGCCCTTCCTCCCGGACGACGCGGTGATCGAGGTGCAGGCGGCGGTGGGCCGCACGGGAGCGGCCCCGCTCCCCGTCGGCCGCGTGGACCCCCTGTACGCGGGTCTGATGGCGAGCGTCACCGCCTACGAGGACCTGGCCCTGGAGGCGGCGCTGCGCGGCGGCCGGGACCGCGTCTTCCGCGCGCTGCTGGCCCACCCGCTGATCGGCCAGTACACGTACGCGCAGACCCTGACGGACCGGCTGATCGCCCACAACCGGGAGCACCTGGCGTGGGCGTGACGCTCCTGGCGGTCGACGCGGGCAACAGCAAGACCGACGTGGCGGTCGTGCGGGGCGACGGCACGGTCCTGGCCACGGCGCGCGGAGGCGGCTTCCGTCCGCCGGCGGTCGGCGTGGAGAAGGCGGTGGACGCGCTCGCCGCCCCCGTCACCCGCGCCCTGGCCGCGGCCGGAGCCGCACGCGTCGACCACCTGTCGGCCTGCCTGGCGAACGCGGACTTCCCGGCCGAGGAGGAGGAACTCACCGCGGCCCTGCGGGCACGCGCGTGGGCGGAGACGGTGACGGTCCGCAACGACACGTTCGCCATACTCCGCGCCGGCATCCCCGAGCCCCGCGGCGTGGCGGTCGTCTGCGGCGCCGGCATCAACTGCGTCGGCATGCGCCCCGACGGCCGCACGGCCCGTTTCCCGGCGCTGGGCCGCATCTCCGGCGACTGGGGCGGAGGCTGGGGCCTCACCGAGGAAGCGCTGTGGCACGCCTCGCGGGCGGAGGACGGCAGGGGCGGGCGGACGCGCCTGGCCGAGACGCTCCCCGCCCACTTCTCCCTGCCGTCCGTGTACGCCCTCGTGGAGGCCCTGCACCTGAACCGCATCCCCGGCGCCCGCCGCCACGAGCTGACGCCGGTGCTGTTCGGCACGGCGGCGGAGGGCGACGAGGTGGCCCGCGGCCTGGTGGACCGGCTCGCCGACGAGGTGGTGACGATGGCCGCGGTGGCCCTGACCCGCCTCGATCTGCTGGACGAGGAGACGCCGGTCCTGCTGGGCGGCAGCATCCTGGCCGCCCGTCACCCCCTGCTGGACGACGGCATCACGGCCCGTCTCGCCGCGCGGGCCCCGAAGGCCACCCCCAGGGTCGTGGCCGAACCCCCGGTCCTGGGCGCGATCCTCCTGGGCCTGGACGACATGGGCGCGCCGGACCCGGCACGGGCCAGGGCGAGCGCGGCCTACGCGACCCCCTGACACCGCGCGCGCCGGCGGCCGGAGGAGGCCGGGCCGGACGTCGGCGCGGGTCCGCCGGTGGAACCGAACGGCTTCCCCCGGCGTATTCGTGACGGGGGCCCCACCGAATCCACGGGGGAACCGCGCTGCGATCCGCACAAGATCCAGTGAAGCCCGGTGCGGATGCCGGTCCCGGCAGCGATACTTGCCGCGACGGATGACCATGGGGGAGGTCAGCAGTGACGCAGCCGCCGACGAACGGCACGGCACCACCGGGCCCGGCACACCCGGACCGCGCCGCCGGCGCGCCCACCCTGCCGGCCGTCCCTCCCCAGCGCACCGGCACCCCGGGCGGCCACCTCACCCCCACCGCCCGCCGCCGCACCGCCTTCGTCGAGGGCGCGGACCGCCTCCGCGCGGCCGCGACCACCGAACCCGGCCGACTGCGCGTCATCGGCGCCGTGCTCGCCGTCCTCGTCGTCGCCTTCGGCGCGGTCACCGCCTGGCAGACCGACGACCGCGCCTCCGCCGCCGACGCCGTCCTCAACCGCAGCCAGCCCCTCAGCTCCGACGCGGCCGACATCTACCGCTCCCTCGCCGACGCCAACACCGCCGCCTCCAGCGGCTTCCTCGCCGGCGGCCAGGAGACCAAGGCCTCCCGCGACCGCTACGAGAAGGACATCCGCACGGCGGCCGACAAACTCGTGGGCGCCGCGGCGAACTCGGAGCCCGGCTCCCCCTCCGCGCGGACGATCGCCCGCCTCAACCGCCTCCTGCCCGAGTACAAGGGCCTCGTGGAGCGGGCCAGGACGTACAACCGCCAGGGCTTCCCGGTCGGCGGCGCCTACCTCCGGTACGCCAACGAGAAGATGCAGAAGCAGATGCTCCCGGCGGCGGAGGACCTCTACACGAGGGAGAACCAGCGCCTGCGGGCGGACTACGCGCACGCCACCCCCTACCCGTGGGCGGCGATCGGGCTCGGCGTGACCGCGCTGGCCGCCCTCGCCTGGGCCCAGCACCGCACCTACCGCCGCACCCACCGCGTCCTGAACCACGGCCTGGTCGCGGCCACGGCCACCGCGACGGTGGCCCTGCTGTGGCTGGTCGTCGGCCACACCGTCGCCCGTGCCTCCCTCGACGACTCCTACGACCACGGCGTCCGCTCCCTGAACGTGCTGCACGACGCCCGCATCGCCTCCCTCAAGGCCCGCGGCAACGAGAACCTGACGCTGGTGGCGCGCGGCGCGGAGACGGTCAGGGTCGGCGCGGAGACGTTCGACGCCTACGACCACGACTTCCGCACGGAGATGGGCGTCCTCGGCAAGGGCCTGGCCGAGGCGCGGCGCCTCGCGGACGACCGCTCGGGCGAACAGCCGGTGGCGACGGCCGTGGGCAACATGGCGGAGTGGCACAAGCGCCACGCCGCCGCCCGCGAGCAGGACGAGAACGGCAACTACGACGCGGCGCTGGACAAGGTGATCGGCGCGAAGGACGCGACCGGCGAGTGCTTCGACAGCGTGGACGCCAACCTCGCCCGGGCCCTCGGCCACGAGACGGAAGAGTTCAGGTCGGCGGCCGGTGACGGCCTGGACGCGCTGGCGGGCCTGCCGGTGGGCGCCGGCGCGCTCGCCGTGCTCGGCGCGGCGGGGGCCGTGCTGGGCATCGGCCGCAGGCTGTCGGAGTACCGGTGAAAGGGGGCGTGACGATGCGTGCGCGACGTCTGCGGGCCGGCCTCAAGGGCTGGGGCGGGGTGGGTGCGATGGCGGTCGTCTGCGCCCTGACGGTCGTCTTCGCGCTGCTGCTGCCGCACGTCGGGCGGACCGGCGAGGACGGCGGGACGGCCACCGGCGGTTCCGGCGTGGCCCACGGCAGCCGCATCCGGGCGGCGGACGACTGCACGGACCCGGAGAAGCAGACGCTGTCCCCGTCGGACGCGGACGGCCCGACGATCGACGCGATCAAGAACCGGCAGGGCGAGAAGCGCAAGCTGGTCGTCGGCGTCGACCAGAACAGCTACGGCTGGGGTTACCGCAACCCCAACCGGGGCAGGTCCGGCGACCTGGAGGGCTTCGACATCGACCTGGTGCACCGCATCGCGCGGGACATCCTCGGCGACGCCGACGCGGTGCAGTTCAAGGCCATACCGACGGACCAGCGCATCCCGGCGATCCAGGACGGCCGCGTCGACATGGTCGTGCGCACCATGACGATCAACTGCGCGCGCATCCAGGACGTCGCCTTCTCCGCGCCCTACTTCAAGACGGGCCAGCAGGTCCTGGCCCCCAGATCGTCGCCCGTCACGGGCTACGACGACTCGCTCGCGGGCCGCCGGATCTGCACGGCGGCGGGCTCCACCGCGTACTCGACGCTGGAGCAGGGGCGCGAGACGGGCGAGCTGCCGGCCTCCGCCGACATCTCCACCACCGTCCCCAACCAGCTGGACTGCCTGGTGCGGCTGCAACTCGGCGAGGCCGACGCGGTGGTGACCGACGGCGCGCTCGCGGCGAGCCAGGCGGCGCAGGACCCGACGGTGGAGCTGAAGGGCGACGCGTTCACCACCGAGTACTACGGCGTCGCGATGAAGAAGGACGCCGACGATCTGGTCCGCCGCGTCAACCAGATCCTCGTGGACTACCGCAAGGACACCTCGAACGGATGGCAGGCGTCCTACGACAGGTGGCTGTCGGCGACACTGGAGGAGGACTCGGCGAAGTCGGAACCGCCGGCCCCGCAGTACCGGCGTCCGAGCTGACGGCACGCCCACGGACCGAGGAACAACCGCCAGTCAACTACAGCAGCGAGAGGTGATCGATGGGCGTCACGGGACCCACCGGGCCGGTAATGGACCGGGACGAGGTGGACCGTGCGCTGGCGCGGCTCGGCGCGGAGCACGAGGCGATCGAGACCTCACTGCTCGCCCTCCAGGACCACGCGGGCCGCAGACTCCTCGAAGGAGCCGACCTCACCGGCGTCACCAAGGAACGCTGGGCGGCCACCGAGGCGGCCATCACGCTGCTGTGGACGTACTTCGACGCGTACGCGGGCGCGCTGCGCACCGCCCGTGAGATCCGCGCCCGCCGCCGCTGGTCCAGCCGCGAGGACCTGGCGGAGCTGACCGAGCTGCTGAGCGGCGAGTCGGTCACGCTCGCGGGCAGCGCCACGGCGACCGCCAACGCGCCCGCGCCGGACGGCGGTCCTGGCCGGCTCACCGAGCGGTACTCGCTCACCACGCTCGTGGACCGCATGAACGAGCTGTACGCGAGCTCCCTGGACATGGTCGTCGCCGCCGACGCGGTCTGGTCGGCGCTGCCGGCCCGGATCGATTTGCTCGCCGCCGAACTCCAGCGCACCCGGCAGCTCGCGCACTCCGTCGGCGTACGCCCCGGCGAGCACCCGGCGGGCGACGACCTGGAGCGCATCACGCGCACGCTGACGCGGCTGCGCGAGGAGGTGGTGTCGGACCCGCTGGCGTTCTGGAAGCCCGCCGAGGGCAGTTCGGCGCCGGGCGGCGGCAGGCCGGACACCACCGTGTACGACCGTGAGGCACGCGCGCTGGAGGACGTGCGCCGCGAGATCGACGCCGTGCTGGAGGTCCGCAAGGACGCGGAGGTGCGGATCGTACGGCTGCGGGACCTGCTGTCCCGCGCCGACCGCACGCTCGCCGAGGCCCGCACCGCGCGCGGCGAGGTCCTGGCGAAGATCGCCGCGACGGAGGTGCCGGTGGTGAGCGGCCCGCCGACGGTGCTCCAGGAGCAGCTGGCGACGGCCGCCGAGTACCGCAGGAACGCCCAGTGGCACCGCCTGTCGCCGCTGCTGGAGTCCCTGGAGGAGAAGGCGGAGGACGAACTGCTGCGCGCCCGCGAGTCGTTGACCGCGGTCACCGCGCCCCTGGCGATACGCGCCGAGCTGCGCGGCCGTCTCGACGCGTACAAGGCGAAGGTCGCCCGGCACGGCCTGGCGGAGGACCCCGAGCTGGTCGAGAAGTACGAGAAGGCCCGCCGCATGCTGTGGAGCGCGCCCTGCGACCTGCGGGTCGCCGAGCAGGCGGTGCTGCGCTACCAGCACGCGGCGGCCGATCTGCTCGGCGGTGCCGCGCGGGTGCCCGGTCAGGGCGGGTCCGAGGACCACAGGGGGGCGGGCGCGTGAGCGAGCAGGGGGAGGCGGCGGGATGAGCGGGGCGGGGAACCGGGCGGGGAGTCCGGCCGGGCAGAGCTGTCAACGGCCCGGCTGCGAGGGCGCGTACGAGGACGTGGGCGGCGGCGAGCTGTACTGCGACACGTGCGGTCTGGCGCCGGTGGTCTCCTCGACCGGCCTGGTGGGCTCGGCGCCGACCGGGGTCACGGTCGGTGCGCGGAACTCCAAGGGCTCCTCGGGCAGCGGCCGGTCACGCTCCGGCAGCCGCAGCTCCCGTACGTCGTCGCAGTCGTCGAGGTCGCGGCGTTCGGTGTCGGGCCGGCTGTCGCGTTCCCGGTCGGGGCGGTCGACCGGCCGTTCGGTGTCGGTGCGCAGCTCCGGTTCCGCGGCCGGTTCGTCCTCGCGGGGCCGGCTCGGCGCCGGTCTGGTGCAGGTGCCGCCGATCCCGCGGCCCGACCCGCGCGCGATGGTGCTGGACGACCCGGAGGTGCCCGAGCGCAAGCGGTTCTGCTCGCGTTCGGACTGCGGTGCGCCGGTCGGGCGGGCCCGTGGCGACCGGTCGGGGCGCACGGAGGGCTTCTGCACCAAGTGCGGCCACCCGTACTCGTTCGTGCCGAAGCTGCGGGCCGGTGACGTGGTGCACGGCCAGTACGAGGTGGTGGGCTGTCTCGCGCACGGCGGGCTCGGCTGGATCTACCTCGCCGTGGACCGCGCGGTCTCCGACCGGTGGGTGGTCCTCAAGGGCCTGCTCGACACCGGCGACCAGGACGCCATGGCGGCGGCGATCTCCGAGCGGCGGTTCCTCGCGGAGATCGAGCACGCCAACATCGTGCGGATCTACAACTTCGTGGAGCATCTCGACCAGCGCACCGGCTCCCTCGACGGCTACATCGTCATGGAGTACGTCGGCGGCAAGTCGCTGAAGGAGATCGCCAACGCCCGCCGCAGCCCGCAGGGCCGGCGCGACCCGCTGCCGGTGGAGCAGGCCTGCGCGTACGGCATCGAGGCCCTGGAGGCGCTCGGCCATCTGCACAGCCGCAACCTGCTGTACTGCGACTTCAAGGTCGACAACGCCATCCAGACCGAGGACCAGCTGAAGCTGATCGACATGGGCGCGGTGCGCAGGATGGACGACGACGAGTCGGCCATCTACGGCACGGTGGGCTACCAGGCGCCGGAGGTGGCGGAGGTCGGCCCGTCGGTGGCGTCCGACCTGTACACGGTGGGCCGCACGCTCGCCGTCCTCACCTTCGACTTCCAGGGCTGCACGAACGTCTTCGTCGACTCGCTGCCCGACCCGGACCACATCGAGGTCTTCCGGCAGTACGAGTCGTTCTACCGGCTGCTGGTGCGGGCCACGGACCCCGATCCGGCGCGCCGGTTCGCCTCCGCGCAGGAGATGGCCGAGCAGCTGACGGGTGTGCTGCGGGAGATCGTGTCCCTGCAGACGGGCCGCGCCCGGCCCGCGCTGTCGACGCTGTTCGGTCCCGAACTGAAGGTGACCGACAGCGAGTTGTTCCCAAAGCTGGACGGCGAGGTGTCCCGGCTGGGCGCGCGGACGACGAACGGCCGAGGCAGACGTGTAAGCAGAGGCAGAGGCAGAGGCAGGACGACGGTGTCCGCGCCGCCCGCTTCCGTGCCCGGCGGGGCCGCCGCGCCCGCGCCCGCCGCTGCCCCGAGCCTCGTCAAGCCCGTCGCCACGCCCGCCGCCGGGCTCGCGCTGCCGGTGCCGCGGGTCGACCCGTCCGACCCCAACGCCGGTTTCCTGGCGGGCCTGATGACGTCCGCGCCGGGCGAGCTGCTGGGCGCGCTGGCGGCGGCGCCGTCGCCGTCCGTCGAGACCCGCCTGCGGCAGATCCGCGCCTGGCTGGAGCACGGCGACTCCTACACCGCGCTGGAGGCCCTGCGGCACGTGGAGGAGGAACGGCCCGACGACTGGCGGGTCGTCTGGTACCGGGGCGTGGCCTCGCTGGTCACCGGCGACCACGAGGGCGCCGCGCTGGCCTTCGACGCGGTGTACGACGCCTTCCCGGGCGAGCCCGCGCCGAAGCTGGCCCTGGGCCTGTGCGCGGAGGTGCTGGGGCAGTTGGACAACGCCGCCGAGTACTACCGCCTGGTGTGGGCGACCGACCCGAGCTGTGTGAGCGCCGCGTTCGGCCTCGCGCGCGTGCGGCTCGCGGCCGGGGACCGGCGCGGCGCCGTGCGGACGCTGGAGTCGGTGCCGGAGTCGTCCATCCACTACACGGCGGCCCGGGTGGCGGCCGTGCGGGCCCGGCTGCGGCAACGGACGGCCACCGCCGGTGACGTACCGTTCCTGGACGACCTGTCGGCCGCCGCCGGGCAGGTCGAGGCGCTGGACGCGTACGGGCTCGACCCGGCGCGCCGCGAGCAGTTGTCGGTGGAAGTCCTCGGTTGCGCCCTGGACTGGGTACTCTCCGGTGGCCAGGGTTCCGCCCCGGCCGCCCGGCGAGTGCTGCTCGGCAGCGAGCTGGACGAGCGGGGCCTGCGCTTCGGTCTGGAGCGCTCGTACCGCATGCTGGCCCGGCTCGCGCGAGGCGGCGAGGAGAGGATCGACCTGGTGGAACGAGCCAACCGTTACCGCCCCCGGACGTGGGTGTAGTTGATGTCGCAGATGCCCCAGTTGTCCGCCTGCCCGAGCTGCGAGGAACCGCTCGAGTCGGGCGACCGTTTCTGCGGTGCGTGCGGATACGACCTGTCCGCCGTACCGACACGGCCGGACGACGACCCGACGGTGACCTTGAACAGCACGTCCACGCCGCCGGCGGCACCGGTGACTCCGCCGCCGGGCGCCGGCGCGTCGCCGGTTCCGCCGCCACCGCCGGGCGCGGCCCCCGTGGCCGCTGCGCCGGGTGCGGGTGCCGCATCGGTGCCGGGTGCCGCACCGGTGCCGGGTGCCGCACCGGTGCCGGGTGTGGGTCCTTCGGTCCCGCCTCCGCCGTCTCCGGTGCCGGGCGCCGGCCCCTCGGTCCCGCCTCCCCCGTCTCCGCCGCCGCCCGCGCCGTCGGTGACGCCGGGTGCCGCGCGGTCCGCGGCGCAGCCGGCCGCCGTGCCTCCGCCACCCGGGCCTCCCCCGGCGGCTCCCGCGGCCCCGGCTGCCCCGCCCCCGGCGGCTCCCGCGTCCGCCGCGTCTGCCGGTGGCGTCCGTTTCGACCGGCCGTCGGACGGCGGCGAGTCCGGCCCTCCGTCGGCCGCCGGGCAGGAAGGCGTGCCGCACGCCGGACCCGGTGACGCGGACACCCCCACCCCTCCCGACGAGTACGCGCTCCAGGCGCCCGATCCCCGGATCGCCGCCGACCTGGCCGCGCAGGCCCCGGCCGCCAAGGTGTGCGTGGCCTGCCGCGCCGGGCGGGTCGACAGCGACGGCTACTGCGAGAACTGCGGGCACGCCCAGCCCCGCGAGCGCGACCACATGGAGCAGGACGCCGGCCCGGTGGCCGCCGTGAGCGACCGGGGCCTGCGCCACCACCGCAACGAGGACGCCTTCGCGGTCGCGAGCACCGCGCTGCCCGACGGCTCCCCCGCCACCGTGGCGATCGTCTGCGACGGCGTCTCCTCGGCGACCCGCCCCGACGACGCCTCGCTCGCCGCGTCCCGCGCCGCGAGCGACGCGCTGCTCACCGCCCTGCCGCAGGGCACACACCCGCAGCAGGCCATGCACGAGGCGATCGTCGCCGCCTCACGCGCCGTCAACTCCCTCGCGGCGGAACCCGCGACGGCCCTGGAGCAGGGCCCGCACCAGAACGCCCCGGCCTGCACCCTGGTCGGCGCCGTGGTCACGCCCGGCCTCCTCGTCGTCGGCTGGGTCGGCGACAGCCGCGCCTACTGGGTCCCGGTGGACCGCGGCGCGCCCCCGGCCCGCCTCACCGAGGACGACTCGTGGGCCGCGCAGATGGTCGCCGCCGGCCTGATGAACGAGGCCGAGGCCTACGCCGACGAGCGCGCCCACGCGATCACGGGCTGGCTCGGCGCCGACGCGTACGAACTGGAGCCGCACACCGCTTCGTTCAAGCCGGACCGGCCGGGTGTCGTGGTGGTCTGCACGGACGGCCTGTGGAACTACGCGGAGGCCGCCGAGGACATGGCCCGGGTCGTCCCCCTCGACGCCGCGACCCGCCCGCTGCACAGCGCCCAGGTGCTGGTCGGTCACGCCCTGGACGGCGGGGGCCACGACAACGTAACAGTGGCCGTCGTGCCGTTCCCCGCCGTGCGGCAGGGGGCAGGATCGGCCTGAGGCCACTGCTTCCCGACGGGGGCGGGCTCGGCCTGCGAAGGCACAGGGGCCGGAGGGGACCGGTCCTGCGGACAGCCGTCGCCCCACCCGGTGGGGCGTTCTAGGGGGATCGGATCAGGCATGGCCAATTTCGCGAAGTCGAACGTGCCGCAGTTCTCGGTGGACGTGTACCAGAACGAGTACCTGCCGGAAGGCGGCCGCGAGGTCAACGCCATCGTCACCGTGACCGCCACCGGCGGCGGCACGGTCGGCGGCGCGGTCACCGGGCCGCACCTGTACGCGGCCGGCCGGGGCCCCTCGGCGGCCGTGGTGATCATGGTCGACTGCTCGGGTTCGATGGACTACCCGCCGACCAAGATGCGCAACGCCCGCGACGCGACGGCCGCCGCGATCGACACCCTGCGCGACGGCGTGCACTTCGCCGTCGTCGGCGGCACGCACGTCGCCCAGGAGGTCTACCCGGCCGGTGGCCGCCTCGCGGTCGCCGACGCCACGACCCGCGAGCAGGCCAAGCAGGCGCTGCGCAGGCTCAGCGCGGGCGGCGGCACGGCGATCGGCACCTGGCTGCGGCTCGCCGACCGCCTGCTGTCCTCGGCGGACGTCGCCATCCGGCACGGCATCCTGCTCACGGACGGCCGCAACGAGCACGAGTCGCCGCAGGATCTGCGCGCGGCGCTGGACGCGTGCGCCGGACGGTTCACGTGTGACGCACGCGGCGTGGGCACCGACTGGGAAGTGAAAGAAGTCACAGCGATCGCCTCGGCCCTGCTCGGCAGCGCGGACATCGTCGCCGACCCGGCCGGACTGGCCTCCGACTTCACGCAGTTGATGGAGACGGCGATGGGCAAGGAGGTCGCGGACGTCGCGCTGCGGCTGTGGACGCCCGTCGGCACGACCGTGGAGTTCGTCAAGCAGGTCGCGCCCACCGTCGAGGAGTTGACCGACCGCCGCACCGAGGCGGGTCCGCGGGCCGGTGACTATCCCACCGGCTCCTGGGGCGACGAGTCCCGTGACTACCACGTCTGCGTGCGGGTACCGCCCGCGGAGCTCGGCCAGGAGATGCTCGCGGCCCGGGTCTCGCTGGTGGTCCCGCAGCCCGACGGCGGCGTCCGCAACCTCGGCGCACAGGGTCTCGTACGGGCCGTCTGGACGGACGACATGGTCGCGTCCACGTCGATCAACCCCCAGGTCGCCCACTACACCGGGCAGGCAGAACTGGCGCAAGCCATCCAACAGGGCCTCGATCTTCGCAAAGTGGGCGATATGGGTGGAGCAACGGCCAAACTGGGCCGCGCCGTTCAGCTCGCGAGCGCCTCCGGAAACGCGGACACCGCCAAACTGCTCGCGAAGGTGGTGGACGTGGTCGATGCCGCGACGGGTACTGTGCGACTGAAGACGAAGGTCGAGGAGGCCGACGAGATGACTCTCGAGACTCGGTCGACCAAGACTGTTCGTGTAAAGAAGTGACGTAAGAAGACCCGGAGCCGGGTCCGGAAGAAGACTCCGGAGCCGGGGCCGGAAGAAGATCCGGACCACAGCGAGCCCGACCCCCTGGGGGTTGGAGAAATCCGGCCGTGCGGCCGGAAAAGGAGAGGGGGAAGCGCCGACATGCCGACCTGCCCGAACGGACATCAGTCGGGTTCCGACGACTGGTGCGAGGTCTGCGGTCACCGCATGGCCGGTGCCGTGCCTCCGCCCCCTCCGCCGCCCCCGCCCGGCGGCTACGGCTTCCCGCCGCCCGGCCCGCCGCCGCCCGGTGGCCACGGCGGTCCTGGTGGACCCGGCGGTCCTGGTGGACCCGGTGGCCCCGGTGGCCGGCCCCAGCCGGAGCTCTGCCCGCAGTGCCGCACGCCCCGTGAGGGCGGCGCGCCGTTCTGCGAGGAGTGCCGGTGGAACTTCCTCACGAACACGGCGACGTCGTACACCCCGGCCGCTCCGCCCCCGCCGGCATCCGGCCCGGGCGTGCGCTTCCAGCAGCAGCCGCCCGGTCCGTCGTACGGCGGCCACGACTCGTTCGACTACCAGGGCTCGCGCCCGTCGCAGATGAACCGCCCCGCCGAGCCGATTCCCCCGGGCCCGCCCTTCGGCGGCGACCCGTCGGGCCCCGGCGGCCACGGTGGCCCCGGCGGTCCGGGTGGCCCCGCGCGCCCCGGCGGCCCTGGTGGCCCCGGCGGACCGTCCGGCCCTGGTGGTCCCGGCGGACCGGGTGGCCCCATGGGTCCCGGTGGACCGGGCGGTCCCGGCGGACCCGTGCATCCCGGCCCCGGTGGCCCGGGCGGACCCGCGGGTCCGGGCGGCCCGGGTGGGCCCGGCGGTCCCGGTGGTCCCGGTGGCCATGACGGCCCTTCCGGTTTCGGTGGCCCGTCCGGCGTCGGCGGCGGACCGGGCGGCCCCGGCGGTCAGCAGGGCCACGGCGGTCCGGGCGGCCCCGGTGGTCAGCAGGGTCCCGGCGGTCCCGGTGCCCAGTCCGCCTTCGGCGGGCCGGGTGGGCAGGGTGGACCGGGTGCCCCGTCGCCCTTCGGCGACCCGTCGCGTCCCATGCCGCCCCCGCCCGGCCCCACTCCGCCCGCCGGTCCCGGTGGCGGCCCGGGTGGCCCTGGCGGTCCCGGCGGCGGCCCTCAGGCGTTCCAGCAGTCCGGCCCTCCGGCCCCGCCCGGCTTCCCGCAGGAGACGCACCGGCAGCAGCCGGGCGGCCCGGCGGGCGGCGGGGAGGACGACTGGACGCTGCCCCCTCCGTCGAACGGCCCCGGCGGCCCCGGCGGCCCGCAGGGCGGCGGCTACGGCTACCCGCCCCCCGGCGCGACCCAGGCACCGCCCGGCGGCCCGGCCTTCGGGCAGGGACCGACGACGTGGCTGGCGACCATCGGCCCGGACCGTGAGTACTTCATGGCGATGATGCAGCGCTCCGGCCCCGAGGCCGCGGGCCTGAACCTGCCCGCGTACTCCCCGGAGCAGCAGCGCACGCTCACCGGCAACCAGGTCACCATCGGCCGCCGCCGCCACTCCACCGGCGAGACCCCCGACATCGACCTGTCGGTGCCGCCGGAGGACCCGGGCGTCTCGCACCAGCACGCGGTGCTGGTGCAGCAGCCGGACGGCAGCTGGGCCGTGGTCGACCAGAACTCGACGAACGGTACGACGGTCAACGGCTCGGACGAGCCGATCCAGCCGTTCGTGCCCGTGCCGCTGCAGGACGGCGACCGGGTGCACGTCGGCGCGTGGACGACGATCACGGTCCGGCGCGGCTGAACCACGGCACCGGCTGCCTCGCGGGGCGGCCGGTCAGTCCGGGAGGGGCCAGGCGTACGGCCCCTCCGGGTCGTCCAGCCAGGCCCACTGGGACGCGCCGCCGCCGGTGACCGTGACCCCGTACCGCTCGCGCGGCGGCATGCCCTCACGTCGCCACAGCGCGTACGCCTCCTGCGGGTCGAGGCTGCCGCGGGTCAGGGCCAGCAGGAAATGGAACAGCTCGTCCTCGCGGGCGCCGCTGGGCAGACCGGCGAGCGGGGCTGCGGGCGGCGGCTCGGCCCGGCCGCTGCCGCGCAGCGGCACGAAGTAGGCGGGCGTGGCGAGGAAACGGCCCTCGGCGTGCCCGGCGTCGCGCACCGTGAGGACGACGAGCCCTGTGGCGAGCGGGGTGAGGATGCGGGCGCCGGGTCGGCACTGACCGAGCCAGGCGGCCGGCACGGACGGCAGGGCGCAGGTCGCGATGATCCGGTCGAAGGGGGCGCGTTCGGGCACGCCCAGCGCGCCGTCCCCGGTCACGACGACGGGGTGGTGGCCGGCGGCGGCCAGGTGCCGGCGGGCCGACTCGGTGATCTCCGGGTCGAGGTCGACGGTGGTGACCAGGGCGTCGTCGCCGAGGCGGTGGGCGAGCAGGGCCGCGTTGTAACCGGTGCCGGTGCCGATCTCCAGGACCCGGTCGCCGTCCTCGACGCCCAGTTCGGCGAGCATCGTCGCCATCAGGGACGGCTGGCTGCTGGAGGACAGCAGTTCGCCGTCGCGCAGCCGGGTGGCCAGCGGGGTGTCGGCGTAGGCGCCGCGCACCCAGCGTTCGCGTGCGACGGGGTCGGGACTGACGCCCCGGCGCCGCTCGTAGCCGCCGGCGACGGCGACGTAGTAGTAGGGGACGAAGAGGTGGCGCGGGACGGCCGCGAACGCCTCCCGCCACCGCGGGTCGGCCGCCCAGGCGCCGCTCAGGTCGATCTCGCGCACCAGGGCGGCCCGCGCCTCGGCGGCGAGGTCGTCCGCTTCCCTGCCCTCGGTGCGCCCGCCCATGCGTCCACTGTGCGGCCGGACGCCACGGGAAGCGAGCGCCGGACCGGTGCCGCGCCGGGCCCGTGCCGGGGGTCCTACGTCTTGAGTCCTCGGTCCCGCCGTCTGAGAGCATGGGGGACGTGAAAGAGATTCGGCGCGGCACGCTTCAGGAGCAGACCTTCTACGAGCAGGTCGGCGGGGAGGAGACCTTCCGCCGGCTCGTCCACCGTTTCTACGAGGGAGTCGCCGAGGACCCGATCCTGCGGCCCATGTACCCGGAGGAGGACCTGGGCCCGGCCGAGGAGCGGCTCACGCTGTTCCTGATCCAGTACTGGGGCGGCCCCACGACGTACAGCGAGAACCGCGGCCACCCCCGGCTGCGCATGCGGCACGCCCCCTTCGCCGTGGACCGCGCGGCGCACGACGCCTGGCTGAAGCACATGCGCGTCGCGGTGGACGAGCTGGGCCTGTCCGAGGAACACGAGCACACGCTCTGGAGCTACCTGACGTACGCGGCGGCCTCGATGGTGAACACGGCGGGCTGAGTCGGCGCTCCGCAGCACGGAGGCCCGCCTGCGCCGGCGGCGCAGGCGAGTCACTCGCGGATTGCCAAGTCGTCCGGAATGACCGGCTCGTTCGTGCATGCCACTTCGTCCCGCACTGCGCGAGCCAGTCTGACGGCCAATTCCTCGTGGAACGTCTGTGAGAACTCCGGGGACCCCACGTCCGAGACCCTGGCTTCGAGGAGTACCTGCGCCTGCTGCCCGTTGGAAGCGCCTCTGACCTCGCAACGGAAGACGAGATCAATAGTCCCCGCACTATTTGCCACGTAGAGGTCCGGACCCACTCGTTTCCAGCGCCCGGAGGACGACTGCACCTCCTTCAGGGACGCCGCGGCCCACGCCACGTCGGAACGGAACTGGGATCCGCCCGAGAGCCAACAGACGTCATATTCGTCGAAACCTTCGATTTCGTCGTAGGGCTCAAGGGCTTCTTCCGTGAGCCCTTTTCTGATCTTTTCGACGGAAAGAGGCCTGTTCGTGAATTCCAGATCGTCGGGTCCGAGGATGTCTCGCAGAGCGTCCATGTTCTTGGCGCCGAAGAGGGCGTCACAGGTCTTCCACTGCGTGGGGTACTTCTCACTCAGCGGTTGCTGCTCGCTCGAGCACCCCGTCGCCAGACCGAGCGCCGCAATCACCCCGCACCAAACAAGTCGCACTGAAGACTTCATGACGCCACCTTCTCCGCGTCCGAGATGGCGTCCTTCCCATCCCTGTAGGAATGCTCGATCTCCCGGTTGAGCACGTCCTTCTCGCTTTGGGACATACCGACGGCGTCGGCATAATTGGCGACAGGCACCCAGGCGCCGCGCTCGCCGACGTCTTCGAGCCCCTGGACCTCCTGAAGGGCCCGTGCGCCGTTCTTGTACTCGTTGTCCTCGAGGTACTGCAGCGTGTGGTTGCCGTAGGCCGTACTGACCGTCGAGGCACCCGACTCGAGCAGCACCGGGACAGCGGTGGCAGCGACGACGCCTGCGGCAGGCCCCAGCACCATTGCGGTTCCGCCGGCGGCGACCGCCGCAACGGCCCCGGACATCAGCGCCTTGCGCCACTCACCCTGCTTCTCCATCTCCAGGTTCCGGGCGGTCGAGTCGTCCTTGAAGTCCTCGCGGATCTGATGGGCACGTGACTCGTCGAGAATGCCGTTCACCTTGGCCGAGTTGTGGGCGAAGGAGAGTCCGTCGTCGCGGTTGCCCTCCAGCGACGACAGTCCGCTCGCCACGTAGACCTGTTGGGCTGAGGACAGGGTCTGATAGCCGTCCTCATCCGCAGCCACAAGCATCATGAAGTTCCGCGCCTCCTGCTCACCGAACGACGTACGGGTCGAACCGTCGCTGCTGTTCGCGAAGATCCGGTCACGACCGAGTTCGTCACCCGAACCACCAAAGTCCTTGATCGAGTAGTTGAGGTCGTCGATGTACGCCGCGCCCATGCGCGCCAGACTGTCCTTCATGACCTCGGGCGGGCCGTCCTCGACGGTGACGTTGTAGCGGTCGATGACCCGCTTCATGATGTCGGCCGTCTGTTCGTCCCGGTGCAACTGGGGAGGATCGGCATCCCAGGCCACACCTGTCGTCGCGGCTTCCAGGGCGTGCCCGAGGGCGTCAGGGCCCATCTCACGCACGTGCTTCGCCTCGTCACTGCCGGGGTGAGCGAGGCTGTCCGGGAGCCACTCGAAGTTCTTTTTGTTCAGCTCGTCGAAGTAGTCGTAATCGAGTGTGGCGTTCTTGTCGACCGTGCCGTCCTCCTTGTACACGGTCGGCTCGTCGGAGAAGAACTTCTTCGCGGCATCGGGGCTGTGCCCAAGCCCTTCCAGGACGCTCGTCAGCGGGTCGTACCCAGCGCCGGTCCTACCTGACGGGTTGAAGCCCCAGTCGAGGTCGGCCCCGCCGGTCATGGGCTTGTTGTCCATGAACCTGTACGGGTCCTTGTGATGAAGCTGTACGACGTGCTCAGCGATGGGGTTGATGAAGCGTGCGTCGTAATTGCCGTGACGCAGGATCCCGCCCAGCAACTGGTAGCCGTACGGAGACAGACCCGCTCCGGGATGGAGCTCGACGCTCTGGGTGCCAAGCTTGCGGAATTCCGCCGCCCAGGTCGAGGGCAGATGCGACGTGTTGTCCGGGTCGGTCGCCGACGCCAGGGCGACGCCCATGTTCTTTTGGAGCTGCCGGGTCAGGGCGAGCCGCTGCTTGTCGTCACCCACCGTGCCGTCCAGCGACATGCGGCCGTAAAACACCAACGCTTCCTTCGGACCACCGAACGACTGGTAAAAGTCAGCGGAGAAGTCCGCGTCCCTGGCATTGAACTTCATGATGGAGTTCAGCTCCATCAACTGCCTGTCGCTCAGTTTCGTTCCCAGTCCGGCCAGTTCGGCAGCGCGTTCGGCCTGAGCGTCGTCAAGGGACTCGTACGAGCTGTGACCGGCGTCGTGGGCGTCATTGCCGTGGCTCTTGTTCAGCGCGCGGGTTACTGAGGCGTCGATCTCGGCGGCGTGGGCGAGGATGCGGTTGATGCGTCCCTCCAACTCGTGGAGGGCGTCGAGCTGCTCCTGGGTGCGCTCGTCGCTGTCGCCCCGGACGTGGGGGTAGAAGCAGCGGACCGTACCGGCGCCGGCGTCCTCGACACGGATGCCGGAATCGGTCGCGTCCACTTCGACAGCGGTGCGCATCTGCTTCTGCAGCGAGGTGAGTTCGGTGTGGGCGTCCTCCAGGACCCGGAAAATGCTGTTCGCCTCGGAATGGAGGTCGGCGATCTCGTGCGCCGTCTTGGTGACGAAGTCGCGTGTCACCGTGGCGTTCACCCCGGCCCACCGCGCCTTGTCGGACTTGGCCCGCATGCCGTCCTGGGCGTTCTCCGCCGCGGTCTTCAGGCCGTTGACGGTTTTCTTCCAATCGGAGACGGCCGCGCCGAGCTTGCCCAGGTCGATCTCGATGAGATCCGTGTAAGTGATGGCCACCGACCCCTCCTACGGGGAGTACTTGATGAGAGCGGACACGCCATGCGCGGCTCCTCCCGTGCCGGTGACGCGCCTGGCTGTTCGTGCCGATCCAACGCCGCGACGCCCTCGCGCACTCGGAACAACCAGGTGAACGAAGGCCCACCAGGCACTACGACGAGCAATCGTGGCAGACCTCTTCGCTCATGCGCCGCGTCGAATGAGATCAAGCCATGGTTGTCGGGATCTCCGCCCCTCGCCTGTGCGGTTTCCGGTCAGCCCGTGCCGGATTACGATCACATTAGGGTCACGTCCGGTCGTCAAGCGCTTACCGGTGACGCGTGCCCTCTGACACCATCGCCCGGAGGTCTGGACAACACGGGGTGCGGCGGGGGGCCGGGTGACGGGGTTCGGGGGGATCGCGCGCTTCGTGCTGTCGCGGGCGCGGGCGCACCGGCCGCTGCTCGGCGCCGCGCTGCTCAGCGTCCTGCTCACCACGGCGGTCCTCGCCACGCTCACCGCCTACTCGGGCGCGATCGGCGACGCC
The DNA here is from genome assembly GCF_029813775.1 of Streptomyces sp. DH24. Lineage (GTDB taxonomy): Bacteria > Actinomycetota > Actinomycetes > Streptomycetales > Streptomycetaceae > Streptomyces. The sequence continues at coordinate 131,929 of NZ_JARVKW010000008.1, read as the reverse complement.
GCGCTGCGTCACGCCCTGCGGGACTCCCGCAACGCCGCCGACACGGCACTGGTCGTCAGGGCCGACGTGCCGCCGGACCGGCGGGCGGCAGCGGGCGGTGCCGTGGCCGACGGGGCGCGTGAGGTCTTCGACGGGCTGCCGGTCACGCTGCGCGCCCTGACCCGCTCCGGCCCGTACGCCCTGCCCCGCTCCCTCCAGGCGCCCGACGCCCGGTCCGGCGACCCGGACCTGACGCACTTCGCGGCGCTGGACCGCACGCAGATCCGTGTGACGCAGGGCCGTGCGCCGCGCGCCGCGGGTTCCGGCGCGACCGAGGTCGCGGTGCCCGAGTCCGCGGCCCGTGCCCTCGGTCTGGAGGCGGGCGCGCGCCTCACGCTCAGCGACCGGCTCGGCGGGCCCGACGTGGAGATCCGCGTCACCGGCCGGTACCGGCCCGTCGACTCGGCCGCCCCGTACTGGCGGCTGGACGACCTGCGCGGGCGCGGCGTCGTCGAGGTCGCCTTCACGACGTACGGCCCTCTGCTCACCGACCCGGCCGTACTGGCCGGCGGCCGGGTGAGCGCCGGGCCGTCGGCGTGGCTGGCGTCGGCGGACTTCTCGGCGGTCACGGCCGCGCGGACGGACGCGCTGCGCGAGGCCGTGCGGGACGGCGGTGAGACGCTGCGCGGGGCGGCGGCGCTGGGCGGTTCGCCGGAGGTGAGCTGCGCCCTGCCGGCCGTGCTCGACCGCGTCGAACGTGCCTCGCTGGTGTCCCGCTCGACCCTGCTGATCGTGGCGTTCCAGCTCGCGCTGCTCGCGGGCTGCACGCTGCTGCTGGTGGCGCGCCTGCTGAGCGCCGAACGCGCGGGCGAGACCCGCCTGTTGCGGGCGCGCGGCGGCTCGCGCGGCCAGGTCGCCCGGCTCGCCGCCCTGGAGGCCCTGCTGCTGGCCGGGCCCGCCGCGGCCTGCGCCCCGCTGCTGGCGGGCCCGCTCACCGGCCTGCTGGCCGGGCAGGGCGCACCGGCCCGGATCGGGCTGCACCTGGACACCTCGGTGGCCTCCGTGGCCGGACGCGGCGCCGTGTGGCTGGTGGCGGCGGGCGTGGCCCTGGGGTGCTCGGCGGCCGTGGCGCTGCCGGCGCTGACCTCGGCGTTCACGGCCGGGCGGGCCCGGTCGCTGCCGGGCGTGGTGCGGGCCGGCGCGGACGTGGGGCTGCTGGTCGTCGCGGGCGTCGCGTACCTGCAGTTGGACCGTCGGCCCACGGGTGCCGTCGGCGGCGACCGGTCGGGTTCCCTCGGCGTCGACCCGCTGCTGGTGGTGGCGCCCGCGCTGGCCCTGCTCGCCGGCACGGTGCTCACCCTGCGGCTGCTGCCCCCGGCGGCCCGGCTCGCCGAACGCCGGGCGGCCCGCGGCCGTGGTCTGCCCGGGGCGCTGGCGGGCTGGCAGTTCAGCCGCCGTCCGGCGCGCGGCGCGGGCCCGGTGCTGCTGCTGGTGCTCGCGGTGGCGCTGGGCATGCTCGCGATCGGGCAGGGCTCCTCCTGGGACCGCTCGCAGGACGACCAGGCGGACTTCCGGGCCGGTGCGCCGGTGCGCGTGATGGGCACCGGGGAGAGCGAGTTGGGCCGTACGCAGGCCTACGCCGCCGTCCCGCACGTCGAGGAGGTGGCGCCCGCGGTCCGTACGACGCTGCCGATGTCGGCGGGCCGGACGGCGACCGTGCTCGCGCTGGACACCGCGCACGCGGCGGACACGCTGCTGATGCGCGGCGACCTGGCGCCCGGCGGGGCGGGCCCGCTGCTGTCGGCGCTGCGGCCCACGGGCGGTGCGGCCGGGGTGCGGGTGCCCGCCGGGACCGAGCGGCTGCGTCTGACGGCGGCGCTGCGCGGCGCGGGCCCGGGCACCACGGCCGAGGTCAGGGCGATCCTGCGGGACGCGTACGGGACGCCGTACAAGCCGGTGTTCGGGCAGCTTACGGCCGACGGCCGGACGCACGCGCTGACCCTCGAACTGGGCGCCGCCGGAACCGATCCCGGTCCGCTGACCCTCACCGCGTTCCAGCTGGACCTGCCGCAGCCCACCGACCGGGCCGAGCGGCACCGGTTCGTGGTGGGCGAGCTGACGGCGGACGGCGCGCGGCTCGCGTTCCCGGCCGGCTGGACCTTCGGCGCGAGCACCACCAGCACCGTCTCCTCGCCCGACGCGAGCACCACCCCGACCCGGCCGCGCCTGACGTCCTCGGCCCCGTTGACGGTCGCGTACGGCACCGGGTTCGTCCCGGACGGCCGCTTCTCGGAGCCCGCGCAGCTGACCGTGCGGATGCGGGTCGCCCAGCCCGCGGTGCCCGAGATCACCGCGGTCGCCACCGACCGGTTCCTCTCCTCGGCCGGCGCCCGCACCGGGCAGCGCGTGGACGTGACGTTCGCCGGTTCCACCGTCCCGGTGCGGATCGTGAAGGCGGTCCGGGCGCTGCCGACCACGCCGGTGGGCGGGGCGGCCGACGGGGGCGCGCTGCTGGTCGACCTGACCGCCGTCAACCGCGTGCTGGAGGCCCGGTACGGCGAGGGCGTGCCGCCCACCGAGTGGTGGCTGAGGACAGCGCCCGGCGAGACCGCGCAGGTGGCGGCGGCGCTGCGGGCCCGCCCGGACGCCGATCCGTCGCGGGTGCTCGTCCGCGACGAGATCGCCTCACAGCTGCGCCGCGACCCGTTCGGCGCCGGTCCGTCGGCCGGGTTCGGCGCGGCGGCCGTCGCGGCGGCGGCACTGACGGCGGTCGGCTTCGCGGTGAGCGCCGCCGGGTCGCTGCGGGAGCGCGGCGCCGAGTTCGCCGTACTGCGCGCGCTGGGCACCTCGCGGCGCCGGCTGGCCCGGGTGATCGTCATCGAGCACGGCGTGCTGGTCGGGCTGGGCCTGCTGGTCGGGGTGGTGCTGGGCGCGGCGCTGGCCCGCGCGGTGGTGCCGCTGATCCTGCTGACCTCGCAGGCCACGCGCCCGGTGCCGGAGACGCTCGTGCAGTTGCCGGTGGGCCGGGTGGCCGTCCTGCTGGCCGCCGTTGCCGCCGTACCGCTCGTCGTGACCGGGGTCCTGGCGGCCCGGCGGGCCGCTCCGGTCACATCGCTGCGGGACCAGGGAGGTGAGTGAGGTGGACGTGGGTCCGAAGGCGACCGCGCGGCCGGGGGCCGCCGCGCCCTGGGTACGGACCCGGCTGCGGGCGGCGCCCGGTGCGGCGTGCGCGCTGGCGCTGCTGGTGGCGCTGACCGCGTGCCTGGCCGCCGCGCTGCCCCGCGCCGTCGACCGGTACGGCGACGCCGGTCTGCGGCAGGCCGTCACGGCGGCGCGGCCCGACGACAGCACCGTCCGGCTGTACGCCCCGCAGCCCGACCTCGCGCTGTCGCAGCGGGAGCGGGAGGCCGCCCTGCGCGCCGACGCGCTGGACCGGCAGTACGCCGAGGTCCGCGCCGCCGCACGGGCGTTCCCCGCCGACCCCGGCCAGTCGTCGTACGGCGTGCGCACCGCCGAGGACCAGGAGGTCCCCGACCGCTGGCTGCCGAGGCCATACGGGCTGCCCGCGCGGGTCGTCCTCGCCGCCCAGGCCGGTCTCGCCGACCACGCCCGGCTGCGGGCGGGCCGGCTGCCGCGCACCGACGGCACGGTCACCGCGGCGAGCCCCGGGGTCGAGGCCGCCGTCACCGCCGAGACGGCGAAACACCTTAGGATCAAGGTGGGTTCGGTGATCCACGTGCCCGGCGTGCGGCGCGGCCCGCTCGCCGTCCGGATCACCGGCATCGTCGTCCCGCGCGAACGCGCCGGCGCCTACTGGTCCACGGACCCGGTGCTGCGCACCCCGTCCCTGCTGCGGGTCCCCGGCCCCGGCGATCCGCTCTACTACTGGCTCGGCGCGCTGCTGCTGCCGCCCGACGCCGCGCCCGCCATGCTCGGCACGGCCGGACAGCCCTGGCGGTACTGGCAGTTGGCGCCGTCCACCGACCGGCTGCGCGCCCACGACCTGCCCCGCCTGGCATCCGCCGTCGCCGACCTGGAGAACGGCCCGGCCCTGCGGCGCGTCCGCGAGGCCACCCACCCCGAGGCGTGGACGAGCACCGAACTCGACGAGATCCTCGCCGGCTACACGGGGCTGCGCTCCGCCATCGGCCCCCTCGTCGCGGTCGCCGCGCTCGGCACCGGGACGGTCGCCGTCGTCGTCCTGCTGATGGCGGGCGGCCTCGCCGCGGACCGCCGCCGCCCCGAACTCGCCCTGCTGCGCGCCCGCGGCGGCTCCCTGCCGGGCATCGCGGGCCGCCTGTTCGCCGAGACGGCGGTCGTCGCGGTGCCCGCGGGCGCGCTCGGCCTGACGGCCGCGCTCCTCGCCGTGCCCGGCGGCCGTCACCCGTACGCCGTGGCCGCCGCGCTCGCCGTCACCCTGACGGCCTGCGCGGCACTCCCCCTGCGCGCCGCCGCCGCACACCGCTCGGCGTCCGTGCACGGCGCACGCGGTGACCTGACGTCCGTACGCCCCTCCCGGCGCCGCACGGTCGCCGAACTGACGCTGCTGGTGCTGGCGACGGGCGCCGTCGTGGCCCTGCGCCGCAGGGGCACCGGCGGCGAGGGAACCGGTGCCGGTGGCGACGAACTCGTCTCGGCGGCGCCGGTGCTGGTGGGCGTGATCGCGGCGCTCGTCCTGGTCCGGCTGTATCCGCTGCCGCTGCGCGCGCTGGCCCGCCAGGCCGGGCGGCTGCGGGGCGCGGTGGCCCACCTGGCGCTGGCCCGCGCGGGCCGTACGTCCGTCTCGGCGGTCCTGCCGCTGCTGGCGCTGCTGACCTCCCTCACCACCGCCGCGTTCGGCGGCTCGGTCCTCACGGGCGTGTCCGAGGCCCGCGACCGGGCGGCCCTGCTCGCCGTGGGCGCCGACGCGCGCGTCGAGGCGTTCCACGCCCTGCCGGCGAACCTCCCCGACCGGCTGCGCCGCACACCGGGCGTACGGGACGTGACCCCGGTGAGCATCGCCTACCACGCCGCCCCGAACGACGGCCGGGTGTCGACCCCCCTGGTGGGGGTCGAACCGCGCGGCTACGCGGAGCTGGCGCGGCGGACGGGGCTGGGGGCGTTCGGGGAGTCGGTTCTGCGGGGGGCGACGGGGGCGACGGCGGGGCGGTCGCCGCACGGTACGTCGCAGGGCGCGTCTGAGGCGTCCGGTGACGGGCCGGCAGGGCCCGCCCGGTCCTCGCAAGGAACGCCGCGGGCATCCCGTGACGGGCAGGCCGCCGGGGCCGTTCCCGCCCTGGCCTCCCCGGCCGTCGCCGCGCGCTACGGCAGCCGCCCCTTCCCCGTACGCCTGGAGGACCGCTCCGTCGTCACCGTCCGCATCGTCCTGGTCCGGGACCGGACGCCGGCCCTCGTGGGCCAGGACTTCCTCCTCGTCGACCGGGCCGCGCTCAGCGCCCGCGCCGCCCTGCCCAACGCGCTGCTGCTGACCGGCGACGACCTCGACGGGGCCGCGCTGCGCGAGGCGGCCGGCGACGGACCGGGAGTGAAGCTCCGGGACGAGGAACGGGCCCGGTACGTCAACTCACCGCTCCAGTCCGGCGCCGAGCGCGTCTACACGGCGGCGGTCGCGGCCGGCGCCGGCTACACCGTTCTCGCCCTGCTGCTGACCCTGCTGCGCGCCGCACCCGAACGCGCCGCCCTCCTCGCCCGGCTGCGCACCATGGGCCTCACCCGCGCCCAGGGCCGCCGCCTGCTCGTCCTGGAGTCACTGCCGCAGGCCGTGCTCGCCGCGGCGGGCGGTGTCCTGACGGGCTGGGCCACCATCCGCCTGCTCTCCCCCGGAATCGACCTGACGACGATCGCGCTGGCGTCGGCACCGGCCACGGCGGAGCGGGCCGCGCTCCACACCGACCCGGTGTCCCTGGTCGTACCGGCGCTCGCGGTCGTCGTCCTGACCGTCGGCGTGGCGGCCGGCCAGGCCTGGTGGACGGGCCGCCGAGGCTCCGTACGGGAACTGCGGGCGGGAGACACGGGATGAGCGCGGTGATCAGGACGATCCGGACGCACCCCACGAGCCGCGAGCCGGTCAAGCCGCGCGGGCCGGTGGAGCCGGGTGAACCGGTGGAGGTGGGTGAACCGGTGGAGGTGGGTGAACCGGTGGAGCCAGGTGAACCGATGGAGCCAGGTGAAGCGATGAAGCCGACCGACCCGATGAACCGACCAAGCCCCACCGGGCCCCGCACCGGTCGGCCGCCGGCCGACTCCCGCCGAGGAGAGCCCCGATGACCGCGAACCCCACCCTCGCCGACCTGGCGCACCGCGCGAGCACCGCCCGTGAGCGGCCCGGCTACGGCCACGACGCCCTGATCACCTGCGACCGCCTGGTCCGCATCTTCACCGTGGACGGCGTAGAGGTCCAGGCGCTCCAGGGTCTCGACCTGCTCGTCCGCGAGGGCGAACTCGTGGCCCTGGTCGGCGCGTCCGGCAGCGGCAAGTCCACGCTCATGAACATCCTCGCCGGTCTCGACACCCCCACCGCAGGCGCCGCCCGCGTCGCCGGCCGCGACCTGCTGACCATGACCGCCCGGGACCGCCTCGCCTACCGCCGGGACGTCGTCGGCTTCGTCTGGCAGCAGACCGCCCGCAACCTGCTCCCCTATCTGACCGCCGCCCAGAACGTCGCGCTGCCCCTCCAGCTGGCCCGGACCCGGCGCCGCCGCCGCGCCCAGGCGGAACGCGCCCTGCAACTGCTGGAGTTGCTCGGCGTCGCCGACTGCCGCGACCGCCGCCCGCACGAGATGTCAGGCGGCCAGCAGCAGCGCGTCGCCATCGCCGTGGCCCTCGCCAACAACCCGGCGGTCCTGCTCGCCGACGAACCCACCGGCGAACTCGACTCCCACACCGCGCAGCAGATCTTCGCCGCCTTCCGCACCGCGAACGAGCAGCTCGGCACCACCATCGTGGTCGTCACCCACGACCAGGCGGTGGCGAGCGAGGTGCGCCGCACGGTCGCCATCCGCGACGGCCGCACCTCGACGGAGGTGCTGCGCCGCAGCGAGGTCGACGAGGCGACCGGCCACGAGAGGGTGGTGGCCCGCGAGTACGCCATCCTGGACCGCGCGGGCCGCCTCCAGCTCCCCGCCGAGTACCTCCGGGCCCTGGACATGCGCGACCGCGTCGCCCTGGAACTGGAACCGGACCACATCGCCGTACGCCCGGACGACGAACGGCACTGAGCGACCCGCGCGGATTTCCGCCCGGACGGCGCTCAGCGCACGCTGACGTCCAGCGCCCCGAGTCCCGCCCGTCGTACGGCGACCGACCCGTAGGGCGTCCGCAGCCGCAGCCACGCACCCGACGACAACAGCCCGGGCGCGCCGCCGGCCGAGGTGACGGGCCGGAGGAAGCCGAGGGACTGCGCGGCGTGCACGGCGCGCAAGGGCAGGCCGGTGTCGCCGACCGTGCGGGACCAGATCTCCCGCCCGATCCGGTCGAGTTCGGCACGGGTGCGCCGCTCGGGCGCCAACTCCTCGGTGCGGGAGCGGAACTCGGCGACGGAGGCGGCGACCGTCGCCCGGAGCACGTCCGGCGCGGGAAGGCCCGGCCGGGGCTGCCAGCCGCCGCGCGGCGGCAGTACGCCCGCCCACGGCGGACCGGTCACCGCGGCCGGCACGACGGCCGTGGCGGCCCGCTCGTCCACCGACTCCAGCAGCTCACCTGCGGAAACCGTCACGTCGAGCGTGACGTCGAGCCCGTTCTCGTAGGGCTTGGCGAGCCGCACCGCGCGGATCGCCAGCACCTCGAAGGAGGGCGGCCGTCCGAAGACGGCGAGTGCGGTGCCCGCCGCCTGGAGGCGCACCGCGGCTCCACGGTCGTAGTGGAGCAGCCGGGAGAGGAAGGCCGCGAGATCCGCCGCCTCCCCCTCGTCGGCGAGGTGGAGCACCGTCATGCGGCGACGGCCTCCTGGTCCTTGTCCATGTACTCCTCGAGGAACTCCCGCTCCTCCTCGGTGATCCGGCGCGGCCGCTGGTGCTCGAAGTCGAACGGCACGATCACCGTCGAGGCGCGGACGTAGACCCGGTCGCCGTCCTTCACCTCGTAGGTGAGGGTGAAGGAAGCGGCTCGTATCTCCGTGACCCACAGCTCGATGTCCACCGGCTCGTGCCGGTGGACGAGCTGCTGCTTGTAGTCGATCTCATGGCGCGCCACCACGGACCCCTGCTTGAAGTCCTTGTCCGGCCGGAACAGGAAGTTGATACGGGCTTCCTCCAGGTAGCGGAGGAAGACCACGTTGTTGACGTGGCCGTACGCGTCCATGTCCGCCCAGCGCAGCGGGCAGCGGTAGATGTGCCGCAAGAGATCAGCCCCGGGTCAGCTTCTTGTAGGTGGCGCGGTGCGGACGCGCGGCGTCCGCACCGAGTCGCTCGATCTTGTTCTTCTCGTACGACTCAAAGTTGCCCTCGAACCAGAACCACTTGGAGTCGCCCTCGTACGCCAGGATGTGCGTGGCGACGCGGTCCAGGAACCACCGGTCGTGGGAGACGACCACGGCGCAGCCGGGGAACTCGAGAAGGGCGTTCTCCAGGCTGCTGAGGGTCTCGACGTCGAGGTCGTTGGTCGGCTCGTCGAGGAGCAGCAGGTTGCCGCCCTGCTTGAGGGTGAGCGCCAGGTTGAGGCGGTTGCGCTCACCGCCGGACAGGACGCCGGCCGGCTTCTGCTGGTCCGGACCCTTGAAGCCGAAGGCGGAGACATACGCCCGCGAGGGCATCTCCACCTGACCCACATTGATGTAGTCGAGTTCGTCGGAGACGACGGCCCACAGGCTCTTCTTCGGGTCGATGTTCTCGCGGCTCTGGTCGACGTAGGAGATCTTGACCGTGTCGCCGACCTTGATCGAGCCGGAGTCGGGCTGCTCGAAGCCCTGGATCATCTTGAACAGCGTGGTCTTGCCCGCGCCGTTCGGGCCGATGACACCGACGATGCCGTTGCGCGGCAGGGTGAAGCTGAGGTCGTCGATGAGGACCTTGTCCCCGAACGCCTTGCTGAGGTTGTTGACCTCGACGACGACGTTGCCCAGACGCGGGCCCGGCGGGATCTGGATCTCCTCGAAGTCCAGCTTCCGCATCTTCTCGGCCTCGGCGGCCATCTCCTCGTAGCGGGCCAGACGCGCCTTGGACTTGGCCTGCCGCCCCTTGGCGTTCGACCGCACCCACTCCAGCTCGTCCTTGAGGCGCTTCTGCCGCTTGGCGTCCTTCTGCCCCTCGACCTTGAGGCGGGAGGCCTTGGTCTCCAGGTACTTGGAGTAGTTGCCCTCGTAGCCGTGCAGCCGGCCGCGGTCGACCTCGCAGATCCAGCCCGCGACGTTGTCCAGGAAGTACCGGTCGTGGGTGACGGCCACGACGGTGCCCTCGTACTTGGCGAGGTGCTGCTCCAGCCAGTTCACCGACTCGGCGTCGAGGTGGTTGGTGGGCTCGTCGAGCAGCAGCAGGTCGGGCTGCTCCAGCAGCAGCTTGCACAGCGCGACGCGGCGGCGCTCACCGCCGGAGAGGTTGGTGACGGGCCAGTCGCCGGGCGGGCAGCCGAGCGCGTCCATGGCCTGCTCGAGCTGGGCGTCGAGGTCCCAGGCGTTCGCGTGGTCCAGCTCTTCCTGGAGCTTGCCCATCTCCTCCAGCAGCGCGTCCGAGTAGTCGGTCGCCATCAGCTCGGCGATCTCGTTGAACCGGTCGAGCTTGCCCTTGACCTCGGCGACACCCTCCTGGACGTTCTCCAGGACGGTCTTCTCCTCGTTCAGCGGGGGCTCCTGGAGCAGGATGCCGACCGTGTAGCCGGGCGACAGGAACGCGTCCCCGTTCGACGGCTGCTCCAGCCCCGCCATGATCTTCAGTACGGTCGACTTACCGGCACCGTTCGGGCCGACGACGCCGATCTTGGCACCCGGAAGGAAGTTCAGGGTGACGTCGTCGAGGATCACCTTGTCGCCGTGCGCCTTGCGCGCCTTGCGCATGGTGTAAATGAACTCAGCCAAGAGAAACCGTCCGGCAGCTTGAAACTGGCAGTGGGCAGATACACCCCATCTTGCCGTACGGCCAGCCCTGGGCGGAAACGCGTATGCTGCGTCGGCGCTGACCTGGGGTTTCCCTAGCGGCAAGGCCGTCCTCTGCCTCACCCCCGCGACGGGTCCAGTCGGCGGCGGGGGCGGCGGAGGGCCGTCCAGGCCGCGCCCAGGGCCAGGGACTGGACCAGCGCGGCGACGATCACCCCGGCGATCAGGTACCACGTCGCCGTCTCCGCGCCGAACAGGGCCTCCCCGGCCAGCGCCACCAGGGCGAACGTCGGCAGGGTCAGCAACGCCGGCCACACCCAGATCAGCGATTCCAGGCCGTGGTCGGCGAAGAGCGGTTGGATCACGGCGACGGCCACGGCTAGGCCGACCACGCCGAGGTAGACCGCCGAGGCCGGGTTGGCGAACATCAGACGCCAGAGCGTGCGCTTCGGAGCACGTTTCATGGTTTCACCCCGTGACGTCGAGTACCTCCCGTCGTCGCCCGGAAACGGGGTGGAGTCGGAGGGCGTGATCACACCACGGCTCGCCGGGTCGTGCCGGGTCGGCCGGAGCCCTTGTCCGACCGGGCCGACGGCCCGCCTCCCCTTCAGACCTGCGCCCGCGTCTGATCAGACCCACGGCTCGGCGTGATCGCCTGCGGCCCCGCGTCTGATCAGACCCTCAGCCGGACGTGACCGCCTGCTGCCCCATGTCTGATCAGACCCACGGCCCGCGCGTGAGCACCCGCGGGCCCGCGCCGCATCCGACCCGCGCTCCAGTGCCCGTTCGAACCCGCGCCCAGCGCCCGGTCGAACCCCGCCCCACGTCCGGTCACACCCGCACCCGAGTCCCGCCAGCCTCCCGCCGACGCCGGTTCACACCGCACCCCTACATCCAGCCGGCGGGCCCTCGGCCCGCCGCCCCCGTCAGTCCTCCGCCCGGCCGTTCCGGCGGCGCGTGATCGTCATGGCCGCTCCGCCGAGGATCACCAGCGTCACCGCCAGGCCCGCGATGAGGGGGGTCATGTCGGACGAGCCCGTTTCGGCGAGGTTCGTGTCCGGGGCCGTGCCGCCCACCGTCGCGGGGCTCGGCTCGGTCAGGGTCTGGGTCGCGTCCCCGGCCTCGCTGCCCTGGGTCCGGCAGTCCAGCACGCCGGTGAACCGCTTCTCGAAGCCGCTCGGCCCCCGGATCGTGAAGTCGTACGCCTGGTCCTCGCGGAGCGGGATCGTCACCGTCCGGGACTCGCCCGCCGGGATCGAGTGCCGGACGCCCATCAGCTCGAAGGTGAACGCCTCGTCGCCCTCGTTGCCCGCGGTGATGACCACGCCGCCCTTGGCGCAGTCCTTGGCCGCGGACAGCGCGGGGATCGCGCCGGTCTTGGCCCATGTGGCGCTCGCCGTCGCCGAGACCGTCGACTCGCTGGAGCCGGCCAGGATCTGCGTCTGGCTCCGGCTCGCTGAGGTGAAGGCCCGGCCGACCGGCACCGTCGTCGAGGCTTGCACGGTCAGCGTCGCCGTGCCGTCGGCGGCGTCCTCGGGCACCTCGAAGTAGACCTCGCTGCCGTCCCTCGCGGACGTGATCTCCTTGCCGTCCCCACCGACGACGCGCACCCCGCTCACGGCGGCGTCCGCGGGCGGCGTCACCGTCACGCCGCCGGCGTCGGTCCGTACCGTGACCGGCCCGAGCCGCTCACCGGGGTGACCGGAGACGGCGGGCGGGTCCAGGGTCAGCGACGCCTGCGGCTCGGGCAGGTCGCCGGCGTTCTGCTGCAGGTAGTCGGCGAGCCGCTCGGCCTGCGGGTCGACGGCCTCGACGTCCGCCGCGTCCGAGTAGCGCCAGATGGCCACCTGCGTCCCGGCCGCGGCGTCCTGCTCGGTGAGGCCGCCCTTGACGCCGGCCTTCGCCGCGAGTGCCGCGAGGTCGTTCACCTGCGGGTAGGAGTTCTGCAGGATCCAGCGGATGCGGCCCGCGTCCTTGTTGGCGACCAGTGACGTGCCGCTCCACGGGGTCTCGTGGTACTTGGCGTCCTGCTGCGTGGGGTTGTGGATGTCGACGCAGTACGTCTGCAGTGTGCCGCCGCCCTCGACGGACATCTCGAACAGGCCCGCCGACACCTGCTGGTCGCCGGTGTCGCCGTGGATCACCGCGGCGCCGTGGGTCTTCAGTCCGCTCATGGTGGCGGTCGCCCCGCCCTGGTTCTGTGCCGTCTCGTCGGCGGCGGCCGGGCCCGCGCCGGTCAGTGAACCGGCGGCGACGAGCCCCGACAGCAGCGTCGCGGCGGCGAGGCGGGCCGCCCCTCGCCGCCGCGTGGACAGCGCAGAGAACGAAGCAAACACTCAAATCCCTTTCGAGCAGGACCCGTTGACGTGGGGGTACGGTCCCACCAGCAGAAATCAGAAGCCCCGGGAGCTATGCCCGGCATCCTAAGGAGGCCGCGGACCGCGCTTCGCGACGATGCCGTCCGACGACCGATCCGACTCGGAATCGTTATCGCGGACATCGCCTCCGAGCAGGGCTTATCGACAAATCGCCCGGTGTTGTTCGGTACGCATTCGCCGATAAGCCGCAGTTCGGTCAGTTGCCGTGCTGACGTGTCGTCATGTGGCCAAAGCCGGTTCCGCCGCGGCTCGTTGGGTGTCCGCGGCCACCGAATCCGGGGGTGCCGTGGGCGTCGGTGGTGTCTCCCAGTTGGGTTCCGGCCGGGGTGATGTGGTCGCCGTTTCCAGCCTGTTGGCGCGTCGGAAGGCGGCCGTGCCCCGGGTGAGGTCGTGGCCGATCGCGACGGCGTCGATGTCCGCCGACGTCCGGTTCTGCCCGTCGCGCACGTCCTCACGCACCTTCAGCCGGCCCTGCACGATGACCGGCTCGCCCACTGACAGCGACGCCGACACGTTGGTGGCGAGCTGCCGGTTGGCCCACACCGTGAAGAAGTTGGTGTGGCCGTCCGCCCAGGTGCCCTTCTCGCGGTCCCAGTAGCGCGCGGTGACCGCCAGCCGGAACCGGGCCGACGGGCCCGACGCCAGCTCCCGGTACACCGGTTGCGTCGCCACGTTCCCCACCGCGCACACCATCGTCTCGTTCACAGCGAACCCCTCCTCGCCCGGCCGCCGCACGCCGGGCCGACACGCGTACGGGCCCGTCCCGTACGGCTGCGGCTGCCGCGCCGGCCGCGGACACCTCGTCCGCCGCCCGCGCCGCGACGGTCTCGCCCGTCCCACGGGGCGCGATCGCCGCGATGCCAGACTGCCGCCGCCGGGCCGGGCCCGCAGGGCGCTGTGGACCGCCGGGCACCTGTGGAAAACTCCGCCGCCCGAACGGGTGACAGGGCGTCGTGAAGGGCCTCAGCCCACTCCGGCCCCGACCCCGATGACCTTGCCGTACTGCTCCCGCACCTCCCGGTACCGCAGCAGTTCCGCCGCCACCGGGTCGAGCACCCGGGCCCTGCCGCAGCCGGCCGCGGCCTCCCGCAATCGGCGTTCCGCCTCCTGCCCGTACCGCCGGGCCGGGCCGCGCGCCGCCATCCGGCAGCTCCACTCGATGAGCGGACCGCCGACGATGCCCGCCACCATGAGCAGCACCGGCACGCCGAGGTTCGGCGCCATGAACCCGATGATCTGCCCCAGCAGCCAGAGCCCGCCGACGACCTGGAGGATCGTCATGCACGCCTGCGCGACCACGGCCGCCGGCCACCACCCCGGACGGGGCGGCCGGCCCGGCGGCAGTCCGGCCCGGGCCGCGAGCTCGTCCAGCGCCTCCGGCAGCCCCTGCGCGCCGCGCGCGGCGGCCTCGCGCACCGCCTGCGCCCACGGCGCGGGCAGCCCCGCCGAGGCCCGGTCGGACACCGTGCGCACCGCGTGCTCGACGCGCTGCCGCGCCGTGGACTCCGCGTCGGCCTGGGCGCGCAGGGGCAGCCGGCCGGTGACGGGTTCGCGCCGGTCGTGGTACCAGCGCCACAGCCGCAGCCAGGGCGTTCCGCACGCGCGGTTGGCGTTGCGCAGCCACGCGCGTTCGGCGGCCTCGCCCGCCGCCGTCGCGCCCACGGCATCCGCGAGCCGCGCCGAGAACTCCTCGCGCGCCTCCTCGCTGAGCCCCGCCCGCTTCCCGGTGACGTAGACGGGCCGCAGCCGCCACGCCGCGGCGTCCACGTCGGCCGAGATACGGCGCGCCGGTGCGCCCCGCTCCGTCACGAACTGGCCGAGCGCGTCGCGCAGTTCCCCGACGCCCTCGCCGGTGAGCGCGGACAGCGCGAGGACGGTGGCGCCCGGTTCGCCGTACTCGCCCAGGGCGATGCCGTCCTCGTCGAGCAGCCGGCGCAGGTCGTCGAGGACCTGTTCGGCGGCCTCGCCGGGCAGCCGGTCAATCTGGTTGAGGACGACGAACATCACCTCCGCGTGCCCGGCCATGGGCCGCAGGTACCGCTCGTGGAGGATGGCGTCGGCGTACTTCTCGGGGTCCACGACCCACACGACCGCGTCGACCAGCGCGAGGATGCGGTCGACCTGTTCGCGGTGCTGCACGGCGGCCGAGTCGTGGTCGGGCAGGTCGATCAGGACGAGCCCGCGCAGCTGCGGATCGGCGTCCCCGCCGTGCAGCGGTCGGCGCCGCAGCCGGCCCGGGATGCCGAGGCGGTCGATGAGGGTGGCCGCGCCGTCGCTCCAGCTGCACGCGATGGGCGCGGCGGTGGTCGGCCGGCGCACGCCGGTCTCGGAGATGGTCACGCCGGCGAGCGCGTTGAACAGTTGGGACTTGCCGCTGCCGGTGGCGCCCGCGATGGCGACGACGGTGTGCTGCCCGGACAGCCTGCGCCGGGCGGCCGCCTCGTCCAGCACCCGGCCGGCCTCGGTGAGCGTCTTGCTGTCGAGCCGGGCGCGGGAGAGCCCCACGAGTTCCCGCAGGGCGTCCAGCCGCGACCGCAGCGGCCCGTCGTACGCCAGTGGCGCCGCGCTCTGCGTGGCGGCCGGGCGGCTCTCCGCGACGGCGAACTGCTCCGCGGGGGCGCTCTCGTTCACGCGCCGGGCGATCAGCCCGTCGTCCCAGGCGTCCTCGGAGTCCGCGAGGTCGTCGTCCGCTCCGGCGTCACCCCGGCGAGCGCCCTCGGCGTCCTCCGCGCGGTAACCGCCGGTCCGGGCGCCGCCGGAGCCCTCGCCGGAACCGGCACGGCCCCGCCGGGCGCCCCGCCGCTCCGGGCGCCCCTCGGCCCGCTCGTCTCCGTCCGCCTCCTCAGCTCCTCCGGCGCGCTCACCGTCCTCGCCCCGCGCCTCGGGGTCCTGGCGACGGCGCTCACGACGGCTGGAACCGCGCTCACCACGGTCCTGGTCGCCCTCCTCACGGCCCCGGCGGCCCTCGCCCCGGTCCTCGTGGCGCTCGCCGCGGTCCCCCTGGGGCGCGTCGCGGTCGTCCTGGCGCTCGTCGCGGTCGCCCCGGCGCTCACGCCGCTCGTCGCGGTCGCCCCGGCGCTCAAGTCGCTCGTCGCGGTCGTCGCGGCCGGACGGACGGCCGTCGCCGGATCCGGTGCCCTCCGGGCGGTCGGCGTGATCGGTGTGGTCCTGATCAGTGATGGCGGTCACCGGTCACCTCTCCTTCTGCAGTACGGACAGCGCGGCGATGAGTTCGGCCTGCGGCTCGGGCTGGACGTCCAGGGCGTCGAGCGGAGCGAGCCGCCGCTCGCGCTCGGCGTGGAGGACACGGTCCACGTGCTCGACGAGCAGCCGCCCGCCCCGGTCGCGCAGCCGCAGCGCCCCGTGCGCGCCGATCCGCTCGGCGATGCCCTCACCGGCGGACCGCGCCCGGCGTCCGCCGAGCAGCACCGTGGCGGCGAGGGCGGCGACGAGCTCGGGGTCGGGGGCCACGTTCCGGTCGAGCTCGGCGACCTCCTCCTCGGCGTACTCCTCCAGCTCGCGCCGCCAGCGCCGTACGGCGAGCCCGATGCGGTGCTCGGCGGTCTCCGCGGCGGGATCGCGGTCGAGCAGCCCGGCCGCGGCGGGTTCGCGCCGCCAGGCGTCGTCCACGCGTTCGTCGGCGGCGGTGACCGCGCACAGCAGGAGCGCGGCGAGGCTCTCCACGAGGGCGTCCAGGAGCTCGCCCGCGGTGCAGTCGAGGGGGAAGGCCCGCCAGCGCTTCAGGGCGTCCCCGGCGAGCACGGCACCGGCCTGCAGCCGGCCCCGCACGCGTGCGTGCTCGCTGTCGTACGCCGAGTCGACGGCGGAGGTGAGCCGCAGGGCGGCGGCGTACTGCGCGGCGGCGGCGCTCGCCAGCTCGGGCATCCGGGACTTGAGGGAGCCGAGGACGCCGTACGCGGTGCGGGCCATGGCGTGCTGCCGGGCCGCCGGGTCCTGCGCCTGGTGGACGAGCCAGGTCCGCAGCGCGGCCACGGCGGTGCCGGGCAGCAGGCCGCCGCCCCAGGCCGACTCGGGCAGCTCGGGCACCGTGAAGCGCGGTACGTCGCCGAGCCCGGCCTTGGTGAGCAGGGCGCCGTACTGCCGGGACACCTCGGAGACGACCTGGTGCGGCACCCGGTCGAGGACGGTGACGAGGGTGACGTCGTACTCCTTGGCGGTGCGCAGCAGGTGCCAGGGCACCGCGTCGGCGTAGCGGGAGGCCGTCGTGACCATCACCCAGATGTCGGCGGCGCACAGCAGCTCGGCGGCGAGCACGCGGTTGTCGGAGATCAGCGAGTCGATGTCGGGCGCGTCGAGGAGGGCGAGGCCGCGCGGCAGGGTGTCGGCGGTCTCGATGCGCAGCACGCGCGCGGGATTCTCGCCCGGGAGCAACAGGTCGTCGTCCGGGTCGCGCCGGGGCGCCCACACGCGTGTGAGGTCGGGCAGCACACGCATGCCGCTGAACCAGTGATGGTCCTCCGGATGACAGACCAGCACCGGCGTCCGAGTCGTCGGCCGCAGCACGCCCGCCTCGCTGACCCGCCGTCCCACGAGCGAGTTCACGAGCGTCGACTTCCCGGCCCCGGTGGAGCCCCCCACGACGGCCAGAAGGGGCGCTTCGGGCTCTCTCAGGCGGGGCACCAGGTAGTCGTCGAGCTGCGCGAGCAGTTCGTCGCGGTTGGCACGCGCGCGTGGGGCCCCCGCCAGGGGCAGCGGGAAGCGTGCGGCGGCGACACGGTCGCGCAGGGCGGAGAGTGCGTCGAGCAGCTGAGGCCGTACGTCCAAGGTCACCACATGCGAAGAATGCCCAATTTTAGGGGAATTCTGAAGCATATGAGCATGTCTGCGCGCCGACCGGACACAAGGGGCGCAAGGGACAAGCGGGGAGCAGGCGCACCCCAGGCATAACGAGTGCACAACACCCGATGCCCGAGAGGCCAAAAACGGTGCACGATTCGTACCCGCCTGCGATTATCGGGACCGCTTCACCGAACCTCCACATCGCGTCGCGGAGGCGAAGCAACAGGGGCAGGGATGCGGGAGCCCTATCCTTGTCCCCGGCAACGTCAGGTACCGGCCACGGCCGGGCGTCACGACAGAGGTCACCACACCAGGCCCCCGTAGCTCAGTGGATAGAGCAGGCGCCTTCTAAGCGCTTGGCCGCAGGTTCGAGTCCTGCCGGGGGCGCCCAACTTCCCGCCCTCCCATCAGGAGGGCGCCGACGCCTGTCATGTTCTTCGTGGCCGTGCGAGAGGACCGTCGGCTTCCGAACCTCGACGAACTCAGCGTGCCGACGGCGGTGCGAGGCGACGCAGGACCCACGAAAGGGTTACGCGCTACGCCGTCTGCCTCCCTCACCCGGCCTCGTCTGAAGGCCCGCTCGCGATCGTGTCTTGAGCCCCTTACCGGCTGGGGTTCAGCCGTTGAACGCGTGACTGCCGGTTGCCGCATCGTGGTGCGGTCGGGAACGAAGCCGGAGGCTGCCGCAATCTGGGGCGGCAAAGGCACCCTTGCTCCATCGACTCCTGCCCCGGTCGACGTCATCGGCCGACAGCGCCCGCGACCCGCACACCGCGTTCCACCGGCGGTGCACCAAGTCCTCACCGAACGCACGCTTTTCAGGATGGTGTCCCTCGAAGTGGTGCAGTCGGGCTGAGGCCCGGAACTCGCGGGTTTCTGCCCGGGGCGTGCAACCGCTGGCGGTGCATGATCCCTGAACACGGGCAGGCCATCGCGCAAGTCTCCCTGATGAACGAGCAGTCCAACCGGAGGAGCACGCGATGACCTTGTCCCAGTCTGAGCTGATGCGGCTGCAGGAGTCACTATGTCGGGCCGATGGAGTTGAAGCAATCAGGGTCGTGTGCCAGCGCATCTTGCGGGAACTCATCGAGGCCGAGGCCACCGACGTGATCGGCGCCGCCCCGCACGAGCACAGCGACAAGCGCACGACCTGACGAAACGGACACCGCGACCGGCTGCTGACCACGCAGGCCGGCGACCTGGACCTGAAGATCCCGAAAGTGCGGACCGGGTCGTTCTTCCCCTCCCTGCTGGAGCGTCGGCGGCGCATCGACCGGGCGTTGTTCGCCGTGGTGATGGAGGCATACGAGCACGGCGTGTCCACCCGCAGCGTGGATGACCTGGTCAAAGCACTCGGCGCGGACTCCGAGGTTTCCAAGTCCGAGGTCTCGCGAATCTGCGGTGAGCTGGATGAGGAACTGACCGCGTTCAAGGAACGGCGGGATCACACCGTCTTCCCCTACGTCTTCCTGGACGCCACCTACTGCAAGGCCCGCGTGAACCACCGGATCGCCTCACAGGCCGTGGTCATCGCGACCGGTATCTCGGCCACCAGGCACCGCGAGATTCTCCATCACAGCGTTCGCGGACTTCCCGTCGACGCACTGGAAGAGGATCTGTTCGACCAAACCGCTCGAGCGGCTGAACCGGGAGATCAAACGGCGGGCCGACGTCGTCCAGGTCTTCCCCAACCTCGCCGCCCTGGACCGGCTCGCCGCCGCCATCCTGGCCGAACTCCACGACGAGTGGCAGGTCTTCGACCGCCGCTACCTCTCCGAAGCCTCCATGGCCGAACTCTTCATCACCCAGCCGACCCCGCCCGAGCCGCAGATCACCCCACAACCGGGATCGAAGCAGCTGCCGTGACTACGCCACCCAGCGGGACATGACCCTTTCAGGCCACCCGGATTTCGCCGCCTGGGCCCCCACCGTCACGGTCACAGCAACGACCTACTTTGTTGGATTTGCGCAGCCTCGAGTCAGTTACGACGCCTGGCAATGGATCACGGGTTGCTGTATCAGCCACTTGGCCCGGAGCTCATCCCGGAAGAGTGAGTTTGAGTCCTTATTCGCTTGGCTGCTTTGCCGTCAGGGCTAGCATAACGGCGCAATCCTGTCCCATATACGGGGCGACCCAACCGTTCACCTTGGAGAGAGAACATGATCAAGAAATTCCTGACCTGCGCAGCTGTCGCTACGGCCACCTTGGCGCTGGGGGCCGGGTCTGCCGCCGCGGATGAGAACGGAATGGAAGACTACGACCGCCTTGTCGCCGCCCAGACGGGCGGTAAGAGCTTCGAAGCGCTCAAGACGTCCTCGGGTACCGGGATCTGGAACGGCTCGATGCACCACGGCGCCTTCGTGTCCCTCACGGACTGACAGCAGGATCACAAGACGCGTAACACGAAGAAGCCTGAGACTCCTGAATCAGCATGATCAGGAGTCTCAGGCTTCTCTGATGCATATCTCTGGGCGTCACAGAGAACATCAAACGCACCCCCATAATGCAGCACGGTGCGTAACGAACTGGCCGGCGAGACATCCGCCGACGCCCCGGGCCCTTCACACAGCCTCCAGAATTGAAGGTCGGGGCCGCTACTGAAGTAGCGGCCCCGACCTTCGCAGTAAGACCTGCGTCATCTACCTCGTTCAGTCGATGACAGCCCCGAGAATGGGAAGGGCCGGCGCCGCGGAGTCGTCCTTGACCTTCGAGTTCTGACGGATCTCGTTGCACTGGAAGGTGCGGGCCTCGTCCAGGACCTCGATGGTGAGGACGTCGATGTCCTGGATGGTCGGGCAGATGTCACGGATGATCTCGATGTTCTGCGAGTAGTGACCGTGCACCTCTTCGTCGGCCACGGCCGGAGAGACTGCCGCGCCGGTAGCAGCCAGCGTAAGCATCGAACCGGCGAGGACCTTCTTGGCGTTCATTTGCATTGCCTTCCTTGTGCCTGGTAGCTGCAGCACCAGTGGTGAGTGCCGACAGCCTACTAACCGACTGCCCACCCCTGAGGTTCCGGACGGTCATCCTGATTCATCCACTTGCAGTAATCATCGAGTCGAGGAAGGCGATTTCATGCGCTGCATCTGACGGACAGACGCGAGGACTTGTAAAAAAGATCGCCCCGAACAGTGCGGTGCGTCGCACAGTTCGGGGCGTCTATCGCCCTCGACGAGAGGACTTGAAGGACACCAGCGAATGGTGACCCAAGAATCAGTTCAGGACCTGCCCGAGGATCGGCAGCGCAGGAGCGGACGAACTGTCAATCACCTTCGACCCCTGGCGGATCTCGTTGCACTGGAAGGTGCGGGCCTGGTCCAGGACCTCGATGGTGAGGACGTCGATGTCCTGGATGGTCGGGCAGATGTCACGGATGATCTCGATGTTCTGCGAGTAGTGACCGTGCACCTCTTCGTCGGCCACGGCCGGAGAGACTGCCGCGCCGGTAGCAGCCAGCGTAAGCATCGAACCGGCGAGGACCTTCTTGGCGTTCATTTGCGTTGCCTTCCTTGTGCCTGATAGCTGCAGCACCAGTGTGAATACAGACAGCCTACTAACCGAATGCACGGCCCAGAGGTTCCGGGCAACCATCTGCATTCATCCACTTGCAGCAACGAACGACTCGACGGCCAGTTCTTACGATTAGCATGGTCTACACCTCGCACATCGGAGGTTCATTCATCCGCGGAAGGCAGCAGTCACAGCACAAGGCCCCGGGATTGTGCGGCTGAACGCACAATCCCGGGGCCCACGCGCCCTGGTACGTCCTCAACGAGGGCATACCAGGAAACCGAGTCGACGGTACTCCCCCTCTAGCCGACTACACGCCCGAGCACTGGCAGCGCGGGGGCGGACGACTCGTCGGTCACCTTCGACCCCTGGCGGATCTCGTTGCACTGGAAGGTGCGGGCCTCATCCAGCACCTCAACCGTGAGGACGTCGATGTCCTGGATAGTCGGGCAAATGTCACCGATGATCTGGACACTCTGCGAATAGTGGCCGTGCGCCTCCTCGTCGGCCGTTGCGGGTGTGACAGCGACCGCGGTAGCGGTCACGGTCAGCACGGACCCCGCAACAATCTTCTTCAGATTCATGATTTCTACCTTCCTCTGCGATACATGGGCTACGTCCACCGATGGAGACGGCAGCACCACGGCTAACAGGTTGCCCAAGGCGGACGTTTCCCCGAGAGACCCGACGTTCACCCAGATGCCGGAACGGATTGCGACAGCGAGTCGCTGCTCGGCGATTCACAAGGTACGGGTCAGAGCCTGCCGGAATTGACAGCAAGCGTCGGTCACGTCACGTGTACCAACTTGCCTGCTTCCGGGAGTACGGTTTGAGCGGTTGCGCCGACAGCGTCCGCAGCCGAGCTCGTCGGCGTGTGAGCCGCCCCATCAATCGCATCGCTCAGAGCTTCGGGGGAAACGGCCGGAATGACGCCCAGGGTGGATTCATCGGCAACGTCGATGGCTTGGGCGGTTCCTGCGGTTACCGTCGTCACAGCCGCTACCGCCACAGCACCTACAGCAAAGAATTGTCGCATGAGAGTCCTCGTGGATGAATGAACGTTGTCGCCCGACCCGCGATGGCCGGTCCACTCTTCGCTTACCGCTTGCCATATCGGAACGAGAGAGTCGGAGTCCGGTTACTGGGGCACTTCCTTCTCGCTCCGAGCGGCCGGTCACAGGCATCGGAGGTCCGACGGGCCGGCGGTGACGGCGTGGCCGACCCCTGAACTTCGATCACCGCGGCCCACCGCGATACATGGCCCTGAGGCAGCATTCCAGTTACGTTCGCAGTCCAAGTCGTACGCGTTCACGTCGGCGTGGTGCGGCTTGCTACCCGTTCATCCTGTGAACAAGCCTGAAACGATGACCTCAGCGACACACCCGAACGACGGGGACCAGGCAGCGGGCGCTGGCCGACCGGAGCTCGTCGTCGGTGAGGAAGCTGCGCAACTGTTCAGGGCCGATTGTCCCGCCGGGAGCGGCGTGCGGCCATGGGCGGGTCAGGCAGATCAGATGGACGTTACCGTTCTCGTGCGCGCCTTCCTGCCACTTCGGTGGTACAGGGCACTGCACCCGAAGGAAAGGCATGGTGAGCACGGCCTGTTGCGCCTCCACCAGCAAAGTGATGGACTTCTTCGCCATTCCTACGAGTTCGACCTGCTGGCCGGACACCGGCAGACCCAGTTTCTCCAGCTCGGCGCGCATCGCCTTCTCGCCGGCCTCGGGCCCGTCACGACCGTCACCGAGGGAGTAGACCGTGAGGAACGGCAGCCTGGGCGTGGTGGAAGACGGCTCACTGGACCAAGGGACGACAGTGAGAGTCCCCAGAAGGGAAGTTCGGGGCTTGTCACGCACGGGACTTGAAGATGTCATGCCGACGGATGCTAGCGGTGCGCCGGGAGCGCTTGCGGAGCACTTTCACCCGTTCGCCCCGTGACTGGGCCCACTTCACCAATCCGTGTCAGGACGACAAGCCGGCTGACCTCTTGAGCCGACTATCTGCCTTACATACGGGCCGCATTCGGGGAAACTCCCTCTGACATTGTCACGGCGCCAGGCCAGGCTTACGCAAGGCCGGCGTCGTCGACGGCACCGAAATTCGGGTGTATCCAGGGCAGTCAGCGGAGCACCGTCAAAGCCATGGAGCTCACAAGGGGGATGCCTCTATGTCCTTGGTCAAGCGATTCGTGGGCTCCTCGGCTCGTAGAAGGTTCCGACGCGGAGCATGGCGAACAGGACGCTGATGCGGTGGCGGGCGAGGCGGAGGAGGACCTGGGTGCCCATTTTGCCTCTGGCTCGGCAGCGGTCGTAGTAGCTGCGGGAGGCGGGGTCGTGGAGGGCTGCGAACGCGGAGAGGAACATCGCCCGTTTCAGTTGCCGGTTGCCGCCTCTGGGTGCGTGCTCGCCGTGGATCGACGTGCCGGACTGCCGGGTTGCCGGGGCGAGGCCAGCGTAGGAGGCCAGGTGGGCGGCGGCGGGAAAGCTGCTGCCGTCGCCGACGGTGGCCAGGAGTACTGCGGCGGTCCTGACCTCGATGCCGGGCATCGAGGTCAGGACCTGGAAAAGAGGGTAAGCCTCCAGCAGTGCCTCGATTGGTTTCCAGGGCCCGGCGTTGCTCGTGAACGGCGGCCAGCGACTTCACCAGCGGCGGGACGATGACGTCGAGGGTGCCGGTGCCCGGGACGACGACGGTCTGCTCGTCCGGTGCGGTGAAGATGTCGTCGGCCAGCCGCTCGGCCATGCGCGGCGCCCGGGGCCGTACGACCTCGACCAGCTTGAGACGGCCCGCTCTGCGGAGTGCTTGCGGGGACCCGTAACGCTCGAGGAGCCAAGTCACGGCCGGGTGGTCCAGGCGCGGGCCAAGACGCGCTCCGGGCTGGGGTGGAACTGGGTGAGCAGGCCGCGAATGCGGTTGCAGGTGCGGTTGGCCTCGCCTGCGAGGTCCTGATCGAAGTCGACCAGCATGGTCAGCTCCGCGGTGACTTCATCGACCAGGTCGAGGGTGCGCAGGGTGTGGGGCATGGTGCGGGCGGCGTCCGCGATGACGGCGGCGTCCTTCGCGTCGGTCTTGGCCTCGCCGGGGTAGAGCTCGGCGATCCTGCGCATGCCAGTCCGGGCAGGTAGGCGACCTGGCAGCCGGCGCCCCGGGCGACGGTCAATGGGAGGGCGCCGATGGAGCGGGCTGGTCCACGACCACCAGAACGGTGCCGAACTTGGCCGTGAGCTTGTCGAAGACAGTCCGCAGTTTCGTTTCGCTGTTCGGCAGCTGCTTGTCGAACACCTTCTTCCCGGCCGGGGTCAGGCCGTGGCCGTCATGCGTCTGCTTGCCGACGTCCAGGCCCAGGAAGACGCCCACCCCGTCGATACTGATCACCATGCCCCCACATGCGTCGATGCGTGTCGGCCTCAAGGTGAAAGCCGTTCTCGCGCATCCACGTTATGCAGACCTGCCGCTCGCGAGCGGCCGGGCACTGCGCCCAGCCCGGGCGGTGGCCGGACCTCTGATCAGCGTCTGTGACGGCACCCCTCGGACCCGGTGACACCACCCCCCAGGTCATCCCATCGACAGGGGGCAACAGTCATGCCGGGCCCGGAGGCCAGCGGCCCTCATGCAGGACCGCGAAAAAGATAACGGGGGAAAGGCCGGGTGTAGTTCTGCACTCCGACAGACCCGGCAGTTGCGCGGGACATCATCCACACTCGCCAGTCAGGGGTGCTGAGCTCCTGTTCGACGTCCTCGCCGTGGAGCTTTTCGCCGATGTCGGCTACCAAGGTCTGGACGCGGATCGACATACAAATCTCGTCATCGAATGCGCATGCCCGCCACTCCGCACTCGCTGGAACCCATCGACGAGATCACCGTCGAGCCGACCACGCTTGTCGCCCTCGGCCAGGCCCTCGCCGCCGAGGCCACCCGCGCCAGCAACCGCGTCGGCAACCTGCTCACCCCGTTCCACCGCCGGTCACAGCGTGTCCCCGGCCGGCGCGGCGCCGCACCGCCCGCCGCGCCGGGCGGCACCGCTTCTGTGTCCGTACCGCTGGAGGGCATCGAAAGCGGTTGGCGCCCGGCACGGACTCCGTCAGCTGGTCCAGAAGTCCCACCAGCGGGTCAGGATCAGCATCCCGACGATTCCGAGGTGCAGGACCGGGGGCAGCCAGGTGAACTCCCCGAGGAACGCGGCCAGCCAGCGGGGCGCGGGCAGGAACCCGTGCAGGACGCCGAAGGACGTGACGTACCAGAACAGGACGATGGTGGCGACCCACGCCAGGCAGCACCACAGGCACAGGGCGTTGATACGGTACAGCGACTCGAACTGGAGCCAGGACACGAATCCGACGCCGAAGAGGCATCCGGTGGCTAACGTCAGCCAGTACCAGCCGGGGAAGCGGGCGCCGGCCAGCAGGTTCACGCCGACGCAGATCACGATGCCGTAGGCGACCAGGCCGAGCATCGGGTTGGGGAAGCCGAACGCGGCGGCCTGGTCGCTCTCCATGACGCTGCCGCAGGACACCACCGGGTTCAGGCTGCAGCCCGGCGTGAAGTCCGGGTCCTGGAGGAGCTTGAACTTGTCGAGCGTGATGACCCAGGAGGCCAGCAGCCCCGCCACGCCGGTGACCACCAGCAGCAGGGCGAGGCCGCGTCCGGTGCCCGCCGTCCGGTGTTCCCGGCGGGCGTGCTGTGCCGTGGAGCCCGCCATCAGCCGCGGGGGCTGCCGGCGGGCAGGACGAGGTGCGCCGCGGCGTTCAGGGTCTCGTCGGCGCCGACGAAGTCGGCCAGCGCCTGCGGGGCGAGCGGCTTGCCGGGCACGGCCTCGGGCCACGGGCGGGTGGTGAACACGCAGTAGGCGTAGCCGCGGGCCTCCACCGCGGCGAGCCACTGGGGCGGCGGGGAGCACCGGGCGTTGAAGCCGGGCATGGTGACCACCGCCTGTTCCGACTCGACGACCATGCCGACCGGGAGATCCTGCCGGGCGTTGCCGTCGACGACGAGGTCCCCGCCGACGGGCAGACCGTTGCTCTCCAGCAGTTCGCGGATCGCGGCGGACGCGGCCTTCGGGCCGGCCGGGGCGTCCCCGAGGGAGTACGCGAGGAGGTAGGGCATGTCGCCGCCGGGGGCCTCGCCGCTCCAGGCCATCACGACGAGCGTGCCGAGGTCGGCAGGCCGGGAAGGAGTCGTTGCGCTAGTGCTTGAGGTCACCGCGCGACCTTATCGGCGTACCGGGACACACCCGGCCGTGTCATCACCCGACCGGGGGAAGGGCCGTCGGCCGGCCACACGAACGAGGGACGGCACTCGAACGGCGCCGGCGGCGACGCGGCCCGTGTCAGCGCTGCAGCGGCAGACCGCCGAGGAGTCCGCCGTTGGAGTTGAGCGTCTTGGTGACGCCCTTGACGGTGTGCAGCACCGAGTCCTTGTTCTCGGTGTCGAGGGCGCGCGACTGGCTCTGCAGCGGCATCAGGTCGCCGGGCGCCTTGGCGAGGACGGTCTCGACGCCGCCGTTGAGGCTGGTGGGCGTGAGGTCGGTGGCCTGGTTGGCGAACGCGGGCGCGGCGGCGCCCGCCAGGGCCAGGGAACCGGCAACGACGGCGGCGGCCTTCAGGGACTTCATCGGGGTCCTTTCGTCGGCGTCTCAGGTCATCTGAGCTGGACGGAGGGTTTCTGACGCCGTGCCTAACGACCGCCGTGCGCGGCGGAAACCCCGGCCCGGGGAAATTCCTGCGGGCATGGGAAATGCCGCTGTGCCGGTCGGTCGGACCGGCACAGCGGCACACGGGAGTCACATGACGGCCGGGGTCAGGAGACGGGCAGGTTTCCCGTCTGCGGGTTCCCGGCGGGGAGGTGCTGCGGGGACTGCGCCGGGGCGTTCTCGGTGGACTGCTGCGAGGACGGCAGCGCCGGGAGGGCCGGCAGGCCCGCCATGTCCGGCGCGGGCAGGCCGCTGCCGAGGAGTGTCGCGGTGACGAAGT
Organism: Streptomyces sp. DH24; assembly: GCF_029813775.1. Classification (GTDB taxonomy): domain Bacteria; phylum Actinomycetota; class Actinomycetes; order Streptomycetales; family Streptomycetaceae; genus Streptomyces. Next base: position 105,268 of record NZ_JARVKW010000008.1, on the reverse strand, counting down.
TGACGAGGCTGGAGAGCACGCCGGTGACGCCCGGCTGGACCTGGCCGGAGTCGCCGGAGGTGGCCGACTTGAGCAGGGAGTCCACGGACTTCTGCAACTCGTTCAGCGAGGTGGCCTTCAGGTCGGGCGCGGGGGCCTTCGCGGTGGCGGGGGCGGGCAGCGTGGTGGCCGGGATGCCGGCCGGGGCCGCGGCGCCGGCCTTGGTGATGGCGTCCTTCACGGCGTCGGCGTGCTTGGCCGACTCCTGCGGGGTGAGCCGGCCGTTGTCCGCCTTGAGCACGGCCTCCAGCAGGTCGGTGGCCGGCTTCAGCGTGTGGCTCATGTCACCGAGGCTCCTGGTCTGCGCGAGGAGGGCCTTGGCGTCGGCAACGGGTGCCTGGGAGACCGCGGCGGGGCGTGACGACGTGTCGCTGCCGGCCGCCACGGCCGCGGGCCCGGTGACACCGAGCAGGAGGAAGGCGCTGAGCGTGGTGGTGGCCAGTCGCCGTGCGGGCAGACGCATGGGGGTTCCTTTCGATGTGCGTCGGATCTTGAGCCCACCGTGGAATCGGCCACCGCGCTCTGCAACCGTACGGGCACACCGGGTGGTCGCCCGCTGTCCCCCACCTGCGCGTCGCAGCAGGTGGGACGGCACGCCCGGTTCCGTCGGCCGTGGCAGCGCCCCCGGCCCCCATTCGGGGCACACGCAAACCGGCCGCCCTCCCGTGGCGGAACCAGCGGGAGGGCGGCCGGCGAAAGGACTGCGCGCGGACGTCAGTCGTTGACGCAGATGTTGCCGAAGGCCGGGTTCAGCAGGCCGATCACGTTCACGGTGTTGCCGCAGACGTTGATCGGGATGTGGATCGGAACCTGGACGACGTTGCCCGACAGAACGCCCGGCGAGTGGGCGGCAACGGCCTGAGCGCCGCTGTCGGCGGCGGCGACGGAGGTCGGGGCCAGGCCGTTTACGCCACGAAAAGACCTCTTCACCATTCCGACACACGTGGGTGATATTGCCGAATTAGCCCGTTTTGCGGCTAGTGTTGCGAATCGCTGGGACCACCGGTATGACACGCGCCCCGTGCACGCCCTCGACGACGGCCCCCTGCCACCGCCCAGGTCCACCTCCCGAGCGCCACCCGTGAGCGAGGAAGCCGCGCATGCACCTGCCACCGACCCACCCCCCGCCACGGGTCCTGCACCTCACCCAGCCCGTGGACGGCGGTGTCGCCCGCGTCGTGACGGACCTGACGCGGGCTCAGCTCGCCGCCGGACTGCGCGTCGCCGTGGCCTGCCCAGAGGGGCCGCTGGCGACCGGGCTGCGGGCCCTGGGCGCGGACGTACGCGGGTGGGCGGCGACGCGGTCGCCCGGTCCGGCGCTGGCCCGGGAGGTGCGGCGGCTCGCCCGGATCGTCGAGGACGTGCGGCCCGACGTGGTGCACGCGCACAGCGCGAAGGCCGGGCTGGCCGGACGGCTCGCGGTACGGGGGCGGATTCCCACGGTGTTCCAGCCGCACGCCTGGTCGTTCGAGGCGGTCGGCGGGGTCACCGCCGCGCTCGCGCTGGGCTGGGAGCGGTGGGCCGCGCGATGGGCCGGACGGGTCGGGTGCGTGAGCGAGGCCGAGCGGCTGCGGGGGGTGCGCGCCGGAGTCGGGGGCCGGTGGCGGGTCGTCCCGAACGGCATCGATCCCGGCCGTTTCCGCCCCGGTCCCGCGCAGTCGGTGCGGGGGCGCCTGCCGCTGGTCGCCGGCCTCGACCCGCGGGCGCCGCTGGTGGTGTGCGTGGGGCGGCTGTGCCGGCAGAAGGGGCAGGACGTCCTGCTGCGGGCCTGGCCCACGGTGCTCGGGCGGGTGCCCGCGGCGCGGCTGGTGTTCGTCGGTGACGGTCCCGACCGGGCCCGACTGGCCGCCCGCGCACCGGAGTCCGTGCTGTTCGCCGGGGCCGTCACCGAGGCCGCCCCCTGGTACCGGGCCGCCGATCTGGTCGTCCTGCCGTCCCGCTGGGAGGGCATGGCGCTGGCCCCGCTGGAGGCGATGGCCTGCGAACGGCCCGTGGTCGTCACCGACGTGGACGGCGCCCGGGAGAGCCTGCCGGACGCGCTCGCCGCGTCCTGCGTGGTCCCGCCGGACGACCCGGCGGCGCTGGCCGGGACCGTCACCGGGCTGCTGCTCGACCCGCCGCTGCGCGCGTCCCTGGGACGCCTGGGGCGCCGGCACGTCCTGTCCACGCACGACGTACGGCTCACGGCCGAGGCCGTCGCGGACGTCTACCGCGAACTCCTGGCCGCCGGGACCGCCGTGCCGGAACGGCCGGCAGAGCCCGTCGCGCCCTCCGAGTACAGGGAGTCCATCCACTCGTGACCGCGGAAAGCACCGTCCCCTCCCCCGCCGGGCAGCCACGGGACCTCGGATCGCCGCCCCTGACCGTCCTGCCGCCGCGCGACGACGCCGGGTTCCGCCACCCGGCCGCCCGGCCGTCGGCGCGCGCCGCGTCACCGCTTCCGCTGCTCGCCGCCGACGGCGCGGCCGCGCTGCTGGGCGCCCTGGCGCTGACCGGAGCCCAGCGCCGTCCGCTGCTCGTCGCGTCGCTGGTGGCGGCCTCGCTGCTACTGCGCCCGCACGTCACCCGCCGGATGCCGGGCGTCCTGGACGAACTGCCCGCCGTGTGCGGCCGGATCGCCGTGGCCTGGCTGGCCGTGGCGGCCGCCGTCGCGGCGTACGCGCCGCACCACGCGCTGTCCGCCCGCACCCTGCTGCTCGGCCTGGCCGTGCAGTCGGCGGCGGCCTGCGCGGGGCGCGGTGTCGTCCACTGGCGGCGGCGCGCGGCCCTGCTGCGCCGGCCGCGCGCCGCTCTCGTCGTCGGACCGGCCGCGACCGCGCAGCGCGTGGCCGCCGCCGTGCTGCGCCACCCCCGGTGCGGGGTGCGGCCGGTCGGCGTCGTCGCCGAACACCCGGACGGCACCGAGGGGTTGCCGGTGCTGACCACCGGCGAGGAGGTCGAACGGGCGCTCATCCAGAACGGTGTGCGCGAGGTGCTCACCGTGCACCCGGCGGTGCGCGCCGCGCAGGGGCCGCTGCTGCGCGCGCTCGCCGACTCCGGGTGCGCGGTGTGGGAGGTCGACGCGGACTGCCCGTCGTACGGGGGCCGGGACCGGATCGCCGGGTTCTCCTGCCGCCGCCTGGACCTGGGCGGCGGGCGGGACGGCGGCGCCGGCAAGCGGCTGCTGGACGTGGCGGTGTCCGGGGTGCTGCTGGTCGCGGTCAGTCCGCTGCTGCTGGTGTGCGCGGTGGCGCTGCGGATCGCCGACGGTCCCGGGGTGGTGTTCCGGCAGGAGCGCATCGGCAAGGACGGCAGGCCCTTCACGCTGCTGAAGTTCCGCACCCACCGCCCGGCCGACGAGCACGAGTCGGCGACCCGGTGGAGCGTCGCGGACGAGCGCCGGATGCCGTGGTTCTGCCGTTTCCTGCGCCGCACCTCGCTGGACGAGCTGCTCCAGCTGTGGAACGTCTTCCGGGGCGACATGAGCCTGGTCGGACCACGCCCCGAACGCCCGTATTTCGTGGGGAAGTTCAGCCAGACCTACCCCGGTTACGCGGCCCGGCACCGCATGCGGGCCGGCATCACGGGCCTGGCCCAGGTCAACGGGCTGCGCGGTGACACCTCCATCGAGGACCGGGCCCGGTTCGACAACGCCTACATCGACAACTGGTCGCTGTGGCAGGACGTCTGCATCCTGCTGCGCACCGCCGCCGCGCTGCTGCGGCCGACGGGGAGCTGACCGATGCGTCTCGCGCCCCCCCGCGCCGGGTCGCCGCCGCCGGTCCTGCCGGTGCTGGCGGTCGTCGCGCTGCTCGCCCTGCCGCTCGGCCCGGGCGGCGAGGGCGGCGCGGGTCCGGCCGACGCGGCCTCCGCGCTGGTGGTGCTGTACTGCGCGGTCCGTGTCGTACGGGACCGGCGGCGGCCCCTGCCGCGTACGGCGGCCGTGGTGTTCGGGCTGCCCGTGGCCGCGGTCGCCCTGGCGGCGCTCGGGGCGGTGTCCCCCGGGGCCGGGATCACCGGGTTCGGCCGCTATGTGCAGGTCTTCGTGCTGGTGCCGGCGGTGGTCCTGCTGCTGGTCCGCGACCGGCGCGACTTCCGCCTGCTGGCCTGGTCGATCGTGGCGCTGGCGGGGTGGCAGGGGGCGGTCGGCGTGCACCAGTACGTCACCGGCACCGGCGCCTCCTACCAGGGCGAGGCGGTCCGGGCCGTCGGCACGTTCGGGGCTCAGGACGTGATGGGGATGGCCACCGTCGTGTCCCTCGGCCTGGTGTGCGCGGTGGGACTGGCACTCGGCCGGGGCTCCGTACGGCACCGTGCGGTGGCCGCCGGGTGCGCGCTGCTGCTGGTCGTGCCGCTCGCGATGTCCTTCAGCCGCGGGGCGTGGATCGCGACGGCCCTGACGTGCGCGGCGCAACTGCTGCTCGCCGGACTGCGGCGGGCGCTGAGGGCGGGCGCGGCCGTGGTCGCCGCGGGGGTGGTGCTGGTCGGCGGGTTCGGGGTCGGCACGGCGCAGCTCCAGGAGCGGATCAGCAGCATCACGCAGGTCACCGCCGCGCCCGACCAGTCGGTCACCGACCGGTACACGATGTGGGCGGCGGCCGTCGGGATGTGGCGCGAGCACCCGCTGACCGGCGTGGGTCTGAAGGGCTTCCCGGAGTACCGGGACTCGCACGCCTCGCTGGCGCTGTCGTCGGGCAGCGACACGGAGGGCGCGGGCGCGGAGTTCCGCAGGCAGCCGCTGCTTTCGCCGCACAACATGTACTTGCTGGTGCTGGCCGAGCAGGGCCTGCTGGGTCTGCTGGCGCTGGCGGGCGGCTGGCTGGCGCTGCTGGTGTGCGCGCTGCGGGGGCTGCCGAAGGCGCGGCGCTCCGGGCGGGGCCTGGACTGCGGGCTGGTCGCCTGCGGGCTGCTGGTCTGGCTGCTGACCGACTTCGCGTACGCCGACATCGGCGGCTCCTCGACCGTGCTCACGGCGCTGTGCCTGGGCCTCGCGGCCCGGTGGGCGCTGGCCGGGGACAGCCCCGGCGGCGCGGCGCACGGGGACACGGGAGACGCCGCGGCCCGTACGGCCGAGGGGGCGGGCGCGCGATGACGGTCACGCCCGAACACTCCGACGCACACCCGGGCCTCACCGCCCCCGGGCACGGCGGGCACACGGCGACCGCTCCGCCCGTGAACGGCGCCCACCTGGACGCCGGTGTCCTGCACCCGGCTGGCGGCCTGCACGCCGGTGGCCTGCACGCGGCCGGTGGCCTGGACGCCGGTGGCCCGGACGTGGCTGCCGGACCCAACGCCGGTGGCCCGGACGCCACCGCCGGCCCGGACGCCAGCGGCCCACACGCGACCACCGGCCCGGACGCCACCGGCCTGCACGCGGCTACAGGCCCCGACGCCGGCGGCCCGCACGCCACCGCCGACCCGGACGCCCGTGGCGTCTCGTCGGCCCGTTCCGCGCCGCCCGCCGGGGACGGACTCACCCCCGTCACCGGCAGGTTCCTCGCCCGCGCCACCCTGCTCACCGCCGCGCTGTCCGTCGGCGGGGCGGTGCTGGGGCTGGGGCGGGACCAGGCGCTGGCGCGGCTGTTCGGGGCGGGCAGTGCGACGGACGCGTTCCTCGTCGCCTGGACCGTGCCGGAGTTCGCGGCCACGCTGCTCATCGAGGACGGGCTGGCGTTCGCGCTGATCCCGGTGTTCAGCCTGGCCCTGGCCCGCCGCGCGCAGGGCGGCCCCGGCGACCCGGTGCGCGCCCGGGTCGCCGCCACCCTGCCCCGGCTGACGCTCGCCTTCGCCGCCGTCGCCGCGCTGGTCGCCGTCGCCGCGCCGCAGCTCGTCGCGGCCCTCGCGCCCGGACTGCCCGACCCGCGACTCGCCGTCGACTGCACCCGGCTCACCGCGACCTGCGTGGTCAGCTTCGGGCTCGCCGGGTACTGCAGCGCCGCCCTGCGGGCCCACCGCCGGTTCCTCGCGCCCGCCGCCATCTACATCGCGTACAACACCGGCATCATCGTCACCATGGTCGCGCTCGGCGGCCGTTGGGGGGTGCGCGGCGCGGCGGCCGGGGTCGCGGCGGGCGGCTGCCTGATGGTCGTCGTCCAACTCCCGGCGCTGTGGCGGCAGGTGCGGCGGCGGGCCGCGCCGCCGGAGGCGTCCGGCGGGCCGGGCGGGCCGCCGATGGCGCTCGCGCTGCTGGCCGCCGTGCTGCTGTTCGCGCTGTGCCGGCAGTCCCAGGTCCTGGTCGAGCGCTTCCTCGCCTCCTCCCTGCCGGCCGGCGCCATCTCGCACCTGAACTACGCGCAGAAGGTCGCCCAGATCCCCATGACCCTGTCGCTGATGCTGTGCACGGTCACCTTCCCGCTGGTCGCGCGGGCCGTGGCCGAGGGCGACACCGAACGGGCCCGCGCCCGCGTGGAACGGGACGTCGCGCTGGCCGCCTGCGTGGTGCTGCTCGGCGCGGCCACGGTCGTCGCGTGCGCCCCGCAGATCATCGAACTCCTCTTCCAGCGCGGCGCGTTCACGTCCCGCGACACGGCCGCGACGGCGGGCGTGATGCGGGTGTACGCGCTCGGGCTGCTCGCGCAGACCCTGGTCGGGGCGCTGGTCCGCTCGTACTTCTCGACGAGCCGCCCCAGTTGGTACCCGCTCGGCGCAATGGCCGCGGGCATCGTCGTGACCGCCGGCGCGGGCGCCTGGGCGGTCGGCCCCTGGGGCGTCGCCGGGATCGCCGCCGCCAACGCCGCCGGCATCACCGTCACCGCCGCCCTCCTGCTGCACGGCATGGGCCCGCGCAGCGTCCCGGTCCGCACCCGCCGCGTGCTGGCCGAGCTGGGCAGGGCGCTGCTCGCCGCGGTGGCCGCGACACTCGCCGGCGCGTTCGCCGCCCGGCACGTCGCCGCGCCGCTGCCCGGGTTCGCCGCCGGGGCGTTCACCGTCACCGTCGTCTTCGTCCTGGCCGGCCGGGTGCTCGGCGCCCAGGGCCTCGCACCCGCATTCCGTTCCGTCCGCTCCGTGACCCGAAGGCTCGCACATGGCCGCTTCCGTTGATTCCGTCCCCGGCCGGGCCGCCCGGCCGGCCCCCGAGGTCCCGTGGGTGGCGATGTACCACTCCGTGGGCGACTGCTCGGACGACCCGTACCGCATCACCGTCACGCCCGAACGGCTGGACGAACAGCTCGACCGGCTCGGGCGGTGGGGGCTGCGGGGCGTGTCCGTCACCGACCTGCTCGCGGCCCGCGCCCGGGGCGAGGGCCACGACCTGGTCGGGCTCACCTTCGACGACGGGTACGCCGACTTCCTCGACCACGCGCTTCCCGTGCTGCGCCGCCGGGGCTGCGGCGCCACCCTGTTCGTGCTGCCGGGCCGGCTCGGCGGCGACAACGCCTGGGACCCGCTGGGCCCGCGCAAGCCCCTGCTCACCGCGGACGGCATCCGGCACGCGGCGGCCGAGGGCATCGAGATCGGCTCGCACGGGATGACCCACGTCGACCTCACCCGGGCCGACGAGACGGTGCTGCGGGCCGAGGTCGCCGACAGCAGAGCGGCGCTCACGGAGCTGACCGGTGTGCCGGTCGCCGGGTTCTGCTACCCGTACGGCACCGTCGACCGGCGCGCCGCCGACGCCGTGCGGGACGCCGGGTACGCGTACGCGTGCGCCATCGACCCCGGTGAACCGAGCGGGCGGTACGCGCTGCCCCGCGTGCACATCGGGCAGAACGACACCGCGGTGCGCCTGTTCCTCAAGCACCGGCTGCACCGGCTGCGCCGCCGGCCCGTGCCGGACCTGCGCGCGGAGGCACCGCGGTGAGGGCCCTGCACGTCATCACCGGCCTGGGCGTCGGCGGCGCCGAGCAGCAACTGCGCCTGCTGCTGCGGCATCTGCCCGTCGAGTGCGACGTCGTCACCCTCACCAACCCGGGCGCGGTCGCCGCCGGGCTGGCCGCCGACGGCGTGAAGGTCGTCCACCTCGGCATGGCCGGCAACCGCGACCTGGCCGCCCTGCCCCGCCTGGTCCGGGTGATCCGGTCCGGCCGCTACGACCTCGTGCACACCCACCTGTACCGGGCCTGCCTGTACGGCCGGCTCGCCGCCCGGATGGCGGGCGTCCGCGCGGTCGTCGCCACCGAACACTCCCTCGGCGACTCCCAGATGGAGGGCCGCCCCCTGTCGGCGGGCGTCCGCGCCCTCTACCTCGCGGGCGAACGCCTGGGCCGCACCACGGTCGCCGTCTCCCCCACGGTCGCCGCCCGCCTCACCCGCTGGGGCGTGCCCGCGCCGCGCATCGCGGTCGTCCCCAACGGCATCGACGTGGACCGCTTCCGCTTCGACCCCGCCGTGCGGCACCGCACCCGCCGCCGCCTCGGCCTGCCCCAGGACGCGTACGTCGTCGGCGCCATCGGACGGCTCACCGCGGGCAAACGCTTCGACACCGCCGTGCGCGCCCTGGCCCGGCTGCCCGGCGACTGCTGGCTGCTGCTGGTGGGCGGCGGCCCCGAGGAGAACGTCCTGCGCCGCGTCGCCCACGAGGCCGGCGTCGCCGACCGGGTGCTTCTCACCGGCGAGCGCCCCGGCCTGCCCGACGGGTCCCCCGGGCCCGACCTGCCCGCCCTCGCCTGCGCGATGGACGTCCTCGTCTCGCCGTGCCCGGAGGAGGCCTTCGGACTGGCGGTCGTCGAGGCGCTGGCCTGCGGACTGCCCGTGGTCTACGCGTCCTGCCCCGCCCTTGAGGACCTGCCCCCGCACGCGGCGCCCGCCGCCCGGCGCGTCACCGGCGGCCCCGACGCCTTCGCCCGCGCCCTCGCGGACGTACGGCGGCAGGGCCCGCGCCCGCGCGACGTGCCCGAGGCCGCCCGCCACTACTGCATCACCCGCAGCGCCGGCCGGCTCATGGACGTGTACGCGACGGCCCTCTCCAGCCCATCGTCCCCCTCCCGTCAGGAAGCCAGCACCTCATGACCGACAACACCGCGCACCAGCGCCGCCCGGGAAGCGTCCTGGCCCGTCTGCGGGCGCTGCCGCCCTGGTCCCCGCTCGCGGCCGGCGTCCTCGCCGGCGCACTGCTCGGCGGCGGGTACGGCCTGGTGAAGCCGCCCACCTACACGGCCACCAGTTACGTCGTCGCCGTGCCCACCGACAAGTCCGACCCGCCCACGGCACTCGGCTTCGCGCAGGCCTACGGCCGGGTCGCCACCCAGCTCGCGGTGCTCGGGGACGCCCAGGTGTGGGCGGGCGTGCCGGTGCGCACCCTCCGGGACAGCGTGCGCACGTCGACCTCGCCGGACGCGCCGATGGTCGCCGTGACGGCCGCCTCCTCGCGGCCCGACCTCGCGGCCGACATGGCCAACGCCGTCTCCCGCGCCCTGACCCGGCACGCCACCGACGCCGAGAACGACACCAACGTCGAACTCCAGCAGTTCGCCCGCGCCACGAAGCCCACCGAGCCGTCCTCGGCGTCCGCCGGGCTGACCGGCCTGGTCGGGGCGAGCGCGGGCGGGCTGCTCGGCGGGCTCGCGCTGCTGGTCCGGCCGCGCCGCACGGCGTCCGGCCCGGACCGGCCCGCCTCCGTGCCGGGCCCGGCCACCGCCGCCGACGTACACGGTCAGCTGTGACGTACACGTCCCGCACCGTCACCGACGAGGCCGCCTTCGCCGCGCTCGCCGCCGACTGGGGGCGGCTCTACCGGCGCTGCTCGACCGCCACCCCGTTCCAGAGCCACGCCTGGCTGCACTCCTGGTGGCTGTCGTACGGCGGGCGCGGCCGGCTGCGGCTGGTGCTGGTGCGCGACGGCGGCGGCGACCTCGTGGCGGCGGCGCCGCTGATGCGGGTGCGGCGGCCGGTCCCGGCGCTGGTGCCGCTCGGCGGGGCCATCTCCGACTACGGCGACGTCCTGGTGGACGACGAGCACGGCGAGGCGGCGGTCGCCGCGCTCACCGGCGCCCTGTCCGCCGCGGCCCGCACCGCGCTGATCGACCTGCGCGAGGTACGGCCGGGCGGCGCCGCCGAGCGGGTCTACGAACGCTGGCGCGGGCCGCGCCGCCGGGTGAGCGACTCGCTGTGCCTGGAGCTGCCGGCCGTGCCGATGCAGCAGCTGATCGCGCGGCTGCCGTCGGGGAAGAGCCAGCAGCGGGTGCGGGCCAAGCTGCGCAGGCTGGACGCGCTCGGCTTGGAGCGGCACGTCGTGAGCCCGGACGAGGCGGACGCGGCGCTGGGTCGGCTGCTGGAGCTGCACCGGTTGCAGTGGCAGGGGCGGAAGGTGACGTCCGAGCATCTGCGCGACCGGTTCCGTACCCATCTGGTGCGGGCGGTCGGGGCGATGGCCCGGTCCGGGGACGCGGTGGTCACCGAGTTCCGCCTGGCCGGTGACGTGGTCGCCGTGGACGTGACCCTGCTGTCGCCGCGCCTCGCGGGCGGCTACCTCTACGGCGCCCATCCCCGGCTGCGGGAACACAAGGCGGACGTGGCGGCGATGCTGCTCGACTCGTGCGCCACGCACACCAAGGACGGCACGTACGACACGCTGAGCCTGCTGCGCGGCAACGAGCCCTACAAGCGCCACTGGCGTCCCGAACCGGTCGTCAACCAGCGGCTGCTGCTGGCCCGGCACCGCACGGCACCGCTGATGTCGGCGGTGCTGTGCGACGTCGCCGCGCGGCGCCGGGGCAAGGAACTGCTGCGCCGTTACCGGGAGCGTGACGGTGGCGGCCGGACCTGACCTATCTGGTGCGCGACCACCAGTCGAAGCGCAGGCACAGCTTCCCGCCGAGCCAGTACTCGACCCAGTCCCCGAGGTCCAGCGGCGAGCAGCCGGCGGGCGGCACGGTGCCGGGCGGAGTCGGCTGCGGGGTCGGGGCGGGGCTGGCCGGCGGCTCGGCCGGGCCTCCGGTGCGGCCGGACAGGACGGACCGGTAGACCTCGGCGGCCCCGGGGTTCGCGGCACAGCTCCACACGCCGTGCGGGCAGTAGTCCGTGAGCGTGTTGTACAGCGGCTTGTGCTCGTCCATCCAGGCGAGCATGCGCCTCATGTACTCGGCGTTGTCGCCGTTGCGGAACAGCCCCCACTCCGGGTAGGAAATCGCCTTCCCGTGCGCCTTGGCGAATTCCACGTGCTCCTGGAGCCCGTACGGCTCTCTCACCTGTTCGTCGAACGGCATTCCGCGCGGCTGGTCGTACGCGTCCATTCCGACGATGTCGACGGTGTCGTCGCCCGGGTAGCACTGCGTCCAGGGAATGGCGTCCCGGCCCCGGCTCGGTGTGAAGTCGAACCGGAACTTCTGCCCCGGCACCGCCCGCATGGTGGTGACGATCCGCTGCCAGTACGCCTTCCAGGCCTCCGGGTCGGGTCCGCAGCGGTGGGTGTAGGTGGTGCCGTTCATCTCCCAGCCGAGCACCACGATCGTGTCCGGCACCTTCAGCGCGACCAGCCGCTCGGCCAGCGCGCGGAAGTGGTGGTCGAACTGCCCCGCCGCGCCCTGCCGCAGCAGCCGGCGGACCTCGTGGTCGGAGACGCCCGCCTCGTTGCGCTCCAGCATGGGCACGTTGAGGACGAACATGCGGTCGTCCCTCTCGTTGCGCCAGTCGGCCCAGGCCCGAAGGAAGTCCGGGGCGCCCTCGATGTTGCTCCAGCGGTCTCCCGGCAGATAGGTGTGGCCGACGCGCAGGTCGGCGCCGCCCAGCCAGCGGCTGAACTCGGCGATCCGGGCCACGCCGCGCTCTCCGTAGTGGAGGTAGGCGCCGAAGGCGGGGGTGTCGGCGGCCGGTGGCGGCGGCGTCCCGGTGACCTGCGGCGAGGCCTGCGGCGGCTGCGCGGTCTGGGGGGCCTCGGGGATCTCAGGGGCCTCAGGGGTTCCAGGGGCCTGGGGCGACGCCTCGGGGGACGGATCGGCGTCCGGGGCGACCCCCGCGGCCGGGCCGGACGCCAGGACGGCCGTCGCGGCGGCCGTCACCGCGGCGCATGCCAGCCGCCGGGTCCGTGCCCTTCGCTTGCGTGGGGTCATGCCCGCTCCTCTTCCGACCGGAAAGTCCGTACTGACACTGAGTCATGTGAATGGTCATCACGCCACCGCCGTTACGGCTTTCGAGTGCCCTGCTCGCCCGCACCGGTGACAACAGAAGGAATTGAGTCCGTGTCGCTGTTCGACACCCGCGTCCCCGCCGTACTTCTGCGGATCGACCGGAATCCCTTTCATCACGGCACCCTGGGCGCCGTGCGTTCGCTCGGCAGGGCGGGCGTGGACGTGCACGTCGTCGCCGACTCCACGAAAAGCCCCGTGCGCGCGTCCCGTTTCGTGACCGCGCTGCACACTCCGCCGGAACCGGGCGCCTCCCCTGCCGAGATCGCGGCCGTACTGCGCCGCGTGGCCGCCCGGCTCGCGCGGCCCGCCGTGCTGATCCCGATGGACGACGCGGGCGCCGTCGCGGTGGGCCGGCTGCGCGCGGAACTGGCGCCCGCCTATCTGCTGCCCGACCCGTCGGACGCGCGGCCCGAAGCGGTGGCCGACAAGGCGGAGCTGGCCCGGGTGTGCGCCGCGCTGGACCTGCCGCACCCGGTGACGCTCGTCCCGGACAGTCCCGCCGAGGCCGCCTCGGTCGCCTGGCGGCTCGGTCTGCCGGTGGTGGCGAAGTGGAGCAGGCCGTGGCTGCTGCCGCCGGGCAGCGGACTGCGCAGCACCGTACTGCTGCGGTCGGCGCGGGAGGCACGGGAGTTGTTCGCGCGCAGCGGGGAGGCGGGCAGCCGGCTGCTGCTCCAGGAGTTCCTGCCGCCGGGAGCCGACCGCGACTGGTTCTTCCACGGGTACGCCGACCGCACCGGCGCCCTGCGGGTCGGCGGCACCGGGCTCAAGCAGCGCTCCTGGCCGCGCGGGGCGGGCCTGACGGCCGTCGGCCTGTGGCGGCCCAACGCCAGGGTGCGGGAGCTCGCCGAGCGGCTCACCGGCGAGCTGGGCTACCGCGGCATCCTCGACCTGGACTTCCGGCGCCGCGGCGACACCGGCCGCTACCACCTGCTCGACTTCAACCCGCGTCCGGGCGCCCAGTTCCGCCTGTTCACCGACACCGCAGGCCTGGACGTCGTACGCGCCCAGCACCTCGACCTCACCCACCGTCCGCTGCCGCTCGGCGCGCCGCGGCCGGGGCGGGTGTTCGTGGTGGAGAACTACGCGCCGACGCGCCTGCCGCGCCCGGCGCCGGGCGGGCGGGAGCTGGCCTGGTACGCCGCCGACGACCGGGCGCCCGGCCGGGCGATGTGGGGTCTGTGGAGCCGGCACGTGGCCGGGCGGGTGTGGGCGCGCGTGCGCCGGGCCGGCGGCTCCGGGGGCAGGACCCGGCCCCCGGCGCGCGTGGTGCGGCAGGCGCCCGCGCCGCGCACCGAGGAGTCCGTCGGCGACGAGCGGGCGGGCAGCCGCTGACGCGGGGCGCCGGGGTGGCGCCCGTCGTCCGCCACCCCGGTGCGGTTCCCCCCTTGGCACGGGCGGCGGAAACACGAAGACCCCCGCACCGGGGTGTTCTGGTGCGGGGGTCGACAGGACTGCCGTTCCCCGGGCCGCGCGTACGGGGCCGGGGTCCGTGACTGCGGGTCCGGAGCGGTCGGCGGTCCGGCGCCCGCGGGGTCAGTGGCGGGCCGCCACCCGGGCCCTGCGGTACAGCACGGCGCCGGCCCCGATCAGGGCGGCGCTGGTGGCGGCGGTGCCGAACACGGCGTCGCCGCCGGTCTCCGCGAGCCCGGACCGGCCGCCCTCGGGCGACACCGGCGTGTACACGTCCGGGGTGTGCGGGTGGTGGCCGTCGACCGGGGGCGTCCGGTCGTCCGGGGCCGGCGGTGTGTGGCCGACGGGAGGCTTCGGGTTCTCGTGGCCCGGGTGGGGCGGCTTCGGCTTGCTCGGCGGGGTCTCGCCGTAGCCGCCGGAGTCGTTGACGCAGGTGTTGCCGAACGCCGGGTTGAGTACGGCGATGACGTCGAGGGTGTTGCCGCAGGCGTTCACCGGCACGTCGACCGGCACCTGGGCGTTGTTGCCGGAACCGACTCCCGGCGAACCGGCCGTGTGGCCCTCGGCGGAGGCGCCGGAGGTGTGGTGGCCGCCGCCGTGCCCGCTCCCGCCGTGGCCGCCGCCGTGGCCGCCGTCGTGACCGGAGCCGTGGTCGCCGCCGTGCGGGTTCTCCTGCGAGCCGTGTCCGGCGGAGCCGTCGTGGCCGGGGGCACCGTGGGAGCCGTCCTCCTGCCCGTGTCCCGGCTTGTGGTCGATGCGGTCGTGGTGGTGGTCGTCCGACACGTTGGCGCACGTGTTGCCGAACGCCGGGTTGAGGGCGGCGATCACGTCGAGGGTGTTGCCGCAGACGTTCACCGGCACGTTGACCGGGGCCTGGACGGCGTTGCCGGACACGGCGCCCGGCGAGCCCTTCGCGGCGCCGTCCGCCTGGGCGTCGGCGAAGGCGGTGCCACCGCACAGGGACAGCACTCCCGTCGCGGCCGCCGCCGCGACCATTCCCCTGCTCAGGGTTCGTCGCAATGTCGTTGTCTTCCTGTGTGAAGAGGAGTGGTGAGGCATGACATCGGTCATCCACTCGGGAAGGAACTACCGGGCGCGGCCGGGCCGCCCCTGACAAACCAACAGCTCGTAGCGACGCTCGCGTCGTACAGCCTCTCCAACCCGGCGTACGCGCTTTGGTTGCGCAGGTTCACCCTGTTGGCCCTCATGGCGATCCGGCAGCCTGGGCAAGCGGCCGTACAGGGACCTCCGGTTCGGTACGCGCGAGAAGGGGCGGGTCGCCGCCGGCTGTTTCCGGTAACCGCCCTCTGAACCGCGCTCGGTCGGTGAGTCTTTCGCGGGTCAGTTCCCCCGGGTGTACAGCGCTTCGATCTGTTCCGCGTACGCCTCCTGCGCCGCCTGCCGCTTGACCTTCAGGGACGGGGTGAGCAGGCCGTTCTCCTCGGTGAATCCGTCCTCGACGAGGGCGAAGGCGCGGATCGACTCGGCGCGGGAGACGGCCTCGTTGGCGTGGTCGACGGCCCTTTGCACGTCGGCGCGCAGCCGTTCGTCCCGGACCAGCTCGGACAGCGGCGTGTCCGTGGGCAGTCTGCGGACGGACAGCCAGTGGGCGACGGCCTCGGGGTCGAGGGCGATCAGGGCGGCGACGAAGGGGCGCTGGTCGCCGACGACGACGCACTGCCCGACCAGGGGGCGGCTGCGCAGCCGGTCCTCCAGGACGGCCGGGGAGACGTTCTTGCCGCCCGAGGTGACGATGATGTCCTTCTTGCGGCCGGTGATGGTGAGGTAGCCGTCCTCGTCGAGCGCGCCGAGGTCCCCCGTCGCGAACCAGCCGTCGTCGAGAACGGCGGCCGTGGCCTCGAGGTTGTTCCAGTACGAGCCGAAGACGATGCCGCCCTTGACGAGCACCTCGCCGTCGTCGGCGATGCGGACGGCCGTGCCGGGAACCGGGCGGCCGACGGTGCCGGGGCGGGGCCGCAGCGGCGGGACGATGGTGGCGGCGGCGGTGGTCTCGGTCAGGCCGTAGCCCTCGTAGACGATGATTCCCGCGGCGAAGAAGAACAGGTTGAGGTCGCGGTCGAGGGGTGAGCCGCCGCTGATGGCGTAGCGGACGCGGCCGCCGATCTCCTTGCGGATGCGCCGGTAGACCAGCAGGTCGTACAGTGCCCACGCGGCGTACAGGCCGGGGCCAGGGCCCTTGCCGCGGCCGAGGAACCTGTCCAGGTACGCCTCGCCGAAGCGGACGCCGACGCGGTGCGCGCGGTCGAAGGAGGCGCCGCGGCCGATCTTCTCGGCGGTCGCGCGTCCGGTGTCGTGGATCTTCTCGAAGAGGTACGGGACGCCGACCAGGAAGGTGGGGCGGAACGCCCGCAGCGCCGGGCGCAGTTCGTCGGGCTTGATGCCGGGGCAGTGGCCGATCTCGATGCGGGCCGCGAGGCAGGCGATCTGAAGGGTCCGGCCGAGGATGTGCGCGAGCGGGAGGAACAGGAGGGTGGCGGCGGTCTGGCCCGTGACCTCCTTGAAGATGGGGTGCAGCAGCTCGACCGTGTTGGCGGCCTCGGCGTGCAGGTTGGCGTGGGTGAGGACGCAGCCCTTGGGGCGGCCGGTGGTGCCGGAGGTGTAGCAGACGGTCGCCACGGTGTCCGGGCCCAGGGCCGTGCGGCGCTTGGTGACCTCCTCGTCGGGGATGTCCGCGCCGAGGGCGGTGAGGTCGTCGAGGGCGCCCGCGTCGAGCTGCCAGACGCGCGGCGCCTCGGGGTGGGCCGCGGTGCCGGTCAGGACGGTGGCCGCGTTGTCGGCGGTCTCGGTGACGACGTAGCGGGCGCCCGAGTCGCGCACGATCCAGTCCACCTGCTCGGCGGACGAGGTGGCGTAGACGGGGACGGTCTGGCCGCCCGCCGCCCAGATCGCGAAGTCCAGGACCGTCCACTCGTAGCGGGTGCGGGACATCACCGCGACCCGGCCGCCCGGTTGCAGACCGGCGGCGATCAGTCCCTTGGCGGCGGCGGCCACCTCGCGGGCGAAGGCCGCCGCCGTCACGGGCTGCCAGGTGCCGTTGCGTTCCCGGCGCAGCACCACGGCGTCCGGTGCCTCGGCCGCGTTGGTGAACGGGATGTCGGCGGTACTGCCGGTGGTGGGGCGCGGCGCGAGCGGCGCGCTGCGGGCCTCGCGGACGGTGCCGGCGGAGTCCCTGACCAGCTCGACCCGGTGGCGTTCCACCAGGCCGGTGCGCCGCTTCGCCCGTTTCAGATCCTTGCGTACGCCCATGACGGCTCCCGGTCGCGGTTCGAGCTGACGTGCCGTGGTCGTCGACCACCCGTACTTACTCGCAAGTCAACTTACTCATGCGTAGGGAAAGGTCAATGGGTGGCGCACGCCGGGCGGCCGGGCTCGTCAGGCTCCGTACCGGTCCGCCCGCTCGACGGCGTCGGCGAGGTCCCGCACCGCGTCGTCCTCCGTGGTGTGCGCCAACCGGGCCGCGCGCTTGGCGAGTTCACCGAGTGCCGGGGCACCCGGGAGGCGGCTGTGGCGGCTCTCGCGGCTGTCGCGGCTGTGGCTGTCGCGGCTGTGGCTGTCGCCCGAGCGGAGCGCGTCGGCGAAGTACGCGGCCACGGCCGTCACCTGGAAACGGGCGGGCGCGTCGGACACCGAACCGTGCAGGGAACCGGCCTCCAGTGCGCCCGACTCCTCGTGCGGGGCGCGGGTCTCCGGGTCGAGCCAGCGGACGGTGGCCGTCGCGAGGTGGCCGTCGGCGCCCGCCGCGGTGCGCACGGCGTACAGGGCGGTGACGGTGTGGCCGGGGCCGACCTCGCCGCCGTCCACGCGGTCGTCGCGGAAGTCCTCGTCGGCGACGGCCCGGTTGTCGTAGCCGATGAGACGGAACTCGCGCACGGTCTGCGGGTCGAAGGTGACCTGGGCCTTGGCGTCGCGGGCGGTCAGCTCGACGTTCTGCGGGAGCCGGTCGCAGAACACCTCGGCCGCGTCGTCCTCGTCGGAGACGTACTCGGTGTGGCCGTCGCCCTTGTCGGCGAGGCGCTCCATGAGGGCGTCGCCGTAGTCGCTGCCGACGCCGACGCCGAAGAGGGTGATGCCGTGCTCGCGGCGCTCGGTCGCGACGCGCTCCAGGATCGTGTCCGCGTCGGTGTCGCCGGTGTTGGCGAGGGCGTCGGAGACCAGGACGACCCGGTTGGTGGCGCCTTCGCGCAGGCCCTCGACGGCGGTCTCGTAGCCGGTCTCCACGCCCGCGCCGAGGTTGGTGGAGTCGGTGGGCTCCAGGGTGTCGATGGCGTCGTGGATCTCGCCCCGGTGGCCGGCCAGGCGGGTCATCGGCAGGACCGTCTCGGCCTCGTCGCTGAAGGTGACGATCGCGACCGAGTCGTCGTCGCGCAGCCGGTCCGTCATCACGCCGAGGGAGTGCCGGGCGAGGTCGAGGCGGCCCGGTTCGGCCATCGAGCCGGAGATGTCGATCACGAAGGTCAGCGCGGCCGGCGGCCGGTCCCCGCCGCGGTCGGCCGCCTTCGTGGCGAGGCCGACGCGGACCAGGGACCAGTTCTCGTCGCCGGTGCGGGCGCCGTCGACGGTGACGGAGAAGCCGTTGCCGTCGGGGCGTTCGTAGTCCTGGCGGAAGCTGTTGACGAACTCCTCCGGGCGGACCGTCGACGGGTCGGGCAGCCGGCCCTCGGCGAGCGTGCGCCGCGCGTAGCCGTACGACGCGGTGTCGACGTCCAGGGCGAACGTGGACCGCAGGTCGGGCGACGGGGCCACGTCGCTGTCCTGCGCGTGGCTCGTGTCGTCACTGCCGCCCGCTCCGCAGCCGCTGAGCAGCAGGCCGCCAGCTGCCGTGAGCGCCAGCAGCGCACCCCGCAGCCGCCGTGTCCGGTTTCGCACCATCGTCCGTGCCCCCTTGGTCCTTTGACGCCGGTTGTTGTGACTGTGACGTCACCGGCGGCCGGAACGTGCGGCACGAAGCGTTGCAGGTGTGTCTCGATGTGTCGCAGGTGTGTCTCGCTGCGGGCACGGACACGGCCCAGCGGCCCGGGCCGTGCCCGCGAGGGGCCCTAGGAGACGATGTCCTTGCGGGCGAAGCCCCGGAACGCCAGGGCGAACAGCACGAGCGCGTACGTTGCGGAGATCGCGGCGCCCTGGAGCATGCCGGACCACTCCAGGCGGGGCTGCACGGCGTCGGCCCAGGCGAACTGCCAGTGCGCGGGCAGGAAGTCGCGCCAGTGGCCGAGGGCCGTCACGGCGTCCAGGACGTTGCCCACGATGGTCAGGCCGACCGCGCCGCCCACCGCGCCGAGCGGGGCGTCCGTCTTGGTGGACAGCCAGAACGCGAGTGCGGCGGTGACCAGTTGGGACACGAAGATGTACGCCACGACCACCACGAGCCGCTGGGCCGCGATGCCCGGAGCTAGTTCGCCGCCGGTCGGAATGTGCAGCGGCCCCCAGCCGTAGGCGACCGTGCCGACGGCGAGAGCCACCAGCGGCAGCAGGACCATCGCGGCCAGGCTGAGACCGAGCCCGACGGCGAGCTTCGACGCCAGCAGCCGGGCGCGCGGCACGGGGGCGGCGAGGAGGTAGCGCAGGGAGGACCAGCTCGCCTCCGAGGCGACCGTGTCCCCGCAGAACAGCGCGACCGGGATCACCAGCAGGAAGCTCGCGGACACGAACAGGTTCACCGCGGCGAAGTTGGCGCCCGACGCCGTCGCCGTGTCCATGAGGGTGATGCGGTCGCCGCGTCCCTCCGGCTCGCCGCCGATCGCGAAGGCGACGACCAGCACGAACGGCAGGGCGGCGAGGATCGCGCCCATCACCAGCGTGCGCCGGCGCTTGAGCTGGCGGATCAGCTCGACCCGCGGCGGCAGGGTGCGGCCCGGACGGTAGCCGGAGGCGACCTCGTCCTGGCGACGGGGCGCGGCCCGCTCGGTGAGCGTGCTCATGCGGAGCCTCCGATCAGGGTGAGGAAGGCGTCTTCGAGGCGGCGGTGCGGGCCCACCGACTCCACGGGCACTTCGAGCCGGACCAGCTCGGCGACCAGCTGCCGGGCGCTGCCGCCGGTGTCGAGCCGGACCAGCAGCCCGTCGTCGGTGCGTACGGCGGAGGCCACGCCCGGCAGGGCGGCGACCTTCTCGGCGACCGGCTCGTCCACCGGGGTGCCGGTGCCGACGAGAAGGGTGTCGCCCGAGCCGATGATGTCGGCGACCGGGCCCGCCTGGACGAGCCGGCCGCGGTCCATGACCACGAGGTGGGTGCAGGACTGCTCGACCTCCGCCAGCAGGTGGCTGGAGACGATCACCGTGCGGCCGGCGGCCGCGTACCGGATCATCACCTCGCGCATCTCGCGTATCTGGGGCGGGTCGAGGCCGTTGGTCGGCTCGTCGAGGATGAGCAGGTCCGGCAGGCCGAGCATGGCCTGCGCGATGGCGAGGCGCTGGCGCATGCCCTGCGAGTAGGTGCGCACCGCGCGGGCGAGGGCGTCGCCGAGGCCGGCGATCTCCAGCGCCTCGTCCAGGTGGGCGTCCTCGGGCGGGCGGCCGGTCGCCCGCCAGTACAGCTCCAGGTTCTCACGGCCGGACAGGTGCGGCAGGAAGCCCGCGCCCTCGACGAAGGCGCCGACGCGGGACAGCACGGGGGCGCCGGGGCGGACGGCACGGCCGAAGACGCGGATCTCGCCCGCGTCCGGGGTGATGAGGCCCATCAGCATGCGCAGCGTCGTCGTCTTGCCGGCGCCGTTGGGACCGAGCAGGCCCAGCACCTGGCCGCGCTCCACGCGGAACGACAGGTCCCGTACCGCGTACCGGTCGGAGGACTTCGCGTACCGCTTGCTCAGGTCGGTGATCTGGAGCGGCACGTCGGCCAGTTCGGGGTCGGGGGCCGGTGCGGCCGTGCGGCGGCGGGCGGTCAGCAGCAGGGCCAGGGCGACGGCCGCGCCGGTGAGCGGCAGCCACCACACCCACGCGGGCAGCGGCGCGGCGGCCGTCCGCACTCCCGGTGCCGTGGGCACGGTCAGCTCGCTTTTCAGGGCGACCGTGTACGTGGCGGGGGCCGCGGGCGACGCGTAGCCCAGGTCGGTGGAGGCGAGGACCAGGCGGAGGCGGTGGCCCTTCTGCACCTCGTGGTCGACGGCGGGCAGGGTGACGGTGACGTCCTTGCCGGACTTGGCGCCCTCGACGCGCAGGGGGGTGACGAGTTGGGCGGGCAGCACCTGCTGGGTGCCGTCCGGGCCGACGTCGTAGACCTTGCCGAAGAGCACCGCGTCGTCGCGGGTCGAGGTGACGCGCACGGTGACCGTCGGCGATCCGGTGATGCGCAGGTCGCTCGAAAGGGGCGCGGACTCGAAGCGCGCGTACTGGCCGGGGAAGTCCAGGGAGATGCCGACGCCGAGGGACGAGAGCTGGGCGAGACCGCCGGCGCCGCCGAGGCCGGGCAGGGCGGAGACGGCGGGCGGGTTGGCGCCCGGCGGGTTGGTGAAGGTCTGCTCGCGGCCGCTCAGGGCGACCGGCCTGCGCCCGCTGTCCAGGCCGGGGTAGGTGTCGCCGCTCGCGCCCCTGAGCAGGGCGGCGCCGTCGGTGGAGTCGACGCCTCCGGTGCGGGAGACGCGGAAGGCGGGGCCGGTGCCGACGCTCTCGTCGTCCTTCAGGTGACGGTCGAACCAGGCACGCACGCGTGACCGCACGCGGTCCGTCTCCGGGTCGCCGCCGTCGTGCCCGCCGGCGATCCAGTCGACGTCGACCGGGGCGCCGTTGGCCCGGATCGCCGCGGCGGCGGCGTCGGCCTGGCCGAGCGGGAAGAGGGAGTCGGTCTGGCCCTGCACCAGCAGCGTGGGCACGTCGATGCGATCGCCGACGGCGGACGGCGACCGCTGTTCCAGCAGGGCGCGTGCCTCGGCGTCGGGGGTGCCTGACTCCGCGACGCGCTCGTACATCCGGCACAGCCGGGGCTCGAACTGGTCGCATCCGCCGCCGGTGCTGACGAAGATGCCCGCCCACAGCTTCTTGAAGACGCCGTTCGGGAACAGGGCGTCCGCCAGGTTCCAGTAGGTGACCGCCGGGGCAACGGCGTCCACCCGGTCGTCGTGCCCGGCGGTGAGCAGGGCGATCGCGCCGCCGTAGGAGCTGCCGGCCATGCCCACGCGGGGGTCGCCCGCCGCGTCGAGCCGGACCTGGGGCTGCCGGGCCAGCCAGTCGATGAGCCGGGAGACGTCCGCGACCTCGCCCTCCGGGTCGTTCAGCCCGATCCTTCCCGTGGACCTGCCGAAGCCGCGGGCCGACCACGTCAGCACCGCGTATCCGTCCCGGGCGAGTTGCTCGGCCTGCTGCCGGACGTCGGCCTTGCTGCCGCCGAAGCCGTGCCCCAGCAGGACGGCCGGGCGCCGGCCCGCGGGCCCGGAGGTGAAGTACGAGGTGTCGATGCGCACTCCGTCGCCCACGCCCATGACCCGGTCCGAGCGGTGCACCGGGGGCGCGTCGTCGGAGGCGACGGCCGTCCAGGTGCCGGCGCCGGCGAGCACGACGACGGCGGCCCCGGCGGCAAGCCACCGCCGGGGCCCCCGAAGCAGCCCTCGGAGCGCGGGCAGTCGAAGATCCATGCGTCAACAGTACGGGCCCCCTCCGACAGCCGGGGCAGCCTGTGGACCGAGCCCGCGGCCATCCGCCGGGAGTACGGCGGACCCGCCGCGTACCACGGACGCGGTACGCGGCGGCCCGGCGTTCAGGCCCGCGCGTCCTCCGGGATCGACACCAGCCAGCGGGTGTCGCGGCGCGGGCGGAGGTAGAGCGCCCAGTAGAGGGTGGCCACGGCCGTGATGCCGCCGGTCCACAGCAGGTGCGTGGTCTCCTGCCGGCTCAGCACGTAGGCGAGGACGGCGATCAGCAGGACCGGCATCGCGGGCCACAGCGGCATGCGCCACGCGGGCGTGTGCCGGTGGGCGCCGCGCCGGGAGAGCAGGGCGGCGACCGCGACGAGCAGGTACATGCCGGTGACGGAGACGCCCGTGACGCCGTACAGGGTGTCCAGGTCGACGAAGCACAGCACCGCGCCGGGCACGCCGACGGCGAGCGTGGAGACCCACGGGGAGCCGAACCGGCCGAGCTTGGCGAAGACCTTGTTGACGGGCTCGGGCCAGGCCTTGTCGCGGGCGGAGGCGAACAGGACGCGCGAGTTCTGGATGACCATCACGATGCCGGCGTTGACGATGGCGAGGGCCACGCAGAGGCTGACGAAGGTGCCGACCGCGGAGTTGGACCAGGCGGTGACCATGGCGCCGATGTCGCCGCCGGTCAGTTCCCGGAGGTCGGAGGCGCCCATGGTGATGGCGACGACCGGGACCAGGATGATCACGGCGGAGATGCCGAGGGTGGCGAGCACCGTGCGGGCGACGTTGCGGCGCGGGTTCTCCAGTTCCTCGGAGAGGTAGACGGCGGTGGAGAAGCCCTGCGTGACGAAGAGGGCGATGGCGAGGCCGGAGACGACCAGCACGGCGGTCACGGTGTCCGGGCCGCCGTCGGCTCCGGCGACCTCCATCGAGGCCAGGCTGCCGGGGCCGCGCTCGCTGTGCGCGAAGCCCAGGACGGCCACGACGGCCGCCGCGATGACCTCCAGGACCAGGAAGACGCCGGTGATCCAGGCGTTGGCGCGCAGGTCGAGCAGTCCGGCGAGGGTGGCGAGCAGCATGACGCCGGCGCCGGCCAGGGACGGGTCGAGGTCGACGATCGGGACGAGGTAGTCGGCGGTGCCCATCGCGATCACCGGCGGGACGATCATGACGACCAGCAGGGACAGCACGAACACCAGCCAGCCCGCGAGCCGTCCGGCCAGCGTCGACACCATGGCGTACTCGCCGCCCGCGCTGGGGATGAGGGTGCCCAGCTCGGAGTAGCAGAACGCCACGGCGACGCAGAGGAGGGAGCCGACGGCAATGGTGAGGGCGGTGGCGGTGCCGAGCGAGCCGAACAGGTCGGGGACGACCACGAACAGCGTGGAGGCGGGCGTCACGCACGACAGCGTCAGCAGGGTTCCGCCGACGACTCCGATGGAACGCTTGAGCTTGCGTTGACTGCTGTCCGGCGTGCTGGCGAGGGGGGTCTCGACAGGGCGGAGCGTGTCGGTCATGCGGCAGTTCCGATCGACTCGTGCGGCGTGGTTCGGGCGGGAGCGCTATCGCCTCCGGCGGCTTCGGTCGTACGTGCTTCTCGTCCGCTCCCGGCGCTGCATGGAATACCAACGAAAACCAGCACGTCAATGGGTGTTCACCTACGGAATCCGTTGATTGAGAGCCATCACGCACGTGAATACGGCACTTTCCGTTGAGGATTCCGCGCCCTTGAGGGCTGCGGGAACCGCAGGGCGGGCGGGGAAAAAACCTGCGGCCGTCCGGTATCCGGACGCTGTCAGTGGCCCCCGACAGTGTCGCGGCCACAGCTGAATCGCGGAAAGAGGGTGGGGGCTCATCCCCGTCGCCATGGACGGCACGCACTCCTGGGGCGACGGCTACGAGTTCGACGTCGAGATGGACACCAGGGCCGCCCAGATGCACCGGCGGCGACAAGGTCACCATGGACGTCCGGGTGGGTCCCAGGGACCTGCCGGTGCGCATAGTCCAGGAGTTCGGCGCCCTGAAGGTGAGCATGGACTTCGAGAAGTTCGGCGCCACCCGGGAGATACGGGTTCCGCCCGCCGCCCGGACCGGCGACCTCACCGAAGAGGTCCGCAAGGCCACCGAGCGGGAGGGCGGCCAGGGCTGAGCACGGCGGTGCCCCGCCCCTGACGGCAGGGGCGGGGCACCGTGCGGGGCTCAGTGGTTGCGCGGGAAGCCCAGGTCCACGCCGGACGGGGCGTCGGCCGGGTCCGGCCAGCGGGTCGTGACGACCTTGCCGCGGGTGTAGAAGTGCGTGCCGTCGTTGCCGTAGATGTGGTGGTCGCCGAAGAGCGAGTCCTTCCAGCCACCGAAGGAGTGGTAGCCGACGGGCACCGGGATCGGCACGTTCACGCCGACCATGCCCGCCTCGACCTCCAGCTGGAAGCGGCGGGCGGCGCCGCCGTCCCGGGTGAAGATCGCGGTGCCGTTGCCGAACGGCGAGGCGTTGATGAGCGCCACGCCCTGCTCGTAGGTGTCGGCGCGCAGCACGCACAGCACCGGGCCGAAGATCTCGTCCTGGTACGCCTTCGCCGTGGTCGGCACCTTGTCGAGCAGCGAGATGCCGATCCAGTGGCCGTTCTCGTGGCCGTCGACGGTGTAGCCGGTGCCGTCCAGGACCACCTCGGCGCCCTCGGCCGCCGCGCCCGTGACGTAGGAGGCCACCTTGTCGCGGTGCGCGGCGGTGATCAGGGGGCCCATCTCCGACGCCGGGTCGTTGCCGGGGCCGATCTTGATCTTCTCGGCGCGCTCGCGGATCTTCTCCACGAGGGTGTCGCCGATCGCGCCGACGGCCACCACGGCCGAGATCGCCATGCAGCGCTCGCCCGCCGAGCCGTACGCCGCCGACACCGCGGCGTCCGCCGCCGCGTCCAGGTCGGCGTCCGGCAGGACCAGCATGTGGTTCTTGGCGCCGCCGAGGGCCTGCACGCGCTTGCCGTTGGCCGAGGCGGTGGTGTGGATGTAGCGGGCGATCGGGGTGGAGCCGACGAAGGACACGGCCTTGACGTCCGGGTGCTCCAGGAGACGGTCGACGGCCACCTTGTCGCCGTGCACGACGTTGAAGACGCCGTCCGGCAGCCCCGCCTCGGCGAGCAGCTCGGCCAGCTTCAGGGACGCCGAGGGGTCCTTCTCGCTCGGCTTCAGCACGAAGGTGTTGCCGCAGGCGATGGCGATGGGGAACATCCACATCGGCACCATCGCCGGGAAGTTGAACGGGGTGATGCCCGCGACGACGCCGAGCGGCTGCCGGATCGAGGACACGTCCACGCGGCTGGCGACCTGCGTGGACAGCTCGCCCTTCAGCTGGACGCTGATGCCGCAGGCCAGGTCAACGATCTCCAGGCCGCGCGCGACCTCGCCGAGCGCGTCGGAGTGCACCTTGCCGTGCTCGGCGGTGATCAGCTCGGCGATCTCGTCGCGGTGGGCGTCCAGCAGCGCGCGGAACTTGAACAGGATCGAGGTCCGCTGCGCCAGCGACGACTGGCCCCACGTCGCGAACGCCTCCTTGGCCGCCGCGACCGCGGCGTCCACCTCGTCGACCGACGCGAACGCGACCTTCGTGGTGACCTCACCGGTCGCCGGATTCGTCACCGGCCCGTAGCTGCCCGATGCGCCTTCGACGGTCTTGCCGCCGATCCAGTGGTTGACGATCTTCGTCATGCCGGGGAACTCCTTCGCAGATGGCGGCGTCGGGTGGAGACGTGCCGTTCGTACAGCTCATGCGCCGTGACCGCCGACGGTCGGGTCGCGGTCTCGGCCACAGATACATCCCACCAGTCCCGAGCGGGAGACGCGCCCGACACAGTGTCTGCCGTTTCGGCCCTCACGTAGACACATGTGGGGGTCGGCGGCGGCGTCGGGACGGCCGGATCCGTTCGGTCGGCGGGACCTCCGGCGCGGGGCCGCGGCGGGCGGGGAGTCGTCGCTCGCGGTTCGCTCCTGCCAGGGCGAAAGCGGGCTCCCGCGCCGGAGGCGTTCTGTGCCGTCGCACGGCTGTCGACCGGCGTCGTACGGCTGTCACCGGTTTCTAGCCCCGCAGCGGGAGCACTGTCAATGTTTTGTCCGGACATTCGGACCAGACATGTCCGGGCTGCGTGTTGTTGCATCGCCGTTTACCCGCTTTCCCTGTTCCGTTCCGCCCCCCCGACCCGCCGCAGGTTCACTCCCCGCCCCCGCTCTCCTCTCCCTCGGTGCCCCCGGCCCTCCACCTCCGGGATGTCAACGCGCCATGCCGTCAGACCGACACATACCTTTGCTCCACTTGTGTCACAAACACCTCCCTCGTGTCACACATGTCGCGCCCGCGCGACTCCTCCGTCACACCCGCGCACGAGGGCTGACCGGTCGTCACGCTGCGTCGTTCGCCCGGTACAGGCTCTGTCGCCAGCGCAGCACCCGGCTCTCCCGGCGGCCGTCCCCGGCCGCCGCCGCGGTGTGCGCGGGGAGGTGCAACTCATGACCGACCAACGGCTCTGGTCCTACAAGGAGATCGCCGCACACATCCGCGTCCAGCCGGACACCGTCCGCTCGTACCGCAAGCACGGGCTGCTCCCACCGCCCGATCTGGTCGAGGCCGGCAAGCCCTTCTGGTACGCGGACACAGTCCGGGCCTGGGTGGCGTCCCGGCCACGCAACCGCGGTCGGGAGGAGACCTGACCCCGTCGGCCGTGACGCGGGCCCGTGCTCCGACGGGGGACGGACGGGGAGCACGGGCGTCGTCCGGGCGCGGCCCGCTCAGCTCCAGGGTTCGATGACCGTCACGCCCGCCCCCTGGGCCGTCCCCATCGCGGTCAGGGCGCCCGGGGCCGCGTCCAGGGGGATCGTCCACGTCACCAGCAGGTCGGGGCGCAGCGTGCCCGCCCGGACCAGTTCCAGCATCGGCGGGTAGGTGTGCGCGGCCATGCCGTGGCTGCCGAGCAGCTCCAGCTCCAGGGCGACCGCGCGGGCCATGGGCACCGGGGTCGTGCCGGTCGGGGAGGGGAGCAGGCCGACCTGGACGTGCCGGCCCCGGCGGCGCAGGCCGTTGACGGAGGCGGCGCAGGTGACGGGCGAGCCGAGGGCGTCGAGGGACAGGTGGGCGCCGCCGCCGGTCAGTTCCCGCACCGCAGAGGCCGTGTCCTCGGTGCGGGAGGCGTCCACGCAGTCCGCCGCGCCGAACTTCCGTGCCAGGTCGAGGGCGCCCGGCGACACGTCGACGGCGACGACGCGCGCGCCGGCGGCGGCCGCGATCATCACGGCGGACAGGCCGACGCCCCCGCAGCCGTGCACCGCGACCCACTCCCCCGCCGCGACCCGGCCCTGCTGGACGACCGCGCGGAACGCCGTGGCGAACCGGCAGCCGAGCCCGGCCGCCGTCGCGAACGACATGCCGTCGGGGACGGCGACGAGGTTGACGTCGGCCCGGTCGAGCGCGACGTACTGCGCGAAGGAGCCCCAGTGGGTGAACCCGGGCTGGGTCTGCCGCTCGCACACCTGCTGGTCCCCGGCGGCGCAGGCCGGGCAGGTCCCGCAGGCGCAGACGAACGGAACGGTGACCCGGTCGCCCGCACGCCAGTCGGTCACCCGGGTCCCCACCGCCTCGACCACACCGGCGAGTTCGTGTCCCGGCACGTGCGGCAGCGTGATGTCCGGGTCGTGTCCCTGCCAGCCGTGCCAGTCGCTGCGGCACAGCCCGGTCGCCTCGACCCGCACGACCACCCCGTGCTCCGCGGGTGCCGGATCCTCGACGCTTCGCACCTCGACCGGTCCACCGAACCGCTCGAACACCACCGCCCGCATCGCCGCCTCGCCTTCCGTGATCGCCGGGGCCGCCTCGCCGGGCCCTCTCGCGCATCCTCCGCGATCATCTCCCGCACGGCGGAGCACCAGGGCCCCCGGTCGCCTCGCCGCCTGCCCGGCGGCGATGCCCCGCCCGCACTCCCCCCGCCCCGGGCGCGGACCCGTGTCCGCCCGAGTACGGGGGCCTGCGCCGGGCACGCCGAGAGCCCGCGCCCGACGCCGCCGGGGTGCCCTTCCGGCCACGACGGGAAGGTGGCGACAGGGCCTAGCTCCGCGCCCCCACCGTGTCCCGGGCCGGTGCAGGCTCCTCGGTCGCGGGCGCCGGGGCCGCCTCCGCCTCGCTCAGGCCGAAGCGTCGGTGGAAGCGCCGGAGCGGGGCCGGGGCCCACCAGGTCGCCCGGCCGGTCAGGCGCATCACCGCGGGCACGAGCAGGCTGCGCACGATCATCGCGTCCATGAGGACCGCCAGGGCGATGCCCAGGCCGAGCATCTTGGTGTTGGTGACGCGGGAGGTTCCTATCGCGACCATCACCACCGCGAGGATGACGGCGGCGGCGGTGATCAGCCCGCCCGTGCGCCGCACGCCGTGCCGGACCGCCTGCTCGTGGTCGCCACTGTGGTCGTACTCCTCCTTGATGCGGGACAGCAGGAACACGCCGTAGTCCATGGAGAGGCCGAAGGCCACGCAGAACATCAGGACCGGGAGGGTCGTCTCTATGGAACCGGGGCTGGT
This sequence comes from Streptomyces sp. DH24, assembly GCF_029813775.1. Lineage (GTDB taxonomy): Bacteria > Actinomycetota > Actinomycetes > Streptomycetales > Streptomycetaceae > Streptomyces. Next base: position 76,629 of record NZ_JARVKW010000008.1, on the reverse strand, counting down.
GAAGCCGAGCAGGCCGGACAGGTGGCCGTCCTGGAAGACCCACACGACCGCCCCGAACATCGCCGTCAGGCTGAGCGCGTTGAGCAGCACCGCCTGGACGGGTATGAGCACGCTGCCGGTCAGGAGGAAGACCAGGAACAGGGTGACGACCGTGATGAAGAGGGCCGCCCACGGGAGGCGCTCGCCGATGGCGTCCTTGGAGTCGACCAGCACGGCCGCCGTGCCGGTCACCCGGGTGCCGAAGGGGGCCTTCGTGGCGCGCAGTTCGCCGACCAGGGCCTGGGCGGGTTCGTCGACGGCCTCGCCCCTCGGGAGCACCGTGAAGTAGGCGGAGTCGCCCTCGACCAGCGGGCCCGCCACGCTCCGCACGCCGGGCAGGGCGGCGATCCGCTCCTTGTAGGCGGCGTACTGGGCCTCGGTGGCACGGCCCTCGGCGAGGACTTCGAGGCCGCCGCCCGGGTTGCCCGGGAAGCCGTCGCGGATGTGCTGCTGCACGACGTGCGACTCGGCGCTCGCGGGCAGCTGGCGGTCGTCCGCGGTGCCGAACCTCACGCCCAGGAAGGGCAGTCCGAGCAGGACGAGGACGGCGGTGGTGCCCAGGGCGAAGAACGGGGCGCGGCGCATGACCAGCGTCGCCGTGCGCGCCCAGCCCCTGCCCTCCTCGGCGGGACCGGAGCGCTCGGGCCGGCCCCGGCGGAACAGGCGGCGCAGGTCCAGGGAGTTGACGCGGTGGCCGAGCAGGATCAGCGCGGCCGGCAGCAGGATCAGGGCGGCCGCGGCGGCCAGCAGCACCACGGCGATCCCGGCGTAGGCGAAGGAGCGCAGGAAGTACTGCGGGAAGAGCAGCATGGCCGCCAGCGACACCGCCACGGTGAGGGCGGAGAACAGGACCGTGCGCCCCGCCGTGCGCAGGGTGGTGGCCACGGCCGTCAACGGCTCGGCCCCGCCGGACAGTTCCTCACGGAAGCGGCGGACGATGAACAGGGCGTAGTCGATGGCGAGGCCCAGGCCGAGGGCCGTCGTCAGGTTCAGGGCGAAGACCGACACGTCGGTCAGTTCGGTGAGGCCGCGCAGCAGCGCGTTGGTGCCGAGGATGGCGACGATGCCGATGCCGAGCGGCAGCAGGGCGGCGACGGCGCTGCCGAAGACCATGACCAGCAGCACGAGCGTGACCGGCAGGGCGATGAGTTCGGCGCGGGTCAGGTCCTCCTGGATGATCGTCTGCATCTCGTGCCGGACGGCGACCGGGCCGCCGATCGTCACCTCCACCGCGCCGTGCGCGCCCCGGTAACGGGGTGCGATGCGGTCGAGGGTGTCGCCCGCCGCGCTCTCGTCGCCGGTGATGCGGGCGGCTATCAGCGCCTGGTGTCCGTCCTTCGCGCGCAGGGCGGGCGCGCCCGACTGCCAGTAGGAGCCGACGCCCGTGACGCCCCGCTCACCGGCCAGGCGGGCGGCGAGCCGCTCGGCCTCGGCGGCGACGGCCGGGTCGTCGACCGAGGCGGCGCCCGCGTCGACGAGGAGCAGGAGGTTGGGCTGGGAGCCGGGGAACTCGCGCTCCAGCGCCTTGGTCGCGTAGGTGGACTCGGCGGCCGGGTCCTCCCAGCCGCCGCTGCCGAGCCGGTCGGCGACCCCGCTGCCGGCCAGCACGGCGAGCACGGTGAGCACGAGGGCCGCGAGCAGCGACAGTCGTGGGCGGGCGGTCACGAATCGGGTCCAGCCTCCGACCCCCGGCGGCTTGTTGACTTCGGTCATCCCGCGGTGTCCCCTTCACCGTGAAATCCATCGTGAACCGGACCGTGCCCGACGCCTTCGCGCAGGCAGGCGGCATGGATCTGCCATTGCCATAGACTGGCAAACACGAGAGATCGCTCGCGTTTCCCTAGAATGCGAGCGGGCGCTCGTGTTTGTCAATCGCGTTCGACGAGCTGGGGATAACCGCGTGCCCGAGAACCCCGAGACCACCGAGAGGCCCGGCGGGGAGCAGCCGGCCGAGGCCAGGCCGCGCCGCCGCCAGGCCCGCGGCGAGCGCCGCGTCGCCCAACTGCTGGAGGCCGCCGCGTCCGTCTTCTGCACGACCGGGTACACGGCCGCGAGCACCAACGCCATCGCCCGCGAGGCGGGCGTCTCGCCGGGCACGCTCTACCAGTTCTTCCCGAACAAGGAGGCCATCGCGATCGAGCTGGGCGAGCGGCTCATGCACCAGATGCGGGAGACGTACGGCGAGGCGCTCGCCCCGGTGGACCCCGCGACACCGCTGGAGGAGGCCGTGGGCGCGGCGGTCGACCGGTTCATCGACTTCAACTGCCGCCATCCGGTGTTCTTCGCCCTGATGCACGGCCCCGACATCCCGGGCCGCATCGCCGAGGAGCACGACGCCCTGCACGTGACGCTGCTGTCGCGCGTCGAGACGCTGATCTCCTCGCTCCTGCCGGGCGCCCCCGCGGCCGACGTCACCCGCACCGCGCACGTCTGCCTCGGCATCTACAAGGCCGGCCTGGAACTGGTCCTGAGCCACGAGGGCGCCGAGCGGGAGGCGTACGTACGGGAGTTGAAGAACGTCCTGCTGCGGTACCTGAGACCACTGGTCGACGCGGACGGGCCGGCCTTTGATTAATACCCCCTAGGGGTATACAGTGGGTGCCGTGGGCGACACACGGACCCGTTCGGTCCCCGTCGGCCCCATATGCCCCCATACGCCTCGACGAGGAGTAACGACATGACCGCCCAGACCGACACCCCGGGTTCCGTCACCGCCGTCTACAAGGTGACCGGAATGAGCTGTGGCCACTGCGAGGGCTCCGTCTCCGCCGAGATCTCCGAGATCCCCGGCGTGCGCTCGGTCAAGGCCGTCGCCGCCGCCGGCGAGGTCACCGTCGTCTCCGACTCCCCGCTGGACGACGCGGCGGTCCGCGCCGCCGTGGACGAGGCGGGCTACGAGCTCGTCGGCAAGGCCTGACCCGTCCGGCGACGGACGCGCCCGCGGCCCCGGCCGCAGGCAGCACCACCCACCCGGACCGGGACGCACCGGCCAGTTCATACTGGCTCCGCACGGCCCGGTCCGTCGTCTGGAGTCCGGACATGACCAGCACCACCGAGAGAACCCCGAGCACCGCCGCGGGAGCCCCTGCCGACCCGCCCCCGGAGCGCTCCGAGGTCGAACTGCGCATCGGCGGGATGACCTGCGCCTCCTGCGCGGCCCGCGTCGAGAAGAAGCTCAACCGCATGGACGGCGTGACCGCCACGGTGAACTACGCCACGGAGAAGGCCAGGGTCGCCTATCCGGCGGGCGTCGAGGTCGCCGACCTGATCGCCACGGTCGTGAAGACCGGCTACACCGCCGAGGAACCGCCGCCGGAGCCCGAGCGGCAGGAGCTCCCCGCCGCCGAGGAGGACCCCGGGGCGGACGCGCTCCGCCTGCGCCTCACCGTCTGCGCCGCCCTCGCCGTCCCCGTCGTCGCGCTGTCGATGGTCCCGGCCCTGCAGTTCGACAACTGGCAGTGGCTCGCGCTCACCCTCGCCGCGCCCGTCGTCGTCTGGGGCGGCCTGCCGTTCCACCGCGCCGCCTGGACGAACGTCCGGCACGGCGCGGCCACCATGGACACGCTGGTCTCGGTCGGCACGCTCGCCGCGTTCGGCTGGTCCCTGTGGGCGCTGTTCCTCGGCGACGCGGGCCGGCCCGGCATGCGCGACGGCTTCGCCCTGACCGTCTCCCGCATGGACGGCGCCTCCGCGATCTACCTGGAGGTCGCCGCCGGGGTCACCACGTTCATCCTGCTCGGCCGCCACCTGGAGGCCCGCTCCAAGCGGCGCGCGGGAGCGGCGCTCAGGGCGCTCATGGAGCTGGGCGCCAAGGACGTGGCCGTCCTGCGGGACGGCACCGAGGTGCGCGTCCCGGTCGGGCGGCTGGCCGTCGGTGACCGGTTCGTCGTACGGCCCGGCGAGAAGATCGCCACCGACGGCACCGTCGTCGAGGGCGCCTCCGCCGTGGACGCCTCGATGCTGACCGGCGAGTCGGTGCCGGTGGACGTCACCGTCGGCGACACGGTCGCCGGGGCGACCGTCAACGCCGGCGGGCTGCTGGTCGTGCGGGCCACGCGGGTCGGCGCCGGCACCCAGCTCGCCCGGATGGCGAAGCTGGTCGAGGACGCGCAGAACGGCAAGGCCGAGGTGCAGCGGCTCGCCGACCGGATCTCCGCGGTCTTCGTGCCCGTGGTGCTGCTCATCGCGGCGGGCACCTTCGGCGGCTGGCTGGGCACCACCGGGGACACCGTCGCGGCGTTCACCGCGGCCGTCGCCGTCCTGATCATCGCCTGCCCGTGCGCGCTGGGCCTGGCCACGCCGACCGCGCTGATGGTCGGCACCGGGCGCGGCGCCCAGCTCGGCATCCTCATCAAGGGCCCGGAGGTCCTGGAGTCCACCCGCCGCGTCGACACGGTCGTCCTGGACAAGACGGGCACGGTCACCACCGGCCGCATGACGCTCCAGGAGGTGCACGTCGCCGACGGCGCCGACGAGGAGCGGGTGCTGCGGCTCGCGGGCGCCGTCGAGGACGCCTCCGAGCATCCCGTGGCCCGGGCGGTCGCCGCCGGGGCGCGGGAGCGGATCGGCCCGCTGCCCGGGGTGGAGCGCTTCGAGAACGTGCCCGGCAGGGGCGTACGGGCACGCGTGGAGGGCCACGAGGTGGCGGTGGGCCGCCTCTTCGACGAGTTGCCCGACGGCCTCGCACGCGCGCGTGCGGCGGCCGAGCGCGACGGGCGCACGGCGGTCGTCGTCGGCTGGGACGGCGCGGCGCGCGGCGTGCTGGCCGTCGCGGACGCCGTGAAGGAGACCAGCGCCGAGGCGGTGCGCGAGCTGCGCGCCCTGGGGCTCACGCCGGTCCTGCTGACCGGGGACAACCGGGCGGTCGCCGAGTCCGTCGCCCACACCGTGGGCATCGACGAGGTGATCGCCGAGGTGCTGCCCGAGGACAAGGTCGACGTCGTACGGCGGCTGCAGGCCGAGGGGCGGACGGTGGCCATGGTCGGTGACGGGGTCAACGACGCCGCCGCGCTCGCCGCCGCCGACCTGGGACTGGCGATGGGCACCGGGACGGACGCGGCGATCGAGGCGGGCGATCTGACGCTGGTGCGCGGGGACCTCAGGGTGGCCGCGGACGCGATCCGGCTGTCACGGCGGACGCTGGGCACGATCAAGGGCAATCTGGTGTGGGCCTTCGGTTACAACGTGGCCGCGCTGCCGCTGGCCGCCGCCGGACTGCTGAACCCGATGATCGCGGGTGCCGCGATGGCGTTCTCGTCGGTTTTCGTGGTGACGAACAGCCTGCGTCTGAGGCGATTTTCCTGACGACCGGACCTCACGGCCACTGGAGTACCGAGCCGGGCTCACATATCCTCTTCACAAGCCTCACGCATCTTCCTTACGCTTGGGTCCGTTCGACGGATCAGGGCTCTTGCTCACCTAACGGACATATGCAAGAGACGCAGATCACAGTGATACGAACGTAACCATCGAAGGGGTTCGAAGGTCTAAGTTGACGATGTCGGGAGCGTCTTGGGGGGCGCTCGCTGACATCTGGGGATTGTCTTGGGGGACTTTCCTCGGAAATGCGTTGCCGGGGCACGTACGCCGGGAAGCTTTGAGCGGCCCTCCCGGGCGTGCGCTGTCCCGGCAGAGCGCACCAGCAGCATCACCCCGTGCGCGTCGGGTCCGCCCGTCGCGCACAACAGCGATTCAGGCGCTGTCCTCACAAGCGCCCGGCCGGATCCCGTGGGGGGAATCCGCACCGGGACATGGGAAGGCGCCCTGGACGTCGGCCCGTGGGGGGACCGGCGCCGGGGCGCCTTCTGCTGTGTCCGGGCCCGCCCGGCACGCGGCGGGCTCCGCACCCGAGACGGATGCGGAGCCCGAGGAGAGCGTGACGCGAGGGCTCAGCGCTCCTCGACGGGAACGAAGTCGCGCTCGACGACGCCCGTGTAGATCTGGCGCGGACGGCCGATGCGGGAGCCCGGCTCCTTGATCATCTCGTGCCACTGGGCGATCCAGCCCGGCAGCCGGCCGAGGGCGAACAGGACCGTGAACATCTCGGTCGGGAAGCCCATGGCCCGGTAGATCAGGCCGGTGTAGAAGTCCACGTTCGGGTAGAGGCTGCGCGAGACGAAGTAGTCGTCGGAGAGCGCGTGCTCCTCCAGCTTCAGCGCGATGTCCAGCAGCTCGTCGGACTTGCCGAGGGCGGACAGCACGTCGTGCGCGGCGGCCTTGATGATCTTGGCGCGCGGGTCGAAGTTCTTGTAGACCCGGTGGCCGAAGCCCATCAGGCGGACGCCGTCCTCCTTGTTCTTCACCTTGCGGATGAAGGAGTCGACGTCGCCGCCGGAGTCGCGGATGCCCTCCAGCATCTCCAGCACCGACTGGTTGGCGCCGCCGTGCAGCGGGCCCCAGAGCGCGTTGATGCCGGCGGAGATCGAGGCGAACATGTTCGCCTGCGAGGAGCCGACCAGGCGGACCGTGGAGGTCGAGCAGTTCTGCTCGTGGTCCGCGTGCAGGATCAGCAGCTTGTCGAGGGCGGACACCACGATCGGGTCCAGGTCGTACTCCTGCGCCGGGACCGAGAAGGTCATCCGCAGGAAGTTCTCCACGTACCCGAGGTCGTTGCGCGGGTAGACGAACGGGTGGCCGATCGACTTCTTGTACGCGTAGGCCGCGATCGTCGGGAGCTTGGCGAGCAACCGGATGGTGGAGAGGTTGCGCTGCGTCTCGTCGAACGGGTTGTGGCTGTCCTGGTAGAACGTCGACAGCGCCGAGACCACGGACGACAGCATGGCCATCGGGTGGGCGTCGCGCGGGAAGCCACGGTAGAAGTTCTTGACGTCCTCGTGCAGCAGGGTGTGCTGCGTGATCTCGTTCTTGAACCCCGTGAGCTCGTCGACCGTCGGCAGCTCGCCGTTGATCAGCAGGTAGGCGACCTCCAGGAAGGTGGAGCGCTCGGCCAGCTGCTCGATCGGGTAGCCGCGGTACCGGAGGATGCCGGCCTCGCCGTCCAGATACGTAATGGCGGATTTGTAGGCGGCGGTGTTCCCGTAGCCGCTGTCCAGCGTCACCAGACCGGTCTGGGCGCGGAGCTTGCCGATGTCGAAGCCCTTGTCACCGACGGTGCTGTCGATCACCGGGTAGGTGTACTCGTTGCCGTCGTACCGCAGTACTACAGAGTTGTCGCTCACGTCTTCCCTCACCGACGTTGTGCCTCATCTTCGAGGTGCCCTGACTGTCTCTACCATCCCCCACTTGGCTCAGGAGAGTGCACTCGGGGTCGACCATCGGGCCTACTGACGGCACTCAGTGCCGCCAACTTGCTCATCCTGCCCCCTGTTTTCCGGTTCCGGAAGTGCCGTGTGACCTTTGCGACTCATTTGATCGATCATTTTTCGCTGTTCGCCACCCTAGGGGCGCGGTGAGGCCGACAGACGGTGGTCCAGGGCCGTGCAGCGGCGGCCCGCCGACACCGTGCGCACCGCCTGTCCGATCGCCTTGCGCGAACCGACCAGGACGACGAGTTTCTTCGCGCGCGTGACCGCCGTGTACAGCAGGTTCCGCTGGAGCATCATCCACGCGCCCGTGGTGACGGGGATGACCACGGCCGGGTACTCACTGCCCTGGGAGCGGTGGATCGTCACGGCGTAGGCGTGCGCCAGCTCGTCCAGTTCGTCGAATTCGTACGGCACCTCCTCGTCCTCGTCCGTCAGCACCGTGAGGCGCTGGTCGACCGGATCGAGTGAGGTGACCACGCCCACGGTGCCGTTGAAGACACCGTTCTTCCCCTTCTCGTAATTGTTGCGGATCTGGGTGACCTTGTCGCCGACGCGGAAGACCCGGCCGCCGAACCGCTTCTCCGGCAGGTCCGGGCGCGCGGGCGTCACCGCCTGCTGGAGCAGGCCGTTGAGCGTGCCGGCGCCCGCGGGTCCCCGGTGCATCGGCGCCAGCACCTGGACGTCACGGCGCGGGTCGAGGCCGAACCTGGCCGGAATACGACGTGCCGCCACGTCCACCGTGAGGCGCCCGGCCTCCTCCGTGTCGTCCTCGACGAAGAGGAAGAAGTCCTTCATGCCGTCCGTCAGCGGATGCTGCCCGGCGTTGATCCGGTGCGCGTTGGTGACCACGCCGGACTGCTGGGCCTGGCGGAACACGCGCGTGAGGCGGACGGCCGGGACCGGGCTGCCGTCGGCCAGCAGGTCCCGCAGCACCTCGCCCGCGCCGACGCTGGGCAGCTGGTCCACGTCGCCGACGAACAGCAGATGGGCGCCCGGCGGTACGGCCTTGACCAGCTTGTTGGCGAGCAGCAGGTCCAGCATGGACGCCTCGTCGACCACCACCAGGTCGGCGTCCAGCGGCCGGTCCTTGTCGTACGCCGCGTCGCCGCCTGGCTTCAGCTCCAGCAGGCGGTGGACGGTGGAGGCCTCGGCGCCGGTCAGCTCGGCCAGGCGCTTGGCGGCGCGACCGGTGGGGGCGGCGAGCACCACCTTGGCCTGCTTCGCGCGGGCCAGTTCCACGATCGAGCGGACCGTGAAGGACTTGCCGCAGCCGGGGCCGCCGGTGAGGACGGCGACCTTCTCCGTCAGCGCGAGTTTGACGGCCGCCTCCTGCTCGGGCGCGAGATCGGCGCCCGTACGGCCCTTCAGCCAGGCCAGCGCCTTGTCCCAGGCCACGTCCCGGAAGCCGGGCATCCGGTCCTCGTCGGTGCGCAGCAGGCGCAACAGCTGGGCGGCGAGGGAGAGTTCGGCGCGGTGGAAGGGGACGAGGTAGATCGCGGTGACGGGGGCGCCGCCGCCGTCCGGTCCCGGGACCTTCTCCCGTACGACACCGGGGTCGGAGCCGTCCTCCGGGGGCGCGGCCAGTTCGGCCAGGCACTCGATGACCAGGCCCGTGTCGACCTGGAGCAGCTTCACCGCGTCCTTGATCAGCTGCTCCTCGGGGAGATAGCAGTTGCCCTGGTCGGTGGCCTGGGACAGGGCGTACTGCAGGCCCGCCTTCACACGCTCCGGGCTGTCGTGCGGGATGCCGACGGACTGGGCGATCCTGTCGGCGGTGAGGAAGCCGATGCCCCAGACGTCGGAGGCCAGCCGGTAGGGCTGGTTCTTGACGACGGAGATCGAGGCGTCGCCGTACTTCTTGTAGATCCGGACGGCGATCGACGTGGACACCTCCACGGTCTGGAGGAAGAGCATGACCTCCTTGATCGCCTTCTGTTCCTCCCAGGCGTCGGCGATCTTCTTGGTGCGCTTGGGGCCGAGGCCGGGCACCTCGATCAGGCGCTTGGGCTCCTCCTCGATGACGCGGAGGGTGTCGGTGCCGAAGTGCTGCGTGATGCGGTCGGCGAAGACCGGTCCGATGCCCTTGACGAGGCCGGAGCCGAGATAGCGCCGGATGCCCTGGACGGTGGCCGGGAGGACGGTCGTGTAGTTCTCCACGTGGAACTGCTTGCCGTACTGCGGGTGGGACCCCCAGCGCCCCTCCATGCGCAGGGACTCCCCCACCTGCGCGCCGAGCAGCGCGCCGACGACCGTGAGGAGATCGCCGCCGCCCCTGCCGGTGTCGACCCGGGCGACCGTGTAGCCGTTCTCCTCGTTGGCGTACGTGATGCGCTCCAGAACCCCTTCGAGCACGGTCGTCCGCCGCTCACCGCCCGTGCCGGCGTCCGCCTGATTCGCCATGATCCGACGGTACCGGTGGGCACCGACATGGGCGGTGCCGGTCGGGAACGGATGCGCCCCGGGCCCCGAGACACGGCCCCGCCCCTTACCCCCCGGCCAAGTCCGCCGTCGTGCCGTCCCCCTCCAGCAGCAGCACCACCGCCTCCGCCCGCAGTCGTGCGGCCCGGTCGGCGTGGGCCGGTGCGGTCAGCCGGGCCGCGGCTGCCAGGCGTTCGTCGGCCTGGGCTCGCACGATGTCCCGCACGTCGTCCGTCGTGAGCGTGTCGCTCGACCGGCAGCGCAGCCGGTCGGAGCGGATCATCACGATCCGGTTTCAGGGGGCCGTTCAGGGGTTGTTTTCGGCCGTGTAATCGATTCCAATCCTCCGTGTAATCGATTCCACGAGGAGGTGGAACGGCGATGGCGAGCATCAAGGACGTCGCCGCGGCGGCCGGGTTGTCCGTGGCCACCGTGTCGCGTGTCCTGAACGACCATCCGTCGGTCAGCGCAGACGCGCGCACGCGTGTGCTGGCCGCCGTCGAGACGCTGGGCTACCGGCCGAACGCCGTCGCCCGTTCCCTGCGGACCGACCAGACCCGCACCCTCGGTCTCGTCATCAGCGACGTGCTCAACCCGTACTTCACCGCCCTCGCGCGGTCCGTGGAGGAGGAGGCGCGCTCGCTCGGGTACAGCGTGATCATCGGCAACGCCGACGAGCGGCCCGATCTCCAGGACCACCACGTGCGGACCCTGCTGGACCGGCGCATCGACGGACTGCTCGTCTCGCCCACCGACGGCGGCTCCCCGCTGATGCTGGACGCCGCGCGGGCCGGGACGCCGATGGTCTTCGTCGACCGGTGGATTCCCGGCGTGGACGTGCCCGTCGTCCGCTCGGACGGGCGGGCCGCCGTGCGGGATCTCGTCGCGCACCTGCACGGGCTCGGGCACCGGCGGCTCGCGATCATCGCGGGACCGGCGGCGACCACGACCGGACGCGAGCGCGTCGAGGCCTTCCGGGAGGCGCTGGGCGCGTACGGGCTCGACCTGCCCGCCGGTTACGTCGGCCAGGGCGACTTCCAGACCGAGAGCGGGCGGCGGGTCACCGAGGGGTTTCTCGCGCTGCCCGAGCCGCCCGAGGTCGTCTTCGCCGCCGACAACCTGATGGCGCTCGGCGCCCTCGACGCGATCCGGGCGCGGGGCATGCGGGTGCCCGACGACATCGGACTCGCCGCGTTCGACGACATCCCGTGGTTCGTGCACACCGATCCCCCGGTCACCGCCATTTCCCAGCCCACGGGCGAGCTGGGGCGTGCCGCCGTGCGCGCGCTGGTCGACCGCGTCGAGGGGCGGGCCGGCGCGTCCGTCACCCTCCCCGCCCGGCTCGTCGTGCGCCGCTCCTGCGGGGAGAACCCCGGCGCGCCCGCGTCCCCCGTGCCTCGGCCCCCCGAACCCCCGTCCCCCGTACGAAGGAGTACGTCGTGAGCGACCCGGACGAGTTGCTGCGCATCGAGGGCATCCGCAAGACCTTTCCCGGCGTGGTGGCGCTCGACGGCGTCGACTTCGAGCTGCGCCGGGGCGAGGTGCATGTGCTGCTCGGTGAGAACGGCGCCGGCAAGAGCACCCTCATCAAGATGCTCTCCGGCGCGTACACGCCCGACGCCGGGCGGATTCTCGTCGGCGGTCAGGAGGTGCGCATCAGTGGTGCGCAGGACTCCGAGCGCCTCGGGATCGCCACGATCTACCAGGAGTTCAACCTGGTTCCCGATCTGACCGTCGCCGAGAACATCTTCCTGGGCCGGCAGCCGCGCCGCTTCGGGATGATCGACCGGAAGCGGATGGAGGCCGAGGCCGCCGTCCTGCTGGAGCGGGTCGGGGTGAACGTGCCGCCACGCGCGCGCGTGCGTGAACTCGGCATCGCGCGGCTCCAGATGGTCGAGATCGCCAAGGCGCTCAGTCTGAACGCGCGTGTGCTGATCATGGACGAGCCGACCGCCGTGCTCACCTCCGAGGAGGTCGAGAAGCTGTTCGCCATCGTGCGCAAGCTGCGCGAGGACGGCGTCGGGATCGTCTTCATCACGCACCACCTGGAGGAGATCGCCGCTCTCGGCGACCGCGTCACCGTGATCCGGGACGGGCGCAGTGTCGGGCGGGTCCCCGCGACCGCGTCCGAGGACGAACTCGTACGGCTCATGGTGGGGCGGTCCATCGAGCAGCAGTACCCGCGGGAGCGGGCGGCTGCCGGTGAGGCGCTGCTGAAGGTGGACGGGCTGACGCGCGACGGCGTGTTCCACGACGTGAGTTTCGAGGTGCGGGCCGGTGAGGTCGTCGGCATCGCGGGGCTCGTGGGCGCCGGGCGCACGGAGGTCGTCCGGGCCGTGTTCGGCGCCGATCCCTACGACCGGGGTGCCGTGCGGGTCGGCGGCAGGCCGCTGCGGCGGCACGACGTGAACGCCGCGATGGCGGCCGGTGTCGGGCTCGTCCCCGAGGACCGCAAGGGCCAGGGGCTGGTGCTGGACGCGTCCGTCGAGGAGAACCTCGGTCTGGTGACGCTGCGTTCGGCCACGCGCGCGGGGCTCGTCGACCTGAAGGGCCAGCGGGAGGCGGCCGGGCGGATCGCCGGGCAGCTCGGGGTGCGGATGGCCGGGCTCGGTCAGCACGTGCGCACGCTGTCCGGCGGCAACCAGCAGAAGGTCGTCATCGGAAAATGGCTGCTGGCGGACACCCGGGTGCTCATCCTCGACGAGCCGACGCGCGGTATCGACGTCGGCGCCAAGGTCGAGATCTACCAGCTCGTCAACGAGCTGACGGCCGCCGGGGCCGCCGTCCTGATGATCTCCAGCGATCTGCCCGAGGTGCTCGGCATGAGCGACCGGGTGCTGGTGATGGCGCAGGGCCGGATCGCGGGTGAACTCGCCGCGGACGAGGCCACGCAGGACGCCGTGATGGCACTCGCCGTCAGCGCACCCGCCACCACGGCCGAAGAGGCCGGAGAAGCCGAAGAAACCGAAGAAGCCGAACAAACCGCAGTGACCGGAACGACGGAAGGGGAGGCCACCCGTGGCCACTGACACGCTCAAGAGCTCCGCGGGCGCGCGTGGCGCCTCGGGCGGCCTGCGCCGCCTGCTGCTCGACAACGGCGCGCTCACCGCGCTCATCGTCCTCGTCGTCGCGATGTCGGCGCTGTCCGGCGACTTCCTGACGGCGGACAACCTGCTCAACATCGGCGTCCAGGCCGCCGTGACGGCGATCCTCGCGTTCGGCGTCACCTTCGTGATCGTCTCGGCGGGCATCGACCTGTCGGTCGGCTCCGTCGCCGCCCTGTCGGCGACCGTCCTGGCGTGGAGCGCGACGTCGGCCGGGGTGCCGGTGGCGCTGGCGGTCGTCCTGGCCGTCGCCACGGGCATCGCCTGCGGCCTGGTCAACGGCTTCCTCGTGTCGTACGGCAAACTGCCGCCGTTCATCGCGACGCTGGCCATGCTGTCCGTGGCGCGCGGGCTGTCGCTGGTGATCTCGCAGGGCTCCCCGATCCCCTTCCCGGACTCCGTCTCGCACCTCGGCGACACGCTCGGCGGGTGGCTGCCGGTGCCGGTGCTCGTGATGGTCGCCCTCGGGCTGCTCACGGCGTTCGTGCTGGGCCGGACGTACATCGGGCGTTCGATGTACGCCATCGGCGGCAACGAGGAGGCGGCCCGGCTGTCCGGGCTGCGGGTGAAGAGGCAGAAGCTCGTCATCTACGCCCTGTCGGGTCTGTTCGCCGCCGCCGCGGGCATCGTGCTCGCCGCCCGGCTGTCCTCCGCGCAGCCGCAGGCCGCCCAGGGCTACGAGCTGGACGCGATCGCGGCCGTCGTCATCGGCGGTGCCTCGCTCGCGGGCGGCACCGGCAAGGCCTCGGGCACGCTGATCGGCGCGCTGATCCTGGCGGTGCTGCGCAACGGCCTCAACCTCCTTTCGGTGTCCGCGTTCTGGCAGCAGGTCGTCATCGGTGTGGTGATCGCCCTGGCGGTGCTGCTGGACACGGTGCGGCGCAAGGCCGGGGCCACTCCCGTGGCGGCCGGGGCGGGGACGCCGGGCGGCAAGGGGCGGCAGGCGGCGACGTACGTGATCGCGGCCGTGGTCGCGGTGGCCGTCGTCGGCGCGATGTCCTTCCTGCACAACGGCTCCTCGACGGCGAAGACCCAGAAGGTGGGCCTGTCCCTGTCGACGCTGAACAACCCGTTCTTCGTGCAGATCCGGGACGGCGCCGAGGCCGAGGCAAAGAGGCTGGGCGTGGACCTGACGGTGACGGACGCGCAGAACGACGCCTCGCAGCAGGCCAACCAGTTGCAGAACTTCACCAGCGGCGGCCTCTCCGCGATCGTCGTCAACCCGGTGGACTCGGACGCGGCGGGCCCCTCGGTGCGCTCCGCGAACAAGGCCGGCATCCCCGTCGTCGCCGTCGACCGGGGCGTCAACAAGGCCGACACGGCCGCCCTGGTCGCCTCCGACAACGTGGCGGGCGGCCGGCAGGGCGCCAGGGCGCTGGCCGAGAAGCTCGGCGGCAAGGGCACCATCGTCATCCTCCAGGGCCAGGCCGGCACCTCCGCCAGCCGGGAGCGCGGCGCGGGCTTCGCCGAAGGGCTGAAGGAGTACCCGGGCATCAAGGTCGTCGCCAGGCAGCCCGCGGACTTCGACCGCACCAAGGGCCTCGACGTGATGACGAACCTGCTCCAGGCCCACCCGCACGTCGACGGCGTCTTCGCGGAGAACGACGAGATGGCGCTCGGCGCGATCAAGGCCCTCGGTTCGAAGGCCGGCAGGTCGGTCCAGGTCGTCGGCTTCGACGGCACGCCTGACGGCCTCAAGGCGGTCGAGGCGGGCACGCTGTACGCGTCCGTCGCGCAGGTGCCGCGGGAGCTCGGCAGGATCGCCGTGGCCAACGCGCTGCGGGCGGCCGAGGACGAGAAGGTCGGCGAGACGGTCAAGGTGCCGGTGAAGGTGGTCACGAAGGAGAACGTGGCCGGGTTCGGCGGCTGACGACCGGTCAGCGGGCGGGCGGCCACGACGGTGTGGCCGCCCGCCACGGGTCACTCACGTGGGGAGCCAATTCATGTACGACTACGACCTCCTGGTCGTGGGGTCGGCCAACGCCGACCTGGTGATCGGCGTCGAGCGGCGCCCGGCGGCGGGCGAGACGGTGCTCGGCTCCGACCTGGCCGTCCACCCGGGCGGCAAGGGCGCGAACCAGGCGGTCGCCGCCGCCCGGCTGGGGGCCAGTACGGCCCTGCTGGCCCGGGTCGGCGACGACGCGCACGGCAGGCTGCTGCTGGACTCGCAGCGGGCGGCCGGCGTGGACACGGTGGGCGTCCTGGTCGGCGGTGCGCCGACCGGCGTGGCGCTGATCACGGTCGACCCGTCGGGCGACAACAGCATCGTCGTCTCGCCGGGCGCCAACGGCCGGCTCACGCCGGACGACGTACGGGCCGCCGGGAGCCTGTTCCACGCCTCGCGGGTGGTGTCGACGCAGCTGGAGATCCCGCTGGAGACGGTGCGGGAGGTGGTGCGGGCGCTGGCCCCGGGCAGCCGTTTCGTGCTGAACCCGTCGCCGCCGCGCCCGCTGCCGACGGAGGTGCTGG
Organism: Streptomyces sp. DH24; assembly: GCF_029813775.1. Classification (GTDB taxonomy): domain Bacteria; phylum Actinomycetota; class Actinomycetes; order Streptomycetales; family Streptomycetaceae; genus Streptomyces. Next base: position 61,334 of record NZ_JARVKW010000008.1, on the reverse strand, counting down.
CGGCCTGCGACCCGCTGATCGTCAACGAGCACGAGGCGAAGGTCATCCTGGGCGGGGCCGCTGCCGGGGACACCCCGGAGGACTGGGCACGCGTCCTGCTGGCGAAGGGACCGCGCTCGGTGGTGGTGACGCTGGGCGCGCGGGGCGCTCTGGTGGCCGACGCGGGCGGCACGGCCCGGGTGCCGGCGGTGCCGGTGGAGGCGGTCGACACGACGGGCGCGGGTGACGCGTTCACGGCGGCGCTGGCCTGGCGGCTCGGGGCGGGCGCGTCCCTGGCCGACGCGGCGGCGTACGCGGCGCGGGTCGGGGCGGCGGCCGTGACGAAGCGGGGCGCGCAGGAGTCGTTCCCGACGGCGGCGGAGGTGGCGGCCGGGTGAAGCGGGCCGGGATACTCAACCGGCGTCTGGCCGGGGCGCTGGCCGGGCTGGGGCACGGCGACGGGGTGCTGGTGTGCGACGTCGGCATGCCCGTCCCGGACGGGCCGCACCTGGTGGACCTGGCGTTCCGGGCCGGGGTGCCGTCCTTCGCGGAGGTGCTGGACGGTCTGCTGGCGGAGCTGGTGGTGGAGGGGGCGACGGCGGCAACCGAGGTCCGCGCGGCGAACCCGGAGGCGGCGGCGCTGCTCGACGCCCGGCTGCCGGCGCTGGACCTCGTCCCGCACGAGCGCCTGAAGGAACTGTCGGCCGGCGCGCGCCTGATCGTCCGCACCGGCGAGGCGCGGCCGTACGCGAACGTCCTGCTCAGGTGCGGCGTGTTCTTCTGACACCCACGGGTCCGACCGCTGCCCGACCGGAGTCCGACCGCTGCCCGACCGGAGTCAGGTCGGAGGTCGTCCGGAGTCCGACCGGAGTCCGCGCAGGGCCCGGCGCGCAAGCCGAATGGGCCCGGTCGCGCGGGCCCGGTCGCGCGCAAGCCAAAAGAGCCCGGTCGCGAGACCGGGCCCTCCTGGCTTTCCCCTCCCTCAGAACCGCCTGGATCCCCCCAGATCTCCCCCGTCAGGGGTTCTGATGCCCTGTACGACCCACGATGCGCGGGAAGGGTTGCACGCTCGCCGGAAGTTTTTTCCAGCGGCCCCGATCCGCCCGCCGGCCTGCGGGTTTCAGGCCGCGTGCGCCACGAACCGCGCCGCCGTCTCTGCGAGGACCTCCCGGCCGTCCCGGGCCCACAGGTCGTCGTTGAAGAGTTCGACCTCGATGGCGCCGGTGTAGCCGGCCGCCTCCACGTAGCCCTTCCATTCGCGCATGTCGATCGCGCCGTCGCCGATCTGGCCGCGGCCGTTGAGGACACCCTCGGGCAGCGGGGTCGTCCAGTCGGCGAGCTGGAAGGTGTGGATGCGCCCGCCGGCGCCAGCGCGGGCGATCTGTTCCGGGGCCCGGTCGTCCCACCAGACGTGGTACGTGTCGACGGTGACGCCGACCTGCTCGGCCGGGAAGCGCTCGGCGAGGTCCAGGGCCTGGGCGAGGGTGGAGACCACGCAGCGGTCGGAGGCGAACATCGGGTGCAGCGGCTCGATGGCCAGCTTCACGCCGTGCCGCTGCGCGTAGGGCCCGAGCTCGGCCAGGGCGTCGGCGATGCGTTCCCGGGCACCGCGCAGGTCCCTGGACCCGGCCGGGAGGCCGCCCGAGACGAGGACCAGGGTGTCCGTGCCGAGCGTGGCCGCCTCGTCGACGGCCCGCCGGTTGTCGTCCAGGGCGCGTGCCCGCTCCCCGGGGTCGATCGCGGTGAGGAAGCCGCCCCGGCACAGCGTCGTGACGGTCAGACCGGCGTCCCGGACCAGTTTCGCCGTGGCCTCCAGGCCGTACGACTGGACCGGTTCGCGCCACAGGCCGACGTTGCGGACGCCCAGCCGGCCGCAGGCCTCGGCCAGTTCGGGCATCGACAGCTGCTTCACCGTCATCTGGTTGATCGAGAAGCGTTCGAGTCCGTTCACTGTGTCACTCCGTACAGGCCGAGCAGGTTCTTCATCCGTTCCTCGGCGAGCTTCGGGTCGGGGAACAGGCCCAGGCCGTCGGCGAGTTCGTAGGCGCGGGTGAAGTGCGGCAGGGAGCGGGCCGACTGCAGGCCGCCGACCATCGTGAAGTGCTCCTGGTGACCGGCGAGCCAGGCCAGGAAGACCACGCCGGTCTTGTAGAAGCGGGTGGGGGCCTGGAACAGGTGCCGGGAGAGCTCGACCGTGGGGTCGAGGAGCGCGCGGAAGCCCGGTGTGTCGCCGGTGTCGAGGACGCGGACCGCCTGTGCGGCCAGCGGGCCGAGCGGGTCGAAGATGCCGAGCAGGGCGTGGCTGAAGCCCCGGTCGTCGCCGGCGATCAGCTCGGGGTAGTTGAAGTCGTCGCCGGTGTAGCAGCGCACCCCCTCGGGGAGCCTGCGGCGCAGGTCCACCTCGCGCCGGGCGTCCAGCAGGGAGATCTTGACGCCGTCGACCTTGTCGGGGTGCGCGGCGATGACCTCCAGGAAGGTGCCGGTGGCCGCGTCCAGGTCGGCCGAGCCCCAGTAGCCCTCCAGCGCCGGGTCGAACATGGGGCCGAGCCAGTGCAGGATCACCGGTTCGGCGGCCTGGCGCAGCAGGTGGCCGTAGACCTCCAGGTAGTCCTCGGGGCCCCGGGCCGCGGCGGCGAGGGCGCGGGAGGCCATCAGGATGGCCTTGGCGCCGGACTCCTCGACGAGCGCGAGCTGCTCCTCGTAGGCGGCGCGGACCTCGGCGAGGGGCGCCGGGCCGGTCAGCTGGTCGGTGCCGACGCCGCAGGCGATCAGGCCGCCGACCGCCTTGGCCTCGGCGGCGCTGCGCCGGATGAGCTCGGCCGCGCCGGTCCAGTCCAGGCCCATGCCGCGCTGGGCGGTGTCCATGGCCTCGGCCACCCCGAGGCCGTGCGACCACAGGTGGCGGCGGAAGGCGAGGGTGGCGTCCCAGTCGACGGCGGCGGGCGAGTCGGGCGTGACGTCGGCGAATGGGTCGGCGACGACGTGCGCGGCGGAGTAGACCGTACGGGACGTGAAGCCGCTTCCCGGGGTGACGGCCAGGGGTTCGGTGCGGGGCTCGTAGGTCCGCAGGTCGCCGCTCGCGTCGGGCAGTCGGATCGTCACAGCGAGATCTCCGGTACGTCGAGGCGGCGGCCCTCGGCCGAGGACTTCAGGCCCAGTTCGGCGAGCTGGACGCCGCGGGCACCGGCGAGCAGGTCCCAGTGGTAGGGGGCGTCGGCGTAGACGTGCCTGAGGAACAGCTCCCACTGGGCCTTGAAGCCGTTGTCGAACTCGGCGTTGTCCGGGACCTCCTGCCACTGGTCGCGGAAGACCTCGGTGGCGGGGATGTCCGGGTTCCAGACCGGCTTGGGGGTGGCCGAGCGGTGCTGGACGCGGCAGTTGCGCAGGCCCGCGACGGCGGAGCCCTCGGTGCCGTCGACCTGGAACTCGACGAGTTCGTCTCGGTTGACGCGCACGGCCCAGGAGGAGTTGATCTGCGCGATCGCGCCGCCGTCGAGCTCGAAGACGCCGTAGGCGGCGTCGTCGGCGGTGGCGTCGTAGGGCTTGCCGTTCTCGTCCCAGCGCTGCGGGATGTGGGTGGCGGTGAGGGCCTGCACGGACTTCACGCGGCCGAACAGCTCGTGCAGCACGTACTCCCAGTGCGGGAACATGTCGACGACGATGCCGCCGCCGTCCTCCGCGCGGTAGTTCCACGACGGGCGCTGGGCGTCCTGCCAGTCGCCCTCGAAGACCCAGTAGCCGAACTCGCCGCGCACGGACAGGATGCGGCCGAAGAAGCCGCCGTCGATGAGCCGCTTCAGCTTGAGCAGGCCGGGCAGGAACAGCTTGTCCTGGACGACGCCGTGCTTGACGCCGGCCGCGTTCGCGAGGCGGGCGAGCTCCAGGGCGCCGTCGAGGCCGGTGGCCGTGGGCTTCTCGGTGTAGATGTGCTTGCCCGCGGAGATCGCTTTCCGGATGGCCTCCTCACGGGCGGAGGTGACCTGCGCGTCGAAGTAGATGTCGACCGTCTCGTCGGCGAGGACCGCGCCCAGGTCCGTCGAGACGTGCTCCAGGCCGTGCTGCTCGGCCAGTGCCCTGAGCGCGTGCTCGCGGCGGCCGACCAGGATCGGCTCCGGCCACAGCACGGTGCCGTCGCCGAGGTCGAGGCCGCCCTGTTCACGGAGGGCCAGGATGGAGCGGACCAGGTGCTGGCGGTAGCCCATGCGCCCGGTCACGCCGTTCATGGCGATACGCACCGTCTTGCGTGTCACGTCATTCCCTTCATAGGCGCCACCGGCTCCACCGGGGCCCGTCCGTCACGCGCCGGCTGCCCGCCGATCCGTGCGCAGATCGCTCGGTTTCACTGGTGAGCGTTACAGCAAGCGCTTTCTATGTGTAGAGAAGCTAGCCTCTGAACAGCGGTCTGGACAAGACCGCGTCGGGAGACGAGTTGTTCGAGGGGACGAACAGCGAGGGCCGGGGGCCTTAGGGTCTGCACGGGCGCGGACGCGAGGAGGGCGACCGCGGGCCGGGCAACGGCCGGACGCGCGGACGCGTCTCCTCTGTCGACGGCGTACCTGCGTGCCCGTCGGCCGACTTCGGACGGTCGCAGCGGCCGACGACGAACGCGCGAGGCGGAGGACGAGGACATGACGGTGACCCTGGCGGACGTGGCGGCCCGCGCGCAGGTCTCCCCCGCGACGGTGTCGCGCGTGCTGAACGGGAACTATCCCGTGGCGGCCTCCACCCGCGAGCGGGTGCTGAAGGCGGTCGACGAGCTGGACTACGTGCTGAACGGCCCCGCGAGCGCGCTGGCCGCCGCCACCTCCGACCTGGTCGGCATCCTCGTCAACGACATCGCGGACCCGTTCTTCGGGATCATGGCCGGCGCCATCCAGGGCGAGATCGGCGGCCCCGGCGGCCGGGCGGGCGGCGAGCGGCTCGCGGTCGTGTGCAACACGGGCGGCTCCCCCGAGCGCGAACTGACCTACCTCACCCTGCTCCAGCGGCAGCGCGCGGCGGCGGTCGTGCTGACCGGCGGGGCCCTGGAGAACGCGGCGCACAAGGCGGCCGTCGCGGCGAAGCTGCGCAAGCTGGCGGACGCCGGGACACGGGTCGTGCTGTGCGGCCGGCCGCCCGCGCCGGACACCGCGGCGATCGCGCTGACCTTCGACAACCGCGGCGGCGGGCAGGAACTGACCGAGCACCTCATCCGGCTCGGTCACCGGCGGCTCGGCTACATCGCCGGCCCGGAGGAGCGCACGACCACGCGCCACCGGCTGGAGGGCCACCGCGCCGCGCTCGCCGCGCACGGCATCGAGGACGACCCGCGCTGGACCGTGCACGGCAGCTACGACCGGCGGTCCGGCTACGAGGCGACCCTCGAACTGCTGCGCCGCGACGCGTCGTTGACGGCCGTGGTCGCGGCGAACGACTCCGTCGCGCTCGGCGCGTGCGCGGCCCTGCGGGACTCGGGGCTGCGCATCCCGGACGACGTGTCCGTGGCCGGCTTCGACGACCTGCCGTTCAGCATCGACGCGGTGCCGTCCCTGACGACGGTCCGCCTCCCCCTGGCCGAGGCGGGCGCCCGCGCGGGCCGCATCGCCATGGGCCGCGAGGAGGCGCCGCCCGGGAACATCGCGACGGTGCGGGGAGAGTTGATGGTTCGGGGGTCCACGGGAAGGCCGCGGAGTTAGGCGGCGCCTGTCGGATCACCGGGCGGAAAGTCGGGCGAGCGGTCGTCCGGGCCGCCGCGGCACAGCCGACGGCTCCGCCGATCCGCGGCTCCGCCGATCCGCCGGAACGGGAATCACCGCCCGGGTTCCGCGCTCGCGCCGGTGGTCGCGGATCGCGCGGGAGGCCTACGCCTTGCCGGGCACCCCGCCTCGGCGCCCGGCCGGGGAGCGACGGCCCTGCCCCGCCCCCTCCGTGCCGGTCAACGGCACATCCGGACCCAGGGCCCAAGGACACGACGGATCGGCGCCGTTGGTCAGGTCTCCCGCCCTGCACGCAGTTGTCGCACATCCCGTACGAGTGCGTACAGGGCACTGACGAAGAACACGGCTCCGGCCGCGACCCAGAGAGCCGATGCCCCGGAGCGGTACTCGCGAACGGCGCCGGCGAGCAGCACCGTGCAGGCAAGAACGCCGAAGGCCGAGATGAGAGCGCTGACGCGGTTGGCCACACGGACATCATCACCGACAACCTCGGCCAGCGGGAGCGATCCGAGCTGGGCAGGCACGGAGTCGGCTCCGATGTCGCCGCCGCCGTCCATGCCGCCCGGCCGACCGTGATGGTTCCCGACGGGGCGCTCGTGGCGACGGTCGAGCCCGACGCGTACGAGCGGCCCGGCGTCGGGGTGCTGGACCTGAACCGCTGACCGGCGACCTGTCGGGTCCGTGCGTCTTCGCGATGCCGTGGCCGGGGGTCAGGCCGTCACGCCGTCAGGTCTCCGCCCTTGACGGCGGCGACGAACCGGGACCAGCCCTGCGACGAGAACACCAACGCCGGGCCCCGGGGGGTCTTGGAGTCGCGGACCGGGACCTCGGAAGGGTGGGTGTCTATGACTTCGAGGCAACTGCCGGCTTCGCTGCCGCTGTGGGACGACTTGCGCCAACCCTTCAGTGCGGCAGCGTTCCGGATGGTTCGGTCAGCCATGGTGTCCGTAGTCCTTCGCTGTTGCCTTCAGCAGGGCAAGTGAATCGCGCTGCGACAGCGCGTCGCTCAGCGCCAGATCGTAGCGACTCTGCAACTCGTGAACAGCGGACGGGGAGTCGTGCAGTTTGCCCATCCGTAGGCCCTCGCCGTACGCCAGCGGCGGTTGGTCCTCGAACCACATCAGGGTGAGCATGCTTTCCATCAGTGGATGGAAGCCCATGTCGAACGGCATCACATGTACGCGGACGCGTTCAGCCTCGGCGAGGCGCACGATGTGTGCCAGCTGCTCCGCCATGACGTCAGCGCTGCCCAACGGACGGCGTAGCACTGCCTCATCGAGAAGGGCCCACACTACGGGCGTAACCGGATCGTCGAGGATCCTGGCGCGTTCGAGACGTGTGACAAGGCGCCTGTCACATTCCTCCTTGCTCACCGGAGGGAATGCTTTGCCGAGTACAGCACGCGCGTACCGCTTCGTCTGAAGGATGCCTGGCACGAACGACAGGGCGAACTCCCTGATCATCACCGCTTGTCGTTCAAGCAGCCGTACTGCTTCGAAGTAGTCGGCGGCAGCCACCTCTTCTCGGGGCAGAAAACTGCTCAACACATCCCCCGTGTTCAGCGCCCTGTCCAGCCGCCGCGCGTCTTCCTTCGAGGGGATCCGCCGCCCCGCCTCGATGTGCGCGATGTGCGAGCGCGTCATCACCGCCATGTCCGCCAGCTGCTGCTGTGTCAGTCCCGCCGCCTCGCGCTGCTGCTTGAGCCAGGCACCGTATGTGGTGGCCATGGCCAACTCCCTTGTGACAAATGCCTGGTCACGCTCAACCCTCTGGCGAGCCTAGCCCGCCCCGTCCCACTCTGTGAGGGCCTCGCTACACAACGCGACAAGCCCACGTGGAATGGAAACGGAGCTCTCGACATGCCCCACCACCTCGCCCGCCTCCTGGAGCCGCTCCTCCGGGTCCTGTTGCCAGGGAACGGCCGCCGTCGGCGCAGCGGCGTCGTGCGCGGTGGTGCGCACCGGCGCTGTCCCGGATCGTCGGGACAGCGCCCGCGTCCCGTCCACCGCGCCGGGCATGAGCCTCTGGCCGGCGAGGACAACGTGCTCGTGCGGCCGTATCTCGTCGCGCACGAGCAGCGTGCGGCGGCCCGGCGGAGCCCGGCCCGGCGGCGGGCGCTGGTGGTCGCCGTGCGCGGCATCGACGTCGGACCGCGCGGCGTGCACGGCGTGGAGGTGACCGCGTGATCGCCGGGGAGGGCGCCGCGCGGCTGCTGCCGTGGACCGGGGCCGGCGGCAAGCCCTGTTACCTCGTCGGCGACGGCACCGGCCGCCTCTCGCGCGTCGCCGACAGCATCGAGTCGGTCCAGCTCGGCATGGCAGAGGACCTCCTCGACCACGCCGCCGACATGCTCGCCGACGACGGCGCCACCGTCGTACAGGTCCGCTTTCTCGCGGCCCGCCTGGCCGAGGCGCTGCGGGACGTCCACCGCGTCGCCGAGAGCCGGGGCGCCCGCCTCCCGGTACCCGCGTACGACGATCCCGACGGGTGGCCCTGAGTGCTCGCGGGGAGGGCTTCACCGAACATCCCACCGGGCGTCACCGCCCCGCCCTACCGTGCTGCCCATGCGTCTGAACACCCTCCTCGCCACCACCACGGCCGCCCTCGCCGCCGCCACCTGTCTCACCGCCACCGGCCCCGCCGGTGCCGCGACCGGCGGCGCCGCGTCGGCCAACGTCCGTACCGGGCACGCCTGTTCGCCCTCCGTGGCCATCGACCGCTACTCCGACGCCCTCGACAAGACGACGTACGAGGGCACCTTCGTCGGGAACTTCTCCGCGCTCGCCGTCGACCGGGACGGCGCCCTCGCCGCCGTGTCCGACCGGTCGGCCCTGTTCTCCCTGGACGCCCGGACCCTCCGGCCGCGCGGCGTGCGGGCGCTCGCGGACGAGGCGGGCGCCCCCCTCGACTCCGAGGGGCTCGTCGTCGACCGCGACGGCACCCGGCTGATCGGCTCCGAGACCGAGCCGACCGTGCGCCGGTACTCCCGCGACGGCCGGATTCTCGACCGGCTGCCCGTGCCGGACGCCCTGCGGCCCGCCCCGGCCGGCCGAGCCCGCGCCAACGGCACCTTCGAAGGGCTGACCCTGCTGCCCGGCGGGCGCACCCTGCTCGCCTCCATGGAGTACCCCCTCGACGGCGACCGCTCCGACACCGTCCGGCTCCAGACCTGGCGGCGCACACCGGAGGACCGTTTCCGGCTCGGCGCGCAGTACGCGTACCGCGTGGACACGGGGCTCGGCGTGCCCGAGGTCACCGCGACGCCCGACGGCCGCCTCCTCGTCCTGGAGCGCGGCTTCACCGCCGGCGTCGGCAACACCGTGCGGTTGTATCTCGCCGACCCGCGCGGCGCCGCCGACGTCCGGGCCGTCGACCGGCTCACCGGCGCCGAGGCCATGCCGAAGACGCTGCTCGCCGACCTCGTGACCTGCCCGTCACTCGGAGCGACCGCCAAGCAGCCCCAGCCGAACCCGCTGCTCGACAACATCGAGGGCATGGCGGTCACCGGCCGCGCGCCCGGCGGCGCCATGAGGGTGCTCCTGGTCAGCGACGACAACCAGAACGACGTGCAGACCACCCGCTTCTACTTCCTGCGGGTGCGCCTCTGAGCGCCGGGCGGGCCGGCCTCCGATCATGACGGAGGGATGAAATCCGGTCCCGCCCGCGTTGGTGCCTTCCGGAAGATCAGGCCTGGCGTCGGGCCGATGATCAGGGCAGGCACGAGCGACCCTCGGAGGACACCCGCGTGACACCGCAACGGGGCTGGGCACGACGACTGGCGGGCTACGCATGGCGGCATCGCACGGACGTCGTGCTGGCCCTCGGCTCCTCCCTCGCCGGTATGGCCGTGATGGCGATCGTCCCGCTGATCACGAAGGTGATCATCGACGACGTCATCGGTGACCACAGCCGCGCCATGGCCCCCTGGGCCGGCGCGCTCATCGGCGCCGCCCTCGTCGTGTACGTCCTCACCTACGTCCGCCGCTACTACGGCGGCCGGCTCGCCCTCGACGTCCAGCACGACCTGCGCACGGAGATGTACGGGACGATCACCCGGCTCGACGGGCGGCGGCAGGACGAGCTGTCCACCGGGCAGGTCGTCGGGCGGGCCACCAGCGACCTCCAGCTGATCCAGAGCCTGCTGTTCATGCTCCCGATGACCATCGGGAACTTCATGCTCTTCCTGATCTCCCTCGCCGTCATGGCCTGGCTGTCCCTGCCGCTCACCCTGGTCGCCCTCGCCGTCGCGCCCGCCATCTGGATCATCGCCAGGCACAGCCGCACCCGGCTGCATCCCGCCACCTGGTACGCGCAGGCGCAGGCCGCCGCCGTCGCGGGCGTGGTCGACGGCGCCGTCAGCGGTGTCCGCGTCGTCAAGGGCTTCGGGCAGGAGGAGCAGGAGACCGGCAAGCTGCGGGAGGTCGGGCGGCGGCTGTTCGCCGGGCGGCTGCGCACCGTCCGGCTCAACAGCCGGTACACCCCGGCCCTCCAGGCCGTGCCCGCGCTCGGCCAGGTCGCGATGCTCGCCCTCGGCGGCTGGCTCGCGGTGCGCGGCGACATCACACTCGGTACGTTCGTCGCGTTCTCCACCTACCTCGCGCAGCTCGTCGGGCCGGTCCGGATGCTCGCCATGGTCCTCACCGTCGGCCAGCAGGCCCGCGCCGGCACCGAACGCGTCCTGGAGCTGATCGACACCGAGCCGTCCCTGACCGACGGGAGCAAGGAGCTTCCCCCGGACGCTCCCGCCACCGTCGAGTTCGACGACGTGTCCTTCGGATACGACCCCGAGCGGCCCGTCCTCGACGGCCTGTCCTTCACCATCCGCCCCGGCGAGACCCTCGCCGTCGTCGGCTCCTCCGGCTCCGGGAAGTCCACCGTCTCCCTGCTGCTGCCGCGCTTCTACGACGCCACGCGCGGCGCCGTCCTGGTCGGCGGGCACGACGTGCGCGAGCTGACCCTGGACTCGCTGCGGGCCGCGATCGGGCTCGTACCGGAGGACTCGTTCCTGTTCTCCGACACCGTCCGCAACAACATCGCCTACGGCCGCCCCGGCGCCACCGACGAGGAGATCGAGGCCGCCGCGCGCGCCGCCCAGGCCGACCGGTTCGTCGCCGAGCTGCCCGACGGCTACGACACGACGGTCGGCGAACACGGCCTGACCCTGTCCGGCGGCCAGCGCCAGCGCATCGCCCTGGCCCGCGCCATCCTCAGCGACCCGCGGCTGCTCGTCCTGGACGACGCCACGTCCGCCGTCGACGCCCGCGTGGAGCACGAGATCCACGAGGCCCTGGCGCAGGTCATGCGGGGCCGCACCACGCTGCTCATCGCGCACCGCCGCTCCACCCTCAACCTCGCCGACCGCATCGCCGTCCTCGACGGCGGCCGGCTCGCCGACATCGGCACCCACGACGAGCTCCAGGAGCGGTGCGCCCTGTACCGGCGCCTGCTCACCGACCCGGACGAGCTGGGCGGTGTCTCCCCGGGCCACACCCCGCCGTCGGCCGAGCCGCGCGAGGACACCTCGGTGCGCGACGAGCTGGACGCCGAGTTCGACGCCGAGCGCGGCATCACGCCCCGGCTGTGGGCGGGGGAGCGCGAACCCCGGGACCTGGCGACGGAGGGCTCCCCGGCCACCCCGGAACTGCTCGCCCAGGTGGCGGCGCTGCCCCCGGCGACCGACGTCCCGGACGTCGACGAGGCCCGCGCCGTCCAGCCGGAGGAGTCGTACGGACTGCGCCGCCTGCTGCGCGGCTTCGGCCTGCCGCTGCTGGCCAGCCTCGCCCTGGTGGCCGTCGACGCGGGCATGGGCCTGCTGCTGCCGGTCCTGATCCGGCACGGCATCGACGAGGGCGTCTCGCAGCTCGCCCTCGGCGCGGTCTGGTCGGCGTCGCTGCTCGCCCTGCTCGCGGTGACCCTCCAGTGGGTCGCGCAGACCGGCGAGATCCGCATGACCGGACGCACCGGCGAACGCGTCCTGTACGCGCTGCGCCTGAAGATCTTCACCCAGCTCCAGCGCCTCGGGCTCGACTACTACGAGCGCGAGCTGACCGGCCGGATCATGACGCGGATGACGACCGACGTCGACGCACTGTCCACGTTCCTCCAGACCGGGCTCGTCACCGCCTTCGTCTCCGTCGTCACCTTCTTCGGCATCATGGTCGCCCTGCTCTTCATCGACGTGCAGCTCGCGCTGGTCGTGTTCGCCACACTGCCGCCGCTGATCCTCGCCACGTTCTTCTTCCGCCGGGCCAGCGTGAAGGCGTACGAACTGGCCCGCGAGCGGGTCTCGGCCGTGAACGCCGACCTCCAGGAGTCGGTGTCCGGGCTGCGCATCGTGCAGGCCTTCCGGCGCGAGAAGGACGGCGGCGAGCGGTTCGCCGGGCGCAGCGACAGCTACCGGCGCGCCCGCGTCCGCGGCCAGTGGCTGATCTCGGTCTACTTCCCGTTCGTGCAGTTCCTGTCGTCCGCCGCCGCTGCCGCCGTACTGATCGTCGGCGGCATGCGCATCGACGACGGCACGCTCACCACCGGCGCGCTGGTCGCCTACCTGCTCTACATCGACCTGTTCTTCGCGCCCGTGCAGCAGCTCTCCCAGGTCTTCGACGGCTACCAGCAGGCGACCGTCTCCCTCGGCCGCATCCAGGAACTGCTGCGCGAACCGGCCTCCACCGAGGCCCCCGGCAAGCCCCTCGACGTGCGCTCCCTGCGCGGCGACATCGCCTTCGAGGACGTGCACTTCGCCTACGGCGCCGAGGAAGAGGCGCTGACCGGCATCGACCTGCGCATCCCCGCCGGGCAGACCGTCGCCTTCGTCGGCGAGACCGGCGCCGGCAAGTCGACGCTGGTGAAGCTGGTGGCCCGGTTCTACGACCCGACCGGCGGCCGGATCACCGTCGACGGCACCGACCTGCGCGCCCTCGACCTGACCTCCTACCGGCACCGGCTGGGCGTCGTCCCGCAGGAGGCGTACCTCTTCCAGGGCACCGTCCGCGACGCCATCGCCTACGGCCGCCCCGACGCCACCGACGCCGAGGTGGAGGCGGCGGCCCGCGCGGTCGGCGCCCACGAGATGATCGCCACCCTGGAGGGCGGCTACCTCCACGAGGTCGCCGAGCGGGGCCGCAACCTCTCCGCCGGGCAACGGCAGTTGATCGCGCTGGCCCGCGCCGAACTGGTCGACCCGGACGTCCTCCTCCTCGACGAGGCGACGGCCTCGCTCGACCTGGCCACCGAGGCACAGGTCAACCAGGCCACCGACCGGCTCGCGGGACGCCGTACGACGCTCGTCGTCGCGCACCGGCTGACCACGGCCGCCCGCGCCGACCGGGTCGTCGTCATGGACCACGGCCGGGTCGCCGAGGACGGCACGCACGAGGAACTCCTGGCGCGCGGCGGACGCTACGCCGAACTGTGGCGGACGTTCGTCGGACAGGCCGAGCCCGAGGAACCCGTCGGCGCGTCCCGCTGACGGTCGTGCAACCATCCGACATACGCCCCGCGTCCGTACACCCGTACGCCAAGTCGCGGTGGTGACAGTGCGGGAGGGGCCACAGTGGGCAGTGGAGCGGGTGGTGCCGGTGACGTGGGCGGCGCCGGCGGAGCGATACGCAGGCGGTTCGCGCTGGGCGTGGCGGTCCTGACCGCGGCCGGGCTGCTGGCGGTGGCCGCGCCCGGCGACGCGCAGGCCGCCGCCCACTGCTCGGGCCGCAGGGTCCGCACGCTGCCGTTCTCCACGGGCTCGGTGGTCGTCTACAAGCGCGACGGCTACGTCTGCGCCGTGACCCTGCCCGAAAAGCCCGGCACGAAGCGGCACATGATGGTCAGCGTGCAGGCGCGCGGCGGCCGGCCCGTCGTGGACGAGGGCCGATTCGCCTACCGGGCGGGCCCGGTGACCGTGCACGCCGGTCAGCGCTGCGTGTGGGTGAAGGGCAGGGTGGCGCGCGGCCACGTCAGTTCCGGCTGGATCCTCTGCTGAACCACAGGTTTCTCACCGGCAATTCCCCGTCTCCCCTGGTGCCGACCCGAGTCGCTCCGATAGCTTCCGGCGCACATCTGTTCTCACCAGGGAGGGTGCATGCGCAAGGCGCTCAGATCGCTGCTGGCGCTCACCATGCTCGTCGGCACCGTCGGCACCGTGGGCACGGCCGGGGCGGCCACCGCCGCCGAGCCGGAAGCCACCGGAGCCACCGGCACGGCCGGATCGGCGGAATCGGCCGACATCAAGGACCGGCTGCTGTCCATACCGGGCATGAGCCTCATGGAGGAGAAGCCGTACACCGGTTACCGCTTCTTCGTCCTCAACTACACCCAGCCGGTCGACCACCGGAACCCGGCGAAGGGCACCTTCCAGCAGCGCATCACCGTGCTGCACAAGGACGTCTCCCGCCCCACGGTCTTCTACACCGGCGGCTACGGCGTCTCCACGAACCCCGGCCGCCGCGAGCCCACGCAGATCGTGGACGGCAACCAGGTCTCCATGGAGTACCGCTTCTTCACCCCGTCCCGGCCCTCGCCGGCCGACTGGTCGAAGCTGGACATCTGGCAGGCCGCCAGCGACCAGCACCGCATCTTCAAGGCGCTCAAGCCGATCTACGACGAGAACTGGATCTCGACGGGCGGCTCCAAGGGCGGCATGACCGCCACCTACTACGAGCGTTTCTACCCGCGGGACATGGACGGCGTCGTCGCCTACGTCGCCCCCAACGACATCGTGAACAAGGAGGACTCGGCCTACGACCGGTTCTTCGCCCGCGTCGGCACCGAGGAGTGCCGCGACCGGCTGAACGGCGTGCAGCGCGAGGCACTGGTGCGCCGCGAGCCGCTGCAGAAGAAGTACGAGGCGCTCGCCGCCGAGAACGGCTACACCTTCCACACCATCGGCAGCCTGGACCGCGCCTACGAGGCGGTCGTCCTGGACTACGTGTGGGGCTTCTGGCAGTACAGCACCCTGAAGGACTGCGCGGACATCCCGGCCGACGCGAAGAACGCCACCGACGACGAGATCTGGACGTCCGTCGACACGATCTCCGGCTTCTCCTTCTACACCGACCAGGGCCTCGCGCCGTACACGCCGTACTACTACCAGGCCGGCACGCAGCTCGGCGCGCCGACGATCAAGTTCCCGCACATCGAGCCCGAGTACGTCCGCTACGGCTACCAGCCGCCGCGGAACTTCGTGCCGCGTGACATCCCGATGACGTTCCAGCCGTCGGCGATGCGGGACGTGGACAGCTGGGTGCGCCAGAACGCGCGGCACATGCTGTTCGTCTACGGCGAGAACGACCCGTGGGGCGCCGAGCCGTTCCGCCTGGGCAACGGGGCGCGCGACTCCTACGTGTTCACCGCGCCCGGCATGAACCACGGCGCGAACGTCGCCGGACTCGTCGCCGGGGAGAAGGCGTTCGCCACGGCGCGCATCCTTGAGTGGGCGGGCGTCGCGTCCCCGGCCGTGCAGGCCGACCCGGCGGCGGCGAAGCCGCTCGCGAAGTTCGACGCCCGGCTCGACAAGCGGGACCTGCGGCGGGAGGCCACGCTGCGCCCGTGAGACGGCAGGCGGCCCCCCGGCCCGGCTGGGGGGCCGCCTCGCACCGGCGCCTGACGCAAAGGGCCGTGGACACCGGGCAGTTCGCCCGCGTGTCCACGGCCTTCGCCGTCCGGTACGCCAGGAGCTAGTACGTCAGCCCGTGGCCCACGGGGTACAGCACCTGCGCCGGGTCGTCCGCCCGCTGCACCGGCACGGGCAGCTTGCCGCGCGGCGCGACCCGGCCCGCGATCACCCGGGCCGCCGCGCGCACCTCCACGTCGGTCCACGAGTAGGACGCCAGGAAGGCCGGCACGTCCGGCAGATGGGCCACGTCGTACGGGTTGCGGACGGCGACCGCCACGACCGGCTTCCCGGTCGCCCGGAGCTCCCGCACCAGCGACTTCTGGGAGCTGCTCGCCGTCACGTTGTACGTCGCGACCACCACGGCGTCGGCGTCCTGCGCCGCCGCGACCGCCCGGGCGATGGTCGCCGAGGACGGGGCGGTGCCGGTGGACAGCGCGGTGGCGGTGAAGCCCAGCCCGGTGAGCGCGGCGGCCAGCACGCCGGTCGGCGGTCCGGTGGTGCCCGACGGGGAGGCCGGGTCGGCGCCGACGACCAGGAGTTTGCCGTGCTCGCTCGGCGCCAGCGGCAGCAGCCCGCCCTCGTTCACCAGCAGCGTCGTCGTCCGCTCGGCGATCCGGTCGGCCGCGATCAGGTGCTGGCGCACGCCGACCGCGCGGTCCACGCCGCCGTGGCTGACGTACGCGTCCTCGAACAGGCCGAGCTTCGCCTTCATCCGCAGCACACGGAGGATCGATTCGTCGAGCCGTTCCTCGGTGAGCTCGCCGGTGCGCACGGCCGTCAGCACCGCGTTCCACGCGATATCCAGGTTCGGCGGGTTGAGCAGCTGGTCCACGCCCGCCTTCAGCGCCAGCACCGGCACCCGGTCGTCGCCGTACTTGGTGCGCACGCCCTGCATGCCGAGGGAGTCGGTGACCACGACACCGTCGTAGCCGAGCTCCTCGCGCAGGATGCCGGTGAGGATCGGCCGGGACAGGGTGGCCGGGTCGCCGGAGTCGTCGAGCGCCGGGACCATGATGTGGGCGGTCATGATCGAGTCGATGCCGGCCGCGATCGCCGCGCGGAACGGCGGCGCGTCCAGCGCGTCCCACTGGCCGCGGGTGTGCGTGATGACCGGGAAGCCGTAGTGGCTGTCGGTCTCGGTGTCGCCGTGGCCGGGGAAGTGCTTGGCGGTGGCCGAGACCCCGGACGCCTGGAACCCGGTGACCTCGGCGGCGACCAGCTCCGCCACGGCCTCGGGGTCGGAGCCGAAGGACCGTACGCCGATGACGGGGTTGGCCGGGTTGACGTTCACGTCGGCGACGGGGGCGTAGTCCTGCCGGATGCCCATGGCGTGCAGCTCGCGGCCCGCGATGCGGCCGAACGTGCGGGCGTCGGAGCGCGAGCCGCCCGCGCCGATGGCCATGGCGCCCGGGAACAGCGTCGCGGGCTTGCCGACCCGGGCGACGATGCCGTGTTCCTGGTCGGTGGAGATCAGCACGGGCAGCCCGCGCGGCAGCTCCAGCGAGGCCTTCTGGATGCCGTTCGACAGATCGGCGATCTGGTGCGGGTCACGGGTGTTGTGCGCCCACGTGAAGTAGATGATGCCGCCGACCCGGTACTTGGCGATCAGCTCCGCCGGGCTGCGGACGCCGATCTCCTTGAGGTTGGCGTCGACGTCGGCCTGGTCCGGTGCGGTGGCGGAGTGGCCGTAGACCCGCATCACGAAGAGCTGGCCGACCTTCTCCTCCAGCGTCATGCGGGAGATGAGGCCGCGGAGTTTGCTGTCGTCGAGCGGTGCGGCCTGCGCGGTGCCACCGACCGCGAGGGCGGCGGTGACGCCCGCGGTGGCGGCGAGGACGGTACGTCTGGAGGGTCGTGCGGTGTTCCCTGTGCTGTTCGTGCTGCTGTGGTGCACGTGCGCTCCTTCCGGAGGTGATCCGCCGAGGATCCTGAAGGAAACTTCCGAGGAGTCACCAATATCCGGGAAGTTTCTGCCAGTCAAGGGAACGGACAGGAGCACGCGGGAGCCGACGGCACCCGTGCGGAGCAGGAGAGCCGCGCCGACGGCGGCGTACCGCCCCTCAGCGGGACGCGTGGGCCGACTGGCGCGGCCAGTGCTCCCGCAGCGTCCGCACGGTCTCCGCGATCGCCGGACGCCGCGCCGCCCCCGTCCGCCACAGCGCGTACAACCGCCGTACGGGCATGGGGTCCAAAGTCACCTCCACCACGCCGTCGGGCAGCGGGCCGCGCCCCAGCCGGGGGATGACCGCGATGCCGAGGCCGGCGGCGACCAGGGCGACCAGGGTCGGGTTCTCGTCGGCCTGGTGGACGATGTCCGGCTCGTGCCCGGCCGCCCGCAGGGTCCGCGTCAGCCAGTCGTGGCAGACCCGCCCCGGCGGCTGGCAGATCCACCGCTCCCCGCCCAGCTCCGCACGCCGCACACCCTCCCGCCCGGCGAACCGGTGCCCGGCCGGCACCAGCAGATCGCACAGGTCCTCACCGATGACGGCCTGCTCCACGCCCGCCGGCGCGGGCAGCGGCGCGATGTCCCAGTCGTGGGCCACCACCAGATCGACGGCGCCCTTGGCGACCAGGTCCACGGACAGATGGGGGTCGATCTCGGTCAGCCGGGTGTCGAGCGCCGGGTGCCGCCGCGCCAGGTCGGCCAGCACCGGGGGCATGAGCCCGCGCGCCGCCGACGCGAACGCCGCGACGGTCAGCCGCCCCGACGGCACCCCGCGCCGCAGCTCCAGCTCGGTCTCGGCACGCTCCACCAGCGCCAGCAACTCCTGTGCCGTCGCCGCGAGTTGGCGCGCCTCGTCGGTGAGGCGGACGCCGCGCCCCTCCCGCTCCAGCAGCACCGTCCTCGTCTCCCGCTCCAGCTTGGCGATCTGCTGGGACACGGCGGAGGGCGTGTACCCGAGCGCGGCGGCAGCGGCGCCCACGGTGCCGTGCAGGGAGACGGCGTGCAGGGCGCGCAGCCGCTGGAGATCGAGCACGGGAACCTCCGGGGACAACGGCCGATCGATTAGCGATGCTCCATCCAACCATGCAGGAATCATCGCTGGTGCTGAACGGTCCGGGCGCGTGATCCTCGACGCATGCGACCTTCCCACCTCTTCCTCGCCGTGCTCGTGGCCGCCGTCTGGGGCGTGAACTTCACGGTCATCGAGATCGGCCTCGACCACTTCCCGCCGCTGCTGTTCTCGGCGCTGCGCTTCCTGGCGGCGGCCCTGCCCGCCGTGTTCCTCGTGGGCCGCCCGAAGGTCGCGTGGAAGTGGATCGCCGGGGTGGGCCTGATCCTGGGCGTGGCCAAGTTCGGCCTGGTCTTCGTCGGCATGGACCAGGGCATGCCGGCGGGACTGTCCTCACTGGTCCTGCAGATCCAGGCGGTGTTCACGGCGGTGATCGCGGTGGCCGTCCTCGGGGAGCGCCTGAACCGCGTGCAGCTCACCGGGATGACGGTGGCCGTCGGCGGTGTGGTCGTGGCGGCGGTCGACGAGGGCACCGGCGGCCCGCTCGCCGGGTTCGTGCTGGTGGTCGCGGGCGCCCTGGCCTGGGGCATCTCCAACGTCCTGACGCGCCGGGCGTCCCCGCCGGACGCGCTGAACTTCATGGTGTGGGTGAGTACGATCCCCGTCCTCCCGCTGTTCGCCCTGTCCCTCCTGCTGGAGGGCCCGGACCGGGACCTGGCTGCGCTGCGCGGCCTGGACTGGCAGGGCACGGGCGCGATCCTGTTCGTCGCCTGGGTCAGCACGGTGTTCGGCTTCGGCGCCTGGGGCTGGCTGCTGCACCGTCACCCGGCGTCCACCGTGGCCCCGTTCTCGCTGCTGGTGCCGGTGTTCGGCATGACGTCGGCGGCCGTGTTCCTGGGCGAGCCGGTGAGCCCGCTGCGCTGGTGCGCGGCGGTCCTGCTGGTGGGCGGGGTGGCGCTGACGTCCCTGACACGGGGGCGTCCGGCGGCGGACGGTGGCGGTGGGGCACCGGCTCCGGCACCGGCGTCGGCACCGGTGCCGGTGGCTCAGGCGGGCGTGGTGGTCCCGGCGGGCGTGGTGGTCCCGGCGGGCCCGGTGGTCTCGGCAGGCCCGGTGGACCCGGCAGGCCCGGTGGGCCAGTTGGCTCGCGCGGACTCGTTGGCTCAGGCGGCCCCGGCGGCCCCGGCGGTCCCATCGGCTCAGGCGGGCCCGGTGGTCCCGGCGGGCCCGGTAGAACCGGCAGACCCGTTGGCTCAGGCGGCCCCGGCGGCCCCGGTGGTCAACTCGCCCGGTACGTGAGCCGGGGAGGGAGCCAGTGCGTGAGCCCGGCCGGGAGCCAGTGCGCGACCGCGCCTGTCACGCCGACTCGTTGAGCAGCCGGGACAGGTGGTCCCGGCCCGCCGCCAGCAGGTCCGGAAGCGGGGCCGCCGCCTCGTACCACCGCTTCTCGTACTCCCAGCACAGCCAGCCGTCCCAGCCGTGCCGCGAGAGCACCTCCACGCACTCGGCCAGCGGCAGGACGCCCTCGCCCAGCGGCAGCGGCGTCGTGTCGTCGGGCGAGGCGATGTCCTTGACCTGGACGTAGCCGAGGTGCGGGGCGAGCGCCGCGTACGTGTCGGTCGGCTGCTCACCGCCCAGCCACGTGTGCATCACGTCCCACAGGGCGCCGACCTGCCGGTGGCCGACCAGGCCGAGGACGCGCATCGCGTCGGCGCCCGTGCGGTGCGAGTCGTGGGTCTCCAGCAGGATGCGCACGCCCACGTCGGCGGCGTGCTCGGCGGCCGTGCCGAGGCGCCGGGCCGCCGTCGCGTCCGCCTCCTCGGAGCTCTGGCCGGGGGTGCCGCCGGGGAAGACCCTGACGTACGGGGCGCCCAGGTCGCCGGCCAGGTCGAGCAGCGCGCGCAGTTCCGTGAGCACGGGCTCGTCGTCGCCCGGCGCGGCCACCTTCGGGTAGCCCGCGAGGCCCAGGAGTTCCACGCCGGCCGCCTCGAAGTCGGCGGCGACAGCGGCACGTTCGGCCGCGCCGAGGCCCGGGTGGACCGGTTCCTCGGGGTGGGCGCGCAGTTCCACGCCGTGGTAGCCGTGTTCGGTCGCCAGCCGCAGCACGTCGGGGTGGGGCAGGCCGGGGACGCCGAGGGTGGAGAACGCCAGCTTCATGTCCACGGACCCTACCCGGCACCGCCCCGGGCAGTCCTTCTTCACTCTCCGGCTTCACTCCCCGGGCGTCGCGCGCAGGGCACCCGCCCGTCCACGACCCGATCCGCCCCCGGTCTACTCGGCGCTCGCCGCCCGGTACACGCACACCTGCGCGCCGGCCGGTCCCGTCGTCGCGGACACGAGCTCGAAGGCGTGCTTGCCGCCGTCGTCGGGGAAGATCGTCTTGCCGCCGCCGAGCACCACGGGCATCACGATGAGCCGCAGTTCGTCGACCAGGCCCTGGGCGATCAGCAGACGGGCGAGCGACGGGCTGCCCATGACCAGCAGGCTGCCGCCCTCCTGCTCGCGCAGTTTGCCGATGTGGGCGACCGCCTCGGCGCCGGGAATCAGCGCCGTGTTGTCCCAGGTCAGGTCGGACTCGCCGAGCGTCCCGGAGACGACGTACTTGCGGATGGAGTTCATCCGGTCCGCGAACGGGTCCCCGGCACGGTCCGGCCACGCCTGCGCCATCACCGACCAGGTGCGACGCCCGAACAGCAGGGCGTCCGCCTCGTCCAGCGCCACGTCGAACGCACCGCCGACGACCTCCGGGTCGAAGTACGCGTGCGTCCACCCACCGTGCGCGAACCCCCCGTCGGTGTCCTCCTGCGGCCCGCCGGGGGCCTGCACAACACCGTCGAGGCTGATGAACTCGCTGATGACGATACGCATGACGCTTGCTCCTGTTCACTGGTCGAGCGCTTACGGCAGAGAAGACCGGGGGGTCGCACGGAAATCATCGGCGCGGGAGGGGCCAGTTCCGCGGACTGCCGGGCGGTGTGTTCTCGGGGCGCCGACGCCACCGACCGGGGGCAGATCCTCCGGCCGCCACGCGAGCGGGCCGGAGCCCCCGCAGGGGTTCCGGCCCGCCCGTGTCACCGCGGAACCGCCGTGGCCGCTCTCACGGAAGGCCCCGCGTCAGCGGAACCGCGCCCGTACGGTGTCCCGCGCGGTCTCGGTGCCGCGCTCCACCAGCCGTACGACGATCGTGCGGTGGCCCGTGCCGTACGACGACGTCGTCAGCGCGAACGACCAGTCGGCCAGCCCTTCGGCGGGGCGCCAGGCGGCCGGGTCGGCCGGCGCGTTGCGGGCGACGACCTGCCACTCGACGCGGGCGTCCGGGACGACCCGGAAGCTCGTCCGCGCGACCTGCGACGGAGTGCCGTCGCGCACCGCGCGGGCGTACAGCACGTGCTCGCCCACGCCGAGCCGCCCGGCCTCCACCCGCCAGGTGCCGGTGGCCTCGTCGAGCTGCGCGGAGAGCGGGGAGCCGAAGTCCTCGTCGTCCACGGACACCTGCACCCGGTGGGTCTCCGGCCGGCCGCCGACGCCCTCGGGGTCGGTGCCCGCGTCGGGGACCGCGAAGTGGCCGCCGGCCACGACCGTCTCCCCCTCGCGGACCTCGCCGCCGTCCGCCGGTGCCGCGACGCCGGCGCCGAAGTCGAGGCCGGAGGGCGGCAGCGCGGCCGGGTCGAGGGCGAGCCGGGTGGCGTGGTCGCCCTCGTGTCCCACCGCGAGCAGCGCGGTGGTGTCGGAGAGCAACTGCACCGTCAGCTGCTCCCCGGTGAAGGCGGGCCGGGCGGTCTCGAACTCGACGGTGATCTTCGTCCACGCGCCGGTGACGGGCCGGGCCGTGGCCTTGCCGCGGCCTATCTCCCGGTCGGTGGCGAGCAGGACGACGGACGGGCCGACGAGGGCCGCGGGCGCCCGGGTCCGCACGTACAGCTCGGCCCGCGCCTTCGAGCCGGCGGCGAGCGGCGCGTCCAGGGTGTCGGCGGACGGGTAGGCGGCCGTGGGCAGGTACGGCGCCGCGGACGACAGGGTGTCGCCGACCGCGCAGCCGTCCGCGTCGCCCGCCCGGTCGGTGCGGTCCATGGTCCGCTCGCCCGAGCAGTCGGGCCCCTGGTGCAGGTAGTAGGCGAAGGCCCCCTCCGAGTACGCCCCTTGACCGGCGCCCGTGGTCTCCTGCCGGGCGGCGAGGACGCGGCGCAGCACGCTCAGCGTGCCGTCGGGCGTGGCCACGTCGTCCAGGCCGGCCGACACACCGCTGGGCAGCGGCGCGGGGTCCTCGGTGCCGTCGCCGTCCCGGTCGTAGCCGCCCCACAGGTGGTCGCGGACGGCCCGGTCGGCGGCGAAGAAGTCGTCCTCGGCGGGCCGTTCGGGCAGCAGGGCCCGGCCGAGCAGCACGTCCACGGCCCGCCGCGCGGTCTCCGGGGTGGCGGCGCCGTAGCCCTCGAAGAGGACGTTGCCGGCGGTGTGCGGTGCGGCAAGCGGCCAGCTCGCCGACGGCAGGTTGTCCGCGCCGAGCGGGAAGGCGTTCTTCAGGACGGCCTCGCGCAGCTCGCCCCGGGTCAGCCTGCCGTCGCGCAGGTACACGCTCGCGTCGCGCGCGGTGCCCTCGGCGACGACCTGGCCGTCCTTCTGCCCGGCCCGCCGGTCGCCGATCGCGTCGCGCACCCGTTGCAGCGTCGTGCCGAACACACCGGCGGTGTACGGCGTCGCCGCCGAGGTGCCGCTGAACTGGTCCTGGCACAGCACCCCGGTGTGGCAGGCGGACGGCAGGCTGCCGATGCCCCACGACGACAGGTGCACCGGCACGCCGTCGCCGACCACGGCCCGCTGGTCGTTGCGGCGCAGCGCGCCGACGGTGATGTTCCAGTCGGGTCCCGTCTGGTCGGAGTGCCAGGTGCTGACGGGCACGTCGAAGGCGTTGCCGACGCCGTTGCCCGCCGCGAACAGCACGGTCTGGCCGCGCTCGGCGGCCTCCTTGGTGACCTCCTCGCCGCTGAGGACGGGGCCGACGGGGACGCCGCCGACGTATCCGAAGGAGTGCGAGGTGATGTCCACCCACGGGTACGCCGTCGCGACGGTCTCGTCCAGCCCTTCGACCATGACGAGCAGGCAGGTCGGGCAGTAGCCGTAGCGGTTGCCGGCCGACACGGACGCGGAGCCGGTGCCGTGGCCGTGGTCGTCGAGGACCGGGTGGGCGCCGTCGACGCTCGACGAGTACGCCCCGATGATCTTCGTGCCGGGGATCCAGTGGAGCTGCCCGCCCCTGACCCGCTCACCGGTCCACAGGGCCTTGTCCTCCTCGGGCAGGTAGCCCTTGCCGAGGGTGACGGGGATCGCGGGCGCGGAGGCCGGGTAGCCGGGGATGTACTCCGAGGGGTGCCGGGTGAAGTTCCGGGTCAGCTCCAGCACGTCCGGGTCGGGGTAGGTGCGGGCGGAGAACTCCAGGTGGTACGGGTTGATGCCGGTGTCGGCCACGCCGATGACGGTGACCGGCGGGGCCGCGTCCAGCCGGTCGGCGTCGCCGACGAGCACGGAGGTGGTCTCGCGCCGCTCCAGGCCGCGCGCGTCGGTCGCCTTGAGGGTGACCAGGTGCCGTCCCTCGGGCAGGAGCGGCGTGACGGTGGTGCCCGTGCCGTCGTCGAAGCGGCCGTCGCCGTCCAGGTCCCAGGCCGCCGCCACCGGGTCGGTGCCGCCGGTGACCGTGCCGGCGAGCCGCTGCTCGGCGCCCGTCTCGAACGCGTACGGGCCGCCCGCCTTCACCACCGGCCGGGGGTCGGCGCCGCCGGAGCGGGCGACGACCCGCGCGGTCACGTCGGCCGTGACCGTGGCCCACTTGACGGCGACGACCGTCCAGGTGCCCGGCGCCGGGTCGGCCACGGACGTCTTCTCCGGGTGCCCGGAGGACTCCGAGCGGGCCACGACCGTGCCGGACGGGTCGGTGACGCGCAGGTCGTAGTCCTGCTCCTGCGTCGTCCAGGACAGGCTGACGTCCAGGGACCGCACCCCGGCCGGCACCTCGAAGGGAAACTCCACGCTCTGGTCGGCCGGGAACAGGCCGGGCGTGGCGTCCGTCTTCGTCTCGTCGAGCAGCTCGCCGCTCGTCTCCTCGCCCACGACGGCCGTCACGGTGTCGCTGGTGCGCGCGCCCGCGGCGTCGGTGACGGTGAGCTCCACCGGGTACGTGCCCGGGGCGAGCCCGGTCGCGTCGAAGGCGGGGCTCGCCGAGTCGGCGCCGGTGAGTTCACCCCGCGCGGCCGTCCAGGACCAGGTGTACGGCGGGGTGCCGCCGTAGGCGCTGCCGAGCAGCGGGGCCTTGCCGCCCGTGGTGAGGAAGGGGCTGTCGCCCGCGTCGGCGTGCGGCGGCGCGGGATCGGCGGACGGGCCGGGCGTGCCGGTGCGGGCGGTGCCGGTGACGTCCACCGTGCCGCTCACCGGCTGCCTGACCTCCCCGTCGGCGCCGACCCGCCGGCCGTCGACCGTGGAGACGGTGACGTCCGCGCCCTCCGCCGCGCCGGCGCCCGTGAGGGGCAGCAGCGACAGGGCCAGGGCCAGCGCGGCGACGGTGGCGGTACGGCGGAATCGTCTGCGTGCGCGTGGCGTCATCCCCTGCTCCACTTCTGCGCGCAGGTCTTCAGGTCGGCCTTGACGCGCTGCCCGCGGTCGACCACGACGGGCACCTGCTGCAGGACCTTGCCGCCCTTCTCGCAGGAGAGCGTCCAGTTCTCCACGAGCCCGCCGACCTCCTCGGTGGTGGTGTCGTAGAGGGAGGCGGCCAGCTCCCAACTCGGCGTCACGGACGCCCAGTTCTCCACGCGCAGCACGTACTCGCCCTGCGCGGGCGCGTCGAGCAGCACCCGCTCCTTCTCACCGACGGAACCGGTGGACCGTCCGGCCTCCGTGAGCGTGCCGTCGGCGCCCCGGCGCAGCACGTACAGGTCGAGGTCGTCCGGAGTGGGCCAGTCGAGCCGTACCTCCATCAGGTCGGCGTCCCGGTCGACGGTGAACGTGTGCTCCGTGGGCTGCGCGGGCGCCGTCGTGCCCGTGTACGTCTGCCGCTTCAGCGGTTCGGAGCCGATCACCTGGATCTGGCGGGCCTTGACGACGGGCCGGGTGGAGGGGTTGACGTGCCAGGTGTAGGTGCCGGACGCGCCGACGGTCAGGGTGGTGTCGAGGGTGTCCGTGATGCTGCCGGACCAGGTGGGCGTGGCGAACGTCTTCTTCAGCCGCAGCGTGGCCCCGGCGGGCGCCTTGCCCGTGACGACCGAGTGCGCCGCCGGGTCGACGGCGTTCTCCAGCGCGAGCAGGAACGCCTCGCGGTTGCCCTTGCCGGCGTACGCGCCCGCGCCGAGGTACTCGTCGACGACCTCGGGGAACGGCGGGTGGAACTCGTCGGGCCCGATCTCGAAGGTGTAGCCGTAGCCGCCGGTCGCGTTGTACGACCAGTCCTCGGTGGTGCCGGTGGTGTCGTACAGCTGCCAGCTGTGCTGGCTGGTGTAACCGTTCTGCTCGGCCATCCGGTCGCCGAGTTCCTTCATCGCCGCCTCGTCCGGCGGGTCGCCCAGCGGCAGCCCGTCGGGGCCGGTGGTGTCGGGCGCGACGCCGTTCGGACGGAGGACCAGGTTGGAGAAGGTGTGGTTGGTGATGAGCCCGGTGACCTGGCGGCCGCTGATCAGTTCGCGGATGTTCCGCGTCTCCGGCTCGGAGAACGGCCCGGCGCCCCGGTAGGTGGCCTGCACCGGCTCCGCCGCCGCGCCCGGACCGCCCCAGAAGCCGCCGTAGTTGCGGTTCAGGTCGACGCCCGCGCCGAAGCCGCCGGGGCTGCTCGCGAGGCCGCACTCGTTCGCGAGGGGCGCCGTACCGTCGGCCGTGCGGCAGTTCTTGCGCTTGTAGGCGTTGCCGGGGGTGGCCAGGATCGAGCCGGTGCCACCCTCGTCGATCGTGCGCAGGTCGATCAACTGGCCGTCGTTGAAGGACTTCTCGAAGCCGTCCACGTTGACCACGGGCACGACGACCACGCGGGCCTTCTTCAGCAGGGCGGTGATGCGCTCGTCGGTGCCGTGGTTGCGGGCCAGGTCGAAGGCGAACTCGATGGCGTGCTCGCCGGAGGGCCACTCCCGGGCGTGGTGCAGGCCGAGCATCAGGAACACGGGCCGGCCGTCCTCGGGCGCGTCCACGCCGTGCGCGATCTCCACACCGTGCACGGCCTTGCCCTCAAGGCTGCGGTGAGGCAGCGTCACCTTCCTGACCAGCCCCGGGTGTTGCGCGACCAGCCGGTCCATGTCGGCGTTGTAGTCGCCGAGTCCGCGGTAGGCGTCCCGGCCCGAGGGCAGCGGCGAGGTCGCGGTGGCGGCGGCGTAGGCGCGGTTGGCCGCGTTGACGTCGGACTCGCGCTCGACCAGGTCGGGGATGCGGACCTTCCAGTCGAAGCCGGCGCCGGCCAGCGCCAGTTGGTCGGCGGCGCGGTGCAGGACGACCTCGACGTAGTCGTGGCCGGCGTGCTCGGTCAGGTCGAGGCCGAGCGCGACGAGCCGGTCCTTGTCGGCCCGGGTCGGCGTGCTCACCGTCACCAGCTGCGGCCGGAAGACGTCGGCGGCGGCGGCCGGGGCCTGCGCGCCGGGCGCCACCCCGCCACCGATCACGGCGGCGGTCACCACCACGGCACAGGCGATCAGTCTGCTTCGGCGGGAGAGCCGCGGCGCACCCACCGGTCGCCTCAATGAACCACCCACATGAACTCCTGCTGCTCATGGGGCACACCGGCGGATCGGGAACCCGCCTTGTGGGCGGCCGGACCAGCGGACGTGCCCGCTCAGGTGGGGGTGGCGGACAGAATGTATCCCTCCGGTTATGCCGCGTACAGGGATCGGTGCGAACGGATTTCCGGGGGCGTCGGGGGAGCACGCCGGGCGGCGGTGTGAGGGACCTGCCGGTCGTTGCGGCCGGGCGCATCTCCTGGCCCGCGCCCGCGGTTCCCGGAGCGGGCCGAACACCGACCTGATCGCCGCGCGGGTGCCGTGCGCGGGGCGGAACAGGCCCCCGTGGCGGCCCGAGGGCCCGCCCGGCGACGGACACCGCACGCCCTGCGGCGGCACGGCACAGCCATCCCCAGCCGGGCGCCCCACCCCCAACCCCCGCCCGAATCCCGCAACTTGCCCCTTACCGTCACACCCTCGTCACGCCTTCTTCACCCCACGGCATACATGTCCATGTCACGCTCCGACTGGCCGCTCCATCAACCCGCGTAGATCGGACTCCCCATGCCCGTGACACCCATACGCCGCCGCTGGAAGACGCTCGCCCTGGCCACGTCGGCCGTCCTGGTCGGCCTCACCGTCCCCGCCCTGACCGCCTCACCGGCCGGGGCGACGACGACCGCGTACGACACCACGTACTACGCTCCCGCGATCGGCAAGACCGGCACGCAGCTGAAGACCGCGCTGCACGGGATCATCGACGACCAGACCAAGCTGTCGTACTCGGCGGTCTGGGAGGCGCTGAAGGTCACCGACCAGGACCCGGCCAACGCCAACAACGTCAAGCTGCTCTACTCGGGCATCTCCCGCAGCAAGTCGCTCAACGGCGGCGACCTGGGCGACTGGAACCGCGAGCACGTCTGGGCCAAGTCCCACGGCGACTTCGGCACCACCACCGGTCCCGGCACCGACCTGCACCACCTGCGCCCCGAGGACGTCCAGGTCAACAGCATCCGCGGCAACAAGGACTTCGACAACGGCGGCAGCAGCTTCACCAACTCCGGCGGCAGCCTCACCGACTCGAACTCCTTCGAGCCCCGCGACGCCGTCAAGGGCGACGTGGCCCGCATGATCCTCTACATGGCCGTCCGCTACGAGGGCGACGACAGCTGGCCCGACCTGGAGCCCAACGACTCGGTCACCAACGGCACTTCGCCGCTGCACGGGCGCCTGTCGGTCCTGAAGCAGTGGAACGTCGAGGACCCGCCGGACGCCTTCGAGGAGCGCCGCAACCAGGTCATCTACGACCGCTACCAGCACAACCGCAACCCGTTCATCGACCACCCGGAGTGGGTCGAGTCGATCTGGTAGCACCACCGGGAACGGCGGCCGCCGGGTTCCTTCCTCGCACGGAGCCCGGCGGGGCCACCCACCGCGTGGGCCGACCGGTCACCTTCGTTCAGCCGTCGCCCAGATGCGTCGCCGCGAACATCCGCAGTACCGCCGGGAGCACCACCACCGAAGGGCCGGGTGACGCCAGCGCCTTCGCCAGGTCCGTCTCCAGGGTCTCCGGAGCCGTACGCGTCCCCGGTACCCCGAAGGACTCCGCCAGGGCCACGAAGTCCGGGCGGGTCAGTTCCGTCGCCGTCGCCTCGCCGAAGGCGTCCGTCATGTACTCGCGCAGGATGCCGTAGCCGCCGTCGTCGACGATCAGCCAGGTGACGTTCAGGTCGTACTGCCGGGCCGTGGCCAGCTCGGCGACCGAGTACAGCGCGCCGCCGTCGCCCGAGACCGCCAGCACCGGGCGGGTCGGGTCGGCGACCGCCGCGCCGAGGGCCGCCGGGAAGCCGTAGCCGAGGCCACCCGCGCCCTGCCCCGAGTGCATCGTGTTGGGGGCCTTGGCGTCGAACGCCGACCACGCCCAGTAGGCCAGGATCGTCATGTCCCAGAAGGACGGGGAGCCGGCCGGGAGCGCCCTGCGGACGGACGCCAGCACGTCCTGTTCCAGGGTGAGTTCCTGGGAGGCGATGCGGGCGGCGACCTTGGCCAGCAGGTCCCGGACCCGGTCCGGTGCCGTCTCGTCCCGCCTCGGCTCCACCGTCTCCAGCAGGGCCTGGAGCGCCAGGCGCGCGTCGGCGTGGATGCCGAGGGCCGGGTGGTTGGACTCCAGCTTGCCGAGGTCCGCCTCGATCTGGATGACGCGGCCACGCGGCCTGAACGTGTGGTAGTTCGAGGACAGTTCGCCCAGGCCCGAGCCGATGACCAGGAGTACGTCCGCGTCCTCCAGGAAATCCGTCGTGTGGCGGTCCTCCAGCCAGGACTGCAGGGACAGCGGGTGCGTCCAGGGGAACGCGCCCTTGCCGCCGAAGGTGGTCACGACCGGGGCCGACAGCTTCTCCGCGAGCTGCCGCAGCTTGCCCGACGCGTCCGCGCGGACCACTCCCCCGCCCGCGATGATCGCCGGGCGGGAGGCCGAGGACAGCAAGTGCGCCGCCAGCGCCGTCAGTTCCGGGCGCGGGGGCAGTTCCTCCGGGGTCGCGTCCAGGGCCGTGACCACCGGCAGGGACGTCCCGGTCAGCAGCACGTCCTGCGGGATCTCCACCCACACCGGGCCGTGCGGGGCCGTCAGCGCCGACTTCCAGGCCGCCGCGATCGCGGACGGGATCTGGGACGGGGTGCGGACGGTGTGGACCGACTTCACCACGCCCCGGAACGAGGCCGCCTGGTCGGGGAGTTCGTGCAGGTAGCCGTGCCGGCCCCCGCCCAGGCCCGCCGTCGGGACCTGGCTGCTGATCGCCAGCACCGGGGCCGAGGCCGCCGCCGCCTCCTGGAGCGCCGCCAGGGACGTCAGCGCGCCCGGCCCCGTCGACAGCAGCAGCGGCGCCGCCTCGCCGGTGATCCGGCCGTACGCGTCCGCCGCGAACCCGGCGTTGTTCTCCACGCGCAGGCCGACGTACCGCAGGTCCGAGCGGCGCAGCGCGTCGAACATGCCGAGGGCGTGCTGGCCGGGCAGCCCGAACACGGTCGTCGCGCCGAGCCCGGCCAGCGTCTCCACGACCAGGTCTCCGCCGTTGCGGCCGGGGGGAGGATTCAGCGCGGCCTCCGTCTGGGCCGGCGTGGGACGGAGCTCCAGGTCGTGGTCGTGGGTCACTTGCCCTCGTTCTCCTCGCGCGCCGCCGCGATCCGGCGGGACATGATCGTCGTCAGTTCGTACGCCGTGTGCGAGGCCGCCACCGACGTGATCTCCGCGTGGTCGTAGGCGGGTGCCACCTCGACGACGTCCGCCGACACCAGGTTGCAGGATGCCAGCCCGCGCAGGATCTCCAGCAGTTCGCGGGAGGTCATGCCGCCCGCCTCGGGGGTGCCGGTGCCGGGCGCGTGGGCCGGGTCGAGGCAGTCGATGTCGATGGAGATGTACAGCGGGCGGTCGCCGATGCGCTGGCGGAGCTGGTCGGCGATCTCGTCCACGCCGCGCCGCATCACATCGGCCGACGTCACGATGCCGAAGCCCATCTTCTCGTCGTCCGTGAGGTCCTGCTTGCCGTACAGCGGGCCGCGCGTGCCGACGTGGGAGAGCGCCTCGGTGTCGAGGATGCCTTCCTCCACCGCCCGGCGGAACGGGGTGCCGTGCGTGTACTCGGCGCCGAAGTACGTGTCCCAGGTGTCGAGGTGCGCGTCGAAGTGCAGCAGCGCGA
The DNA here is from genome assembly GCF_029813775.1 of Streptomyces sp. DH24. Taxonomy (GTDB): domain Bacteria; phylum Actinomycetota; class Actinomycetes; order Streptomycetales; family Streptomycetaceae; genus Streptomyces. Next base: position 30,722 of record NZ_JARVKW010000008.1, on the reverse strand, counting down.
CCGGGCCGTGCTTCTTGGCGACCGAGCGCAGCAGCGGCAGCGCGATGGTGTGGTCGCCGCCGAGCGTCATCAGGCGGGCGCCGGTGCCGAGCAGGTCGTCGGCCGCCGCCTCGATGGTGTCCACGGCCTCGTTGATGTTGAACGGGTTCACGGCGATGTCGCCGCCGTCCGCGACCTGCGCGAGGGCGAACGGGGAGGCGTCCTGCGCCGGGTTGTAGGGGCGCAGCAGCCGGGACGCCTCACGGATCGCGTTGCCGCCGAAGCGGGCGCCCGGCCGGTACGAGACACCCGAGTCGAACGGCACGCCCACCACGGCGACGTCGGCGGTGCCGACCTCGTCCAGGCGGGGCAGCCGGGCGAAGGTCGCGGGGCCGGCGTACCGCGGCACGCGGGAGGAGTCGACGGGGCCGCGCGGTGTCTCGTTGCTGCTCATCAGGAATGCCTTCTTTCCTACGCTTCGTCGCGTATGTACTGCTTGGTTTCCGACTCTACTGGGGAGCCGGGACGGTTTCGGACACGGGTTCGGGGTCGCGCCCGGCGAGACGTTCGCGCCAGGCGGCGAGGACGGCCGCGTCGGTCGGCCGGGTCGCCAGGGAGACGACGAGGTAGGCGGCGAGCGACGCGAGCAGGCCGTAGTAGATCGGCTGGTTGGCGAGGATGCCGTGGGCCGCCATCAGGCCGATCACCGCGCCGCCGCCCACGACGACGGCGGCCAGCGCGCCCTGCGCGGTGCCGCGCTTCCACAGCAGCCCGCCGAGGATCGGCACGAGGAGCCCGCCGACGAGCAGGTTGTACGCCACGGTCAGCGCCTCGACGACGTTGTTGAGGGCGATCGCCGTGCCGATCACGCCGACGCCCATGACGAGGATGAAGACGCGGTTGCCCCTGACCTCGTCGTGCACCTCGTCGGACGGCCGGATCACGCCCCGCAGCCGCGCCCAGATGTCGTTGTTGGCGACGGTGGCGCAGGCGATGAGCGCGCCCGACGACGTCGACATCACGGCGGCGAGGGCGGCGGCCAGCACCAGACCGCGCACGCCCATGGGGAGTTCGTCCCTGACGATGGTGGCGAAGGCGTCGTCGGCGTTGGCGAGGTCCGGGTACAGCACCTTGGCGGCCGTGCCGATGACGGCGCCCGCGACGGCGTAGGCGAGGCAGTAGGTGCCGGCGACGGTGCCGCCCCACTTGGCGGTCCGGTCGCTGCCGGCGGTGAAGACGCGCTGCCAGATGTCCTGCCCGATGAGCATGCCGAACGTGTAGATCAGCACGTAGGTGAAGATCGTCTCGCCGCCGATGCCCAGCGGGTCGAAGTACTCGGTGGGCAGCTGCGCCCTCATCTCGCCGAAGCCGCCGGCCTTGACGACCGCGATGGGCAGCAACAGGAGCAGCACGCCGATGGTCTTGACGACGAACTGCACCATGTCGGTGAGCGTGATCGACCACATGCCGCCGAGCGTCGAGTAGGCGACGACGATCGAGCCGCCGAGGACGATCGCGAGGGTGCGGTTCATGTCGAAGAGGACGTCGAAGATCGTGGCGTACGCGATGGTCGACGTCACCGCGAGCATCAGCGTGTACGCCCACATGACGACACCGGAGATGACGCCCGCCCGGCCGCCGTAGCGCAGGTCCAGCATCTCCGAGACGGTGTAGACCTTCAGGCGGGCGATGCGGGCGGAGAAGAACACCGAGAGGGCGAGCAGGCCGAGGCCGATGGTGAACACCATCCAGGCGCCGGACAGCCCGTACTGGTAGCCGAGGCCGACGCCGCCGATGGTGGACGCGCCGCCGAGGACGATGGCGGCCATGGTGCCGGAGTACATACCCGGGCCGAGACGGCGGCCCGCCACCAGGAACTCGCTCTTGGACTTGGCGCGGCGCATGCCCCACCAGCCCATGGCCAGCATGCCGGCCAGATAGACGACGATCACGATGTAGTCGACGGCCATGGGGGGCCTCCTTCGCGCACTTCTCGGTGGCGTGTCGTGCAGTGGGAATGTCGCCGGTGCTCATCGCGGGGACATCCGCCCGTACCCGCGGCCGCCGGTCCGGACCGACCTTAGGTGGCCGGAAAGCGACTGCGAAGTGTACGTTTCATCCACTCGCACCGAACGGGATGGAGGAAACATCCACCATGCCGGACCCCGTGACCCCGGCGGCCCCGACCGCCCCGGCGGTCCCGGCAGCCCTCGCCGTACCGCCCACGCCGGCCGTGCCGCTGTCGGCCCTGCTGGCCCGCGAGGACCTGGGGCTGCGCCGGATCGCCGGGCCGGACGACCCGGGCGTCGCGATCCACTGGGCGCACACCTCGGAGATGGCCGACCCCTACCCGTATCTGCTGGGCGGCGAGCTGCTGCTGACGGCGGGCGTGCACGTCCCGGGGGCGGCGCGCGGGCACGTCCCGGGGGCGGCGGGCGGGCACGTCCCGGAGGCTGCGGGCGGCGACGGGGGCGCCGCCGGCTCCGGTGCGGGCGGGGGCCTGGCGGAGTACTTCGACGGTTACGTCGCCCGGATCGTCGCGGCGGGCGGCGCGGCTCTCGGGTTCGGTGTGGCGCCGGTGCACGACACGGTGCCGCGGGCCCTGGTCGAGGCCTGCGAGCGACACGGGCTGCCGCTGCTGGAGGTGCCGCCGCAGACCACGTTCTCGGGCGTGGCCCGCGCGGTCTGGCAGCTGATGGCCCAGGCCCGCCTGGCCGAGCTGCGGCGCGTCACGGAGGCGCAGCAGAGCCTGGCGGCGGCCGCGTCCCGCCCGGACCCGGTGCCGTCGGTGCTGCGGCAGCTGGCCCGGCGCCTGGGCGGGCGGGCGGTGCTGTACGGCCCGGAGGGCACGGAGATCGCGGCGGCGGGCCGCCCGGCGGACGAGCGGACGCGGCGGGCACTGGCGGAACTGACGCGCGTGGTACGCCCACTGCCCGGCCGGAGCCGGACCCCGGAGGCGGCCTCACCGGCGACGACGCCCGGCTCCCCCGCCGAGACACCGCCGGGCACCGGCCCGGACGGCCCCCGCCGCCCCGCACCGGTCCCCGCGCCCACCCCCGCCTCCGCCACCGACACCGTCGCCGGCCGTCATCTCGCGGCGTACTCCCTCGGCGCCGGGCAGGGGTTCGTGCTCGGGGTGGTCGCGCCGCAGCGGGAGGCCGGGGACCACACCATCGCCTCCGTCGCCGCCGTGCTGCTGTCCCTGCTGACCGGCGAGCACCAGAGCGGCACCGGCGCGGCCCGCTCCTCGGCCCTCGTACGGCTGCTGCTGGGCGCCCGGCCCGAGGACGTGGCACCGCTCCTCGGCGAGGGTGAAGGCGAGGGTGCAGGCGAAGGTGGCGGGGACGGCCCGGGCCACAGCCACGAAGGCGGCGCCGTGAGCGGGCGGTGGCGTGTCGTGCACGCCCGCCCCGCCACCGCCGCCGCCCCCGACGCCGTCGCGGCCTCCGCGCTGGGCGCCGCCCTCGGCTCCCCGCTGGTCGACCTGGGCCGGGACGCCGTACGGGTCGTGCTCCCGCCCGGCCCGGAACCGCGCCCGCAACCCGGCTGGACGCTCGGCGTGAGCGGCGCCGTCGGCCCGCACGACCTGCCGGCCGCCGACACCCAGGCGGCCCGTGCCCTGGGCCGGGCCCGCGCCACCCGGACGGCCCTGGCCCGGCACGGCGACCGCGCGGGCCTGGCCGCCCTGGTCCCGCCGGACGAGGCCGAGGCGCACGCCCGCGCCCTGCTCGCGCCGATCGCCACCACGCCCGCGCTCACCGAGACGCTGCGCACCTGGCTCTCCCTGCACGGCAGCTGGGACCGCACCGCGGTCGCCCTGTCCGTGCACCGCAACACCGTGCGCCAGCGCGTGGCCCGGTGCGCGACGCTGCTGGCGGCGGACCTGGACGACCCGGACGTACGGATGGAGCTGTGGTTCGCCCTGCGGCAGGTGTGACCGGCCGGAACAGTGACCCGCGTCCCAGCGTGCGGGACACCGGGGTCTGCCGCAGTTGCCTGCCTCACAATGGGAGCCATGCCGATACCCGGGACACCCAACCGCGCCGAACTCGTCGAACACCTCGTCAGGACCCGTATCGCGGGCGACGTCGCCACGCCGCGCGAGAACAACCTCTCGCACTACCGGAAACTGGCCAACGGCGACCGCAACTTCTGGCTCGGCCTGGAACTCGGTGACCGCTGGAGCGACGAGCAGGACGTCCTCGCGGTGATGGCCGAGCGGGTCGGCGTCAGCGACGACCCCGAGCACCGGTACGGGCAGGACACCATCGACCCCGAGCTGACCGTGGACGGACTGGAGCGGATGGCGGGCCGGCTGCGCAAGGCGGCGGATGGCGGCCAGCGCGTGCTGTTCGCGACCGGCCACCCCGGCGGCCTGCTGGACGTGCACCGCGCCACGGCCGCCGCGCTGCGCGCCGCGGGCTGCGAGATCGTGGTGATTCCGGAAGGGCTGCGCACGGACGAGGGATACGTCATGCAGTTCGCGGACGTGGCGGTGCTGGAGCACGGCGCCACGCTGTGGCACACGCACTCCGGCGAGCCGATGAGGGCCATCCTCACCGGCCTGGAGCGCGAGGGCCGCCCGCTGCCCGACCTGGTGGTCGCCGACCACGGCTGGGCGGGCTACGCCGGGCAGCACGGCGTCGACTCCGTGGGCTACGCGGACTGCAACGACCCGGCCCTGTTCCTCGCCGAGGCCGAGGGCACCGTGCAGGTGACGGTCCCCCTGGACGACCACGTGGTGAGCCCGCGCTACTACGACCCGATGACGGCGTACCTGCTGTCGGAGGCCGGCCTCACGGCGTAGGCACGGGCGCGCTCCGGAGAACTCCGGACGGGCCGGACGGGCCGGAGGCCGGACGGACTCCGGTCGGCCGGACGGGCCCGAAGGGCTACACCGGCGCCACCGGCCACACCGGCGCCGAACGGGCCGGACACGCTCCGAACAGGCCGGACAGGTTCCGAGCGGGCCGGACAGATTCCGAGCGGGCCGGTCAGGTGCTCCCGACGGCCCGACGGCTCTAGATACCGGCAATGGACTCCGGAGCCCGCTCGGCACGCGCCAGGCCCCGGATCACACCCGTCGTCCCGTGCCGGCGGACGGCGAGGCGGGTCAGCAGCTCGATCGCCGGGGCGGTCACGTGCTCGGGGAACGCCGGGGTGGGCAGGCCGGCGCTCACCGCGAGGTCGTCGGCGTGGACGACGAGTTCGAGCAGCCGGGTGAGCAGGAAGTCGTCGAGTTCGAGGGACCAGTCGCCCCAGGACGGCATGCGCACGGGCCGTTCCGCGGGCAGGCCGGGGAGTTCGGCGGCGAGCCGCCCGGCCGCTTCCCGGACCCGCGTGAGCAGCGCCGCGTGCCCGTCGGCGGCCGTCGCCTCGCCGCCCGCGCGGATACGGACGGAGACGTCCCCGTCGGCGCCGGCGTCCAGCCAGATCACGCGGTCCAGGTAGTACTCGCGCAGCGGGATCACGGGCTCGGCGGGCAGCGGTTCGGCGAGCAGCCCCGGCAGCGCCAGTTCCTGCCAGAAGGTGTGCCCGGCCAGGCCCCGGACGCCGAAGTCCTTCAGCGCGCTGGGTCCGTCCCACGCGGCGGCGACGGCCGGTTCGGCGAGCAGGCCGACGGCCAGGGGCAGGGCGTCCAGGAAGGCATCCCGGACCCGTGCGCCGCGCGGGTTCCAGGTCTCACCGGTGACGGTCGTGGCGGCAGTGGCGTCCATACCGCCATCCAACGCGAACAAACCACTCACGGCCAGGGATTCAGCCCTTCCGAGCGCCGCTGCCCCCACCCCGGTGTCGGGTCCAGGTACACGCGGCGCACCATCGGGAACGCCTCGCGCAGCCGCTGCTCGGCCCGCTCGCAGGCCCACTCGACCTGGGCGGCGCTCGCCCCGTCCCGGAAGTCGACCCTCGCGGCGACCAGGGCGGCCCGCGGTCCCTGCACCAGCGTGGTCAGCTCCAGTACGGCCTCGATGTCGTCCACCGCCAGCAGTTCCGCCCGGATCCGCTCGCGCGCGGCCCGGGGCAGGGCCCGCCCGATGAGGAGTTCGGCGTTGGACCGGCCGAGCACCCAGGCGACGTACAGCAGCAGGACGCCGATGCACAGGGACGCGGCGCCGTCGAACGCGCCGGAGCCGGTGAGCTGCCCGCCGAGCAGTCCGCCCGCGGCCAGGACGAGGCCGATCAGGGCGGCGGTGTCCTCCAGGACGACGGCCTTCACGGCGGTGTCCGCGGTGCGCCGCAGATAGCGGCGGAAGGGCACGTGCAGGCGGCCCGCCTGACCGCGCGCCTGCCGCAGACCGGTCCGCAGCGACAGGCTCTCCAGCAGGAAGGCGACGGCGAGGACGACGTACGCCACCAGCGGGTCGCCGGGCTCCTCGCCCGTGACGAGGCTGTGGACGCCGTCGTACAGCGAGAACACGGCGCCGCCGACGAAGGTCGCGACGGCGGCGAGCAGCGCCCACAGGTAGCGCTCGGCGCCGTGGCCGAGGGGGTGGTCGTCGTCGGGCGGTTTCCCGCCGCGTCGGAGGGCGGTCAGCAGCAGCACCTCGGTGACGGTGTCGGCCACCGAGTGCGCGGCCTCGGACAGCATCGCGCTGGACCCGCTGAGCACTCCGGCGACGGCCTTGGCGAGCGCGATGCCGAGATTGGCGAGGGCGGCGACGATCACCGTGAAGGTGCTCTCGTCGCCGCCCCCAGCTGCCTGTGGATCTTCGGCCATGCCCCTCAGTGTTCCCGAGGAACGCGCATCACGCCTTCCTGGATCACCGAGATGGCGAGCCTGCCGTCCTGCGTGTAGATGCGGGCCTGGCCGAGCCCGCGCCCGCCGTGCGCCGACGGCGACTCCTGGTCGTAGAGCAGCCATTCGTCGGCGCGGAACGGGCGGTGGAACCACATGGCGTGGTCCAGTGAGGCGCCGACCACGTCGCCGACGGCCCAGCCGCCGCGGCCGTGCGCGAGCAGCACCGAGTCCAGCAGCGTCATGTCGGAGACGTAGGTGGCGAGGACGACGTGCAGCAGGGGGTCGTCCGCGAGCTTGCCGTTGGTGCGGAACCACACCTGCGAGTGCGGCTCGCGCGGCGCGCCGAACCGGCCGAACGGCGGGTCCTCGACGTACCGCAGGTCGACCGCCGCGCGCGCCTCCACGAAGCGTTCCACGGTGTCCGGGTCGAGGTGCGGGTAGCTCCGCAGCCGTTCCTCGGAGGTGGGCAGCGTCGCCGGGTCGGGCGCGGACGGCATCGGCGCCTGGTGGTCGAGGCCCTCCTCGTACGTCTGGAAGGACGCCGACAGGCCGAAGATCGGCTTGCCGTGCTGGACGGCGACGACGCGGCGGGTGGTGAAGGACCGGCCGTCGCGGATGCGGTCGACGTTGTAGACGATGGGCGCGCCCGGGTCGCCCGGCCGCAGGAAGTACGCGTGCAGGGAGTGCGCGAGGCGGTCCTCGGGGACGGTGCGCCCGGCGGCGACCAGGGCCTGGGCCGCGACCTGTCCGCCGAAGACGCGCGGGACCACGGCGGACCGGGACCGGCCGCGGAAGATGTCCTGCTCGATCCGCTCCAGGTCGAGCAGATCGAGCAGGTCCTCAAGTGCCTGACTCATGGGGTCAGTCGTACCGGTCAATCTTTTCGCGGGCCTTACAGGCCCATGTCCTTGGCGATGATCGTCTTCATGATCTCGCTGGTGCCGCCGTAGATGCGGTTGACGCGGTTGTCCGCGTACAGGCGGGCGATCGGGTACTCGTTCATGTAGCCGTAGCCGCCGTGCAGCTGGAGGCAGCGGTCGATGACGCGGTGCGCGACCTCGGTGCAGAACAGCTTGGCGCTGGCGGCCTCGGCGGGGGTCAGCTCACCGGCGTCGAGGGCCTCGGTCGCGCGGTCGGCGACGGCCTCGGCGGCGTCCACCTCGGCCTGGCAGGCGGCCAGTTCGAACTTGGTGTTCTGGAAGTGGGCGACCGGCTTGCCGAAGACGGTGCGCTCCTGGACGTACTGCTTGGCGAACCGGACGGCGGCCTTGGCCTGCGCGTAGGCGCCGAAGGCGATGCCCCAGCGCTCGGAGGCCAGGTTGTGGCCGAGGTAGGAGAAGCCCTTGTTCTCCTCGCCGAGCAGGTCCTCGACGGGCACCTTGACGTCGACGAAGGCGAGCTCGGCGGTGTCGGAGGTGCGCAGGCCCAGCTTGTCCAGCTTGCGGCCGATCGAGTAGCCCTCGGACTTGGTGTCCACGGCGAACAGGGAGATGCCGAAGCGGCGGTCCTCGGCGGTCGGCGCGGAGGTGCGGGCGCAGACGATGACCTTGTCGGCGTGGACGCCGCCGGTGATGAAGGTCTTGGCGCCGTTGAGGACGTAGTGCGTGCCGTCCTCGCTCAGCCTGGCGGTGGTCTTCATGCCCGCGAGGTCGGAGCCGGTGCCCGGCTCGGTCATCGCGATGGCCCACATCTCCTCGCCGGTGACGAACTTCGGCAGGTAGCGCTTCTTCTGCTCGTCGGTGGCCAGCATCTTGATGTAGGGCAGGGCGAGCAGCACGTGCACGCCGGAGCCGCCGAACTGGACGCCCGCGCGGGCGGTCTCCTCGTAGAGGACGGCCTCGAACTTGTGGCTGTCCATGCCCGCGCCGCCGAACTCCTCCGGCACGTTGATGCCGAAGACGCCCAGCTCGCCGAGCTTGTAGTAGAACTCGCGCGGCGCCTGACCGGCCGCGAACCACTCGTCGTAGACCGGGACGACCTCGGCCTCGATGAAGGCGCGAAGGGTCTCCCGGAACGCCTCGTGATCCTCGTTGAACACCGTACGGCGCACGCCGCCACCTCCACGTACCTCGGCCATGTCTAAGCGCTTGCTCAGATCTCAAGGTACCGGCGAGTAGGGAGCGCCGTCCAGACCGGGGGCGGCGTAACCCTCGTCACTCGTACCGCCGTCAGCGGGCCCCCGCCGCGGCGAAGGCACCCCGGGCCATCCGGTGCAGCAGTTCGGCCGTCGCGCCGCGCCCCGGCAGGGAGGCCGGGCGGCCCAGGTGCGGGGTCGAGTTGAGCAGGCCGAACACCGAGTGGACCGCCGAGCGGGCCGTCGGCTCACCCAGGGCCGGGTACACCTCCCGGACGACCTCCACCCACAGCTCGACGTACTGCCGCTGGAGCTGCCTGACCAGCTTGCGGTCGGTGTCCCGGAGGCGGTCCAGCTCGCGGTCGTGCAGGGTGATGAGCGGGCGGTCGTCGAGCGCGAAGTCGATGTGCCCCTCGATGAGCGAGTCGAGGACCGCCTCCGGGTCGCCCGCCGACTCGGCCACCCGCCGCTTGCCGCCGGTCAGCAGCGATCCGCTGATGCCGACCAGCAGCTCGGCGAGCATCGCATCCTTGCCCGCGAAGTGCCGGTAGAGACCGGGTCCGCTGATGCCCACGGCGGCCCCTATCTCGTCGACTCCGACGCCGTGGAAGCCGCGCTCGGCGAACAGCCGGGCGGCCTCCTTGAGGATCTGCTCGCGACGGGTGGGGGCGTCGGTTCTCGTGGTCATGTCCGCAATTCTAGACAGGGAGGTTAGCGCTCGTTAACCTGGAGGAAATGCGTTAACGCTCATTAACAAGGTGAGGGGACCCGCAAGGATGCACGAGGCACCGGAGCTTCACAGCGCGGCCGACCCCGCGTCGGAGGCCTTTCGGGCCAACGAGGAGGCGCACCGCGCCCTCGTGGAGGAGCTGCAGGCCAAGCTGGCCGCGGCGCGGCTCGGCGGCGGCGAGAAGGCGCGCGCCCGGCACACCGCGCGCGGCAAGCTGCTGCCGCGCGACCGGGTCGACACACTGCTCGACCCCGGCTCGCCCTTCCTCGAACTGGCACCACTGGCCGCCGACGGGCTGTACGACGGGCAGGCCCCGGCCGCCGGGGTGATCGCCGGGATCGGCCGGGTCGCGGGACGCGAGTGCGTGGTCGTGGCCAACGACGCGACCGTCAAGGGCGGCACGTACTACCCGATGACGGTCAAGAAGCACCTGCGCGCGCAGGAGGTGGCGCTGGAGAACCGGCTGCCCTGCGTGTACCTGGTGGACTCCGGGGGCGCGTTCCTGCCGATGCAGGACGAGGTGTTCCCCGACCGCGAGCACTTCGGGCGGATCTTCTACAACCAGGCCCGCATGTCCGGCGCCGGCATCCCCCAGATCGCGGCCGTGCTCGGCTCCTGCACGGCCGGCGGCGCCTATGTGCCCGCCATGAGCGACGAGGCCGTGATCGTCCGCAACCAGGGGACGATCTTCCTGGGCGGCCCGCCCCTGGTGAAGGCCGCCACCGGCGAGGTCGTCACCGCCGAGGAGCTGGGCGGCGGCGAGGTGCACGCGCGCGTGTCGGGTGTGACGGACCACCTCGCCGAGGACGACGCGCACGCGCTGCGGATCGTGCGCACCATCGTCTCCACGCTCCCCGCGCGCGGCCAGCTGCCCTGGGAGGTGCGGCCGGCCGCCGAGCCGAAGGTCGACCCGGCCGGGCTGTACGGCGCGGTGCCCGTGGACTCGCGCACCCCCTACGACGTGCGGGAGATCATCGCGCGCGTGGTGGACGGCTCGCGGTTCGCGGAGTTCAAGTCGGAGTTCGGGCAGACCCTGGTCACCGGCTTCGCCCGGGTCCACGGCCATCCGGTGGGCATCGTCGCCAACAACGGCATCCTGTTCTCCGAGTCCGCCCAGAAGGGCGCCCACTTCATCGAGCTGTGCGACCAGCGCGGCATCCCGCTGGTCTTCCTGCAGAACATCTCCGGCTTCATGGTCGGCAGGGACTACGAGGCGGGCGGCATCGCCAAGCACGGCGCCAAGATGGTCACGGCGGTGGCGTGCACGCGCGTGCCGAAACTGACGGTCGTGGTCGGCGGCTCCTACGGCGCGGGCAACTACTCGATGTGCGGCCGGGCGTACTCGCCCCGGTTCCTGTGGATGTGGCCCAACGCCAAGATCTCGGTGATGGGCGGCGAGCAGGCCGCCTCGGTCCTCGCGACCGTCAAGCGGGACCAGCTGGAGGCCCGCGGTGAGGAGTGGCCCGCGGAGGAGGAAGAGGCCTTCAAGGCGCCGGTCCGCGCCCAGTACGAGCGGCAGGGCAGCGCCTACTACGCGACGGCCCGCCTGTGGGACGACGGCGTGATCGACCCGATGGACACGCGTCAGGTCCTGGGCCTGGCACTGACGGCCTGTGGGAACGCGCCGCTGGGTGACCCCCAGTTCGGCGTCTTCCGGATGTGAGGGGGAGCTGGAGCATGTTCGAGACAGTCCTTGTGGCCAACCGGGGCGAGATCGCCGTCCGGGTCATCCGTACGCTGCGCGCCCTGGGCGTGCGCTCGGTGGCGGTGTACTCCGACGCGGACGCCGACGCCCGGCACGTCCGGGAGGCCGACACGGCCGTGCGGATCGGGCCCGCGCCCGCCGCCGAGAGCTATCTGTCCGTCGAGCGCCTGCTGGAGGCGGCGGCCCGCACGGGTGCGCAGGCGGTGCACCCCGGGTACGGCTTCCTCGCGGAGAACGCCGGCTTCGCGCGCGCGTGCGCCGAGGCGGGGCTGGTGTTCATCGGGCCGCCCGCTGACGCCATCTCCCTGATGGGCGACAAGATCCGCGCCAAGGAGACCGTGAAGGCGGCCGGGGTGCCGGTCGTGCCCGGCTCCAGCGGCAGCGGGCTCAGCGACGGCCAACTCGCCGACGCGGCCCGTGAGATCGGCATGCCGGTGCTGCTGAAGCCGTCGGCGGGCGGCGGCGGCAAGGGCATGCGGCTGGTGCGGGACGAGGCGCTGATCGCCGACGAGATCGCCGCCGCGCGCCGCGAGGCCCGCGCCTCCTTCGGCGACGACACGCTCCTGGTGGAGCGGTGGATCGACCGCCCCCGGCACATCGAGATCCAGGTCCTGGCCGACGGCCACGGCAACGTGGTGCACCTGGGCGAGCGCGAGTGCTCCCTCCAGCGCCGCCACCAGAAGATCATCGAGGAGGCGCCCAGCGTGCTCCTCGACGAGGCCACGCGCGCGGCGATGGGCGAGGCGGCGGTCCAGGCGGCCCGCTCCTGCGGCTACCGGGGCGCGGGCACGGTGGAGTTCATCGTGCCGGGCGGCGACCCGTCGTCGTACTACTTCATGGAGATGAACACCCGCCTCCAGGTGGAGCACCCGGTCACCGAGCTGATCACGGGCCTGGACCTGGTGGAGTGGCAGCTGCGGGTGGCGGCGGGCGAGCCGCTGGCCTTCGGGCAGGACGACGTCCGGCTGACCGGGCACGCGGTGGAGGCCCGCATCTGCGCCGAGGACCCCGCGCGCGGCTTCCTGCCGTCCGGCGGCACGGTGCTCAGGCTGCGCGAACCGCAGGGCGACGGGGTGCGCACCGACTCCGGCCTCAGCGAGGGCACGGAGGTCGGCAGCCTGTACGACCCGATGCTGTCCAAGGTGATCGCGTACGGCCCCGACCGGGCGACGGCGCTGCGCAGGCTGCGGGCGGCGCTCGCGGAGACGGTCACGCTGGGCGTGCAGACGAACGCCGGGTTCCTGCGGCGGCTGCTGGCGCATCCGGCGGTCGTGGCGGGCGACCTGGACACGGGCCTGGTGGAGCGGGAGGTGGACGCGCTCGTCGGCGGGGGCGTCCCGGAGGAGGTCTACGAGGCCGCGGCGGCGGTCCGGCTGGAGGCGCTGCGGCCGCGCGGCGACGGCTGGACGGACCCGTTCTCGGTGCCGACCGGCTGGCGGCTGGGCGGGCAGACCAAGCCGGTGTCCTTCCCGCTGCGGGCCGCGTCCGGCGAGCCCGTCGCGCACACCCCGCGCGGCACGCACACCGTCGCCGAGGACCGGGTGTCCGTGATCCTGGACGGCGTCCGGCACACCTTCCACCGCGCGGGCGACTGGCTCGGCCGGGACGGCGACGCCTGGCACGTGCGCGACCACGACCCGGTCGCCGCGTCCCTGACCCGCGCCGCCCACGGGGGCGCCGACTCCCTCACGGCGCCCATGCCGGGCACGGTCACGGTCGTGAAGGTCGCCGTCGGCGACGAGGTGGCGGCCGGTCAGAGCCTGCTGGTGGTGGAGGCGATGAAGATGGAGCACGTCATCTCCGCCCCGCACGCCGGCACGGTCGCCGAGCTGGACGTCACGCCGGGCACGACGGTCGCCATGGACCAGGTGCTCGCGGTGATCGCGCCCGCGGACGCCTCACCGGCACAGGAGGAGAAGCCATGAGCACGCCCGGACTGGGCCTCCCGATGACCGTGCGGGCGGACGGTCTGCCCGCCCGCGTCCGGATCCACGAGGTGGGCCCGCGCGACGGCCTGCAGAACGAGAAGGAGACCGTCCCCACGGAGGTCAAGGCGGAGTTCATCCGCCGCCTGGCCGACGTAGGGCTCACGACCGTCGAGGCGACCAGCTTCGTGCACCCCAAGTGGGTGCCCCAACTGGCGGACGCGGAGCAGCTCTACCCGCTCGTCGCCGGTCTGCCGGTGGCCCTGCCGGTGCTGGTGCCGAACGAGCGCGGCCTGGACCGCGCGCTGTCCCTCGGCGCCCGCCGGGTCGCCGTCTTCGCCAGCGCCACCGAGTCCTTCGCGAAGGCCAACCTGAACCGCACGGTGGACGAGGCGATCGCCATGTTCGAGCCGGTGGTCGGCCGCGCGAAGGCGGAGGGCCTGCACGTGCGCGGCTATCTGTCGATGTGCTTCGGCGACCCCTGGGAGGGGCCCGTGCCCGTCCCGCAGGTCGTGCGGGTCTGCCGGACGCTGCTCGCCATGGGCTGCGACGAGCTGAGCCTGGGCGACACGATCGGCGTGGCCACCCCGGGCCACGTCGCGGCGCTCCTCACCGCGCTGGCCGAGGCGGAGGTCCCCGCCGACGTCCTCGGCGTGCACTTCCACGACACCTACGGCCAGGCGCTCGCCAACACCCTCGCGGCGCTCCAGCAGGGTGTCACGACCGTCGACGCCTCGGCGGGCGGCCTGGGCGGCTGCCCGTACGCCAGGTCGGCGACCGGCAACCTCGCCACCGAGGACCTCGTGTGGATGCTGCGGGGCCTCGGCATCGACACCGGGGTCGACCTCGGCCGTCTCGTCGCCACAAGCGCGTGGATGGCCGACCGACTGGGCCGACCCAGCCCGTCCCGCACAGTCCGTGCCCTCTCCCACCAGGAGCAGTGAGATCGATGGACCACAAGCTCTCCCCCGAACTGGAAGAACTCCGCCGGACGGTCGAGGAGTTCGCACACGACGTCGTCGCGCCGAAGATCGGCGACTTCTACGAGCGGCACGAGTTCCCGTACGAGATCGTGCGGGAGATGGGCCGCATGGGCCTGTTCGGTCTGCCGTTCCCGGAGGAGTACGGCGGCATGGGCGGCGACTACTTCGCGCTCGGCATCGCCCTGGAGGAACTGGCCCGGGTGGACTCGTCGGTGGCCATCACCCTCGAAGCCGGTGTCTCCCTGGGCGCCATGCCGATCCATCTGTTCGGCACCGAGGAGCAGAAGCGGGAGTGGCTGCCGCGGCTGTGCGCGGGCGAGATCCTGGGCGCCTTCGGCCTGACGGAGCCGGACGGCGGCTCGGACGCGGGCGCGACGCGCACGACGGCGCGGCTGGACGAGACGACGAACGAGTGGGTCGTCAACGGCACGAAGTGCTTCATCACCAACTCGGGCACGGACATCACCGGCCTGGTCACCGTCACCGCGGTCACCGGCCGCAAGCCGGACGGCAGGCCGCTCATCTCGGCCATCGTCGTCCCGTCGGGCACGCCGGGCTTCACGGTGGCCGCGCCGTACTCGAAGGTCGGCTGGAACGCCTCGGACACGCGGGAGCTGTCCTTCTCGGACGTGCGCGTGCCGGCGGCCAACCTGCTGGGCGAGGAGGGCCGCGGCTACGCGCAGTTCCTGCGCATCCTGGACGAGGGCCGCATCGCGATCGCGGCGCTGGCCACGGGGTTGGCGCAGGGCTGCGTGGACGAGTCGGTCAAGTACGCGAAGGAACGTCACGCCTTCGGCCGTCCGATCGGTGCCAACCAGGCGATCCAGTTCAAGATCGCCGACATGGAGATGAAGGCCCACACGGCCCGCCTCGCCTGGCGCGACGCGGCGAGCCGCCTGGTCGCCGGGGAGCCCTTCAAGAAGGAGGCGGCCCTGGCGAAGCTCTACTCCTCCACGGTCGCCGTCGACAACGCCCGTGAGGCGACCCAGATCCACGGCGGCTACGGCTTCATGAACGAGTACCCGGTGGCCCGCATGTGGCGCGACTCGAAGATCCTGGAGATCGGCGAGGGCACGAGCGAGGTCCAGCGGATGCTGATCGCGCGGGAACTGGGCCTGACGACCTGACCCGGCGACACCGAACGGCCGGCCGGCGCTTTCCGGAGCGCGGGCCGGCCGTTCGGCGCTTCCCAACGTGCCGGGAGTGGCCGGAAGTTGACGCTCCCCGAGCCCGACCGCCCGTTGCCGCGCGGGAGTCCGCGCGGGCGCCGCACCGCAAGATGCGAGGTCACGGGCAGGTGCGCTGTGACGGACCCCACCACTGGACATCACATGAGGTTAGGCTAACCTACCTTCGACTTGTCCGACGGGCGTTCCGCCCCGCTCGAAAGCAGCCACATCATGTCCCTTGCCAGAGCCTCCCACCTCACCCGCCGCGGCATCCTGGCCGCGGGCGGCGCCCTCGGTCTCGGTGCCGTGCTCGCAGCCTGCGGCGACGACGACGCGAAAAGCGGTGGCTCCGGCGACGGGACGGCGTCCGCCAAGTCCGGCCCCTGGTCGTTCAAGGACGACCGCGGCAAGACCGTCGAGCTCGACAAGGTGCCCGCCGACATCGTCGCCTTCACCGGCGTCGGCGCCGCCCTGCACGACTACGGCATCCAGGTCAAGGGCGTCTTCGGCCCCACCAAGACCTCGGACGGCAAGCCGGACGTGCAGGCCGGCGACATGGACGTCAGCAAGGTCACGATCCTCGGCAACGTCTGGGGTTCGTTCAACGTCGAGAAGTACGCCGCCCTCGCGCCGGACGTCCTGATCTCCACCACCTTCGACGCCGCGGGCACCCTCTGGTACGTGCCGGAGGAGTCCGCGGACAAGATCGCGAAGCTGGCCCCGAGCGTCGCCGTCTCCGCCTACGACCGCAAGCTCGACGTGGCCCTCGGCCGCATGCTGGAACTCGCCGAGTCCCTCGGCGCGGACGTGAAGGCGAGCAAGGTCACCGAGGCGAAGAAGCGGTTCGACGACGCCGCAGCCCGGCTGCGCGCCGCCGCCAAGGCCCGCCCGGAGATCAAGGTGCTGGCCGGCTCCGCGAGCGACCAGCTGTTCTACGTCTCCGGCACCAACCTCTCCCTGGACCTGGAGTACTTCAAGTCCCTCGGCGTGAACTTCGTCGAGCCGCCCGAGAAGGCCAAGGCCGAGGGCGGCGGCTGGTTCGAGAGCCTCAGCTGGGAGAACGTCGACAAGTACCCGGCCGACATCATCATGATGGACGACCGCTCCTCGACCATCCAGCCCGCCGACATCACCGAGGGCACCTGGAAGAAGCTGCCCGCCGTCAAGGCCGGCCAGGTCATCCCGCGCTCCCCGGAGCCGATCCTGTCGTACGACAAGTGCGTGCCGCTGCTGGAGAACCTCGCCGAGGCCCTGGAGAAGGCGAAGAAGGTCGGCTGACCCGCCGGCGCCGGCCCACCCGGCCGGACCGCCCCGCCCCACCCCGTCCCCCGACCGACGGACTCAGGAGCACACATGACCACCGCCGTAGCCGCCCCGTTCCGTTTCTTCTCCCTCCAGGTCGTACGGACGCGGCGGCTCGGCCCGTCCCTGCTCCGGGTCACCTTCGCCGGGCCCGACCTGCGCGCGTTCCGCTCCGACGGGCGCGACCAGTCGCTGTCGCTGTTCCTGCCGCACCCCGGCCAGAGCGAGCCGGCGGTGCCGGTCGAACTCGGCGAGGACTGGTGGCGGGGCTGGCGGGAACTCCCGGACGACGTGCGGGCGGTGATGCGCTCGTACACGCTGCGGGCGCTGCGCACCGACGCCGACGGGCACACCGCCGAGATCGACATCGACTTCGTGCTGCACGGCGTCGAACCGGACGCGGCGGCGCAGGCCGGACCGGCCGCCCGGTGGGCCGCGCGGGCCGCCGCGGGTGACCGGGTGCTGGTGCTCGGCCCGGCCGTCGCGGACAACCGGGCGATCCGGTTCCGCCCCCCGCCGGACACCGACCTGGTGGTGATGTGGGGCGACGAGACCGCCGTACCGGCCGCGCTGGCCGGCATCGAGTCGCTGCCGGCCGGCACCCGCGCCCGGGTGTGGCTGGAGGTGCCGCACGCCGGTGACATCCAGGACGTGACGACCGCGGCGGACGCAGAGATCACCTGGCTGGTGCGCGACGAGGCCTGCGAACAGAGCTCCCCCATGGCCCTGTTCGCGATCCGCGCCACCGAACTGCCGCCCGCCGAACGGCCGTACGTGTGGATCGCCGGCGAGTCCGGCTGTGTGAAGGAGCTGCGCCGGCACTTCGTGCGCGAGCGGGGCTTCGACCGCCGCCGGGTCACGTTCGTGGGCTACTGGCGCCACGGGCTCACCGAGGAACAGCTGCGCGAGCAGGAGGCCTGACTCCCGCCTCCCGCCCCGGGCAGAGCAACCGCCGTCTCCGCGAGGGCCCAACCCCCTCGCGCACGGCGGTTGCCGGCGTGCGGCCACGGCGACCGGGCCCGGCGTGACGGTGGTCACGGGCGGCGGTGGATCACCCGGGATAAATTAGGTTAGGCTAACCTAAGCCGAAGCCGCAGTTCTGACTCCCCCGTCCCTCACGGACCGTCCCCACCGGAGGACTCCCACATGCGCTCGCACCTGCTCAACGACACCACCGCGGAGCTCTACCGCCGCTCCGTGACCGAAGGGGTCGAGCGGGTGGCCGCCAAACTCGCCACCACCGAGCGGCCGTTCACCGGCGTCACGGTCGACGCCCTCGCCCCCCGCATCGACGAGATCGACCTCGACCGCCCGCTGCACGACACCACCGCCGTGCTGGACGAGCTGGAGGAGGTCTACCTCCGGGACGCGGTCTACTTCCACCACCCCCGCTACCTGGCCCACCTCAACTGCCCGGTCGTCATCCCGGCCGTGCTCGGCGAGGCCGTCCTGTCCGCCGTCAACTCCTCCCTCGACACCTGGGACCAGTCGGCCGGCGGCACCCTCATCGAACGCAAGCTCATCGACTGGACGACCGCCCGCATCGGTCTCGGCCCGGCCGCCGACGGCGTGTTCACCTCCGGCGGCACGCAGTCCAACCTCCAGGCGCTGCTGCTGGCCCGCGAGGAGGCCAAGACCGGCGACCTCGCGAAACTGCGCGTCTTCGCCTCCGAGGTCAGCCACTTCAGCGTGAAGAAGTCGGCGAAACTGCTGGGCCTGGGCCCCGACGCCGTGGTCGTCGTCCCCGTCGACCAGGACAAGCGGATGCGGACCGTGGCGCTCGCCCACGAGCTGGAGCGCTGCGTCCAGGACGGCCTCGTGCCCATGGCGGTCGTCGCCACCGCCGGCACCACCGACTTCGGGTCCATCGACCCGCTGCCCGAGATCGCCGGGCTGTGCCAGCAGTTCGGCGCATGGCTGCACGTCGACGCCGCCTACGGCTGCGGGCTGCTCACCTCCCTGAAGTACCGGGACCGCCTGACCGGCATCGAACACGCCGACTCCGTCACCGTCGACTACCACAAGTCCTTCTTCCAGCCGGTCAGTTCGTCGGCCGTACTGGTCCGCGACGCCGCCACCCTGCGGCACGCCACCTACCACGCGGAGTACCTCAACCCGCGCCGCATGGTGCAGGAACGTATTCCCAACCAGGTCGACAAGTCCCTGCAGACCACCCGCCGCTTCGACGCGCTCAAGCTGTGGATGACGCTGCGCGTGATGGGCGCCGACGGCATCGGGGAACTCTTCGACGAGGTCGTCGACCTGGCCCGGGAGGGCTGGCGACTGCTCGCCGCCGACCCGCGCTTCGACGTGGTGGTCGAACCGTCGCTGTCCACCCTCGTCTTCCGCTACATCCCCGCCGCGGTCACCGACCCGGCCGAGATCGACCGCGCCAACCTGTACGCCCGCAAGGCCCTGTTCGCCTCCGGCGACGCCGTGGTCGCGGGCACCAAGGTGGCCGACCGCCACTACCTGAAGTTCACCCTGCTCAACCCCGAGACCAAGGCGTCCGACATCGCCGCCGTCCTCGACCTGATCGCCGGCCACGCCGAGCAGTACCTGGGAGAGTCCCTTGACCGCGCTTCCTGAAGCCGCCGCGTCCACCGACAAGACCTACGACTTCGTGGGGATCGGGCTCGGACCCTTCAACCTCGGTCTCGCCTGCCTGACCGACCCCATCGCCGAACTCGACGGCGTCTTCCTGGAGTCCAAGCCCGGCTTCGAGTGGCACGCGGGCATGTTCCTGGACGGCGCCCACCTCCAGACGCCGTTCATGTCGGACCTGGTCACGCTCGCCGACCCGACCTCGCCGTACTCCTTCCTGAACTACCTGAAGGAGAAGGGCCGGCTGTACTCGTTCTACATCCGGGAGAACTTCTACCCGCTGCGCGTCGAGTACGACGACTACTGCCGCTGGGCCGCGAACAAGCTGACCAGCATCCGCTTCGGCACCACGGTCACCGAGGTCACCTACGACGAGGCGGACGAGCTGTACCTGGTCCGCACACGGGACGACGAGACGTACCGCGCCCGCCACCTGGTCCTCGGCACCGGCACCCCGCCGTACGTCCCGGACGCCTGCCGGGGCCTGGCCGGCGACTTCATCCACAACTCGCGCTACGTCCAGCACAGGGCGGAGCTGCAGAAGAAGGAGTCGATCACGCTGGTCGGCAGCGGCCAGTCCGCCGCCGAGATCTACTACGACCTGCTCAGCGAGATCGACGTCCACGGCTACCGGCTGAACTGGGTCACCCGCTCCCCGCGGTTCTTCCCGCTGGAGTACACCAAGCTCACCCTGGAGATGACCTCCCCGGAGTACATCGACTACTACCGCGCCCTGCCGGAGCAGACCCGCTACCGCCTCACGGCCCAGCAGAAGGGCCTGTTCAAGGGCATCGACGGCGACCTGATCAACGAGATCTTCGACCTGCTCTACCAGAAGAACCTCGGCGGCCCGGTCCCCACCCGCCTGCTCACCAACTCGGCGCTGACCGACGCCCGTTACCGGGACGGCAGCTACGAGCTGACCTTCCGCCAGGAGGAGCAGGAGAAGGACTTCCGGCTGACCTCCGACGGGCTGATCCTCGCCACCGGCTACCGCTACGTCGAGCCGGAGTTCCTCAAGCCCGTCAGAGACCGGCTGGTCTACGACTCACAGGGCAACTTCGACGTCGCCCGCAACTACGCCGTCGACGTCACCGGCAAGGGCGTCTTCCTCCAGAACGCCGGCGTCCACACCCACAGCGTCACCAGCCCCGACCTGGGCATGGGCGCCTACCGGAACAGCTACATCATCCGGGAAATGCTCGGCGTCGAGTACTACCCGGTGGAGAAGACGATCGCGTTCCAGGAGTTCTCCGTATGACCTTCACCTTCCGCCCCGTCGACCCCCTGAAGGACAGCGAGCTGCTGCACGGCTGGGTCACCCACCCGAAGGCCGCGTTCTGGATGATGCAGGACGCGAGGCTCCAGGACGTCGAACGCGCCTACATGGAGATAGCCGCCGACGAGCACCACCACGCCGAACTGGGCCTGCTCGACGGCGAACCGGCGTTCCTCATGGAGCGCTACGACCCGGCCCACCGCGAGCTGGTCGGCCTGTACGAGCCGCTGCCCGGGGACGTCGGCATGCACTTCCTGACGCCGCCGACGGACACGCCCGTGCACGGCTTCACCCGGTCCGTCATCACCGCCGTGATGGCGCGCCTCTTCGAGGACCCGGCCACCGCCCGCGTCGTCGTCGAGCCGGACGTCGCCAACAAGGCCGTGCACGCCCTGAACGAGGCCGTCGGCTTCGTGCCCGAGCGCGAGATCCAGAAGCCCGAGAAGAAGGCGCTGCTGAGCTTCTGCACCCGGGAGCGGTTCCTCGCCGCGACGGGGGTGGCCGCATGAGCCTCGCCGACGCCGTGGCCCACCTCTCCCCCGAACGCTGGGAGCGGGCCAACCGCCTGCTGATCCGCAAGGCACTCGCCGAGTTCGCCCACGAGCGGCTCATCACGCCCGAGGAGACCGGGGGCGGCCGGTACGTCGTGCGCGCCGACGACGGTGCGACCGAGTACCGGTTCGCCGCCGTGCGCCGCGCCCTCGACCACTGGCAGGTCGACGCCGACTCCCTCACCCGCCACCGGGGCGACGCCGAACTGCCCCTGGCCGCGCTGGACTTCTTCATCGAGCTGAAAAGCACCCTCGGCCTGAGCGACGAGGTCCTGCCGGTCTACCTGGAGGAGATCTCCTCCACCCTGTCCGGCACCTGCTACAAGCTCACCAAGCCGCAGGTCACCTCCGCCGAGCTGGCGAGAAGCGACTTCCAGGCCGTCGAGACGGGCATGACCGAGGGCCACCCCTGCTTCGTCGCGAACAACGGACGGCTCGGCTTCGGCATCCACGAGTACCTGTCGTACGCGCCCGAGACCGCGAGCCCCGTCCGGCTGGTGTGGCTGGCCGCGCACCGCTCACGGGCGGCGTTCACCGCCGGCGTCGGCATCGAGTACGAGTCCTTCGTGCGCCAGGAGCTCGGCGAGGCGACCGTGGACCGCTTCCACGGCGTGCTGCGCGACAGGGGCCTGGACCCGGCCGACTACCTGTTCATCCCGGTCCACCCCTGGCAGTGGTGGAACAAGCTGACCGTCACCTTCGCCGCCGAGGTCGCCCGCGGACACCTGGTCTGCCTCGGCGAGGGCGAGGACGAGTACCTGGCCCAGCAGTCCATCCGGACCTTCTTCAACACCTCGCACCCCGAGAAGCACTACGTGAAGACGGCCCTGTCCGTCCTCAACATGGGCTTCATGCGCGGGCTGTCGGCCGCCTACATGGAGGCCACCCCGGCGATCAACGACTGGCTCGCCCAGCTCGTCGAGGGCGACCCGGTGCTGAAGTCGACGGGCCTGACGATCATCCGGGAGCGGGCGGCCGTCGGCTACCGGCACCTGGAGTACGAGCAGGCCACCGACCGCTACTCGCCGTACCGCAAGATGCTCGCCGCGCTGTGGCGGGAGAGCCCGGTGTCCTCGCTGCGGGACGGCGAGACCCTCGCCACCATGGCGTCGCTGGTCCACGTCGACCACACCGGCGCGTCGTTCGCGGGCGCCCTGATCGAGCGGTCCGGCCTCGCGCCGACGGAGTGGCTCCGGCACTACCTGCGGGCCTACTTCACGCCGCTGCTGCACAGCTTCTACGCCTACGACCTGGTGTACATGCCGCACGGCGAGAACGTCATCCTCGTCCTGGAGGACGGCGTCGTGCGGCGCGCGATCTACAAGGACATCGCCGAGGAGATCGCGGTCATGGACCCGGACGCGGTGCTGCCGCCGGAGGTGGCACGCATCCGCGTGGAGGTCCCCGAGGACAAGAAGCTCCTGTCCATCTTCACGGACGTCTTCGACTGCTTCTTCCGCTTCCTGGCCGCCAACCTCGCGACCGAGGGCATCCTGGAGGAGGACGACTTCTGGCGCACGGTCGCGGAGGTCACCCGCGAGTACCAGGCGTCGGTACCGGAACTCGCGGACAGGTTCGAGCGGTTCGACATGTTCGCCGAGGAGTTCGCGCTGTCCTGCCTCAACCGGCTCCAGCTGCGCGACAACAAGCAGATGGTGGACCTCGCGGATCCGTCCGGCGCGCTCCAGCTCGTCGGCACCCTGAAGAACCCCCTCGCGGGGCTGTAGTCCGGTCCCCACGGACGGGCGGGCGCCCCGGAGACGGTCCTCCGGGGCGCCCGTCGGCGCGTCAGCCCGCGGGCCAGGGCACCTGCGGCGACCGGTGGTAGCCGATCCCCAGGGCGTCCCAGCGCGGCCCCTGCGCCGCGAGCCGCACCTTGTAGGCCTCCCAGTCGTGCGTGGCGGCCGGCGACCAGCCCAGTTCGGCGACGCCGGGCAGCCGCGGGAAGGCCATGACCTCTATGTGACCGGAGTTCTCTATCGTCTCCGTCCACAGCGGCGCCTCGACACCGCGGATCGCCGAGGCGGGCGCGCCCGGCAGATAGGCGCCCGGGTCCCAGTCGTAGGACCGCTGCACCTCGACGTAGCCCGCCCAGGACAGCCCGAGCGGGGTGTTCCTGTCGTACTTCATGTCGAGGTAGACCCGGTCGGCCGGGGAGAGGATCAGTCCCGTCCCGTTCCGCGCGGCCTCGGCGACCCGTGCCTTCTCGGCGGCGCTGCTGGCGTCCACGCCCCAGTACTGGGCGAGGGCGCCCTTCGCCGGGGTGGCGCCGGTCAGCTGGTGCCAGCCGATCACCGTCTTGCCGTACTTGGCGACGACCGGCTGCACGCGGTCCATGAACTTCACGTAGTCGGCGTGCGGCGTGGAGTGGGCCTCGTCGCCGCCGATGTGGAAGTACCTGCCGGGTGTGAGCTCGGCGATCTCGCGCACCACGTCGTCCACGAAGTCGTACGTGACCTCCTTGCCGACGCACAGCGAGCTGAAGCCGACGCGGATGCCGGTGTACAGCGGGGGTGCGACACCGTCGCAGTTCAGCTCGGCGTAGGAGGCGAGCGCCGCGTTGGTGTGCCCCGGCATGTCGATCTCCGGGACGACCTCCAGGAAGCGGGAGGAGGCGTACCGGACGATCTCCTTGTACTCGTCCTTCGTGTAGTGGCCGCCGGGACCGCCGCCGACCTCGGTCGAGCCGCCGTACGTCGCCAGGTTCGGCCAGGAGTCGATGGCGATGCGCCAGCCCTGGTCGTCGCTGAGGTGCAGATGCAGCTTGTTGATCTTGTAGAGCGCCAGCTGGTCGATGTAGCGCTTGACCTCGTCGACGGTGAAGAAGTGCCGGGAGACGTCGAGCATGGCGCCGCGCCAGCCGAAGCGCGGGGTGTCGCGGATGGTGCCGCCCGCGACCAGCCAGGGGCCGGGCTGCTCGGAGTCCTTCTCGACGGCGGCCGGGAGGAGCTGGCGCAGGGTCTGGACGCCGTGGAAGAGGCCGGCGGGCTCGCGCGCGGTGATGGTGACGCCCGAGCGGCCGCTGTCGAGGCGGTAGCCCTCCTCGCCGAACGGTCCCTTCGCCAGGCGCAGTTGGATGCCGCCGCTGCCGCTGTCGGTGACCGGCAGGCGGTAGCCGGTCGAGGGCCGCAGGATGTCCGCGAGGTATTCGCCGACGCGCCGGGCCTCACCGGATCCGGCGCGGATGTGCGTGCCGGCGGTGATGCGGTACGGGGATCCGCCGGGCTCGGCGGTGGCCGGGGCCGGGACGACGCGGTCCAGCGGGGTGGGGGCGGCCTTCGGGGCCGGGGCGGCTCCGACGGAGAAAGCCCCGGCCGCCGCCACCAGCAGCAGCGAGCCGAGCAGTCGGGTTATGCGGGGAGTCGATCTGTGGTGCCGTGTCACCTGTGCTCCCTTCGGAAATTGGTAGAGACCACTCTCCCGCAGAACACCGTGGACGTCGATGCCCCGTACGCAACAGCACCGCTGCCCGGAATCGGGCAGATTTCTTGCGAAAGCGTCTTCGGTACCCCAGGATCTACCGGGTGCACGACGAACTGGTTGATCATCTGACGCGGTCCACGCCCCTGAGCCGGGGCGAGGCACTACGGGTGATCCAGGACGTGCTCGCCTACTTCGACGAGACGACCGAGGAGTACGTCCGTCGCCGCCACCGCGAACTCCAGGCGCAGGGCCTGGTGAACGCGGA
This sequence comes from Streptomyces sp. DH24, assembly GCF_029813775.1. Classification (GTDB taxonomy): domain Bacteria; phylum Actinomycetota; class Actinomycetes; order Streptomycetales; family Streptomycetaceae; genus Streptomyces. The sequence goes on along the minus strand of NZ_JARVKW010000008.1, from coordinate 5,994 downwards.
GATCTTCGAACGGATCGCGGCGGATCTCACATACCGCGCGGTGGCCCCGCCCGAGCTCTCGCTCAGGCAGCTGCGGCGCATCGTCTACGGCTAGGAACACCCATACATGTGCGGAATCGTCGGATACATCGGCAAGCGTGACGTCGCTCCACTGCTGCTGGAGGGCCTGCAGCGGCTGGAGTACCGGGGCTACGACTCGGCGGGCATCGTCGTGACGTCCCCGAAGGCGACCGGTCTGAAGATGGTGAAGGCCAAGGGCCGGGTCCGTGACCTGGAGGCCAAGGTCCCGGCGCGCTTCAAGGGCACCACCGGCATCGCCCACACCCGCTGGGCCACGCACGGCGCCCCCTCCGACGTGAACGCCCACCCGCACCTGGACGCCGACGGCAAGGTCGCCGTCGTCCACAACGGCATCATCGACAACGCCTCCGACCTGCGCCGCAAGCTGGAGGCGGACGGCGTCGAGTTCCTGTCCGAGACCGACACCGAGGTCCTCGTCCACCTCATCGCCCGCTCGACGGCGGAGAAGCTGGAGGACAAGGTCCGCGAGACCGTCCGCCTCATCGAGGGCACGTACGGCATCGCCGTGCTGCACGCCGACTTCCCGGACCGGATCGTCGTCGCCCGCAACGGCTCGCCGGTCGTCCTCGGCATCGGCGAGAAGGAGATGTTCGTCGCCTCGGACATCGCCGCGCTGGTCGCCCACACCCGCCAGGTCGTCACCCTGGACGACGGCGAGATGGCCACCCTCAAGGCCGACGACTTCCGCACCTACACCACCGAGGGCACCCGCACCACCGCCGAGCCGACCACCGTGGAGTGGGAGGCGGCCTCCTACGACATGGGCGGCCACGACACCTACATGCACAAGGAGATCCACGAGCAGGCCGAGGCCGTGGACCGCGTGCTGCGCGGCCGCATCGACGACCGCTTCTCCACCGTGCACCTCGGCGGCCTCAACCTGGACGCCCGCGAGGCGCGCCAGATCCGCCGCGTGAAGATCCTCGGCTGCGGCACCTCGTACCACGCGGGCATGATCGGCGCCCAGATGATCGAGGAGCTGGCCCGCATCCCCGCCGACGCCGAGCCGGCCTCCGAGTTCCGCTACCGCAACGCGGTCGTGGACCCCGACACCCTGTACATCGCGGTCTCGCAGTCCGGCGAGACGTACGACGTGCTGGCGGCCGTGCAGGAGCTGAAGCGCAAGGGCGCGCGGGTCCTCGGCGTGGTCAACGTGGTCGGCTCCGCGATCGCCCGCGAGGCGGACGGCGGCATCTACGTGCACGCGGGCCCCGAGGTCTGCGTCGTCTCCACCAAGTGCTTCACGAACACCACGGTGGCCTTCGCCCTGCTCGCCCTGCACCTCGGCCGCACCCGTGACCTGTCCGTCCGGGACGGCAAGCGGATCATCGAGGGCCTGCGGAAGCTGCCGGCGCAGATCGCCGAGGTCATGGAGCGGGAGGAGGAGGTCAAGAAGCTGGCCCTGCAGTTCGCCGAGGCCCGCTCGATGCTCTTCATCGGCCGCGTCCGGGGCTACCCGGTCGCCCGCGAGGCCTCCCTGAAGCTCAAGGAGGTCTCGTACATCCACGCCGAGGCCTACCCGGCCTCCGAGCTCAAGCACGGCCCGCTCGCCCTGATCGAGCCCGCGCTGCCGACGGTCGCGATCGTCCCGGACGACGACCTGCTGGAGAAGAACCGCGCCGCGATGGAGGAGATCAAGGCCCGCAGCGGCCGTATCCTCGCGGTCGCCCACCAGGACCAGGAGAAGGCCGATCACACGATCGTCGTCCCGAAGAACGAGGACGAACTGGACCCGATCCTGATGGGCATCCCCCTCCAACTCCTCGCCTACCACACGGCGCTGGCCCTGGGCCGGGACATCGACAAGCCGAGGAACCTCGCCAAGTCGGTCACGGTGGAGTAGCCGCACCGACCGCACCGGACGTACCGGCCGCACAACGAAACGGGCCCCCACGTGTGCCACCCGCACGTGGGGGTCCGTCATGTCGCCGGAGGGGCAAGCCGCTCCGGCCCGCGCGGTCGTCCCGGGCCGTCACACCCCGGACGGTCGCGTCCCGCGGAAACGCCGTAGCCGGTATATGCCCTTCACAAGGGCACAAACACGCGCTACGCACGAGTAGGTTCACGCGTCCACGCGGAGCGGCAAAGGGAGTTGACGATTCCGGCGGCCAACTCGCTGCGGACCGGGGGAAATCGCTACGGAATGACGACGACGGGCCGCTTCGCCCGCTTGGCCAGGCGGCCGGCGACGGAGCCGAAGATGCGTCCCACGATGCCGTGCGTGGAGCCCACGACGATCGCGTCCGCCTCGTACTCCCGCCCCACCTCTTCCAGCTCGTGACAGATGTCCCCGCCACGCTCGACCAGAATCCAGGGCACCTCGGCCAGATACTCCGCGCAGGCGAGCTCCAGACCCAGCACCTCGGTGCGGTGGTCCGGCACGTCGACGAAGACGGGCGGCTCGCAGCCCGCCCACACCGTGGTGGGCAGCCGGTTGGCGACGTGGACGATGATCAGACCCGCGCGGGAACGATGCGCCATGCCGATCGCGTACGCCAGGGCGCGCTCGCTGGAGGTGGAGCCGTCGAAGCCGACGACCACGCCGTGCTTGAAGGCTGGATCACAAGAGTGACGTGACTCTTCCGCCGCCAGGGGATCGGCCGCCGTGGGGTCGGCGACCGGCCGCTTGCGGTCCGCGGGTTCGAAGAATTCGTGACCGGCCATGGCTGTCTCGGCGTTTTGATCCTTTATGGGTGGGACGAGCGCTGCGCGGCGGAGCTGTGTCCGGGAATCATCTTCCCAACCCCATACCCCCAAGGGTACGGCGCCACTCCTCCTTCTCCCAGATCCCGCGCAGGCTCCGGGCGGGTTCCAGGGAGCATGCACGAGGGGGCGCCCGTCACGCAATGGTTGCTGCCCCGTACAGCCGGTTTGCACGGGATTCACTCGCGTGTGCCATACGGGCGGGGCGCACAGTGACCGACCGAACGCACATGCGTTGAACTCCGTGAGCCACGCCCCAGGGAGTACGCATGTCCGGACCCCGTCACCCCTCCGAGGCACCGCGCGCGGCCCAACGGCCCCGCCCCGGGCGCCGGCAGGACACCGCGAGCGACGTGGTCCGCTGGGCGGCCTTCAGCTGCCTGCTCGTCCCGGTCGTCCTGGTCTGGTACGGCACGTCCCTGGCCGGCGCCGCGGGCACGGCGCTCGGACTCGCGGCCGTCACGGGCGTCTGCCGCGTCCTGCTGCGCCGGTCCGAGCGGGGCGCGCGCGACGACAGGAGGCACACTGAGGGGCGCACACCGGCCGGTTGACCGGTTTCCATTCAACTGAGCGCTCGTTTTCGGCCAACTTCTGGAATGCACACATCCCCTGCCACGGGCACCTCCCAACCCCCGTTCCACCTGCACGGAAAGGGTCCCCGGGGCCCCGCGCACCCTACGCGGATTGGCCACTGCGACAAGGCGCACTTCCCTGCACGCCCCGCGAGTGCAACGCTTCGTGATCGAATGCTTCACGCCAAGTTGCCATGTCGACAATGCACCCGGTGCTGAACTGGGTCACGTCGGCACCACGCGACACAGTAGATTCGATCTTGACTGTCTACGGCGGGGGACTCGTGCAGGACCGAGGGGAAACGTGCAGGAGCGACACAACCGAGGAGCCGCGACCACCGAGGGGGGCTTAGCAGTATGAGCCACGACTCCACTGCCGCGCCGGAAGCCGCGGCCCGGAAATTGTCCGGGCGACGCCGCAAGGAGATCGTCGCGGTGCTGCTGTTCAGCGGCGGTCCCATCTTCGAGAGTTCCATACCACTGTCGGTGTTCGGTATCGACCGCCAGGACGCCGGCGTACCGCGCTACCGACTGCTGGTGTGCGCGGGAGAGGACGGCCCGCTGCGGACCACAGGGGGCCTGGAACTCACCGCACCGCATGGCCTGGAGGCGATCTCCCGGGCGGGCACCGTCGTGGTGCCGGCCTGGCGCTCGATCACCTCACCGCCACCGGAGGAAGCGCTCGACGCGCTCCGCCGGGCACACGAGGAGGGCGCGCGCATAGTCGGACTGTGCACCGGCGCCTTCGTCCTCGCGGCGGCGGGCCTGCTGGACGGCCGTCCCGCGACCACACACTGGATGTACGCGCCGACGCTGGCCAAGCGCTATCCGTCGGTGCACGTCGACCCGCGTGAACTGTTCGTCGACGACGGCGACGTGCTCACCTCGGCCGGTACGGCCGCCGGGATCGACCTGTGCCTGCACATCGTGCGCACGGACCACGGCAACGAGGCGGCCGGCGCGCTGGCCCGCCGCCTGGTGGTCCCGCCGCGCCGCAGCGGCGGCCAGGAGCGCTATCTCGACAGGTCTTTACCGGAGGAGATCGGCGCCGACCCGCTCGCCGAGGTCGTCGCCTGGGCACTGGAACACCTCCACGAGCAGTTCGACGTGGAGACGCTCGCGGCACGCGCGTACATGAGCCGTCGTACGTTCGACCGCCGCTTCCGCTCGCTGACGGGCTCCGCCCCGCTGCAGTGGCTGATCACCCAGCGGGTGCTTCAGGCGCAGCGGCTGCTGGAGACGTCGGACTATTCGGTCGACGAGGTCGCGGGGCGCTGCGGCTTCCGCTCGCCGGTGGCACTGCGCGGCCACTTCCGCCGCCAGCTCGGGTCCTCCCCCGCCGCCTACCGGGCGGCGTACCGGGCCCGCCGGCCGCAGGGCGAGCGGCAGCCGGACGCCGACACCGGCTCGCACTCGCCCGGGCAGTCCGGCCAGCCGGCCCCGGTGGGCCAGCCCGGCCACTCCGGTCACGGCGGCCAGTCCGGCGCCCCGGGCCCGGCGGGGAACTCCGGCGGCCACCCGGAGAACCCGGTCCCGATGCAGTCCCGGCGCGCGGCGGCGAGCGCCATAGGGTCCTCGGCGTCCCTGTCGGCGCCGGCCGACCACGCCCGCGAGGCCTACGTGCCGAGCCGGGCGAGCCTGCCGGGGCAGCGCAGCGGTATGTGACGGACACGATGCGCGCCCGAGGGCCCGCGGGGAGCACGCCTCCCCGCGGGCCCTCGCCGTGCGCAGGGCCGCCGGCTCCGTACGGGCATCACCAAGCCGTCCTGCCGGGCCGTAGGGTTGCCCCATGAACGATCGCATGGTGTGGATCGACTGCGAGATGACCGGCCTCTCGCTGTCCGACGACGCGCTCATCGAGGTGGCCGCACTCGTCACCGACTCGGAACTGAACGTGCTCGGCGAGGGCGTGGACATCGTCATCCGCCCGCCGGACGAGGCGCTGGAGACGATGCCGGAGGTGGTGCGTCAGATGCACACCGCGTCCGGGCTGCTCGACGAGCTTCCCGGGGGCACGACGCTGGCGGACGCCGAGGAGCGCGTCCTCGCGTACATCAAGGAGTACGTGAAGGAACCGGGCAAGGCCCCGCTGTGCGGCAACTCGGTCGGCACCGACCGCGGCTTCCTGCTGCGGGACATGCCCACGCTGGAGAGCTACCTGCACTACCGGATCGTGGACGTGTCGTCGGTCAAGGAGCTGGCCCGGCGCTGGTACCCGAGGGCGTACTTCAACAGCCCCGAGAAGAACGGCAACCACCGCGCCCTCGTCGACATCCGCGAGTCCATCGCGGAGCTGCGCTACTACCGCGAGGCCGTGTTCGTACCCCAGCCCGGACCGGACTCGGACACCGCCAAGACGATCGCCGCGAAGCACGTCTTGCCTGCTCAGTAGCCACACCGGGGCCACCCGGAGGGGCGCCGCGAAAGTCGTGCGCGAGCACCCCTTCGGACCCTGTACACTTTTTCTCGGCCGGTCGGAGAAGCAACTGACTCCCACGCCGGTCATGGTGGGTGTAGCTCAGCTGGTAGAGCACCTGGTTGTGGTCCAGGATGCCGCGGGTTCGAGTCCCGTCACTCACCCTGAGTAATCAGCCGGTGACCTCGCGACAGAGGTCACCGGCTGATTACTCAGGGTGAG
>NZ_JARVKW010000089.1 GCF_029813775.1 Streptomyces sp. DH24 | reverse complement strand
CCGCGAACTCCACCCCCCGGTCCAGCAGAACACCCACCAGATCGCCACGCCCCACACCCCGGCCACGAAGATGCCGCGCCAGCCGATTCGCACGCGCGTTGACCTCCCCGTACGACACCGACTCACCGCCGGCCACAACCGCCACCGCATCCGGCCGCAACCGCGCCCGCTCCTCGAACCGCGCCGACAACACCGGCACACCCGCCACCGGCACCGCACCACCGGCCCACTCCCCCAACACCCGCCGCAGGTCCGCCCCGTCGAGCAGTTCCAGTTCCGAGAGGGGGACTTCCGGGGCGGTCACCGCGTGTTCCAGGACCCGTTCCAGCATGCGCACCATGTGCTCGACGGTCTCCCGGTCGTACAGGTCGGAGCTGTAGAGCACCGCCCCGGTCAGCCCGGTGTCCTCGTCGGCGGTGAGCAGGAACTCCAGGTCGAACTTGACCGCCCCGGTGGCCAGCGGCTCCGCGGGCCCGGACCGCAGGCCGGGGAAGTCCGGGGCCGCCGCCGGTCCCTGCTCCAGGGCCAGGCAGACCTGGAACAGGGGGTGCCTGGCAGGCGAACGCGCCGGGTTCACGGCTTCCACGACGAGGTCGAACGGGGCGTCCTGGTGGGCGAATGCGTCCAGGTCCGCCGCGCGGACACGGGCCAGCAGGTCCCGGAACGCGGGGTCGCCCGAGGTGTCCGTCCGCAGCACGACCGTGTTGACGAAGAAGCCCACCAGGTCCGTGAGCGCCTCGTCGGGGCGCCCCGCGACGGGCGAGCCGAGCGGCACGTCCGTACCGGCGCCCAGCCGGGTGAGCGTCGCCGCCAGCGCCGCCTGGAGCACCATGAACGGCGTGCACCGCTCGGCGCGCGCCAGCCCCAGCACGCGTTTGTGCAGGTCGCGGCCGAAGTCCAGGCGGACCGCTCCGCCGCTGCGTCCGGGGACCGCCGGCCGGGGCCGGTCCGTCACCAGGCCCAGCTCCTCGGGCAGACCCGCCAGCGCGCCGCGCCAGTACGCCAGTTGCTCGTCGAGGACCCCGCCCGTCAGCGCCGGGCGCTGCCAGAGCGCGTAGTCGGCGTACTCCAGTGGCAGCGGCTCCCGGTCGGGAGCCCGGCCGGCCAGCCGGGCGGCGTAGGCGGCGGACAGGTCGGCGAACAAGGGCCGCAGCGACTGGCCGTCGGTGGCGATGTGGTGCAGCAGGACCAGCAGTGTGGACCGCCCGTCGCCCTCGCGGAGCAGGGTGACCCGCAGCGGGTGCTCGGTGGCCAGGTCGAAGGGGTGCCGGGCCGCGGCGAGCAGCTCGGTCTGCGCCGCTTCCGGTGTCACCTCGCGGACTTCGAAGAACACGTCGGCAGCGGCCTCCTCGGCCGGCGTGACGACCTGATGGGGCTGTCCGTCGGCGGTGGCGAAGCGGGTCCGCAGCGGTGCGTGCCGCCGGACCAGGTCGCCGACGGCCGCCCTCAGTGCCGCCGTGTCCACGTCGCCGCCGGTCAGCCGCACCGCCATCGGCACGTTGTAGGCGGTGTCCGGGCCCCGCAGGCCCGCCATGAGCCACAGTTGCTGCTGCGCGTGGGACAGCGGCAGCCGCTCGGGGCGTACGGCGGCGCGGGCCGGCGGTGGCAGCGCCGGGCGGCCGGACGCCTCCGTGATGCGCCGGGCGAGGGCGGCCGGGGTGGGGTGCTGGAAGATGTCGCGGAGGGTGAGGGTGACGCCGAACGTGGCCGTGACGCGGTTGATGAGGCGGGCGGCGAGCAGGGAGTGCCCGCCGTGTTCGAAGAAGCCGTCGTCGATGGACAGCGGTGCGGCCGAGCCCAGTACCTCGCCGACCAGGGTTCTCAGGAGTTCTTCGAGTTCGGTGCGCGGTGCCCGGCCGCCGCTCTCCAGGGGTGTCTCCACGGGCGGCAGGGCCCGCTTGTCGAGTTTCCCGTTGAGGGTGAGCGGCAGCCGGTCCAGGACCGCGAAGTGTGTGGGGACCATGTGGTCGGGCAGCCGCTCCCGCGACCAGGCGCGCAGGGCGGCGGGGCTCACGGAGGCACCGGGCACGGCCGTCACATAGGCGGTCAGGTGGTCGGTGGCCAGGACGACGGCCTGGGTGAGGTGGGGGTGGGTGGTCAGTACGGTCTCGATCTCGGTGGGTTCGATGCGGAAGCCACGGATCTTGACCTGGCCGTCGGTGCGACCGGCGTAGTGGAGGTGGCCGTCACGGTCCCAGTGCGCGAGGTCACCGGTGCGGTAGAGACGGCTGCCCGCGCCCCCGTACGGGTTGGGGACGAACCGGGTCGCGGTGGTGCCGGGCTGCGCCAGATAACCGTGGGCGAGGCCGTCGCCGGCGAGATAGACCTCGCCGATCACCCCGGCCGGGACCGGACGCAAACGACCGTCCAGGACGTAGGCGTACTTGTTGGCCACCGGC
>NZ_JARVKW010000088.1 GCF_029813775.1 Streptomyces sp. DH24 | reverse complement strand
CCTCGTCGACGACGTCATCGACCCCGCCGAAACCCGCGAAGTCCTCATCCGCTCCCTGGCCATGCTCCAGACCAAACACGCCGACCTGCCCTCCCGCAAGCACGGCAACCCGCCCCAGTAACCCGGCAGTCGGGCCGCAGCGACGTCAAACCGCGCGAGAGGTCTGTTACCTCGTCCTGGATCGTCTGCCGTGCCCGCAAGGTTGCCCGTTTGTCAGAGACGTTTCCTGCGCAGGGGTCCACGGGCTCCTGCGCACGTATTCGCGGGCCCGCGACCCCAGTTCGTGCAAATATGCATGTCAGAGGTGGCGTGCGAGGAGGCCACGCGGGCGCCGCTGTACCGTGCAGCAAAACAGCGCAACTGGTTTGCTATTGACAAACCGTCCGGCCTGTTTTGTACTCGTGAGGTGCCGGATAACAGCACACTCATCTAGGGGGCAGCGGCGTGCAGATCGACGTACTGGGCGTATTGGACGTCAGGGAGAACGGGGTGTCCGTCGCCCCCACTGCACCGAAGCCCCGGCAGGTGCTCGCCCTTCTGGCGCTGCACGCCGACCGGGTGGTGCCGGTCTCCGCTCTCATCGAGGAACTGTGGGCGGGACAGCCGCCGCGCAGCGCGCGCACCACGCTGCAGACCTACGTCCTGCAGCTGCGGGACCTCATCACGCTCGCGCTGGAGAGAGACACGCCCGCCGAGCCCGACGCCACCCCGCGGCGCAGCGCCAAGGACGTCCTGGTCACCTCGCCCGGCGGTTACATGCTCGTCTCCAACGGCGGGACCAGCGATGTCCGGGAGTTCGAACGGCTTTCGGGCATGGGCTACCGCGCGATCGACGCGGGGGACTTCCAGGGGGCCTCGCGTCTGCTGCGCGAGGCGCTCGCCCTGTGGAGCGGGTCGGCCTTCGCCGACGTGCAGACCGGTGCGCAGCTGGAGATGGAGGCCCAGCGGCTGGAGGAGAGCCGGCTGTGCGCCCTCGACCAGCGCATCGAGGCGGACCTGCGGCTCGGCCGCCACCGCGAACTGCTCGCGGAACTGACGGTGCTGACGAGACGTTACCGCGCCCACGAGAACCTGCACGCCCAGTTCATGCTGGCGCTGCACCGCTCGGGGCGGCGCGGCGAGGCCCTCGACGTCTACCACCGGCTGCGCGGCACCCTCGTACGGGACCTGGGCCTGGAGCCCTCCGCGCGGCTGCGCCGGCTCCAGCAGTCGATCCTGATGGCCGCGCCGGAGACGCCGCTCGTGGCGGAGCAGCAGATGCCCGCCACGGTCGCGCTCTCCGCCGAGCGCGCGGTCAGAGGGCGCCCGATACCCGCGAACTGACGTGTGAGGGGCGGGCGTCCAAGGCCCCGCAAGGAACTGCAAGGAACTGCAAGGTCCTTTGGGGCCTTCGGGGGCATTTCAGGAGACTTCAGGGGGACTTCGGGGGAGGGCTCCGGGGGCAGGGGCCGGGTGGACATCACCCGGCCCCTGTTCCGTCGAGCCGGTGCAGGCGGGCGTATGGCCCCGGGTGCTCGGCCAAGGCATGCCTCAGCGGCGTAGATCACCGCGCGCGTGGCTGCAGGGTGGCGCAATAAGTGGGTAGTCTCAGACGAACTGAATTAAGTTACCGCTTAGTAATTGAGCTCGGTTCGAGGAGCCCACTCATGCAACTCGCCGCGATCGTCGTGTCGCTGGTCTTAATCGTGATCGGCCTCGCGCTGTTCTGCCGGGCCACGGCGCAGATCTACCGCTTCGTGCGGCTCGGTCAGCCCGTTCCCGAGGGGCTGCGGACGAACAACCCCTATCAGCGCAGTCTCACGCTGGCCAAGGAGTTCATCGTCCACACCCGGATGAACCGCTGGGGTGTCGTCGGGGCGGCGCACTGGTTCGTGGCAGTGGGCTTCTATACGCTGCTGCTGACGATCGTCAATGCCACCGGTCAGCTCTTCGAGCCGGACTGGGTGCTGCCGTTCCTGGGGCACTTCCCGCCCTACAACATGATGGTCGAGTTCCTGGGGACGACGACGGCGCTGGGCATCGTGACCCTGATCGTCATCCGTCAGCTGAACCGGCCCTCGGGTCCGGGACGCAAGTCGCGGTTCGCGGGGTCGAAGACGGGCCAGGCGTATTTCGTCGAGACGGTCATCGTCATCGTGGGGACCTGCATCGTGGTGCTGCACGCCCTGGAGGGCGCGCTGCACCACGTCGACCACTACCAGGCCTCGTACTTCATCACCTACCCGCTGGTCGACTGGTTCGGCGGGATGAGCGAGTCGACGCTGCACAACCTCGTCTTCTTCTTCGCCGGTCTGAAGGTCAGCACGTCGTTCATCTGGATGATCGTGGTCTCGCTGAACACGAACATGGGTGTGGCCTGGCACCGGTTCCTCGGGTTCCCGAACATCTGGTTCAAGCGGAACGCGGACGGCTCGACGGCGCTGGGCGCTCTGTTGCCGATGACGTCGGGCGGGAAGCCGATCGACTTCACCGATCCCGGTGACGACGACGTGTTCGGTGTCTCGCAGGTCGAGCAGTTCTCCTGGAAGGGCCTGCTGGACTTCTCCACCTGCACCG
>NZ_JARVKW010000087.1 GCF_029813775.1 Streptomyces sp. DH24 | reverse complement strand
CGGAGAGCAGGTACATCGACATCACCGGGCCGCCCGCGTTGGCGACCATCGTGGTGAAGCCGCCCATCACGCCGTACGAGCGGGCCTTGAGGCGGCCCGCACGGCTCGTGACCGGCTCCGGTTCCGCCTCCGCGTCCGCGGTGCGCCGCCGCCACACGGTCACCCCGGCCATCACCAGCAGGATCGCCCCGATGGACGTGCGGACGATCCGGTCGTCCGCCCACATCAGGAACACCGTGCCGACGACGACGCCCGCGGCGACCGCCGGGAACAGCCGCCACAGCGTCGGCCAGTGGGCGTGCCGGCGGTAGGTGAGGACGGCGAGGACGTCCCCGGCGATGAGTACCGGCAGCAGCACGCCGGTCGACGCGCGGGCGGGCAGCACCGCGGCGAAGACGGCGAGGCTGACCGTGTTGGCGCCGCTCACGGCGGTCTTGGAGAAGCCGACGAGCAGGGCGGCGAGGGCGAGCGCCGCGAACTCCCAGCCGGTGACGTGCCAGAGTGTCATCGTGTCCATGCGGAGACCGATGCTATGCCCACCCACCGGTGCCGGTGAGGAGCGTCTCGCCAGGTGACCCCGGTCGCCGCCCGGTACCCGGCGCGCTATCCGCCGTACCGGGCCCGCAGTTCCCGCTTCAGCACCTTCATGCTCGGGCCGAGCGGCAGGGCGTCCGTGAGTTCCACACGCCGCGGGTACTTGTGCCGGCCCAGGTGTTCCTTGGACCACGCGGTGATCCCGGCGGTGTCCGGGGCCGCGCCGGGGGCCGGCACGATCACGGCGCACACCTCCTCGCCGTGCAGTTCGTCGGGCAGGCCGATGACGGCGACCTGCGCGACGTCCGGGTGGCGGGCCAGGACCTCCTCGACCTCCCGCGGGTAGACGTTGAAGCCGCCGCGGATGATGACGTCCTTCTTGCGGTCGACGATCCTGAGGAAGCCCTCGTCGTCCTTGGTGCCGAGGTCGCCGGTGCGGAACCAGCCGTCCACGAGCGCCTCGGCGGTGGCCTCGGGGCGGCCCAGGTACCCGGAGAAGACGTTGTGGCCCCGGATCACGACCTCGCCGAGCTCGCCCGGCGGCAGCAATTCGACGCCGTCCTCGACGTCGGCGCGGGCGATCTCCACGTCCACGCCCCACAGGGGGTGACCGATGGTGCCGGGCCGGGTGCCGAACCACGGCTGGTTCACCGTCGCCGTCGGTGACGTCTCGGACAGGCCGTAGCCCTCGTGGATCGTCGCGCCGAACGCCGCCTCGAAGCGGTCCAGCACCGCGACGGGCAGCGAGGCACCGCCGGAGATGCACACGCGCAGCTCGGGCAGCGCGTCCGCGTCGGCCGCCGCGGCGGCCAGCGCGACGTACATCGTCGGCACCCCGTGGAAGGTGTTGACCTTCTCCTTCACCATCAGCTCGATCGCGCGGGCCGCGTCGAAGCGGGGCAGCAGCACGAGCGTCGCGCCCGCCCGCCAGGTCGAGTTCATCGACACGGTCTGCCCGAAGGCGTGGAACAGCGGCAGCGCGCCGAGCGCGATGTCGTCGGGTCGGATGTCGTTGGAGTCGAAGGCGTTGACGGTCGCGTTCATCACCAGGTTGAAGTGGCTGAGCACGGCGCCCTTGGGGACTCCGGTGGTGCCGCTCGTGTAGAAGACGACCGCCGGGTCGTCGGCGCCCCGGGTGACGTACGACGGCAGCGGCTCGGCGTCCGCGGCGAGCTTCTCGAACTCGGCGCCCAGCGTGACCACCCGCACCCCGGCGGCCCGCGCGGCGGCCGTGCCGGTCTCGGCCTGCGCCGGGTGGCACAGCAGCAGCGTGGCACCGCTGTCCCGAAGGACGTGCTCGACCTCCGGCGCGGACAGCAGCAGATGGACGGGGACGACGACCCCGCCGGCCGCGGCGATCGCGTAGTACGCCGCCGGGAACTCGGCCGTGTTGGGCGCCATCAGCGCGACGCGGTCCCCGGGGCGGACGCCCAGCCCGGTGAGGGCGCCGGCCTGGGCGCGGGCCCGCTGCCACACCTCGGCGAAGGTCAGGCGCAGGTCGCCCTCGACGAGCGCGGTCTTGTCGGGGCGGCGCCGGGCGTTCTCGGCGAGGATCGCTGCGACGGAGAGGGTGGCCATGTGGGTGCGGCTCCGTTTCTTGTTGCTGGGTTGTCCTCGGTGGTTCTCGGCCCCGGTCCCGCCCGTCCGGCGCCTCGGCCCCGCCCGTCCGGCGCCTCGGCCCTGACAGCCTGGCGCCTCGGCCCTGACAGCCTGGCGCCTCGGCCCTGACAGCCTGGCGCCTCAACCTCGCGCCTGACGGCCCCGACCTCTGCCTGACGGCCCCGGTCGTCAGTGCCGTTCGACCAGCACCGCGCTGCCCTGGCCCACCCCGACGCACATCGTGGCGAGACCCCGCGCCGCTCCCGTGCGGCGCATGCGGTGCAGGAGGGTGGTGAGGATGCGGGCGCCGGAGCAGCCGAGGGGGTGGCCGAGGGCGATGGCGCCGCCGGTCGGGTTGACCAGGCCGGGGTCGATGCCCAGCAGGTCGACGCAGGCGAGGGCCTGGGCGGCGAACGCCTCGTTGAACTCGGCCTCCTCGATGTCCCCGACGCTCCAGTCGGCGCGGGCGAGGACCTTGCGGGTGGCGGGCACCGGGCCGATGCCCATCACGTCGGGGTGGACGCCGGCCGAGGCGCCGGCGACGTACCGGCCGAGGGACTCAAGACCCAGCTCGTGCAGTGCCTCCTCGCTGACCAGGAGGAGGGCGGCGGCGCCGTCGTTCATCGGTGAGGCGTTGCCCGCGGTGACGGTGCCGCCCGCGCGGAAGA
>NZ_JARVKW010000086.1 GCF_029813775.1 Streptomyces sp. DH24 | reverse complement strand
GCCCGAACAGGCCGCGCCCCGCCCCGTGGTGCTCGTGGTCGCCCCGTGGTGCTCGTGGCCGCCGGGAGCCGTGCGGACTACCGCTCGGCCGACACGGACACGGACACGGACTCCGACACGGACACGGACTCCGACACGGACACGGACTTCGACACCGACACCGACATCAACTCCGGGTCTCCGGTTCAGCCGAACTGCTGCTCAAGGTCCTTGAGCTTGCGCTCCAGGGAGTCGAGCCGCGGCAGGGCCATGGTGTCGTCCTCCGCGGTGAGGTCGACGGTCACGGGGTCAGCGCCGCGGCGCACGGGCTGCAGCGAGGGACGCGAGCGTACGGGCAACTGCTCCGGCGCCGAAGCCGATATGGCAGGCTCCGCGGACACCCGGTCGGAGTCGCGCTCCACCTGCACCTCCACCTCGACCTGGCGTCCGCCACGGCCGGGGAAACTGCGGTGGCCCCGGCTGATCGCCTTCAGCTGCGCGCGCTCCATGCGCTGCGCCTCCCGGCGCCGCATGCGCTCCTGGTCCTTGCGGCGCTTGTCGTCGCGGACCTCCTCGACCGCCTCGTCCAGGCTGCGCACGCCCTCCAGCAGCATCAGCGACCACGCCTTGTACGTCTCACGCGGCGCCCGCAGCCAGCGGACGACACGGATCTGCGGCAGCGGACGCGGCACCAGGCCCTGCTCGCGCAGCGCGGCCCGGCGGGTCTGCTTCAGCGCGCGGTCGAACAGCACCGCCGCCGACAGCGACATACCGGCGAAGAAGTGCGGGGCACCGTCGTGGCCCAGACCCCGGGGCGCGTGCACCCAGTTGAACCAGGCGGCGGCGCCCGCGAACGTCCACACCAGTATCCGGGAGCCGAGCGCCGCGTCACCGTGGCTGGCCTCCCGCACGGCGAGCACCGAGCAGAACATCGCCGCCCCGTCCAGGCCGAACGGCACGAGGTACTCCCAGCCGCCGGACAGGTTCAGGTTCTGCCGGCCGAAGCCGACCAGTCCGTGGAAGGAGAGTGCTGCGGCCACCGCCGCACAGCAGAAAAGAAGGACGTAGGAAGCCGTGCCGTAGAGGGCCTCCTTGCGCCTGCGGCGCTCCTCGCTGCGCTCCCACGAGTCGTCCGCGCTCGTGTCCTTCCCCGAGGAGCGCTTGCCGTGCGCGAGCACCGCCATCGCCGCCAGCATGCCCAGGAGCAGTACGGCGCCCGGAAGCAGCCAGTTCAGCGATATGTCGGTCAGTCTCATCTGGGGTCCCTTGCATTGGGATAGGGCGTAACGCCCGCCATAGTGGCCCAAACCCACCGGCCCTCAGGGGGTTTCGGGGCAAGAGGCCGCCAAGGAATTGCAAGGGGATGCCCAGGGCAGCGATCTGCTCGAACTGCCGCTTGAGGGGCGGGAGTTGAGTTCGAATAAGACTACCCGTACGGGTAGTTCCATGGAAACTTGCCGTGGTTGGTGAGGAAGGTGTGAAGCGGCCGTGACCATGGGCGGGCGTGGCGTGTTGCCGCCGTCCGCGGTGATCTCATTCGCGGTGATCCTAGCGGGCCCGCGCGGGTGCGGGTGACCGGGCGCGGCGCCTCGCGGCGCCTCAAGCCGCCGTCGTCGCCAGGAGTTTGGTGATGCGGTCCGTGTCGCAGGTGCGCGGGCAGGTGGCGCACGTGTCCTCGGGGCGCACCGTGTAGAACATGCAGCAGCTCGCCCGGTCCCGGGTCGGCAGCGACTCGCCGTTCGGGCCGGTCAGCTCCCGGAATCCCGCCGCGCCGGCGTACGGCTTCGTCGCGCCCGGCAGCAGCAGCTCCAGTTCGCGCATCGCCCGCCGCTCCTCGCCGAAGAGGTGCGCGACGTACCAGAGGCCCTCGACGATCTCGTCGGTCGCCATGCCCCACAGGGCGCGGCCACGGCGGCGCATGCGCGGGCCGAAGGCGGCCAGGACCGGTTCGAGGTGCTCCGCGACCGCGCCGCGCACCTCCGCGCGCAGCGCCTCCTCGTCGGGGACCACGCGCGCGCCCGGCAGTACGGCCGCCGGGTCGCCGGGGAGGCAGGCGAAGTCCGTCGGCCGCACCGCCATGCGGCCGACGGACAGGCCCGGGGCCGTGCGGTCGTACGAGACGTGGGTCACGGGGTAACGGGGGACGCGGCGGCTCAGGAACCACGGGACGGTGATCAGCAGGCAGGCCGGCCAGGCGTAGCGGTGCAGGCCGAAACTGGCGACCACGTCGGGGCGGGCGCGCCGCCCGTAGTCGCGCAGGGTCTGCGCGTCGTCCCGGGCCAGGAAGGCGTCGAGGGCGGCGTCGTCGGTCGCGAGGGCGGCGGCGGTGATCCAGCCGTCGCCGGCGGGGAGGGCGGCGCCCTGCCCGTCCGCGGGTTCCTCCGTGATCGCGAGGCCCGGGAACGCCTCGGTCAGGCGGGTGTACGCGTCCGTGAGGGGCGAACGTGACACAGGCATACGGGACCCCGATCCGCGACGTACTGAGGTGCGCTGAAGGTAAGCCTTACCTTAGCGGACATCGCGAGGATTTGAACTGACGGCCTGTGCGCCTATCGTGCTTCACGAGCGGGTCACATCCCCGCCGCAATGACCCCAAGTGCCGACAAGCCCGGAGGAGGACCCGTGACGCAGGGTGTGCAGGGCGCGGAGGCCTCCGGCGGGTCGGGCTCCGGTGGGTCCTTCGGTGGCTCGGCCGGGGGCGGCGGGTATCCGGGCGGTGCGGTGCGGGTGCCCGTGCAGCCGAGCGCTGTGGACGTGGACCGGGCGGCGGCGCGGGGTGTGTCCGGGGGAGCCGGCGCCGGTGGGGGCGGTGCTGTCGCGGCGCGGGGTGAGCACACCCACGGTGAGCCTTCCGCGCCGCCGCCTGCGGGGCGCTCCCGTGTGCAGCGGTCCTCCGTGCGGGGACAGATCCTCGACGCGTTGCGGACCGCGCTGGTGTCGGGGGAGCTGCGGCCGGGGGAGGTGTACTCGGCGCCGGTGCTCGGGGAACGGTTCGGGGTGTCGGCGACGCCCGTGCGGGAGGCCATGCAGCAGCTGGCGCTGGAGGGCGCCGTCGAGGTGGTGCCGAATCGGGGGTTCCGGGTGGTCGTGCGGGGGGCACGGGAGCTGGCGGAGCTGGCGGAGGTGCGGGCGCTGCTCGAGGTGCCGGTGATGATGCGGCTGGCGCGGACGGTGCCGGTGGAACGGTGGGCGGAGTTGCGGCCGCTGGCGGAGGCGACGGTGCGGGCGGCGTCCTCGGGGTGCGCGGCGTCGTACGCGGAGGCGGACCGGGCGTTTCACCGGGCGGTGCTGTCGCTGGCCGGGAACGGGCAACTGCTGCACGTTGCGGAGGACTTGCACCGGCGTTCGCAGTGGCCCGTGCTGGACGGGCCGACGACGCGGGGGCGGGCGGACCTGGTGGCGGACGCGGCGCAGCACACGGCGCTGCTGGATGCGTTGATCGCGCGCGAGCTGGATGTGGTGGAGTCGCTGGTGCGGGAGCATTTCGCCGGAGCGTGAGCCTCCGGCGGTCGCGCGGGGTGCCTGCGGCGGCCTGCGCGGGTTGGGGTGAGGGCTTGCGCCGCGCTTTCGGTCCGGTGAGGGAGCGTTGTGCCTCCGGCGGTCGCACGGATGCCTGCGGCGGCCTGTGCGGGTTGGGTGGGTGGCTTGCGTTGCGCTGTCGGTTCGGTGGCGGGTCAGCGCTGCGGGGTGCCTCCGGCGGTTGGGCGGGTTGCCTGCGGCGGCCTGTGCGGGGCGGTGGGTGGCTTGCGTAGCGCCTTGTGCCGGTGGGTGGGTCGGGGCCGCGCCGGGGGGTGTCCGTCCTCGGAACGGCGCGGAATCGGTCACTTGAAAACGCCCTGGTGTTGACGCGCCAACCGCTGCG
>NZ_JARVKW010000085.1 GCF_029813775.1 Streptomyces sp. DH24 | reverse complement strand
CCGGTGTGTTCGCGGCGGTCACCGGGAGCGAACCGGAGCCTCCCGCCCCCGCGCCCGCCCCGGGCCCCCGGGCGCAGCGCCCGCTCAAGTCCTCCGCCTACCGACTCCAGCCCCTGACCGGCTACGGGCCACGGCGCGCCGCGCCCGGCCGGACCATGGTGCGCCGCGAGCCCCTGCTGCGCGTGTCCGGGCGGGGCCGGACCATGGTGCTGACCTTCGACGACGGGCCCGACCCCCGCTACACCCCGGACATCCTCGACACCCTGGCCGAGCACGACGTGCGCGCCATGTTCTTCGTCTGCGGGGAAATGGCCGACGCCAACCGGGACCTGGTCTCCCGCATGGCCGACGAGGGGCACGTCGTCGGGAACCACACCTGGTCCCACCCGCTGCTGACCCGGCTCAGCCGCTCCCGCATCCGCTCCCAGATGGAACGCACCAGCGACGTCATCGAGGAGACGTACGGGGAACGCCCCCAGTGGTTCCGCGCGCCCTACGGCGCCTGGAACCGGGCCGCCTTCCAGATCGGCGCCGACCTCGGCATGGAACCGCTCGCCTGGACCGTGGACACCCTCGACTGGACCACGCCCGGCGCCCGCGCCATCGCGCGCCGGGTCGAGAACGGCGCCGCCCCCGGCGTCGTGGTGCTCTCGCACGACGCCGGGGGCGACCGCTCCCAGAGCGTGAAGGCGCTGCGCTCCTACCTTCCCGATCTGCTGGACTCCGGCTATCACGTGACCGTCCCCCGGCGGCAGTACGCCTGACGGCCCGCGCCCGCCCGGCCGGGGAACCGCTCAGCGGACCTCGACCAGGCGGGCGAAGGTGACGACGTTGCCCTCGTAGCCGTTCTGCTGCGAGAAACCGCCGCCGCAGGTGATGACCCGCAATTCCGCGGTGCCCTTGGAGCTGTAGACGCGGTCGCCGGGGAAGTCGTCCTTCGAGAAGACCTCGATGCCGTAGATCTCGAAAACGGCCGTCTTTCCGTCCTGCCGGGAGACCTCGACGCGATTGCCCTTCTTCAGGGCCCCCAGCCCGTAGAAAACGGCGGGGCCCTGCTTGTTGTCGACGTGCCCGACGACGACGGCGGTGCCCTTCTCGCCGGGGGAGACCGCGCCGGTGAACCAGCCGGCCAGGTTCGGGTCCTCCGGGGGCGGCGCGTCCACCCAGCCCTCCGCGTCCAGACCGACCGGCATCACCGGCGCGTCGACCTGGATGGCGGGGATCCTGACGCGGTCGGGCACGGAGTACGGCAGCGGGTCCCGGGCGGACTTCGCGAAGGTGCCGCCGGACACCCGGCCGTCCGTCGCGGCGGCCGAGGCGGGCTGCGGCGGACCCACGTCGAATTCCCCCGAACCATTCCGAATGAGCGCGAGGCCGGTCAGCAGAACAAGCGCTATGACGCCCCACGGAGCGCGCTTCCTCCGCCGCTCCTCCTCTTCGGCCAGTTCGGACTCATGCATGGGCCATCCCCTCTCGACACGGCCGTCGCCGCGTCAATTCGCGCATACGAGAACGCTAAGCGCCGCGCGGAAAACCGGCGACGGGGCAGTGGCGAACGGGTGGCCCGAAAGGCTTTCGTGCGCCATCCGAGTCGCGGCCGGTCGAATTTCTCTGACGGTGCGTGACCTGCGGCGATACAACTTCCCGCGTATATCCCGCGGTCGGTCCGCTCACCAGGACGGACCATTGCCGAAATGCGGGCCCGCGCAAGGCAACTGAGGGTCTTTCTGGGAGGCGCTTTCTCGCCGATTCTCCGGGGACGGGTCCCGGGGCGCCTTCCGCGGAGGATCACATGCGCAACTCTCGTGCCCTGGCGGTGTCCGCCACGGCTGTCGCCGCCCTCGGGCTCGCCGCTCCCGCGGCCGTCGCCTGGGACACCCCGAGCAACATCGTCGCCCTGCCCAGTGTCATCGCCCGCGGCGGCCAGCTGACCGTCACGGTGGACGGCTGCCCCAAGGGCGGCACGATGACCTCGAACGCCTTCGGAACGGCCTCGCTGTCGCCGGTCCACGGCGCCAACGAGACGTCCAAGGGCACCGCCACCATCAAGAGCAACGCCCGCCCGGGCGCCTACGACATCACGGTCAACTGCTCCGGCAAGACCCTGACCAAGCCGGCGGCCTTCACGGTCATCGGCGGTGTCCGCGGCGGTCTCGGCGGCAGCAGCTCCACCGGCGCGACGCCGACCGACATGGCCATCGGCGGCGCGCTGGTGGCCGCGGCCGCCGTCGGCGGCGGGCTGTTCTGGATGCGCCGCCGCGCCGAGAAGCAGATCTGACCGCACGGCCGGGCGCTCCCGTCCGGCCTTCGATCCGCCCCCTCCGGATCGCTCGGATCGCACGGCCACAGGCCTTCGCCCCGGATCCTCACGGATTCCGGGGCGAAGGCCTGTGGCCGTGGGCGTCGTCGTCAGGCGCCGTCCTCGCCGCTGCGGCGCCGGGACAGGTGGTACGCCGCCCCGACCGAGCCGACGATCAGCACCGTGCCCAGTCCGATCTCCTCCAGGTCGAAGCCGGCGACGGTGCCGCCCTCGCCGGCGTGCACGCCGTGCGGCGGGAGGGGGTGATGCGTGGGTTCCGGGCGGCCACCGGCGATGGTCAGGCTCGTGGACCCGCTGGAGCCGTCACACGCGAACGTCACCTGGTAGACCGCGCCCGGCTTGGCGTCCCAGTCGACCACGGCCGTCGCCGTCGACCGGCGCGGCGGGATGGTCACCGGGTCGAACACCGCCGAGGTCACCGTCGCGGGACCCTTGCACTCGCCGTCGTCCCGGTTCACGCGCAGGGTGACCTGGCCGCCCGCCGCGATGGTGAAGGGCAGGACACTGAAGCCGAACGGGGTGATGTCCCCCTGTCCGTAGGCGGCGGCCGACGGCGCGGTCAGGGCGAGGGCGCCGACGCCCAGCAGCGCGGCCGAAGCGACGCGTATCGCGCGCATGTGAATCCTCCGGGTCCCCGAGGAGCAGCGGCGGACCTTTTCCGCTCGCGTCAGAAATGCACCTCGATGACCGAAACGCTAGGAACAGGCGAACGGGCGCGCGAACGGTGTCGGGCGAACGGGGCAACCTTGTGGGCCGCTCAGGGGACGGCGCCCGCGTGGCGCCGTCCCCCGCGCGGCCGGTGCCGGGTCAGTTCCCGAGGTGAGGGAAGAGCCGCAGGAACGGATCCGCCGAGGCGGCGATGCCGCGGCTGTAGGGCGCGTCGAAGTCCCAGATCAGGAAGAGCAGGAAGGCGATCAGCGCGGAGAACACCCCGGCGAGCACCAACTCGCGCGCGGAGCGCCGGATTTGCAGCGCGAACACCATCCCGATGGTCGCCGCGGCCCCGACGACCAGCCCGAACCACACCACGCCCGGCATGGTCGCGCCGGTCGACTCCGCCCGGGCGTTGCGCGCCTGGTCCGCGGCCGTCACCTGGTCGAGGAGCGGCTGGTAGGCCTGCGCCTCGAAGTCGGTGCGCGGCTGGTAGTCGGTGACGTCCGCGCGGACCCGCTCCAGCAGCTCGGTGCCGTGGTCGGTGACGCGGCCGTGGTCGGCCATGGCCCGCCACTCGACGGTCACGACGTGTCCGACATAGGCGTTGACATCGTCCCGAATGCGGTCGCGGACGTCGGGCGGATAGACCCGGACCCGCTCGGAGATCTCGTGCAGCGCGAGGGCCTCCGCCCGCACGTGCTGCTGGGCCGCGCTGCGGGCCTCCCACACACCGGCGATGGCGAGACCCAGGACGATGGCGTACACCACGCCGATCCACATCGTCATGTACTCGATGACGTCCGGAGTCTCGCTGGGGTCCTCGTCCTCGGACGCGGTGCGGTCCCGTACGAGGGTGACGACGACCACCACGGCGCACGCGGCGAGCATCGCGAGGATGAGAACAAGCCATTCCGGCAAGAGGTGCCTCCAGGGGTCAGCGGGGCCGCAGCGCGACGACGGCGATCACCGCGGGAACCGTGATGAGCAGGACGAAGACGAGCGGGGACGGCGCGTCGCGGGTCGGCTGTCCGCGCGGCGCGGCGCGGTGGCGCGGGTAGCGCACCGGGGACAGGGACGGGCTCGGGGCTGGTCCGGCCGACGGCGGCGGCCCGGGGGCCGGTGGGGGAGGGGGCG
>NZ_JARVKW010000084.1 GCF_029813775.1 Streptomyces sp. DH24 | reverse complement strand
CGGGGGGTGTCCGCCCGCAGCGGTTGGCGCGTCAACGCCAGGGCGTTTTCAAGTGACCGATTTCGCGCCGTTCCGAGGACGGACACCCCCCGGCGCGGCCCCGACCCACCCACCGAACCGACAGCGCGACGCACGCCAGCACCGCACCCGCACAGGCCGCCGCAGACACCCGCCCCGCAAACGATTCCGCTCCGCTCCGCCCCGCAACGATTCCGCTCCCCCCGGCAAACGATTCCGCCCCCCAAACGATCCCGCCGGCGTCCGTCAGGTGAAGCGGGGGTGGACCGCGTCCCTCTCTCGGGGGCGGTGCGCACCTCATAAGGTTCATGAAGCAGCCCACATGGGACACGCGGGACAGAGCGGGCGGGCGGGAGGCCGACAGGGCGTGGCGAATGCGGAGCACAGCGGGAGACCGCCGGAGGCGCTCGGAGCGACAGACGCCGACGGAACCAGAGCACGCCTGCGCGCGACGCGCCTCGCCCTGTGGGCCGTCGCCGCGATCCTCGCCGTACGGCAACTGGCCGTCGTCCTGCGCACGCCCCCCGGAGAACGCCTGACGGACCTGGAGACCTGGGTCGGCCCCAACGGCGTCCTGCACGTCACCGGCTCCCTCTACGACTCCACCCGCTTCACCGGCACCCCCTTCTCCGGCCTCGTCCTCAAACCCCTCACCCGCGCCGCCGAACAGGCCCTCGGCTGGGGCTGGACCTTCGGCACGCTCCTCCTCGTCGCCGCCCTCGGCCTCGTCGCCGCCCGGGCCCTGCCCCGACCGGTGAGCCGCCGCACGTCCCTCCTCGCCGCCCCCGTGGCGATCAGCCTGCTGATGCTGTCCCTGCCGGTGCGCAACACCCTCTGGCTCGGCCAGACCAGCGTCGTCCCGGTCCTCCTCGTCCTCCTCGGCTGCTTCGCCGCCCGCGGCCGGCGAACGAGCGGCGTCCTCATCGGCATCGCCGCGGCCCTCCAGCCGACGGTCCTGCTCTTCGTCCCGCTCCTCCACCTCACCGGCCGCAGACGCGCAGCCGCCACCGCCGCCGCCACGTTCGCGGCAGCCACCGCGCTCGCCTGGGCGGCGATGCCGCACGACTCGTACACCTACTGGGTGCACCACATGGCCGGCGCCGGCCTCGGCGGCCCGGCCGACGACCTCGCCAACCAGTCCCTGCACGGCGCCCTGCTCCGCCTCGGCCTGACCGGCCCGCCGGAGATCGCCCTCTTCCTCGTGCTGGGCGCGGCCGTCGCCGCCCTCGGTGTGCGGCGCGCGGTGCGCTACGCCCGCGACGGCCAGCTCCTGCTCGCCGTGGCGATCACGGGCTGCGCCGCGATCGTCGTGTCGCCGACCGCCTGGCAGCACCAACTGCTGTGGGTGCTGCTCGCGGTCGTCGGCCGGGTCGGCAGGCGCGCCGCGGACCGCCGCCTCTGGCCGGTCGCCGTCGTCCTGGTGATGACGCTGCCGGGCAGGATGATGCTGCCGAACATGGCGCTGCTGCACCCGCTGCGCGAAAACGTCGTGCTGATCGCGGCCCTCGCCGCCGCCACCGCCGTACCGTTCCTGTCGCGCACGTCGCCGTACTACCGGTCGCCGATCCCGACGGACTACGCGGCGCCGGTCCCGGCCAGGTTCCGGCACGTTCCCCTCGTCCCGGTGATGCGCCGCGCGCTGACCCGTCCGAACCTCCTCCTGGAACTGCTCCTGATCCGGGTCACGTACGCCGCGTACGCGAAGGTGCGGCTCGCGGCGACGGGCGACCGGGCCACCGCCGAGCGGCACGGGGAGCAGATCCTCGCGCTCGAAAGGGCTCTGTGGATCGACATCGAGCACTGGGCCAACCACGCCGTGTCGCGGGTGGACTGGCTGAGGGACTTCTTCGACTTCTACTACACGTCGTTCCACTTCCTGGTCCCGCTGGCCGTCCTCGGCGTGCTCTACGTCCGCCGTCCCGTGGACTACCGGTGGGCGCGCTCCACCCTGGGCGTCGCCACGCTGCTTGCCCTGCTGGGCTTCTGGCTCTACCCGCTGGCGCCGCCACGGCTGATGCCGGGGCTGGGCTTCGTGGACACGGTGCACGGAGTCCAGGACTTCTCCGAGCCGGACTACGGGGTGTTGACCGAGCTCACGAACCAGTACGCGGCCATGCCGTCCCTGCACTTCGGCTGGTCCCTGTGGTGCGGCGTCGTCATCGCCGTCCTCGCACGCCCGTGGTGGGCGAGGTGCCTGGGCCTGCTCCACCCCATGCTCACGGCGTGCGCGATCGTCGTGACGGCGAATCACTGGGTACTGGACGCGGCGGGCGGAGCGCTGGTGGTCGGCGCGGGCTTCGGCGTGGTGTACCTGCTGCAGGGCCCGAGGGCACGGACGCTGACGGCGCCGGCCCCGCAAACCAGTAAGGCCGGAAAGGAGCACCCGGACCGGGACGTCGAGGAGCACCCGGACCGGGACGACAAGGCGCACCCCATCGCGGACGGTACGCCGAGCTGATCCGGTACTCGCCCGCCGCAGGCACCTTCAGCCGCTGAACTCGCCGCGCGGCCGTGCGGCGCGAACTACGCCTGAGGGGACGTCGAACGGGACGAAACCGTTGACCGGTTCCGGGAGGAAGACGGCTCAGGGCACCGGCCCCGAGCCACGCACCGCACTTCACTCTCGTGGGGCGAAGGCGGCGGCCCAGGGGATCGGGGCCGCCGCCGTCGGTTCGGGGAGTCGGGTGGGTGGTCAGTACCAGCCGTTGGACTGCCAGAAGTCCCAGGCGCCGCAGGCGCTGCCGTAGCGGTCCTTCATGTAGTCCAGGCCCCACTCGATCTGGGTGGCGGGGTTGGTCTTCCAGTCGGAGCCGGCCGAGGCCATCTTGGAGCCGGGCAGGGCCTGGACGAGGCCGTAGGCGCCGCTGGAGGCGTTCGTGGCGTTGACGTCCCAGCCGCTCTCGTGCTCGACGATCTTCGAGAAGCACTGGTACTGGGCCGAGTCCGAGATCATCTTCTTCGCGACCGTCTGCGCCGAGGAGGCGGCCGTCGGCGCCGCCTGGGCGGGCGCGGCGGCGATGAGGGTGCCACAGGTGGCGGCGGCCACGGCGGTACCGGCGAGGGCCTTCTTCGGAGCGGCGGTACGGCGGAGGAGGGAAACGACGGACACGGGGGACCTTTCGTCGGGGACGGGGGTGTCGCGCGGTCTGCCGCCGGGAGGCAGGGGGCAGGGGCATGCTTCGGCGCCGCGGCCCTGTGGGGCACGTCGGCGCCTGGCGACCGCTCCAGAGAAACAGTCCGGCCATTCGTCCGCAATGACCCCTTTTACTAGTGGTGTTCGCATGCGGGGCCACTCGTCCGTGTGTGACGTGGTTCGCAATGCGCAGGTCGGAGGGGGCGCGGGCGCCGCGCGTCGGCCCGGTCCGGGTACGGCCCCGCTTCGTAGGGGACCTACGGCCTGTGGGGCGCCTCACCCCGGCCGTGACCCGCCGTGCGCGCGGTCCTACTCGCCGCGCGCGTCGAATGTGACCGGCGCCTCGAAGGCGGCCCGGCGCGTGGCGCGGCGCAGGGCGCGCAGGACCGGGGCGCCCAGCGTCACCGTCAGGACGACGGTGACGAGCGCGCGGCCCAGGTCCCAGCCGAGCGACGTGGCCAGGCAGTAGGCCAGGAAGCGCGCCAGGTTCGCGGGGACCGTCGCGTCCGGGTCGAAGGCGATGTTCGAGGACAGGGTGCCGAGGAAGGGCCAGCCCGCCATGTTCATCACCGTGCCGTAGGCGAAGGCGGCCAGGAATCCGTACCCGGCCAGCAGGGCGAGTTCCGTACGGCCGCGCAGCCGGTCCGCGCCCGGCAGCAGGCCCGCGCCCATCGTGAACCAGCCCATCGCCAGCATCTGGAACGGCATCCAGGGCCCCACCCCGCCCGTGAGCAGCGCCGACGCGAACATCGTCACCGAGCCCAGGACGAAGCCGAAGCCCGGTCCGAGGACCCGGCCGCTGAGCACCATCAGGAAGAACATCGGCTCGATGCCGGCCGTGCCCGCCCCGATGGGCCGCAGCGCGGCGCCGGTCGCCGCGAGGACGCCCAGCATCGACACCGCTTTCGGGCCGAGCCCCGACTCCGAGATCGTCGCCGCCGCCACCGCGACCAGCAGCACCAGCAGTCCCGCGAACAGCCACGGCGCGTCCTGGGCGTGTGCGGCGACCTGCGAGGTGGGCGGCGCGAGGAACGGCCAGCCGACCGCCGCCACGCCGACCGCGCCGACGAGGAGGAGGGCGGCGACCGAGCGGGGCCCGAGCCGCACGGCCCGGGCCTGCCGCTGCACGGACCGGGTCACGACGCCGACTCCGGCGACTTCGCGGACTCGGCCGACTCGGCGGAATCCACGGCCCTGGCGGAATCGACGGTTTCGGCCGAACTGACGGCCTCGGCAGAGGCGAGCGCCTTCCGGACCTGCGTCACCGTCAGCCAGTGCTGCGGTGCCAGGATCTTCGCCACCTGGGGCGCGAAGGACGGCGACGACACCACGACCTCCGCCGTCGGGCCGTCCGCGATCACCTCGCCGTCGGCCAGCAGCACGACCCGGTGGGCGAGTTCGGCGGCGAGTTCCACGTCGTGCGTGGCCAGGACGATGGCGTGGCCCTCGGCGGCCAGCTCGCGCAGCAGCCCGACCAGGCGGGCCTTGGCCGCGTAGTCGAGGCCGCGGGTCGGCTCGTCCAGCAGGAGCAGCGGCGGGCGCGCGGTCAGCACGACGGCCAGCGCGAGGGTGAGGCGCTGGCCCTCGGACAGGTCCCGCGGGTGCGTGTCGTCGCAGACGCCGGGCAGGAGCGTGGACAGCAGGGTCCGGCAGGTGCCCGGTTCCGCGTCCGCGTCCCGGTCGGCGGCCCGGCACTCCGCGGCGACCGTGTCGGCGTACAGCAGGTCGCGCGGCTCCTGCGGTACGAGCCCGACGCGGCGCACGAGTTCGCGCGGTGCCGTGCGGTGCGGTACGGCGTCGCCGACGCGGACGGAACCGGCGGCCGGTTCGACGAGGCCGACCAGCGCGCCGAGCAGCGTGGACTTCCCGGCGCCGTTGCGGCCCATCAGGGCGACGGTCTCACCGGGGGAGACGGCGAGGTCGACGTGGCGCAGCGCCTGGACGCGGTCGCGGCGGACGGCGAGGGCGCGAACGTCCGCGACGCGCGGGGCGGTTGGCGCGGCCGGGGCGCGACGGCGCAGCAGCCGCCGGACGGAGGCGGTGCGAGGGCGCGCCTCGACCACCGCGCCCGCCACCGGCGCCGTCCTCGTCGACGAAGCCGAGGCTTCCGACGCCGCCGACGAAGCCGAGGC
>NZ_JARVKW010000083.1 GCF_029813775.1 Streptomyces sp. DH24 | reverse complement strand
TCGACTGCGCCGTACCGTCGTTCTTCTCCAGCGTCGTCTTCAGCAGGTGGATGATGTTCTTGACCTCCTGCGAGGCCTTGTTCCACCGCTGTTCCTTGCCGTGGTACTCGTCCGCCACGCCGTCGGCGGTGAAGTCCGCCATCGCCGCCTTCACCTGCCGGTCACGCTGACCGATGACCTCCTCCAGCCGGCCGATCACCGACTGAATGTTGGTCTGGGCATCCGCCGAGGCACCCGTGTCGTAGGACCGACGGTCCGCACCCGCACCAGCCATCAGAAATCTCCCCCTGGAATCAGCGGAACCGAGCCGCGTCGAAGTTGGCGGCGGCCATCTGCTGCCGCGCGTTGTCACCCTGCTCCTGGTCGCCGGAGCTGAACGCGGAGTCCATGCCCGCCTGACCGCCCAGGATTGCCGAGAGCGACCCGTTCAGGTCACTCGAAATCTGGTCCGCGCGCGCCTTGAACTGGTCGAACATCGCCCGGCCCGAACCGTTGAACTTGCCCTCCAGCGGCTGCGCCGCCTGCACCAACTGCCGCACCAGGCTGCCGAGGTCGTCACTCGCGCCGCGCGAGTCGCGCTGCAGCGTGGACAGCGTCTGCGCGCCCATGTCGAACTTCATAACCGAACTCGCTCCCCCTTGGGCCGCAGAGGCGACCGTTCTCGGACCACTCGGATCACCACATGAATGTCAGCCACGTCTATCAACCCGGCAGTCCCCCGTGCAATCCGGGTCCCGTTCGCTCACAGAAGCCCCACATTTACGAGGTGACCGGGAAGGGTTCGCTGGGTAACGCCTCCGGCACACCGGGTCACCGCAGGCAGGTCCGGACGCCGCTGTCTCCCTCGTGCTCACGTCCCCGGGTCCAGCGGGCGACGGTGCTGGTGGTTCTCACGGCATGGCGCCCTTCCTAACGGCACGGAGTGTCTGCTCAGCCTCTCCACGGACCTGGCTGTGTGACCAAGTCGAAGCACTCAAGTCACTGACCAGTATGGGAGTTCCGCAGAGTGCTGAGCGGTACCGTGCGCGGCTGGGCCGTTGGGTCCACACGGCCGGCGCCTTCCGTGTCAGCCATGGTCGACAGTTCGGCGAGTGCTGTGGACGGTGGAAGGCCGCGCTTGTGAGCAGCGCGCAGACGTTCCAGCCAGACGACCCCTGCCCGATACGTCGCGTCGTCGCCCACGTCCAGCGGTTCGAAACTCGCCGCATTCTCGGCATCGGAGACCCAAAGGTGCCCCAGCACCTCACCGCTCCCGTCGACGACCGGTACGTGCTGGGCCTCCCCTTCCGCCGTGCGGCGGTAGCCGATCCGACCGAAACCGGGAGCATGGGTGAAAATGTCGTAGCGGGTCGGCACCTCGAAACTGCCCCACACGTCCGACGCGCTCCCGTCGGCGGCAAAGAAGTTTTCAGCACCGGTAGCTGTCGGCTTCGCGAAGTACGTCGGATCGTCCGGGTCCGTTTCCGACTCCAGGGCCTCGGCCAACTCCCGCAAGGCTGCGGACAGCCGGGCTCCGTTGGCTCCATACACCTCGGGCTGCGGGCGTCCCTTCAAGTCATACGGCAACCACACGTCGGTGTGCGTGACGAGATCCACGGTCACGAAATCGGCAAACGATGAAGCGCCCAGCCGGAACAACCCGTCTTGCCGCTCCTCTTTTCCGGCGTCAGCGCCCGTCACGACCATGCCAGAACACTCGGCGTACGCGTCGACGGAACCGATTTCGCCGACCCTCATCGCTTCCCTGACCTGCTCGGCCAACTGCGGGGCAGCCTTCGCCGCCTCGTGCGCATTGGTCGGCACCGCCAGCGTCCCCTCGAACAGCAGGCTGTTCGAGGTGCCGGCCTCGGAAACCGAGACGTGAATGGTCGTGGCATCAACGGCGAACCGATGAGTCGCCAGGACCTGGTACGCGGCCAGCAAATCACGCAGACAGCACACAAGGGCGTCGACCGTCTCGTCGTCACGCCCCCAGGTCCAGCGGGCGACACTGGTAGACGCAATCAAAGTGTTCCCTCCGGGGTGAAGGTACCGCCACGCGGGACGAAGAACATTCCGTCCGGGCAGGAGTTCTACGGGCAGGCGGCTTCGGCAGGCCACTCCGTGGTCAAGGCGGTGTGGGCTTGATGCGGTTGATCCCCCACTCGACGGCACGACTCTTGGGGTAGTCGACCGGGCGCCCCGGCACCCAGTCGCGGTGCCGCGGGTCGTCCAGACCGTCGTAAATGACGTCTTCCACATCGCCGGCCGGCCGACCGTCGAAGTCCGTCCCGAGCAGCGTGTCGAACCGGCTCACGTCAGGCTCCTCGCCCCTCCGAATTCCCGTTTTCGGCCTCGCGCAGGCTGCGCAGCGGCACGGTACGCGGTGGCGCGGTCCGGTCCACGTGTCCGGCTCCGTCTGTGTCGGGCATGGCCGACAGTTCGATGAGTGCGGTGGAGGGCGGGAGGCCACGATCGTGGGCAGCACGCAGGCGTTCCAGCCAGACGGGCCCGGCTCGGTACATCGCGTCGTCGCCGACGTCGAGCGGTTCGAAGCTCGCCGCGTTCTCGGCGTCCGATGCCCACAGGTGGCCCAGGAGTCCGTGCTCGCCCCGCACGGGTACACACTGCACGTCCCCATCGGCCGAACGCCGGTAACCGATCCGTCCAAAGCCGGGCGTGTGCGTGAACTTCTCGTAGCGGTAGGGAACTTCGAAGCTCTCCCACACATCTCGCGGAGTGCCGTCACGGTCGTCGAAGATGTTCTCGGCCCCGGTCTCGTTCGGCTTCGCGAACCACGTCGGGTCGTCCGGGTCGGTCTCCGAGTCGAGCGCCTCCGAGAGATCGCGCAGGGCTGCGGCGAGCCGGGGAGCATTGAGCGCGTGCACCTCCGGCTGGGGCCGCCCTTTGAGGTCGTACGGCAACCAGGCGTCGGAGTAGGTCACCAGGTCCGCGCTGACGTAACCGGACAGCGCGGCAGTCCCCAGACAAAGAAGGCCCGCCTCCTCGCGCGCCTCCCCGTCGGCCACGATCTCACTCGCGCTCTTGGCATGTGCGGAGACCGAACCGATCTCTCCGGCACGCATCGTGGCCTCGATTCGGTCGGCCAAGTCCTTCACCTCGTCCGCCGACGACAGGCCCTCGCTCAGCTCGAACGTGTCCTGGAAAAGATAGGTGTTCTTCTTCCTGGACTCGTGCACGGAGACAGACACCCGCGGAGCGCCGACCATGAGCCGGCGGTCGCGCAGCACGGCGTACGCGGTGAACAGCTCGCGCAGGCAGGTCTGGACGCCGCTGTCTCCCTCGTGCTCACGTCCCCAGGTCCAGCGGGCGACCGTGCTGGTGGTTCTCACAGCGTTCCCTCTGGAGGGTCACTTGCGTGGACTGATGACCTTCAAGTCCGAGCCTCTGTTGCGGACCCATTCCTGCAGTTCGGCGCCGGCCAATTCGCGTGAGGCGGTACCTTCCACGACGACCACCGGCCCGAGCAGACGGGGGCACCGAGCCCACGCGCCACGAAGAGGGCCAACTACTCCTCCGCTCGGCTTCACGAACGAGGATCGGACGTCCAGCCCAGGGCTCCGCATGAGCGCCTCCGAAAGGTCCCGCAGGGCTGTCGACGAGCCGAGGCCCTTCACAGCTGGTCGACGAAGTCGGGCCCTCGTCCGTCAACCACCACCGGCTCATCGACCCCGTAACCCACAGCTCGTCCGAAGTTGGTCGGCTGGCCGGGCTCGGCCTCGACTCCCAGCACGGCTTCCAGTTCCCGCAGCGCGGCGGCGAGCCGGGGAGCGTTCTGCCGGTACACCTCCGGGTGCGGCTCGCCCCGGAAGTCGAACGGCCCCCAGACATCGTGATGGACGGCGACCTCGGCCGACAGACCCAGTTCTTCCGGAGAAACCGACAGCTCCACGAGCTGGTACTCGCGTCGGGGAACTCCCTCTCCGTCAAGCCAGACTCCATTCCCCACAACGAGGATGTCTCCGGGCACTGCTTCGTGGTACCCCACAGGACGCATGCCCTGGACGCGCTGGAAGACCTGCTCATCGTCAATCGCTCCAAGGAGATGCAAGCGGGTCGAGGCTGGAGCACCTCCCAATCCCGGGATGAACCACGACCATTCCAGGCTACGCGGCTCCAAAAGATCGTGTTTCCGCAAGACCTCAGCCATCCGGGCAGCGGCGACGAGCGCCGATCGCAGTCCGGGGGGCGCATAGTCCTCCAGATCCCAGAACCATGACGCGCATTCACGTGGCGCACGCATCAGAATGGACATGAATATTCCTTACGGATAAGTAGGGCCGTTGGCCGGAATCGTGATCGACCCGTCCTCGAATCGCAGCACAAAGGTGGCTTCCGTCATCTTAGCGCGGGCTGCAACTCTGGCCAGAATCTTGTCCGTGAGCGCCCCCTTCACATCATGAACGTCCAGGATCGCCACCTTCACGCCGTCGATGGGGCCCTTCAACTGCTTGGCCGCAATGCCCTTCGTGGCACTGTTCAGCCCTGCAGCACTGTCCACGTCCTTCAATTGGGCGCCATACTCGATTCGATCACCGGACTTGACCAAAACATCCAAGTCGAGGCCGGCCCCCGGATCTTTGAGTTCCAGCGCCAGCCCTTCTACTCCCCGAGCTTGAAGATCCGTCGCGTGCTCCATCGCCATATAAACTGCGGGACTCATATCACTTGCCTTGCTGACCTGCTTGCACTGCGACAGGAGCTCGGCGTATCCGGGAAGGCCGGACAAGTTTCCCTCGGTGATGTATTTGGCGATTCCGGCGCCATACTCACTCTTACGAAGCCCCGCCAGTGACTTTTCGATGTCGTGAGGCGCCATTTTTGCCTTGGCGAGCTGCTCGGCGACAGCTGCCTCCTGCTCCGGCTGCATACGCCCGGTGGGAGCAGCCGGCGTTTCGTCTCCTGTGCGGTAGTCCACCTTCGGCGGTTCCTGACCGTGCCCGGGACCCTCACCGGCCGGACCCTGGTTGCCGCCCGTCGTCGGCCCTTCACCATGACCACCCGACGACGGCGGTTCGTGACCACCGGTACCGGCTGTCTCGTGCGTCCCACCACCAGGACCGTCCGTGTGGGCGCCCGGACCATCCGTGTGTCCACCGGTGCCACTCGGCGGCTCATGGCTCGCCGACGGGCCCGCACCGTTGTCGTAGGCCGAGCCGGCAGGAAGGTTGTCCGCGGCATTGCCACCGGGGAGGTTGCCGGCCGTGCCGCCGGGGAGGTTGTCGGCGATGCCGCCCGGGCCCTCGACCCGCACACCCGGAGGCGTGGCGGCGTCGTCGCCGACGCGGCCGATGTCGTCCAGGCCGTCGCTGCCCAGGCGGATCACCTGGCCCGCGTTGTCGACCGTCGCGGCGCCCGCGCCCACCAGGGCCGGTTCCCGCACCGGGGAGTCCACCCGC
>NZ_JARVKW010000082.1 GCF_029813775.1 Streptomyces sp. DH24 | reverse complement strand
CTCCAAGAGCGGCCCGCAACGCCCCCTCTCCATGTTTCCCGGCGGCCCGGACGGCCTTCCTCACCGACGTACGGTCCCGAAGCGGATGTCGTACGACGCCCGCGGGTACAGGGCGCGCAGCATGCGTTCCGCCTCGGCCTCCGTCTGCGACCGCTGGGCCTTCGTGAGCGTGCCGAACGGCTCGACGACGAGGGCGTCGGGCGTGAGCCGCCACAGCCCCGCGAGGAAGCCGTCGACCAGGAGCGCGCAGTGGGAGACGTTGCCCTGCCAGGTGCTGCCCCGGTGGGCGGGCGGGACCACGCGGGTGCGGTCGGCGTGGGAGAGGAGCAGGTTGTCGAACTCGGGCAGCAGGCGGGGCGGCGCCGGGGTGTCCGGGTCGGGGCGGGGCGCGTCCGGGAGGTCGAACAGCTCGACGCCGTTCTCGTCCCGGAACGTCACCAGGCGCGGGCGGAGTTCCTCGAACGCGGCGCGCAGCCGGGTCAGTCCGGCCCACGTCTGCATGTCCTTCACGGACGCGGGCCCGAACGCGGCGAGGTAGCGCAGGACGACGGCGCCGGGTTCCGGGGCGGGTTCGGCGGGGCGGCCCAGCCAGTGCTCGGCGGTGGTGAGCGCCACCTGGCCGCTGCGGCCCCACAGTCCGCGCGGGGTGACCTGGACGAGGGGCAGCCCGCAGCGCGCGGCGACGGCCAGCGACTGCGGGTCGGCATCGGGCCACTCCGGGGACAGCGCCTCGCGCAACTGCTTCATGGTGCGCGGCTCGGCCTCGACGAGTTCGCGGGCCAGCCGGGCGAGCCGGTCGACGTCGACGCCGTCGAGTCCCCTGCGGAAGGTGGTCAGTTCGCGGTCCCGGGCGGGCTGCACGAACGGGCGCAGGGTGAGGCAGTCGTCGGCGGTGTGGGTGTGGATGGTGGACCGCATGGTGACGATGCGGACGACCTCGCGGCGGGCCATCGGCTCCGACAGCTCCCGGGGGTCGAAGCCGTCGAGGCGGGCGGCGAGGGCGACGTACGGCGGCCTGACGTTCTGCGCCTGCAGCCCGACGAGGTGCGCGACGGCGTCCGTGACGGTCATGTCCGCCCGCTCCAGGAGGAGTTGCCGGGCGAGCGTCGCGCGGTTGAGGGCGCGAGGGCCGAGGACGGGCGCGTCACCGCTCGGGGCCGCCCTGGTGCTGGTCCGCTTCGTCATGGACGGAACGCTAGCGCCGATCGAGGACAGGGGCTGTCCACATCGCGGGCTCGGCGGGTGAGGCTGCGCCGGGCCGCCTTGGGCACGTCCGTACGTACCCGCCCCGGGGCTGGGACGATCTCCCGGGCGCCGTGCCGGAACCCGGGGCCCGGCGGTCGCCAACCGGACCGCCGTGGTCTCCGCCCGCCCGCACCGCCGGCCGGGGACGCGGTCGCCCTCCTGCGTGCGCGTGCCCCCGGGCGGCGGGCGGGTCGCCCGGCCCCGCCCCGGCGTGATTGCCGCCCCGCCGGACTGGGCACCCGCCCCGCACTGTGGAGCGGCGGCGGATTCTGGTGGCCGGGTGGTTCAGCTTCCTGCACGGGGAGGCGACCGCCGGGGACGTGCTCGCCCTGCACCGGGTGGAGGACGTCCTGCGGCGGGCCGGCATCGGCTACGACGTGGTCTGGAGCCCGGGCTTCCGGCCGGACGCGCCACACCTGGACGACGTGCGGCCCGAGGCGTACACGCATCTGGTGTTCGTGTGCGGGCCGCTGCACGGGCCGCAGGTCGAGGACCTGCACCGGCGTTTCGCGCACTGCGTGCGGATCGCCGTCGGCACGTCCGTGATCGACCCCGGCGGCCCGGCCGTCACCGGCTTCCACCGGACACTGGCCCGCGACGGCGCCCCGGGCGCGGCGCCGGGCCCGGACCTGGCGGCCCGCGCGCCCGCTCTGCCCGCTCTGCCCGCCGTGCCCGTCATCGGGGTGATCCTCACGCACGGGCAGCACGAGTACGGCCGGCAGCGGCGGCACGAGCAGGTCGCCGCCGCCGTGACGGGCTGGCTCGCCGGGCGGGACTGCGCACGGCTGGAGCTGGACACCAGGCTCGACGCGCACGACTGGCGGCTGTGCGCCACGCCCGCCCAGCTGGAGTCCGTACTGACCCGGCTGGACCTCGTCGTCACCGACCGGCTGCACGGCCTGGTCCTCGCGCTGCGCGCCGGCGTCCCGGCCCTGGCCGTCGACCCGGTCCAGGGCGGCGCGAAGGTCACCGCCCAGGCCCGCGCCTGCGACTGGCCGGCCCTGATACCCGCCGAACGACTGGACGCGGCGGGGCTGGAGCGGTGGTGGGACTGGTGCCTGACGGACGGCCGCCGGGCCGCCGCCGAGGCCCGCGAACGGTTCCGCGGCACCGGCGCCACAGCTCCGCCGGACGGCGCCGACCGCCTGCTGGAGGCGCTGGAGGCCCGGGCGTCCGCGTGACCGCCGCGCCACGCCCCGCACCTGTGCCCGCCCCTGCCGACGGCGTGCCTCGACGGGCGCCGCCCTCGCCGTCTACGACACCTACACCTACAGCGGAATCTCTCGACCGCCCCCGCCTCCGCCCCCGCAACCACCGACGGCACGCCGCCACGCTCCCTCGCGCCCCCGCCGGCGCGACCGGGGTGGCGGGTGCGTCCCTGCGGCCAGGACGAGAACCAAGGCGGCTGCGGCCCACGCAGCCGGCCCGGTCGCGGGTCCAGGGGCGGGCGTCCCGGGGACGGCCGCCCGCGCGGCCCGCACAGCCGTCGGCCACGGCCACCGGCGGCCCCGCCCTGCTCCCGGCCGGCGCGGCGTCGGCCCCGCACCCGGGTCAGCCCACGTAGCGCCGGGCCGTCGAGCGGCGCTGGGTCTCGTCCAGCAGCCGCAGCCGGGACTCGACCGGCGGCGGCAGTACCCGGCGTTCGCGCAGCACCCACGGGATCGCCGCCGCGGCCTCGGCGAAGGCCCGCAGGGACGCGGTGTCGCGCGGCACCGTACGGGCCAGGTACAGCGTGCGGCGCAGGGCGGGGCCGGGCGACCGGCGCAGCCAGGTGAACCACAGCGTGTTGCGGATGCCGTGCGCCCGGCGCAGCGTCGGGTCCCGCACCTCGGACGCCTGGTGGTGGATCGTCAGGTGGTCGGCGTACGTCAGCCACCAGCCCCCGGCGGCCAGGTCCGCCGCCAGCAGTTCCTCCTCGCCGCCCAGCCACAGCCGCGGATGGAAGCCGCCGACGGACCGGAAGGCGTCGGCGCGCAGGACGGTCGCGGCGGCCAGGAAGGAGCCGAGCGCCGGGCCGGGCAGCCAGTCGGGGCGGGGCAGCGGGGAGTCGCGCAGTTCCCGCGTGATCGGGTCGTCGGTGCCGCCCGGCTCCACGAGGATGCGCGCGGTGACCGTGGCGAGCGCGGGATGCCGGTCCAGCAGGTCCGCCGCGCCGGACAGCGCGCCGGGCGACCACCACGAGTCGTCGTCGCAGAACGCGACGTAGGGCGTGCGGACCTGGCGCACCGCCAGGTTCCGGCCGACGGCGCCGAGGTTGCGGCCGGGGCGCAGCAGCCGTACCCGGGGGTGGTGGCGGGCGACGGCCGTGGCGGTGCCGTCGGTGGAGGCGTTGTCGGTGACGATCACCGGTGGTCTTTCGGGGAGTTCGGCGAGCCGGTCGAGGGTGCGCAGGAGTTCGGGGCGCCGGTTGTGGGTGATGACGACGACGGTCGTGCGGGGGTCGGTCATGCGGGGTCTCCCGGGGTGCCGTCGAGGAGGCGGGCGGCGCGTTCCACGTGCGGGGGCAGGGGCCTGCGGTCCCGCAGCGCGGCCGGCAGCCGGGCGAGGGCCTCGCGCAGGGCACGCCGGGCGTGCGGGTCGCGGCGGGCCTCGGCCGCGAGGTCGCGGGTGCGGGCGAGGACGTGGGGCAGGGGGCGGCGCAGCCAGGCGGTGAGGAGTTCGTTGCGGCGCTGCACGGCGACGCGGCCGGGGCGCGGGCCGCCGGTGCCGGGGTGGTGGTGGGCGACGACGCCGGGGCAGTGGGTGACGCCCCAGCCGCGGGCGGCGAGGTCGTAGGCGAGCAGGGACTCCTCGCCGCCGAAGAACAGCACCTGGTGGAAGCCGCCTGCGTCGAGGTAGGCGCTGCGGCGGACGACGGCGGCGCAGGCGAGGAAGCCGAGGACCTGGGTGCCGGGCAGGTCGGTGGCCGGACCGAGGGGGGACGCGGCGAGCACGTCGTTGAGCGGGTCGGGGTCCTGGCCGGGGCCGACGAGGGTGCGGGCGGCGAGCAGGCCGAGCCTCGGGTGGGCGTCGAACAGCCGGGCGGCCTCGGCCAGGGCGCCGGGCGCCCACCAGGAGTCGTCGTCGCTGAACGCCACGTACGGCGTGCCGATCGCGCGGACGCCGTGGGTGCGGGCGAGGGCGCCGCGGTTGACCGGCAGGGCGAGGACGCGGACCTGCGGGAAGTCGCGGGCCAGCCGGGCGCGGGTGTCGTCGGTGGAGGCGTTGTCGACGACCAGGACGGGCGGCCGTTCGGGGAGCGCGAGCAGGTGCCGCAGGGTGCCGGCGAGGGCGGCGGACCGGTTCCGGGTGGCGATGACGACGCCCACGGGTGAGCCGCGCCCGGGGTCGTCGCCGGTTCCGCTCAGGGGGGCGTGCTGCTCGGGGCGGTGCGGGCGGGTGCGCTGGTCGTGGTTCATGGGTGCTCAGCAGGCCGTCGGTGCGCCGGGGGCGGGCGCCGGGAGGCCGGTGAAGGCGTGCAGGACGTCCTCCGGGCGCAGGCGGAGCTGGGCGGGGTGGGGGCGGGTGCCGTGCGGGTCGCCGTCGGGTCCGGGGTGCCCCAGGGCGCGGTGGCGCGGGTCGGCGGGCGG
This sequence comes from Streptomyces sp. DH24, assembly GCF_029813775.1. Lineage (GTDB taxonomy): Bacteria > Actinomycetota > Actinomycetes > Streptomycetales > Streptomycetaceae > Streptomyces. Next base: position 1,289 of record NZ_JARVKW010000082.1, on the reverse strand, counting down.
GCCCCAGCGGCTCGGCGGCACCGGGCCGAACAGCGTGACGGACGGCGTGCCGTGCGCGACGGCCAGGTGGGCGATGCCGGTGTCGCCGCTGAGCACGGCGCGGGCGTCGGCGACGAGCGCGGACAGCCGGTCGAAGGCCGGTCCGCCGCCGAACACGTCGTCGTCCGCGAGGCCCGCCCGGGCGGCCAGGCCGGCCACCAGGTCGTCCTCGTCGGCTCCCCCGGTGACCACGACGCGGTGCCCGTCGGCGCGCAGGGCCGCCGCGACGGCCGCGTACCGGTCGACGGGCCAGCGGCGGGCGGGCGACGCGGCGCCGGGGTGCACGACGACCGCGCCGGGCGCCGGGGACGGGGTGGCCGGGCGGGGCAGGCGCAGGTCGGCGGGGTCGGCGTCGATCCCGTACGACTGGAGCAGCCGGCACCAGCGGACGCGTTCGTGTTCCTCCGCGTACCAGGCCGGGCCCTCGATCTCCGGGGTGTCCGGGTGGGCGAAGGCGAGCAGGCGCCCGGGGCGCAGTGCCGCGAGGAGGAGGTGGCTGGGCGGGCCGTTGCCGTGCAGGTCGACGGCGACGTCCGGGGGCGGGCCGGTCCAGTGGAGGGTGCGCGGCACGGCACGGCCGGGGGCGGAGGCGGGCAGCAGCCGGTGCACGGCGCCGGTGGCCGCGGCGACCGGCGCGAGGGCGGCGGGCGAGGCCAGCACCAGCTCGTGGTCCGGGTGCGCGCGGCGCAGCGCGCGGAGCGCGGGGACGCCGGTGAGGAGGTCGCCGAGTCCGAGGGCGCGCAGCACCAGGAGGCGGGGTGCGGGGGTCATCGGGCCGTGCCTCCCGTCGCCCTCGCGAGCAGGCCGGTCGAGGACCTGCCGTCCAGGTAGGGCAGCAGGACCGCCTGCCCGCCCCATTCCTCCAGCAGCGCGGCCTCGGGAAGGTCGGCGCCGGTGTAGTCGCCGCCCTTGACCCACACGTCGGGCCGCAGATCGGTGAGGAGGCGTTCGGGGGTGTCCTCGTCGAACACGGCCACGGCGTCCACGCAGGCGAGGGCGCTGAGTACGCGGACCCGGTCGGCGAGCGGGTTGACGGGGCGGTCCGCGCCCTTGCGGCGCCGCACGGAGGCGTCGGAGTTGACGCAGACGACGAGGCAGTCGCCGAGCCGGCGGGCCGCCTGGAGCAGTCCCACGTGTCCGGCGTGCAGCAGGTCGAAGCAGCCGCCCGCGGCGACGACGGTGCCGTGCGCGGCGCGGACCCGGTCGGCGAGGGCGAACGGGTCGTCGTCGTCCGGCGGCGGGCCCGGGGG
>NZ_JARVKW010000081.1 GCF_029813775.1 Streptomyces sp. DH24 | reverse complement strand
CCAGCAGGGCGGCGCAGCTTTTCGGGACGGCGCCGTTGACGACGGGGATGGCGCCGGTGCCGTCGGCGGCGCACGTGACGACGACGTCGCCGGTCGCGACGGCCACCCGGGGCGCCGAGCAGCCCCGTTCGGGGACGGGGCCGCCCGCGCCGTACTGCCGCAGTCGGCGCAGGATCGCCAGGCCCGCCCGTACCGCGCGGGTGGCGTCGTCCTCCCTGGTGCGGACGACGCCGAACAGCGCGAAAGTGACCGGCCCGAGGACGCCGGACACCTTGCCGCCGTACCGCTCGACCTCGTCCCGGATGGCGACCGCGAGCTCCCCGGAGAGCCGGGCGGCGTCCTCGGGGTCGCCGCCGAGGCCCTTTCCGAGGGTGGTGCGCACGAGCAGCATGGACAGTTGCTTGCGCTGCTCGGTGAGGGCGCCGGCCGGTGCGGCGGGGTGCGGCAGTCCGGTGGCCGTGCTCGCGGTGAGCGGTGACCGGCCGGGGCGCGCGGCAGGGAGGCCGTCGAGGCCCACGCTGGTCGGCATCGGCATCGGCATGGATATGGGCACGGGCATCGGCGCGGGCATCGGGACGGGCCCTGGTGCGGGCGCCGGCTCGGGGCGGGCGGGTGGCGGTGCGGGCGCGCCGGCCGGTGTGCGGGCGCGGGCGGGCTCGCCGTCCCGCGCCATGATGGCGAGCGCGTCCGGCTGGCCGAGGACGGGGTCGTGATCGAGGATCGCGCGTTCCATCGCGCGCAGTGTCCGGCCGGGTTCGAGGCCCAGTTCCGAGGCGTACGCGTCGCGCGTCCTGCGGTACGTCTCCAGCGCGTCGACCTGCCTGCCGCACCGGTACAGGGCGAGCATCAGCTGGGCGCACGACCGCTCGCGCACCGGGCCGCGCTCGACGAGGGCCTCCAGCTCCCCGAGGACGTCGCGGTGCCGTCCGCGGGCGAGTTCGGCCTCGAACAGGTCTTCCCGGGTGGCCGCGCGGGCGCGGGCGAGCGCGGCGAGTTCGGGCCAGTCGGCGCCGGTCTCCGCGAGGTCGGCGAGGGCGGGCCCGCGCCACAGCTCCAGGGCGGCGCGCAGATGCCGCGCGGCGGACGCCCAGGCACCGGCCGCGAGGTCGCCGCGCCCCTGGTCGGCCAGGGCACGGTAGGTGGTCAGGTCGAGGTCGTCGCCGTCCACGCGGAGCAGATAGCCGGGGGCGTGGGTGAGCAGTGCCGGTCCGGTCGGGGCGGTGTCCTCTGCGAGGAGGCCGCGCAGCGCGGAGACCGCGTTCTGCAGCATCTTCCGGGCGGTCGGCGGCGGGTTCCCGGCCCACAGGGCGCGCAGCAGGGCGCTGGTCGCGACGACCTCGTTGGCGTGCAGCAGCAGATGGCCGAGGGCGGCGCGCTGTCTGACGCCGCTCGGTACGACCGGGCCGTGTTCGCCGAGGACCGTCAGCGGGCCCAGCACCCGGAATTTCATGCCGGTATCGCTCCCGTTCGTCGGACCCGGGAACGAACGAAAAGGAGCGGCCTTGTCCCCGGCATTCCCGAATGCGCCGAACCGCGCCCGGACTTTCCTTCCCTGGCGCGCTTTCTCCGCGTGCCCGTTCGGCCGTTCACGGGCTTCGCACCGGGCGCGTGAACGGCCGACGGACCTTTTCCCTCTGGATCCGAGAAGGAGGTTATCGAGGGTTCTCGGCGTGGGTCACTGGGGAAAACACCGGACTCCGGCCGGGGACGGGCCGGCGCCCGGCGTCAGGAGGCCCGCCAGCGCAGCGCCCGGTCGGCGATCCACAGGGCGGCCACCGACGCCACCGCGAGCACGGCCACGTCGAACGCGAACGCGCCGTCGATGTCGCCGGTGACGCTGTGCCGGATCGCGTCGGCGCCGTAGCTGGTCGGCATCGCGTAGCTGACGGCCCGCAGCACCGGCGGCAGCGACTCCAGCGGGATGAGCAGCGGAGCGCCCAGCAGCAGAAGGAAGTTGAGCATGTACGTCACGATGGAGATCAGCTCGATCTTGTCGATGACACTGCCGATGACGAGCCCGAGCGCGGCCAGCGGCAGCGCGGTCAGCGGGTAGACGAACAGCAGGGTCGGGGACAGCGTGAGCCGGATGTCGTAGAGGACCTCCACGGCGAGCAGTGAGGTGAGCAGGCCGGGGGCGATGAGCAGCAGCCGGGCCGCGACGAACGCCATCACGAAGGCGATCTTGCTGATCGGCAGCGAGGCGTAGTACATCATCGAGCCCTCGGCCTTGATGGCGCCGATGCGCTGGGCGATGGCGGTGGTGCCGAGGGCGGCGATGGAGAACACGCCCGAGCCGCTGGCGATGTACAGCAGGCTCGTCTCGTCGGTGAGGCCGCTGCCGATGCGGGAGAAACCGAACACCATGGTCAGAGGCATGAAGATGCCGAACACCATGTGCACGTGCCAGGACGTGCGCACGATCAGCATGTGCTCGAACCAGAGGTACTTGAAGGACGTGCCGAAGGTGGCGAAGCGTTCGCGCAGGCCGCGCCGGGGTGCCTTGACGGCGACGGCGGCCGGTGCGGGTCGGCGGTCGGGGCCGGGCTCCGTGCGCGCGGGGGGCAGCGGCGCGCGTTTCGGGGCGGGCGCCGGGTGGCCGGTGTCGGCGGGTGTGTCCTCGGCCGCCCGCTCCGGGGCCCCGACCGGCGCGAGTTGCTGCACGGGCGGCTGCGTTTCCGGCTCGGCCTGCGGCACCGTGTCGCCCGGCTTCAGGCTGAGGTACACGTCCTCCAGGGTGGGCCGGGCGAAGCGGAAGTCGTCGACGCGGGTCACGCCGACGTCGGTGACGAGGACCTCCAGCAGCGGCTGGATGCGGTCGGGCGGGGCGGTGACCAGGTAGCTGCCGCCGCGGTCGCCGGGGCTGACGACGCCGATCCGGCCGAGCCGCGCCGCCTCCTCGTCGGTGAGGCTGCCGCCGTCGCGGACGAACAGCTCCAGCCGCGCCTGCGCGCCGGTCTGTTCCTTCAGCTCGCCCGGGGTGCCCATCGCGGTGATCCGGCCGCCGTGCATGACGGCGACGCGGTGGACGGCCTTCTCGGCCTCCAGCACGTTGTGGGTGACGAGCACGACCGTGGTGCCGTCGTCGGCGGCGCGCCGCTGGACGATGTCCCAGATCAACCGCCGGTTGTGCGGGTCGAGTTCGTTGGTCGGCTCGTCCAGCACGATGAGTTCGGGCCGGCCCATCAGCGTCATGCCGAAGTTGACCAGCTTCATCAGGCCGCCGCTGAGCCGCTCCACCTGCCGGTCGGCGTAGGGGCCGAGGCCGAGTTCGTCGATCAGTTCGTCGGTCTGGCGGCGCGCGTCCGCCTCGCTCTGGCCGCGCAGCCGGCCCGTGTAGTGCAGTGCGCGGCGCGTCTCGATCAGCCGCATCGACAGGCCGCGCTGCGGCAGGAACCCGACGGTGGACTTCACCGTCTCCGGGTGCCGCACCACGTCGATGCCGTTGACGGCGACGGTGCCCGACGTGGGCCGTACCAGGCCCAGCAGTTGCAGCACGAGCGTCGTCTTGCCGGCGCCGTTCGCGCCGAACAGGCCGAACACCTGCCCGCGCGGCACGTCGAACGTCAGCCCGTCATTCGCCTTGATCAGCTCTCCGTTGCGCCCGCGATAGGAGCGCACGAGATCGCGCACCTCGATCGCCGGGCCGTCGTCCGCCCTGACCATGCCCACGTGTCATCGCCTCTTCGGCTCAGGGACCCGGCAACCGCCGGTGGTCCGCCGTTCATGTACCGGTCCGCCTTCGCGCGCCTTCCGTCGGCACGCGCGGTGCCGGGGTGGCGCGGAGGGGTTCGCCCCGGCCGCACGGCCACGCTAGGCCGGGCCGGGGTGTGGCCGTCAGTGGAAGCTCTCCACCCCCCGGTCACCCGTCGCCGAGTTCGTCGTCGAGGAAGGCGAACATCTCGTCGTCGGACAACGTGTCCACGTCGAACTCCGCGTCCTTCTCCCCCGGCGCCCGGGATGCCTGCTCCCCGGCCGCCGGCGGGGCGGCGACCGTGGCCCAGCGTGCCTTGAGGACGTCGAGCCGGCCCGCGATCCGCCGGTGCTCCGGCCCGTCGGCGGGTCCCGGCAGGGCGGCGATCAGCTCCTCGACGCGGGTGAGCGCGGCGAGCAGCCGGCCGGGCCCGGTCTCGTCCCGGTCCGGCACCAGCAGCGTGTGGAGCTGCCGTGCGACGGCTTCCGGTGTGGGGTGGTCGAGCGCGAGCGTCGCGGGCAGCCGGATGCCGGTCGCGGCGCTCAGGCCGTTGCGCAGTTCGACGGACATCAGCGAGTCGAAGCCGAGGTCGCGGAAGGCGCGGTCGGGGCCGACGGGGGCCGGGTCGCCGGGCCGGTGGCCGAGCACGGCGGCGACCTGCCCGCGCACCAGTTCCAGCAGCGCCGCCCGCCGCTCGTCCTCAGCCAGTCCGGCCAGCCGTTCGCGCAGCCCGGGGTCGGCGGCCCGCGACGCCACCCGCCGCGCCCGGACCAGGCCGTGCAGCAGCGGCGGCACGTCGTCCCGGGCGCGCAGCGCCGCCAGGTCGAGCCGTACGGGCAGCAGTACGGGGCCGGGGTCGGCGGCCGGGTCGGGGGCGGTGGCCAGGTCGTACAGGGCCAGGCCCTCGTCGGGGCGCAGCGGCGGGAAGCCGGCGCGGCGCATCCGGTCCAGGTCCCGGGCGGTGAGACCGCCGGCCATGCCGTCCGGCTGCTGCCAGGTCCCCCAGGCCAGGGAGCGGCCCGGCAGTCCGAGCCGGTGCCGGTGCCGCACGAGGGCGTCGAGGAAGGCGTTGGCCGCGGCGTAGGCGCCTTGACCGGCGTTGCCGAAGGTACCGGCGGCCGACGAGAACACCACGAACGACTCGACGTCCGGGAGGAGTTGATGCAGGTGCCAGGCGGCGTCGGCCTTGGGGCGCAGCACGGCGGTGATCCGGGTGGGCGTCAGCTCCCCGGTCACACCGTCGTCCAGTACGCCCGCGGCATGCACGACGGAGGTGATCCGCCGCCCCGCCGACGCCTGTGCGGCCAGCAGCCGCTCCAGTGCGGTCCGGTCGCCGACGTCGCAGGCCACCGCCTCGGCACGGGCACCGGCACCGGCCAGGTCCGCGAGGAGTTCCGCGGCGCCCGGCGCGTCGGGGCCACGCCGGGAGACGAGCAACAGGTCGCGCACGCCGTGCCGTTCGGCCAGGTGCCGGGCGACCAGGGCGCCGAGTCCGCCGGTGCCGCCGGTGACGAGGACGGTCCCCGTCTCCGTGCGCCGGACGGCGCCGTCCGGATCGGGGGCCAGGGACACGCGTTCGAGCCGCGGCACGAGCACGGCACCGTCCAGGACGGCCACTTCGGGCTCATCGAGCGTCAACGCCTGGGCCGCGCCGACCGGTTCGCCGGGAATGTCGAGCAGAATGATCCGGCCCGGGTGCTCGCTCTGCGCGGACCGCACCAGTCCCCAGGCCGCGGCGGCGGCCGGTTCCGCGCCGGTGGTGGCGCCCCGCAGGACCACCACGAGCCGCGCGTCCGCGAACCGCTCGTCGCGCAGCCACTCCTGCACGAGTGCCAGCGCGGCGGTGGCACAGGCGTGAGCGCCGCAGGCCGGGTCGGCGGCGGTGACCGCGAGCACGGCCAGCACCAGGCGGTGGCGACGGTCGACGGCCCACATCTCCGGATACGACGTCACCTTGATGCCGGCGCCTGCGAGCGCCCCGGCGAGGTCGTCGGGGATCCCACCGGCCACGGCGATCTCGTCGGGCACCGCGGGTCCCGCGCCGTCGGGCGCCGTCCAGACGGTCCGCAGCAACGCGTCCGGCGTGGCCTGCGCAGCCGCACCGGCGAGACCGTCGGCCACGGGCCGGACCGACAACGACCCGACGGCGAAGACGGGTTGGCCGTCCGGGCCGGTGGCGGTGATGGCGACGGTCCGCTCCCCGGTCGGGGTCAGCCGGGCCCGTACGGTCCTGGCCCCGGACGCGAAGAGCGCGACGTCCGCCCAGGTGAACGGCAGCGCCGTGCCCTCGTCGCCGCCCGCTCCGGTGAACCCGGCCGCGTGCAGCACGGCGTCGAGCAGCGCCGGGTGCACCCCGTAGCCGTCGGTGACGGTCCCGGGCGGCAGGGAGACCTCCGCGAACACGTCGTCGCCGCGCCGCCAGGCCTGCCGCAGCGCCTGGAACGACGGCCCGTACGCGAGGCCGGCGTCCGCCAACACCTCGTAGTGCCCCGTGAGTTCGACCGGCTCGGCGCCCGTCGGCGGCCACACGTCCGCCTCCGGCGGCGGCGTGGCGGTGCCGTCGGCGAGGACCCCGGTGGCGTACGCGGTCCAGGCCGCGTCCGGTCCCCCGTGCTCCGGGCGGCCGTGCACGGTGAAGGTGCGCCGCCTGTCCTCGTCGGCGCCGCCGACCCGCACCTGGAGCCGCATCGCCGCCCCGGAGCCGGGCAGGACCAGCGGGGCGAGTGTCGTCAGCTCCTCGATCCGTCCGGCGCCGAGTTCGTCACCGGCCCGGATCGCCAGTTCCACGAGTGCCGCGCCGGGCAGCAGAGTCCGGCCCAGCACGGTGTGGTCGGCGAGCCACGGCTGCGAGCTGGTCGCCACGGTTCCCGTGAACACGGCACCGTCCCCGCCCGCGAGCGTCATCGCCGCGCCCAGCAGCGGGTGGTCGGTCGGCAGGAGTCCGGCGGCGCGGACGTCTCCCGGGCCCGCGACGGGCGGCTCCGGCCAGTAGCGCACGCGCTGGAACGGGTAGGTCGGAACATCGACGAGTCGAGCCCCCGTACCGGCGAAGTACGCCGCCCAGTCCACGTCCACGCCGTGCACGTGGAGTCGGGCGAGGGCAGCGACGAGGGCCTCCTCCTCCGGGTGGCCCTTGCGGAGGGCGGGTACGGCGATGACGTCCTCGGGTGCGGACTGCTGGACGAGGGCGGTCAGGGTGCCGTCGGGACCGAGTTCGAGGAAGCGGCTGACTCCCTGACCGGTCAGGGTGCGGATGCC
>NZ_JARVKW010000080.1 GCF_029813775.1 Streptomyces sp. DH24 | reverse complement strand
ACCCCGCCTTCGGCCTCGGCTCCTACACCGAACTCCCCTCCTCCAACCCCGCCGTCCTCGCCTTCCTGCGCGAATACGAGGACGACCTCGTGCTGTGCGTGCACAACTTCTCCCGCTTCGCACAGCCCACGGAGCTCGACCTCAGCAGGTTCCACGGGCGGCACCCGGTGGAGCTGTTCGGCGGCGTGCGTTTCCCGGCCGTCGGTGACCTGCCGTACCTGCTCACGCTCGGTGGTCACGGCTTCTACTGGTTCCGGCTGCGCAGCGAGACCGCGTAGGGCCCGCCATAGCACAGGAACCCGCACGGCACCATCTCGGACCCGGGCGGGGCGAAGCGTTTCTCCCGCTCCGCCCGGGGCACGCATCAGTAACACCCCGACCACCCGGGGAAAGGACGCGACGCCATGTCGGAAGCCGTCACACGTTCCGTCACCACCCCGCCCGGCCTCCTTGCGTCACTGGACCCCCTGCTGCGGGAGTGGCTGCCGCGGCAGCGCTGGTTCGCGGGCAAGGGACGGCCGGTCAGCGGGTTCACGCTGGTCGCGGCGACCGAGCTGCTGCCGGCCGGTTCCCGGCTCGGCCTGTACCACCTGCTGGTCCGCGCCCACCAGCCGCTCGTACCGGCGCACGGCTCCCCCGGCCTGCCGGGCGACTGCTACCAGCTCCTGATAGGCGTGCGCGAGGCGCTGCCGCCCCGGCTGGCGCCCGCGCTGATCGGACACGTCACCGAGGGACCGCTGACCGGACGCACGGTCTACGACGCCCTCCACGACACCCGGCCCGCCGAACTGCTCCTGGAGGCCCTGCGCACCCGGGCACGCATCGGCGGGCTTCGTTTCGAGCGCGACCCGGACACGGAGATACGGCCCGGTCTGGTGCCGCGCCTGATGACCGCCGAGCAGTCGAACTCCTCGGTCGTCTACGGCGACACGCTCATCCTGAAACTGCTGCGCCGTATCGTGCCCGGCATCAACCCCGACCTCGAACTGCCCCTGGCGCTGGCCCGGCACGGCAATCCCCGGGTGCCCGCCCCTGCGGCGTGGATGGTCGCGGACCTGGGCGACGAGCCGTACGTCCTCGGTGTCCTCCAGCCGTTCGTGCAGGGTGCCGCCGACGGCTGGGAGCTGGCGCTGCGCCTGCTGGCCAAGGGCGAGGACTTCACGGCGGGCGCCCGCGAGCTGGGGCGCGCGACGGCCGAGGTGCACACGGCGCTCGCCGACGCCCTGCCGACCGCCACCCTGGGGCACAGCCAGATCGAGGCGCTGGTCGACGGCATGGTCCACCGCCTGGAGGACGCCGTCCAGGCGGTGCCCACGCTGCGCCCCTACGCGGCGGGGCTGCACTCGGCGTACGAGGCGCTGGGCGACCTGGCCGCCGAGGGCCGCACCTGGACCGCGCAGCGCATACACGGCGATCTCCACCTCGGGCAGTGCCTGCGCTCGCCGTCGGGCCAGTGGTGGCTGATCGACTTCGAGGGCGAGCCGGCGAAGCCGCTGGCCGAGCGGCGCATGCCGCAGCCGACGGAGCGCGACATCGCGGGCATGCTGCGGTCCTTCGACTACGCCGCGCAGTCGGCCGACCCGCCGGCCCCCGGCTGGGCCCGCACGTGCCGGGCCGCGTACTGCACCGGGTACGCGGACGTCGCGGGCCGCGACCCGCGCACCGATCCCGTGCTGCTGCGGGCCTACGAGACGGACAAGGCGGTCTACGAGGTCGTCTACGAGGCCCGGCACCGCCCCGACTGGCTGCCGGTGCCGCTGTCCGCGATACGCCGGCTGGCCACACCCGACGGCACTGACCTGACGTGACTTCGCCGAGGAGGCTCCGCCCGTGACCCCCCGACCCCCGTCCAGCGGTTCGGACCCGAAGAAGACGGCCGAGCAGACGAACGCCGCGAAGGCCGCGAAGGCCGCCGCGAAGAAGACGGCGGCGAAGAAGACGGCCGTGAAGAAAGCGGCCGTGAAGAAGACGGCGGCGAAACAGGCCGCCGCCGAGAAGACCACCGTGAAGAAGGCCGCGGCCAAGAAAACCGTGGCCGAGAAGGCCGCGACCAAGAAGACTGACGGCAAGAAGACTGTCGGCAAGAAGACGGCGGCCAAGAAGACCGCCACAGCGAAAGCCGTGGTGCCCGGGCCGGAGACGGACGTCGTCCTCTCCCCCGCCGTCACGGCCGCCGACCGCGACCGGCTGCTCGCCGGCACCCATCACGCCCCGCACTCCGTGCTCGGCGCCCACCCGCTGCCCGGTGGCGGTGTCGCCGTGCGTGCCTTCCGGCCGTACGCGTCGGCGGTGACCGTCGTCGCCGGCAAGACGCGGGCCGAGCTGCGCGACGACGGGGACGGCTTCTTCTCGGGGCTGCTCCCGCTGCGGGACGTGCCCGAGTACCGGCTGCTGGTGACGTACGACGGGACGGTGCACGACACCGAGGACGCCTACCGCTTCCTGCCCACCCTCGGCGAGCTCGACCTGCACCTGATCGGCGAGGGCCGCCACGAGCAGCTGTGGACGGTGCTCGGCGCGCACCCCATGACCCACCAGGGCGTGTCGGGCACCCGTTTCTCGGTGTGGGCGCCGAACGCGCGGGGCGTGCGCGTGGCCGGCACCTTCAACTTCTGGGACGGCGCCGGGTACCCGATGCGCTCGCTGGGCGGGACCGGCGTGTGGGAGCTGTTCGTGCCCGGCGTCGGCGAGGGCGAGCTGTACAAGTTCGACATCACCCGGCCCGACGGCTCGCACACGCTGCGCGCCGACCCGATGGCGCGCCGCACGGAGGAGCCGCCCGCGACGGCGTCGATCGTGACGTCGTCCGCCTACGAGTGGGGCGACGCCGAGTGGATGGCGCGCCGCGCGGACACGCCCGCGCACGAGGCGCCGATGTCGGTGTACGAGCTGCATCTCGCGTCCTGGCGACCGGGGCTGACCTACCGTCAACTGGCCGAGCAGCTGCCCGCGTACGTCGGGGACCTGGGCTTCACACACGTCGAGCTGATGCCGGTCGCCGAGCATCCCTTCGGCGGCTCGTGGGGCTACCAGGTCACCGGCTTCTACGCGCCGACGGCCCGGCTCGGCACGCCCGACGACTTCCGGTACCTGGTCGACTCGCTGCACCGGGCCGGCATCGGGGTGCTGATGGACTGGGTGCCCGCGCACTTCCCGCGCGACGAGTGGGCGCTCGCCGAGTTCGACGGGCGTCCGCTGTACGAGCACTCGGACCCGCTGCGGGCGGCCCACCCCGACTGGGGCACGCTGGAGTTCGACTTCGGCCGGCGCGAGGTGCGCAACTTCCTGGTGGCCAACGCCCTTTACTGGTGCGAGGAGTTCCACATCGACGGGCTGCGCGTGGACGCGGTCGCCTCGATGCTGTACCTGGACTACTCGCGCGAGCCGGGCCAGTGGACGCCGAACGAGCACGGCGGCCGGGAGAACCTGGACGCGGTGGCGTTCCTCCAGGAGATGAACGCGACGGTGTACCGGCGGGTGCCGGGCGTGGTGACGATCGCGGAGGAGTCGACGGCCTGGGACGGCGTCACGCGGGCCACGCACCACGAGGGACCGAGCGGCTTCGGCGGGCTCGGCTTCGGGCTGAAGTGGAACATGGGCTGGATGCACGACTCCCTGGAGTACATGGCCAAGGAGCCCGTGCACCGCAAGTTCCACCACCACGAGATGACGTTCTCGATGGTGTACGCGTACAGCGAGAACTACGTGCTGCCGATATCGCACGACGAGGTGGTGCACGGCAAGCGGTCGCTGGTGTCGAAGATGCCGGGCGACTGGTGGCAGCAGCGCGCCAACCACCGCGCCTACCTGGGCTACATGTGGGCCCACCCCGGCAAGCAACTGCTGTTCATGGGCCAGGAGTTCGCGCAGGGCGCGGAGTGGTCCGAGGCGCACGGCCCGGACTGGTGGCTCCTCGACCCGCACTACGGGGCGGAGGCGGACCACCGGGGCGTGCGGGACCTGGTCCGCGACCTCAACGCCGGGTACCGGCAGGCCCCGGCGCTGTGGCAGTGCGACACGCTGCCGTCCGGCTTCGAGTGGGTGGTCGGGGACGCGGCCGACGACAACGTCTTCGCGTTCCTGCGGTACGACGCCGAGGGCACGCCACTGCTGGTGGTGTCCCACTTCGCGGCGGTGGCCCGGCCGGACTACCGGATCGGCGTCCCGGACGACGCCCCGGCCTGGCACGAGGTCCTCAGCACCGACGCGGAACGGTACGGCGGCAGCGGCGTCACCAACCCCGACCCCGTCAAGCCGGAGCCGCAGGGGTGGCACGGCCGCCCGGCGAGCATCCGCCTGACGCTGCCACCCCTGTCGACCCTCTGGCTGCGGCCGGCCTAGGCCGGGTCCGCCCCGTGCCTGCCCGGCGGGATCACGCGGCGGACGGGCCGCCCTCGCCGGCGTCCCGCGCCGCCGCCTCGGCGAGCCCCGCCGGCAGCTCGCCGGTGTGCAGCACGCCGAGCCGCTGTGTGGCCCGGGTCAGGGCCACGTACAGGTCGCTCGTGCCGTAGCGGCCGGGCTCGACCACCAGGACCGAGTCGAACTCCAGGCCCTTGGCCTGGCGCGGGTCGAGCAGCACGACCGGGTGCGTCAGGTCGGGCTCGGCGCCGGCCGTCACGCCGTCCAGCCGGGCGGCCAGGCGGCGGTGCAGGTCGCGCGGGGCGACGACCGCGAGACGCCCCTCGTCGGGGGTGAGCTCCGCGACGGCCCCGGCGACCGCGCCGGGCAGGTCGTCGGTGGCGCGGATCCAGGGCCGTACCCCCGTGGAGCGCACCGAGCTGGGCGGCTCGAAGCCGGGGTGTTCGGCCCGTACGACCGCCGCCGCGAGGTCCATGATCTCGGCGGGCGTGCGGTAGTTGACGGCGAGGCGGGTGTGCTCCCAGCGGTCCTCGACGTACGGCTGGAGGATCCTGTCCCAGGACCCGACGCCGGCGGCCTCGGCGGTCTGCGCCGGGTCGCCGACCAGCGTCATGGAGCGGGTCGGGCTGCGCCGCATCAGCAGCCGCCACGCCATCGGGGACAGCTCCTGCGCCTCGTCCACGATGATGTGCCCGAACGCCCAGTTGCGGTCGCCCGCGGCGCGTTCGGCGGCGCTGCGGCGGTCGTCCTCCTCGTGGCGTTCGGCGAACCGCTCGGCGTCGATGATGTCGTGCGCGGACAGCACCTCCGACTCCTCGTCGTCCTTGTCCTCGAACTCGTAGGTGCGCGAGGCGTACGAGACGTCGAGCACGCCCTGCGCGTAGGCGACCTGCGTCCGCCGCTCCCGCTCGGCGCGCTCCCGTGCCAGGCGGTCGTCCTCGCCGAGGAGTTCGGCGGCCTCGTCCAGCAGCGGCACGTCCGCGACGGTCCACTGCCGGGTCACCGGGCGGCGGACGGCGGCGGCGTCCTCGGCGGACAGGAACTCCTCGGGTGCGGCGAGGAAGTCGGCGACGAGGCGCTGCGGGGTCAGCCGGGGCCACAACTGGTCGACGGCCGACCAGACTTCGGGGTTCTCGGCGAGGTCGTCGCGGATCTGCGTGATGTCGCTGGCGTCCAGCAGGCTGGTGCCGTCGAACGGGTCGGTGCCGATGCGCTCGGCGTACAGGTCGGTGAGCGTGTTGAGGATGTGGCCCTCGAAGTACTCGCGCGCCGCGTTGTGCGGCAGCTTGGCGGCGCGGGTGCGATCGCGGGCGACGCCCACCAGGCCGTCGTCCAGCATCAGGACCTCGCGCTCGTGCTCGACGGTGATGACCGGGTCGGGCAGTGCCTGCCGGCTCCGGACGACCTCGGCGAGGACGTCGGCCATGTCGGCGCGGCCCTTCACGGCGGCAGCCTCGGGCGTGTCCGTGGCCGTCGCCCTCACACCGGGGAACAGTTCGCCGACCGTGGCGAGCAGTACGCCGGTCTCGCCCAGGGAGGGCAGTACCTCGCCGATGTAGCCGAGGAACGCGGGGTTCGGGCCGACGATCAGCACGGCCCGCTTGGCCAGCAGCTCCCGGTGCTCGTACAGCAGGTAGGCGGCGCGGTGCAGGGCGACGGCGGTCTTGCCGGTGCCGGGGCCGCCCTCGACGACCAGCACGCCGCGGTGCGGTGCGCGGATGATGCGGTCCTGGTCGGCCTGGATGGTCCGCACGATGTCGCCCATGCGGCCGGTGCGGGCGGAGCTGAGGGCGGCGAGCAGCACGGCGTCGCCGGTCGGGTCCTCGTGTCCGGTGCGGGTGTCGTCGCCGAGGTCGAGGATCTCGTCGTGCAGGTCGGTGACCCGGCGCCCGTCGGTGGAGATGTGCCGCCGGCGCCTGAGGCCCATCGGGGTGTGCCCGGTGGCCAGGTAGAAGGGGCGGGCGACGGCGGCGCGCCAGTCGATGAGGACGGGCGTGCGTTCGGCGTCGTCGGCGCGCAGCCCGATGCGGCCGATGTGGTGGGTGACGCCGGAGGTGAGGTCGATGCGGCCGAAGCACAGGGAGCCGTCCACCGCGTTCAGCGCGGCGAGCAGCCCGGAACGCTCGGCGACGAGGATGTCCCGTTCCAGCCTGGCCTGCATGGGGGTGCCGCCCTGCGCGAGCGCGTCCGTGACGGAGGTCTCGGTGTCGCCGCGCAGCGCGTCCACGCGCGCGTAGAGCCCGTCGATGAATTCCTGCTCGTGCCGCAATTCATCGTCCGGAAATTCGGTGTTTGACAATTCCGCTCCCGCCCGGATATACTCTGCTCAGTGAACTTATTCGCGACCACTTTCCCGTGAAGTCGCGAATCATTGAATATACGCAAAGAAATCCCCCGAGCGCAATTTGCTCGGGGGATTTCTTCGTGCCGGGCCGCGTGTCCGTACCCTGTCCGACCAGGGGTTACAGCACGTCGGCCCGCTCCTCCGGCGGCCGTCCGCGTCGTGGTCCCGGCCCGTGCGGCCGGCTCGCCATTCGCATGCCGGCGAACGTAATCCCTGACGCCGGGATGAAGAGGCAACGGCGGCGGGCCGTACGTCTCGGCACCGGCCCGGTCGAGCCGGTCACCGCTTCCGGGCGGCCGGGTGACGGGGGGTCCCGGCCGCCCGGAGCGGATCGGCACCGGTACCGGCCGTGCGGAGGGGGAGTCCGGCCGGTACCGGTGCCGCGGGGCGGACCGGTGCGGACCCCCGGTTCAGGCGCGGG
>NZ_JARVKW010000007.1 GCF_029813775.1 Streptomyces sp. DH24 | reverse complement strand
GCGTGACGGCGGCGCCGCAGGGGTGACGGACGGGGCGCCGGGGTGTGCGGCGCCCCTTCCGTGTGTCGGTGTGGTCCCAGGCATGCGTCCTGGAACCACGTCCTAGAACTTGTTCTTCGGCGTGATCCCCAGGGACAGGCCCGACAGGCCGCGCTGCCTGCCGCCCAGCTTTCCGGCGATGGAGCGCAGGGCCGCGCCCGCGGGGGAGTCCGGGTCGGTCAGGACCACGGGCTTGCCCTCGTCGCCGCCCTCGCGCAGGCGGACGTCGATGGGGATGTTGCCGAGGACCGGGACGTTCGTACCGGTCGTGCGGGTCAGGCCGTCGGCGACGACCTGGCCGCCGCCCGTGCCGAACACGTCGACCATCTCGCCGCAGTGCGGGCAGGGCAGGCCGGACATGTTCTCGACCACGCCGACGATCTTCTGGTGGGTCTGCACGGCGATGGAACCGGCCCGCTCGGCCACCTCGGCCGCCGCCTGCTGAGGCGTCGTCACGACGAGGATCTCGGCGTTCGGGACCAACTGGGCCACGGAGATGGCGATGTCGCCCGTGCCGGGCGGCAGGTCGAGCAGCAGGACGTCGAGGTCGCCCCAGTACACGTCCGCCAGGAACTGCTGGAGCGCGCGGTGCAGCATCGGGCCGCGCCACACGACCGGGGCGTTGCCCGGGGTGAACATGCCGATGGAGATGACCTTCACGCCGTGGGCGGACGGCGGCATGATCATGTTCTCGACCTGGGTGGGGCGTCCGTCGGCGCCCAGCATGCGCGGCACGCTGTGGCCGTAGATGTCGGCGTCCACCACGCCGACCTTCAGGCCGTCGGCCGCCATCGCCGCCGCCAGGTTCACCGTGACCGACGACTTGCCGACGCCGCCCTTGCCGGACGCGACCGCGTAGACGCGGGTCAGGCTGCCGGGCTTGGCGAAGGGCACCTCGCGCTCGGTCTGGCCGCCGCGCAGGGCGTTCGCCAGTTCCTTGCGCTGTTCGTCGCTCATGACGTCGAGCGTGACGTCGACGCGGGTGACGCCCTCGACCCGCGAGACCGCCTCGGTCACCCGCTGAGTGATCGTTTCCCGCATGGGGCAGCCGGAGACCGTCAGGTACACGGTGACCGCGACCGCCCCGTCCGCGCCGATCTCCACCGACTTGACCATCCCGAGCTCCGTGATGGGCCGGTTGATCTCGGGGTCGTTCACCGTCGCCAGTGCTTCGCGCACCGCGTCTTCCGTAGCCATAAGGACGATGGTACGGCGCCCGGCACCGGGCCTGGAAAGCCCCGTCAGCGGTCGTCTATGTCACGCCGCCGCGGGTGACCTGCCGGGAATACGCCACGGTCGTGATGGCCGTTGGTCCGTTCCTCCAGTTCCTTCATCACGTCGTGGAGCTCGGAGCGGATCCAGTCGCGGGTCGCGACCTCGCCCAGACCGATGCGCAGGGCGGCGATCTCGCGGGTCAGGTACTCGGTGTCGGCGATGGACCGCTCGTTCTGCTTGCGGTCCTGCTCCAGGTTGACCCGGTCGCGGTCGTCCTGCCGGTTCTGCGCGAGCAGGATCAGCGGGGCCGCGTAGGAGGCCTGCAACGACAGCATCAGCGTCAGGAAGATGAACGGGTACTCGTCGAACCGCAGCTCGCGCGGCGCGGCCACGTTCCACACGAGCCACAGCACGATGACGATGGTCATCCAGAACAGGAACCGCCCGGTGCCGAGGAACCGCGCGATGCGTTCCGACAGCCGCCCGAAGGCGTCCGGGTCCCACTCGGGCAGGATCCGGCGGCGCGGCGGGCGGGGCTGGTCGAGGCGGGCCCGGTGCCGGCCGGCCGCGGTGGCCCCGGCCGGGGTGCGCTCGCGGACGCCCTCGCGCTCAGGAGGCATCCGCACCGGCCTCCTCGTCGAGGTGGAACTCCGTCTCGCGCCAGTCGTCCGGCAGCATGTGGTCCAGCACGTCGTCCACCGTCACCACGCCGAGCAGCGCCCCCGCCTCGTCCACGACGGGCGCCGCCACCATGTCGTACGCCGCGAAGAACCCGGCGACGACCGGCAGCGCGGCGTCGGGCGCCAGCGGCTGGAGGTCGTCGTCGATGATCGAGCCGACCAGCGTGTACGGCGGGTCGCGCAGCAGGCGCTGGAAGTGGACGGTGCCCAGGTACTTGCCGGTCGGGGTCTCGTCGGGCGGCCGGCAGACGTACACCTGGGCGGCGAGCGCCGGGGACAGGTCGGCGTTGCGGACCCGGGCGAGGGCGTCGGCGACGGTGGCGTCCGGGCGCAGCACGATCGGCTCGGTGGTCATCAGACCGCCCGCCGTGCGCTCCTCGTACGACATCAGGCGCCGCATGTCGGCCGCGTCGCCCGGTTGCATCAGGCTCAGCAGCCGTTCCTGCTCCTCGACGGGGAGTTCGGCGAGCAGGTCGGCCGCGTCGTCGGGGTCCATGGCCTCCAGGACGTCGGCGGCGCGTTCCTCCTGGAGCTTGCCGAGGATCTCGATCTGGTCGTCCTCCGGCAGTTCCTCCAGCACGTCGGCGAGCCGGTCGTCGTCGAGGGCGGCGGCGACCTCGGCGCGGCGCTTGGGGGAGAGGTGGTGCAGCACGTTGGCGAGGTCGGCGGGGCGCAGCTGCTCGAACGTGGCGAGCAGGCTCTCGGCGCCCTGCCCGTGCTCCTCCAGGGAGAAGCCGGTGACGGCGGACCACTCGACGGTCAGCGCCTCGCCCTTGCCGCGCCGGAAGGCGCCCGTCTTCTTGCCCTTGCGGACGAAGATCCGGTCGATCTCCCACTCCCGACGGGCCGGGAGCTGCTGCACCGACAGGTCGAGGACGGTGACCTCCTCGCCGGTCTCGACGAGCGTGACGCGCCGGTCGAGGAGCTCGCCGAAGACGAGGCGTTCGGTGGCCCGCTGCTCGAAGCGCCTCACGTTGAGCACGCCGGTCGTGATGACCTGGCCGGACTGGATGGCGGTCACGCGGGTCATGGGCAGGAAGATGCGGCGCCGGGTGGCGAGTTCGACGACCAGGCCGAGCAGTCTCGGGGGCCGCCGCCCGACGCGCAGCATGACGACCAGGTCGCGTACGCGGCCCACCTGGTCGCCGGTCGGGTCGAAGACGGCGATCCCGGCGAGGTGCGAGACGAAGATCCGGGGCGCGCCGGCTGCCATGTGCCGCGCCTCCTTTCCGTACGGCGTTCTGTCCGTACCGCCGTGTACTGCACGGTCCGTTCCGGTTGCCCGAAGTGCCCGCTCGGTGGGGTTCAGGCTAGCCCGTACCGTTCGGATACGCCCTGGTGAGGGGTCCGGACGGACTGGCTCCGCCGGGCGCGCGCGGCCCCGGTACCCTGCGGTACGCCGTGCCGCCCGGTCCGCCTCGAAGGACCTGCCGGTCCGGTCGGCTCCGTCAGCTCCGTCAGAAAGGCAGCCCCACCTGTGACTGCGATTCCCCAGAGCCGTAACCGCAGGGCCGCGCTGGTGAGCGCGATGTGCGCGCTGCTCGTCACGGGGACGGCGCTGACGGGGTGCGGCGAGGAGGACCCGAACGAGGGGACCAACGGGGTCGGCAGACTCCCGGCCGACAAGATCCAGGCCAAGACCCGGAAGGTGGCCGAGGCCGCCGAAGCGGTACGTCTTCACGGAACAGTGGTCACCAGCGGACGCACGTACAAACTCGACATGCGCCTGAAGTCCGACGGCGGCACCGGCTCGGTCACCGCCAAGGGGATGACGTTCCAGCTGATGAGGACCGGCGAGGAACTGTTCCTCAAGGCCGACGCCGGTTTCTGGAGCCACGCGGACGGCGAGGGCGACAACGGCGACGCGGCGGCGGCCGAGAAACTCAGCGGCAAGTACGTGAAGGTGCCGCAGGGCGACCCCTCGTACAAGAAGTTCAGCGGGTTCACCGACAAGGACCTGCTGCTGGAGGGGCTGCTGACGCTGCACGGCAAGCTCGCGACGGACGGGCATCACGAGCAGGCCGGCGTCCGCACCATCCGCATCACCGGCGACAAGGGCGCCGGCGGCACGCTGGACGTGTCCCTGGAGGGCACGCCGTATCCGCTGCGCCTGGTCAGGGCGGGCAGCGCGGGCACGCTGAGCTTCTCGGACTGGGGCCAGGACTTCGCCCTCAAGGAACCGGCGCAGGACGAGATCCTCGACTACGGCAGGCAGTTGCCCTCCTCCTAGCCCGGACCTACTTCCGCCTGCGCCGCTTCAGCAGCAGCCGGGGCAGCCCGGCCGGGATCGGCTCGCGGGTCGTGGCGGACGTCGGCAGCGGCGCCTCGGCCAGCGAGCCGTCGGGCAGCGCCGCCGTCCGCCCGGTCGGCTCCAGGCGCACGACGCGGCACTCGCGGGCCCAGCGGTCCGGCATGGCCTCGCCGTCGGGGGCGTTCAGCCGCTTGCCCTTCAGCTCGGCGACCGCCGCCTGCCACGCCTCGGAGCCGGACGGCAGCTCGGCGACGCGGGCGGACCAGGTGACGAGCCGGCCGCCCTTGTCCTTGCTGCGCACCGTGACCTCCGCCTCGGCGCCGTCGGTCAGTCCGGCGAGCGGCTGCTCCCCGGGTCCGTCGCCGACGACGCAGGCCGCGCCCTCGTGCCACACGTGCCACAGCGCGCGGGCCGGGACGCCGGGCGCCTTGACCCAGATGAGGCCGGACTTCTTCGTGGCCTCCTCGACGAGGGCCCGGTCGAGCAGTTGGCTTGTCATGCGCCCAGCCTATCGAGGGCCCGTCAGAGCCAGCCGTTGCGCTTGAGCGTGCGGTGGATGCCCAGACAGATGGCCACCGTGATCCCCAGGACGAGCGGGTAGCCGTACTTCCAGCGCAGCTCGGGCATGTGGTCGAAGTTCATGCCGTAGACACCGCACACCATCGTCGGGACGGCGATGATCGCGGCCCACGAGGTGATCTTGCGCATGTCCTCGTTCTGCGCCACGGACGCCTGGGCGAGGTTGGCCTGGAGGATGGAGTTCAGCAGCTCGTCGAAGCCGATGACCTGCTCCTGCACCCGGGCGAGGTGGTCGGCGACGTCCCGGAAGTACTTCTGGATGTCCGGGTCGATCAGCCGCATTGGGCGCTCGCTCAGCAGCTGCATGGGGCGCATCAGGGGCGACACGGCGCGCTTGAACTCCAGGACCTCGCGCTTGAGCTGGTAGATCCGGCCGGCGTCGGTGCCGCGCGGGGTGCCCTTGCGGCCCGGCGAGAACACCTCGGTCTCGACCTCGTCGATGTCGTCCTGCACCGCGTCGGCGACCGCGATGTAACCGTCCACGACGTGGTCGGCGATGGCGTGCAGCACCGCCGAGGGGCCCTTCATCAGCAGCTCGGGGTCGTCCTGGAGGCGGTGCCGCAGCGCCCGCAGCGAGCCCTGCCCGCCGTGCCGGACGGTGATGAAGAAGTCCCGGCCGGTGAAGCACATCACCTCGCCGGTCTCCACGACCTCGCTGTTGGCGTCGAGCTGGTCGTGCTCGACGTAGTGGATCGTCTTGAAGACCGTGAAGAGGGAGTCGTCGTAGCGCTCCAGCTTGGGCCGCTGGTGGGCCTGGACGGCGTCCTCCACGGCCAGCGGGTGCAGCCCGAACTCGCCCGCGATACCGGCGAATTCCTCCTCCGTCGGCTCGTGCAGCCCGATCCAGACGAAGCCTCCGTCGCGGCGCACCTGGCGCATCGCCTCGGGCGGGCTGAGCGGCGTCTCGGTCGGGACGCGCCGGCCGTCGCGGTAGACGGCGCAGTCGACGACGGCGGACGGCGTCGCGGGGTCGCGCGTGGTGTCGTAGGCCCCGCCCTCCTTGCGAAGCGACACACGGGACGGACGGACCACGGCGCGCAGGTCGCGGATCATCGACATGAGCAGGCTCCTTCGCAGGCGGGCAACGAAAGGCGCCGACGACGGGTGGAACTACCCGGAATGGGGACGTCCTGAATGCGGATGTTTGGCACGTCCACAAAGCGGGGAGCACCGCACCGTCGCGGTGGCGAGTTTCGCTACTGATTCAGGTACTGACACAGATCAGACAGATCAGGCAAA
The DNA here is from genome assembly GCF_029813775.1 of Streptomyces sp. DH24. Lineage (GTDB taxonomy): Bacteria > Actinomycetota > Actinomycetes > Streptomycetales > Streptomycetaceae > Streptomyces. Next base: position 246,624 of record NZ_JARVKW010000007.1, on the reverse strand, counting down.
ACGAAACGGAGTGCTCTTCCGTGGGCACGAATGCGAGGTGGCAGGTAGCCGGCTGAAGCAGAACAGCTGCGTCAGCGGTCGGAAGAGCGGGTAGTACTGCACGGTCGACTTCGATCCATGACAGCCCCACCTCCTCCGGCCGGTCCCTCTTGAGGGACGATCACCACTCCCTGGGGAGTCTCATCGGCGTCGGGACTGGATCGCGACGCTTCTGCGTGCTGCCCCGACACCGGGCAAGAGTATCAGCCGACCGGCATGTCAAGGCGCCGCTTTGCCGTGCGCTGACGAGTTCTATGCTCGCCGCATGGCTGATGTTCTTCCTCTGGTCGAGGCCCGGTTGCGCACCGCGCTGGGCGAACCGGACGCGCGCGCGGCGGTCACCTTCCTCGGCACCGACCGCATCGAAGTGCTGCGTTTCACGGAGGGCGACGTCGTCCGGTACGCCTCGCTCGGCATGTCCGCGCACCCCATGACGGACCCCACGGCCGTCATCGCCGACCCCGTCGGCGGACCGCGTGCCGAACTGGTCCTGTCCGTGCGGGCCGGGGCCGCCGACACCGACAAGGTGCTCCGCCCGCTCGCCGTGCTCGCCGCGTCCCCGCAGGTCGAGGGAGTCGTCGTGGCCCCCGGCGCCTCGCTGGACGTGGGTGAACCCCTGTGGCCCGGCGCCCCGTTCACCTCGGTGCTGGTCGCCGAGCCGGGCGGTCTGGTCGAGGACCTGGAGCTCGACGAGCCGCTCGACCCCGTGCGGTTCCTGCCGTTGCTGCCGATGACGCCGAACGAGGCCGCCTGGAAACGCGTGCACGGCGCCCAGGCGCTCCGGGAACGCTGGCTGGCGCACAAGACGGACCTGCGTGATCCGACCCGCAGGTCCGTCCCGCTCGACTGACGAGGCGTGAGGAAGCTCACCCAACGCCGGTCCGGCGCCGGTCAGTTCGCGAAGACCGTCACACCGTCCTCGGTGGCGTGCCCCGGCTCCAGTTCCTCCGCCTCGCGCGTGAGCGCCCGGCGCCGTACGAGGACGACCGCGGCGCCGAGCACGGCCGTGACCGCGGCCACCACGAACGGGACGTGGATGTCGGTCCACTCCTCGATCTTCGGCGCGAAGTAGGGCGCGGCCGCCGCCGCGAACCAGCGCACGAAGTTGTAGCCCGCGCTCGCCACCGGACGCGGCGCGTCCGACACACCGAGGGCCAGCTCGGTGTAGACGGTGTTGTTCACGCCGATGAAGGCGCCGGACAGGATCGTGCACACGACGGCCGTGGTGTGGTCGCCGTAGCCGAGGACGAGCACGTCGGCGGCGAGCAGCAGCAGCGAACCGCCCAGCACCTTCAGCGAGCCGAACCGCTCCTGCAGGCGCGGCGCCACGATCACCGAGAAGACGGCGAGCAGCACGCCCCAGCCGAAGAACACCGCGCCGGACCTGTACGGGGTCATGTTCAGCACGAACGGCGTGAAGGCCAGCACGGTGAAGAACGTGTAGTTGTAGAAGAAGGCCGAGGCGGCGGCGGAGGCCAGGCCGCCGTGCCCGAGCGCCCTGATCGGGTCCAGCAGTGACGTCCTGCGCGCCGTCTTCGGCTGTTCCTTGAGGAACACCGCGATGCACAGGAAGCCGGCCGCCATCAGGAACGCGGTGCCGAAGAACGGGTAGCGCCAGCTGGCGTCGCCGAGCAGCGCGCCCAGCAGCGGGCCGCACGCCATGCCGAGGCCGAGCGCGGACTCGTACAGCAGGATCGCCGCCGCGCTGCCGCCGGCCGCCGCGCCGACGATGACGGCCAGGGCGGTCGAGACGAACAGCGCGTTGCCGAGGCCCCAGCCGGCCCGGAAGCCGACGAGTTCGCCGACCGAGCCCGAGGTGCCGGACAGGCCGGCGAAGACCACCACGAGCGCGAGGCCGAGCAGCAGCGTCCGGCGGCCGCCGATCCGGCTGGAGACGAATCCGGTGACCAGCATCGCGACGGCGGTGATGAGGAAGTACGAGGTGAACAGGAGGGAGACCTGGCTCGCCGAGGCGTCGAGGCCGTGGGCGATGGACGGCAGGATCGGGTCGACCAGGCCGATGCCCATGAAGGCGACCACGGAGGCGCCCGCGGTCGCCCATACGGCCTTCGGTTGCTTCAGGAGCCCGCCCGCTCCCGCGTCGAAGGGGTCCATGCTTGCTCCAATCCCGGCGGAAGCCACCCGGGTCCGGGGGCGCCGACGGTTCCGACGAGGAGATGGTTGGCGTTTACACACAATAAGTTAGCTGAGCTAATTAGTGCAAGTTGCATCTAGATTGGGCCGGGGCGGCGCCCGTACGGCGCTTCGCCCCCCGGACGGGTGATCGTCCTTGACGTGGCGGGGCAGGGGTAGGACCGTGGGGCTCTATGAGGGGCGAACCCAGTTGCCCGAAGTGCGGTGGCCGGGTCAGGGCTCCCGGTCTCTTCGCCGATTCGTGGCAGTGCGATGTCCATGGCGCCGTACACCCGCTGCAGCCGGTGATCCCGCCCAGTGTCGACGCCCTCAACGTCGTCGTGCGCCGCGCGCGGGTCCCGGTGTGGATGCCGTGGCCGCTGCCGGTCGGCTGGCTGTTCACGGGCGTGGCCTGTGCCGGTGACGACCGCAGCGGCGGCCGGGCCACCGCGGTGGCGTGCACCGGGCCGGGGCCGCTCGGCGGGATGGGCGAGATGGTCCTGGTGGCCGAGGAGCTCGGCGTCGGCCTCGGCGCGCGCTACGCCGGCATCGACGGCCCCGACCCGGGCCCCGGCATGAACGTGGAGAAGCCGGCCGAGGCCAAGGTGCTGGCCGCCGGACGCCCCACCCCGCTGTGGCACGTCTCCGGCACACCGGCCGACCGTGCCGTGTTCGCCGGCGAGGCGCTCGGCCTGTGGCTCTGGGCGGTCGTGTGGCCCGAGCAGTCGGGACTGCTGATGTACGACGAGCTGGTCCTCGCCGACCTGCGGGAGGCCGGGGCCGAGGTGGAACTCGTGCCGTGCGGCGCGCTGTCGCCCCGGCTGCTGGAGGCCTGAGACCCCGCTGAGCGGCCCTTGGGCGAAGGTGTAGGGGGCGCTGTGCGGCTGCGGGTGTGACAGGGGTGCCCGGAAGTCCGGTTATCCTTTGAGCGTCCCCGTCCGTCCCGTCACCGCCTGGAGTAAGCGTCGTGCGCATCGATCTGCACACCCACTCCACCGCTTCCGACGGCACGGACAGCCCCGCGGAACTGGTCCGCACGGCCGCCGCGGCAGGCCTGGACGTCGTCGGGCTGACGGACCACGACACCACGCGCGGGCACGCCGAGGCCCTCGCCGCGCTGCCGGAAGGGCTCACCCTCGTCACGGGCGCCGAGCTCTCCTGCCGCCTCGACGGCATCAGCATGCACATGCTGGCCTACCTCTTCGACCCCGAGGAGCCCGCCCTGCTCGCCGAGCGCGAGCTGGTCAGGGACGACCGGGTGCCGCGGGCCAAGGGCATGATCGCCAAGCTCAACGCGCTGGATGTACCGGTCACTTGGGAGCAGGTGTCCCGCATCGCCGGGGACGGTTCGGTCGGGCGGCCGCACGTCGCGTCCGCGCTCGTCGAGCTGGGCGTCGTGCCGACCGTGGGCGACGCCTTCACGCCCGAGTGGCTGGCCGACGGCGGACGGGCCTTCGTGGAGAAGCACGAGACCGACCCCTTCGAGGCGATCCGGCTGATCAAGGGCGCGGGCGGCGTCGCCGTGTTCGCGCACCCGGCCGCCGCCAAGCGGGGCCGTACGGTGCCGGAATCCGCGATCGCCGAGATGGCCGCCGCCGGCCTCGACGGCATCGAGGTCGACCACATGGACCACGACGCCGACGCCCGGACGCGGCTGCGCGGCCTCGCCGGCGAGCTGGGACTGCTGGTGACCGGGTCCAGCGACTACCACGGCAGCCGCAAGACCTGCGTGCTCGGCGAGTACACGACCGACCCCGAGGTGTACGGGGAGATCACCCGGCGCGCGACCGGCGCGTTCCCGGTCCCGGGGACCGGCGGAGCCTGAGCCGCGCGCCCGCGCGCGACCTCGCTCCCACCCCTCCCGCTCACTTCCGGCAAGGCCCTTCACCGATGTTCGACGTCGCCGTCTTCGGCTCTCTCTTTCTGACCCTTTTTGTCATCATGGATCCCCCCGGGATCACCCCGATCTTCCTCGCGCTGACCGGCGGGCGGCCCGCCCGGACGCAGAAGCGGATGGCGTTCCAGGCCGTCTGCGTCGCGGGCGGCGTGATCACCGTCTTCGGCCTGCTCGGGCACCAGATCCTCGACTACCTGCACGTGTCCGTCCCGGCGCTGATGATCGCCGGCGGACTGCTGCTCCTGCTGATCGCGCTCGACCTGCTCACCGGCAAGACGGACGAGCCGAAGCAGACCAAGGACGTCAATGTCGCGCTCGTGCCGCTGGGGATGCCGCTGCTGGCCGGGCCCGGCGCGATCGTGTCCGTCATCCTCGCCGTGCAGAAGGCCGACAGCGTCGCCACGCAGGTGTCGGTGTGGTCGGCGATCCTCGCTATCCATGTCGTGCTGTGGCTGGTGATGCGCTACTCGCTCGTGATCATCCGCGTCATCAAGGACGGCGGCGTGGTCCTGGTGACCCGGCTGGCGGGCATGATGCTGTCGGCGATCGCCGTGCAGCAGATCATCAACGGCGTCACCCAGGTGATCCAGACGTCCTGACCGGGCGCCGGACATGCGAGGAGCCCCGGTACGGCGTGTCCGTACCGGGGCTCCCGGGCGTGTGCAGAGGCGTGCCGCCGGTTACGAGGCCGAGGCCTCGGTGGGGCGGATCCACAGCCGCTGCCCGATGGCGGCGGCCTGCTGAACGATACGGTTGACGGAGGCGGCGTCCACGACCGTCGTGTCCACGGGGGTCCCGTCGACGTCGTCGAGACGCATGATTTCGAAGCGCAACGGCTTCTCCCTTCGTCTGGTCATCCTCCTGAAGGAGAACTACTGGTGGGGGCCACGGCGCAGGAGTGCCCGTGTTCCGTCGTAGTCAACGCGGTGCGTGTTACAAACATTCCCTACGCTAAAGAAAATTTTCGAACGACTAATTACTCACCGGTAAGTGGATCGGTCGTGACTGGAGGCGGACCGAACGGGACCGACCGGGACCGGTTGTGTTCGCAGCGTGACCGTCGGGACAATAGAGGCGATGAACGAAGACCACGCGGCCCTCACCGCCCGCATCGACCGCACGAACGAGCTGCTCCAGCGCATGCTCGCCGAGGTGGCCAAGACGCCCTCGACCCATGCGATCTTCGTCGACGCGGGGTACCTGTACGCGGCCGCGGGCCGACTGGTCGCCGGCACCGAGGACCGGCGGGCCTTCGACCTCGACGCCGAGGGCCTGATCGAGGCGCTCATCGACCGCGCCCGCACGATCTTCGCGGACAGCCGGCTGCTGCGGGTCTACTGGTACGACGGCGCCCGGCGCCGCATCCACACGGCGGAACAGCAGTCCATCGCCGAACTGCCCGACGTCAAGGTCCGCCTCGGCAACCTCAACGCCAACAACCAGCAGAAGGGCGTCGACTCCCTCATCCGGTCCGACCTGGAGTCACTCGCCCGGCACCGCGCCATCAGCGACGCGGCCCTGCTCGGCGGCGACGAGGACCTGGTCTCGGCGGTGGAGGCGGCGCAGGGCTACGGCGCCCGGGTCCACCTCTGGGGCATCGAGGCCCCGGAAGGCCGCAACCAGGCGGAGCCCCTGCTGTGGGAGGTCGACAGCCAGCGCACCTTCGACCTCGACTTCTTCAAGCCGTACGTCTCCCGGCGCGCGGCCCAGGCCTACGAGGCGACCGCCGCCCGGCCCACCCGCGAGGACGTCCGCTTCGTCGGCGCGCAGATCGCGGCGAAGTGGCTCGTGGCGCGGGGCAGGGAAGCGCTGGTCGAACTGCTGCCGGGACACCCGTATCTGCCCGGGTCGGTCGACCAGGACCTGCTGGTGGAGGCGGAAGGCCTGCTCCAGTACTCGCTGCGCGGCCAGGCGGACCTGCGGCGCGCCCTGCGGGACGGGTTCTGGGGCCACTTGCAGGCGCAGTACTAGGCCGTGTCCGCAACGTGGCGTCGTCGCCCGGAGGGCGTCGCGCGGCAGGCGCCACTTCGCGGACACGGCCCAGCGCGGCGCCTGTTTGAGCGCTCCGGCTCTCAGCCCGCGACGTCGTCCCAGAAGTCGGCGAGGGCGCGGGCCGTCGGCAGGGGCCGGTCCGTGTTGGGGGAGTGCTCGGCACCGGCGACGACCGTGCGCCGCGCGCCCAGACGCAGCGCCATGTCGTCCAGGTCGGGCACCGGCCAGGTGTCGTCGAACGCGCCGGACAGCACGTGGAACGGCAACGGTACGGCGGCGAGTTCCGCGACGCGGTCCGGCTCGACGCACAACTGACGTCCCGTCGCGAGGAGTTGGGCGGGCTTGGTGCCCAGCCAGCGGCGCCGGAGCCGGGCCTGGTCGCCGGGGCCGCGGGCCGGGCCGCCGACCTCCTCGGGCGGCCCCATGGTCTGGATCGCGACCCACACCTCGTCCATCGCCATCACGGCGAGCGCGTCCCGCAGCAGCTTCACGCGCTCCTGCTGGTCGTCGGAGATCTGCGCCGGACCCGAGGACATCAGGGTGAGCGAACGGAACGGGGAGTGGTCCAGCAGGACGGCGGCGCGGGCGATCTGCCCGCCGAGGGAGTGCCCGACGAGGTGCACCCGGGTGCCGAGGGCGGCGGCCTGCGCGAGGACGTCCCGCGCGAGCTCCTCCTGCGCGTAGGCCGACTGGTCCTCGGCGGGGCCGTCCGACTCGAACTGCCCGCGCCCGTCCACGGCGACGCTCCGGTACCCGCGCGCCGCCAGCGGCTCGTGCAACAGCGTGAAGTCCTCCTTGCTGCCCGTGAACCCGGGCAGCAACAACGCGACCCCGCGCGCCTCGACGCCGTCGGCAACGGGTGAGTCGACGACGGCGAACTCACCACGCGCGGTACGCAACGCGTAGGCACGAGCGCCGGGGGGCCGCTGGAAGGAGGCGTTCTTGCTCACGGGGGGAGGGTAGCGGGTGACCGCCACGGGAGTGTTCGGGACGGCGGCGTGGGCCTCCCCACCTCCCCGCCACCGCCCCGCCACTGTGAGCGGCGGTCCGGCTCATGGGTCGCGGGATCACGGGGTCCAGGGAACGCGAGACGGCCCGGTCCCACGTGGTGTGGGGCCGGGCCGTCTCAGTGGCTTTCAGCCGGCAGCTTGTCAGCTGTCCGCGGGCTCCGCGGTCGCCGTGGCCTTGCGGGTGCGGCGCGTCCTCGGCTTCGCCTCGGTCGTGCCACCGTCGGCCGACTCGGCGGGCGCTGCCGTCGTCGCCTTGCGGGTGCGGCGGCGCGGGGCCGCGGCCTCCGGCTCGTGCGCGGCCTGCGCCGGGATGCCGACGGCCGGCGGCCCGGCCTCGGCCGGCTCGACGGCCTTTCGGGTGCGGCGGGTCTTCGGCTTGGCCTCCGCGCCCTCCGCGGTGTTCACGGCGGCCTCGGCGGTGGCCGCTGCCTTGCGCGTGCGGCGCGGCCTGGTCTCCGTCGGTTCCTCGGCCTGGGCCGCCTCGGTGGCGCCCTCGGCCGTGTCGAGCGCCGTCTCGGCGGTCGCGGCGGCCTTGCGGGTGCGGCGGCGCGGCTTGGTGGTGGCCGGGGCCTCCACCGCCTGCTCGGCCTCTGCCGCCGGAGCGGTGTCGGTGGCCGGCGCGGCCGTCACGTCCGTCTCGGTGGGCGTCACCGCTTCGGACGCCGCCGCCGACTTCCGCGTACGGCGGCGACGGGGCTTCTCCAGGGACTCGGCGGCGTCGGTCGTCGTGCCCTCGGCCGTGGCCACCGCGGTCTCGGCGGCCGTCGGCTCCGTGGTCACCGGCTCGGTGGCCGGCGTCTGCTCCGCCGGAACCCCGCCGCGCATCCGGCGGCGACGGCGCGGCGTACGCGTGGCCGTGGCGTCGTCCGAGGCGGCGACGGCGTCCGTCGCCGGGGACTCGACCGGAGCCGTACCGGCCGACGCGGCCTCCTCCAGCGGGGCCCCGCCACGCATCCGGCGACGGCGGCGCGGCGTACGCTCCGAGCGCTCCGGCTCCCGCTCCTCGGTCCGGGAGCCGGACCGCGAGTCGGTCCGGCCGCCGCCCCGGGCACCGCGCCCGCGCGGCCCGCGGCCACCGGGCTCGCCCAGGTCCTCCAGCTCCTCCGCGTCGAGCCCGGCGCGCGTACGCTCCGAGCGCGGCAGGACGCCCCTGGTGCCCTCGGGAATGCCGAGGTCGGTGAAGAGGTGCGGCGACGTCGAGTACGTCTCGGGCGGGTCGGAGAAGCCCAGGTCCAGCGCCTTGTTGATGAGCTGCCAGCGCGGGATGTCGTCCCAGTCGACCAGCGTGATCGCCGTACCCTTCGCGCCCGCGCGACCGGTGCGGCCGATGCGGTGCAGGTACGTCTTCTCCTCTTCCGGCGACTGGTAGTTGATGACGTGCGTGACGCCCTCGACGTCGATGCCGCGGGCGGCGACGTCAGTGCAGACGAGCACGTCCACCTTGCCGTTGCGGAAGGCGCGCAGCGCCTGCTCGCGGGCGCCCTGGCCGAGGTCGCCGTGGACCGCGCCGGAGGCGAAGCCGCGCTGCTTGAGCTGGTCGGCGAGGTCGGCGGCCGTGCGCTTGGTGCGGCAGAAGACCATGGCAAGGCCCCGGCCGTCGGCCTGCAGGATGCGGGAGACCAGCTCGGGCTTGTCCATGTTGTGCGCGCGGTAGACGAACTGCGTGGTGTTCGCGACCGTGGCGCCCATGTCGTCCGGCGCGGTGGCGCGGATGTGCGTGGGCTGCGACATGTAGCGGCGGGCGAGACCGATGACCGCGCCCGGCATCGTGGCCGAGAACAGCATGGTCTGGCGCCGGGCCGGAAGCATGTTGATGATCTTCTCGACGTCGGGCAGGAAGCCCAGGTCGAGCATCTCGTCGGCCTCGTCGAGGACCAGGGACTTGACGTGCTTCAGGTTCAGCTTCTTCTGCCCGGCGAGGTCGAGCAGCCGGCCCGGGGTGCCGACGACGACGTCGACGCCCTTCCTCAGGGCCTCGACCTGCGGCTCGTAGGCCCGGCCGCCGTAGATCGCGAGGACGCGGACATTGCGCACCTTGCCCGCGGTCAGCAGGTCGTTGGTGACCTGCGTGCACAGCTCGCGCGTGGGGACGACGACGAGCGCCTGCGGGGCCTCGGTGAGGTCCTCGGGCCTGGCGCGGCCGGCCTCGACGTCGGCGGGGACGGTGACGCGCTCGATGAGCGGCAGGCCGAAGCCCAGCGTCTTGCCGGTGCCGGTCTTGGCCTGGCCGATGACGTCCGTGCCGGAAAGGGCGACGGGGAGGGTCATCTCCTGGATGGGGAACGGGGTGACGATGCCGACGGCTTCAAGGGCTTCGGCGGTCTCGGGGAGGATCCCGAGGTCTCGGAACGTCGTAGTCAGGGTGCTGCCTCTTCTGTGTGTGCGGTGCGAGGCGAGCGCGGGGTCGTGTCGGACCGTGCCAGGGACGTCGGCCGCCGTACGGTCGGGCCGTAGGACACGGGACCACTGCTGACGCTCTAGCGCTCGTACCGCTGAGGGGTCCCCTCCGGTCGTCGTACGCACTGAGGCGTACGGCCACGGAGGGCTGTCGGGTCGGAGCCGATCGGGCCACCGACCGGGCATCCTCATGCGTGCGCCCCGTCGAGATGCCTCTGATTTGCCACTGAGTACTCGGCAGGCGCATTACCACCATACCCCGGATTCGCGCACACGCGATGGCCGATTTGGTCACGTAGTCGTCGTCACACTGGTTGACCAGGGACTTCCGGGCGACGGAGAGCGGGCTATTGTGCGCTTCATGACGACCCCTGACAACGCCTCCGACACGTCCGCCGAACACACCGGAGTCGCCGCCAAGGACTGGGCGACGGCCTCCGCCGAACCGCAGTACCGCGCCGCGGTCGTGGACCTGCTCGGCGCGCTCGCGTACGGGGAGCTGGCGGCGTTCGAGCGGCTCGCGGAGGACGCCAAGCTGGCGCCGACCCTGGAGGACAAGGCCGAGCTGGCGAAGATGGCGTCGGCGGAGTTCCACCACTTCGAGCGGCTCCGGGACCGGCTCACGGAGATCGGCGAGGAGCCGACCCGCGCGATGGAGCCGTTCGTCACGGCGCTGGAGGGCTTCCACAAGCAGACGGCGCCCTCGGACTGGCTGGAAGGGCTCGTCAAGGCGTACGTCGGTGACTCGATCGCCAGCGACTTCTACCGCGAGGTGGCCGCCCGTCTCGACTCCGACTCGCGCCGGCTGGTGCTGGCCGTGCTCGACGACACGGGCCACGCCGGGTTCGCCGTCGACCGGGTGCGCGCCGCGATCGAGGCCGACCCGCGCGTCGGCGGCCGACTGGCGCTGTGGGCACGGCGGTTGATGGGCGAGGCCCTGTCGCAGTCGCAGCGGGTGGTCGCCGAGCGCGACGCGCTGTCGACGATGCTCGTGGGCGGTGTCGCGGACGGCTTCGACCTGGCCGAGGTGGGCCGGATGTTCTCCCGGATCACCGAGGCGCACACAAAGCGGATGGCGGCGCTCGGTCTGGCTGCCTGAACCGTCCGGTTCGCCGGTCACCGCACCGGCTGACGTGCTGCGTGCCGCGACGGCCGGGTGGACCCGGCCCGCGGTCACGGACGGCGGCGCCTGCGGCGGCGGCTCAGGCCGTCGCCGAGCGTCCGCGCAGTCTGCCCGAGGGGCGCAGCAGCAGCGACAGGGAAGCGACCGAGACGGCCACCGCTCCGGCGAGGGTCAGCAGGATGCCGCCGGCGTCGAGCGAGCCGCGCGTGACGAAGGCGCCGAAGAGGGCTCCGGCGACACCGGTCGACAGCACGAGCGGGCGGGCCGGGAGCCGGTGGGGCAGACGGTGGGCCGCCGCCCACGCGAGGACGAGGCCGAGCACTGCGGAGCTGAGTGCTTCAAAGATCACGTCGGGTCCCTCCCACTTGGCCGGCCCTGCCCAAAACGGTCCAAGCCCGTATTACCCCTGACCTGCGGAATCCAACCCTCCCTGTGGGTGGGATGTGGGCCATCCGTGAAGGGACCGGGAAGGGGCCCGGCTCGGAGGTCCGAGCGGGGAGACCCGCGGGGAGACGAGCAGCATCAGGAAGGGCCCGGCTGGTCTGCGCGACCCCCGGGCCCTTTCCTCGCTGCGTCGCAGCGCCGCTGCGTGCCTACAGCGCGCCGAAGCCCACCTTGCGGGGGGCCGGCTCGCCGATCTCGACGTACGCGAGGCGGTCGGCCGGGACCAGGATCTTGCGGCCGTGCTCGTCCACGAGGCTCAGCAGCTGCGACTTCCCGGCCAGCGCCTCGGCCACCGCGCGCTCGACCTCCTCGGCGCTCTGACCGCTCTCCAGAACGATCTCGCGCGGCGCGTGCTGCACGCCGATCTTGACCTCCACGGCTATGTCCCTCCGACGGTCAGTGAAGTGCGCGACCTTGCGCGCCGTACGCAGCACACATTAGCCCGGTGAAGGGACGTACACGCTGCGGCCGGGAACGCCAGGAGCGAACAGCGGGCGGGAATGCCCGGCCTGCTGCCGCCGGGTCAGTGCTGCTGGTCGATGCCGTGCAGCGGGAAACCGGCGATGCCCCGCCACGCCAGCGACGTCAGCAGCTGGACCGCCTGGTCGCGCGGCACGCTGCGGTCGCTGTGCAGCCAGGAGCGGGCCACCACCTGAGCGAGGCCGCCCAGACCGGAGGCGAGCAGCATCGACTCGGCGCGCGACAGCCCGGTGTCCTCGGCGATGACGTCGCAGATCGCCTCGGCGCACTCGTTGGTGACCTTGTCGACGCGCTCGCGCACGGCGGGCTCGTTCGTCAGGTCCGACTCGAAGACCAGGCGGAACGCGCCGCCGTCGTCCTCGACGTAGGCGAAATAGGCGTCCATCGTCGCCCGCACGCGCTGCTTGTTGTCGGTCGTCGACGCGAGCGCGTTGCGCACCGACTGGATCAGCGACTCGCAGTGCTGGTCCAGCAGTGCCAGGTAGAGGTCGAGCTTGCCCGGGAAGTGCTGGTAGAGCACCGGCTTGCTGACACCGGCGCGCTCGGCGATGTCGTCCATCGCGGCCGCGTGGTAGCCCTGCGCCACGAAGACTTGCTGGGCGGCGCCCAGCAGCTGGTTCCGTCGGGCACGGCGCGGCAGGCGCGTGCCCCGCGGGCGTACCGCCTCTGTCTGCTCGATGGCTGTCACGCCGCCTCCCACTCAGTCGTCCATGTGCGGTGTGCGCCGCGCCGCCATCGTACTTTTCGGTAACCGTGCTGTGCGCGGTGCGAGCGCAGAATTTCACGGACCGGACGGCGGCGATAGCCGCGCAGACCGTTTCGAACAGGATCGGAAGGGGAAGGATACGGCTTCCTCCCGCAGGTTTTTCCGGTCTTCCGACCGGCCGCCGCCCCGCCGGACGTCTCCGTCGGCCCTGCTGCCCCGCCGGACGTCTCCGTCGGTCCCGCCGCCCCGCCCGGTCGACGACCCTGCCGTCCTGCGGGTTCAGCTGCGTCCCGAAAAGCTCCGGCTCACCGGTAGTCGTCCTCGTCGAGCGAGACGATCCGGGCCTGCTCGACCAGGTCGGCCTCGTTCGCGCGATCCGGGTTCACGCCGGTCAGCGGGTCGTCCCTCCGGGGCGCGACGTCCGTCTGCTGTTCCGCCGCGTCGACCTCCGGGGCCTCCACGTCGAACTCCTCGGGTTCCTGCTCGTCGCCGTCCTCGAAGGTCTCGGGATCGGTGGGATCTACAGCCATGACGGGCTCCCTTCCTACGAACGTCCCTGGGTGTGCAGGGGCCACACGCGGGTGCCCTCTGCACGAGCCTAGGAGACACCCGGTCCGTACGCCATGCCATCCGCGTCCGGGGCGTTACGCACCGCGCACGCCGGGGTCCGTGCGAGTGGGTACCCACGGATGTGCCGGGTTCTCGCCGCGGGCCGATTCTGTGACCGCCGACACGTGAATCGGCACGTGATCGTCTCGTAACATTGCCGCATGTCTTCGACCGATCTCCCCTCCGTGCAGGCACCTCAAGTCCTCCCGAAGGTGGCGCCCGTGAGGGTCGCGGAGGGCGAGCGGCTCAGGTCGGTCGAGCTGCCCGGGATCACGCTCAACATCCGTTCGCGCCCGCCGGAGCGCACCGGACTGCCGCCCGCCCTCTACGTGCACGGGCTCGGCGGGTCCTCCCTGAACTGGTCGGCGCTGATGCAGCTGCTGGCCGACGAGGTCGACGGCGAGGCCCTCGACCTGCCGGGCTTCGGCGACTCCCCGCCGCCCGACGACGGCGACTACTCGATCACCGGCCACGCCCGCGCGGTCATCCGCTACCTCGACGCGGCCGGACGCGGCCCCGTGCACCTCTTCGGCAACTCGCTCGGCGGCGCGATCACCACCCGGGTCGCCGCGGTGCGGCCCGACCTCGTGCGGACGCTCACGCTCGTCTCGCCCGCGCTGCCGGAGATCCGCGTCCAGCGCAGCGCCGTGCCGACCGGGCTGCTCGCGCTGCCCGGCGTCGCGCAGCTGTTCACACGGATCACCCGGGAGTGGACGGCGGAGCAGCGGGTGCGGGGCGTTCTCGCGCTCTGCTACGGCGACCCCGGGCGGGTGACGGAGGAGGGCTTCCGCAACGCCGTGGAGGAGATGGAGCGCCGGCTCCGGCTGCCGTACTTCTGGGACGCGATGGCGCGCTCGGCACGCGGAATCGTCAACGCGTACACGCTGGGCGGGCAGCAAGGACTGTGGCGCCAGGCCGAGCGGGTCCTCGCCCCGACCCTCCTCGTCTACGGCGGACGCGACCAGCTCGTCGGCTTCCGCATGGCCCGGCGGGCCGCCCGCGCCTTCCGCGACTCCCGGCTGCTGACGCTCCCGGAGGCGGGTCACGTGGCGATGATGGAGTACCCCGAGACGGTGGCAATGGCGGTCCGGGACCTCCTCACGGACGCCGGAGGCCCTAGCGTGGGGGCCGACGGGTCCGCCGACGCGGACGAGGCCGACGATGCCGACGGGGTGACTGGGGTGGCCGAGATGGCCGAGAACGCTGGTGAGCCGGGGGTCGGTGCGGACGGTGCCGGCGAGAGCGCGAGGGGCTGAGGCGAGAGGTGGGACGCCACAGCCGCCGCGGACCTGCTCCCAAGGGCGCCGCCGCGGACACGACCGGAACACGGAAGGGCCGCCCGCCCGCCGCAGACACCGCGCCCGCACGCCCGGCGCCGAGCACCCAGGGCGGCCTGTGGCTGCCGGACGGCACACCCGCGCGCGGCGTCCCCCGCGTCCCGGACGCCGCCCCGCCCGCCCAGGGCGCCCCCGGCCCGGCCGACGGGACGTGGAGACAGGGCGGCCCGTGGCTGCCGGACGGGATGCCTGCTCACGGTGTGCCGCGCTTTTCCGACGGCACCCCGGCGCAAGGGGTGCCGCGTTTTGCTGACGGGACGCCTGCTCACGGTGTCCCGCGCTTTTCCGACGGCACCCCGGCGCAAGGGGTGCCGCGTTTTGCTGACGGGACGCCAGCCCATGGTGTGCCGCGTTTTCCCGACGGCACCCCGGCCCACGGTGTCCCCCAGGCGCGTGGTGGCCATCCGGAGCAGCGTGAAGCAGGCGGCGGCTGGGGAGACTTGAGTGGGCGGATCGGTGCCGGCCATGGTGTGCCGGGCGTGCCCGGAGCACCAGGACCGGGTGTTCCCATCCCGCGGCAGCGACAGGCGCCCCCGGCCGGACCACGGCCGGAATACCTCGACGCCTTCGACGAGGACGACGACGTGTTCGCACCCCCTGTGTCCCGTGCCCACCGGTCTCCCGCCGACGGGGACACCACCGACCCGCACACCCTCCGCACCGACGCCGATGACGACGACGCGCCGCCGACCGGTGAGCCCGCGCAGAACAGGGGCGGCAAGGGCCGCACGTTCACCGGCATCGCCGCCGCCGCGGTGACCACCGTGCTGGCCGTCGTCGTGGCCGGCCAGGTCACCGACGGGGCCGACGGCGCCGACTCGCCGACGCAGTCGGCCGCCGAGCAGTCCCGGGACACGGACGACTCCGCCTCCCGCGGCGACGCACGGCCGGCGCCCTCGGATGCCGCGCCCGCACCGCTGACGTACGCGCAGAAGATGGCCAGGACGTACCCGCTCGGCGCCGAGCTGAAGGGCTCGGGGAAGTTCGAGGCCATCCCCGGTGTCGACAAGGCGCCCGGGAAGGGGCAGAAGTACACCTACCGCGTGGACGTCGAGAAAGGGCTCGGGCTCGACGGCGCACTCTTCGCGCAGGCCGTGCAGAAGACGCTGAACGACGACCGGAGCTGGGCCCACAACGGCGCCCGCACCTTCGAGCGCGTCTACTCCGGCGAGGTCGACTTCGTGATCACCCTCGCCAGCCCCGGCACCACCGCCGACTGGTGCGCCAAGTCGGGCCTCGACACCACCGTCGACAACGTCTCCTGCGACTCGGCCGCCACGCAGCGCGTGATGATCAACGCTTATCGGTGGGCGCAGGGGTCCGAGACGTACGGCGACGACATCCACGCCTACCGGCAGATGCTGATCAACCACGAGATCGGCCACCGCCTCGGCTACGGCCACGTCACCTGCGACAAGAACGGCGACCTCGCGCCGGTCATGCAGCAGCAGACGAAGTTCCTGGAGTACAACGGCATCCGCTGCCTGCCCAACGCCTGGCCTTATCCGGTCCGTTGACAGCCGGGCGGGACCGGGTTCAGGCCGGGACGGGGTCATCGACGTGTACACGATCGTTGGCCGCCGTATCACGCATCGTGTCCGTCTGATCTCTTAGCGCGACAGAACGCGAGTCGCACGGGAAAGTCACGACCGTTCACCCCTTTTGGTGGCGCGACGGACAACCGTCCATCGCGCCACCGCCTTGTCCGCATACGTTCGTCCCGCTGCGAGCCGCCGGGTCAACGGCGGCTCCCTGGACGGGAGATCGGGGGTGCACTCGTGCGCATCGCACTGCTTACGGAGGGTGGCTACCCGTATGTGAACGGTGACGCCGGACTCTGGTGCGACCGGCTCGTGCGCGGGCTCCGCCGGCACGAGTTCGACGTCTACGCGCTCAGCCGCAGCCGGCGCCAGGAGGACGAGGGCCGGATCCCGCTGCCGCCCCAGGTCGCCCGGGTGCGCACCGCGCCCCTGTGGACCGCCGAGGACGACGGGGTGCTGTACGGGCGCCGTGCGCGCCGGCGCTTCGCCGAGTGCTACGACGCGCTGGCGTCGGCGGTGTGCGCGGCGGGCCCCGTCGGCGCCCCCGCGGAGTCGTCCGCCACTGAGGCGGACCGTTTCAGCACTTTCGCCGACGCC
Source organism: Streptomyces sp. DH24 (assembly GCF_029813775.1). Taxonomy (GTDB): domain Bacteria; phylum Actinomycetota; class Actinomycetes; order Streptomycetales; family Streptomycetaceae; genus Streptomyces. Next base: position 230,319 of record NZ_JARVKW010000007.1, on the reverse strand, counting down.
CTCTACGGCCTCGCCGAACTCGCCCGCGACGAAGGAGGTCTCGTCGGCGCCCTCCGTTCCGAGACCGCCGTACGCGCCCTGGAGCGTGCCTGCCGCGCGCCCGGCGCCGACCGGGCGGCGCGCGAGGCCCGCGTCCCCGACCTGCTCGCCGTCGCCGCGCACCTGGAACGCGCGCTGCGCCCCCTCTCCCTCGACTGGTACGAGGACGACGGGCTCGGCGCGGCCGACCTGTGCCACGCGACCTCCGGCGCCGCCGCGCTGCCCGGGCTGCTCGCCGGGCACTTCCACGGCGTACCGCTGCTGGTGACCGAGTACGGGGTGCAGCTGCGGTCGCACTACCTGACCGCCGGAGAGGCCCCGCCCGCCGTGCGGTCCCTGCTCGCCGCCTTCCACGGCGGGCTCGCCGCCGAGACCTACCGGCGCGCCGCGGTGATCACCCCCGGCAACACCCACGCCCGGCGCTGGCAGGAACGCTGCGGCGCCGACCGCGCCAAGCTCCGCACCGTCTACCCCGGCATGGACGCCGGCCCGTTCGCCGAGGTCGGCGAGGCGCCCGAGGACGCCGACCCGGACACGCTCGTCTGGGTCGGCCGGGTGGAACCCGCGAAGGACATCGTCTCCCTGCTGCACGCCTTCGCCGAGGTCCGCAAGGAGGAGCCGAGGGCCCGGCTGCGCGTCGTCGGCGCCCCCGCGGGTCCCGAGGGCGAGGCCTATCTCGGCCACTGCCGGGTGCTGGCCGCGCAGCTCTTTCCCGACGAGGCGGACGGGCCGCACTCCGTGGGCGCCAACCCGGTGTCCTTCGAGGAGATCGGCGGCCCCGAACTGCCCACCCCCGCCGACGCGTACGCCTCCGGCGCCGTCGTCGTGCTGTCCAGCGTCGTCGAGGGCTTCCCCGTCAGCCTGGTCGAGGCCATGCTCTGCGGGCGCGCGACGGTGTCCACCGACGTCGGCGCGGTCGTGGAGGTCATCGGCGGCACGGGTCTCGTCGTACCGCCGCGCAATCCGCGGGCGCTCGCCGAGGCGTGCGTGGCACTAATGCGCGACCCGGAGCGCCGTGAGCGCCTCGGGGCCGCCGCACGCGCCCGTGCGCTCGAACTGTTCACCGTCGAGCAGAACGTCGCGGCATTTCACGGCATTTACCTGGAGATCGTCTCGCACACCCCCGTCCGTCGCGTCGTTCTGGACGACGCGGGGGACCCGTTGCCGTTCGCCGCGCCGGCCGAGTCCCATGTGCCCGGCCGTTGGACCGACCCCACGGCTCGGCTCGTGGCCCGGGGCGGACCCGGCTGGGCGATGCCGGACGCGGCGCCGGTCCCGGTTGCGGCGGCGGCCCCGGCCCGTGCGCGGGCTTTCGGCCCGGGTTCGGGCCCGGGTTCGGCCCGTGCGTCGGCTTCCGGCTCGGCTTCGGCTTCCGTGCCGGCTTCCGCCCGGGAGGGAGCGTAAATGGGCGGCCTCGGAGAACTGGACCTGCCCGGCACCCCGGACAGCCCCGGCGCCCGGGACGAACGGTCCCGGGAGGCGCCGGGGGAGGAGAACCCAGACCCGTCGGCCGCCGCTGCCGCGCGGGAATCCGGGGCGACCCCCGGCAGCCGACGGCGGACCTCCGCCCGTCGCGCCGCCGACCCGGTGAAGGCACTCCTGCACCGACACCGGGACCTGTGCGAACGGGCCGTCGACGCCCTGGAGATCGCGGCGGGCCTCGAGGCCCACGGCGTCACCGACCGGACGGCGGCCCGCTTCCGGCACCGGGACGTCTTCTCGCTCGCGGAGGAGATGTACGCCCGCGTCCCCCGCGACACGCAGGCGCCGCCGTCGCGCCCCGCCGCCCCGGCCGCCCCCGTGGCGCGGGCCCGCTGGATGCTCCTCACCCTGCTGCCCGGAGCACTGTGCGCGGCGACCGTTGCCGCGCTCCGGCTCACCGACGGGCAGGCCCGGCTGATCGCCGCCGTGGCGGGCGCCCTCGCCGTCATCCTGAGCCTGCGCACGGCGCTGCGCCGAGGCCCGCTGAGCCCCGCCGGCCGCGGCGCCCCGGCCGGCCCGCCCGGTCACGGCACCGGCCTCTGGACCTGCTGGCTCGTCGGATACGCCCTCCTCGGCGACGGCCTGCTGGCAGCCGCCGTCATGGGCGGCCCCGACAGCCTGCCCACCGGCGACACCGACGGCCCCTGGCCGCTCACGACGGCCCCGGTCCTGGCCCTCGCCCTGGCCTGCGCACCCGCCGCCTTGAGCGCCCACCTCTTCGCCACCCGCGCCCGCCGCAGACTGGCGGCCAGCCGCGGCCTGGAGGAATTCGCGGCCTCCGTACGGCCGTTGCTGCTCGGCGCGTTCGCCCTGTTCCTGGGCGCGCTGGCCGCACTCGTCGCGCTGTGCGGCACCGCTCTCGGCGAGCCCGCCGCCTTCGCCAAGGCACTCACCCTGGGCGCCCTGCTGTTCCTCGCCCGCCTCCTCACCGTCCACGGCTTCACCCACGCCCCCGGGCTGGTCCTCACGGCCGCCGCGACGGCCGAAGGGCTTGCCCTCGCCACGGTCTTCGCCGGCCGCCTGCCCGGCTGCGGCTTCCTCGCCGTCCCCGTGGACACCCTCGTCACCGCCTGGGGCACATCCGCCGTCCCCGCCCTGGCCTGCGGTGCGACCGCCCTGACCCTGCTGATCCACGCGACCCGGACCCTGACCCGCGCCTCGGCCCACGCCACCCCGGAGCGCCCATGCTGACGCGCCCCGCCCCGCGCGCCTCTGCGCACGCCGACCCCGCAGAGACCACCGGGGCCCACCCCGCCCAGCCCACGCACGCGCGCTCCGCCGAAGCCGGCCCCGCGCCCCCGCCGAGTCCCCGTACGCGCCACCCCCGCCGTACCGGGCCCCGCGCACGGACCCACCCCCGCCGTACCGGGCCCCGCGCACGGACCCGCCCCGGCCGGGCCACCCCGCGACCCGACGACTCCTCGGCGAAGCCCCCGCCGCCGCGAGACGCCAAGGGGCCACCGCCCGCCCAACGCAGGCACCCGCACCACCCCTTCGGCACCACCCCCGTGAAGGAGACCACCACATGACCACCTCCCGACCCGGCGCCCCGGCACCCGCCGGAGCACGCACCCCGGGAGCCGCCCGATGAGGGTCCTGCTGATCGGAGCAGGCGGTTACATCGGCCGCTACGTCGCCGACCGCCTGCTCGCCGACCCGGCCGTCCAGCTCACCGCCCTCGGCCGCGGCGACGACGCCGACGTCCGCTTCGACCTCGCCTCCGGCAGCCCCGGCGCGCTCACCCGCTTCCTCGACGCCGTCCACCCCGGCGTCGTCATCAACTGCGCCGGCGCCACCCGGGGCGGCGCCCGCGAACTCACCCGGCACAACACCGTCGCCGTCGCCACCGTCTGCGAGGCCCTGCGCCGCAGCGGCTGCGGCGCCCGCCTGGTGCAGATCGGCTGCAGCGCCGAGTACGGCCCCAGCCAGCCCGGTTCGTCCACGGCCGAGGACGCGGTGCCCCGCCCCGGCGGCCCGTACGGCGTGAGCAAGCTCGCCGCCACCGAACTCGTCCTCGGCTCCGGCCTGGACGCCGTGGTCCTCCGCGTCTTCTCGCCCGCCGGCCCCGGCACCCCCGCCGGCTCGCCCCTCGGCCGCCTCGCCGAGGCCATGCGCCGCGCGATGCAGTCCGGCGACGGCGAACTCAAGCTCGGCGGTCTCGGCGCCCAGCGCGACTTCGTCGACGTCCGTGACGTGGCCCGGGCCGTGCACGCCGCCTCCCTCTCCGCGGCGCAGGGCGTCATCAACATCGGCTCCGGCCGGGCCGTCCGGTTGCGCGACGCCGCCGCGGTCCTCGCCCGCGTCGCCGGCTACGGCGGCGCCCTGCACGAACTCGACGGCCCGCCCGGCGGCCACCTCCGGCCGACCATCGGGCACCCCCGCCCCGACCCCGACCACGCGGCCCCGATCGCCTACCCCTACCCCGACGGCTGCGGAAGCTGGCAGCAGGCCGACGTGCGCACCGCACGCGACCGGCTCGGCTGGCGGCCCCGGATCAACCTCGAAGAGTCCCTCGCCGACATCTGGATGGAGGCGGCATGCCGTATCTGACCAGCACCAGAGCGGGCACCGCGAGCACCGGCGTCCGCACCGGCCTCGGTGTCCCCGGCTATGCGCACCCACTGCTCGCCCCGGCGGAGTGGGCCCGGCTCACCCGCCCCGGCACCCCCCTGGACTGGGTCGTCCTCAACGTCGCCGACGGCCCCGGCTCGCAGCCCGACCCGCACTGCCTGGAGGCCGCGGGCCGGCTGCGCAACGCGGGCATCCGCGTCCTCGGCCACCTCGACGCCGACCGCGGCGCCCGCTCCTTCGGCGATCTGGTCTCCGAGGCCCACCGGTACCTCGACTGGTACCAGGTCGACGGGTTCCTCCTGGACCGCTGCCCCACCGACAGCGGCGCGCTCCCCGAGGTGCGCCGCACCACCACCACGCTCCGCGCCATCCGCGACGATGCCCACATCGTCTTCGGCCACGGCACCCACCCGCACCCCGGCTACGCCGACAGCGCGGACCAGCTGGTCACCTTCTCCGGCACCTGGAGCGACTACCGCTGGTCGCAGGTGGCCGAGTGGACGGCGGACCATCCGCCCGAGCGCTTCTGCCACTTCGTGCACGGTCTGCCCCTGCCCCACCTGGACGAGGCGCTGCGCATCGCCCGCTGGCAGGGCGCCGCGACGATCTTCTTCACCGACCGGACCGGCACCCCCGACGGACCCGCCGACCACGGCGGCCGCGTCGAGCCCTTCGAGACCATGCCCGGCTACTGGGACGAAATCGTCTCGCGGATCGGAACGGGTGTCTCGGAATGAAAAAGCCCATGGCAGTGTTACGGGGAGAACAACCGTAGTGATTGACCGACCAACGGAGTCCCCGTGTCGCTGCCACCCCTGGTCGAGCCGGCCGCCGAGCTCACCGTAGACGAGGTCCGCAGGTACTCCCGCCACCTGATCATCCCCGACGTCGGGATGGACGGGCAGAAGCGGCTGAAGAACGCCAAGGTGCTCTGTGTGGGCGCCGGCGGCCTGGGCTCGCCGGCGCTGATGTACCTGGCCGCAGCGGGCGTCGGCACGCTCGGCATCGTGGAGTTCGACGAGGTCGACGAGTCGAACCTGCAGCGCCAGATCATCCACAGCCAGGCCGACATCGGCCGCTCCAAGGCCGAGTCCGCCCGCGACTCGGTCAAGGGCATCAACCCGTACGTGAACGTGGTCCTTCACGAGGAGCGGCTCGAGGCCGACAACGTGATGGACATCTTCAGCCAGTACGACCTCATCGTCGACGGCACGGACAACTTCGCGACCCGCTACCTGGTCAACGACGCGTGCGTGCTGCTCAACAAGCCCTACGTGTGGGGTTCGATCTACCGCTTCGACGGCCAGGCCTCCGTGTTCTGGTCCGAGCACGGCCCCTGCTACCGCTGCCTGTACCCGGAGCCCCCGCCCCCCGGCATGGTCCCCTCCTGCGCCGAGGGCGGCGTGCTCGGCGTGCTGTGCGCGTCCATCGGCTCCATCCAGGTCAACGAGGCCATCAAGCTGCTCGCCGGCATCGGTGAGCCCCTGGTCGGCCGGCTGATGATCTACGACGCCCTGGAGATGCAGTACCGCCAGGTCAAGGTCCGCAAGGACCCGGGCTGCGCGGTCTGCGGCGAGAACCCGACCGTCACCGAGCTCATCGACTACGAGGCCTTCTGCGGCGTCGTCTCCGAGGAGGCGCAGGCCGCGGCCGCCGACTCCACGATCACTCCGAAGCAGCTCAAGGAGTGGATCGACGACGGCGAGGGCATCGAGATCATCGACGTCCGCGAGCCGAACGAGTACGAGATCGTCTCCATCCCCGGTGCCCGTCTCGTCCCGAAGAACGAGTTCCTCATGGGCACCGCCCTGGAGGGCCTTCCGCAGGACAAGAAGATCGTCCTGCATTGCAAGACGGGTGTCCGCAGTGCGGAAGTCCTCGCGGTCCTGAAGTCCGCGGGCTTCGCCGACGCCGTGCACGTCGGCGGCGGCGTGATCGGCTGGGTCAACCAGATCGAGCCCCACAAGCCGGTGTACTAGCAGCGGTCTCGCCGACCGGCGTGCCTCACGGGGCCCGCGGCTCCGACCAGTTCGGACGCCGCGGGCTTCCGTCGTCTCAGCGCAGCGTGAGCGGTATCTCGGATTCGACCCGGGTCAGTTTCTCCGGGTTGCGGACGTAGTAGAGGCCGGTGATGCGGGAGCCGGTGACGCGGGCCGCCAGGATGCCGTCGATCTCGCCGTCCACGCGTGCGACGAGTGCCGGGTTGCCGTTGGCCATGGTGGGCACGGCGGTGACCGTGCCTTCCTTCTTGTCCATGACGCCCAGGAAGAAGCGCGCCACCTTGTCGGCGCCGACGACCGGCCGCAGCGCGGCGTGCTTGTGTCCGCCGCCGTCACTCACCAGGACCACCTCGGGGGCGAGCACGTCGAGGACCCCTTGCAGGTCGCCGGTTTCGAGCGCGCGCTGGAACGACTCCAGGGCCGCCCGGGTCTCCCCCGGGGAGACGACCTCGCGCGGGTGCCGGGCCTCGACGTGCCGGCGGGCGCGGTGCGCGATCTGGCGGACGGCCGCGGGGCTCTTGCCGACCGCGGCCGCGATCTCGTCGGAGCTCACGTCGAAGGCCTCGCGCAGTACGAAGACGGCGCGTTCGGTCGGTGACAGCGTTTCGAGGACGAGCATGAGCGCCATGGACACGCTCTCGGCGAGCTCGGCGTCCTCGGCGACGTCCGGCGCGGTGAGCATCGGCTCCGGCAGCCAGGGGCCGACGTACGCCTCCTTGCGGCGCTGCATCGTGCGCAGCCGGTTGAGCGACTGCCGGGTGGTGATCCGGACGAGGTAGGCGCGCCTGTCGCGTACCTGTTCCAGGTCGACGCCGACCCACCGCAGCCACGTTTCCTGCAGGACGTCCTCGGCGTCGGCCGCCGATCCGAGCATCTCGTAGGCAACGGTGAACAGCAGGTTGCGGTGGGCGACGAACGTCTCGGTCGCCGGGTCGGTGACGTGGTCGCTCATGTCTCGGCCTCTTTCCTTCGTGGTCGGCCGACCACGCGTACGGGGTCAGGCTGTCCGCTCGGCGGCGGCCTGTGCCGCGCCGCGCCCGGCCTCCAGCACCTGCCGGCGCTTGTCATCCTTCCGCCAGGCGAACGAACCGGGCTTGCTCGCCTCGTCCGCCAGTTGCTTGATGGTGTGCTTGCAAACGAACTCCTTGATCTTCCCGCCCAGGCCGCCGCCGATGTAGAGCTTCCTCGCGGTGTCGTCCTTGTGGGCGAACTGGAAGACGCCAACACGACGCCCCAGGCTGATGCACTGGCCGGTGAACCCGACGTCGACCGGCGTGGGTTCCTGCGCCGCGATCCGGCTGAGCACCGTTTCGGCGGCCTGCGCGCCCAGCGGTCCCGCGGCCTGGCAGCTCATCCGGAACGGCAGGCCCGACGGCGCCGCCGAGTCCCCGGCCGCCACGACGCGGGTGTCGTCCACGCTCGTCAGCGTCTCGTCCGTGAGCAGCCGGCCCAGCGCGTCGGTGCTCAGCCCGCTGCGAACGGCCAGGTCGGGTACGCCGAATCCGGCGGTCCAGATGGTCACCTCGCTCGGCAGCTCGCGGCCGCCGCCGAGCCGCACGGAATCGCGCGTCACGGCCGTCACCTTCGTGTCGGGCCCGTCGACCACGGTCACACCGAGTGCGGCCAGCCGCTTGGCAACCGAGCGCCGGCCGCGAGGGTGCAGGTACGGGCCGAGCACCCCACCGCAGACCAGGGTCACGGCGCGGCCCTCCTCCGCCAGCTCGGCGGCGGTCTCGATGCCGGTCGGACCGGCCCCGACCACCGTCACCGCGGCCGTCGCGGGCGCGGCGGCGACGACCTGCCGCAGCCGCTCCGCCTCCTCCAAGCCGGCGATGGGGTGGGCGAACTCGGCCGCTCCTGGCACCTGCGGGTCGGCGCTGCCACTGCCCACCGCGTAGATCAGGTAGTCGTAGCCGACGGAGCCGCCGTCCGCCAACGTCACCGTGCGCTCGGCCGCGTCGATCCGTGTCACTGTGTCGACCACCAACCGGACGCCCTCCGCCAGGACTTCCGTGAAGTCGACGACCGCGTCGTCGGAGCCGGCCACCAGCTGGTGCAGGCGGATCCGCTCGACGAAGGCCGGCCGCGGGTTGATCAGGGTCACGGTCACGTCGTCGCGCCGGGTCAGCCGGTTGGCCGCCATCACGCCGGCGTATCCGCCGCCGACCACGATCACGTCGGTGTTCTCAGCCATGGTGTCTCCTTCGTTTCCACGGGCTCGACCTCAAGACACCGCCGGATCGATCGCTGTGACAGCAAGTGAGGCAGATCACTTCCTTCTCGTGGGCTCGGCGGTGAAGTCCCGGCTGCCCTCACGAGCAGACCTTGCCGTCCCGCGGCACCGTGCCGTCCAGCAGGTACGCGTCGACCGCGGAGTCGACGCATGGGCTGCCGCTGCCGTAGGCGCCGTGGCCCTTGCCCCGCCAGGTGAGGACCACACCGACGTCCTCGCCGAGCTCGTCCGCCATCTTCCGGGCCCCCTCGTACGGCGTCGCCGGGTCGCCCGTGTTGCCGACGAGCAGGACCGGTGCCGCGCCGGGCGCGCTCACGTCCGGGGTGTCGTGCTGCCCGGGCACCGGCCAGTCGTGGCACCAGCCGGCCGTGTCCCAGGCCAGGAACTCCCCGAAGACGGGGGAGATCCTCTCGAAGCGCGGCAGCAGCTTCCTCGTCTCCTCGGCCGACGGCCGCTGCCTGTCGTCCAGGCACGATATGACGCGTTGGGAGTGCGTCGTCGTGCCGTAGTGCCCCGACGGGTCGCGGTCGTTGTACTGGTCGGCGAGCGCCAGCAGCTTGGAGCCGTCGCCCTCGTCCGCCGCGTCCAGGGCATCGGTCAGGTCCGGCCAGAAGCTCTCGCTGTACATCGCGAGGGCGATGCCCGTGACCGCAAGCGTCTGCGTCAGCTTCCGGTCGGAGGCGGACGTCTTCAGGGGCTGTGCGTCGAGCCGGTCAAGCAGCGCCGCGATCTTGCGTGTTCCCTGCTCCGGGGCCTGCCCGGTGGACCTCAGGTAGTCGTGCAGGGCGCGCTGGAAGCCCCGTGTCTGGTTCTCGGCGTGGCCCACCGTGTCGGCGGTCGGGTCGACGACCGCGTCGAGGACCAGGCGCCCGACCCGCTCCGGGAACAGGTGGGCGTAGACCCCGCCGAGTTCGGTGCCGTAGGAGATGCCGAAGTAGTGCAGCTTGTCGTCGCCGAGGACCTGGCGCATCAGGTCCAGGTCGCGGGCGGTGTCGGTGGTCGAGACGTGCTCCAGCAGTCTGCCGGCGGACTCCTGGCAGCCCCTGCCGAAGTCGGCGGCGTCACCGAGGTAGGTCCGCTCCTCCGCCGGGGAGTCCGGGGTGGCGTCCAGCGACTCGGCGGCCCGTATCTCCTTGTCGCCGCGGCAGCGGACCCCCTCGCTGGCGGCCACTCCGCGCGGGTCCCAGCTCACCAGGTCGTACCTGTCGTGGAGAGCGGCGACGGTGTCGCCGTACCCCGGCAGCGCGGACACTCCCGAGCCGCCCGGACCGCCGAAGTTGAACAGCAGCGAGCCCAGGCGCTTTTCCCCGCGTGCCTTGGAGCGGATCAGGGCGAGGCCGATCGTCTCGCCGTCCGGTTTCGACCAGTCCAGCGGCGCCTTGAGCGTCGCGCACTGCCAGTCGCCGCCCGGGGCGGGGGAGCCCGCGCTCGACTCGCAGCGCCCCCAGTCGAGCCGCTGCTCCGTCAGCGGGCCGCTCTCCTCGCCGGACCCGCCGCCGCACCCCGCCGTCAGCAGCGCCGCGGCGGCCGCCAGCGCCGTCCACCGTACGAAACGCCCCATGCCGCATCCCCCCTCGCAGGCCGTCCGCACCGTGCAGCGGATGGCTTTCCCGTCATCGTAGACGGACCGCCCGAAGGCCGCCGGGGCCTGTGGATAACGCTTTGACCTGCTGGTTTGTGGGTTCTCAGGGTGTGTTCAGGAGCAGACCGTGCCCGCCCTCGGCACCTTCCCGTCCAGCAGATAGCCGTGCACGGCGTCCTGCACGCACTTGTTCTTGCTGTCGTACGCGCCGTGCCCCTGGCCCCTGTACGTCAGCTCGACCCCGACCCCCTTGCCGAGCGCCGCCACCATCCTCCGCGCCCCCTCGTACGGCGTGGCCGGGTCGCCCGTGTTGCCGATCACCAGGATCGGCGCCGAGCCGGGCGCGCTCACGTCGGGATGGTCGGCGGCCCCGGGCACCGGCCAGTCGGTGCAGCTGAGCATGCCCCAGGCGAGGTAGTCGCCGAACAGCCCGGAGGCGGAGCGGAACTCGGGCAGCTTCCGCGCCACGTACTCGGGGGCGTAGCGGGGCTTGTCGTCGGCGCAGTTGATGGAGATGTTGGCCGCGGTGATGTTGCTGTACTCGCCGTTCTCGTTGCGCCCGTTCATCGAGTCGGACAGCAGCATCAGGACCTGGCCGTCACCCTCGTACGCCCCCTGAAGCCCTTCGGTCAGGTACTCCCAGAAGTCCTTCGAGTACAGCGCCTGCGCGATGCCGTTGGTCGCGGCCGTCTGGGTCAGTTCACGCGGGAAGATGCCCGGCAGCGGTTTGCTGTCGAGGTCCTTCAGCAGCTTCGCGATGCGGTCCTTGACGTCCTGGGCGGATTCGCCGACGGGGCAGTCCTCGACCTTCGACACACAGTCCTCGGCGTAGTTGTCGAGAGCCAGCTGGAAGCCCTTGGCCTGGCCGAGGGAGCCCTGCTCGGGCGTCTGCGTCGGGTCGACGACGGCGTCGAAGACGGCACGGCCCACCTTCTTCGGGAACAGGTGGGCGTAGACCCCGCCGAGTTCGGTGCCGTAGGAGATGCCGAAGTAGTGCAGCTTGTCGTCGCCGAGGACCTGGCGCATCAGGTCCAGGTCGCGGGCCGCGTCGGTGGTCCGCACGTGCGGCAGCACCTTCTTGGAGTTCTTCTCGCAGGCCTCGTTGAACTCCCTGGTGCTGTCCAGCAGTTCGGTGCGTTCGGCGCTGTCGTCGGGCGTGGCGTCCTGCTGGAAGTACGCGTCGAGCTGCTGGTCGTTCTGGCACCGCACGGGGGCGCTGCGGCCGACCCCGCGCGGATCGAAGCTGACCAGGTCGTAGCGGGTGCGCAGTTTCGCGTAGTCCGCGCCGAAGGCGGGCAGGGTGGCGATGCCCGAGCCGCCGGGGCCGCCGAAGTTGAAGACCAGCGAGCCGATCCGCTCGCCGGCGCCGCCGCTCGCCTTCGCCCTGATCAGCGCGAGGTCGATCGTTTCGCCCTTGGGTTCGTCCCAGTCGAGGGGCGCCTTCATGGTGGCGCACTGCCAGTCGCCGCCGCCCGGCAGCGGTGAGGGGCCGTCGCCTCCGCCCTGCTCCTGCGACGGCGCCGGGCAGTCCTCCCAGCTGAGTTCCTGGCTCGGCAGGTCCTCGTCCTCGGCGTCGTCGTCGCCGCCGCACCCCGCGGCCAGGGCGGAGAGCAGCACGGCGGTGGCGGTCAGGGCAGCGGTGCGCATCCGGGACGGCTTCGGCATGGTTCCATCCTGCGCTCGCCCCGGTCGCCGCGCTCGGGACGCGGGCCGGACGAGCTACAGCACTGCCCTGTGGAGCTACAGCGCGCCCTTGCGCGTGAGGTGGTTGAACGCCAGCCAGCCCGGCAGCACCGGCAGCCACAGCGTCAGCAGCCGGAACAGCAGCACGGCCGGCGCCGCGACCTCCTTGGGCAGGCCGACCGCGATCAGACCGACCGTCAGGGTCGCCTCCACGGCGCCGACACCGCCCGGCGTGGGGGCCGCCGAGCCGAGCGCGTTGCCCGCGAGGAAGACGACGGCGACACCGGCGATGCTGATGGACGTCGTCTCGTCGCCGAAGGCTCGGATCGAGGCGTCCAGGCACATCACGAAGCAGGCGGTCAGCAGCAGCATGCCGCCGATGCCGGTGACCAGCTTCTGCGGCCGTTGCAGCACGTCCAGCATGCGCGGCACGACACCCGCGAAAAGCGACCGCACGCGCGTGACGACGAATTTCCGCAGGAACGGCACCGACGTCACCACCAGCACCAGCACGGCCACCGTCAACAGTCCGCCGATCACCGTGCGGGACGGCGACAGCGACGGCGTCTTCTCGGTGCCGGTCAGGTAACCGAAGGCCAGCAGCATCAGGATGTGGCAGCCGAGCCCGAACAGCTGCGAGGCGCCGACGCTCGCCACCGCGAGCCCCGGCCGCACGCCCGCGCGCTGCAGGAACCGCGTGTTCAGGGCGACGCCACCGACCGCCGCCGGCGCGACGATCTTCACGAACGACCCGGCGACCTGCGCCGCGACCGTCCGCACGAACGGCACCCGCTCGGGCACGAACCCCAGCAGCGCCATCGCCGCCGCGAAGTAGCTGGCGGCCGAGAACAGCACCGCGGCGGCGACCCAGCCCCACTCGGCGTTCGCGATGAGCGGCCCGAACTCGATGTGCGTCAGCTGCGTCAGCAGGAAGTACGCGCCGATGGCACCGGCGATGAAACTGATCAGCGTGCGCGGCCGCACCCGTTCCAGACGGGCCGGCTCCACCGGTGCCTGCGGCCTGATCCGCAGCACCTCGTAGCGGATCTGGGTGAGCAGATCCTCCTCGCGCGCCTCGTCCAGGGCCTCGTCGATGGCGCGTTTCTCGGCCCGTGCCTCGGCGCGCTCGGCCTTCTTGTCCGGCTTCTCCGGCACGGGCCGCGCGGTGTCGTCGGCCGCCGCCAGACGGGCCTCCTTGGCCTGCCGGGACGCCTCCAGCACCGCCTCGCGCTCGCGCTGTGTCCGCTCCCGCGCCAGCCTGCGCAGCGTCGCGCGCGTGGAGCGGCTCAGCGCGATGGGCTGCAGCATCGGCAGACAGTCCGCCACGGCGTCGGGACCGAGGACGCCCACCGCCGAGGCCACCGCACGCTCGGCGCCCACCCGCAGGCCGAACGTCACCAGCAGCTGCGAGATGTCCATGCGCAGCAGCAGGTCACCGGCCGCGATCTCGCCGATCCGCAGGTCGGTGAGGATCACCGTGCCGGAACGATCCACCAGGATGGCGTCGCCGACCAGCCTGCGGTGCGCGATCCGCCGGGACTGCAGCGCCCGCACCTGGTCCCAGGTTTCGCGCAGCAGATCGTCGGTGATCTCCTCGTCCGGCAGCGAGTCCAGGGAGCGCCCGCCGGAGTGCTCGTAGACGAGCATCACCGCGTCGGGGCCCAGCTCGGAGGTGGCGATCAGCTTGGGCGCGTTGGCGCCGGCCGCGATGGCGGCGTACGCGAGCAGTGCCTCCTGCTCCAGGGCCTGGCGCAGGGACTGGAGGCTGCTGCGGGTGGCGAAGCCGCGCAGGGTGAGATTGCGCCACGCGCGGTAGAAGAAGCCCTGCGCCTGCTGCTCCCGGTCGACGACCGTGACGTCCAGGGGCGGGCCGTCCTCCAGGGTGACGAAGTAGCGCCGTCCCCGGTCGCCGCTCTCGGTCGCGTCCGGGGCCTCCTCGCGGGAGGCGCTCACCGGGCGGAAGCCGACGGTCCGCAGGCCCGCCATCAGGGTCCGGCCGGTGGGGCGCACGTTGGGCGAGCCGACCGCGTACAGCGTGCCGTAGGCCACGCTCCAGCCGATCAGCACCGTCAGGATGATCGAGAACGGCGTCGTGTAGCCGGTGACGAGCATCGAGAAGGCGTCCAGCATCAGCACGATCCACAGCACCGCGCGCCAGCGTGGCCGGCGCGACATCCCGACGGCCGTCATGTAGGCGATCACGGGTGCCAGATAGCCGTGCACGGGGTCGGTGAGGGCGGTGATGTCGCCGGGGGAGGGCTGGGTCAGCGCCTCCTGGATGGAGTCCGGGGCGGCTTTGGCGACCCACAGGTCCGTGGCGAGGGTCACGCCGTGCGCGAGGACGGCGGCGAGCACACCGTCGGCGATGCGCAGTCCGTCGCGTTTGATCAGCCGCTCGATGGCGAAGGCGACCGGCACCAGGAGGATCGCGATGCTGGACGCCAGTCCCGCGATCTTGATGAGCAGGTCGGGCGCCTGTCCGGTGCCCTTGTTGATGTCCTGTTCGAGGCCGGAGGTCGTGCCGTGCGCGAACGCGGCGATCGCCAGCAGTACGACCACGGCGAGGACGCCCACCAGCAGGCGCATGAGGTCCGAGGGACGGTGCACGCGCGCGGGGAGCAGCGGTTCGTCGCCCTCGACCTCGTCGATGTGGCCCTCGTCGGCGTGCCGCTCGTCCGCCGTGGCGTCGCCGTCGCCGGCACGGTCCGCGGCGCCCGGACGCGACGAAGCGTCAGAGGTGCCCTCCGGGCCCTCGGGGTGCGCACCCTGCTGCTTCATCGTCTCTTCTTGGTCTCGTATCACCGGTCACCGCCCGCACGATGGTGGCATGCCGCACCGACACACGGGGGCATCAGGGTGCACATGCGGGGGCGGACAGTCTGCCCGAACCGCTGCCGGCGGGCGAGGGATCCGTCCGGGCGCCAGCGGGTCGGGTTGTCGGTGGGGTGGGGCAGGATGGGGCGGATGAGTGAGGACAGTCTTCCCGGCCAGGCCGGCGCGGCACCCGCGGACGCGCTGCCCGAGTACGCCGAGCGGGTGCTGGACGTCACCGAGCTGATCCCGCCGGGCCGCGTCATGACCTACGGAGACGTCGCCGAGTGGCTGGACGAGGGCGGGCCCCGCCAGGTGGGCCGGGTGATGTCCCTCTACGGGAGCGCCGTGCCGTGGTGGCGCGTCGTCCGCGCGGACGGGCTGCTGCTGCCCGGCCACGAACTGGAGGCGCTCGGCCACTACCGGGCGGAGGGCACGCCGCTGAAGGGGGCGAGCCGGGCCGCCGAGGGCCATCTGCCGCGCGTCGACCTGAAGCGGGCGCGGTGGGACGGCGGCGAGCACGCGGAGGGTCACACCTGACAGCTTCCGCCATCCGGTTAGTCCGGGTGCGGCCTGTGACCCGTACGGGGGAAACGGGGGACGTCCGTGGCATGACGTACGTTCGTGGGGCAAGGGGCGGGAGTGCCACGAGCGTCGCCGGGGAAGAAGCGGAAGCCCTGCTTCCGTGCCTCTCGGCGGCGTAGCGTCGGCTGCGCGTGCCCCACCGACCCCGCCGCCACCGCCGTGCACGCGGTGGTGGGGCCACCAGCACACCCACCAGGACCGGCGAACCACGTGAGCTCCTCATCCTCCACCAGGCGCCTGTCGCACTCCCAGGTGCGACAGGGGAACCGTGGCGCTTACCGACTGGTGCGTACCCCGCCGGCCCGACCGGATCCCCCTCGTCTTGACGCCGCACAGCGCTCCGTGGTTGACCACGTGACCGGACCGTTGCTCGTCCTCGCGGGCCCGGGCACCGGCAAGACCACCACGCTCGTCGAGTCCGTCGCCGCACGGATCGCCCGCGGCGCCGACCCCGAGCGGATCCTGGTGCTGACCTTCAGCCGCAAGGCCGCCGTCGAGCTGCGCGACCGCATGGCCCTGCGCATAGGCGCGGCGCGCGCCCCGCAGGCGACCACCTTCCACTCGTTCAGCTACGCGCTGGTCCGCGCCCACCAGGACAGCGACCTCTTCGTCGAGCCGCTGCGGCTGCTGTCCGGACCCGAGCAGGACGTCACCGTGCGTGAGCTGCTCGCCGGGCAGACGGACCTGGAGCGGCACGGCCTCGCGCACGTGCGCTGGCCCGACGAGCTCCGCGCCTGCCTGACCACCCGCGGCTTCGCCGACGAGGTCCGCGCCGTCCTCGCCCGCAGCCGCGAACTGGGCCTCGACCCCGGCTCCCTGGACGCCTTCGCCCGCCGCATCGGCCGCCCCGACTGGCGGGCCGCCGCCGCGTTCCTCGCCGAGTACCTCGACGTGCTCGACCTCCAGGGCGTCCTCGACTACGCCGAACTCGTCCACCGCGCGGTGCTCCTCGCCCGCCGCCCCGAGGCCGCACGCCGGCTCGCCGCCCAGTACGACGCCGTGTACGTCGACGAGTACCAGGACACCGACCCGGCCCAGGTGAGGCTGCTGCGCGCCCTCGCCGGCGGCGGCCGCACGCTGGTCGCCTTCGGTGACCCCGACCAGTCGATCTACGCGTTCCGGGGCGCCGACATGAACGGCATCCTGGACTTCCCGCACGCCTTCCCGCGCGCGGACGGCCGGCCCGCGCCCGTCGAGGTGCTGCGCACCTCCCGCCGCTCCGGCGCCGCGCTGCTCGCCGCCACGCGCCTGCTGACCCAGCGGATGCCGCTGCCCCGGCTGCCCGCCGACCAGGTGCGCGCCCACCGCGAGCTCACGCCGGTACGGGACGGCGGACGCGTCGAGGTGTACACGTACCCGACGGCCGGGACCGAGCTGGACAACATCGCCGACATCCTGCGCCGGGCGCACCTGGAGGACGGTGTCCCCTGGGGCGACATGGCCGTCCTGGTGCGCGCGGGCTCCCGCACCATCCCGGTGGTCCGCCGCGCGCTCACCTCGGCCGGTGTCCCGCTGGACATCGACGGCGACGACCTGCCGCTGCGGCACGAACCGGCGGTGGCGCCGCTGCTGACGGCGCTGCGGGCGGTGGCCACGGCGGAGGCGGCACGGGTCGCGGAGGCGGAGGCGGGGGCCGGGCGCGACGAGTCGGGAGACGTACAGGAAGACGTACAGGAAGACGCCGACCGGGGTGGCGCAGGCCTGGACACGGGCTCGGACGCGCGGGTTGGCGGGGCGGGCACCGGCTCCGACGCGCGGGTTGCCGGGGCGGACACGGGCCCCGATGCGCGGGTTGGCGGGGCGGACACCGGCTCCCACGCGCGTGTCGCGGAGGCGGACGCCGGCCTCGATGCCCGCGTCGCCGAGGCCAACTCCGGTCTCGACGCGCCGGCACGGAACGCCGGTGCCTGCTGGCTCGACACCGAGACCGCGCTCACCCTGCTCACGTCCCCGCTCGCCGGGATGGACGCCGCCGATCTGCGTCGCCTCGGGCGTGCCCTGCGCGACGAGGAGCGGGCCGCCGGAAACCCGCTGCCGCCGCCGTCGGACGAGCTGCTCGCGCGGGCGCTCGCCGAGCCGGAACGCCTGGCCGTGCACGACCCCGCGTACGCGCGTGGCGCCCAGCGGCTCGGCGCGCTGCTGCGCACGGCCCGCGAGCGCCTGGCCAGCGGCGGCACCGCCGAGGAGGCGCTGTGGGACCTGTGGGACGGCACACCCTGGCCCGCCCGCCTGGAGCGTGCCGCCCGCCGGGGCGGCGCCGCCGGACGCAACGCCGACCGCGACCTGGACGCCGTCTGCGCGCTGTTCGCGACCGCCGCGCGCGCGGAGGAGCGCACCGGCGGACGCGGCGCCCTGAACTTCCTCGCGGAGATCGACGCCGAGGACATCGCCGCCGACACCCTCACGCGGCGTGCCGTGCGCCCCGACGCCGTACGCCTGATGACCGCGCACCGTTCCAAGGGCCTGGAGTGGCGTCTGGTCGTCGTCGCCGGTGTCCAGGAGGGCCTGTGGCCGGACCTGCGCCGCCGCGGCTCCCTGCTGGAGGCCGACCGCATCGGCCGCGACGGACTCGCCGAGCCCCTCACCCCGGGCGCGCTGCTCGCCGAGGAGCGCCGTCTGTTCTACGTCGCCGCCACACGCGCGCGTGAACGCCTCGTCGTCACCGCCGTACAGGCACCCGCCGACGACGGCGACCAGCCCTCCCGCTTCCTGACCGAGCTCGGCGTGGAACCCAGGGACGTCACCGGGCGCCCGCGCCGCCCGCTGTCCGTCGCCGCGCTCGTCGCCGAGCTGCGCGCGACGACCGTCGACCCGCGCGTGTCCGACGCCCTCCGGGAGGCCGCCGCCCGCCGCCTCGCCCGTCTCGCCGCCCTCGCCGACGAGGACGGCCGCCCGCTGGTGCCGGCCGCGCACCCCTACCGCTGGTGGGGCATGTTCGAGCCGACCGAGTCGAAGGTGCCGCTGCGCGACCGCGACCAGCCCGTCGTGCTCTCCGGCAGCGCACTCGACCAGCTCGCCAACACCTGCTCCCTGCAGTGGTTCCTGGGCCGCGAGGTGAAGGCCGACGCGCCCGCCACCGCCGCGCAGGGCTTCGGCAACGTCGTCCACGTCCTCGCCGACGAGGTCGCCTCCGGGCACACCCCGGCGGACCTCGACGTCCTCATGGAGCGCCTGGACTCCGTGTGGAACGCGCTCGCCTTCGACGCGCCGTGGAAGTCGGCGCAGGAGAAGGAGAACGCGCGCGTGGCGCTCGAACGCTTCCTGAAGTGGCACGTCATGGACCGCGCGGGCCGCACACCGGTGGCCAGCGAACACGACTTCGACGTCACCCTGGGGGCGGGCGACTACGAGGTCCGCATCCGCGGCCAGATGGACCGGGTCGAGACCGACGGCGACGGCCGCGCCTACGTCGTCGACTTCAAGACCGGCAAGCAGGCGCCCACCGCCGCCGAGACGGCCCGTCATCCGCAGCTCGCCGTGTACCAGCTCGCGGTGCGCGAGGGAGCCGTGGACGAGGTCTTCGACGGGGCGCGCCCCGAGCCGGGCGGCGCCGAACTCGTCCAGTTGCGGCAGGGCGCCGCCAAGCGCGACGGCGGCGAGACCCTGCCCAAGGTCCAGGCGCAGCAGCCCCTGGAGGGGGAGTGGATCGGCGAACTGCTCGCCACGGCCGCCGGCAAGGTGCTCGACGAGCGGTTCACACCGACGGCGGGCCAGCACTGCACGCACTGCGCGTTCCGGGCGTCGTGCAGCGCGCGGCCCGAGGGGCGGCACGTCGTGGAGTGAGCGCAGCGGTGTGACCGGTCGCACCACCCGTGCCGGCCTGCGCTTCTCCCGGCCCGGCGGCCGATCCGTCATCCGTTGTCAGTGGCCGCCGCTAGCCTCTCTGAGGTGCCCGCTCGTATCACCGATCCCGATCAGCTCAAGGAGCTCCTCGGCATCCCGTTCACGCCGGAGCAGACGGCCTGCATCACCGCGCCGCCTGCTCCGCAGGTGATCGTGGCCGGCGCCGGGTCGGGCAAGACCACGGTGATGGCGGCGCGCGTCGTCTGGCTGGTCGGCACCGGCCAGGTCGCCCCCGAGCAGGTCCTTGGCCTCACCTTCACCAACAAGGCCGCCGGCGAACTCGCCGAACGCGTCCGCACGGCACTCATCAAGGCCGGCGTCACCGACCCCGACGCCATCGACCCGGACAACCCTCCGGGCGAGCCGGTGATCTCCACGTACCACGCCTTCGCGGGCCGCCTGCTGACCGACCACGGGCTGCGCATCGGCCTGGAGCCGACCTCCCGCCTGCTCGCCGACGCCACGCGCTACCAGCTCGCGGCGCGCGTGCTGCGCGAGGCCCCCGGCCCCTACCCGGCCCTGACCCGCTCCTTCGCGGACCTGGTGAGCGACCTCCTCGCCCTCGACTCCGAACTCGCCGAACACCTCGTACGGCCCCAGGACCTGCGCGCCTGGGACGCCGATCTGCTGCGCACCCTGGAAGGCACCAGACTCGGCAACGCCGACCTGCGCAAGGTCCCCGAGGCCGCCGCCGCCCGCCGCGAACTCGCCGATCTGGTGATGCGCTACCGGGCCGCCAAACGGGAACGCGACCTGCTCGACTTCGGCGACCAGATCGCCCTGTCGGCGACCCTCGCGCAGACCCGCCCCGAGGTCGGCGAGATCCTGCGCGACGAGTTCCGCGTCGTCCTCCTGGACGAGTACCAGGACACCTCGGTGGCCCAGCGTCTGCTGCTGGCCGGCCTGTTCGGGGCCGGCACCGGCCACCCGGTGACCGCCGTCGGCGACCCCTGCCAGGCGATCTACGGCTGGCGCGGCGCCTCCGTCGCCAACCTCGACGACTTCCCCGAGCACTTCGCCCACGCCGACGGCCGCCCCGCCACCCGCCAGGCCCTCAGCGAGAACCGCCGCAGCGGCGGCCGCCTCCTCGACCTCGCCAACGGCCTCGCCGAACCGCTGCGCGCCATGCACGCGGGCGTGGAGGCCCTGCGCCCCGCCCCCGGCGCCGAACGCGACGGCCTGGTCCGCTGCGCCCTGCTGCGCACCCACGCCGAGGAGATCGAGTGGGTCGCCGACTCGATCGCCCACCTCGTGAACACCGGCAAGGCGCCCGGCGAGATCGCCGTCCTGTGCCGGACCGCGACCGACTTCGCCGAGATCCAGGCCGCGCTCGTCGCCCGGGACGTCCCCGTCGAGGTCGTCGGCCTGTCCGGGCTGCTGCACCTGCCCGAGATCGCCGACCTCGTCGCCGTCTGCGAAGTGCTCCAGGACCCGGGCGCCAACGCCGCCCTGGTGCGGCTGCTGACCGGGCCGCGCTGGCGCATCGGCCCGCGCGACCTCGCCCTCCTCGGGCGCCGCGCCCGGCTGCTCGTGTCGCACGCGCGCGTGGACGACGACGACCCGGACCGGCGGCTCGCCGCGGCCGTCGAGGGCGTCGACCCGGCCGAGGTGATCTCGCTCGCGGACGCCCTCGACACGTTCCTGGAGACGCCGTTCGACGGCCGGGGCGACGACGACGGGCTGCCGTTCTCGTCGGACGCGCGCGTGCGGTTCGCCCGGCTCGCCGCCGAGCTGCGCGACCTGCGCCGCTCGCTGTCCGACCCGCTCATGGACGTCCTGCACCGCGTCCTCGCCGTCACCGGCCTCGAGGTCGAGCTGTCGGCGTCGCCGCACGCGCTGGCCGCCCGCCGCCGCGAGACCCTGTCGAACTTCCTCGACGTCGCCGCCTCCTTCGCCGCCGGCGACGGCGAGGCGACCCTGCTGGCCTTCCTGGGCTTCCTGCGCACCGCCGCGCAGTACGAGAAGGGCCTCGACAACGCCCTGCCCGGCGGCGAGAACACCGTGAAGGTGCTCACCGCCCACAAGTCCAAGGGCCTGGAGTGGGACGTCGTGGCCGTCCCCGGCCTGGTCACCGGCACCTTCCCCAGCAGCAAGGGCCGCGAGAAGTGGACCGCGCAGGGCAAGGTGCTGCCGCACGAGCTGCGCGGCGACGCGGACACGCTGCCCGACGTCGCCTCGTGGGACGCGCGCGGTCTGAAGGCCTTCCAGGAAGCCATGAAGGAGCACCAGCACACCGAGGAACTCCGCCTCGGATACGTCACCTTCACGCGGCCACGCTCCCTGCTCCTCGGCTCCGGCCACTGGTGGGGGCCCGCCCAGAAGAAGCCGCGCGGGCCGTCCCCGTTCCTGGAAGCCCTGTACGAGCACTGCGCCGCCGGACACGGCGAGATCGAGGCCTGGGCCGACGAACCCGCCGAGGACGAGGAGAACCCCGCCCTGCACCGGGCGACCGCCGACCAGGTGTGGCCGCTGCCCCTGGACGCCACGGCGCTGGCCAGGCGCCGGGCAGCCGCCGAGACCGTACTGGCCCACCTGGACTCCCTGGCGGCCTCCCAAGACGACGGCGACGGCCACCCTGCCGCCACCCACGACCCGGACACCTACGAGGACCCCGACTGGCCCCCGCCGCCGGACGACGAGATCCCGGTCACCGAGGACGACCCCTTCGCCGCCGACCCCTTCGAGGAGGAACCGGCCGACTGGGACACCTGGACCACGGACCGCCCGACCGTCCCCCACCAGGCGACCGCACCGGAGGCCCACCACGGGCCCGGCGCACCCGAGGACACCCGGTCCGGCCGGCTGCGGCCCGCGGGTGAGCCTCCGCGGTCCGCCCACGAGTCCCCGCAGACCGGCGGGCAGCCCGCGCGCGCCCCCCTCACCCCCGAGGAGACCCGCGTCGTCGCCTCCTGGGACCGCGACCTCGACGCCCTCGCCGGTGAACTCCTGCGCGCCCGCGAGAGCGTCACCGACGTCCCCCTCCCGGCGTCGCTCACCGCTTCCCAGCTGCTGCGCCTGGCCGCCGACCCGGACGGCCTCGCGCAGGAACTGGCCCGCCCCATGCCCCGCCCGCCGCAGCCCGCCGCCCGCCGCGGCACCCGGTTCCACGCCTGGATCGAGGCCCGCTTCGAGGAACTGACCCTGCCCATGCTGGAACCCGAGGACCTGCCGGGCAGCGAGGCCGAGATCGCCGACGAGCGCGACCTCGAAGCCCTCAAGGACGCCTTCGAGCGCACCGAGTACGCGCACCGCACGCCCTACCGCGTGGAGGCCCCCTTCCAGCTCGCCCTCGCCGGCCGCGTCGTCCGGGGCCGGATCGACGCCGTCTACAAGGAGGGCGACGGGAAGCACGCGGCGTACGAGATCGTCGACTGGAAGACCGGCCGCGGCCGCACCGCCGACCCGCTCCAGCTCGCGGTGTACCGCCTCGCCTGGGCCGAGCAGCAGGGCGTTCCGCTCGAATCGGTCACGGCCGCGTTCCTGTACGTCCGCAGCGGAGAGGTCGTACGCCCGGACGGCCTGCCGGACCGCGCGGCCCTGGAGCGGCTGCTGCTGGGGGAGCCGTCCGGTGAGGAACCGCACTCCGAGGATGCCGGCGCGGGCCGATAGGCTCGTGACCATGAGCCAGCCCGTTGACAGTGCCGTCAGCGCCGTCCGTACGTACATCGAGCAGCACCGCACCGCCTTCCTCGACGACCTCGCCGAGTGGCTGCGCATCCCGTCCGTGTCGGCCCAGCCCGGCCACGCGGCGGACGTACGGCGCAGCGCCGACTGGCTCGCCGCCAAGCTGAAGGAGACCGGCTTCCCGACGGCGGAGGTCTGGCAGACGCCCGGCGCCCCGGCCGTGTTCGCCGAGTGGCCCTGCGCCGACCCCGAGGCGCCCACGGTTCTCGTCTACGGCCATCACGACGTGCAGCCCGCCGCCCGCGAGGACGGCTGGGACAGCGACCCCTTCGAGCCCGTCGTCCGCGGAAACCGCCTCTACGCGCGCGGGGCCGCCGACGACAAGGGCCAGGTGTTCTTCCACACACTCGGCGTCCGTGCCCACCTCGCCGCGACCGGCCGTACCGCCCCCGCGGTCCACCTGAAGCTGCTCGTCGAGGGCGAGGAGGAGTCCGGCTCGCCGCACTTCCGGGCGCTGGTCGAGCAGCACGCCGACCGCCTCGCCGCCGACGCCGTGATCGTCTCCGACACGGGCATGTGGTCCGAGGACACCCCCACCGTGTGCACCGGCATGCGCGGCCTCGCCGAGTGCGAGATCCGGCTGCACGGCCCCGACCAGGACATCCACTCCGGTTCCTTCGGCGGCGCCGTGCCCAACCCGGCCACCGCCGTAGCCCGCCTGGTCGCCGCCCTGCACGACGAGCACGCACGCGTGGCCGTCCCCGGCTTCTACGACGGCGTGATCGAACTGACCGACCGGGAGCGCGAACTCTTCGCCGAGCTGCCCTTCGACGAGCAGCGGTGGCTCGGCGCCGCCAAGTCGCACGCCACCCACGGCGAGGCCGGACACACCACCCTGGAGCGCATCTGGGCCCGGCCCACCGCCGAGGTCAACGGCATCGGCGGCGGCTACCAGGGCCCCGGCAGCAAGACGATCATCCCGTCCTCCGCGATGGTGAAGCTGTCGTTCCGGCTCGTCGCCGGCCAGGACCCCGGCCACATCGAGAAGGCCGTCCGGGCCTGGGCCGAGGAACAGGTGCCCGCCGGGGTCCGCTGCGACATCACGTTCGCCGCGGCCACGCGCCCGTGCCTGACCCCGCTGGACCACCCGGCGCTGCAGTCCGTCGTCCGCGCCATGGGCCGGGCCTTCGACAAGCCCGTCCGCTACACGCGCGAAGGCGGCTCCGGACCCGCCGCCGACCTCCAGGAGGTCCTCGGCGCCCCGGTGCTCTTCCTGGGCATCTCGGTCCCCTCCGACGGCTGGCACGCTCCGAACGAGAAGGTGGAGCTCGACCTCCTCCTCAAGGGAGCCGAGACGAGCGCGTACCTGTGGGGCGACCTCGCCGAGCACTGGAGGCAGGAGCCCTGAGCCCCCCGAACCGTCCGGAGCGGTACCCCGCGCGGGGCACACTGGGAGGGCCGCCCCGCCCGACCCGGCCCGCACAGGCCCCGCCCGCCTCCCGCCGCACTGCCAGCTGAACCACCGAACCAAACCGTTCCACCGGGGGAGATGGAAGCACCCGTGACCACCTGGACCGACCACACCGCCGACCGCCCCATCTCACTCACCGCCCCGAGCGGCATCGACCGGGCCGCCCACCACCGGCTCGACGAGGCCTGGCTCGCGGCGGCATGGAGCCACCCCACGACGCGCTGCTTCGTCGTCTCCGGCGGCCAGGTCCTCATCGACGAGACGCCGGACGGGCGCACCGAACTCGTCATGACCCCGTCCTTCGAGGCCCCGCTCACCGAAGCGCACCGCTACTTCCTCGGCATCGACGAGGACGGCGTGCGGTACTTCGCCCTCCAGAAGGACTCGCTGCCCGGACGCATGGACCAGTCCGCCCGCGCCGCAGGCCTGCGCGAGGCGGGCCTGCTGCTGTCGCCCCGCGACGCCGGCCTGATGGTGCACGCGGTCGGCCTGGAGAACTGGCAGCGCACGCACCGCTTCTGCTCACGCTGCGGCGAGCGCACCGTCATCGCCGCCGCCGGACACATCCGCCGCTGCCCCGCCTGCGGCGCCGAGCACTACCCGCGCACCGACCCCGCCGTGATCATGGCCGTCACCGACGAGGACGACCGCATCCTGCTCGGCCGCCAGGTGCACTGGCCCGAGGGCCGCTTCTCGACGCTCGCCGGTTTCGTCGAACCCGGCGAGTCCATCGAGCAGTCGGTGCGCCGCGAGGTCTACGAGGAGGCAGGCGTCACCGTCGGACACGTCAAGTACGTCGCCAGCCAGCCCTGGCCGTTCCCGTCGAGCCTCATGCTGGGCTTCGTGGCCCGCGCCACGTCCACCGCCATCGACGTGGACGGGGACGAGATCCACGAGGCCCGCTGGTTCTCCCGGGACGAACTCGACGCCGCCTTCGAGTCCGGCGAGGTCCTCCCGCCGTACGGCATCTCCATCGCGGCCCGCCTGATCGAGCTCTGGTACGGCAAGCCCCTGCCGACGCGCGGCGTCTGAGCACACGCGCGCGGGCCGCGCGGCCCGCGCGAAGGCCCCGGCCGGCTGTCTCGCCGACCGGGGCCTTCGCACGCGCGTCCCGGGATGGTCAGGCGCCGAGGGCCTGCTTGACCTGCGCCAGGCTCGGGTTCGTCATCACGACCTCGTCGCCGCCCGCGGTGGGAAGCACCCGGACCGTCGGCACGGTCTGGTTCCCGCCGTTCGCCTTCTCCACGAAGGCCGCGGACTCCGGGTCCTGCTCGATGTTGATCTCGGTGTACGCGATGCCCTCGCGGTCCAGCTGACTCTTCAGCCTGCGGCAGTAGCCGCACCACGTGGTGCTGTACATCGTCACAGTGCCCGACCTGTCTTCTCGCGCTCCTTCGGCGGCTCGGGTATGCGTGGTGGTCGCAGTGGAGGAACGTACGTGACCGCGCAGCCATTCCCGCCCGGAGACGGGACGGGACGCTGCGTGACGTGACGCCTGCCGCATTAGTACGACCGCGAGGCCGAGCCTGTGGACAACCGGCTCACCCGTCTCCGGCGACCTGGCAGCATGGCTGTGTGACAGCAGCAACGCACTCCCCTCTCTTCCCGCAGGTACCGGACACGGCCGACGCGGTGCTCGAAGAGCTCGACCCCGAGCAGCGCGAAGTGGCCACCGCCCTGCACGGACCGGTGTGCGTGCTGGCGGGCGCCGGCACCGGCAAGACCCGGGCGATCACCCACCGGATCGCCTACGGCGTCCGCGCCGGAATCCTCCAGCCCTCCAGCGTGCTCGCCGTCACCTTCACCAACCGCGCAGCCGGAGAGATGCGCGGCCGGCTGCGCCAGCTCGGCGCCCAGGGCGTCCAGGCGCGCACGTTCCACTCGGCGGCGCTCCGTCAGCTCCAGTACTTCTGGCCGAAGGCGATCGGCGGCTCCATGCCCCGGCTCGTGGACCGCAAGATCAAGCTCGTCGCCGACGCGGCGGCCGCCTGCCGGATCCGCCTCGACCGCGGCGAGCTGCGTGACGTGACCGCGGAGATCGAGTGGTCCAAGGTCACCCAGACCGTCCCCTCCGACTACGTGCTCGCCGCCGCCAAGGCCGGCCGCGAGGCACCCCGCGCCCCGGCCGAGATCGCCCAGCTCTACGCCGCCTACGAGGACCTCAAGCGCGAGCGCGCCGTCATCGACTTCGAGGACGTGCTGCTGCTGACCGTGGCCGTCCTCCAGGACCGGCAGGACATCGCCGACCAGGTCCGCTCCCAGTACCAGCACTTCGTGGTCGACGAGTACCAGGACGTCAGCCCACTCCAGCAGCGCCTGCTGGAGCTGTGGCTCGGCGACCGGGACAACCTGTGCGTGGTCGGCGACGCCAGCCAGACGATCTACTCGTTCACCGGGGCAACCCCCGACCACCTCCTCGACTTCCGCACCCGCCACCCCGGCGCCACCGTCGTCAAGCTGGTCCGCGACTACCGCTCCACCCCCCAGGTCGTCCACCTCGCCAACGGCCTGCTCGCCCAGGCCCGCGGCCGCGCCGCCGACCACCGGCTGGAGCTCGTCTCCCAGCGCGCCCCGGGCCCCGAGCCCGTCTACACCGAGTACACCGACGAACCCGCCGAGGCCGAGGGCGCCGCCCGCCGCATCCGGGAACTCATCGCCTCCGGGGTGCCGGCCAGCGAGATCGCCGTCCTGTTCCGCACGAACTCCCAGTCCGAGACCTACGAACAGGCTCTCGCCGACGCCGGAGTGCCCTACCAACTGCGGGGCGCCGAGCGGTTCTTCGACCGGCCCGAGGTGCGCAAGGCCGGAATCGCCCTGCGTGGCGCGGCCCGCTTCGGCGGCAACGACTCCCTGCTCGACGACGTCGTCGACCTGCCCTCCCAGGTGCGTGCCGTCCTGTCGGGAGAGGGCTGGACGTCCGAGCCACCGGCCGGTTCCGGCGCCGTCAGAGAGCGCTGGGAATCCCTGGCCGCCCTGGTGAACCACGCGCACGACTTCGCCGCCGCCAGACCCGGCGCCACCCTGAGCGACCTCGTCGCCGAACTCGACGAGCGGGCGAGCGCCCAGCACGCCCCGACCGTGCAGGGCGTCACCCTCGCCTCCCTGCACTCCGCCAAGGGCCTGGAGTGGGACGTGGTGTTCCTGGTCGGTGTCGCCGAGGGCATGATGCCGATCACCTACGCGAAGACCGACGAGCAGATCGAGGAGGAGCGCCGCCTCCTCTATGTAGGCGTCACCCGCGCCCGCGAGCGCCTGTACCTGTCCTGGGCGCTGTCCCGCGCTCCGGGCGGGCGGGCCAACCGCCGCCCCAGCCGGTTCCTCGACGGGCTGCGCCCCGGCTCGGCCGGGGCGGCGGGCCGCAGCGCCGCGGGCAGGGCGGGCGGCGTCGAGCGCGGCTTCACGCCCACCGCGGGCGTCGCGCCCCGGCGGACGCAGCGCGCCCCGGCCCGCTGCCGGGTCTGCGGCCGCACGCTCACCGACGCCGGCGAGATGAAACTGATGCGCTGTGAGGACTGTCCCTCCGACATGGACGAGGGCCTCTACGAGCGGCTGCGCGAGTGGCGTGCCGTCCAGGCGCGGCGCAGCGGGCAGCCCGCCTTCTGCGTCTTCACCGACAAGACCCTCATGGCGATCGCCGAGACGGGCCCCGAGGACGAGCACGAGCTGGCACGGATCCCGGGTGTCGGCATGCGCAAGCTCAACCGCTACGGCGCGGACGTCCTCGCCCTGTGCGCAGGTCAGGACCTCGCGTTCGACGACGAGGACGGCGGGACGACGTCTGATACGAACTCGTCGAAAAAATAGTTTGCGCCTGCCCCAGCAATCCCCATAGGTTCTTAGGCACGGGAACGGAGGCCTTCTCGTAGGCCCTGATTCCGTGTTGTACTTGCATATCCGCGGACTGGTTCACCCCAGTCCCCCGAGACGCCGAGAGGAGGCGAGTCCTGTGATCAGCATCAACACCAGCTCCTTCAGCACCGTGAAAATGACCGATCGCTCGGTCGTCGCCTCCACCTGCCTGCTCGGCGCCTCCAACCCGGGCACCGGTCTGTCCGGCATTCGTGCCGCCCGTCCGGCGTCCGCCGTGTCTCCCGCGGGTCTTCCCGTCCGTGAGCGCAATGAGCGACCGACCAAGGCACTGGAAGCGGCAGTAGTGGCACAGGCCCAGGCCTATGCCTTTACGGCGACCGGTGCCGCATTCCGGAAGCAGACGACGCAGCACCACCTGATGTGGGCCTTCCGTGGGCCAGAACCCTGGAGTGATCCAGCCTGATCGCCGATCAGGCCGGCGCCTTCAGGGCCGCGGAACCCCACCCGGGATCCGCGGCCCTTCTGTTTGTCCCCGAACGTGGACAACAGAGCGAAGGAGCCTCGGGACAAGAAAAGAACCCGGTACCCAGCCGCCCCCGGCCGACCCGGCCGGAACGACCAGACGAGGAAGACGAACCGTGCAACTCGAAGCGCACGCCCCGTCCGTACCGCCTTCCGACACGATCCCCAAGCCCGGCCTCACGGAGGACTCCACCTTGACTCCGCTCACCGCGCTCACCGCGCTCGACGACGCCATCGAGAACCTCGGCGTACCCGTCCCCTGCCGTTCCTACGACCCGGAGGTCTTCTTCGCCGAGTCGCCGGCCGATGTCGAGTACGCCAAGTCCCTCTGCCGCACCTGCCCGCTGATGGAGGCCTGCCTCGCCGGCGCGAAGGAGCGGCGTGAGCCCTGGGGCGTCTGGGGTGGCGAGCTGTTCGTCCAGGGTGTTGTCGTCGCCCGGAAGCGGCCGCGTGGCCGCCCGCGCAAGAACCCGGTCACAGCATGAACACCGCAGGAACGATCGACCGCCCCCTCACGCACGACCCCAAGAAGCAGGCCCCGATGAAGCCGTCCACTTACGAGCCCGCAGGTTCCGCGACCGAAGACGTCACCCTCAGCGATGCGAATGACTCGCGTCAGAACAGGACCCGAGAGATGCAACTCATCCCAGAAGCCCTGGCACGTGCGCATATGCACGAGCGCCTGCACGAGGCCGAGGCGGAGCGTCAGGCCGTGCGCCTGGCGGCCGCCCGCCGGATGCAGCGCCGGGCGGAGCGCGCCTCCCTGCGCGCCCGCCGTGCGCTCGCCATGGCCGTCATGCAGTAACCACGCACACCTGAAGCGGTGACCTCCCGGCCCGGGAGGTGAGCTTTCCCCGCGGGGGCCGGTCCGGCCGAACGGACCGGCCCCCGCGATGCGTTGTGCCACCGGCGGGTTCGGAGTCCGGTGGCCCAGCCGCTCAGTGGCTCCGGCCCGGTGCCTGGCTGCGGGCCCATCCGCTCAGTGGCGTCGGCCGGGTGCCCGCCGGTCCGGAGCCCGTCGGCCCGGAGCCCGCCGACCCACCGCCCCGACGTCACGCGGGGGCGGCCGACTCCTCCTCGTCCGTGTCCGCCACGAAGTCCGTGTCCTCCACGAAGCCCGGCAGCCACTCCTCCAGTTCCTCCCGCATCCGCACCGTCGCGCCCAGCTGGCACAGCACACCGATCGTGCTCAGCGTCACCCGGTGGATCAGGAGGTAGGCCGGGGGCAGGTTGAGCTGCTTGGCCAACTGGTAGGCGGGGGAGCGGGGGTCGGCTATGCGGGCCGCCTGGCCGCGCATCCAGCCCCGGCTGAAGGTGAACGCCTCGGCCTGTGCCGGCTCGATGATCGGCAGCAGGTAGTCGAGGACCGCGTCGGGGTCCAGCTCTATGGACTCCTTGACGAAGCCCTCCGCGCAGAGCATCTCGTAGACGGCCTCCGCCTCGCCGTCGAGCGTCATCCGCAAGGACTCGCCGATCGGCAGCGGCAGGCCGCCGGGCAGGCGGTCGACGGTGCCGAAGTCCAGGACACCCAGGCGCCAGTCGTCGTCGCCGTCGGGTCCGCCGGGCAGCAGACGGAAGTTCCCCGGGTGGGGGTCGGCGTGCAGCAGGCCGGTGCGGGCCGGGCCGGAGAACAGGAAACGGGTGAGCAGCTGACCCGCCCGGTTGCGCTGCTCGTCGGTGCCGTCCGCGATCACCTCGGACAGCGGAACGCCGTCCATCCACTCGGTGACGAGGACCTGCTCGCCCTGGTGGACCACGGCCGGAACCACGATGTCCGGGTCGTCCGCGAACTCCTCGGCGTGCGTCTGCTGGGCCTGCGCCTCCAGGGCGTAGTCCAGTTCCTCCGAGACCCGGTCCTTCAGCTCCGCGATCAGCGGCTTGATGTCCATGCCGGGCACGAGCGGGCCCAACAGGCGGGCGAAGCGGCTCAGTTGGTTCAGGTCGGACAACAGGGCCTCGCCCGCGCCGGGGTACTGCACCTTGACGGCCACCTCGCGGCCGTCGTGCCACACCCCGCGGTGCACCTGGCCGATCGACGCCGCTGCCGCGGGCTTGTCCTCGAACTCCAGGAACAGCTCGCGCCAGTCCGCGCCGAGCCGCTCCTCGAGCACCGCGTGCACCGTGCGGGTCGGCATCGGCGGTGCCGCGTCCTGGAGCTTCGTCAGCGCCGCGCGGTAGGGACCGGCGACCTCCTCGGGAAGGGCCGACTCGAAGACGGACATCGCCTGGCCGAACTTCATCGCGCCGCCCTTGAGCTCGCCGAGCACCTTGAAAAGCTGGTCGGCGGTGCGCTGCTGGAGCTCACGGCCGACGAGCTCGGCGGACTCGCCGACGATCCGCTTGCCCAGTCCCCAGGTGGCCCGGCCGGCGAAGCCGAGCGGGAGCGCGGCGAGCTTGGCGGTCCGGGTGACCGCCTTGCGGGGAAGATCAGACATGCGCCCTCCAGGTCCCAGCCAGCCGCGCCGCGTCTGCCTGACGATGAAGCTGTTCTGACGGCAGTTGCTCTGCCATTGTCTCGTGCCACTGCCCGTTCTTTGAGGTGTGTTCCTGGTTACCTTTCTGCGCCGCTCCGCACGGGCACGCGGGGTGCGCCCGAACCGGCCGCGCACGCCATCGCAGGTCCGGCACGGAGACCTCCCAACGCGCTCCGGCCGCCGACGGTACCCGGCCGTCCAGGAAGGCGAGCGCGTGAGCCGCCGCCAGCCCTGCCACGGACGTCGCGAGGGTCAGATCGCAGGCGCGCACCTGGCGCGGCTTCGCGGACCGCCACTGGGCGAGCAGGCGGGGCCAGGCCTCGTCCCGGTCGGTGCGCTCCTCCTGCAGACAGCCGGCGCAGCCCGTCTCACCTGGCAGGACGAGCGGACCGACGACGCCCGTTCCCTCCACGACGCCGGCGTACAGATGGGGCGTGCCGGACGCCATGAGCGGTTCCGCCGCCGCCGGGTCGGGCGCGTACACGGCGACGTCGTCCCGAGGGGCGACGACCACCAGCGAGAAGCCCGGCTCGGGTTCCTCAAGCGGCGACCGCGGGCCCCGACGTGCGGGACGGTCCGGGGCGGCGTCGCGCACCACACGTCGGGCCGCCTCGGCCCTGCGGTCGCCGACGGCCTCGGCCGGCAGCCCGCCCGGTGCGACGTCCCACGGCTCGACGCGGCCGCAGTCCCGCACGTCGACCTCCCCGACACCGGCTCCGGACAGCAGCGCGGCCAGCACCGCGCCGACCCGGCCCGCGCCCCGCACCCGCACCCGCAGCGAGGCGCGCGCGGCCAGCCGCTTCGTCGCGTCGCCCGGCTCCGACGTGATCAGGGACAGGGAGGCCAGGTCGGGACGCAGCCGGTCGAGGACGTCCTTCTTCTCCCGCAGGGCGGCGGCGGCCGGTCCGCCGCCTCTCGCGTCGTCGAGCAGCCCGGCCCGGCTCAGCCGCGTCACCAGCCGGTCGACATGGCCGTCCGGCAGATCCATCCGCCGCCCCTCCTCGCGCAGAAGGGGGAGCCCTCGGGTGCCGTTGAGCAACTCCAGGAAGCTGCCCGTCGCCGTGTCGACCGGGCCGAGCGTCAGCGCGTGCGCCGGACTCATCCCGAACTGCACCGTATTGAGATCGCGCCAGCCACGCCTGAGCGCGGGCTTCACCACTGGATGCATCGCAGGCCCCCGTATGCCACTGAACGTCCCCGTGCGCCGGTCGGGCTCGGTCGAAGCCGCCCCGGCGATGGCCAGCATGCCCGACCCGGCCGATCGGACGTCGAGAGTTGTCCACAGGCAAGGAGATTCGTCGTACAAATCGGCCGCGTCGGTCGGTCCCGTCGTCCCGGCGCGTCAGTCGTACAAATCAAACGCTCGGTGGGGGATCGGTACGGAAGGCCTCCGGAGCCGGGACTTCCCCCATACCCACCGGGTACGGTCGGGGCGTGTCCGCCGACCCACTGCACCGCGCCGGAAGCCCACAGCGCAGCACGACGAGCCCACCGCCCAGCGGCTCGAAGGCGAGCGCGATCGAGGTGCGCAGGAGCTCCCGCCGACGCAGGACGGTCTCCGCGTACCGCGAGGGTGATCGCACCGTCGTGCTCATCCCCGCCCGGATGTCCGAGGCGGAGGAGCAGCGCTGGGTGAACGTCATGCTGGACAAACTCGCCGCCCAGGAGAGCAGACGGGTGCTCGGCGACGCCGAGCTGGCCGAGCGCGCCGAGCGGCTCTCCGAGCAGTACTTCGACGGCCGCGCCAGGCCGAACTCGGTCCGCTGGGTCACCAACCAGAACACCCGGTGGGGCTCGTGCACGCCGGCCGAGGGCAGCATCCGTCTGTCGCACCGGCTGCAGGGCATGCCCGAGTACGTCGTCGACTACGTCCTCCTGCACGAGCTGGCCCACCTTCTGGTCCCCGGCCACGGTCCGCGTTTCTGGCGGCTGCTGGACGCCTATCCGCGCACCGAGCGGGCCCGCGGCTACCTCGAAGGGGTCGTGGCCGCCGACCGGCTGCCGCACGTGCCCGGCGCGCGCGGAGAGTGATCGAGTACCCGAAGGTGCGGTCCGGCACGACCGGGCGCGCGTTGTGTACCGGGTCTGTACCGACATCGTTCGGTGTCCGGTTTTGCCGTTAGCCTGACGCGACGCACTCACTTCGGGATGGGGGACGGTCGTTACGCATGGCCAGGGAATTCCAACGCGGCCACAAGGCCAGGGTCAGTGATCTCACGGCGGGAACGGATCTGTACGTAGGCGTGCAGATCTCCGGGCCCGGGCTGAGTTTCGACATCAGCTGCTTCGGTCTCGACGCGAGCGAGCGGCTCTCCGACGACCGGTACTTCATCTTCTACAACCAGCCGAAGTCGCCCGAGGAGTCCATCCAGCTCCTCGGCGCGCAGGCCGGTGACACCGAGTCCTTCCGCGTCACCCTCGACCGGATCCCGCCGCAGATCCAGAAGCTGTCCTTCACGGCGACGATCGACGGCGCCGGACAGATGTCGCAGGTCGGCCCCGGCTACCTCCGCATCGTCGCGGGCGGTGAGGAAGTGGCCCGATACCCGTTCAGCGGCGCGGAGTTCAGCACCGAGCGTGCCGTGATGCTGGGCGACTTCTACCTGAAGGACGTGTGGCGCTTCGCCGCCGTCGGCCAGGGCTTCGACGGTGGCCTCGACGCACTGCTGAAGAACTTCGGCGGAGAGGTGGCCGAGGAGGAGACGCCCGCCGCGCCGCAGACGCAGGCACCGGCTGGCGCCGGCCCCGGTTTCGCGCCGCCCGGCGGACAGTCGGCGGCGCCGCCCGCCTTCGGCGCTCCCGGCGGCCCCGCGCCCGCGCCCACCCCGGCGCCCGCGCCGGCGCCCTTCGCGCCCCCGCCGGGTGCCACGCCTCCGCCGCCCGGCGCGACGCCGCCCGTGCACACGGCGCCGACCATCGTCGCGCCCATGCACACCCCGCCCGGCGGCTCCCCGGTGCCGCCCCCGGCCCCGGCACCCGCGCCCTACGGCCAGCCCGGCCGGCAGCAGCCGCCCTACGGCCAGGCCCCCGCCCCCAGCGCTCCGCCGCCCCCGGGCTACGCCCAGCCGCAGGCCCCGCATGCCCCGGCCCCGCCGCCCGGCTACGGCCAGCCGACGCCGCCCCCCGGGTACGGGCAGCCGACCCCGCCGCCGGGTTACGGTCAGCAGCCGCCGTACGGCCAGCCCTCGGGCGCCCCGGGCCAGCCGGCGCCGCACGCGGTTCCCCAGGGCGCACCGCAGGGCCCCGGCGTGGCCGCCGCGCTCCAGCAGTTCCGGGAGACGCCCACCGGCCAGCGCTGGACGCCGCAGAACCGCAAGATGGTCCGCGTCGACCTCGGCGTCGGCGGGCAGTCCGTGCTGGCCCGGCAGGGCAGCATGGTGCTCTACCAGGGCAAGGTCGACTTCAGCTACAAGGGCGCCGGGTTCTCCGGCCGGATCGTGGGCAACGCGACCGGCCAGGAGATGCAGCTGATGCGCTGCTCCGGCCAGGGCCAGGTGTTCTTCGCCGAGGATTCGACCATGCTGCACCCCATCGAGCTCCAGGGCGACGCCGTGTGCGTCTCCGCGGAGAACGTCCTCGCGTTCGACGAGACCCTCCAGTACGAGGTCCGTCGCATCGAGGGGCACGGCATTCCGGGTGGCGCGCTGTTCACGATGCAGTTCCAGGGCACCGGCACGATCGTGGTGAAGACGCACGGCACCCCCGTGGTGCTGCCCGTCACGCCCACCACGTTCGCCGACTGCAACGCCGTGGTCGCCTGGTCGGCCGCCGCGCAGGTGGTCGTCTCCAGCCAGGTGCGACTGCGGCGCAACGCCTATCCCGGCGACACCGGCGAGAGCGTGAACCTGCAGTTCCGCGCGGCGCCCGGCAGCTTCGTCATCGTCCAGCCCTACGAGATCTGAGGGAGAGCCCGTTCATGAACCAGCCGCTCGCGGGCTACGCCCCCGCACCCGTCGCCGCCCGCATGGAGAACCACGGCAACCACATGCTGAAGGTCGCCATGCAGACCGGGCACGACCTCCTCGCGCGCGTGGGCTCGATGGTCGCCTACGAAGGCTTCGTCCAGTACGAGCCCAACCCGCCGGCCGTGCGCCAGATCGCCCGTGACTGGGTCACCGGCGAGGGCGCGCCCCTGATGAAGTGCTCCGGCGACGGCCTGCTCTACCTCGCCGACTACGGCGCGAACGTCGTCGTGATCAACCTCAACGGCGACGGGATCTCCGTCAACGCCACCAACCTGCTCGCCTTCGACGCGCACTTGCAGTGGGGCGTGGAGCGGGTCAAGGGCCTGGCGAAGTTCGCCGGGCAGGGCCTGTGGAACACCAGGATCTCCGGGCAGGGCTGGGTCGCGCTGACCTCCCGGGGCAAGCCCATCGTCGTCGACTGCGGCGGTGGCGAGGACGAGACGTACGTCGACCCGGACGCGCTCGTCGCCTGGTCCCCGAACCTCAAGGTGAAGGGCAAGCGCAGCTTCAAGGCGCAGTCGCTGATCGGCCGCGGCAGCGGCGAGGCCTACCAGATGGCCTTCTCCGGTCAGGGCATCGTCGTCGTCCAGCCCAGCGAGGACAGCACCGACCGTCTCCGGGTCCGGGGCTGAGGGGGAGCACCACACCATGCAGAGCCCGATTTTCGCCTACAACGACCAGCAGTCCCAGGAGCGCTGGAGCCTGCAGAACAAGCAGATGCTCCGCGTCACCCTGGAGGGCCACGACGACATCCTCGCCCGCAAGGGCACCATGGTCGCTTACCAGGGCATGGTCGAGTTCGACGCCGAGTACCAGGCCAACGACCAGGCACGCACGCGTGCGCACACGGGAGAGGGCCTGGACCTGATGCGCTGCCACGGGCAGGGCACGGTCTACCTCGCCAACCTCAAGCAGCACGTGCACCTGGTCGACGTCGACCAGGACGGCCTCACCGTCGACAGCAGCTACGTGCTGGCGATGGACTCCGGGCTGCACTACGACGTCATCGCCGTGGACAGCCTCTACGGCATCTCCGGCTCCGGGAAGTACCAGCTCAACATCACCGGCCGCGGCAAGGTCGCGCTGATGACCTCTGGCATGCCGCTGATGATGCAGGTGACGCCCGACAGGTACGTCAACTGCGACGCCGACGCGATCGTGGCCTGGTCCACGAGCCTGCGGGTGCAGATGCAGGCGCAGACCCACTCCTCGGGAGTGTGGCGGCGCCGCGGCAGCACCGGCGAGGGCTGGGAGCTCAGCTTCATGGGCACCGGTTTCGCCCTCGTCCAGCCCAGCGAGCTGCTGCCGCCGCAGAACGCCCAGGTCGGGTCGGGCGTCGCCGCGCAGTACGGCATGGGACAGCAGGGAGCCCGCGGCCAGAACCAGGGCAACGTCTGGAACTGACCGTCCGGAAAACAGACGGACGCAAACGTAAGGGGCGCTCGCATGTGCGGTCGCCCCTTACACGTTCCCGAAAGGCTGTGAGCCCCGGGCTCACAGCCTCGCGCGCGTCGCCTCCAGCAGTCGTACGACCGAGTCGTCGGCCACGTCCGCGACCTCCGCGTACGAGAACCAGCGCAGGTCCAGGGACTCGTCGCTGATCGCCTCGACCGACCCGGGCGCGGCCAGCGCGGCGTACTGCACGTCCAGGTGCCAGGCGCAGGGCGTCCGGTGCCGGTCGAGGCGCACCGGACCGCCCGCGAACAGCGTCAGCCCCTCGATGCCGGACTCCTCGCTCGCCTCCCGCAGGGCTGCGGCCGCCAGCGTCGCGTCCCCCGGCTCGCAGTGACCGCCCATCTGCAGCCACATGCGGATCTTCTTGTGGAGGGTCAGCAGGACCCGCTCCCGCGACGGATCGATCACCAGGGCGCTCGCCGTGATGTGACCGTCCGAGCAGGCCTTCCACATGCCGTCCGGGTGGGCGGCGAGATGGTCCAGGTAGACCTGGCGCAGCTCCTCCTGGTCCTCGTAGGCCTTGAGTACGAGGACCGCGTCGTCGTGCAGGCTCACTCGGCGTCGTCGCCCTTGCGCGTGTCGTCCTCGCTTGCCTCGCCGGTCGCCTCGCCGCTCTTGCCCTTGTCCTGGTCCTTCTTGCCCAGGTCGGGCTTGCCGGCCGCCTCGCCGAGCATCTTGTCGAGCTCGGAGAAGTCGATCTGCTCGCGGTGCACGAAGCCGTCCGGGTCGTCCAGGTCGGTCGCCGTCGGCAGCATGTCCGGGTGCGCCCACAAGGCGTCCCGGCCGTCGACACCGCGCGCGTCCGTGAGCGACGCCCACAGCCGGGACGCGTCGCGCAGCCGGCGCGGGCGCAGTTCGAGGCCGATCAGCGTGGCGAACGTCTGCTCCGCGGGACCGCCCGAGGCACGGCGGCGGCGCAGCGTCTCGCGCAGCGCGTCCGCAGAGGACAGCCGCGGCTTGGCGGCGGCGTGCACCACCGCGTCCACCCAGCCCTCGACCAGGGCCAGCGCGGTCTCCAGACGGGCCAGGGCGGTCTTCTGCTCGGGCGTGTCCTCCGGCTGGAACATGCCCTGCTGGAGCGCCTCCTGAAGCTGCTCGGGGTTCTGCGGGTCGAACTGGCCGACCACGTCCTCCAGCTTCGCCGTGTCGACCTTGATCCCGCGCGCGTAGCCGTCGACCGCGCCGAACAGGTGCGACCGCAGCCACGGCACGTGCGCGAACAGGCGCTGGTGGGCCGCCTCGCGCAGGGCGAGATACAGCCGCACCTCCTCCTGGGGCACGCCCAGGTCCTTGCCGAACGCCTCGATGTTCACCGGCAGCAGGGCGGCTCGGCCGGCCGGGCCGAGCGGCAGGCCGATGTCGGTGGAACCGACGACCTCGCCGGCGAGCACGCCGACGGCCTGCCCGATCTGCGTGCCGAACATGGCGCCGCCCATCGACCGCATCATGCCGATCAGCGGGCCGGCCATGGCCTGCATCTCCTCGGGCAGCACGTCGCCCATGGCGGTACCGACGCGCTCGGCGACCGGGTCGACGAGCTCCCGCCACGCGGGCAGGGTGGCCTCGACCCACTCCGCGCGGCTCCAGGCCACCGCGGAGCCCGCGCCGGACGGCAGGGACGTCGCGTCGTCGAGCCACAGGTCGGCCAGGCGGACGGCCTCCTGGACGGCGGTGCGCTCGGCGGGCCCGACGCTCGCGTCCTTGACGCCGTCCGAGGTGCCCTGGGAGACGGTCTGGCGGGCGATCTGCTTGGCCATGTCCCAGTTCACCGGGCCGCCCTCGTAGGAGAGCATCTGGCCCAGCTGCTGGAAAGCGGCGCCCAGGTCGGTGGGGTTCAGCGAGCCGAACATGGCAGCGAACGGATTGTCCGCGCCGGGCCCGCCGAAGCCTCCGGCTCCGGACAGCCCGAAACCGAACGGGTTGGCCGGGTCCTGACCACCACCGTTCTGCTGGTCCTTCTTCTTGCCCTCGTCGCCGTCGTCCGGCTCCTCCGGCGGAAGGCCGAATCCGAATGGGGTGTCACTCACGGGGTTCCTCGGCTGGTAAGGCCGCCGGTTCTTTCCGGCGGCACGGCTGCCCGACAACACCACCCAGCGTAGACACCCGCGGCCGATCGGGCCTCGGTGCTTCGCCGACTGACGGCCTGCGGCAGGATGGATGCCACCTGGTACGCACGCGCAGCGCGCGTACGTACTGAAGACAACCTCTGGAGACGCCCGGTGAGTTCCCCAGATCCGCAGGTTCGCGCAGCGCGAAACCAGTCAACCAGTCCCGTGCCCAGAGGGCCCGTCGTGGCGGTCACCGGTGCCGCGTCCGGCGTCGGGGCCCTGCTCACCGAGCGGCTCGCCGCGTCGGACGAGATCAAGCAGGTCGTCGCCATCGACGAACGGCGCGGTGACTGCGAGGCGGCGCAGTGGCACATCCTCGACGTGCGGGACCCGGCCATCGCCGACAAGCTCCGCGGGGCCGACGTGGTGGTGCACCTCGCGCTCGACCTCGATCTGGAGACCGACGCGGCTGCCCGGACGGCTTACAACGTCCGGGGGACGCAGACGGTGCTGACGGCCGCCGCGGCGGCCGGTGTCCACCGGGTCGTGCTGTGCACCTCGGCCATGGTGTACGGCGCGCTGCCGGACAACGAGCTGCCGCTGTCGGAGGACGCCGAGCTGCGGGCCACGGCGGAGGCCACCGGCGTCGGTGATCTGCTGGAGATCGAGCGGCTGGCCCGGCGGGCGCCCCGGGCGCATCCGGGGCTCAATGTGACCGTGGCGCGTCCGGCCGTCCTGGTCGGCGGCACCGACACGGCCCTGACCAGGTATTTCGAGTCGCCGCGCCTGCTGGTCGTCGCCGGGTCGCGGCCCGCCTGGCAGTTCTGCCACGTCGAGGACCTGTGCAGCGCCCTGGAGTACGCCGTCCTGGAGAAGGCCGAGGGCGAGCTCGCCGTCGGGTGCGACGGATGGCTGGAACAGGAGGAGGTCGAGGAGCTCAGCGGGATCCGGCGGATGGAGCTGCCGTCGACCGTCGCGCTGGGGGCCGCGGCCCGGCTGCACCGGATCGGGCTCACGCCGTCCCCGGCCGGGGACCTCGCGTACACGATGTACCCGTGGGTGGTGAGCGGGAGCCGGCTGCACGACGCGGGGTGGCGGCCGAAGTACACCAACGAGGAAGTGCTCGCCGAGCTGCTGGAGGAGGTCTCCGGACGGCACACCGTCGCCGGGCGGCGGCTCGGCCGCAAGGACGCGACGGCCGCCGGTGCCGCGGGAGCGACCGTGGCGCTGCTGGGCGCGGCGGCGGTGGTCCGGCGCGCGCGGAAGGCGCGCCGGCGGATCTGAGCGCCGTCCCGCACCCGCCTTCCCTTCGTCTTCCCCTCGTCCCGGTGTGTTGGACAAGGCTCCAACGCGCACGCACATGTGCCGGGAGGATGGTGCTATTCCGCGTTGTCGGCGGTGTGGTGCACGATGGAGGGCATGGCACCCACCAACGACCACCCCGGTGAGCAGGCGGCGCAGGACCCGATCAAGCTGATCGCCGTCCGGGACAGCGCGCTCTCCGTGGACGAGGTCTTCCGCGCCGTGGGCGACGACGCCGCCGGCGGCACGGCCCTGTTCGTCGGCACCGTGCGCAACCACGACGGCGGGGCGGACGTCGACCGGCTCGGGTACTCGTGCCATCCCAGTGCCGAGGCCGAGATGCGGCGGGTCGCCGAGAAGGTCGTCGCCGATCACCCCGTGCGGGCCCTGGCGGCCGTCCACCGGGTGGGTGAGCTGGCGGTCGGAGACCTCGCCGTCGTCGTCGCCGTGTCCTGCCCGCATCGCGGGGAGGCCTTCGAGGCCTGCCGGAAGCTGATCGACGACCTCAAGCACGAGGTGCCCATCTGGAAGCACCAGACGTTCTCCGACGGCACCGAGGAGTGGGTCGGCGCCTGCTGAGCGGGACCCCGCCCGCCGGGCCCTCTCCGGGCGCCTCCGGTTGCGTAACCCCACCCCTGGCGTGAGCGTTGTCACTGCGGATGGTTAATCTGCTGATCAGTCAGTTGCGGACGCGCATACGGGGTTGGGAGGTCGGCATGGCGGCGCTTGCCTGGTTGCTGATTCCGCTTGTGGCTGCGATCGGCGCGAGTCTGTGGGGCAGTTGGGCCCACAGGACCCGCAGGGTGCGCGGCGACGGGCCCGAGCTGATCGGGTACGCCCGGTTCCGCGAGGCCATGGAGCGGACCAGCCCGCGCGGCTGAGCGCTGCCGGGCGCCCGTGCGGACGGCCCTGACGGTCACCTGACAGGAGCGTCCCGTACTGTCGTGCCATGCCACGCCGCACCGCGACGATGCTCGCCTCCACCCTGATGCTGATCGCACTCCTGTGCGTCGGAGTGTTCATCCCCGTGCCGTACGCGGAGATGTCCCCGGGGCCGACGGTGAACACCCTGGGGCAGCACGACGGCGAGCCGGTTCTGCGGATCTCGGGACGGAAGACGTACGGCACGAGCGGGCACCTGAACATGACCACGGTGCGGGTGACCAGCGCCGACTACCGGATGAACCTCGTCGAGGCCGTGTACGGCTGGCTCGCCCACGACAACAAGGTCGTGCCGCACGACACCCTCTACCCGGACGGCAAGACGGAAGAGGAGTCCACCCAGGAGAACGCCGAGGAGTTCAGCCAGTCCCAGGAGAGCGCCAAGGTCGCCGCCCTGAAGGAACTCGGCATCCCGGTGAAGTCCTGGGTCATCGTCTCGACGGTCGTGAAGGACTCCCCGGCCGAGGGCCGGCTGCACGCCGGTGACGTGATCAAGGCGGTCGACGGCACGACGGTCAGGAAGCCCGCGGACGTCGCCGAACTGGTGACGAAGCACAAGCCGGGCGAGAAGGCCGTCTTCACGATCGTGCCCGCCAAGGAGCAGGCCGCCGCCGAGAAGGAGAACCGGGCGACGGCGAAGACCGAGAACGTCACCATCACCACCGCGACGTCCGACGACGACGGCGAGAAGCGCGCCATCGTCGGGATCTCCGCCGGGACCGACCACACGTTCCCGTTCACGATCGACATCAAGCTCGCCGACGTCGGCGGCCCGAGCGCCGGTCTGATGTTCGCGCTCGGCATCTACGACAAGCTCACCCCGGGCAGCCTGACCGGCGGCACCTTCGTGGCCGGCACCGGGACGATCGACGACGCCGGCAAGGTCGGGCCGATCGGCGGCATCGAGATGAAGACGGTGGGAGCCCGCAGCAAGGGCGCCGAGTACTTCCTCACGCCCGCGGACAACTGCGCGACCGCCGCCAGGGACACCCCCGACGGGCTCACCCTCGTCAAGGTGGACACCATCGACGACGCCCTCGACGCCCTGAAGGACATCCGCGCCGGGGACACCGCCGACCTGCCGGTGTGCTCGGCCAAGGGCTGACCGCGGCCCCGCCCGGCCGACGGCCGCCCGTACGTGGCTGGGGCGCCCCGCACCGAGCGGGGCGCCCCAGCCACGTGAGTGACGACCGGACCGCTCAGTCCTCGAACGTCGCCGCCAGTGCCTCCGCCAGGCCCGGCACCAGGTCGGACCCCGTCAGGACCTCCGTCGGGGAGTCCTTCGCGCGCAGCCGCAGGGCCGACTCGCGGGCGCCGTCGCGCAGCACCGCGACCGTCATCCGGACCTCCTGACGCTCGGGGTGCTCGGCCACCCACTTCGTCAGCTGTGCCTCGTTCAGGTCCTGCGGGACCTGCGCCTCGGCGGACGGCGGCAGCATCAGGCGTTCCACGGCGAGCGCGCAGCCCGCCACCGCGTCGGGCCAGGCGATGGTGCCGAGGAACTCGTCGAGCGGCTTGTCCGTTGCAATTTCGTCCTGCTCGATCGGGGTGAGGCCGGAGGACTCCTGTTCATCCGGCAGACCGAGCCGGTCCGCCAGCGTGGGCTGCTCGGCCCGCAGCCGTGCGGTGTCGACAAGAGCGAAAAGGCGGGCGGGCTGGTCCCAGCCGAGGCCGGAGACGTACTCGTCGATCTCCAGTACGGCCCGGGTGAGCGGACTCGCCGCCATGGGGGTGTTGGACATGGTCACAATCCTGCCTCGTTCCCGCCCGGAATCGGGAACCGAGTAAAGGGTGAGTAAGTTGCATAGGTGTGGGGCCCGCGATCAGGGGCCGCACACACGGTCCACGAACACGCGGGCCTGACGGATCAACAGCGACTTCGAGGTGCGCACCTTGGCTTTCCAGATGCCGGACCGCGGCGGAGGCCCGACGGGGCCACGGATCAGAGTGGGCCGCCCGTCCCGGCGTGTCCGGACCCTGCTCATGACATTGGGCGTGCTCGCCGTGCTTCTCATGGCGTTCACGATGTTCGCGGGCTTCTGGGCCGACTGGCTGTGGTATCGCTCGGTGGACTACTCGTCGGTCTTCACGACGACCCTGTGGACCAAGATCGGTCTCTTCTTCGTCTTCGGTCTGCTGATGGCCGTCGCCGTCGGGCTCAACATCTGGCTGGCCCACCGGCTGCGGCCCCCGCTGAGCGCCATGTCGGCCGAGCAGCAGAACCTCGACCGCTACCGGATGAGCATCAACCCGTACAAGAAGTGGCTGCTCCTCGGGATCACCGCCCTGGTGGGTCTCATCGCCGGTGCCTCCGCCTCCAGCCAGTGGCGGACCTGGCTGATGTGGGTCAACGGCGTGTCCTTCGGCGAGAAGGACCCCCAGTTCAAGCTGGACGTGTCCTTCTACGCGTTCGACCTGCCCTGGTACCGGTTCCTGCTGGGCTTCGGCTTCGCCGCTGTGATCCTCTCCGTGATCGCCGCCGCGCTCACGCACTACCTGTACGGCGGCCTGCGCGTCACCAGCCCGGGCGCCCGCGCCACCGCGGCGGCCACCGGCCACCTGTCGGTGCTCATCGGTGTGTTCGTCGCGCTGAAGGCGGTCGCCTACTGGCTCGACCGGTACGGACTCGCGGTCAAGTCCAGCGACTTCAAGGCCACGGACAACTGGACCGGCCTGAGGTACGTCGACGCGAACGCCTACCTGCCGGCCAAGACCATCCTGTTCTGCATCGCCGTCATCTGCGCGCTGCTGTTCTTCGCCACGCTGTGGCGGCGTACCTGGCAGCTGCCCGTGATCGGCCTGGGCCTGATGGTGCTGTCCGCGATCCTCATCGGCGGCCTGTACCCGGCGATCGTGCAGAAGTTCCAGGTGCAGCCGAACGAGCAGGCCAAGGAAGCCCCGTACGTCGAGAAGAACCTCAAGGCCACGCGTGACGCCTACGGCATCGACGGCACGAAGGTCACCGAGTACCCGGGCACGAGCCAGACCGAGGACAAGACCCAGCTGCGCGACGACGTCGACGCCACGGCGAGCATCCGCATCCTCGACCCGAACATCGTGTCCCCGACGTTCCAGCAGCTCCAGCAGATCAGGAACTACTACGCGTTCCCGACCAACCTGGACGTCGACCGGTACAACAAGGACGGCAAGGACCAGGACACCGTCATCGGTCTGCGCGAGCTGAACCTGAACGGCATCCCGAAGAACAACTGGATCAACGACCACTTCCGTTACACCCACGGCTACGGCGTCGTCGCAGCCGAGGGCACCAGTGCCGACTCCGAGGGCCGCCCGAAGTTCACCGAGTCGGACCTGCCGTCCAAGGGCGACCTCGGGTCGTACGAGCAGCGGATCTACTACGGCGAGAAGACCACCTCGTACTCGATCGTCGGCGGTCCCCAGAAGGAGATCGACTACTCCGACGACAGCGGTGAGAAGACCTACAGCTACAAGGGCGACAGCGGGGTCAACCTCTCCAGCCCGGTCAACCGGGCCGCGTACGCGGTGGCGTTCAACGAGCCGCAGATCCTCTACTCCGGTGCCATCGGCGAGGGTTCGCGGATCCTGTACAACCGCACGCCGAAGGAGCGCGTCGAGGCGATCGCCCCGTGGCTGACCATCGACGGCGACGCCTACCCGGCGGTCGTGGACGGCCGTATCCAGTGGATCGTGGACGCGTACACGACGACGAACGGCTACCCGTACTCGTCGCGGACGACGCTCGGCGACACGACGGCCGACTCGCTGACCGCCACCAACAACAACCGCGCGGTGGTGGCCCAGCAGAACCAGGTCAACTACATCCGCAACTCGGTGAAGGCGACCGTCGACGCGTACAGCGGCGAGGTCAAGCTGTACGAGTGGGACACCAAGGACCCCGTCCTGAAGACGTGGATGAAGGCGTTCCCCGGCACGGTCGAGTCCAAGACCGACATCTCCGACGCGCTGATGGCTCATCTGCGGTACCCGCAGGACCTGTTCAAGGTGCAGCGCGAGCTGCTGACCCGCTACCACGTCAAGGACGCGCAGACGTTCCTGAGCGGCAGCGAGGTGTGGCAGGTGCCGGACGACCCGACCAACAAGTCGGGCAACGCGGTTCCGCCGTACTACCTCAGCATGAAGATGCCCGACCAGAAGGCGCAGTCGTTCTCGCTGACGACGACGTTCACGCCCAACGGGCGTGACAACCTGAGCGCGTTCATGGCGGTCGACGCCGAGGCGGGCACCAGCGGCTACGGCGCCATCAGAATCCTGAAACTGCCGACGAGCACCACGGCCGCCGGG
This sequence comes from Streptomyces sp. DH24, assembly GCF_029813775.1. Lineage (GTDB taxonomy): Bacteria > Actinomycetota > Actinomycetes > Streptomycetales > Streptomycetaceae > Streptomyces. The sequence continues at coordinate 185,593 of NZ_JARVKW010000007.1, read as the reverse complement.
CCCAAACAGGTGCAGAGCCAGTTCAACTCCGAGCAGGACATCGCCGAGACGATCAGGCTGCTGAGAGGCGGCGACTCCGAAGTCGAGTACGGCAACCTGCTGGCCGTCCCGCTCGACGGCGGACTGCTCTACGTGGAGCCGGTCTACGTGCGCGGTGGCGGACTGAAGTACCCCCTGCTGCGCAAGGTGCTGGTCACCTACGGAGGCAACACCGCCTTCGAGGACACGCTGGAGGAGGCCCTCGACAAGGTCTTCGGAGCCGCGGGCGCCCCGACCCAGCCGCCGCCGGACGAGGGCGACGAGGAGACGACGCCTCCGCCGACGTCCGACAACCCGACGGTCCAGGAAGCGCTCGACGACGCCCAGAAGGCCTTCGAGGCCGGCCAGGAAGCCCTGAAGAAGGGCGACTGGGAGGCGTACGGCAAGGCGCAGCAGGACCTGGAGGACGCGCTGCAGCGGGCCGAGGACGCACAGTCCCGGGCCGCGCGGGGCAGCGGTGCGGCCGCCGGGGACGGCAAGGGCGACAGCAGCCCGAAACCGTCCGGCAGTCCGTCGCCGAAGCCCTCCGGCAGTCCGCAAAGCAGCTGAGCCGATTGCCCACCCCGCGCCGTGATACGGTTGCAGAACAACGGCGCGGGGTGGAGCAGCTCGGTAGCTCGCTGGGCTCATAACCCAGAGGTCGCAGGTTCAAATCCTGTCCCCGCTACTGGAGTCGGCGGTTTCGACCGCACGACCACAAAAGCCCGGATCCTTCGAGGATCCGGGCTTTTGTGCGTGCGAACTCATGTGCCGACTTCTTCGACGGCCGCGCCGCCGTGGGGAGTTGGGGGAACTGTGTTTGACTTATCTCTCTGTGGGCATGTCGACAAAACGCTGAAGTGACCTCACTGGCTGCGGTATACCAGGTGTACCCAGGTTGCAGGTGGTGCGACGATGGACGTTATGGGGGACAAGGCAACTCTGTTCGGGACAGGGCGATTTGTGCAGCCGTCCGGCCGGGACGAGGCCGGCGACGAGGCGGGCGAGGCCGCCGAGGAGATGCGTCTGAGACTCGCCGCCGAGGTCGGCGACGTCGAGGCGATGAGCGTCCTCGGGGCCATGCTGCTGCGCCGCGGTGACCTCGACGGAGCCGAAGCCCATCTGCGTGCCGCCACCGCCGCCGGTGACCGCGCCGCCGCCAACAACCTCGGCGTCCTCCTCCACCAGCGTGGTTACGCCGAGGAGGCCGCCGGCTGGTGGCGCATCGCCGCCGTGGCCGGATCCGCGGCCGCCGCGCACGCCCTCGGCCGGTACCACCGTGAGCGGGGCGACGAGCCCGCCGCCGAGTACTGGCTGCGCCAGTCCGCGGAACAGGGACACGTCCTCGGCGCGTACGCGCTCGCCGACCTGCTGGAACACCGGGGCGACAGCGGCGCCGTGCGGTGGATGAGAGCGGCGGCGGAGCGCGGCCACCGGGAGGCCGCGTACCGGCTCGCGCGCACCCTGGACCGCGCGGCGACGCGGAAGACCCACGATGACGACGGTGCCGGCCCGGCCGCGGCGGAGGAGGCCGAGCAGTGGTACCGGCAGGCCGCCGCGCGCGGCCACCGGCGGGCCGCGCTGCACCTCGGCGCGATCCTGGAGAAGCGCGGCGAACTCAAGGAGGCGGGGCGCTGGTACCTGACCTCCGCCAAGGACGGGGAGGCACGGGCCGCCTGCGCGCTCGGCTTCCTGCTGCGCGACGCGGGCGACACCGAGAACGCGGCCGTGTGGTGGCTGAGAGCCGCCCAGGACGGCGACGGCAACGCCGCCAACGCGCTGGGCGCGCTGCATGCCGAGCGGGGCGAGACCCAGACCGCCGAGCGGTGGTACCGGGCCGCGATGGACGCCGGGGACATCAACGGCGCGTACAACCTCGGGCTGCTCTGCGCGGAGCAGGGCCGGACCACGCAGGCCGAGCAGTGGTACCGGCGCGCCGCGTACGCCGGACACCGCGAGGCGGCGAACGCGCTGGCCATCCTGCTGCTGCACAGCGGGGACGAGACCGGCGCCGAGCCGTGGTTCTCCAAGGCGGCCGAGGCGGGCAGCGTGGACGCCGCGTTCAACCTGGGCATCCTGTACGCCGGGCGCGGCGAGGACAAGGACGCGCTGCGCTGGTACGAGCGTGCCGCGAGCGCCGGGCACACCGAGGCGGCGCTCCAGGTCGGGATCGCCCGGCTGCGGGAGGGCGACGAGCAGGACGCGGAGCGGTACCTGCGCTGCGCGGCGGGGGGCGGCAGCGCGGAGGCCGCGTACCGGCTGGCCACGGTGCTCGACGCGCGCCGGCCGCCGGCGCCCGCGCACGAGCTGGGCGAGGCGGTGCACGAGAAGACCGAGTGCGAGGAGTGGTACGAGCGCGCCGCCTCGCAGGGGCACCGGCGGGCGCAGGTGCGGGTCGGCATGCTGGCCGCCGCGCGCGGTGATGTCGTCGAGGCGGCCCGGTGGTACCGCGAGGCGGCGGAGGCCGGGTCGCGCAACGGCGCCTTCAACCTGGGGCTGCTGCTCGCGAGGGAGGGCAGCGAGCCCGAGGCGGCGGTGTGGTGGACGCGGGCCGCCGACGCGGGGCACGGGCGGGCGGCGCTGCGGCTGGCCCTCGTCTACGCCCGGCGGGGAGAGCTGGCGGAGGGGCAGCGCTGGGCGGACCGGGCGGCGTCGCTCGGACCGGGCGCCGTCGCCGAGCGGGCTGAGCGGCTGCGGGACGCGCTGCGCGAGGAACTGTCGGCCTGACACCCGGCCGGGGGCGGCCCACTGCGGGGGGCGCAGCCAACCGATTTGCTTCTGACGTCGGCATTGACGTAACGTTGCATTCACCGACGCGGGGTGGAGCAGCTCGGTAGCTCGCTGGGCTCATAACCCAGAGGTCGCAGGTTCAAATCCTGTCCCCGCTACTGACGGCCGAGGGCCGGAAGCCGAAAGGTTTCCGGCCCTCGGTTTTTGTGCGTGCGGCAGCGCGAGGGCGCCCCGCGGAGGCTCTTGCGGGAGCAACCCCGGCGGGGCGCGCGAGGAAACCCGGAAACGCGAAACCCGGAAACCCCCGGCACCGTCGGTGCCGGGGGTTCCTTACAGGCTTTTGCGCTACGCCGCCGCGCAGTTCGGGCAGAGGCCGCGGTACGTCACCTCGACGTCCGAGACCGTGAAGCCGAAGCGCTCCGAGTCGGGCAGGTCCGCCAGCGGGTTCCCGCCCGGGTGCACGTCCCGGATCGCGCCGCACTGGGCGCACACCAGGTGGTGGTGCGGCCGGTGCGCGTTCGGGTCGTACCGCTTGGCGCGCCTGTCCGTGGCGACCTCGAGTACCTCGCCCAGTGAGACCAGCTCACCGAGGGTGTTGTAGACGGTCGCCCGGGAGATCTCGGGCAGCTTGGCGACAGCCCTGGCGTGCACCTCGTCGGCCGTCAGATGGACGTGTTCGCCGTCGAGGACCTCGGCCACGACGCGCCGCTGCGCGGTCATCCGCCATCCGCGTCCACGCAGCCGATCCAGAAGGTCACTCATGGCACCAGCCTAGCAGCTAGGGGGACCAGGTCCCGAACAAGTGTGACTTTGGAGTCTTACTTGACTTAGACAAAGTCCATTGTAGGATCGGTAATGGCTTTGGCCAAGGGACAGGAACAGACGCAGTACCAGGAGGCAGAACGTGACGCAGGGACCGCTCACTACGGAGGCCGGAGCTCCGGTCGCCGACAACCAGAACAGTGAGACCGCGGGCGTCGGTGGCCCGGTACTCGTCCAGGACCAGCTGCTCCTGGAGAAGCTGGCCCACTTCAACCGGGAGCGCATCCCGGAGCGTGTGGTGCACGCCCGTGGCGCGGGTGCCTACGGCACCTTCACCGTCACCGCCGACGTCACCAAGTACACGCGGGCCAGGTTCCTCTCCGAGGTCGGCAAGCAGACCGAGGTCTTCCTGCGCTTCTCGACCGTGGCGGGCAACCTGGGCGCGGCGGACGCCGTCCGTGACCCGCGCGGCTTCGCGGTGAAGTTCTACACCGAGGAGGGCAACTACGACCTCGTCGGCAACAACACCCCGGTGTTCTTCATCAAGGACGCCATCAAGTTCCCGGACTTCATCCACACCCAGAAGCGCGACCCGTACACGGGCTCGCAGGAGGCGGACAACGTCTGGGACTTCTGGAGCCTGAGCCCGGAGAGCACCCACCAGGTGACCTGGCTGTTCGGCGACCGCGGCATCCCCGCCTCGTACCGTCACATGGACGGCTTCGGCTCGCACACCTACCAGTGGAGCAACGAGGCCGGCGAGGCGTTCTGGGTCAAGTACCACTTCAAGACGGACCAGGGCATCAAGAACCTGACCGCCGAGGAGGCCGAGGTCCTGGCGGGCAAGGACCCCGACTCGCACCAGCGCGACCTGCGTGAGGCCATCGAGCGGGGCGAGTACCCGAGCTGGACCGTCGGCGTGCAGATCATGCCGGTGGCCGAGGCGGCGACGTACCGCTTCAACCCGTTCGACCTGACCAAGGTGTGGCCGCACGCGGACTACCCGGTCGTCTGGTTCGGCAAGCTGGAGCTCAACCGCAACCCGGAGAACATCTTCGCCGAGGTCGAGCAGTCCATCTTCAGTCCCGCCCACTTCGTGCCGGGCATCGGGCCGTCCCCGGACAAGATGCTCCAGGGCCGCCTCTTCGCGTACGGCGACGCCCACCGCTACCGCGTCGGCATCAACGCCGACCACCTGCCGGTGAACCGCCCGCACGCCACCGAGGCGCGCACCAACTCCCGTGACGGCTACCTGTACGACGGCCGCCACAAGGGCGCGAAGAACTACGAGCCGAACAGCTTCGGCGGCCCGTTCCAGACGGACCGTCCGCTGTGGGAGCCGGTCCAGGTCACCGGCGGCACCGGCAATTACGAGGCTCCGTCGCACGCCGAGGACAACGACTTCGTCCAGGCGGGCAACCTCTACCGGCTGATGTCGGAGGACGAGAAGGAGCGCCTGATCAACAACCTGGCGGGTGCCATCTCGCAGGTCTCGCGCGAGGACATCGCCGAGCGCGCGATCAACAACTTCCGGCAGGCCGACGGCGACTTCGGCAAGCGGCTGGAAGCCGCGGTCCAGGCCCTGCGCGGCTGATCACCAGCACTGGACCGCTTGCCGCGGCGACGGGCCGGGCCCCTTGGGGGTCCGGCCCGTTTCGCGCTTCTCCTGGTGCTGGAGCCTTCGGTCGTCCCGGTGGCTTGGGTCCGTGTCCGCGAAGCGGCTGCCCCCGGGCGGCGACGCCGCTCGGCGGACGCGCGGCCGGACTACCGGACTAGGCGGGCACCTGCTGTCGCAGCGGGGCCCAGCAGCGGATGATGTCGCGGACCGAGACGACGCCGAGGGGCTCGCCGCCGTCGAGGACGACGAGGTGGCGGAAACCGCCGTGGGCCATGGCGCTGGCCGCCTCCTCCAGCGTCCAGGACGGGGCGGCGAACACGACGTCGGTGGTGGTGTGGGCGTGGGCGCGTTCGGTGTCCGGGTCCTGGCCGAGGCCCAGGGAGTTGAGGACGTCGCGTTCGGTGAGGATGCCGATGCCGCCGGCGTCGGGGTCGAGGACGACGGCCGCGCCGACCCGGCGGGCGGACATCAGGGCGGCGGCCTGGCGCAGGGTGTGGTCGGGGCCGATGGTGAGGACCACGGTGCTCATGGCGTCACGGACGAGCATGGATGGAGCCACCTCCTAGGGAACCCGCGGACTTAGTTCACGGATTCACAAATTCACAAGTGGGGGGACTCTCAGAGTGGCAGGCAGAGCGGGGGCCAACAAGAGGCCCGACGGTGGCGGGGTGGTGGCAGGGCAGTGCCAGGACGGCGCGCTCAGTAGCGCTGGTTGAGATACCCCAGCAGTTCGTCGTGGAGTGGGCCGTTCGACGCTGCCGCGTTGCCGCTGTGCGGGCCGGGGCGGCCGTCGAGGCCCGTGAAGGTGCCGCCCGCCTCGGTCACGATGATGGCGTTCGCCGCCATGTCCCACAGCGACAGCTCGGGCTCCGCGCACATGTCCACCGAGCCCTCGGCGACCATCATGTACGGCCAGAAGTCGCCGTAGGCACGCGTGCGCCACACCTCGCGGGTCAGGTCCAGGAAGCCGTCCAGGCGGCCCTGCTCCTCCCAGCCGCTCAGCGAGGAGTACGCGAAGGACGCGTCGGCGAGCTTCGAGACCCGGGAGACCTGGAGCCGCGACGCGGTGGACAGACTGCGGCCGGAGAAGGCGCCGTAGTCCTTCGCGGCCCACCAGCGGCGGCCGAGGGCGGGCGCGGAGACGACGCCGACGACCGGTTGGAAGCCGCTCTCGCCCGCTTCCATCAAGGAGATCAGCGTCGCCCAGACCGGGACGCCGCGCACGTAGTTCTTGGTGCCGTCGATCGGGTCGATCACCCAGCGGCGCGGGCCGGTGCCCTCGACGCCGTACTCCTCGCCGAGGATCGCGTCTCTCGGACGGGCGCGCTGGAGCTGGCCGCGGATGAGTTCCTCCGCCGCCCGGTCCGCCTCACTCACCGGCGTCATGTCCGGTTTGGTCTCCACCTTGAGGTCGAGAGCCTTGAACCGGTCCATTGTCGCGGCGTCCGCGGCGTCCGCGAGGACGTGGGCGAGACGCAGGTCATCGAGGTAGTCGGGCATGCAACGAACCGTATCTGGCGGCGGCCTTTCGGGGCTACGGGGGGCGTGCGGCACCGGCGGGGGCGCACGCTGCCGCGCTCCGGGAACCCTTGACAGTGCCTCCACCCGCGTCAAACCTGTCCGCAGAGCCGCTCGCCCCGAGGGAGGCGATGATGCCCGCAGCCCGCGAGTCCCTGCTGGAAGCCGCTCGCACGGCCCTGGCGCGCCGGCCGTGGTCCGCCGTGCGGATGGTGGACGTGGCCGCGGCGGCCGGGGTGTCCCGGCAGACGCTCTACAACGAGTTCGGCAGCAAGGAGGGACTCGCCCGCGCGCTCGTCAGGCGGGAGGCGGACGCCTACATCGCGGGTGTCGACCGCGCCCTCGCCGGGCCCGCCGACCCCCGCGACCGCCTCGCCGCGACCGCCGAGTGGACCGCGTCGGCGGCCCGCGACAGCGCCCTCGTCCGCGCCCTGCTCACCGGCTGCTGGAGCGAGCGGCTGCCCGCGCCCACGCCGCGACCGGTGCCGTCCGCCTCCGCCGTCCCGGCGCAGCGCCGCGCGGACGGCCCGCTGCCGACGCCCGGCGACTTCGTGGCCCTGGTCCGCGACCGCGCCGTGGCGGTGCTGGCCCCGCCCGGCACGCCCCGGGCGGACACCGCCGAACTGGCCCGGTCCTGCGAACTCGTCGTCCGTCTCGCCCTGTCCTGCGTGGCCGCACCGCCGGCCGACGGCGGCGTCGCCGACCTGGTGCGCGGCGCGCTGCCGCGGCAGTCGGCCTGAGCGACCCGTCAGGTGGGCGGGCGGAAGGGGTCAGTGGCGGAAGGGTCAGCGGCGGAAGGATCAGTGGGCGGAGCCGGACATCTGGAGCCCCACGATGCCGATGATCACCAGGCTGATCGACACGATCTTCAGCGTGGAGACGACGTCGCCGAGGAACACCATCCCGTAGATCGCGGTGCCCGTCGCGCCGATGCCGGTCCACACCGCGTAGGCGGGACCCACGTCCAGCTTCTTCAGCGACAGCGTCAGCAGGCCGAAGCTGCCGATGGCGAAGACGCAGAACGCGACGGTCGGCCAGAGCCGGGTGAAGCCGTGGGACAGCTTGAGGCAGATGGCGAAGCCGGTTTCGAGCACCCCGGCCACGATGACCAGTAGCCACGCCATGTGTCGTCTCCCTCGTGTCGCGCGTGTCCGCGTCTCGTCGGACCCCGGTAGGACGGTGCACCGGCTCGGTTACGGCTGGGTGCGATTATGCACTCGCGGCCCGTACGCCGGGACGAACAACGCGAAGGTCAGTCGCCTTCCGTGCGCTCCCGGGTCGCCAGCAGCCTGCGCAGCGAATACAGCCGTGCCGGGTCCGCGTGACCCTCCGCGACCCACTGGTCCAGCGCGCAGTCCGGCTCGTCGTGGCTGCACGCGCGCGGGCAGCCCTCGGTGCCCGGCCCCAGGTCGGGGAAGGCGTGGATGACGCGGCCCGGGTCGACGTGGGCCAGGCCGAAGGACCGCACGCCCGGGGTGTCGATGACCCAGCCGTCCACGCCGTCCAGCGGCAGCGCCAGCGCCGAGGTGGTGGTGTGCCGGCCGCGCCCGGTCACCGCGTTGACGTGACCGGTCAGGCGGCGGCGCTCCTCCGGGACCAGCGCGTTGACCAGCGTCGTCTTGCCGACGCCGGAGTGGCCGACGAAGGCCGTGGCCTTGCCGCCGAGATGCTCGCGCACGCGGTCGGCGGCGCCGCCGTTCTCCAGTTCCTCGCGGCTGGTGACGACGTAGGGGATGTCCAGGTCGCCGTACAGCTCCAGGAGTTTGTCCGGTGGGGCGAGGTCGGACTTCGTCATGACGAGCAGCGGGGTGAGGCCGCCGTCGAAGGCCGCGACGAGGCAGCGGTCGATCAGCCGGGAGCGCGGTTCGGGGTCGGCGAGCGCGGTGACGACGGCGAGCTGGTCGGCGTTGGCCACGACCACCCGCTCGAAGGGGTCGTCGTCGTCCGCGGTGCGCCGCAGCACCGACGTCCGGTCCGCGATGCGCACGATGCGGGCCAGGGTGTCCTTCTTGCCGGACATGTCGCCGACGAGGGCCACCCGGTCGCCGACCACGGCGGCCTTGCGGCCCAGTTCGCGGGCCTTCATCGCCAGCACGACCCGGTCCTCGACGAGGCAGGTCAGCCGGCCCCGGTCGACGGTGAGGACCATGCCCTCGGCGGCGTCCTCGTGCTTGGGCCGGATGTGCGTGCGCGGCCGGTTGCCCTTGCGGTTGGGGCGGCTGCGGATGTCGTCCTCGTCGGTGTGCTTGCCGTAGCGGCGCATGGCGAACGTCCTTACGCCCCGAGCATCCCGGTCCACAGTTCGGGGAAGTCCGGCAGTGTCTTCGCCGTCGTCGCGACGTTCTCGATCTGCACGCCCTCCACCGCGAGGCCGATGATCGCGCCCGCCGTGGCCATCCGGTGGTCGTCGTAGGTGTGGAAGATCCCGCCGTGCAGCGGGCGCGGGCGGATGTGCAGACCGTCGGCGGTCTCGGTGACGTCGCCGCCGAGCTCGTTGATCTCCTTGGTCAGCGCGGCCAGCCGGTCCGTCTCGTGCAGCCGCAGGTGCGCCACGCCGCGCAGCGTGGACGGGGAGTCGGCGAGCGCGGCGACCGCGGCGATGCCCGGGGTGAGCTCGCCGACCTCGCTCAGGTCCACGTCGATGCCGTGGACGGCACCCGATCCGGTGAACAGCAGGCCGTAGTCGGTCAGCTCGCAGGAACCGCCCATTTCGGTGAAGATCTCCCGCAGCCGGTCGCCGGGCTGGGTGGTACGGGCCGGCCAGTCCGGGACGACGACCTTGCCGCCGGTCACCAGCGCCGCCGCCAGGAACGGCTGGGCGTTCGACAGGTCCGGCTCGACGGTCAGGTCCCGGCCGAGCAGGGCGCCCGGCGTGACCCGCCAGACGTTCGCCTCGCCGCCCGACTCGGGGGTGTCCACCTGGGCGCCGACCGCGCGCAGCATGTCGACCGTCATGCGGATGTGCGGCATGGACGGCAGCGTGGCACCGGTGTGGCGGACCTCGACGCCCTGGTTGAAGCGCGGTCCGGACAGCAGCAGCGCGCTGACGAACTGCGACGAGGAGGACGCGTCGATCGCGACCGGCCCGCCGTCCAGGGCGCCGCCGCCGTGCACCGTCAGCGGGAGTGCGCCGCGCCCGTCGTCGTCGATCCGGGCGCCGAGCCCGCGCAGCGCGTCGATGACACCGTGCAGGGGACGCTCGTACGAACGGGGGTCGCCGTCGAAGCGGACGGGGCCGTCGGCCAGCGCGGCGACCGGCGGCAGGAAGCGCATCACCGTGCCGGCGTTGCCGACGTCGACCGTGGCCGGGCCGCGCAGACCGGCCGGGATCACACGCCAGGCCTCGCCGGTGCCGTCCGGGCCCACGCCCTCCTCGATGCCGACGCCCATGGCGCGCAGGGCGCCGGCCATCAGCAGGGTGTCGCGGGAGCGCAGCGGGCGGCGCAGCCAGCCCGGCTCGGAGGCGAGGGCGGCCAGCACCAGGGCGCGGTTGGTGACCGACTTGGACCCGGGCACGTGGACCGTCGCGTCGACGGCTCCGCTCGCGTGCGGGGCGGGCCAAAGGGCGGTGTGCGCAGGGTTAACGGTCATGCGCACCACTTTAGTGGTTGCGAATGACCGGAGATCTTGATCAAAAACGGTGAAATAAGAGCGAAACGAAGCTGTGGTAGATGCGGTGGCACATGCCGCGCATATATGCGTCCGCGCGGGCCGCGGCCGTGCCCCTCCCGCGCCCCCTGCGCGCCCCTCCGCGTGCCCTCACCACTCCAGCAGCCAGCGGCCCCCGCCTATCAGCGAGCACAGCGACACCGCGTGGAACAGGAACAGCCACAGCGCCGCGGGCACGTTCGTCAGCCGCGACAACTGGTCCGCGTCCGAGTCGCCGGCCCCGCCCCGCGACCGCTTCGCCTGGAGCTCGAACGCCGGACGCACCCCGCCGAGCAGCAGGAACCACACCACCGCGTAGGCGAACGCCCCCTGCACCTGCGGTCCGGTCAGCCACGACACCAGGACGAACAGGGCGCCGGTCAGGAGCACCGTCAGCGCCCCGTACGCGTTGCGGATCATCACCAGCATCGCCACCAGCAGCAGCGTCGCCAGCCACAGCAGCAGCGTGATCCGCCCCGAGGAGAGCAGGGCCGCGCCGCCGAGGCCGAGCAGCGGGGGAGCGGTGTAGCCGCTGGCGGCCGTGAGGATCATGCCGATGCCGTGCGGCTTGCCGCGGCTGACGGTCAGACCGCTGGTGTCCGAGTGCAGCCGGATGCCGGTGAGGGTGCGGCCGGTCAGCAGCGCCACCAGACCGTGGCCGCCCTCGTGGGCGATGGTGATCGCGTTGCGGGTTATGCGCCACGGCCCGTGCGGCACGACCACGGCGAGCGCCGCGACCAGGGTCGCGATCACCACCCACAGGTCGGGGTCGGGCTGGGTGCCGGATACCTCGTCCCAGAGGGAGGCGAGCGAGGCGGATGCGAGCTGATGCATGTTCGGAAGGGGCTCCTCGTGGTCGCGCGGAGTCTGGCAGTGTGGCACGTATGTGCGGACGGTATGCAGCCAGTCGTGGGCCCGAGGATCTCGCGGGAATCTTCCAGATCGAGAAGTGGGAACCCGAGGAGACCCTGGCCCCCGACTACAACGTGGCCCCCACCAAGGAGGTCCACGCAATCCTCGACCGGCCCCTGAAGGACGCCCCCGACCCGCGGCCGGTGCGTCAGCTGCGGAAGCTGAAGTGGGGCCTGGTGCCGTCCTGGTCCAAGACTCCCGAGGGCGCCGCCCGCATGATCAACGCGCGCTCGGAGACCCTCCACGAGAAGCCGTCGTTCCGCCGCGCCTTCGCGGCCCGGCGCTGCATCCTGCCCGCCGACGGCTACTACGAGTGGGTCACCGGCTCGCAGGAGCGGGAGCTGGAGGTCGAGGGGAAGAAGAAGCGGCCGCGCAAGCAGCCGTACTTCGTGTCGCCGGCGGACGGCTCGGTGTTCGCCATGGCCGGCCTGTACGAGTTCTGGCGGGACAAGACCCTTCCGGACGACCACCCGGGGGCCTGGTGGGTGACGTGCTCGGTGATCACGACCGAGGCCGAGAGCACCCCGCTCGCGGTCGCGCCCGCCGACGGGCCGCGCTCGCTCGCCGACATCCACCCGCGCATGCCGCTCATGCTCACCCCGGACCGCTGGGACGCCTGGCTCGACCCGGCCCGGACCGACCTGGACGACCTGCGGTCGCTGCTGGCGCCCCCGCCGCCCGGCCTGATGCGGGCCTACCCGGTCTCCACGGCGGTCAGCAACGTCCGCAACAACGGCGCGGAGCTGCTCAAGGAGCTGGAGGCGCCCGAAGAGGGCACACTCTTCTGACGTGACCACCGAGACCACCCAGACCACCGAGCTCCCGACATGGCCGACGTGACCGACGTGACCATCGAGACCGTCGAGACGGACGCGGGCACCGCCCGCATCACCTGGCACCGGGCGAAGAAGGCCCGGCTCGTACTGGCCGCGAGCCACGGCGCCGGCGGCGGCATCGAGGCACGCGACCTCGTGGCGCTCGCCGCAGCGCTGCCCGCGCACGGGGTGACCGTCGCCCTCGTGGAGCAGCCCTGGCGGGTGGCCGGCAAGAAGCTGGCGCCCGCCCCGAAGACCCTCGACACAGGCTGGCGCGGCGTCTGGCCCGCGCTGGCCGCGCCGGGGCACCCGGTGATCTCGGGCGGCCGCAGCGCCGGCGCCCGCGTCGCCTGCCGCACGGCGGCGGAACTGGGCGCCGCCGGCGTCCTCGCGCTCAGCTTCCCGCTGCACCCGCCGGGCAAGCCGGAGTCGACGCGCGAGCAAGAACTGTTCGAGGTGGGGAGGGCCGGCCTGCCGCTGCTGGTCGTCCAGGGCGGCAACGACCCCTTCGGCCGCCCCGGGGAGTTCCCCGAGGAGTACGGGCCACACGTCGTCGTGCCCCACGGCGACCACGGATTCGCCGTGCCCAAACGGGCGGACATCACCCAGGACGAGGCCCTCGCGGTGATCGTCGACGGCGTCGTGCAGTGGACCAGGTCACTGGGGTGAGGCCCTGGGAATGCCGGGGCGGCGGGCACTGTTGTGGCGGACGTAAGTGCCGGTTGCCGGCACAGCCGTCGTAGGAGAGGAAGTCCGCCGCATGGGTTCCACCTTCTGCCCGCGCCGCAGCAGCCGTGCCGAGCTCGACTGGACCGTGCTGCACGCGGCGAAGACCGCTCCTGTCCGGGCGTCGGGCGGACCGAATCGACAGGCGTCCCCGACCACGGGTCGTCTATCCTCCGAATCGAGTGGGACCGGTTTCGGTGCCACGCCAACACTGGAGGAGGTGGGTCCGGTCACCGGTACCGACGCAGGGACCGAGAACGGCCAGGCGGAGCAGCCCGAGGGCCGGGGCGTCGCGGAGTCGACCGCGGAGCGCAGTGCGCGCTTCGAGCGGGACGCGCTGGAATTCCTCGACCAGATGTACTCGGCCGCGCTGCGCATGACGCGCAACCCGGCCGACGCCGAGGACCTGGTGCAGGAGACGTACGCCAAGGCGTACGCGTCCTTCCACCAGTTCCGCGAAGGCACCAACCTCAAGGCGTGGCTGTACCGGATCCTCACCAACACCTTCATCAACTCGTACCGCAAGAAGCAGCGCGAGCCGCAGCGCAGCGCGGCCGAGGAGATCGAGGACTGGCAGCTCGCGCGTGCCGAGTCGCACATGTCGACCGGACTGCGCTCCGCCGAGTCGCAGGCGCTGGACCACCTGCCCGACTCGGACGTCAAGCAAGCACTCCAGGCAATTCCCGAGGAATTCCGCATCGCCGTCTATCTGGCCGATGTCGAGGGCTTTGCCTACAAGGAGATCGCCGACATCATGGGGACACCCATCGGTACGGTGATGTCCCGGCTGCACCGGGGACGTCGTCAACTGCGCGGCATGCTGGAGGACTACGCGCGCGAGCGCGGACTGGTCCCGGCCGGCGCCGGAGAGTCGAACGAAGCGAAAGGCTCGGGGTCATGAGCTGCGGAGAGCCGCACGAGACGGATTGCAGCGAAATCCTCGATCATCTCTACGAGTTCCTCGACCGGGAGATGCCGGACTCGGACTGCGTGAAGTTCGAGCACCACTTCGAGGAGTGCTCGCCGTGCCTGGAGAAGTACGGGCTGGAGCAGGCCGTCAAGAAGCTGGTCAAGCGGTGCTGCGGCCATGACGACGTGCCGGGCGACCTGCGGGCCAAGGTCATGGGGCGGATCGATCTGATCCGTTCCGGCCAGGCCGTCCCCGAGCACGACGTGACGGCGACGCCGCAGGAGTCCTAGCTCCGCCGCCGCCCCCGCGGCCCGGCGCACATGAGGTCCCATTTTCACCCGAACGTGCTAATCCGCGGGCAACCGCCCGCGGACCCCCCTGCCGCCGCCTAGGCTCCGGAGCCTGAACAGGCATGGCCGGGGGAGGGGTTCATGGACGCGGTACCGGCACGGGCACGTGCCTACGTCGCCTGTGTCGTCCTCGCGGCCCTGTTCTGTCTGCGCCCCCTGCCCGAGCTCCACACCCCGTGGTGGGCGGTCGTCCTGCTCGCCGCCCTGTACGCGGGCTGCGAGCACATCGCCAGGTCCCGGTTCGTCGGCACGTTCCATCCCGTGCTGCTCGCCGGGGCCTTCCTGCTCCCGCCGCCCGCCGCCGCGCTCGTCGCGGTGCCGGGCGCGCTGCTGTCCGGCGTCGCACAGCGGCCCGTGGCGCTGCGGCGCCTCTGGCGGGCCGCGCAGCTCGTCGTCGCGGTGTGGGCCGCCGCCCGCGTGCACTGGTCGCTCGGCGGGCGGGACGCCGTCGTGGCGTCCGACTTCCGCTACGCCCTGCTGCCGGCCGGTGCCGCCGTGCTGGTGTTCTGCCTGGTGCTGACCGTGCTGGACGGCGGCATCCTCGCGCTGGCCGAGCGGGTGCCGCTGCGCCGGGCCTGGCGCGGGCTGTTCACGCGGTCCCTGGCGCCGGGCGTGGTGCACGGGCTCGTCGGACTGATGATGGCCGTGCTGTGGCGCAGCCCGTACGGGCCGGTCGCCGCGCTGCTGGTGATGCTGCCGATGGGCGTGTCCTGGTGGGCGTTCGCGCAGTACCACCGGGAACGGGCCGCACACCAGGCGACGATCCGCGCCCTCGTGCAGGCCGTCGACATCAAGGACGGCTACACGCGCGGCCACAGCGAACGCGTCGGACAGGCCTCGATGATGATCGCGCGCGAGCTCGGCCTGGACGACGACCGCGTCGAGGTCCTGCGGTTCGCCGGCATCCTGCACGACGTCGGCAAGCTCGGCGTCCCGACCCGGCTGCTGCGCAAGGACGGCCCGCTCACCCCCGAGGAGCGGCGCGTCATCGAACTGCACCCGGAGTACGGGCACGAGATCGTGCGGGGCATCGGCTTCCTCGGCGAGGCCCGGGCCGCGGTGCTGCACCACCACGAGCGGATGGACGGCAGCGGCTACCCCTACGGGCTCGTCGGGAGCCAGATCCCCGAGTCGGCGCGGGTGGTCGCGGTGGCCGACGCCTTCGACGCCATGACCTCCACCCGCTCCTACAGCCGGGCCCGGCCCGTCCCCGCCGCCCTGGAGGAACTCCAGCGGTGCGCGGGCACCCACTTCGACCCGAGGATGGTCACCGCCCTCGTGCGCGTCATCACCCGGTCCGGCTGGCGGCCCGCGGTCACGGCCGACGAGAGCGGGACCCGTCCCGTCAGCCCGCCCCGGCCCCGCACCCCCAGCCCGCCGGGAGTGCACCGGTGACGCGGCGGCAGCGGCCCCTGGTCCTCGCCCTGGTGCACACCACCGCCGGCCTGCTCGCCGCCGGGAGCCTCGTCGTCACCCTCTGGCACGGCCTGGAGGAGCGGCCGGTCGCCGTCGCCTTCGGCGTGCTCGTCGCCGTCGGCGAGCTGACCCGGTGGACCGGCGCCCGGGTCCGGGAGCCCGCTCCGCTCGGCGCTGCCGCCGCCCTGGCCTACGCCCTGCTCGGCGCGGCCGCCGGGGAGCCCACCCGGCACGGTCTCGCGCAGGTGGTCACCGTCGTCGTCGTCGCCTCCGTCATCGGCAGCGTGCCGCACACGGCGTGCGGCCGGGGCCCCACGGCCGACCAGCGCGCCCGCCGCGTGCTCAGCGTCGGTTTCGCCGCCACCTGCTTCCAACCGCTCTACAACAAGGGCGCGTTCGACGACTGGGTCGGCCCCGCGTACGCCCTGCTGCTGATCGCGCTGCTCACGCTGACCACCCTCTTCGACGCGGTCCTCGCCGCCGCCCTGGCCCACGCCCGCACCCGGTGGCCCTTCGTCCCGCTGCTGCGCGACGAACTGCGCGGCAAGCTGGGCACCGGGGCGGCGGTGTGCGCCACCGGGGCCGTGATGGCGCTGGGGGTGGCCGTCGTCGGGCTGTGGGCGCTCCCCGTGTTCTCGGTGCCGCTGCTGCTGACCCAGCTGTCCTACCGGCGGTACGCGGCCGTCCGCGCCACCTACCGGCAGACCATCGCCTCCCTCGCCCGCGCCACCGAGATCGCCGGGTACACGCCGACCGGGCACGCCCGCCGCGTCGCCGCGCTCAGCCTGGCCGTCGGACGGGACCTCGGGATGACCGAGCCCGAGCTGACCGTGCTGGAGTACGCGGCGCTGATGCACGACATCGGCCAGCTGAGCCTCGTCGACCCGGTGCCGGCCGGGGCCACCGCGGGGCTGTCCGCGGCGGAACAGCGGCGCATCGCGCTGCTCGGCGGGGCCGTGGTGCGGCAGACCGGGGTCGACGCGGCCGTCGCCGTCGTCGTGGAACGACAGGCCGACCCGTGCCGCGAACAGCCGCTCGCCGCGCGGATCGTCCGCGTGGTGAACGCCTACGAGGAGAAGGCGAGGGACGCCGGGCCCGGCGGTGCGCTGGCCGCGCTGGAGGACCTGCGGCTCGCCACCGTCGGGGAGTTCGCGCCGGAGGTCGTGGCCTCGCTGGCGCGGGTACTGTCGCGGGACGCGGGGGCGGCGCGCGACCATGTCGGCTGAAGACGCCGGAGGCTGTCTGACCCGGTGCGAGGCTGGGTAACCCATGGGTAATGAGCGCCCTTCAAGCCGTACGTGGTTTGATGCGCAGGAAAGGTGTCCGGGGGCGCAGAAAGGCACAGCCAGCCCACTCCACGGAACTGGCAGGCGGGAATCGTGAGGATCTTCGGCAAGGGACGGCACCGGCCCTCCGCCTCCTGGCGGCAGGCCACGGACCGGGCGTTCACTCTCATCGGCGACGGCCGGTACGAGGACGCGGGCGCACTGCTGACGCGGGCCGCCGATCTGGAACCGTGGCTGTCGGAGTCCTGGTTCAACCTCGCCCTGCTGCACAAGTTCCGGCACGACTGGGAGCAGGCCAGGGCTGCGGGCCTCAGAGCCGTCGCGCTGCTGGACCGGGACACCGGTGCACCCGACTGGTGGAACGTCGGCATCGCCGCGACCGCCCTGCAGGACTGGCCGCTGGCCCGCCGCGCCTGGCAGGCCTACGGACTCCGGGTGCCCGGCGCCGCGACCGGCTCCGGGGAACCCGTCGGCATGGACCTCGGCAGCGCGGCCGTACGGCTGTCACCCGAGGGGGAGGCCGAGGTCGTGTGGGGGCGGCGGCTGGACCCCGCGCGGATCGAGGTGCTGTCGATTCCGCTGCCGTCCTCGGGCCGGCGCTGGGGCGAGGTCGTCCTGCACGACGGGGTGCCGCACGGGGAGCGCACCACCAGCGCCGGGCACACGTATCCGGTGTTCGACGAGATCGAGCTGTGGGCGCCGTCCCCGGTGCCGACCTGGGTGGTGCTGCTGGAGGCGGCCACCGAGGCCGACCGGGACGCCCTGGAGCAACTGGCCGCCGACGCCGGGTTCGCCGCCGAGGACTGGTCGTCCTCCGTGCGGCTGCTGTGCCGGATGTGCTCCGAATCACGGATGCCGTCCGACGAGGGCGACGGCGAGCACCTCGACCCGCACGACCACAGCGAGCCGGGGCATCCCGGGCCGCTCGGGCACCGGACGGACGGGCAGCTGTGGGTGCCGGAGCGCGAGTGCGGGGTGGCCGCGCCGGCTTCGCTGGTCCGGGGGTTGCTGGACGGATGGGTCGCGGACAGTCCGGAGTCCCGGGACTGGCGGGATCTCGAAGAGGTGTGCTGAGGGCGCGGGCCGGTTGCGGCCGGTCCCGCCCACGCGGCGGAGCCGCACCACCGTCACGGTCCCGGCCGCTCGGGCGCGCATCCCCCCGTACCCTGTATGAGCATCCACTCCCCGTTCATGTCAGGAAGGCGTACGTCGGTCATGGCGCAGCAGGACACCGATCAGCAGCACGTGGGCGTGCTCCCCGTCGACGACGAGGGCTTCGTCGTGGACACGGAGGACTGCGAGGCGCGCGAGTCGGACTGGCGGGAGCGCGGCACCTCGCGGCCGATCACCGTCGTCGGTAACCCGGTGCTCCACAAGGAGTGCAAGGACGTCACCGAGTTCGGTGAGGAACTCCAGCAGCTGGTCGCGGACATGTTCGCCAGCCAGCGCACCGCCGAGGGCGTGGGCCTGGCCGCCAACCAGATCGGCGTGGACCTGAAGGTGTTCGTCTACGACTGCCCGGACGACGAGGGCGTGCGGCACGTCGGCGTGGTCTGCAACCCGAAGCTCGTGGAACTGCCCGCCGAGCGGCGCCGGTTGGACGACAGCAACGAGGGCTGCCTGTCGGTGCCGACCGCGTACGCCTCGCTCGCCCGGCCGGACTACGCCGAGGTGACCGGACAGGACGAGAAGGGCAACCCGATCAAGGTGCGCGGCACCGGCTACTTCGCGCGCTGCCTCCAGCACGAGACCGACCACCTGTACGGCTACCTGTACATCGACCGGCTCTCCAAGCGCGAGCGCAAGGACGCGCTGCGGCAGATGGCCGAGAACGAGCCGCGCTACCCCGTGGTCGCCAACGACTGACCGCCCCCGGCCCCTGCGCGACGGCCTTCCGGACGGCGCCCGATCAGGTTCTCGTGCCTGGCCGGGCGCCGTTCGCGTGTGCGTCGCGCGTTCGGTCCGCTTCACTTCTCCAGTGATCAAAAACCAGTCACGCAAGAGGGGAATCTCAGCGCAGGGGGGCAGTGAATGGAGCAAATCCGTTCCCAGACCGGTCAGTTGTGGTGCTGAATAGGAAGCGCGGGGATACGCACCGGCGCACGCCCGGCACAGCGGGCGGGCGTGCGCCAACAGGCGGCTGAGAGGGGTTTGTTCGTGCATGCTTTCTCGCAGGGCACCACAACGACATCGACCGCGATCGCAGTCCCACCCTCACTCCGGCTCCCGGTGATCGAGGCGGCCTTTCCCCGGCAGCTGCACCCGTATTGGCCCAGGCTCCAGGAGAAGACCCGCACCTGGCTCCTCGAAAAACGTCTCATGCCGGCGGACAAGGTCCGGGAGTATGCCGACGGCCTGTGCTACACGGACCTCATGGCGGGCTACTACCTGGACGCACCCGACGACGTGCTCCAGGCGATAGCGGACTACAGCGCCTGGTTCTTCGTCTGGGACGACCGTCACGACCGCGACATCGTGCACGGCCGTCCGGCCGCCTGGCGGCGTCTGGCCGGGCAGCTGCACGCGGCACTCGGCGCACCCCGGGCCCACCTGCACCACGAGGACCCGCTGGTCGCCGGGTTCGCCGACAGTGTCCTGCGGCTGTACTCGTTCCTGCCGGCGACCTGGAACGCCCGGTTCGCCCGGCACTTCCACGCGGTGATCGACGCGTACGACCGGGAATTCCACAACCGCACGCACGGAATCGTCCCGTCCGTCGAGGAGTACCTGCGGCTGCGGCGGCTCACCTTCGCGCACTGGATCTGGACCGACCTGCTGGAGGCGAGCGCGGGACGGGAACTGCCGGACCGGGTGCGGAAAAACCCCGCCTTTCGGCGGGCGGCGCTCCTGAGCCAGGAATTCGCCGCCTGGTACAACGACCTCTGCTCACTTCCCAAGGAAATAGCGGGGGACGAGGTCCACAATCTCGGAATCAGCCTCATCACGCATGAGGGGCTGACGCTGGAAGAGGCGATCGTGGATCTGAGACGGCGCGTCGAGGACTGCGTATCCGAATTCATCGTCGCCGAACGGGAAGCTTTACGGTTCGCCGACGAAATCGCCGACGGCACCCTGCGCGGAAAGGAACTGAGCGTCGCGGTACGGACCTGCGTCCGCAATATGCGGAACTGGTTCAGCAGTGTCTACTGGTTCCACCACGAGTCCGGCCGGTACACGGTGGACAGCTGGGACGACCGGTCCACGCCCCCGTACGTCAACAACGAAGCGGCTGGTGAGAAATGAGCGTCGAGTCGGTCGGGCCCGAAACCAGGACCGGTGAGGGAACCGAACTGCGTGAGCCGCCCGTGACCGGCGGCGGGGTTCCGCTGCTCGGCCACGGCTGGAAGATGGCCCGCGACCCGCTGGCCTTCATGGCCCAGCTGCGCGACCACGGCGACGTCGTACGGCTGAAGCTCGGCCCGAAGACGGTGTACGCGGTGACCACGCCGGCCCTCACCGGCGCCCTCGCGCTCAGCCCCGACTACATCATCTCGGGGCCGCTGTGGGAGTCCCTGGAGGGCCTGCTCGGCAAGGAGGGGGTGGCCACCGCCAACGGTCCGCTGCACCGGAGGCAGCGGCGCACCATCCAGCCGGCGTTCCGGCTCGACGCCATCCCGGCGTACGGGCCGATCATGGAGGAGGAGACGCACGGGCTCGTGGCGCGCTGGCGCTCCGGCGGCGTCATCGACTGCACCTCGGAGTCGTTCCGGGTCGCGGTGCGCGTCGCGGCCCGCTGCCTGCTGCGCGGCCGGTTCATGGACGAGCGCGCCGAGCGGCTGTGCGGCGCGCTCGCCACCGTGTTCCGCGGCATGTACCGGCGGATGGTCATCCCGCTCGGCCCGCTCTACCGGCTGCCGCTTCCGGCCAATCGCGAATTCAACCGGGCGCTGGCCGATTTGCATCTCCTCGTGGACGAGATCGTCGCCGAGCGGCGGGCATCCGGTCAAAAGCCGAACGATTTGCTGACGGCTTTGCTGGACGCGAAGGACGACAATGGCGAGCCCATCGGGGACCAGGAGATCCACGACCAGGTCGTCGCCATCCTCACTCCCGGAAGCGAAACCATCGCCTCGACGATCATGAGCCTGCTGCAGGTGCTCGCGGAACACCCGGAACACGGCGACAAGGTGCGCGACGAAGTTGAATCCGTGACCGGTGGCCGACCGGTGGGATTCGACGACGTCCCGAGTCTCACGCACACCAACAATGTCCTCGTGGAGGCGATGCGACTGCGCCCGGCCGTCTGGATTCTGACCCGCCGGGCGGTCACCGACACCGAACTCGGCGGCTATCGCATTCCGGTCGGGGCGGACATCATCTACAGTCCGTACGCGATCCAGCGCGATCCGAAGTCGTACGCCCGCAACCTGGAGTTCGACCCGGACCGGTGGCTTCCGGATCGGGTCGCGGAGCTCCCGAAATATGCCATGCGGCCATTCGGCGTGGGCAATCGGAAGTGCCCGAGCGACCACTTCTCGATGGCGATGCTCAGCCTGGTCACGGCGGCGCTGGCGACGGCGTACCGCTTCGAGCAGGTGCCGGGCTCCGACGGCGGCGTCCGCGTCGGCATCACGCTCCGCCCCAACCGGCTGCTGCTGAAGGCCGTTGCGCGGTGAGGCGACCGGGGTGAGACAGCCAACGTGGGACGGCCGAGGTGAAGCGACCGAGGTGAGACGGCCGTGGCGAGGCGTCCGGACCGGGCGGCGGAGCCCAGGCGACCGGCGTGCGTTCAGGCGGCCTGCGGGCCCCGGAACGCACGCCGGTAGGCGTTCGGCGTGGTGTTGAGCGCCCGGACGAACTGGTGCCGCAGCGCCGCCGCGGTACCGAAGCCGGTGCGCGCGGCGATCGCGTCCACCGTGTCGTCCGTGCCCTCCAGCAACTCCTGGGCGAGCAGCACCCGTTGGCGCAGCAGCCAGCGGTAGGGCGTGGTGCCGGTCTCCTGCTGGAAGCGGCGGGCGAAGGTGCGCGGCGCCATGTGGGCGCGGGCGGCGAGCTGCTCGACGGTGACCTCCTGGTCGAGGTGCCGCTCCATCCAGGCCAGCACCTCGCCGACCGTGTCGCACCGGGACCGCGGCAGGGGCCGCTCGATGTACTGGGCCTGGCCGCCGTCGCGGTGCGGCGGGACCACCATGCGCCGGGCGATCTTGTTGGCGACCTCCGGCCCCTGCTCCTTGCGCACGATGTGCAGGCAGGCGTCGATGCCGGCGGCGGTGCCGGCCGAGGTGATCACCGGGTCCTCGTCCACGTACAGGACGTCCGGCTCCACGACCGCCCGCGGATACTGCCGGGCCAGCTCCCGCGCGTGGTGCCAGTGCACCGCGCACCGCCGCCCGTCCAGCAGCCCGGCGGCGCCCAGCACGAACACCCCGGAGCACACGCTCAGCACCCGCGCCCCGCGCTCCACGGCGCGCACCAGGGCGTCGATCAGCGCCGGCGGATACTCCCGCCGGGCGTAGTCGCTCCCGGCGGGCACGGTGATCAGGTCGGCCTCGTCCAGCCGGTCCAGGCCGTACGGCGTGGACACGGTCAGCCCGCCGACGTGGGTGCCCAGCGCCGGGCCCTCGGCGGAGACCACCGCGAAGTCGTACACCGGGAGTCCCTCGTCGCTGCGGTCGATACCGAAGACCTCGCAGACGACGCCCAGTTCGAAGGGGTGCACACCGTCCAGCAGGACGGCGGCCACGTTCTTCAGCATGCTGCCAGTGTGCCTCGGATCTGGCAGTAAATCGAGGGTGCGCGGCAGTCCTGCCACTGTCAGGAGTGTCCGGCCAGTACGAGACTTACGGCATGAACGCATTCCTCGGATACCTGACCGTCCTGGCCCTCTTCGTCCTCCTCGCCGGGCCGGCGCTCGTGGGACTGCGCCACGAGCGCCGGATCGACCGCCAGCTCGACCCGCGGCCGAGGGCTCAGAAGTCCTCGTCCAGGTCGACGGTGCCCTCCACCGCCACCTGGTACGCCGACGGACGCCGCTCGAAGAAGTTGGTCAGCTCCTGAACCCCCTGGAGCTCCATGAAGGAGAAGGGGTTCTCCGAGCCGTACACCGGGGCGAAGCCCAGGCGCGCGAGACGCTGGTCGGCCACGCACTCCAGGTACTGCCGCATCGAGTCGGTGTTCATGCCGGGCAGGCCGTCGCCGCACAGGTCGCGCGCGAACTGCAGCTCGGCCTCGACGGCCTCCCGCAGCATGTCGGTGACCTCCTGCCGCAGCTGGTCGTCGAACAGCTCCGGCTCCTCCTTGCGGACGGTGTCGACCACGTCGAACGCGAAGCTCATGTGCATGGTCTCGTCGCGGAACACCCAGTTGGTGCCGGTGGCGAGACCGTGCAGCAGGCCCCGGCCGCGGAACCAGTAGACGTAGGCGAAGGCGCCGTAGAAGAACAGGCCCTCGATGCACGCGGCGAAGCAGATGAGGTTCAGCAGGAAGCGGCGCCGGTCCGCCCGCGTCTCCAGGCGGTCGAGCTTCTCCACCGAGTCCATCCACTTGAAGCAGAACTCGGCCTTCTCCCGGATGGAGGGGATGTTCTCCACGGCCGCGAAGGCGGCGGCGCGGTCCTCCGGGTCGGGCAGGTAGGTGTCCAGCAGCGTCAGATAGAACTGGACGTGGACGGCCTCCTCGAACAGCTGCCGCGACAGATACAGCCGCGCCTCGGGCGAGTTGATGTGCTTGTAGAGGGTCAGCACCAGGTTGTTCGCCACGATCGAGTCGCCCGTCGCGAAGAACGCGACCAGCCGGCCGATCAGGTGCTGCTCGCCCGGCGTGAGCTTCGCCAGGTCGGCGACGTCGGAGTGGAGGTCGACCTCCTCCACGGTCCAGGTGTTCTTGATGGCGTCCCGGTAGCGCTCGTAGAAGTCCGGGTAGCGCATCGGGCGGAGAGTGAGTTCGAAGCCGGGGTCGAGAAGGTTCTGGGTCATGACAGTCGGCGCGGAGCGCCGTCCTCCAGGGGTGGTGGTCGGGTGGCGGGCGGGAACTACTGGCAGGCTTCGCAGGACTCGGGGTTCTCCAGGGAGCAGGCCACCGCTTCGGCCTCCTGCGCGGGGACGGCGGCGCGGGCCGCGCGGGCGATCCGGGTCGCCGGGCGCGAGCGCAGGTAGTACGTCGTCTTCAGGCCCTGCTTCCAGGCGTACGCGTACATCGAGGAGAGCTTGCCGATGGTCGGCGTCTCCAGGAACAGGTTCAGGGACTGCGACTGGTCGAGGAACGGGGTGCGGGCGGCGGCCATGTCGATCAGGCCGCGCTGCGGGATCTCCCACGCCGTGCGGTACAGCCGCCGGACGTCCTCGGGAATCCACGTGAAGTCCTGCACCGAGCCGTTGGACTCGCGCAGCGCCTCACGGGTGCGGGCGTCCCACACGCCGAGCCTCTTGAGCTCCTGCACCAGATACGAGTTGACCTGGAGGAACTCGCCGGACAGCGTCTCGCGCTTGAACAGGTTGGACACCTGCGGCTCGATGCACTCGTAGACGCCCGCGATGGAGGCGATGGTGGCCGTCGGCGCGATCGCGAGGAGCAGGGAGTTGCGCATGCCGACCGCCGCGACGCGCTCGCGCAGCGCGGCCCAGCGCTCCGGCCAGGTGAGCTCGACGTCGTAGTGGTCGGGGTGCAGGACACCCCGGGCCGTCCGGGTCCCGTCCCAGGCCGGGTGCGGGCCGCTGCGCTCGGCGAGGTCGGCGGACGCCTCGTACGCGGCCAGCATGACGCGCTCGGCGATGCGGGTGGACAGGGCGCGGGCCTCGGGGGAGTCGAAGGGCAGCCGCAGCTTGAAGAAGACGTCCTGCAGGCCCATCGCGCCGAGGCCCACCGGACGCCAGCGGGCGTTGGAGCGGCCCGCCTGCTCGGTCGGGTAGAAGTTGATGTCCACGACGCGGTCGAGGAAGGTGACGGCGGTCCGGACGGTCTCGTCCAGCCGCTCCCAGTCGATGTCCCCGGCCGCGGTGTCGACGAACGCGCCGAGGTTGACCGACCCCAGGTTGCAGACCGCCGTCTCGCCGTCGTCGGTGACCTCCAGGATCTCCGTGCACAGATTGGAGGAGTGGACGACCCGGCCGGGCTCCGCGGTCTGGTTGGCGGTGCGGTTGGCGGTGTCCTTGAAGGTCATCCAGCCGTTGCCGGTCTGCGCGAGGGTGCGCATCATCCGGCCGTACAGGTCGCGGGCGGGCAGCGTCTTCGTCGCCAGGCCCTTGGCCTCCGCCGCCCGGTACGCCGCGTCGAACTCCTCGCCCCACAGGTCGACCAGCTCCGGCACGTCCGCCGGCGAGAACAGCGACCACTGCTCGTCGGCGTTCACACGGCGCATGAACTCGTCCGGCACCCAGTGCGCGAGGTTCAGGTTGTGCGTGCGCCGGGCGTCCTCGCCGGTGTTGTCGCGCAGCTCCAGGAACTCCTCGATGTCGGAGTGCCAGGTCTCCAGGTAGACGGCGGCGGCTCCCTTGCGCCGGCCGCCCTGGTTCACGGCGGCGACCGATGCGTCGAGGGTCTTCAGGAACGGGACGATGCCGTTGGAGTGGCCGTTCGTGCCGCGGATCAGCGAACCGCGCGAGCGGACCCGGGAGTAGGCGATGCCGATGCCGCCGGCGTGCTTCGAGAGCCGGGCGACCTGGTGGTAGCGGTCGTAGATGGAGTCCAGCTCGTCCTTCGGGGAGTCGAGGAGGTAGCAGGACGACATCTGGGGGTGGCGGGTGCCGGAGTTGAACAGTGTGGGGGAGGACGGCAGGTAGTCGAGGCGGCTCATGAGCCGGTAGAGCGCCGCGACCTCGTCCACCGCGCGGGGCGTGTCGTCCTCGGCGAGACCGGCGGCGACGCGCAGCAGGAAGTGCTGGGGCGTCTCCACGACCTTGCGGGTGATCGGGTGCCGCAGCAGGTAGCGGCTGTGCAGGGTGCGCAGGCCGAAGTAGCCGAAGCGGTCGTCGGCGGCCGGGTCGATCAGCGCGTCGAGCCGGGCCGCGTGGAGGCGGACGAACTCGGCGGTGCGATCGGCGATGAGCCCTTCGCGGTGGCCGGTGGCGACGGACTCGGTGAAGACGGTGACGCCCTGCGAGGCGGCCTCGGCGCGGATGCCGAGGGTGAGCAGCCGGGCGGCCAGCTTCGAGTAGGCGGGGTCCTCCGAGATCAGGCCGGCGGCGGCCTCCGTGGCCAGCTCCCGCAGCTCGGCCTCGTCCGCGTGCGCCGACCGGCCGCGCAGTGCCGCGGCGGCGACCCGGCCGGGGTCGGCGTCGGGCAGGTCGGCGGTCAGCTCGGTCAGGGTCCGCAGCAACGCGGCACCGGGACCGTCGTCGGGAACCTGGGTCGCTGAAGCCGGATCGGCTGGCGCGATGGTCACGTGGGGCTCTCCCTCGCTCGGCACGGGGCCTCGCCGAGGGACGGGGGCAGCTCACGAGCGCACGCGGCGTCG
Organism: Streptomyces sp. DH24; assembly: GCF_029813775.1. Lineage (GTDB taxonomy): Bacteria > Actinomycetota > Actinomycetes > Streptomycetales > Streptomycetaceae > Streptomyces. The sequence goes on along the minus strand of NZ_JARVKW010000007.1, from coordinate 159,493 downwards.
CGTCCACCGGCCCATTCCACGAGGCCCGGACGTCATGCGCCGGGCCGGACGGCCGGGCGCGCCGTCGGCAGGTCCTCGGACTGAACGGGCGTGCGCGAACACGCCGGTACACCGTTGCGGGACAGTTCCGGATTCGCACCGGATTCCCCTGTGGCGACAGCGAGCACGAGCATACATCTTGTGTCGGGGCGTCAAAGCACCCCCACATCTTGTGTCAGAGTGTCAGTCGGTAGGTGAGCAGCGTGATGTCGACGACCTCCGGGAGGGGGTTCCAGTCGCGCTCCGGTGTGCGGACGAAGCCCAGCCGTTCGTAGAGCCGGTGCGCGGCGTGCATGGTGCGCTGCGTGGACAGCACCACGCCTGTCCGGTCCGGCAGGGCCCGGGCGCGGTCGACGCAGGACCGCACCAGAGCCTCGCCGACCCCGCGGCCCCGAGCGGCGTGGGCCACGGCGAGCATGCGGATCTCGGCCTCCGAGGGACCGGCGATGTCGGCCATCGACCCGCCGGACGGTACGAACGTCACGCCGCCCAGCACGTCCGCGTTCCGGGTGGCGACCAGCACCTGGGCGTGCGCCGCGCGCTTGGCGACGTCGCGCAGCTCGTCGAGGTAGGCGTCGCTCTCCCCGAAGTCCAGCAGGCCGTCGCGGAGATAGGCCTGCGCGGTGATCTCACCGAGGGTCTCGTACTCGGCGGGGCGGGCCCGCCTGATCACGATGTCCATGGAGTGAGTGTGCCCGACGGGTACGGCAACGGGCCGCCGGAACTCCCCGGCGGCCCGTTGCCTGTGCGGAGCCCGTCAGTGCGCGGAGCCCGCGGTCGCCGGCGGAAGCTCCACCTGGACGCCCGGGTCGCCCGCGTCCGCCGTGTAGTCCTCCGGCTTCGTCTCGTCCACGCCCTCGGGAGCCTTCGCGGCCCTGAGGACGAAGGTGAGGACCACCGTGACGACGACGTTCAGCACGAACGCCGTGAGGCCGATGTAGCCGATCTCGCCGATGCCGGGGATCTCCTTCGAGGAGCCGCCGAAGTGCTTCTGCGTCGGCGAGGCCACGCCGTACGCGGCGACCGTGCCGTAGATCATGCCGACCGCCCAGCCGGCGAGCAGGGCCCAGCGGTGGAACCAGCGGGTGAACAGGCCGCCGACCAGGGCCGGGAAGGTCTGCAGGATCCAGATGCCGCCCAGCAGCTGGAAGTTGATCGCGACCGTCTTGTCCATGGTCAGGACGAAGGCCAGCGCGCCCACCTTCACCAGCAGCGAGACCAGCTTGGAGACCTTGGTCTCCTGGGCCGGCGTCGCGTCGGGCTTGATGAAGTCCTTGTAGATGTTGCGGGTGAAGAGGTTCGCCGCCGCGATCGACATGATCGCCGCCGGGACCAGGGCACCGATGCCGATGGCCGCGAAGGCCACGCCCGCGAACCAGTCCGGGAACATGGTCTCGAACAGCTGCGGAATCGCCAGCTGGCCGTTCTGCACCTTGATGCCGGCCGCGATCGCCATGAAGCCGAGCAGCGCCAGCAGGCCCAGCATCAGTGAGTACAGCGGCAGGATCGTGGTGTTGCGGCGGATCACGTCACGGCTGCGGGAGGACAGCGTCGCGGTGATCGAGTGCGGGTACATGAACAGCGCGAGCGCGGAGCCCAGCGCCAGCGTGGCGTACGTCCACTGGCCCGCCTCCGCCGGCACCAGCGAGCCGCGCGGCGCGCCCGTCGCCGGGTTGGTCTGCGAGAACGCCTCGCCGGCCTTGGCGAAGATGTCGTCGAAGCCGCCCAGCTTGATCGGGATGTAGATGATGGCCACGGCGATGACGATGTAGATCAGCGTGTCCTTCACGAACGCGATCAGCGCGGGCGCCCGCAGACCCGACGAGTACGTGTACGCCGCGAGCACGCCGAAGGCGATCAGCAGCGGCAGGTCCTTGATGAACCAGTTGGTGTCCTCGCCGCCACCGACTCCCATCACGTCCAGCACGGCCTGGATGCCGACCAGTTGGAGCGCGATGTACGGCATCGTCGCCAGGATGCCGGTGAGCGCGACGGCCAGCGACAGGCCCTTGGAGCCGAACCGGCCGCGCACGAAGTCGGACGTCGTGACGTAGCCGTGCTTGTGCGACACCGACCACAGGCGCGGCAGGAACGTGAAGATCAGCGGGTACACCAGGATCGTGTACGGCACCGCGAAGAAGCCGGCCGCGCCCGCCGCGTAGATCGCCGCCGGTACGGCCACGAAGGTGTACGCCGTGTACAGGTCGCCGCCGAGCAGGAACCAGGTGACCCAGGTGCCGAACGAGCGGCCGCCCAGGCCCCACTCGTCGAGGCTGTGCTCGTTCTCGGCCTTGCGCCAGCGCGCGGCCAGGAAGCCCATGACCGTGACGAGCAGGAAGAAGAAGATGAAGACGGCGAGTGCCACGCCGTTCACGCCGTCGTTCATTCCGCCGCACCCCCCTTGCCGCCGGAGCGGGCGCGCTGGTCACGCTGCCACAGCTTGTACGCGACCATGGTGAGCAGCGTCGACAGCAGCACCCACAGCATCTGGTACCAGTAGAAGAACGGGATGCCGATGAACGCCGGGTCGGTCTTCGTGTAGGAACCGACCCACAGCATGGCCACGAAGGGCGCTATCAGGCAGAGAGCGATGACGACGCGCATGGGCGTCACCACCGGCTCTCTGTTCACATCTGGGGCTTGCGACATCTGACGGCTCCGTCCCCTCACAGGTCACCCGGGTAATGCGGAGGAAATCTAGGTCAGGGGGTCGCCGAACGGAACCCCTCGTCCGCATTCCGATCCTCAGCGGCACCGGTAGCCCTGCCGTGGGGTCCTTTTCCTGGCGGTCCGTCCGCCTGCGCCGGGGCCCGAACCCGCTCAGTCCTGCGGGCGCTTGAGCCGTGCCACGAACTTGTACCGGTCGCCCCGGTAGACGGACCGCACCCACTCCACCGGCTGGCCGTCCCGGTCCAGGGAGTGGCGGGACAGCATCAGCATCGGCAGGCCCACGTCCGTGCCGAGCAGGCCGGCCTCGCGCGGCGTGGCCAGCGACGTCTCGATGGTCTCCTCGGCCTCCGCGAGGTGGACGTCGTACACCTCGGCGAGCGCGGTGTAGAGGGACGTGTACTTCACGAGGCTGCGGCGCAGCGCGGGGAAGCGCTTCGCGCTCAGGTGCGTGGTCTCGATGGCCATCGGCTCGCCGTTGGCCATGCGCAGCCGCTCGATGCGCAGCACGCGCCCGCCGGCCGTGATGTCGAGCAGCCCGGCGAGCCGGTCGTCGGCCGTGATGTAGCCGATGTCGAGGAGCTGCGAGGTGGGTTCGAGGCCCTGGGCGCGCATGTCCTCCGTGTAGGAGGTCAGTTGCAGCGCCTGCGACACCTTCGGCTTGGCGACGAAGGTGCCCTTGCCCTGGATGCGCTCCAGACGCCCCTCGACGACCAGTTCCTGAAGGGCCTGCCGGACGGTGGTGCGCGAGGTGTCGAACTCCGCGGCCAGCGTGCGCTCGGGCGGGACGGGAGTGCCCGGCGCCTGCGTCTCCGTCATGTCGAGCAGGTGCTTCTTCAGTCGGTAGTACTTGGGCACGCGCGCGGTACGGACGGTCGCCCCACCCTCGTTCTCCGCACTGCTGACGTCGGTGCTCATGCTCTGCCTTCCCGGCTTCGAGTGCCGAAACGACCGACATCCCGTCGGTCACGGCTCACATCGTGGCACGGCCGCGCGCGGGGATGTTCCCCACCGGCTCCGTGATCCCCTTTGTATACCCTCGGGGCCCTCGCTGGTCTAGTCCACACGGCCGTCCCGGCGTGGCGGTCCACCGCATAAGTGGTACGTCCGATCTGTCGCTTGCGGAACGAAAGATCCTTGCATATCTCGGTCGCATCACGGACCGCCACAGCCCGCATGAACACCCTTGACAGGCCTATTGGTCTGGGCCAAGCTCCCCCTACTGGTCTACACCATTGGTCCAGGTCCCGGCCCCATGGGCGGTCGTCAGTCACCGCGGGGAGCAGGGGGGTTTGTGGCATCCCTGAGGAGGGTGGCGTGAAGCGCAAGCTGATATCCGCGATCGCGGTCGCGGGCATGATGGTCTCCATCGCGGCATGCGGGGGCGACGACGGCGAGGAGAACAAGGCCGGGGCGGACGGCTACAAGGGCCAGACCCTCACGGTGTGGGTGATGGACGGCTCGTCGCCGGACCAGTGGCAGAAGGACCTGGCCGCCGAGTTCGAGAAGAAGACGCAGGCCAAGGTCACGTTCGAAGTCCAGCAGTGGAACGGCATCCAGCAGAAGCTGACCACCGCCCTGTCCGAGGAGAACCCGCCGGACGTCTTCGAGATCGGCAACACCCAGACCCCGGCCTACGCCAAGACCGGCGGCCTCGCCGACCTCGCCGACCTGAAGGCCGAGATCGGCGGCGAGTGGACCGAGTCCCTCAACGAGTCGTCCGTCTTCGAGGGCAAGCAGTACGCGGCGCCCTGGTACTTCGCCAACCGCGTCGTCCTCTACAACAAGAAGATCTGGGCCGACGCCGGCATCAAGGACACCCCGAAGACCCGGGACGAGTTCTACGACGCCCTGAAGACCATCGGCGAGAAGACCGACGCCGAGCCGATCTACCTGCCCGGCCAGAACTGGTACCACTTCGTCGGCCTGGCCATCGGCGAGGGCGCCGAACTGGTCAAGAAGGACGGCGACAAGTACGTCTCCAACCTCGACGACCCGAAGGTCGCCGCCGCCATGGAGACCTACAAGAAGTTCCAGGCCCTCTCCAAGGCGCCCAAGGACAAGGACGAGGCCACCCCGCAGCAGGGCGAGGTCTTCGGCAAGGGCAAGGTCGGCGCCTTCATCGGCATGGGCTGGGAAGCCGGCATCGCCATCAAGGCCAACCCGGAGATCGAGAAGGAGATCGGCTACTTCACCATCCCCGGTGCCACGGCCGACAAGCCCGAGGGCGTCTTCGTCGGCGGCTCCAACCTCGCCGTCGCCGCGGGCAGCAAGAAGCAGGACCTCGCCAAGGAGTTCCTGAAGCTCGCGCTCTCCGACAAGTTCGAGGGGCAACTCGCCAAGCTCAACGGCGTCATCCCGAACAAGGAGTCGCTGCAGAGCAACCTCAAGGGCAACGCCGTCGCCGAGGCCGCCGCGCCGGCCGCCGCGGGCGGTGGCACCACGCCGCTGATCCCGGAGTGGGCCGCCGTCGAGAACGCCCCGAACCCGGTCAAGACGTTCATGACCGCCGTGCTGAACGGCAAGTCCCCGGCCGCCGCCGCCAAGCAGGTCGAGGACGAGTTCAACAAGCGTCTGGCACAGCAGCAGTAGGGCCGCTCAAGCCGGGGCGGGGCCACCGTGTGACACGGCCCCGTCCCGGCGCCCGTACGCATGTCGCAAGACCTGCGCAGGCCGAGTAGAGAGATCGCGAGCATGACCGTGCAGACCGAACGGCCGCCCTCCGGCCCGGCGGACGTCCGCCGGGCGGACGGCGGGGGAGCCGGCCGTCCCACACCCCGAGCCGCGTCGCGGGCCGGCGCACTCGCCCCGTACCTCCTGCTGCTGCCCGCCTGCGCGGCCACCGTGCTGCTGCTCGGCTGGCCGCTGCTGAAGGACGTGCTGCTGTCGTTCCAGAACCTCAACATGGCGCAGCTGATCCAGCACGTCACCGAGTGGAACGGCATCGACAACTACAAGGAGGTCCTCACCGGCGAGGACTTCTGGCGCGTCACCCTCCGCTCGATCCTGTTCACGGCGGTCAACGTCGTGCTGATCATGGTCCTGGGCACGCTGGTCGGCCTGCTGCTCGCCCGCCTCGGCCAGCGCATGCGGCTGACGCTGCTGCTCGGTCTGGTACTGGCCTGGGCCATGCCGGTGGTCGCCGCCAGCACCGTCTACCAGTGGCTGTTCGCCCAGCGCTTCGGTGTCGTCAACTGGGTGCTGGACAAGCTCGGCTGGCACTCGATGGCCGACTACAGCTGGACCAGCAGCCAGATGTCGACCTTCTTCGTCGTCACCCTGCTGATCGTGTGGATGTCGATCCCGTTCGTCGCGATCAACCTCTACGCGGCGACCACGACCATCCCCGGCGAGCTCTACGAGGCCGCGGCCCTCGACGGCGCGGGCACGTGGAAAAGCTTCACCACGGTCACCCTGCCGTTCCTGCGCCCCTTCCTGTACGCCACGACCTTCCTGGAGATCATCTGGGTCTTCAAGGCGTTCGTGCAGGTCTTCACCATCAACGGCGGCGGCCCCGACCGCCTCACCGAAATCCTGCCCGTCTACGCCTACATCGAGGGCGTCGGCAACCAGCACTACGGCATGGGCGCCGCGATCGCCGTCCTGACCATCCTGATCCTGCTCGGCCTGACCGCCTACTACCTCAGGATCGTGCTCAAGCAGGAGAACGAAGAGGAGGCCGCGCTGTGAAGCGCTCACTGCTCAGCCGCGTCTGGCCCAACGTCACGGCCGTCGTCCTGTTCGCCTTCTTCGTCTTCCCCGTGTACTGGATGTTCTCCACGGCCTTCAAGCCGACGGGCGACATCATCTCCGAGGACCCGGTCTGGTTCCCGGCCGACGTCACCTTCGAGCACTTCACCACCGCGACCGGCGTCGACCACTTCTGGACGTACGTCTCCAACTCCCTGATCGTCACCGTCCTCGCGGTCGTCTTCTCCCTGGCCATCGCGCTCGCCGGCTCGTTCGCCCTGGCCCGGATGCGGTTCAGGGGGCGGCGCGGCTTCATCGTCGGCTTCATGCTGGCCCAGATGGCGCCCTGGGAGGTCATGGTTATTGCCATCTACATGATCGTGCGCGACGCCTCCGTCCTGAACAGCCTTGTGCCGCTGACGATCTTCTACATGATGATGATCCTGCCCTTCACCATCCTGACGCTGCGCAGCTTCGTCGCCGCCGTGCCCAGGGAGCTGGAGGAGGCGGCGATGGTCGACGGCTGCACCCGCGTCACCGCGTTCCGCAAGGTGATCCTGCCGCTGCTCGCCCCGGGCCTGATGTCGACCTCGCTGTTCGGCTTCATCACCGCCTGGAACGAACTGCCCCTCGTGCTGGTCCTCAACAAGGACGCCGAAGCCCAGACCCTGCCACTGTGGGTGTCCAGCTTCCGCACCGCCTTCGGCGACGACTGGGGCGCCACCATGGCGGCCTCCTCCCTCTTCGCCGTCCCGATCCTGATCCTCTTCGTCTTCCTCCAGCGCAGGGCTGTCAGCGGCCTGACCGCCGGCGCCGTGAAGGGATAACGCACCCGATGACGACATTCGCCAGCGGCACCGACACCCTCACGCGCGACGCGCTGACGGTCCTCCAGCCCGGGTTCACCGGGACCACCGCCCCCGACTGGCTGCTGCGCCGGCTCGGCGAGGGCCTCGCCTCCGTCGGCCTGTTCGGCCGCAACATCGCCTCTTCCGGGCAACTCGCCGCGCTCACCGCACAGTTGCGCGCGGAACGCGACGACGTCCTGGTCGCCATCGACGAGGAGGGTGGCGACGTCACCCGCCTGGAGGTGCGGACCGGCTCCTCCTTCCCGGGCAACCACGCCCTCGGCGCGGTGGACGACGTGGAGCTGACCCGGGAAGTGGCCGCCGAACTGGGCCGCCGCCTCGCGGCCTGCGGCGTCAACTTCAACTGGGCCCCCTCCGCCGACGTGAACTCCAACCCCGGCAACCCCGTCATCGGCGTCCGCTCCTTCGGCGCCGACCCCGCACTGGTCGCCCGGCACACCGCCGCCTACGTCACCGGCCTCCAGTCGGTGGGCGTCGCCGCCTGCACGAAGCACTTCCCGGGCCACGGCGACACGGCCGTCGACTCCCACCACGCCCTGCCGCGCATCGACGCCGACGCCCCGGTGCTCACGGACCGCGAACTGGCCCCGTTCCGCGCGGCCATCGCCGCCGGAACCCGCGCGGTGATGAGCGCCCACATCCTCGTCCCCGCGCTGGACCCGGACCGTCCCGCGACCCTGTCCCGGCGCATCCTGACCGACCTGCTGCGCGGCGAACTCGGCTACGACGGCCTGATCGTCACCGACGGCATGGAGATGCAGGCCATCTCCGGCACCTACGGCATCGAACGCGGCAGCGTCCTCGCCCTCGCGGCCGGCGCCGACGCCATCTGCGTGGGCGGCGGCCTCGCCGACGACGAGACGGTACGCCGCCTCCGCGACGCCCTCGTCGAAGCGGTCCGCACGGGCGAACTCCCCGAAGAACGCCTGGCGGACGCGGCGGAACGCGTACGACGCCTCGCCCGCTGGACAGCGGCGGCGGGCGCGGCGGACGGCGACACCGGCGCGGCCCGGGACACGGGGCGAGGCCACGCTCGGGCGGCGGGAGGCACGGGCGACGGCGAGGGCCGGGACGCGACCGGCGACCCGGTGGGCCTGCGTGCCGCGCGCCGGGCGCTCACCGTGACCCGCGCCGACGACTTCACGGCGCTCACCGAGCCGCCCTACGTCGCCGCCCTCACCCCCGTCGCGAACATCGCCGTCGGCGACGAGACGCCGTGGGGCGTGGCAGCGGAACTCCTCCGCCTGCTCCCCGGCACCGAGACGGGCAGCTTCGCCGGGGCGGACGCCGGGCCCGACGCGCTGGCTGCGGCCGGGTCCCGCCGCATCGTGGCCGTCGTCCGGGACGAACACCGCCACCCCTGGATGGCGGCGGCCCTCGACACCCTGCTCACGGCCCGACCCGACACCGTGGTCGTCGAGATGGGCGTGCCCCGGGCGACCCCCCGCGGCGCCCTCCACATCGCCACCTACGGCGCGGCCCGCGTCTGCGGCAGAGCGGCGGCGGAGGTCATCGCGGGCGTGTAGCCCGACCTGCCCGGTCTCACTGACCGCCCGATCAGCGAAGGCGCCGTTCCCGGCAGGGGGCGGCGCCTTGGCGGGTGGGGGAGCGGGGTAGCGGGATGGCGGGGTGGAGAGCGGCGTGGCGTCACGCACTCGGCGACGGAGCTCGCTCGCCGTGGCGCGGGCGTGGCGCGCGACCAGCGGCCGCAAAGGGCCGACGCGCAGGCAGAGGCACCCCGGGCGGGCACCCCGGGCGGCACGCACCCCGCCTTCTCGCCTGGCTTCGGGCTTCAGTCACCCACCTCGGCCCGGCGCCGCTCAGCCACCCACCCCTCGGCCCCGCGCCGCTCAGCCATCCACGTCGGTCTGGCGTCGCCTCAGCCAGTCATGCCCGGCGCCCCGCACCCGCCCCGCTCTATGGAGCCGGGCCGGGCCGCTTCCCGCAGCCGGGTGCACGTTGACCGGGCCGCTTCCCGCAGCCGGGCGCGCACTGAAGGGGCCAACTCCCGCAGCCGGGCGCACGTTGACCGGGCCGCCTCCCGTAGCCGGGCGCGCACCGAAGGGGCCACCAGGGCCACCCTCTGCGACCCGGCACACGCTGAACGAGTCGCCCTCTCACGCCCGGCGCAAGGCGAAGGCGTCGGTCCCCCCGGAACCGGCGCCTTCTGTCTGGGTGGTCGGGGCGTCAGATCCCCTGCCAATCCGGCTTGTTCACGTACGTGTGGCGGAAGTAGTCGGCCAGCTTCAGCTTGCTCGCGGCGGCCTCGTCGACGACGACCGTCGCGTGCGGGTGGAGCTGCAGCGCCGACGCCGGGCACACCGCCGCGACCGGTCCCTCGACGGTCGCCGCGACCGCGTCGGCCTTGCCCTCGCCGGTGGCCAGCAGCACGAGGTGCCGCGCCTCCAGGATCGTGCCGATGCCCTGCGTGATGACGTGGTGCGGGACCTGCTCGATCTCGCCGTCGAAGAACCGCGCGTTGTCCACCCGGGTCTGCTCGGTCAGCGTCTTGATCCGCGTGCGCGACGCCAGCGACGAACACGGCTCGTTGAACCCGATGTGCCCGTCGGTGCCTATCCCCAGCAGCTGAAGATCGACCCCGCCCGCCTCGGCGAGCGCCCGGTCGTACGCCTCGCACGCCCCCTGCACGTCCTCGGCCGTGCCGTCCGGACCGAGGAACTTGTCCATCCCGATGCCGAGCGGCTCCAGCACCTCGCGCCGCAGCACCGAGCGGTAGGACTCCGGATGGTCCGCCGGCAGCCCCACGTACTCGTCGAGCTGGGCGATCCGCGCCCGTGAGGTGTCCACGGCACCGGACCGCGCCTTGGCGGCCAGCGCCTCGTACACGGGCAGCGGCGTCGACCCGGTGGCCACGCCGAGCAGGGCGTCGGGCTTGCGCCGGAGCAACTGCGCCATCGCCTCGGCGACGAGCTCGCCGCCGGCCTTGGCGTCCGGAACGATGACAACTTCCACGCTGGGCCTGCCGATCTGAAGAGGGGACTCAACTGGACCCGTAGGGGCGGTGTGGTTTAGACCAATCTAACAGAGCTCGGCCCCTCCCTCCCAGGGTTCCCGGCCTCTCTCCGCCTCGCGACCGGACGCGAAACGCTCGCGCGGACGCATGGCCGCGCGGGCACATGGGCGCATGGACACGCAGGCACGCGCACACGCGTACACGCGGGCACACGGTCGTGGGAGCACAGTGGGACACGGTCGCGCGAGCACATGGGCACACGACCGCACGGACACACGGACACACGGACACACGGGCACGGCCTCGGAGGCCGGGGCGGGGCAGCGGTAGTGGTGCCGCGGACCGGACCGCGCCGTACCCCTGACGCCCCGCGCGAGGCCGCGCCGGTCGCTACGGCATCGACCCTCCCGTCGCGTCCACCCAGCTCCCCGTGACCCAGCGCCCCGCGTCCGACGCCAGGAACGCCACCACGTCCGCCACATCGGCCGCCGTCCCCACCCGCCCGAGCGCCGATATCGCCTCGGCCTGCGCCCAGCCGTCCTCCGTCTCGCGCAGGAAGGGGGCCGTGTTGTCCGTGTCGATGATCCCGGGCGCCACCGAGTTGACCCTGATGCCCCGCGCCCCCAGCACCTTGGACAGGTCCCGGGAAAGCACGTCCAGCGCGCCCTTCGTCATCGCGTACGCCATGTTGTGCGGCATGACGGCGGTCCGGGCCAGGCCCGAGGAGATGTTGACCACCCGGCCGCCGTCGCGCAGCCGCGTCATGCCGTGCTTGAGGATGAAGAACGGTGCCTTCACGTTCACCGCGAAGAGGCGGTCGTACTCCTCCTCGCCGATCTGCTCGATCGGCCGGGAGGTCCCGATCCCCGCGTTGTTCACCAGGATGTCCAGCCCGTCCGCGTGCCGGTCGAACTCCGCCCACAGCGCCTCGGCGTCCCCTCGCCCGCCCAGTTCCACCCCGACGGTGAACGCCGAGCCGCCCGCCGCCTCGATCGCGGCGACCGTCTCCTTCGCCGCGGCCTCGCTCCTGCCGTAATGGACCCCGACCCGTGCGCCGTCGCGTGCCAGGCGCTCCGCGATGCCCCGCCCGATTCCCCTGCTGGCCCCCGTGACGAGAGCCGTCCTGCCCGTGAGCACGCCCATGCCGGCGCCCCCTTCGCATTTGTTTAGCGGTCGCTACAGAAAAAACCGTACAACAGCCCACCGACACTTCTCTAGTGCCCGCTATAAAATCCACTCCATGGTGAGCAGCAGCCAGACGACCGGCGAGGCCGCGCCGACCGGGCGCCGGACCCGCGGGCGCCCCCGTTCCTTCGACCGCGCCACCGCCCTGGAGAAGGCGCTCATGGCCTTCTGGGAACACGGCTACGAGGCCACGTCCGTCTCCGACCTGACCCGCGTCATGGACATCGGCGCCCCGAGTCTCTACGCGGCCTTCGGGGACAAGCGGTCGCTGTTCGAGGAGGTCGTGCGGGAGTACGGTGCGACGTACGGCGCCTTCGCCGAGCGGGCCCTCGCCGAGGAGCCCACCGCGCGGGCCGGCGTCGAGCGGATGCTGCGCGAGGCGGCGGCCGTATACACGGAGCCCGGGCATCCGCACGGCTGCCTCGTCATCCACGCCGCCGTCAACTGCTCGACCCCCGAGGTCGAGGCGGCCCTGCGGGAGCGGCGCAACGGGAACATCGCCGCGTTCGAGAGTCGTATAAAAGCCGACGTCGCGGCCGGTCTCCTCCCTCAGGACACGGACGCGGCGGCACTCGCCCGGCACACCGGCGCCATGATCCAGGGCATGTCCCAGCAGGCGCGCGACGGCGCGAGCCGGGCGGAACTGGAGGCGCTCGCGGAAATTGCCCTGTCCATCTGGCCCCGCGCGTGACCCGTCAGGGTTAGGCTTTGCGAGGTGCTGGGACGTCCGACAAGTTGGCGGACCAAGACAAGGACAAACATCCTCCAACGCATGGACACGGACAGTGGTCTAGTCCAGAATGGCCGCAGAGGCACTGACACAAGGTGAACGCAAGGCTTCCGCTCTCCCCGCACAGGAGGGCGGACCGAGGAACCGGAGCTCTCTGCCCTGACTGCCCCGGCTCCTCAACCTTCGGCCGACCGGGACCGCACACCCCACGGCCGATATTGCTCCGGGCTGCGGTGCCGGGAGGGTTGAGGGTCCCTCTCAGGCGCCGCGGCCCGCGGGTGTTTCCGGGCCCGTGACGGCCGGCGGGAGCCCCTCGCAGCGGCTGATTTCGAGCGGTGTCCGAACCGCCAGGTACGCTCGCACTCGTGCCGTCCATGAACGAACTCGTACGCCAGCACACGGGCCTCGACGATTCCGATCTCGAGTGGCTCCACCTGCTGGTCTCGGAGTGGCAGCTGCTCTCCGACCTCTCCTTCGCCGACCTGGTCCTGTGGGTCCCCACCCGCGACGGCACCCGCTACGTCTCGGTCGCCCAGATGCGCCCCAACACCGGCCCGACGTCCTACCAGGACGACATGGTGGGCCACCTCGTCCCACGCGGCCGGCGCCCCATGCTGGACGCCGCCCTCGACGAGGGCCGCATCGTGCGCGAGGGTGACCCCGAGTGGCGGGAGGAGGTGCCCGTCCGCGTGGAGTCGATCCCCGTGCGGCGCGAGGGCCGCGTCCTCGGCGTCATCGCGCGCAACACCAACCTCCTCACCGTGCGCACCCCGAGCCGCCTGGAGCTCACCTACCTCCAGAGCGCCTCCGACCTGGCGCAGATGATCGCGGCCGGCGCCTTCCCGTTCGCCAACCAGCAGGTCGACATGGACGCCTCGCCCCGCGTCGGCGACGGCCTGATCCGGCTCGACGCGGACGGCCTCGTGCAGTACGCCTCGCCGAACGCGCTCTCCGCCTACCACCGCCTCGGCCTCGCCGCCGACCTCGTCGGCCAGCACCTGGGGGAGACCACCGCCGAACTCGCCCCCTCGCGCGGCCCGGTGGACGAGGCCCTGGCCAAGGTCGCCAGCGGCTGGGCGCCCCGCGAGTTCGAGATCGAGTCCGCCGAGGGCGTGATCCAGTTCCGCGCGATTCCCCTCAAACCCAAGGGGCCCCGCATCGGTTCGCTGGTCCTGCTCCGGGACGTGACCGAACTGCGCCGCCGCGAGCGCGAGTTGATCACCAAGGACGCGACCATCCGGGAAATCCACCACCGGGTGAAGAACAACCTCCAGACGGTCGCGGCCCTGCTCCGCCTCCAGGCCCGCCGGATCGAGTCCGAGCGCGGTCGAGAAGCCCTTGAGGAGGCGGTGCGCCGGGTCGGCTCGATCGCGATCGTCCACGAGACGCTGTCCCAGAATCTGGACGAGCGCGTGGAGTTCGACGAGATCGCCGACCGCGTGCTCGCGATGGTCGCCGAGATCTCGCCCGGCAAGGTCATCGGCCGGCGCACCGGACGCTTCGGCATCCTCGACGCCGAGGTGGCCACGCCGCTGTCGATGGTGCTGACCGAGGTCCTGCAGAACGCGCTGGAGCACGGCTTCCGGCAGGGCGACACCGGCACGGTCGAGGTCTCGGCGGTCCGCGGCGGTACGACGAAGGAGGCCCGCCTCCTCGTCACCGTCCAGGACGACGGCGTCGGCCTGCCCGAGGGCTTCGACCCGCACCGCGCGGGCAACCTCGGCCTGCAGATCGTACGGACGCTGGTGGAGGGGGAGTTGGGAGGAACGTTCGACATGGTCCCGGCGCCCGAGCGCGGTACGCGGGTGATCCTCGACATCCCGGTGCCGTCCGACAAGTAGCGGGTCCGCCCCACACAGCAGTGAGCCCCGGACCACTGGGTGGTCCGGGGCTTAAAGCTCTTTGCTTGCGGTGCAAGCGCGATGTGGGTCCCCCCTGCTCGAGCGAGTTCGAGAGCTTGGGGAGCATCGGGGGTACTGCGCGCTGCGGCTCGGGGGCGGGAGATGCGTACTCGCTGTACGCGCCGCCAAGCTCAGGCTGTTAGCGGGGCGGGTAGGTCAGGCGGAGGCCTGACGGGCCCGGTTGCGGGCGGCGCGGCGCTTCATTGCGCGGCGCTCGTCCTCGCTGAGACCACCCCAGACGCCGGAGTCCTGACCGGACTCGAGCGCCCACTGCAGACACTGCTCGATCACCGGGCAGCGGCGGCAGACGGCCTTGGCTTCCTCGATCTGCAGCAGCGCAGGACCGGTGTTGCCGATGGGGAAGAAGAGCTCGGGGTCTTCCTCGCGGCAAACGGCGTTGTGACGCCAGTCCATGGCTGCTACCTCTCCTTGGTATTACTGCAGGGTGCTTGTGAATGTGAACGCTTTCACGAATCCCTCAACAAGTGAAGGGCCGACCGCCAGATTCCCTGGCGTGGTCCGTGGATTTGAAGAGGGGTTCCGGTGATCTGTGGAGGCCGGTGTTGCGGGCCGTCCCGATCGCCAAGTAGAGACTCGCAAACCTCGGCGGCGGATACAACCCCTTCCGGAAAGTTTTTTTTGATTCTTCGGTGTCGACTAGGTCACAGCCGTACTTCCATGGGGTGGATCCTGGCCTAAACGTTCGAGTGAAAGGACTTTGGCCTTTTCTGCTCACACAATCACACGCAGTGCACGGCGTACACCTGTGAACGTCACGCTCGTACGCAGCCCCAGGTGGTCACCGTCCATCTGGAGGGGGAGCGGGGCCTTCGAATGCAAGGTGAACCGGGTCTGGTCGTGCAGCGAGACCGCGTGTTTTCCGTGCGGTCCGCGCTCCGGGGACGAAGTGAGCAACTGGGTGCCATACCGGGCAACCGCACCCGTGGACAGCCGGCTCAGACCGAAGAGATCGAGGCCCGTGTCGAACGAGGCCTTAGGTGTCGCGTAGATCGGGCGATTCCCCAGAAACGTCCACGGAGAGGTGTTCGAGACTATGGACAGCACCAGATCGGACACCGGCTCCTCGCCGTCCCGCTCCAGTGTGATCAGACCGTGTCGTCGGTTCGGCTCGCCGAACAGCTGGCGCACCACCTGGCGCACATAGAGGGCGTGCGTCGACTTCCTGCCGCGCTCCCGGTGCTGCTCCACCCGCCCCACCACACCGGCGTCGAAGCCGAGCCCGGCGTTGAAGGTGAACCAGCGCTCGGGCACCCCCCCGTCCTCCGTGCCCGGCGTGCCCGAGGTCAGGCCCAGGCCGACCGTACGCTCGCGGCCCTCGCGCAGCGCGTCCAGCAGGGCGCCGGTCGCCTCCACGGCGTCGTTCGGCAGCCCGAGGGCGCGGGCGAAGACATTGGTGGAGCCGCCGGGGACCACGGCGAGGCCGGGCAGGTGCTCCGGGTCCGGGCCGGCGTGCAGCAGACCGTTGACGACCTCGTTGACCGTGCCGTCACCGCCGAGGGCCACGACCAGGTCGACGTCCGAGCTCTCCGCGGCCTGCCGGCCCAGGTCGCGCGCGTGGCCGCGGTACTCGGTGGTGACGGCCTCCAGCTTCATCTCGCTGGCGAGCGCATGGATCAGTACGTCGCGTGTGCGCGCACTTGTGGTGGTTGCCGCCGGATTGACCACGAGAAGAGCACGCATGGGGTGCAGAGTACCTACTGGGTGGTACCTGGCCCAGACCGAGGGGCGGATCCGGTCACCCACCGGAGCCGTGAGCCCTCAACCGGAGCTCGAACGACGAGGGCTACCCTGCTGGGGTGAGCAGCGAGCAGATCTCCACGGCCCCCGAAAACAGCGGCCCCCGTCCGCCCCGCCTGACGTACGCCGCGGCACTCGTCGGCCTCGAAGGGCTCGCGCTGCTCGTCGGCGGGGTCTGGATGCTCGTCCTCGGCGTGACCGGCCACCCGTCCGACCGGCAGCAGGCCGTCACCGGGGGAATCACGCTGATGATCATCTCGCTGCTGCCGCTGCTCGCCGCCCGCGGCCTGCTGGACCGGCGCAGCTGGAGCCGGGGCCCCGCCGTCGTGACGCAGCTCATGGCGCTGCCGGTGGCCTACAACCTGCTCCGCGCCGACAGCGTCGCGATCCCGGCGGGCATCGCCCTGGCGGTCGTCGCGGTCGCCGCGCTGGTGCTGCTGGTCAATCCGCAGACGACCCAGGCCCTCGGCATCAAGGGACCGGGCCGCGCCCAGGACGGCGAGCGGTAGCACCGCCCGGGGCGCCTTACTCCTCCACCAGCAGCTTCTCCCGCAGCTGGGCCAGCGTGCGGGCCAGCAGCCGGGACACGTGCATCTGGGAGATGCCGACCTCCTGCGCGATCTGCGACTGCGTCATGTTGCCGAAGAAGCGCAGCAGCAGGATGCGCTTCTCGCGCGGTGGCAGGTCCTCCAGCAGCGGCTTGAGGGACTCGCGGTACTCGACGCCCTCCAGCGCCTCGTCCTCCGCGCCGAGGGTGTCGGCGACCGCCGGGGACTCGTCGTCGGTGTCGGGGACGTCCAGGGACAGCGTGGAGTACGCGTTGGCCGACTCCAGGCCCTCCAGGACCTCCTCCTCCGAGATCGCCAGCTTCTCGGCGAGCTCGTGCACCGTCGGGGAGCGGCCGTGCTGCTGCGACAGCTCAGCCGTCGCCGTCGTCAGCGCGAGCCGCAGCTCCTGGAGCCGGCGCGGCACGCGCACCGCCCAGCCCTTGTCGCGGAAGTGCCGCTTGATCTCGCCGACGACCGTCGGGGTCGCGTACGTCGAGAACTCCACGCCGCGGTCCGGGTCGAACCGGTCGACCGACTTGATGAGGCCGATCGTGGCGACCTGCGTGAGGTCGTCCAGCGGCTCGCCGCGGTTGCGGAAGCGGCGCGCGAGGTGCTCGACGAGCGGCAGGTGCATGCGGACCAGCCGGTTGCGCAGCTCCGCGTACTCCGGGCTGCCGTCCTTCAGCGTGCGCAGCTCCAGGAACAGGGCCCGCGCTCCGCTGCGGTCCTGCGGGTCGTGCCGCGCGCCCGGCGTCCTGGGCGCGCTCAGCCCGTCTTCCTCGGAGTTTCGCTCGTGCTCGCTCATCGTCCCGCCCGTAGCCCTTCCCGGAGCCCCCGCCTCCTTCCCCGCCCGCGGCCTCGCGCGCGTGGGGGGCCCGTCCTGGGCGGGGGAGACCCCGGTCCGCCCGTCCGGAGGCGCGCTCTGCGCGGCACCCTCCCGGCCTTCCCGCCCGTCGCCCGGCAGGACGGCCGTGGTGGCCTCGTCCTCCGGATGCGGCCGGGCCTGCTCGGGAATGCCGTCGATGCCGTCCATGCGCCGGGATGTGCTCGCGCTGCCCGCGGCCGACGCCTCGGCCGACAGCTCCCGTGTGCCGCGCTCTTCGTCCCGCACCGGCCCGTCCCCGTTCCTCACGCCGGCCCGGGTCCCGCGCCGCGCTGTTTGTAGAGGCTGATCGAAACGGTTCTGTCCTCGTCCACGGCGGAGGAGACCTTGCCCGCGAGCGCGGACAGGACGGTCCAGGCGAACGTGTCACGCGAGGGCGCGTGGCCGTCCGTGGTCGGGGCCGAGACGGTGACCTCCAGAGAGTCGTCGACCAGCCGGAACACACAACTGAGCACGGAGCCGGGCACGGCCTGCTGGAGCAGGATCGCGCAGGCCTCGTCGACGGCGATGCGCAGGTCCTCGATCTCGTCGAGGGTGAAGTCCAAACGGGCCGCGAGACCGGCCGTGGCCGTGCGCAGCACCGACAGGTAGGCACCCGCGGCCGGCAGCCGGACTTCGACGAAGTCCTGGGTCGCGGGCTCGCCTGCGATCTGGGACACCCTCACCTCCATGGTGGTACAAGCGTTTCAGGGCCGAGGGTCGCCCCCCGGGACAACGCGATACGTGGTTCAGCGGTGACGCTATCGCGCTCCGAACTTTCTGTCCCCGGGACCCCAACCCCGTTGCTGTCACTCATAGTAAACCTACGGATACGCTCCGTGGCTAGGGGTCTGCGGGCCCAATTGGGAAGAGCGCGCGCCGCTTTGACGTACCCAGACGTCAGACGGTCGAACCGTCCCGACGCGTAGTGATCCACTTCAGACCAGTACGTGATCGACGAAGCACCAGCGCCAGTCCTCGCCCGGCTCGAACGTCCGCATCACCGGGTGACCGGACTTGGTGTGGTGCCCGGTCGCGTGCCGTCCCGGCGAGGAGTCGCAGCATCCGACGTGGCCGCAGGTCAGGCACAGCCGCAGCTGAACCGGGTGGGTGCCTTCCGCGAGACACTCCGGACACGTGTCGGTCAGCGCCTCGGGTTCCGGGTGCGGCAGCGCGTCGGCATGCGTGCACTGTTTCATGATTGCCAGGTTACGACGGCTGTGCGCATGACCGCGCGGAAAAAGAGGGCGGGCGGGACGATGGACGTGATGCCACTGCTGTTGCTGGTGGCGGGCAGTGCGGCGGTCGCCGCGGCCGGCCGGCGCACCCCGGTGCCGGCGCCGCTCCTGCTGGTCGCCGTCGGCCTGGCGGTCAGCTATCTGCCCGGGGTGCCGGACTACACCCTCGACCCGCACATCGTGCTGCCACTGCTGCTGCCCCCGCTGCTGCACCTGGCGGCCACCGACAGCTCCTACCTCGACCTGCGGGCGCAGATCCGGCCGGTGGCACTGCTGTCCGTGGGCTACGTGCTGTTCGCGACCTTCGCCGTCGGCTGGGCCCTGTACCTGATCGTGCCGGACCTGCCGCTGCCGGCGGCGCTGGTGTTCGGCGCGGTGGTGGCACCGCCGGACGCGGTCGCGGCGACCGCGGTGGCGCGCCGGGTCGGGCTGCCGTCGCGGATCACGACGGTTCTGCAGGGCGAGTCGCTGCTGAACGACGCCACCGCGATCACCGCCTTCAAGGTGGCGCTGGCGGCCGCCGTCGGCGCCGGCGCGACCTGGGCGGGGGGAATCGCCGAGTTCCTGATCGCGGCGATCGGCGGCGTCGGCATCGGACTGGTGCTGATGCTGCCGATCCACTGGCTGCGCACGCACGTGCGTGAAGCCCTGTTCCAGAACACGCTCTCCCTGCTGATCCCGTTCGTCGCCTACGCGGCGGCCGAGCAGGTGCACGCCTCCGGGGTCCTCGCGGTCGTGGTCGTCGCCCTCCACCTCGGACACCGCGCGTGGGAGGTCGACTTCGCCACCCGGCTCCAGGAGGAGGCGGTGTGGAAGATGGTCGCCTTCGTCCTGGAGTCGAGCGTGTTCGCGCTCATCGGACTGCAACTGCCGGTGGTGCTCAGGGAACTCGGCGCGTACGAGGGCGTCGACGCCGCCTGGTACGCGGTCGCCGTCTTCCTGGTGGTCGTGGCGGTGCGCTTCGTGTGGGTGTACCCGGCGACGTTCCTGCCGCGGGTGCTGTCCGCGCGGGTGCGCGAGCGGGAGGAGAACCCCACCTGGAAGGGCCCGGCCGTCACCTCGTGGGCCGGAATGCGGGGCGTGGTGTCCCTCGCCATCGCCTTCTCCGTCCCGCTCACCGTGCACGGCGGCGAGCCCTTCCCGCAGCGCAACCTCATCCTGTTCCTGACCTTCACGACGGTCATCGGCACGCTGGTCGTCCAAGGGCTGACGCTGCCTCCGCTGATCCGGCTGCTGAAGTTCCCCGGGCGCGACCAGCAGGCCGAGACGCTCGCCGAGGCGAACGCCCAGGCGCAGGCCTCCCGCGCCGCCGAGCAGCGCCTGGACGAGCTCCTCGCCGACGAGCGCAACGCCCTGCCGGGGCCGCTTGCCGACCGGCTGCGCACGGTCCTGGAGCGTCGACGCAACGCCGTCTGGGAACGCCTCGGCCAGGTCAACCCCGTCACCGGCGAGACCGTCGACGACACCTACCGGCGGCTCGCGGGAGAGATGATCGGCGCCGAGCGTGAGGTGTTCGTCAAGCTGCGGGACGGCCGCTACATCGACGACGAGATGCTGCGGACCCTGCTGCGCAGGCTGGACCTGGAGGAGGCGGCGGCGTACCGGGAGGCGCGGTGAGACGCCGCCCGCCCGACGGGCCGCTCAGGGGAAGGGGCGGCCGGTGATCACGGCCGCCAGCGCGGTCCCGCGCGGGAAGGCGCCCTCGTCGGCCAGGGCGACAAGGGCGTACAGCAACTTGGCGACATAGAGACGTTCCACGGCAAGCCCGTGGCGCTGCTCGAAGTCGTCGGCGAAGGCATCGAGTCCGGGGGTGGTGCGGGCGTAACCGCCGCAGTGGAAGCGCTCGTCGAGGGACCAGGAGCCGCTGCGGCGGCCGAAGGCGCGCTCCTGGAGGGCCTGTATGCCGGGGCCCAGGAAACCGCCCTTGAGGACCGGTATCCCGAGCGCGCGGCTGCCGGGCGGCAGTCCGGCGGCGAGCCCGGCCAGCGTGCCGCCGGTGCCGCAGGCGACCGCGGCCACGTCGCACCGGTCGGCCAGTTCCGCGCCGAGGTCCCGGCAGCCGCGCACGGCAAGGTGGTTGCTGCCGCCCTCGGGGACCACGTACGCGTCCTCGGCGTCCGCCGCGCGCAGCACGGCCGCCAGCGCCTCGGGCTCGGTCTTGCGGCGGTAGGTCGACCGGTCGACGAAGTGCAGCCGCATGCCGTCGGCCGCGCATCGCGCCAGCGACGGGTTGAGGGGGCGGTCGGCCAGTTCGTGGCCGCGCACCACACCGACCGTGGGCAGGCCGAGCAGCCGTCCGGCTGCGGCCGTGGCCCTGAGGTGGTTGGAGTAGGCGCCGCCGAAGGTGACGACGGTGCGGCCGGCCGCCGCCGCGAGGTTCGGCGCCAGTTTGCGCCACTTGTTGCCGATCAGCTCCGGGTGGATCAGGTCGTCCCGCTTCAGCAGTAGCCGTACGCCGTGCCGCTCGAAGCGCGCGTCCCGGACCTCCCGCACCGGCGAGGGCAGCCGGGGGCGCAGGGTGGTGAGGGCGGGCGCGGAGGCGGGGTCGGGGTCGTGGGAGCCGTCGGGGCCGGGCATGTGGTCATTGTCCCCCGGAACGGTCGCCGACCGCGGGGCGGGCACCCGAGGGCCGGGCGGGCCTGCGCGAGGTCCCACGCGGTGCCCAGCAGTCGGCCGACGTCGATGACGGTCCCCTCAGGGGCATTGCCGACAGGCTCCGACGGGTTTGCCAACAGGCTCCGATGGGTTTGCCGACAGGTTCCGACGGGTTGTCGCCGGGCCCGGCGGGCGGCGTCGGGGCCGGTGGGCGCGGACCGCCCGGTCGGCGGAAAACCGCAGGCCTGCCCCAGCGGCCGGTGATCCATTCCCGCTCTTTCGTGTAATAGCACGAACGCTCTGCGTGATGGAAGGCTCGATCTCGCACAGCGATGCACGGCGCAGTTGGGCGCCGGAGCACGACCGGGAGGGCAATTCTCTATGTCGGTAGGCGAAGAGGTCCGCACCGAGGACACCAGGCCGCAGCAGAGCCTGGGGACAGAGGCAGCGCGGAACCTGGCCACCACGACCAAGTCCGTGCCGCAGATGCAGGAGATCAGCTCACGCTGGCTGCTGCGCACGCTGCCGTGGGTGGACGTGCAGGGCGGCACGTACCGAGTGAACCGGCGACTGACCTATGCCCTGGGGGACGGGCGGCTCACCTTTGTGAAGACGGGTGACCGGGTCGAGGTCATCCCCGCGGAACTGGGCGAACTGCCCGCACTGCGGTCGTACGACGACACGGAGGTGCTGGCGGAACTGGCCAGGCGCTGCCGGCAGCAGCGGTTCGCCCCGGGCGAGCTGATCGCCTCGTTCGGCAGCCGCGCAGACGAGGTGTACCTCCTCGCGCACGGCAAGGTCGAGAAGGTCGGCACGGGGCCGTACGGTGACGACGCGGTCCTCGGAGTCCTCGCCGACGGCGCCTACTTCGGCGACCAGGCACTGCTCGACGCGGACGCCATCTGGGAGTACACCGCCCGCGCGGTCACGGCCTGCACGGTCCTCGTCCTGCCCCGGGAGGACGTGGAGCAGGTCGCGGAACGCTCGCAGTCCCTGCGCGAGCACATCGAGGAACGGCGCTCGATCCCCGAGCAGCGCACCAACAAGTACGGCGAGCAGGAGATCGACCTCGCCGCCGGCCACTCCGGCGAGCCGGACATCCCGCACACGTTCGTCGACTACGAGGCCAGCCCTCGGGAGTACGAACTGAGCGTCGCGCAGACCGTGCTGCGCGTGCACACGCGCGTGGCCGACCTCTACAACCAGCCGATGAACCAGACCGAGCAGCAACTGCGGCTGACGGTAGAGGCATTGAAGGAGCGTCAGGAGCACGAGCTCGTCAACAACCCGGACTTCGGGCTGCTGCACAACTGCGAGTACGACCAGCGCATCCAGCCGCACGACGGGGCGCCGACCCCGGACGACATGGACGAGCTGCTCAGCAGGCGGCGCGGCACCAAGCTGTTCCTCGCCCACCCGCGCGCGATCGCCGCGTTCGGCCGTGAGCTCAACAAGCGCGGACTCGTCCCGGAGACCATCGACATCGCCGGCAACCGCATCCCCACCTGGCGCGGCGTCCCGATCTACCCGTGCAACAAGATCCCGGTCACCGAGGCCCGGACGTCCTCGATCATCGCGATGCGTACCGGCGAGGAGAACCAGGGCGTCATCGGGCTGCGTGCCGCGGGCGTGCCGGACGAGATCGAGCCCAGCCTGTCCGTGCGGTTCATGGGCATCAACGAACAGGCCATCATCAAGTACCTGGTCACGGCCTACTATTCGGCGGCCGTACTGGTGCCGGACGCGCTCGGCGTCCTGGAGAACGTCGAGATCGGCCGCTGGCAGTGACCCTGCCCGAGACGGCACCGTGTCCCCGCCCCCCGGGGCGGGCACACGCCCGGGGCGTTCACCCCGCGGCAGCGGTGGCCGCCGTCCGCCCGGCCGGCGAACGGGTCCCGGGGGTGAGTCGGTGACGGAGACGACGCAGCGTCCCGTCGGGGCGCGTGAGAGGTGGAGCCCCGTCGGCGCACACGAGGACAACGCTCCCGAGCCGGCCGACGGGCACGAGGCGGGGGTGCTCCTGGAGCGGGCCAGGGCGATGGTCGACCCCGAACTGCGGGCCGCCCTCATGACCCTGCCGGGCGCCCTGGGGCGCGTCGCGCTCTACCACTTCGGCCGGCAGGACGCGGACGGCAGACCGGTGAAGGGCAACGCGGGCAAGGCGGTACGCCCCGCGCTCGTCCTCACCGCCGCCGCCGCGCTCGGCGGGCCCGGGGCGCGGGCGGCGGCCGTACGGGCGGCCGTGGCCGTGGAGATCATCCACAACTTCACGTTGCTGCACGACGACGTGATGGACCGGGACACCACCCGGCGGCACCGCCCCACCGCGTGGACCGTGTTCGGCGAAGCGGACGCGATCGTCACCGGGGACGCCCTGCAGGCACTGGCCCTGCGGCTGATCGCCGAGGACCCGCACCCGGCGTCCTCGGCCGCCGTCGCCCGGCTCGCGCACTGCGTGGTGGAACTGTGCGAGGGCCAGCAGGCGGACACGGCGCTGGAGCACCGGGCGCCCGGGGAGGTCGCCCTCGACGAGGTGCTCGCGATGGCCGAGGCCAAGACGGGCGCGCTGCTCGGGTGCGCCTGTGCGCTGGGCGCGTTGTACGCGGGGGCGGGCGACGAGGACGTGGCGGCGCTGGACGCGTTCGGCCGGCAGGCCGGTCTCGCGTTCCAGCTGATCGACGACGTCATCGGCATCTGGGGCGACCCGCGGCGCACCGGCAAGCCGGCCGGGGCGGACCTGGCGGCCCGCAAGAAGTCGCTGCCGGTGGTCGCCGCGCTCACCGCCGGCACCCCGGCGGCCCGTGAACTGGCCGCGCTGTACGCGGCGCCACGCGACAAGGAGGACGTGGAGACCCTCGCGTCGGCCGTGGAGCGCGCGGGCGGCCGGGACTGGGCGCAGGCCCAGGCGGCCGACCGGATGGGCCGGGCCGTGCAGGAACTGGCCCGGGCGGTGCCGGACCCGGAATCGGCGGGCGGCCTCCTCTCACTGGCCGAGTTCGTGACCCGCCGTACCAGTTGAAGGTGCGCGGAGAGACAGGTGACAGGGGGGATCGAGACAAGACCGGGGCGGAACGGGGGAGACGGGCCCGAGGGGGGCAGGAAAGCAACAGAAGCAAGACAGAGGGAGAAGGCAGAGGAGAAGGCGGAAGAGAGCCGGAAGAAGGTCCCGAGGAAGAGGCCCAAGGAAGAAGCCCGAAGAGAAGGGCGGCGCCGGAAGGCAGCGCATCGCGGCTCCGGAGTCGTCGGCGCCGTGCGGCTCCTGACCCCGCACGGCCACCGGTGGCTCCGGCCCGGCGGGTCCCGCACGTCCCCACGGTGCGGGGCCCGCCTCCCTCCACCGACTAGGCTGCAACCGCCGCAGGACCGGCGGTGGTTGACTCGAAAGGGCGGGACATGGGCGTGGCGATACGCAGGGCGGGGCCGGGCGACCGTGAGAGGGTCGTCCGGTTGTTGGACGAGGCCTTTCAGAGCGATCCGGTGAGCAGCTGGGTCTTCCCCGGCGCCGAGTACCGCCGTGCGACGCACCACCGACTCATGGCCGCGTTCACCGACGTGGCGTTCGAGGACGGGCACATCGATGTCACGGAGGACGGTTCGGCCTGCGCGCTGTGGCTGTTCGTGCCGGCGGAGGGCGAGCACGCGGACGGGCCTGAGCAGACGGGTGAGCAGGACGACGACGAGTTCGCGCAGATGCGGGAGGCCGTCGACCCCGACAACGAACGCGTCGAGCTGATCGGGCGGCTCACGGCGGACATCCACCCGTCGGGCCGCGCCCACCAGTACCTGTGGATGATCGGCGTGAGGCCGGACCGGCAGGGCGAGGGCCTCGGCACCGCGCTCATCGGCTCGGTCCTCGACCGCTGCGACCGCGAAGGGCTGCCCGCCTACCTGGAGGCGAGCAGCGCCCGCAGCAAAGTCCTGTACGAGCGGCTCGGCTTCGAGGTCATCGGCACCGCGCTGCGACTGCCGGACGGCCCTCTGATGTGGCCGATGTGGCGTGAACCGCAGCCGCACCGGCCGCTCTGAGGGCCCTCGTTTCAGTCGCCCGCGCACGGCGGACGTCAGTCTTCCGGCACCACCGTCGCCACGATCCGCTCCACCAGCCCTTCCGGCACGGTCACGCCGGGAAGTACGTCTTCCAGGACGCCCGGCAGGGTCAGGTGCTCCAGGATCAGGCCGAGCATGGAGACGTAGAGCAGGGCGACCGTCTCGTCGCCGCCGGGCAGTCCGGCCTCCCGGTGGAAGCGCATGCCCTCCTCCAGGTCGCCGCGGAGCGACTTGGTGTAGGAGGCGCGCAGTTCGGGGCGCCGGGTGGCCTCAAGGCGCATTTCCAGCAGGGCCAGATAGCCGGTGCGGTCGCGCGTCGCCCGGTCCACCAGATCGTGCATGAGCGCGGTGACCAGTGAGCGGTCCCGGGGCGCCGCCATGCGCCGGGTGAGCGCCTCGGGGTCGGGCGCCAGCCGGACGTGCAGCCGGGCGTCGATCTGGCGGAGCAGGTCGTCGCGTCCGGCGAAGTAGTTGGAGGCGGTGCCCACCGGCACCCCGGCCTCGGCGTCCACCGCGCGGAAGGTGAGCCCGCGCGCCCCTTCGCGGGCCAGCAGTTCGATACCGGCGTCGACCAGGGCCCTGCGCCGCTCGGGATTACCGGCCATGCGGAATCTCCTCGCCCACCTGGAATCTCCTCTCCCACTTTGTTGTCCGTCCGCGAAAGCTTCGCGCGCACCCTTGCAACCACTACAGTTGAAGTACTACAACTGGAGTGGTTCACGCCACGCAGCCTACGGAACGAGGCCGGTTTGCGAAAGCTCAGCTACTTCATCGCCTGCTCCGTCGACGGGTTCATCGGCGGCCCGGACGGCGACGCGACGGCGATGGTGTCCTACGTCGACGAGGAGTTCCTGCGGTTCCTCGTGGCGGAGTACCCGGAGACCCTGCCGAGCCAGGGCCGCCGGATGCTCGGGGTCGACGACCTTCCCAATAAGCGGTTCGACACCGTCATCCAGGGCCGCGTCAGCTACGACCTCGCCCTCAAGGAGGGCGTCACCAGCCCTTACGCCCACCTGCGCGAATACGTCGCCTCCCGCACCCTGGGCGAGTCGCCCGACCCGAACGTCGAGATCGTCGCGGACGACGTGGTGGGCAAGGTCCGCGAGCTGAAGGCGGAGGACAGCGCGCTCGACATCTACCTGTGCGGCGGCTCGAAACTCGCCGGGGAACTGATCGACGAGGTCGACGAGCTCGTCGTCAAGACGTACCCGATCGTCCTGGGCACCGGCATGCCGATGTTCGGCTCCGGGTTCGCGCTCTCGCGGTTCGCGCTGGAGTCGACGCGCACCTTCGGCAACGGCGCCGTCGTCCGGACGTACAGCAGGGAACGCTGACCCCGCGCCGGCCCAGGGCGCGGCACCGGCACGGCACGGAACGCCGGTGCACGGCGGGGGGCGCGGGCGGCCCCCTCGGCCTACCCTTGGGACATGGACAGCAAGAAGAACGTCTGTCCGGTCTGCGGACAGGCAGTCGAACAGGTCGTCCGGCGCCACAAGACGCTGGGCGCATGGGTACCGGTATGGGTCTCCGGGCCCTGCCAGAACCCCAAGTGCGAGGCGTACCCCGGCGACGAGGCCGAATCCGCCGGGCCCCGGGAGCGGTCCGGCAGGCACGCCGCGAAAAAGTCCTGAGAAAAATCCCCGAGCCCTGTCGAGAACGCCCGTCCGGCTCCGACGTCCCCTGTGAAAGCCGCCCACGCGGGGCGGACCGAACCGAAGGAGCGGACCGATGAAGTACCTGGTCATGGTGCAGGGCGCGCAGGCGGACTACGACGCGATGCGCGGCAAGGCCTCGGACACGTCGCCGGCCTGGGGCGAGGAGGAGGTCCAGGCGATGTACGCCTACATGAACGCGCTCAACGACGACCTCTCCGAGTCCGGCGAGTTCGTCGCGGGACACGGACTGGCCGAGCCGGCCCGGACCCGGCACGTCGAGCTCGGCGCGGACGGCAAGAGCGTGATCACCGACGGACCGTACAGCGAGACCAAGGAGCTCCTGGCGGGTTTCTGGGTCCTGGAGTGCGACAGCCTGGAGCGCGTCACGGAGATCGCCGAGCGCGTGGTCCGCTGCCCCCAGCCCGCCGGGGCGCCGTACTACCCGGTGGTGATCCGGGAGATCATGGACAACTCCGGCGACGTCTGCTGAGCCGGTGGTGCGAAGCACGACCCACGTCGAGGACCTGCTGCGCCGACACGCGCCGCAGGTCCTCGGCGCGCTGGTCAGGCGGTACGGGCACTTCGACGCCGCCGAGGACGCCGTACAGGAGGCGCTGCTCGCGGCGGCCGGGCAGTGGCCCTCGGCCGGTGTCCCCGACAATCCGCGCGGCTGGCTCATCAGGGTGGCCTCGCGGCGGCTGACGGACGCGCTGCGCAGCGAGGAGGCGCGCCGGCAGCGTGAGGACAGGGCGGCGGCGCTCGCCCCGCGCGACGCGTTCACGGCCCCGCCGCCCGGCGCCGACCGGGCCCCGCGCGAGGACGACACGCTCTCCCTGCTCTTCCTGTGCTGCCACCCGGACCTGACACCGCCCGCGCAGATCGCGCTCACCCTGCGGGCAGTCGGCGGCCTGACGACCGCGGAGATCGCGCGCGCCCATCTCGTCCCCGAGAAGACGATGGCGCAGCGCATCAGCCGGGCCAAGCAGAAGGTGCGCGGTGTGCGCTTCGGGCGCCCCGACGACTGGGAGCGGCGGCTGCCCGCCGTTCTGCAGACCCTGTACCTGATCTTCAACGAGGGCTACACGGCGACGTCCGGTTCGCATCTCCAGCGCCGTGACCTGGCACGCGAGGCGATCCGGCTCACCCGCCAGGTGCACCGGCTGCTCCCGGACGGCGCCGAGGTCGCGGGCCTGCTCGCCCTGATGCTGCTCACCGACGCCCGCCGCGACGCGCGCACCGGGCCGCACGGCGAACTGGTGCCCCTCGACGAACAGGACCGCGACCGCTGGGACAGGGCCGCGATCGAGGAGGGCGCCGCGCTCGTCGTGGCCGCCCTTTCCCAGGGCCGCCCCGGCCCCTACCAACTGCGCGCGGCCATCGCCGCCGTGCACGACGAGGCCCCGACCGCGCGGGCGACGGACTGGCCCGAGATCCTCGGCCTCTACGACGTGCTGGTGCGCCTGGTGCCAGGACCGGTCGAGCGCCTCAACCGGGCCGTGGCCGTGGCGATGGTGCACGGTCCGCACGCGGGACTGGCCGAACTGGACGCCCTGAGGGGCGAGTACACGGGCCACCGGCTGGACGCGGCCCGCGCGCACCTCCTGGAGCGCGCCGGAGACCTCGAAGCGGCCCGCGCCGCCTACGAATCGGCCGCGTCCCGGACCCTGAGCCACCCCGAGCAGCACTACCTCCACGCCCGCGCGGCCCGCCTGCGGCAGACCGGCGACTGACCGGCGCGGGCCACGGACCAGGCCGTGACGTGAGGCGCGTGGCTGCCGGACAGGGAGGGGTGGGCGTGACGGAGGCGGGCGGAAGGCGCCGTGCGGTGTGGCGTCGGGCCGTGACGGTGTGGGCGGTCGCCGTGGCCGTCGGGGGCGGACTCACCCTGTGGCTGCAGGACACGACCGCCCCGCAGGACCGGCACGGCTGGCAGCGGAGCGAACCGGAGCCGGCACCGCCGGACGCGGGAACGCCCTACGACGTGTACGAGGACGGGTGCCCGCCCGACGACCAGGACGACACGACGATCGTCGCGTGCCTGTACACGACAACCCGGTAGGCCCCGAACTCCCTTGTCCGGTACGCGGGTTCAGGCACCCGGCCGCTCCAGGAACCGCAGCATGTTCCCGGCCGGGTCGCGGAAGGCGCAGTCCCGCACCCCGTACGGCTGGTCCATCGGCTCCTGGATCACGTCGGCACCCGCGTCGCGGACCCGGGCGTACAGGGCGTCGCAGTCCTCGGTGGTGAAGATGACGCCGCGCAGCATGCCCTTGGCCAGCAGCTCCGCCATCGCCTGACGGTCGGCGGGGGAGGCGTCCGGGTTCGCGGCCGGCGGCTCCAGCACGATCTCCACGTCCGGCTGCAGGGGCGAGCCCACGGTCACCCAGCGCATCCCCTCGAACCCGACGTCGTTGCGGACCTCCAGGCCCAGCACGTCCCGGTAGAAGGCCAGCGCCTTGTCGTGGTCGTCGACGGCGATGAAACACTGCGCGAGTTTCACATCGGTTCTCTCGTCCATGGCGGCACGCTACGCCCGTCTCGGCCGCGTGAACGTACGCGCCACGCACGCCGGAATCACGGCACCCGTGTCGTGCCGGCGGGCCCGGTAGGCGCTCGGCGTCTCACCGACCAGCTTCGTGAAACGCGAGCTGAACGAGCCCAGCGACGTACACCCCACGGCGATGCACACCTCGGTCACCGTCATGTCACCGCGCCGCAGCAGAGCCTTGGCCCGCTCGACGCGACGGGTCATCAGATAGCCGTACGGCGTCTCACCGAACGCCGCGCGGAAGCTGCGCTGGAAGTGCCCCGGCGACATCAGCGCCGTACGCGCCAGCTCGGCGATGTCCAGCGGCTCGGCGTACTCACGGTCCATCCGGTCACGCGCCCGCCGCAGCCGGACGAGGTCCTCGACAGTCACGCTGCCAGGATCGCACGGGGCCCGCCCGGCGGGCAGGGGCTGTGGACGGACGCCGAAGGGGCCCGGCCGGGGTGAACCGGCCGGGCCCCTCCTGGACGCCCGAGGTCCGCGATGGTGCACCGATCGCCGACCGGACGAGGCCGACTGTGGGTCAGGCCTTCTTCGTCTCCCAGAAGATCTTGTCGATCTGGGCGATGTAGTCCAGTGCCTTCTGGCCGGTCGCCGGGTCGGTGGACCCCTTGGCGGCGGAGAGGGCCTTCAGCGTGTCGTTGACCAGCTGGTGCAGCTCGGGGTACTTCTCGAAGTGCGGCGGCTTGAAGTAGTCGCTCCACAGCACGGAGACGTGGTGCTTCGCGAGCTCCGCGCGCTGCTCCTTGATGGTGGTGGCACGCGCCTGGAAGTGCGGGTCGTCGTTGCCGGCCATCTTGTCCTGGATGGCCTTCACCGACTCCGCCTCGATGCGGGCCTGGGCCGGGTCGTACACGCCGCAGGGCAGGTCGCAGTGGGCGCTGACCTTGACCCTGGGGGCAAACAGGCGGGAAAGCATGAAGCGTTCCTTCCTCGTGATCGTCTTCTCACAGGGGACATTACTCCGTGGGGGAGGGGTTTTCGCGAGTGCCCCCATGGGCTTAGGACAAAAGTCCAGGGTGAGACTGAGACTGGTGGAGGAAGAACCGGGGAGGTGCCGGGAGATGCCGGAGCTGTCGCAGGAGACCGAGCGTACGAAGGGCCTGCTGCCCTTGGGGCCCGCCGAGGTGACCGGACCCTCCATGGTGCCCACGCTGCACCACGGGGACCGGCTCCTGGTGCACTGGGGCGCCCGGATCCGCCTCGGTGACGTCGTCGTGCTGCGGCATCCCTTCCAGCAGGACCTGCTCGTGGTCAAGCGCGCGGCCGAGCGGCGCGAGGGCGGCTGGTGGGTGCTCGGCGACAACGCGTACGCGGGCGGCGACAGCACCGACTACGGGGTCGTGCCCGAGGAACTGGTGCTCGGCCGGGTGCGGTTCAGGTACCGGCCGCGCAAGTCCGATCAGCGTTCGCCGTTCGCGCTGGTGCGCTGGGCGCTGTCGGCGGCCAGGCCGGTCTTCTCCGACCGGTCCGCCTCCAGGCGTTTGCGGGCGCGGTAGGCGGCCACGTTGGCGCGGGTCGCGCAGCGGTCCGAGCAGTAGCGCCGGGAGCGGTTGGTCGAGGTGTCCAGGTAGGCGTTGCGGCACGGCGCCGCCTCGCACAGGCCGAGACGGTCGACGCCGTACTCGGTGAGGTGGAAGGCCAGGCCCATCGCCGCGATGGCCGCGTAGCCGGCGGTCGCGTTGGACGGATGGTCCGCCAGGTGCATGTGCCACAGGGGGCGGCCGTCGTCGTCGCGGGAGTCGTGCCCCGAGATCTGCGGGCTGACGGGGAACTCCAGCAGCAGCGAGTTGAGCAGGTCCACGGCGAGGGTCTCGTCGCCCTGGTCCGCCGCCTCGAAGACCGACCGCAGCCGGGCGCGGACCGAGCGGAACCGGGTCACGTCCGCGTCGGTGGCGCGGCGGGCCGCCGACTGGTTGCCGACGAACAGGTCACGCACGGCCTGGATCGAGGTCAGGGCGTCCTTGCCCCGCGCCGGTTCCTCGGTGTTGACGAGACGTACGGCGTAATCCGAGTAATAGGCCAGTTCCACTTGTAGTCCTTACGGTGGGCCTCTATGGTCGTGACTGCGGTCGGGTAACAGGCGATCGTGCTTTCAGGGTATTACTTCGAGGGATTGCGTGACGGACGCGAGGAGGGGCTCGATGACGGACACGGACACCACCACGACCGGCGCCGACTGGCACGCCTGGCAGGAGAGCTGGGACCGGCAGCAGGAGTGGTACATGCCCGACCGCGAGGAGCGGTTCCGGATCATGCTCGACATGGTGGAGGCCCTCGTGGGCCCCGCACCGCGCGTGCTCGACCTCGCGTGCGGCACGGGCAGTATCACGTCCAGGCTGCTCGCGCGGTTCCCGGAGGCCACCAGCACCGGCGTCGACCTCGACCCGGCGCTCCTGGCCATCGCGCGGGGCACGTTCGCCGGCGACGACCGGGTCACCCTCGTCACCGCCGACCTGAAGGACCCCGACTGGTCGGCCGGGCTGCCGCACGACTCGTACGACGCCGTCCTGACCGCGACGGCCCTGCACTGGCTGCACAGCGAACCCCTCGCGGCCCTCTACGGTCGGGTCGCGGACCTCGTCCGCGACGGCGGTGTCTTCATGAACGCGGACCACATGATCGACGAGTCGACGCCCCGGATCAACGCGGCCGAGCGCGCGCAGCGGCACGCCCGCATGGAACAGGCCAAGCGGGACGGCGCCCTGGACTGGGCCGACTGGTGGCAGCTCGCCGCCAAGGACCCGGTCCTCGCCGAGCCGACCGCCCGCCGCTACGAGATCTACGGCGAGCACGCCGACGGCGACATGCCGTCCCCGGCGTGGCACGCGCGCGTGCTGCGCGAGAAGGGCTTCGCCGAGGTCAGGCCCGTGTGGTCGTCGCCGGCGGACACGCTGCTGCTGGCGCTGAAGTAGCCGCCGGCGTACGAAAGGCGTACGAAAGGGGCGGTACGGGATGTCCGTACCGCCCCTTGTCGTGACCGCTGTCAGAGCACCTTCGACAGGAACGACTGCGTCCGCTCGTGCTGCGGGTTGGTCAGCACGTCGCGCGGGTTGCCCGACTCGACCACCACGCCGCCGTCCATGAAGACCAGGCTGTCGCCCACCTCGCGGGCGAAGCCCATCTCGTGGGTGACGACGACCATCGTCATGCCGGACTCGGCCAGGTCGCGCATGACGTCCAGGACGTCACCGACCAGCTCCGGGTCGAGCGCCGAGGTCGGCTCGTCGAAGAGCATCAGCTTCGGGTCCATCGCCAGCGCACGGGCGATGGCGACGCGCTGCTGCTGGCCGCCGGAGAGCTGCGAGGGGTAGTTGCCGGCCTTGTCGGCCAGGCCCACGCGGTCCAGGAGCTCCCTGGCGCGCTCCCGCGCCTGCGCCCTGCTCACGCCCTTGACCTGCACCGGCGCCTCGATGATGTTCTCCAGCGCGGTCATGTGCGGGAACAGGTTGAAGCGCTGGAAGACCATGCCGATGTCCCGGCGCTTCAGCGCGACCTCGCTGTCCTTCAGCTCGTAGAGCTTGTCGCCCTTCTGGCGGTAGCCGACGAGCTCGCCGTCGACGTACAGCCGGCCGGCGTTGATCTTCTCCAGGTGGTTGATGCACCTGAGGAAGGTCGACTTGCCGGAGCCGGAGGGGCCGATGAGGCAGAACACCTCGCCGGTCTTCACCTCCAGGTCGATGCCCTTGAGGACCTCGACCGGACCGAAGGACTTGTGGACGCCCTCGGCCTTCACCATGGGCACGGTGGCCTGCTCGGGGGCGGCGTCCGTCTTGCTGAGCTTCTCGCTGCTCATGCGATGCCTCCCTTCGAACGGCTGGAGAGGGACAGCATGTTCGCCTTGACCTTCTGCCACGGGGTCGCCGGCAGCTGACGGCTGGAGCCGCGGGCGTAGTAGCGCTCCAGGTAGTACTGGCCGACGCTGAACACCGAGGTCAGCAGCAGGTACCAGGACGCCGCCAGGAAGAGCATCTCGGCGGGGGCGCCGGAGGTCTGGCCGATGTCCTGGGCGACCCGGAACAGTTCGGAGTACTGGACGATGGACACCAGCGAGGTCGTCTTCAGCATGTTGATGACCTCGTTGCCCGTGGGCGGCACGATCACGCGCATCGCCTGCGGGATGACGATGCGGCGCAGCGTCTTGGAGTGGCTCATGCCCAGCGCGTGCGACGCCTCGGTCTGACCCTCGTCGACCGAGAGCAGGCCGGCCCGGCAGATCTCCGCCATGTACGCGGCCTCGTTGAGGCCGAGGCCCAGCAGCGCCGTCAGGAACGGGGTCATGAAGTCCGACCACTCGTCCTTGTAGAACGGCCCGAGGTTGATGTACTCGAAGACCAGGCCCAGGTTGAACCAGACCACCAGCTGCACCAGGACCGGGGTGCCGCGGAAGAACCAGATGTAGAACCACGCGATCGACGAGGTCACCGGGTTCTTCGACAGGCGCATCACGGCGAGCAGGATGCCGCCGACGATGCCGATGGTCATGGCCAGGACGGTCATCAGGAGCGTCTTGCCGACGCCGCCGACGACCCGGTCGTCGAAGAAGTAGTCCGGGATCGTGCCCCAGTTGATCTTGCCCTGGGAGAACGCGTAGATGACTCCGGCCAGCAGGGCCAGAGTGACGACGGCCGAGACGTAGCGCCCGTAGTGCCGGACCGGGATGGCCTTGATGGCTTCCGGTCCGGCCGGGGGCGTGTCCGCCGGTCCCGTCGTCTTGTCGATGTCAGCAGTCACGGGTGTTGCCTTTCAGTGCCCGCTCGCGCGGTCACTTGCCGCCGTTGATGGTGGCTTCCTTGACGGCGCCTTCCGCGACGCCCCACTTGTCCATGATCTTCTGGTACTCGCCGTTCTTGATGATGGCGTCCAGCGCGGCCTTGAGGGCGTCCCGCAGCTCGGTGTTGTCCTTGGCGACCGCGATGCCGTACGGAGCGGCCTCGACCTGCTCGCCGACCAGCTGGAAGTCCTTGCCGCCGCCGGAGGTCTTCACGGCGTACGCGGCGACCGGGAAGTCGGACGAACCGGCGTCGGCGCCGCCGCCGCGCAGGCGGGTTTGGGCCTGCTGGTCGTTGTCGAAGGCCTCGAGGTTGATCTTCTTGCCGGCCGGGCACTTCTTGGACTCGGCCTTGGCGAGGTCCTCGGAGACCGTGCCGCGCTGCAGCACGACCTTCTTGCCGCACAGGTCGGACCAGGTCTTGATGCCCTGGTCGTCGCCCTTCTTGGTGTAGATCGAGACACCGGCGGTGAAGTAGTCGACGAAGTCGACGCCCTCGCCGACCTTCTTGCCGGTGTCGGAGTCGATGCCCTCCTGGCGGTCCTTGGTGTCGGTCATCGCGGACATGGCGATGTCGTACCGCTTGGAGCGCAGACCCGTGATCAGGGTGTCGAAGGTGCCGTTCTCGAACTCGAACGTCACACCGAGCTGCTTGCCCATGGCCGCGGCCAGGTCCGGGTCGATGCCGACGGTCTTGCCGGAGCTGTCCTTGAACTCGACCGGCGCGTAGGCGATGTCGGAACCGACCTTGATGACGCCCTTGTCGCGGATCGCCTCGGGAAGCTTGTCGGCCAGCGGGGCCGAGGCCGTCTTCGTGGTCTCGGCGGCCGAGCCGTTGTCCTTGGTCTGGTCACCGCATCCGGTGAGCAGCAGGGTGCCTGCGACCGCGATCGCACCGACCGCGGCTAGCCGGGAGTGCGCGGCGGTCGTACGACGGGTGGAGCTTGCGGCCATGGTGGGTTCCTCCGGCGGATGGGTGGAGTTGCCGATGGGGCGGACGGCCGTCGATGGGTTCGGCGGCCGTCGAGGTCGACGCGTGTCGACAGAAGCACGACGAGGACCGGCGTGCTGCCGATGTGGACACACACCTTCGAGTGTCGCGACCTCGTGTGATTACGGCATCTTGCCATTCGGACTGCGCCATTCAGGGGGCCCGCCATGTCAAAATCGGATAACGGGTGACCCCCGAATCGCATCAGGTCGGTACATCACGACCGAACCTTTACGGGAATCCTCCCTTCCGGCCGGAAGATCTGCGGCGTATCTCAGGATTTGGACGATGGTTGCGCGCTGAAGGTGAGCGCTCGAGTGCCTGTCAAGTCCGGGTGAGTAGCTTGTCCGATGTGCGCCTATGAGGCATGTCACGAACAACCGTGCCAGAGCCGTCCCCCGTTCGGCGGGTACGACTCCGGCACGAGTTCGTCATGTGACCTTGAACCGAATGGACTCGTCGGCGGCCAGGTCCGTCCGGTAAGAAGGTTCTTTACACCCCTCATCCGGGGCTCAGGGCGCGTGTGCGGCGCGCCCGTCGCGTTCGGCCCGTACACACCAACGGTCAGGGCCTTGCGCGGTGCCCGCCCGCCCCTCACCAGGGGTGGCAACCCAAACCCTCAAACCATGAACACTTAAGGGGTAAAACGAAGTGGCAGCGGAGATCGTCAATCCTCGCAGCGACAGCGACGCCAGTACCGAGCTGGACGGCGGGGCCGAGCCCCTCCATTCCTTCGACCCGGCGTTCGCGCTGCACCGCGGCGGCAAGATGGCTGTGCAGGCCACCGTGCCGGTCCGTGACAAGGACGACCTGTCCCTGGCGTACACGCCCGGCGTCGCGAAGGTGTGCAGCGCGATCGCCGACCAGCCCGACCTGGTCCACGACTACACGTGGAAGTCGTCGGTCGTGGCGGTGGTGACGGACGGTACGGCCGTCCTCGGACTCGGGGACATCGGGCCCGAGGCCTCCCTTCCGGTGATGGAGGGGAAGGCGATTCTTTTCAAGCAGTTCGGCGGTGTCGACGCGGTGCCGATCGCGTTGAACTGCACGGACGTCGACGAGATCGTCGAGACGGTGGTGCGCCTCGCGCCCTCGTTCGGCGGCGTCAACCTCGAGGACATCTCCGCGCCGCGGTGCTTCGAGATCGAGCGGCGGCTCCAGGAGGAGCTGGACATCCCGGTCTTCCACGACGACCAGCACGGCACGGCGGTCGTCACGCTCGCCGCCCTGCGCAACGCCGCGCGGCTGAGCGGGCGCGCGCTCGGTGAGCTGCGCGCGGTGATCTCCGGGGCCGGCGCGGCCGGTGTCGCCATCGCCAGGATGCTGGTCGAGGCCGGGATCGGGGACGTCGCGGTGGCCGACCGCAAGGGTGTCGTCTCCCGGGATAGGGACGACCTGACGTCCGTCAAGCGGGAGCTGGCCGAGTTCACGAACAAGGCCGGGCTCTCCGGTTCGCTGGAGTCGGCGTTGGCGGGCGCGGACGTCTTCATCGGCGTCTCCGGCGGTACGGTGCCGGAGCCGGCGGTGGCGTCCATGGCCGAGGGTGCGTTCGTGTTCGCCATGGCCAACCCGAACCCCGAGGTGCACCCGGACGTCGCGCACAAGTACGCGGCGGTCGTGGCCACCGGGCGGTCGGACTTCCCGAACCAGATCAACAACGTGCTGGCGTTCCCGGGCATCTTCGCGGGCGCGCTCCAGGTGCGGGCGTCCCGCATCACCGAGGGCATGAAGCTGGCCGCCGCCGAGGCGCTGGCCGCCGTCGTCGGTGACGACCTCGCCGCGGACTACGTGATCCCGTCGCCGTTCGACGACCGGGTCGCCCCGGCCGTCACGGCGGCGGTCGCCGCGGCCGCGCGAGCGGAAGGCGTCGCCCGCCGCTGACACGGTGTGCGGCCGACTCCGGTCGGGTGAATGGCCCCGCCGCTCGCGGCGGGGCCATTTCTTTGCCCTCGGGTTGGTCCGGACGGGTGGCGCGGGCGGATGCGCGCCGGGCCCGGCGCGGGTGGGCGCGGGGCCGGCGCAGGTGGACACGGGTCGGCGTGGGTGAGTGCGGCCGGCGTGGGTGGGCACGGGTGGGCCCGTGGTACGCAGCGCACTCGTGGCCGCTCGGCAAGAGGGTGTGTGTCACAGGGCCCGGCGGTTCCTTCGGCCGGGCTCGGAACCTATGGTCGTGGTCATGTTCGCTGTCTACGCCGCCCGAATCGACCGCGACCAGCCGCTCTCCGGTCTGGAGTTGGGGGAGCGCCCCGCCCCTCAGGCCCGGCCCGGCTGGAGTGTCGTCAACGTCAAGGCCGCCTCTCTCAACCACCACGACCTGTGGTCCCTGCGCGGTGTCGGCCTCCCCGAGGACCGGCTGCCGATGATCCTCGGATGCGACGCCGCGGGCGTCGACGAGGACGGCAACGAGGTCGTCCTGCACTCCGTGATCGGCCAGACCGGACACGGCGTCGGCCCCGGGGAGCCTCGCTCCATCCTCACCGAGCGCTACCAGGGCACCTTCGCCGAGCAGGTCGCCGTGCCGACGTGGAACGTGCTGCCCAAGCCGAAGGAGCTCTCCTTCGAGGAGGCCGCCTGTCTGCCCACGGCCTGGCTGACCGCGTACCGGATGCTCTTCACGAACGCCGGTGTGCGCCCCGGTGACTCCGTCCTCGTGCAGGGCGCCGGCGGTGGTGTCGCCACCGCCGCGATCGTGCTCGGCAGGGCGGCCGGGCTGCGGATGTTCGCCACCAGCCGCGACGAGGCCAAGCGGAAGCGGGCCGAGGAGCTCGGTGCCGTGGCCGCGCTGGAGCCGGGCGCCCGGCTGCCGCAGCGGGTCGACGCGGTCATCGAGACGGTGGGCGCCGCCACCTGGTCCCACTCGGTGAAGTCGCTGCGTCCCGGCGGGACCCTCGTCATCTCCGGTGCCACCAGCGGTGACCGGCCCTCGCACGCGGAGCTGACCCGGATCTTCTTCCTGGAGCTCAAGGTCGTCGGCTCCACGATGGGCACCAAGGACGAGCTGGAGGACCTGCTGTCCTTCTGCGCCGCCACCGGTGTGCGGCCCGTCATCGACGAGGTGCTGCCCATGGACCGCGCCCGGGAGGGCTTCGAGCGCATGGAGGCGGGCGGGCAGTTCGGGAAGATCGTGCTCACCAATCCCTGAGTGGTTCTCGCTCACGAGAGCGCTGTGACGGCCGGCCCGGCTTCGGGCCGGCCGTTTGTGTGTCAACTGCGGTTGACAAGAGTTGTCGTGTCAACGTAGGTTGACGGGCATGAGTGAAGCCACGGATCTCGCCGAGCGTGCGGGCGATCGTGATCCCCGGGTCGGGCTGCGGGCCGTCGCCGCGCTGCGGAGGCTGCTGGAGCAGTTGGAGGCCGTTCAGGTGCGCAACGCGCGCAACCAGGGCTGGTCGTGGCAGGAGATCGCCGCCGAACTCGGCGTCAGCAGGCAGGCCGTGCACAAGAAGTACGGGAGGCATTGATGTTCGAACGGTTCACGAAGGACGCCCGCGCAGTCGTCAAGGGAGCGGTCGAGCACGCCGACGCGGCGGGCGCGAGCAGCGTCGACGTCGGGCACATGCTGCTCGCCCTGCTGGACCGCGAGGGCAGCCGCGCCTCCTTCGCGCTGGCCGCGCTCGGCCTCGCCGAACGCCGGGACTCCGTACGCCGGGCACTGGCCGGGGCGC
This sequence comes from Streptomyces sp. DH24, assembly GCF_029813775.1. Lineage (GTDB taxonomy): Bacteria > Actinomycetota > Actinomycetes > Streptomycetales > Streptomycetaceae > Streptomyces. Next base: position 120,760 of record NZ_JARVKW010000007.1, on the reverse strand, counting down.
GGCGCCGCGCCGGTCTGTCCCAGGCCGAGGCCGAGGCCCTCGCGGGGCTGGGGATCGACGTCGCCGAGATCGTCGCCCGTGTGGAGGAGGTGCACGGCGTCGGGGCCATGGCCGGTGACCGCAGGGAGAAGAGGTGGTGGCCGGGACGCACCTTCGGGCGTGATGCCAAGGACCTCCTGGAAGCGGCCCTGCGCATCGCCCTGGCGCGCCGGGACCGGCACATCGGTGACGAGCACATCCTGCTGGCGCTGACCGCGCGCCCGGGGGTGCCCGCGGAGGTCCTCGCCGACCACGGGGTGACCCATGAGTCGGTGTCGCGGGTCCTCTACGGGGAGGGGCAGGCCAAGGCGGGCTGAGACGCGGCTCCGGCGGCCCGTGTGCGGGTCGCCGGAGCCGGTCGGCGTCGGCTCAGGACTTCGGGGTGCGCAGCAGCGCCCCGATGTGGGCCGCCGCGGTCGACAAGTGGCGCCGGGCGTCGCGGAGTTGGTCGGCCGTCACGCCGTGGTCGCGGGCCGTGTCGCGGATGTCGTCCCGGAAGCGGTCGAGCAGGCGGTCCAGGTCACGGGCCGGGTCGCCGGTGGGTGCCTCGTGGGCCCAGGCCGGTTCGTAGTCGGCGGGGAAGTCCTCGGGGGTGTCGGAGTACTCCGGCTGCCGGGGCGGCTTTCCGGTTCCGCCGGCGGGGCGACCGGTGGTGAAGTCCCGGCCGAAGTCCTTGCCGAAGTCCCGGCCGAACTCGCCGAACTCCTTGACCAGTTCCGTCAGGCCCTCGCGCACGCCGGTCGGCCAGTCGCCCCGGGTGAAGTGGTCCTGGACCTGTTCCTGGACGCGGCGGGCGATGCGCTGCATCTCCTCCTGCGTCTCCTTGGCCTGGCGCTGCGCCCGCTGGGCCTCCTCGCGGGCCCGGCGGCTCTCGTCCTTGGCGCGCCGCGCCTGCTCCTTCCACTCCTGCTTGACGCGCCGCATCTCCTCCTTGGCGGCGCGCCAGGCGTCCGGGTCGCCGAGGCCGGGGAAGTCCCCGGCGGACGCGCCCTTGTCGCCCCGCCCCGCCGGGCCGCGCCGGGCCTCGCTCGCCGCCGCCCGCACCTCGCGGCGCAGGTCGCCCGCGGCGCCGCGCACGTCGGCCCGTATCTCGGCGGCGAGTTCGGCGACCGACTCGCGGATCTCCAGTTCCAGGTCGGCCAGTTCGCCGCTGCGGTCGGCCAGTTCGGCCCGGCCGGCGTCCGTGATCGAGTAGACCTTGCGGCCGCCCTCGGTGGTGTGGGTGACCAGGCCCTCGGCCTCCAGCTTGGCCAGGCGCGGGTAGACGGTGCCCGCCGACGGCGCGTACAGCCCCTGGAAGCGTTCCTCCAGGAGGCGGATGACCTCGTAGCCGTGGCGCGGGGCCTCGTCGAGCAGCTTCAGCAGGTAGAGACGGAGGCGTCCGTGGGCGAAGACGGGAGGCATGTCAGAGCACCTTCTTGTCGGTCGTGCCGTCGGCCGGGGCGTCGGTGGCGCCGGTGCCGGGGCCGGAAGCGGAATTGTCCCCCGGGCTGTGCCGCGGTCCTCCCGCCGGGTCCGCCGCCGGGGCTGCCGCCGGGCCGGGGTCCGCGTCCCACGGCTGGTCCGCCCGGGGTGGCCGACGCAGCAGGGCGATGGAACCGGAGACGGTGGTGGCGCGCAGCTTGCCGTTGCCCGCGCCGAGCCGGCCGGTGACCTTGTGCGCGCCCCACTGACCGTGCACCCGCAGGCCCTCGAAGGCGTTGGAGATCGTCCCGCTCGCGGTGTTCGCCTCGACCTCGGCGTCCGCCGGGTGGGGGAGCCGGACGGCGATCTCGCCGGAGACGCTGGTCAGGCGGACGTCGGTCGGGCCGTCCGGGTCGAGGTCGACGATCATGGAGCCGCTGACCGAGTCGGCCCGCACGGAGCGGCCCGAGCTTTCGACGACCGTGAGGTCACCGGAGACGGAGTGGAAGCGCAGGTCGCCCGTGACCGCCTGGGCCTCCAGGTTCCCGGAGACCGTGTCCGCGCGCACCGGGCCGGCCAGGCCGACGAGTGTCGTGTCGCCGGTGACGCCCTTGACCACCGACCGGCCCCGGATGCCGGAGACGACGGCGGCGGCGCCGACCACGCCGACCTCCACACGCGTGTCGGCGGGCACGGCCAGGGAGACCACCGCCCTGCGCCGCCAGGCCTTGCGGTCCAGCCACTTGAGGAAGTCCTTCCAGGGCAGGTCCTCGTACGCCACGGTGAGCGTGCCGCCCTGCTGGGTCACGATCAGGGGCGGGCCCTCGATCTCGGAGACTTCCAGGCGGGCGGAACCTTCGTCCGTCCCCATGACGTTCACCGTTCCGTTGACGATGCGTACCTGGAGTTCGCTCACTGGGTCGTCGAAGGTGAGCTTCTCGGGCTCCGTGACGGACCACTCGGACATGGTGCTGACCTCCTGGGTCGGACCGGACCGCACGGGCAGCCGGAGAGAACTCGACACGCCATATCGCGTCCTGTGTGATTCACGATATATCGCGGCCGGGGAAAGTCAAGACACTCTTTCCGGTGACCACCGCTCCCGCGAAGCGGGCAGAGAGCGGGCAGAGAGCGGGCGGAGGGTGAGTGGAGGGCGGGCGCGGGCGAGGGGTGGCGAAGAGGCGGACGGAAAACGGACGAGAAAAGGGAGAGATCGGGGCAAAATGTCCTAGCGTGTGGGCATGTCGACGGACGCGTTCCCGGCCGGCCGAGCCGGCGGCCCCACCTCCGGTGCCCTGCTGCTGTGCCGGGCCGAACCCCGCACCGTCGCCCCGGTCGCCCTGCTGCTGCGTGAGCGGATGCTGCTGACCGGGGCCGGCGACCAGTGGAGCGTCCTCGTGCCCGAGGGAAAGCCCTGGCTCGTCGGCGCCGAACCGGTCGACCGCGTGGTCGCCGGCTGGGCCACCGCCCTCGCCGTCGGCGCTTCCTGGCCCGCCCTCGCCCTGTGGTGGGACGCCGACCGCGCCGGCTACACCCTCGCCTCCGGTTTCCGCCGCACCGTCGGCTACATCTGGCTCACCAACGGCACCCCGGCCGGCGAGGACGAGGCGATGCGCACCTTCGCCGCCCGCCTCGGCCTCGACCCCGTCCTCGACGTGCAGTCCCTCGACCAGCTGACGAAACCGGACCCCGCGTCCGACGCGCGCGCCCGCATGCGCGGCCTGCTCGCCGTCCTCACGCGCGCGGGAGTCGAACTGCCCGCCGGCCTCAGCCCCGGCGCACCCGCCGACGGGCTCCGCGAGGCCGCCCGCGCCACGCCCGGCGCCCGGCCCGTCGAACCGGCCGGGCCGCGCGACACCGCGCGCGAACTCGACGCCGGCCACCTGCGCGCCTGGCTCCCGCCGGCCGGCGGACCGCCCGCCCGCGCGCTGGCCCTCGCCCAGGTCGCGGCGGGCGTCCCGCTCACCCTCTGGGGTCTGCGGCGGCGCAGCGGCGGCTGGATCACCGCGGGCGCCCTGCTGCTGGCCCACGGCACGCTGGGCCTCGCGTACGCCGCGCGCGTGCCGCGCGACTGAGGGCTGCTGCCCGTCGGATCGCCCACGCGCCTGCTCTCGCCTGCGCGACTACGCGCCTACTCGTCGGCCTCGTCGTCCAGCCGCGCCAGCCACGTGGCCAGCCGCTCCACCGGGACCTCGAAGTCCGGGTTCAGGTCGACGAACGTCCGCAGCTGCTCGGCGAGCCACTCGAAGGTGACCTCTTCCTCGCCGCGCCGCTTCTCCAGCTCCTCGATGCCGCGGTCGGTGAAGTACATGGATCGTGCTCCGTCGGGTCGGCGCAGGGGTAGGGAGCGTCCCTGGCGGGAAGGACCCTGTTTCCTGCGGGGAGAAGAGATAACGTTTTCCGTCGTCTTTCCGACAGGTGTGAAGGAAGACAGGAAAAGGATAGGCGCAGGCCGCGGCGCGCCCGGTGGGGTGGCCGGGGTCCTCGCGCCGTCGGAGCCCTGCGACCGGCCCGCGACGCGGCGACCGGCACCAGGGGGTCACGGGGGAACGGGGGAGAGTGCCATGGGGCAGGAAGTGACACGGGTGGCGCGCATCGCGTTGCCGGACGGAACACCGGTGTGGGCGCGGATCTCGGGGGCGGCGGAGTTGGCGGCGCCGGGCGAGCTGTCGTACTCCGACACCGGCTTCGCCGAACGGGTCGAGGCCAGCGTGGAGAGCCTGAACTCGCTGGTGACCGGAGTGGCCCGGTCGCTGGCGGAGCCGCTGCGCGCGGTCCGGCCCGACGAGGTGAGCGTGCAGTTCGGCATCGAGCTGACCGCCAAGGCCGGCAAGGTCGTCGGCCTGCTCGCCGACGGCGAGGCCAAGACCGGCATCACCGTCACCCTCACCTGGAACGGCGGACCGCCCGACCCCGGCGCGCCGGTCGTACCGGCCGCCCGCGCGGACGACGCCGAGCCCGGGGGCGCACCACCCGGCGCACCTCACGCGGGCGCGTCTCCCGGCGCTCCGGTGCACGGCGGCGCCGACGGCACGGCTCCCGGGGGCGGGGCATGACCGACGGGCACGCCCCGGGCGCATCGAGCGCCCTGGATGCCGCCCGCCGTGCGCTGCGTGGACTCGTGATGGCGGCGACCGTGCGCATTCATCGGGCAGGGGTCGGGTATGCCCACGACGAACCGGAGACGTTCCTCGGCAGCGGCTTCTTCGTCGCCCCGAGCTGGGTTCTGACCTGCGCACACGTGGCTTGCGGCGGGGAGGGGGGCGAGGTCGCGGTGGTCTACGAGTCCGCCCCGGGCCGCGGCACGTCCGCCGTGCCAGGCAGGGTGGTGTCGACGCTGCCGGACGGCGCCGTCCCGGTGCCCGGCAACTGGCCGGCCCCGGACCTCGCGCTCGTGCAGCTGCGCGAGCCGGTGGACCACGAGTGCGTGTACCTTTCCGAGCGCCCGGCCGCGTACTACGGCGAGGGCAAGGTCCTGTACGCGGGCTGGACCGTCATGGCCGGCCGGCTCCAGGTCCTGGACGGCACGCTCGCCGTGCAGGGCACCATCGGCGGCTGGTCCGCGGACGTCCAGATGCGCCTCGGGGAGAACGACCTGCCGTACGGCGTCTCCGGCGGCCCCGTGATCGACCCCGTGCGCGGCGAGGTCGTCGGCGTCCTCAAGTCGCGCTCCGACCACGCGCGGGGCGGCACCTCCACCGGCCTCGAACAGCTGCGGACGCTGCCGGTGCCCACCGAGGCCGTCGACGCCGAGCACACCGACCCGTACCAGGCGGTCTTCCACGCCCACGACCGCTACCACCGGAACCGCCAGCGCCAGCCGGACACACGCCGGCACACCTGGGTGGACGTGCAGAGCCGGCTCGGCGCCCGGCCCGGCCGCACCCTGAGCCCCGACGAGCGCGTCCAGCTGCTCGGCCGCCTTGCGGACCTGCCGCCGCCGGTCAGCACCCGGGCACTGCTCGACATCCTCGACGACCTGCCCGACTTCCAGGCGCCGGTCCCGCTGCCCGCCCCGCGCGGCTGGCGCGACGGCCTCGGCGCCCTGTACGAGAGCGTCCGCGACGACGGCGCGCTCCGGCTCGTGGTCGACTACGCGATGGGCGCGCTGTCCGCCGAGCGCCCGTTCGTCGCCCCCAGCACGCCGGAGGCCGAAAAGGCCCTGTGGGACTGGGTGTGGCGGGCCGCGCAGCGCCTCGACGCCCGCTACCGCCACAAGCTCGCCGAGCAGTGGGACGGGATCCAGCGCGAACGCCGCCGCCCCCGCCCGGGCGGAACCGGGCCCCGGCAGGACGGGGCGGCCACGCCGGGCGAGGAACCGCGCGAGCCCGTGCCCGGCGGCGCCCAGCCGTCCGTGCTGGTCGAGCTGGTGCAGCGGGGCTGGGAGCGGGACCGCTGCGACTGGTCGGTGTCCGTCGCCGCGGCCGACGGCGAGGTGATCCGCCTGCACGAGGCCGAACGGGCCCCGCTGGACGGCCTGCCCGCGCTCATGGCGGCGCCCCTCGCCGAGGCCTTCCGGCGCTGCGACGAACCCGGCCGGCCCGCCGTCCTCCAGGTGGCCCTGCCCCACCCGCTCCTCGGCATCGAGGCGGACACCTGGCAACTCCGCCCGGACGAGGGCCCGCTGGGCACGCTGCGGCCGGTGGTGCTGCGCTGCTCCGACCGGGACCAGCTGCCCGAGGACGACGAGTTCGGCGGCCTCGACAGCGACCCATACGACATCGACGCGGAGCGCCGGGCCCGCTGGCGCTGGCTGCACACGCACCGCGCGAAGGCCGAAGTCCTCGACTGCGACGACGGGTTGCGCAAACCCGTGCCGACCGTGGAACAACTGCGCAGCCTCTCGCACGGCACCGTGCCGGTCCTGTGCCGCTACGGCGACCACCGCTACGAGGACGACGCCGCGGCACTCGCCCGGATCGTGCGCGGCGGCTACGGAGTGGCCCTGTGGCGCCGCCGCCGCGCCCAGTCGCACGCCCTCTGCGGGGAGTTCCACCGCGGCACCCTGGACGAGATCGCGAGCCCGGCGAGCGTGCACGGCCTCCCGGTGGCCGTGCACCACCTGCGGATGCGGCTGCGCTCGGGCCGGCCCGAGACCTACTGGGCCGACGGCATAGCGCTGCTCTACGACGATCCGCACCAGCCGCTGCCCGGCGGTGACCTGCTGGAGGCTCCTTGACCCCAAGCTGCCACCTTGCCCGCCCGCCTCTTATCAGGCACCCCGAGGATCGATACGGTGAAGCACGTTCGGACGGCCGCCCCAAGCTCAGCGGACGAGTGACGACGAGGACCGGATCATGACCGAATCCAGTGAGTGGCTCATCTACCGCGGCGCCGGCGAACCGCACGACGGCATCGAGCGGCTTCCGGACCCGCCCCCGTGGCGGGACTTCTCCAGCCGGGACGCGGCGGGCACGGGCGACGGCTCCGAGGACCGCAGGCTCGGCGCGCACCGGCACCTGGCCGAACTGCACCGGCCGGGCGCCGAGGAGCTGGAGATGATCAACGCGGCGCTGTACCTGCGCCGCCCGCTGCTCGTCACCGGCAGCCCCGGCGCGGGCAAGAGCACCCTGGCCCACTCGGTGGCGTACGAACTGGGCCTGGGCAACGTGCTGCGCTGGTCCATCGTCAGCCGCTCGACGCTCCAGGACGGCCTCTACCACTACGACGCCATCGCCCGGCTCCAGGACGTGCAGATCGCGGCCCAGAGCGCCGGGGACGCGGCGGCCGGCGCGCCGGGCGCGGTCGAGGGCATCGGCAGCTACATCCGGCTCGGGCCACTCGGCACCGCGCTGCTGCCCTCGGACACCCCGCGCGTCCTGCTCATCGACGAGCTGGACAAGAGCGACATCGACCTGCCGAACGACCTCCTCAACGTGCTGGAGGAGGGCGAGTTCGCGATTCCGGAGCTGGAGCGCATCGCCGACCGGCTGCCGAACGGCGAGGCCGAGGTGCTCACCGCCGACGGCGTCAAGGCCACGGTGCGCGACGGCCGGGTGCGCTGCAACGCCTTCCCGTTCGTCGTCCTCACCAGCAACGGGGAGCGGGACTTCCCCGCACCCCTGATGCGCAGGTGCATCCACCTGGAGCTCGGCCGCCCCGACCACAACCGGCTCGCCACCTTCGTCCGCGCCCACCTCGGCGACGAGGCGGCACGCGCGGGCGACGACCTGATCGGCCGCTTCCTGGAACGGTCCCGCAGCGAACTCCTCGCCACCGACCAGCTGTTGAACGCGATCTACCTCACCGACGCCGCCGCGCCGCCCAGCCGCGACCGGCTCGCCGACCTGCTCATCCAGCGGCTCGACCGCCCGAGGTGACGCGCTGATGCCCGACGCAGCGGCGCGTCACGGTCCCGGGGACCCGGGCGGCGGTCCGGGCGGTCCCGGCGAGGGTCCGGACGCCGGGCGCTCCGCCCTGCCCGGCGGCGACCCCATCGCCGAACTCATCGTGCGGCTGCGGGAGATCGAGCTCGACCCGGACGCCGAGCAGCTGTGCGACGCGCTCTGGCTGGCCCGGTGGACCCGCCCGGCCGACGCCCCGGCGGACCGGGTGCCGGGGCCGGGCGGACGGAACGTGCCGCCCGTCGGCCTGCCGCCCGCCCGGCCCGCGGTCCCGCCGCCGGACGGCGCCCGCCCGCCCGAGGCCGCGCCCGAGCAGCCGCCGTACGACGCGCTCGACCGGCGCGTGGCCCTGTACCCGGTGCCGCGCGACGGGACGGGCCGGGTGCGCGGCACGGGCCGGGCCGCCGCGCTGCCGGTGGGCGTACCCGCCGCGCCCGTGCTGCCCGCCCCGCTCGAACTCCAGCGCGCGTTACGCCCGTTGCAGGGTTACAAGAGCGCCGCTCCGCCCCGGCGCACCCGGCTCGACGAGGTCGCGACGGCGGAGACCAGCGCCCAGGCCGGGGGACTCATCCTGCCCGTGCACCGCTTCGTCACCCGCGGCGACGCCCGCCTCCAGCTGGTGATGGACGCCTCCTCCTCGATGCGGGTCTGGGACCGGCTGTTCGCCGAACTGGAGCAGGTCTTCGGGCAGTTGGGCGCCTTCTCCGACATCCAGATCAGCCACCTGCACCAGGGCCCCGACGGCGCCGCGGCCGTCAGCCGCAGCCCGGACGCGCAGACCGCGCCGCTGCACTCGGCCGACCGGCTCAGCGACCCGACCGGACGCCGCATCGTCGTGCTGGTCAGTGACTGCGCGGGGCCCCTGTGGCACAGCGGCCACGCCCACCGGCTCCTCCACCACCTGTCCCGGCAGGGCCCGGTCGCCATGATCCAGCCCCTGCCGCAGCGCATGTGGGCCCGCACCCGGTTGCCCGTCACCTTCGGCGAGCTCACCCGCGGCGAGACCCCGGGCGGCGCCGCCCTGCGCGTGCGCACCCCGGCCGGCACCCCGGCCGAGGCCCGCCGCGGCGCCCTGCCCGTGCCCGTCCTGCCGCCCGAGCCCGTCGCCCTCGGCTGCTGGGCGCGGCTGCTGTCCGGGGCCGGCGCCGGACCCGTACCCGGCGCCGTGGGCTGGGTGCGCGCCGACCAGCCGCCCGCCGCCGCGGCCCGCCCCGACCGGCCGCGGACGCCGTTCGAGCGGGTCAGCAGGTTCAGCTCCGCCGCCTCCCCGATCGCGGGCCGCCTCGCCGTCTACCTCGCGGCGGCCCCCCTCTGCCTGCCGGTCATGCAGCTCGTGCAGCGCACGATGCTGCCCGACTCCGGTCCCTCCGAACTCGCCGAGGTCCTGGTCAGCGGCCTGGTCGTACGGGCCGGCGCCGACCTCGGCGGAGACGGCGCCCAGTGGTACGAGATCGAACCGGACGTGCGCGACGCCCTGTTGTCCCGCCTCGGCCGCGACGAGGCCATGCTGGTGCTCAAGCACTGCTCCGAGTACATCGAGCAGCGCTTCGGCAAGGGCGGCCCCAACTTCCCGGCCCTCGCCCTGGCCCAGCTCGGCCACGGCGGGCCCGGCCGCCCCCACACGCCCGGCGCCGGATACGCCGGCGAGAACGGCGGCAACGCGGAGGCCACGCCGGTCCCGCAGCCGTTCGCCGAGGTCGCCGCGCGCGTCCTCGAACGGTTCATGCCGCTGCCCGCACAAGTACCGGAGTTCGCCCTGCTGACCGATTCCCGGCCCGCCGAGGACCGGCCCGCCCACCAGGCGGTCACCCGCGCCCGCGCCCTGCTCGCCCGGTTCGAGGCCGAGGGCATGGTGCAGGACGTGATCGACGCCGTGCAGCTGCTGCGCGGGGCCACCGAACACGAACGGCCCGCCGGGACCGACCCGGAACTGTGGGCCGAGTACGCGCACTGCACGCTGCGGCTGTGGGAGGTGCAGGGCGGCGCGGCCCTGCTGCACGAGGCCGAACAGGCCGCCGAACGCGCCGCCGCCCACCCGCACGCCCTCAGGGAACGCGCCGTCCTCGCGCGCGTGCTGCACGCCGCCGCCACCGACCGCAGACGCCGCGGCGACCGGCGCGGCGCGCTCGACCTGCTGCGCCGCGCCGACCGCGAGTACGCCGTGGCCTGCGCGGCACCCGGCCTCGACGAGAAGGAGGCGCTGCGCCTCACCCTGGAGCGGGTCGGCGCCCTGGAGGCCCAGTGGCGCCTGGGCGGCGACAGCGCGCTGCTCCAGGGCGCCGTCGGCATGCTGGAGGCGTTCGCCGACGCCTGGCCCGACCGGCGCAGCCGCCCGCCCGAACTCCCGCTCGCGCACGGCCGCGTCCTGCTGCGCCTGTCCGAGGTCACCGCCGACCCGGTGCAGGCCCGGCTGTACGCGGAACAGGGCGCGCGGTCCCTGCACAACGCGCTGGAGACCACCGAACAGGACGACACCGCCGAGTCCGTACGCGCCCGGGTCCGCCTCCTGACCGACCTGCTCGACGCGATGCTGCTGTCCGGCGGCCCGCTGGACCTCGCCCAGGCACGGGCCGACGAGGCGCTCGGGCTCGTACGGGAACAGGGGCAGCGCGCCGCCCTGCTGGTGCGCGCCGGGCGCATCGCCGTGGCGCGCTACGCCGAGTCGGGCGAGCCGGCCGAACTCCACCGTGCCGCCGCCGACTTCGCGCAGGCCGCCCAGCGCACGCCCCGGGACGCGCCCGCGCACGCCGACGTGCTCGCCGAGTGGGGTGAGGTGCTGCTGCGGCTCGCCGGGCTGGAGGGCGGGCCGCGGTCCCAGGAGCAGTTGTCCCGGGCGATCAGGGTGCTGCGCGACTGCCGGATGGAGACCCCGGCGGGCAGCCGCAAGGTCGCCCACCGGCTGCTGCTGCTCGGCCGGGCCCTGATGCTGCGCTACCGGGTCCGCGGCGACCGGGTCGACCTGCGGGAGGCCGAGCACCTCCTCGGCCTCGCCGCGGCGGACGCGGACGACGCGTTACTGGCCGCGCGGTGCCGGCTGGAGCTGGGGCAGGCCCAGTTCGAGGCGTACCAGAACCTGGGCCGCGCCACCCGCCTGGACCTGGCGGTGGACGCGTTCCGGGCCGCCGCCGAGTCGGCCAGGGAGGCGGAGGAGGAGGCCGAAACGGAACGCCGCCGCCAGGAGTCGGTCGAACTGGCCGCGCAGGCGCACCACTGGCGGGGTATGTCCTTTGAGGCGGCGGCCCGGCCGCGCGCGGCGCGGGAGGCCTACCGGGCGGCGCACACGGAGTGGGCACGGCTGCCGGACGACAGCCTGGGCACGGGCGAACCGACGGCGCGGCAGACGGCGCAGCGGCTGGCCGAACTGGAGTGAGAGGGGAACGGGGCATGGGCACAGCGGACGGGTTCTCGCGGGACCCGGCGTTCGACGGCTCGGACGAGCCGCTGCCGGATCTGCTGACGCTGGATCTGGCGGAGCTGGGCAGCATCGACCACCCGGTGCTGCGGGAGGTGCTGGGGGAACTGCGCGCGCGGGCGGCGGAGCCGAGCGAGATGCTGTGGGGGTTCGACAACTCGTTCTGAGGACGAGGCGTCAGCGCTCACCCCCACCCTGTACGGTCAATTTCTTTCATCCGTCGATCGGTTAATGACATTTCCGGTCGCTAAGACGGTCGAATCGGACAACTTCCATCGAGCCGGGTTTCGGGCACATGTCCCGCCGGGAATGCGGCTCCGTACGGCGTGGCCTGCCCTCGTGCCCGTGGCACGGGCGTCGCGGGCCGTACGGCATGGGGGTGCTGGAGTGTCTGGAGAGGCGGCAACCGATCCGGCCCCCGCGGTCCTCGGCCACCCCGCACGGCCCCCCGGACCCGAAACGTCCCTCCCCTTCCGCCAGTTCATCGTCAAGGCGCACGGCCGCTGCAACCTCGCCTGCACCTACTGCTACCTGTACGCCGGCCCCGACAGCACCTGGCGCACCCGGCCGCCCGCCGCGCCCGCCGACGTCCTGGACCGGACCGCCACCCGCATCGCCGAGCACGCCCGCGCGCACGAACTGACGGACGTCGCCGTGGTCCTGCACGGCGGCGAACCCCTCCTCGCCGGCGCGGACACCCTCGCCGACTTCACCACCCGGGTGCGCGAGCGCGTCCCCGCCGGCTGCGCCGTGCACGCCACCGTCCAGACCAACGCCACGCTCCTCACCGAGGAACGCCTCGCCGTCCTGGCGGAGGCCGGCATCCGCGTCGGCATCAGCCTCGACGGCGGCACGGCCGCGCACAACAGGCGGCGCGTCGACCACGCGGGCCGGCCGTCGTGGCCCGCGGCGGCACGCGGCGCCCTGCTGGTCGCCGAGCGCTTCCCGGAGTCGTACGCGGGCGTCCTCACCGTCGTCGACCCGACGCTGGACCCGGTCGAGACATACGAATCCCTGCTCGCCCTGGAGCCGCCCGCGCTGGACCTCCTCCTCCCGCACGGCAACTGGTCCGCGCCCCCGCCGCACCTCGGGGACCTCCGCCACGGCGACTGGCTGTGCGCCGTCTTCGACCGCTGGTGGGCGGCCGGGCGACGGGAGACGCGGGTGCGGCTCTTCGAGGAGTGCGTGGCGCTGCTGCTGGGGCTTCCGGCGTCCACCGAGGCGCTGGGCCTTGCACCGTTCGACGCGGTCGTCGTGGAGACCGACGGGTCGATCGAGCAGGTCGACTCCCTCAAGTCGGCCTATCCCGGGGCGGCGTGGACCGGCCTGGACGTGTTCCGGCACACCTTCGACGAGGCGCTGCGGCACCCGGGCGTCGCCGCCCGGCAGACGGGCGCCGCGGCCCTCGCCGCGCAGTGCCGGGCCTGCCCCCTGCTGCGGGTCTGCGGCGGCGGCCACTACGCGCACCGCTACCGCGCCGGGCACGGCTTCCAGAACCCGTCCGTGTACTGCGCCGACCTCCAGCGCTTCATCCGCCACGCGGCCGCCCGGCTCACCGCCGCCGCGGCCTTAGAGCCGACCCAGCGAGACGGGGGTACTCCGTGATGTTTCCGGCGGTCCCGGACCGGGTCCTGACCGAACTCGGCCGCACCGAGGGCGGCCCCGACACCCTCGGCCTCCTCGTACGCGACCAGGACACGCGGCGGCTGCTCGTACTGCGCGCGGTACTGGACGCGGCCGAGTCGGCGGACCACGCCGTCTGCACGCCGGCCCAGAAGACCCGGCTGCGGGAGGACTGGGCACTGCTGGTCGAGGCGGACAGGGGAGCGGCGGGCCGGGGGACCGATGGGCCGGGGAGCGCGTACGGCGGCGGTGCGGAGTCCCTGACGGGCAGCGGGACACGGAGCGCGAGGGCCGGTGATGGGTCACCCCCGTCACCGGTCGGCCCCGCCCGCGCTCTCCTCTTCCAGCCCCTCACCGGCCCCTGGGCCCGCTCCTGCCTGCGCGGTCTGGACGCCGTCGGCACCGGCCCGCCGGGCGAGTCACGCGCCCGCCAACTGCGCCGCGACCTCGCCCACTTCAGCGCGATCGCCACCGTGGCCGCCGCGCGGGCCGGCCTCACCTTCACGACCCGGCTCACCGCCCGCTCCGGCGTCCTCACGCTCCCGTCCCTCGGGGCACTGCACACGGCGGCATCGGGCGACGTGGCGGTGGAAGTGCGCACGGCAGCAGAGCGTATGACGCTGCGTCAGGCAGATGCCCCCGACGTGACCGTCCACCTGGAGTCCGGCACCGGCGCGTGGTCCGGCGCGCTCGCCTGGACGCCCGCGCACGCCCTGCCCGGGCTGCTGCCGTCGGCGCCGGCGATGCCGCTCGACGACCTGGACCCGTACCGCGAGGTGACGGACGGCCCCCGGTACGGCAGCCTCAGCGACCCGGTCACGCTCGACGACGCGGAACGCAAGCGGTGGCTCCAGGCCTGGTCCGGAACGGCCGCCGCGCTGCGATCGGGCGGCGCCCAACGGCTGGCGGAGGCGGTGGCGCTGCTGCGGTGTCTGGTGCCTTTGGAGATGCCGCCCGAAGCCGGTGGCCGGGGCAGTTGCAGCGCGACCAGACGCGAGGCCTTCGGGGCGCTGCTCAGCAGCACCCCGGCCGACCCGGTGACCTTCGCGGCGACGCTCGTCCACGAACTGCACCACACCAAACTCGCGGCCCTGTCCGACATGGTGACGCTCCACCAAGCCGACGCGGAAGCACGGTACTTCGCGCCGTGGCGCCCCGACCCCAGGCCGTACGGCGGGCTGTTGCAGGGCGTCTACTCGCACCTCGCGATCGCGGCGTTCTTCCAGCGCCGGGCGCTCCTGCTGACCAAGCCCCCGCACCGCGAGTACGCGTGGGCCCAGCACGCCCGGTACCGCGCCCAGGTCGGCGCGGCACTGCCCGCCCTCGTCGGCTCACCCGATCTCACCGTGCCGGGACGGCGGTTCGTGGACGAGATGGTCGCCACGTACCAGCGCATGGCCGAGAACCCCGCGCCCCGGGGGCACACCGTACGGGCACAGGCCTACGTGAAGGCCGCCCGCACCCTGTGGACGCGACGCCATGCCGCGCTGCCGCGGCCGAATGAGTGAGGATCCCTGCGCGCCGCCGCCAGGTACGGAAAGATCGTCGGACCTGGGTGTGCTCCACGTCGGTCGACGGACTTACGCGCGACGCGCCGAGGTCCTAGGATTTCGTGGTACTACGCGCTGGAGGCCGCTGCATGTCTGGAGCTCGTAAGCCGGTCGGGTCGACCGAGAGGGGGGCCGCGAGGCAGACAGTCACCATCCATTACGCCGGCTTCAACCGGGCGTGGGCCGCCTGGATCGGGGACCGGCTGGAGCGGCGCGGCCTGCGGGTTGTCCATCTGCGCTGGGAGTCCCCGGCCGATGTTCCGCTGGTGGACCTGCTGCGCGACCTGAGGCTCGCCGAGGGCCGCATCCTGATCGTGGTCAGTGAGTGGTACTTCCAGCTGGGCCCGCGCACGCACGAGGAGTGGAACACGGCCCTGCGCGAGGTCGTCGCCCCCGACCCCTCGCGGTTCGCGGCCGTGTCCGTGACCACCGCGACCGTGCCCTCGGCCGCTGCCGTCCTCGCGCCCGTGGACCTGACCAACATGGGCGCGGAAGAGGCGGAGCGGCGCCTGCTGGACCGGCTGGACCTGCCGTCGGAGCCGCTGCCCGAGACCACGGCCGAGTCCCGTCGTGGCCCCCGCTTCCCCGCCGCCATGCCCGACGTGTGGGGCGTCGTACCGCGCCGCAACACCCGCTTCACCGGCCGCGAGGCGCTGTTCAACGACGCCTACCAGCTGCTCCAGAGCGCCGAGTCCGGCGCCGGCGTGGTGACGCTCCACGGGATGTCCGGGGTGGGCAAGACCCAGATGGCCGCCGAGTACGCCCACCGGTTCGGTTCCGAGTACGACGTGGTGTGGTGGGTGAACGCGGAGAAACGGGTCACCTACCGCCGCCAGCTGGCCGAACTCGCCCCGAAACTCGGGCTGCAGACCGGCCAGGAGTACGGCGAACGGCTGCGCGCGGTACGCGACTCCCTGCGGCGCGGCGACCCCTACTCGCGGTGGCTGCTGATCCTGGACGGCGCCGACGAACCCGGCCAGATCTGGGACCTCGTCCCGACCGGTCCCGGGCACGTGATCATCACGTCCCGGAACCCGGAGTGGAGCGAGCACAACAGCAAGCTGCTCGAAATCCCGGTCTACTCCCGTGACGAGTCCGTCGCCTTCATCCGCCGCCGTGCCCCCCGGCTGACCGAACCGGACGCGGACCAGCTCGCGGAGGCGCTGGAGGACCTGCCGCTGCTGCTGGACCAGACCGCCGGCTGGCTCAACGACTCCGACCTGTCGGTCGATCAGTACATCGCCCTGCTGGAGGGCGGCATCGACAGCGACGTGGTGAAGGTGTCCGCGGACTTCCCGCTCGCCTTCCAGACCGCCTGGTCGATACTGCTCAACAAACTCCGCGAGACCGTCCCGGAGTCCGTCGACCTCCTGCGGCTGTGCACCTTCTTCGCGCCGGGCTTCATCCCGGTCCGCCTGCTCAAGGAAATGCCCAGCGACGAACTGCCCGAGCAGCTCGCCGGTCTCCTCAACGATCCGCTGCTGTGGAACAAGGCGATCAACCAGCTGCGCACGTACTCCGTGGTCCGCCTGGAGTCGCACGAGGCGTCCCTCGACGAACCCATCTCCTCCGGCGAGTCCCTCTACCTGCACCGCATGGTCCACCAGATCGTGCACAAGGACATGCCGGACGACGACCGTGGCGAGTTCATCGACGTCGTACGCCGCGCCCTGGCCGCGGCCGACCCGCGCCGGCCCACCGACCCCGACCTGTGGCCCGGCTACGCCGAGATCGTGCCGCACCTGAAGTACGCGGACGTCCTCAAGAGCAAGGACCCGCAGGTTCAGCGCCTGGTCTTCAACTGCCTGCGGTACATGTACTTCTCCGGTGAGTACCGCGCCGGCATCAAGCTCGGCGAGCGCGCCCTGAAGGCCTGGCGGACGCTGCTCGGCCCGGCCCACCCGCGGATCTGGGAGCTGACCTACCACTACACCAACCTGCTGCGCGCCCTCGGCGACTACTCCCGCACCGAGGCCCTCAGCCGCGACGCCGTCAACCACCTCAGGCAGGAGCGCGGACCGCAGGACCTGGAACACCTGCGCGCCGCCGCCGGCCTCGCCGCCGACCTGCGCGGCCTCGCCCGCTACCACGAGGCCCTGGAGCTGTCCGAGTGGGTGCTGGTCGCCTACCGCGAACTCCTCGGCGACCAGGACTCGCGGACCCTCAACGCCCAGAACAACCTGGCTGTCTCACTGCGCCTGCTGGGGCGCTACGAGGAGACCCTGGAGACCGACCGGCAGACCATGGAGGCACGGCGGCAACTGCTGCGCGCCCGCCACCCGTGGACGCTCAGCTCCGAGATCACGTACGCCATCGACCTGCGCCTGCTGGGCCGCTACGCCGAGGCCGAGTCGATCCAGGCGAAGAACGTCCGCGAGAACCGCCTCGTGATGGGCCCCGACAACCCGCAGACCCTCAAGGCCGAGTACAACCTCGCCCTGTGCCGCTACCGGCTGGGCGAGCGAGGCCGCGGCGACAAGCGGGAGCAGCCGGGGCCGATGCTCGCCAGCGTTCTGGAGCGCGGCGAACGCGTGCTGGGCGAGGCACACCCGCTGACGCTGATCTTCGCCGCGGGCCAGAGTTGCTACGCCCGCGAGCACGGCGACATCGACCAGGCCCGCGAACTCAGCGAGGCCGTCGTCGCCCGCTACGAGCTGATGCTTCCCGAGGGCCACCCGTTCATCGCCGGGTCCCGCGCCAACCAGGCACTGATCCTGCGCAACGTGGGGGAACGCGAGCACGGCCACGTCCTCGCCGAGCAGGCCCTGGCCGAGATGACGCAGGCCGTCGGGGAGAACCACCCCTGGACCCTCGGCTGTGCCATGAACGCGTCGGCGCTGCGCAACCTGGTCGGTGACATCGAGGGCGCGGCAACGCTCAGCCGGGACACGGTGACCCGGGCCATCGAGTCGCTCGGACGCACGCATCCGCTCACGCTGTCGACCCGCGTCGCGTACGCGGCGGACCTGCGCGGGCTGCGCGACCGCCGGCAGGCGGAGAAGGTCGAGCAGGAGGCGCTGTCCGACCTCGACGCGACGCTCGGCAGCAACCACACCCACACCGTCTCGGCCCGCGCCCGCAACCGCCCCTACTGGGACTTCGAGCCCCAGACGACCTGAGGCACCCACGCCCCCGCCCCGGTGCGCATAACCCCCGGCGCACCGGGGAAGAACCCGGTTCTCTCAACATGCCCGTAACACAGGTGAGTTGACCCAGGGAGACGCGTGCTGATCTTAGTAGGGCCCGTCCCGGACGGCGCGGACGGGCCCATACCGGTCGAGGTCGAGGCGGCACCCGGCGGGTCCGGCGTCGACGGCCTCGACCTCGTGTACGGGGACGAGGAAACGCGGGACGGGGCCGGGCAGCGCGTCGTGCGGGTCGCCCGCGACGTGTACACCGACGGGCTGGATCTGGCCCGCAGATGCGCCGCCCAGGCCGTGCGGAGGTTCAACGAGCTGCCGGGGGCGCTGCGGCCGGACGAGATCGAGATGCAGCTCGCCATCAAGATCGACGCCGGTGTGGCCACGCTCGTCAGGAGCGGGGCGGAGGCCCAGCTCCAGATCACGCTGCGCTGGCGGACCGCGCCGGACGTGCCCGCGCCCGGCAGCGCCGACGGGGCGGCCTCGTGAGCCGTGCGGCGGACGGAGTGCGCATCCTGCCGTACTCCCGGGTGGTGGCGCAGGACGAGCTGAAGCTGGCGCTGGAACTCAACCACGTGGTGCCCCGGATCGGCGGCGTCCTCATGGCCGGACCGCGCGGCACCGCCAAGTCCACGCTGGTCCGCGCCTTCGCCCTGATGGCGCACGGCGAACTGCCGGTCACCCTCCCCATCAACGCCACCGACGACCGCGTCCTCGGCGGCTGGGACCTCGACGCGCTCATGCGCGGGCAGACCCGGCCGCAACCCGGGCTGCTGGAGGACGCGGCCGACAAGGGGCTGCTCTACATCGACGAGGTCAACCTCCTGGACGACCACCTCGTCGACATCATCCTGGACGTCGTCTCGACCGGTGTGCTGTCCGTGCAGCGCGAGGGACTGGCCACAGGCAAGTACCTCTCGTTCGGGCTGGTCGGCACCATGAACCCCGAAGAGGGCGGGCTGCGGCCGCAGTTGCTCGACCGGTTCGGGCTGATGGTCACCGCCGAACAGCTGGACGCGACCGCCCGGCACCGCCTGATCCGCACGGTCCTGGACTTCGAGGAGGAGCTGCACCGGGAGGACTCGGGCTGGCTGGCGGACGCCGGGCGGGAGGACGCGGCCCACCGCGACCGGCTGACCGCCGCCCGGCGCCGCGTCCTCGACGTCGAAGTGCCGGACCGGATACTGCAGTTGTGCGCCGAGGCCGCGGTCCGGACGGACGCCGTGGGGCAGCGCGGGGAGATCGTCGCCACACTGGCCGCCCGCGCCTACGCGGCACTGGCGGGCGCCGACCGGGTGGAGCCCGGGCATCTGCTGCGGGTGCTGCCCATGGCCTTCCGGCACCGGCGGCCGGAGACCGCCCACGGCGGCACCTTCGACTGGGGCGCCGAGGACCGGGGCCGCGTCGAGGACCTCTTCGAGGACTGAGCCACCATGGCCACCGAACCGTCCGGCCGCGCCGCCACGGGCGCACCCGAGCCGGACGACCTCACGCGACGGCTCACCCACGCCCTGGTCTGCGCGGCGGCCGACCCCGCCCTCGCCGGGGTGCTGCTGCTCGACCTGGACCCCCGGCTCGTCGATCCGGTGGCCCGCCTGTTCACCGGCATCCTCACCGGCAGCCCGGAACCCGCGGACGCGCCCCTCGTGCTGGGCTCCGCGGGCCGGGACGAGGACCTGTGGACCCGCACCCGGCTCCGGCGCGACACCCACGGGATCACCTTCCGCACCGAGCCCGGCCCGCTCGTCGAGGCGGACGGCCGGCCCGGGACACCGCCCCTGGTCGTGGTGCCCGACCTGGCCCGGCTGAGCGTCGCCGGGATGCGCGCCGCCGTGCAGCTCCTCGGCGCCGACGTGGTCGTGGTCGAACGCACCGGGCTGTGCCGCACGGCCCGGCCCCGGGCGCGCTGGCTCGCCGCCTGCCGGTCGGCCGACGTGGGACGGCTCAGCCGGCACCTGCTGGACCGGTTCGCCGTACGGCTGTCGGTGGCGGACCTGCGGCTGCCGTCGCCCGAACGGCTGCTGGCCGGTCTCCCGCCGGCCTGGCGCGCCGCCGCGACCGGGGGCGCCCGGCCCGTGCCGGTCGCCGACGACGCGCTCAGCCGCGTACCGCAGCTGCTCGGGCCCGACGCGAGCGTCCGCCGGGAACTGGCGCTCCTACGGCTCGCCCGTACCGTCGCCGCACTGGACGGCGCGCCGTCGGCCACCGGGGCGCACTGCGACGCGGCGGCCCGGCTCATCGGCCTGGCCGTGCCGCAGACCCCGCACGGCCCCGAGCCCGACCCCGCGCCGGCCGACCCGGCGCCACGACCGGGCACCGTGCCCCGTACCGTGCCCGCCCGCCGCCGCACCGGCCGGGACGAGCCGCCCCGGGCCCGCGGCGGGGACCGCGCCCTGCTGGAGACCGGCCCGGCGGAAGGCATCGGCACCGCCCCCGGCGGCACCCCCGCCGTACCCGGGACGCCGTTCCCGGAGGACGAGGCGACCGGGCCCCGCGACTTCGCGCCGCTGCGCGGCCCCGGGCGGCGCGCGGGCGGACCCGCCTCCGCGCGGGGCACCGTGATCGGCACCCGGCGCGCCACCGACCTGCACGACCTCGCCTACGTGCGGACGGTCCGGGAGGCCGCCGTGCACCAACGCGTGCGGCGCACCGACCGGTTCACCGTCTCCCCGGTCGACCTGCACAGCAACGTCCGCGCCGGGGCGCCCGAACGCGTCCTGGTGCTGCTCCTGGACCACACCTGCCGGGGCCCGGACTGGGACTGGCAGGACGCCCTCACCCCGTTCCTGCAGTGGGCGTACACGGGCCGTGCCGCCGTCCACGTGGTCGAGGTCGGCGCGGCGGACGCGCGGGACGAACTGCGGGCCGAGGCCTTCGCGGCGCGCGGCGTCCTCGACCCCCGGGTGCTCGCCTCGCTGTACCGCCGGGCCGGCCGGGCCACCCCGCTCGCCCACGGCGTCGAACTGGCCGCACAGGCGCTGCGCCGGGCGTTCCGGCAGCACGGCACCGGACCGGCGGAGGCCTGGCTCGTGGTCGTCACCGACGGCCGCGGCAACATCCCCCTGCGGGCCAGCCACACCGGGCGGCTGCGGGGCGAGGTGGCCGCCGCGGGCGTCGAGGACACCGTCGAGGCCGCCGCCCGGATCGCCGCCATGGACCGGACCCGGCTGCACGTGGCCGTCGTCGACCCCGCCCGGGAGCCGTACGGCGACCTGCCGTTCGTCCTCGCGGACAGCCTCGGCGCGACCGTCGTCGAGGGGCGCACCGACGCCGCCCCGGGAGGTGCCGGTGGGCGGTGAGCCGCAGCGGGGGCCGCGCTGGCTGACGGGAGCCGGCACCGTCGTGCGCCGTGCCTCCCTGCCCGGGCTGAAGGCGGTGACGCGCCGGCCGGCCGCCCCCGTGTCCCATCTGCGCCGGGCGCAGGAGCCGCCCGCCGGGCTCGGCGGCACCGACGCGCACCCCGGCGCCCGCCTGGAGGACGGCTTCGCCGTGCTCCACGTGCTGCGCAGCGAGGGCGCCGACGGACGGCAGGGCTACCGGCTGCACGGCTGGTGCGGCGACCTGTCGGTGACCTGCGCGCCCGGACCCACCCGCCTCACCGCCCCCGCGGTCAGCCTCGCCAACCTGCGGCAGGACGGCGGGGAGTACCCCTCCGAGGTGCTGCGCGGCATCCGGCTGTGGTCCGGCAACCAGCCCGAACTCACCGGCTGGCTCAACCGCATCCGCGCCCGGCACGGCGACTGCCTGCGCCTCGTCGTGTGGGACGACACCGGGTACGACCTGCCCTGGGAGCTGTTCTGGCTGCCCGGCGACGCCCGGTACAAGCTGGAGGGCGGCCCGCTCGGCGCCCTGACCGTGGTGTCCCGCTGGACCACCGTGCACGACGCGGGCCAGGGGCTGCCCCGGGAGACCGGCGACTGCCAGGGCCGGGTCCTCGGCTACCTCCACCAGGACATGACGGACGACGGCCGGGTCTTCGCCCCGTACACCCACCGGCTGCACCGGCGCATGACGCCGTTCCTGCGCGACCTCGACACCCACACGGACCGCACCGGCCTGGTCTACCTCGGCTGTCACGGCACGTACGGCGACACCGTCCCGCGCCTCAGCCTGGGCGGCCGGACCTGGGCCGAGCTGAACGGCGAGCCGATGGCGGTCCTGCGCCGCGACCGTTCACTGGTCTGCCTCAACGCCTGCGACTCCGGGCGGTTCGTGGACAACCGGGCGCAGGGCGAGGAGGCGCTGCGCGGATTCGCCGAACTGTTCCTGCGCAAGGGGGCGGGCGGCTGCATCGTCACCTCCGGGAAGGTCGGCGACCAGGAGGCCCGCAGGCTGGTGCGGCGGCTGGTGCGCGAGGTCGCCGAGCATCCGCACCGCCCCGTCCCGCAGACGCTGCGGGCCTTCCGGGCGCGGGCGCTGGAGGAGTTCGGCTCACTGGCGGCCGTCCCGAGCGTCCGCGACGACGACGGACAGGTCGACAGCGCCGGCCAGAAACGCGTCCTGCGGCTCCTGTACGCCTTCATGTTCCACTACTACGGGCATCCGCAGACCACGCTGCGGCTCACCGCGGCGGACGGCCGCGGCGCCGGAGGGGGGAGTGAGCGGTGAGCGGTGCCGAGCGGCCTCCCGGGCACCCGCTGCTCATCGAGCCGGTCGTGGCCTGGCCCCGGCAGGCGGACGCGGGATGCGACTACCTCGTCACCGTCGACCTGCGCGGCCCGCTCCCGGCCCCGGACGGCACCCTGGCCGAATGGCCGTACGGCACCGAGGAGTTCACCTTCACCGTCGCCCTGGACGGCGCACCGCACTTCTCCTGCGCGGCCCTCGGCGAACCGAGCGTCGTCCTGCACCGCTTCGGCGGCACCTACGGACCCGCGCGGTTCCGGGTGTCCGCGGGCGCCGGGACCGGACCGGCGTCGCTGTGGCTGACGGTCAGCAACCAGTGGGGCGTGCCCGTCCGCAAGGCGGAGCTGCGGTCGCACATACGCGACGGGGAGCGCGCCCCGGACCGGGACCGGCAGCCGGCCGGCCCCGTCGAGGACATGCCCAGACCGCCCGTGCTGCGCCCCGGCAGCGACGGGTCCCGCACCCGCCGCCAACCGGTCCGCCCCACCCCGGAGCCCGGCCGGCCGACGGTGACGGTCAGCTTCACCGGCTTCAACCGGGCGTGGGCCGTCTGGATCGGCAGCCGTCTGGAGCGGCGCGGGGTACCGGTGCGGTACGCGCCGTGGGAGCCCTCGGCCGATGTGCCGCCGGCGGACCTGCTGCGCGATCTGAGGCTCGCCGAGGGCCGCGTCCTGATCGTGCTCAGCGAGCGGTACTTCCCCCTCGGCCCCCGTACCCAGGAGGAGTGGAACGCGGCCCTGCGCGAGGTCGTCGCCCCCGACCCGTCCCGGTTCGCGGCCGTGTCCGTGACCACCGCGGCCGTGCCGTCGGCCGCCGCCGTCCTCGCGCCCGTGGACCTGACCAGCGTGGGCGCGGAAGAGGCGGAGCGGCGCCTGCTGGACCGGCTGGACCTGCCGTCGGACCCGCTGCCCGAGACCCCGGCGGAGTCCCGCGGGCCCCGGTACCCGGCCGCCCTGCCCGACGTGTGGGGCTCCGTACCGCGCCGCAACACCCGCTTCACCGGCCGCGAGGCGCTGCTGAACGAGGCCTACGGCCTGCTGCAGGCGGCGGAGCCGGGCGCGGGCGTCATCACCCTGTACGGCATGTCGGGGGTGGGCAAGACGCAGCTGGCCGCCGAGTACGCCCACCGGTTCGGTTCCGAGTACGACGTGGTGTGGTGGGTGAACGCGGAGAAACGGGTCACCTACCGCCGCCAGCTGGCCGAACTCGCCCCGAAACTCGGGCTGCAGACCGGCCGGGAGTACGGCGAACGGCTGCGCGCGGTACGCGACTCCCTGCGGCGCGGCGACCCCTACTCGCGGTGGCTGCTGATCCTGGACGGCGCCGACGAACCCGGCCAGATCTGGGACCTCGTCCCGACGGGCCCCGGGCACGTCGTCGTCACGTCCCGGAACCCGGAGTGGGGCGAGCGCGACAGCACCCTGCTCGAAGTGCCCGTCTACGCCCGCGACGAGTCGGTGGCCTTCATCCGGCGCCGCGCCCCCCGCGTGACCGAGGCGGAGGCGGACCAGCTGGCGGAGCTGCTGGAGGACCTGCCGCTGCTGCTCGACCAGACGGCGGGCTGGCTCAACGACTCCCACCTGTCGGTGGAGGAGTACATCGCCCTGCTGGAGGGCGGCATCGACAGCCATGTGGTGAAGGTGTCCCCGGACTTCCCGATCGCCTTCCGGACCGCCTGGTCGATGCTGCTCAACCAACTGCGCGAGACCGTCCCGGAGTCCGTGGAACTGCTGCGGCTGTGCACCTTCTTCGCGCCCGGTTCCATCCCCGTGCACCTGCTCAGGGACATGCCCCTCGACGGGCTGCCGCGCGCCCTGGCGGAACTGCTGAGCGACGCCCGGCTGTGGGACAGGGCGGTCGACCAACTGCGCCGCTACTCCGTCGTCCGGGTCGAGCCGCACGAGGCGGACGACGCGCGCGAGACCTTCTACCTGCACCGCGCGGTCCACCAGATCGTGCACCGCGACATCCCGGAGGCCCAGCGGGAGGAACTCATCGACGTGGTGCGGCGGGCGCTGGCGGCGGCGGCCCCGGGCAGGCCCGCGGACCCCGACCGGTGGCCCGACTACGCGGAGATCGTGCCGCACCTGAAGTACGCCGACGTCCTCGCCGGCACCGACCCGGCCGTCCAGACCCTCGTCCTCGACTGCCTGCGCTACATGTACCTCTCGGGCGAGTACGCGGCGGGCGTCAAGCTCGGCCGCCGCGCCATGCGCGCCTGGCGGCAGCTGCTCGCCGAGAGCCACCCGCTCATCTGGGAACTGACCTACCACTACGCCAACCTGCTGCGCGCGGCCGGCGACTACCAGCGCACCCTGCAGATCGAGCGGGCCGCCGTCCGCCACCTCGAACAGCGCGGGGAACGCGACCCCGACCTCCTGCGCGCCCTCGGCGGTCTGGCCGCGGACCTGCGCGGCCTCGGCCACTACGCGGAGGCGCTGGAGATGTCGCGGCGGGTCCTGGCCACCTACCGCGAGCTCCTCGGGGACCAGGACACCCGCACCCTCAACGCGCAGAACAACGTGGCCGTCTCCCTGCGGCTGCTCGGCCGCTACGAGGACGCCCGGGACGTCGACCTGCGCACCCTGGAGGCACGCCGCGGTCTGCTGGGGGACCGGCACCCGTGGACACTCGGCTCGGAGATCGCGTACGCCGTCGACCTGCGGCTGCTCGGCCGCTACGCCGAGGCCGAGGCGGTGCAGGCGAGGAACCTGCTCGCCGGTCACGAGGCGCTGGGCGGCAACAGCACCCAGGCCCTGCGCGCCGAGCACAACCTCGCGCTGTGCCTTTACGCCGTGGGCGACCTCGGCAGCGCGGCCCACCACTTCTCCCGCGCGCTGGAGCGGTGCGAACGGGTCCTGGGCGAGCACGACCCCCTGACCCTGATCTTCGCCGCGGGGCAGAGCTGCTTCGACCGGGCGCACGGCGACCTCGGCCGGGCACGGGAACTCAGCGAGTCCGTCGTCGCGCGGTACGAGGTGATGTTCCCCGACAAGCACCCGTTCATCGCCGGCGTACGCGCCAACCAGGCGCTGATCCTGCGCGACGCCGGCGAACGGCAGCAGGGCCACGCCCTCGTGGAGCAGGCCCTCGACGAGATGACGGACACCGTGGGGGAGAACCACCCCTGGACCCTCGGCTGCGCCCTCAACGCCGCCGCGCTGCGCGCCCTCGTCGGCGACCCGGGCCATGCCGCCGACCTCGGCCGGGACACGGCCGACCGCGCCGCCCGCGTGCTCGGCCCCGCCCACCCGCTCACCCTGTCCGCGCTGGTGTCCCTCGCGGCCGATCTGCGCGCCCTGGGACGCCGTACCGAGGCCGACGGGGTCGAGCGGCGGGCGCTGGCAGCCCTGGACGCCACCCTCGGCGCACGGCACCCGCTCACCGTCGCCGCCCGCGCCCGCCACCGCCCCCACTGGGACTTCGAACCGCAGAACACCTGACGCGCCGGGGCGCCCGGCCGGGCCCTGCGGCGGCGGAACGCCGCAGGGCCCGGCGCCGGAGAGACTCCGGGCCGGGCCCTGCGGTGCTGCCCTCGGGCGAGGTCAGCGGTTCACGCCTCGAACACCTCGTGCACCAGCTGTTCCTGCTCCGCCTGGTGCCGCTTCGCCGAGCCGACCGCCGGGGACGACGAGTGCGGGCGGGAGATGCGGCGCAGGCGCTCGCCGGGCGGGATGTCCGCGCCGACCGCCAGGTCCAGGTGGTCGATCAGGTTGAGCGCGATGAACGGCCAGGCACCCTGGTTCGCCGGCTCCTCCTGGGCCCACAGGTACTTCTCGACGTTCGGGTACTTGGCGATCTCCGCCTGGAGCTCGGCACCCGGGATCGGGTACAGGCGCTCGATGCGGATGATCGCCGTGTCCGTCACGCCGCGCTTCTTCCGCTCGGCGTCCAGGTCGTAGTAGACCTTGCCGGCGCAGAAGACGACCTTGCGGACGGCGGCCGGGTCCACGGACGCGTCGCCGATGACGGGGCGGAACCCGCCCGTCGTGAACTCCTCCGCCTTCGAGGCCGCGGCCTTCAGGCGCAGCATCGACTTCGGCGTGAAGACGACCAGCGGCTTGTGGTGCGGGTTGTGCACCTGCCACCGCAGGAGGTGGAAGTAGTTCGACGGGGACGTCGGCATGGCGACCGTCATGTTGTTCTGCGCGCACAGCTGGAGGAAGCGCTCCGGGCGGGCGGACGAGTGGTCCGGGCCCTGGCCCTCGTAGCCGTGCGGCAGGAGCAGGACGACGCCGGAGGTCTGCGCCCACTTCTGCTCGGCCGAGGAGATGAACTCGTCGACGACCGTCTGCGCGCCGTTGACGAAGTCACCGAACTGCGCCTCCCACATCACGAGCGCGTCCGGGCGGGCCAGCGAGTAGCCGTACTCGAAGCCCATCGCCGCGTACTCGGAGAGGAGGGAGTTGTAGACGTTGAGACGCGACTGGTCCTCGGAGAGGTACTGCAGCGGCGTGTACTCCTCGCCCGTGTTGCGGTCGATGATGACCGCGTGACGCTGGCCGAAGGTGCCGCGCTGCGAGTCCTGGCCCGCGAGGCGGACCGGGACGTTCTCCAGGAGCAGCGAGCCGATGGCGAGGGTCTCGCCCATGCCCCAGTCGATCGTGCCGTCCTCGACCATCGACGCCCGGCGCTGCAGCTGCGGCAGCAGACGCGGGTGGACGGTGATGTGGTCGGGGATGTTGACCTGGGACTCGGCGATCCGCTTGACGGTCTCCGTGGTCACCGCGGTGTTCACGGCGACCGGGAACTCGGCCTGCGGGTCGGACGGCTCGGCGGCCGCCGGCTGCGAGGTGGCCTCGCGGACCTCCGTGAAGACCTTCTCCAGCTGCCCCTGGTAGTCCTGCAGGGCCTGCTCGGCCTCTTCCAGGGTGATGTCGCCGCGACCGATGAGGGACTCGGTGTACAGCTTGCGCACCGAGCGCTTCTTGTCGATCAGGTCGTACATCAGCGGCTGCGTGAAGGCCGGGTTGTCCGACTCGTTGTGACCGCGGCGGCGGTAGCAGATGAGGTCGATCACCACGTCCTTGTTGAACGCCTGGCGGAACTCGAAGGCCAGCCGCGCGACGCGGACCACGGCCTCCGGGTCGTCGCCGTTCACGTGGAAGATCGGCGCCTCGATCATGCGGGCCACGTCCGTCGCGTACATGGAGGAACGCGAGGACTCGGGGGCCGCGGTGAAGCCGACCTGGTTGTTGATGACGATGTGGACCGTGCCGCCGGTGCGGTAGCCGCGCAGCTGCGACATGTTCAGGGTCTCGGCCACCACGCCCTGCCCGGCGAAGGCCGCGTCGCCGTGGATCGCGATGGGCAGGACCGTGAAGTCCGTGCCGCCCTTGCCGATGATGTCCTGCTTGGCGCGGGCGACGCCCTCCAGGACCGGGTCGACGGCTTCGAGGTGCGAGGGGTTCGCGACCAGCGAGACCTTGATCTGCTCGCCGTCCAGGCCCGTGAAGGTGCCCTCCGCGCCCAGGTGGTACTTCACGTCGCCGGAGCCGTGCATCGACTTCGGGTCGAGGTTGCCCTCGAACTCGCGGAAGATCTGCGCGTACGACTTGCCGACGATGTTCGCGAGCACGTTCAGCCGGCCGCGGTGGGCCATGCCGACGACGACCTCGTCCAGGCGGGACTCGGCGGCCGAGTCCAGGACCGCGTCCAGCAGCGGGATGACGGACTCGCCGCCCTCCAGCGAGAAGCGCTTCTGGCCGACGTACTTCGTCTGCAGGAAGGTCTCGAACGCCTCGGCGGCGTTCAGGCGGCGCAGGATGCGCAACTGCTCCTCGCGCTCCGGCTTGGAGTGCGGGCGCTCCACCCGGTCCTGGATCCACTTGCGCTGCTTGGGGTCCTGGATGTGCATGAACTCGATGCCGGTGGTGCGGCAGTACGAGTCGCGCAGCACGCCGAGGATGTCGCGCAGCTTCATCATCGACTTGCCGGCGAAGCCGCCGACGGCGAACTCGCGCTCCAGGTCCCACAGCGTGAGCCCGTGCTCGACGATGTCCAGGTCGGGGTGCTTGCGCTGGGTGTACTCCAGCGGGTCGGTGTCGGCCATGACGTGGCCGCGGACCCGGTAGGAGTGGATCAGGTCGAAGACGCGGGCGGCCTTCGTGACGTCGTCGTCGTGGCTGGCGTCGATGTCCTTGAGCCAGCGGACCGGCTCGTAGGGGATGCGCAGCGACTCGAAGATGTCGTCGTAGAAGCCGCTCTCGCCGAGCAGCAGGTTGGCGACCTGGCGCAGGAACTCGCCGGACGCGGCGCCCTGGATGACCCGGTGGTCGTAGGTCGACGTGAGCGTCATGACCTTCGAGACGCCGAGCTTGTTCAGGGTGTCCTGGCTGGTGCCCTGGAACTCCGCCGGGTAGTCCATGGAGCCGACGCCCATGATGACCGACTGGCCGGGCATCAGACGCGGCACGGAGTGGACGGTGCCGAGGCCGCCGGGGTTGGTCAGGGAGACCGTCACGCCGGAGAAGTCGTCCATCGTCAGCTTGCCCTCGCGGGCGCGGCGGACGATGTCCTCGTAGGCCTGCCAGAACTCGAAGAAGTTCAGCGTCTCGGCCTTCTTGATGGCCGCGACGACCAGCTGGCGGTCGCCGTTCGGCTTCACCAGGTCGATGGCCAGACCGAGGTTGACGTGGTCCGGCTTGACCAGGGTGGGCTTGCCGTCCACCTTCGCGTAGTGCCAGTTCATCGACGGCATCGCCTTGATGGCCTGGACCATCGCGTAGCCGATGATGTGCGTGAAGGAGATCTTCCCGCCGCGGGCCCGCTTGAGGTGGTTGTTGATGACGATGCGGTTGTCGAACAGCAGCTTCACCGGGACCGCGCGCACGGACGTGGCCGTGGGCAGCTCCAGCGAGGCGTCCATGTTCTTCGCGACCGCGGCGGCGGGACCGCGCAGCGTGACCTGCTCGCGGCCGGCCGGGGCCTCCGCGGCGGGCGCGGCCTTCGCGGCCGGCTTGGCGGCGGGGGCGGCGGCCTTCGCCGGAGCCGCGGCGGCCGGAGCCGGTGCGGCGGGCTGGGCCGGTGCGGCGGCCGCCGGCTGCGGCGCCGCGGGGGCGGCCGGAGCCTGGGCGGGAGCCGCGGGCTGGGCGGGAGCCGCGGGCTGGGCCGCCGGTGCGGCCGGAGCCTGCGCCGGGGCCTGAGCCGTGGTGGTCTCCGCGACCGGGGTCGCGGCGGCGCCCGGCTTGTAGTCGGCGAAGAAGTCCCACCAGGCGCGGTCTACCGAATTCGGGTCCTGGAGGTACTGCTGATAGATCTCGTCGACGAGCCACTCATTGGGACCGAACGCGGCAGCGGGGTTCTTGCCCGCTTGGTCGGTGTCGGTCGAGATGCTCGAGTTACTGGGGGACTGTGGCGACACGGCGGCAACCGCCCTCTTCCGCTTCACAAGGTGATGGACAGCGGAAATAAAGGCTACGCCTCCCGGACCGAGAAGGTCAGGCCGGGCCGGTCCATCGTCGCGCACATCACATCGAACAGCGTGTTTCGGTGCCGGAAATGGCGGGAAACAAGCGAGGTTCCCCCTGGGCAGGGAAGGGGGCGTCGTCACCCGGCGCCCGGACGGGGCGGGTCTGTGCCTGATCACACGTGTCCGTCAGCGCGGACACCGGTGGATCTTGGGGCTCCGCCTCGAACTTTACGTCAACTCGGCACGGAAGACAGTCCCGGAAGAGTGACAAGAATCCGGCAACCGCGCTCGGATTCGGCCACTCGGATCCGCCCGCCGTGCAGATCGACGGCCCAGCGGGCGATCGCCAGGCCGAGTCCCGTGCCGCCGTCGCTGCCGGGACCGTGCGGCCGGCTCACGTTGCCGCGGTTGAACCGCTCGAAGACGCGGTGCCACTCCGACCGCGGGATGCCGGGCCCCTCGTCCAGGACCTCCAGCTCCAGCGACTCCGGGTGCGGCCCGCGCCGCGCCCGGACCGTCACGCGGCCGTGCGGCGGGCTGTGCTTGACCGCGTTGTCGATGAGGTTGGCGACGACCTGGTGGATGCGCTCGGGGTCCGCGTGCGCGGACAGCTCCGGCGGGGACACGTCGAGGTGCAGATGGACGTCGGTGCGGGTGTGGCTGCCGGAGCCGGACGCCATGCCCGCGCGGGCCGAGGCGACCATGTTGGCCTCCTTCAGCACGCCCGACAGGTACGGCCACACCTCGAAGCGCCGCTGCTTGAGCGGGACGACGCCGTTGTCCAGCCGGGACAGGTCCAGCAGCGTCTCGACCAGCCGGCCGAGCCGCTCCGTCTGCTTCAGGGCCGTCCGCATGGTTTCGGGGTCGGCCTGCGTGACCCCGTCGACGATGTTCTCCAGCACCGCGCGCAGACCCGCGATCGGGGTGCGCAGCTCGTGCGAGACGTTCGCCACGAGTTCCTTGCGCTGCCGGTCCTGCGCGGCCAGCTCGTCGGCCATGCGGTTGATCGTCTGGGCCAGGTCGCCCAGCTCGTCACGGCGGTTCTCGCGCACCCGGCGCGTGTAGTCGCCGTGCGAGATGGACCGGGCCACCGCGTTCATCTCGTCCAGCGGCGAGGTCAGGGAGTGCGCCACGAACTGCGTGATCAGCAGCGTGGCGATCATCGAGAAGACCGTGATGAAGCGCAGCTCGGTCTCGGTGCGCATCGCGATCATCATCAGACCGGTGGTGATGAGCACCGAGATGACCACGAGGGCACCGAGCTTGGTCTTGACCGAGAACGGGCGTACGCCGCCCCAGGGCTCCCCGGGGCTGCTCCGTGCGGCATTCCGCCCCGAGCTCATGGCGTCGGCGTCTCCAGCGCGTAGCCCACGCCGTGCACCGTGCGGATCCGCTCGGCGCCGATCTTCCGGCGCAGCGCCTTGATGTGGCTGTCGACGGTGCGGGTGCCGGAGGCGTCCGCCCAGTCCCAGACCTCGGCCAGCAGCTGCTCGCGGGAGAGCACCGCGCGCGGCGTGTTCGCCAGGCACACCAGCAGGTCGAACTCGGTGGGCGTCAGGTGGACGTCCTCGCTGCGCACCCGCACCCGGCGCTGCGCGTGGTCGATCTCCAGTTCGCCCAGGCGCAGGATGCCGCTGCGCGGTGTGGCCGCGGCCAGCGCGGCCCGCTCGACGCGACGCAGCAGGACGTGCACGCGCGCCGCCAGCTCCCGCATCGAGAACGGCTTGGTCATGTAGTCGTCGGCGCCCACGCCGAGGCCGACCAGCATGTCGGTCTCGTCGTCGCGCGCGGTGAGCATGAGCACCGGCACGGGCCGGGCGGCCTGCACGCGGCGGCAGACCTCCAGACCGTCGAAGCCGGGCAGCATGACGTCGAGGATCAGCAGATCGGGCTGCCAGGCCTCCGCCGTGTCGACGCCGGACGGGCCGTCGCCCGCCGTTTGCACCAGGAATCCCTCGGCGCGCAGGCGGGTCGCGATGGCGTCCACGATCGTCGCGTCGTCCTCGACCACCAGGACCCGGCGCTGCGCGCCCGGGGTAGCCGCCGCCGTGCCGTTGTGGGAGGTGTGTGTCTGCTCCATCGCCCGCCCCTGAAGTGTGCTTTCCGGAACCAGTGGGGTGATCCCTCGTCTGCGCATGACTGCGATTGACGCTTGAAAGATCGGCGCCAGGGATGCAGCGTACGGGGAGTTACCGTGCCTTTGCTATCCAGGGCGGACGCCAAGGTGCACGACGTCCGGAACGCCCCGGGCAACGGGGATCTCTTCGGTACGCACCTGTTGGAACCCGGCATTCCGCAAGGTTCCCTCGAAATCCGGAGAGGGCTGCGCCGACCACACCGCGAGAACCCCGCCCGGCCTCAACGCCCTTGCGCAGCTGGCGAGTCCGGCCGGTGAGTACAGTCCGCCGTTGTCCTCCGTGACGGTCCAGCCGGGCCCGTTGTCGATGTCCAGGCACAGGGCGTCGTACGTGGCGCATCTCTCATTGACGTGTGCGATCAGGTCGGCCTCCACGATCTCCGTGCGCGGATCGGCGAGCGCCCGCGCCGAGATCGGGGCCAGAGGGCCCGACCGGTGCCAGCCGATGACGGCCGGTTCGCGTTCGACGACCGTGACGCGGCCCCAGCGGGGGTTGTCCGCGGCGTGTGCGAGCGAGAAGCCGACCCCCAGGCCGCCGATCAGCACGTGCGGCCGGGGGCGCCCGTCGAGCGCGTCGAGCGCGGCGTCGACCAGGCGCCGCTCCGAACGCCCGTCGGAGGTGTCCATCAGGAAGCAGCCGTTCGCGATGATCTGCAGCAGCCCGCCGTGCCTGCGCAGCACGACCTCGCCGTGCGGGCCCTCACAACGGTCCAGTACTTCGGGAATGTCGTACGAGGTGGCCATCCGCCCATCCTGCCAGTGCGGTCACGGGCGCCGCCCGGCGTTGAACCGGAAGGAGGCGGGACGTCCACCCCGTGCCCGTACGGGAACACCGGGGCCTCGGTGTCGTCGGGGACGTCGGGCCGGGAGCGCCCCACCGCCGCTGTCGGACGCGGGAGTTGGACGGCAGCCGCCCCTCGGCGCGGGCCCGCCCGAAGGCCACGTCGAGCGGGGCCGCGAGCGCCGGGCACAGGCCCTCGCCGGAACCGAAGACGGCGACGGCGACAGCCGCCAGGTACCAGGGTGCCGACAGGACCTCGTCGGTGACGCGGTCGTCCGCGCTGCCGAGCCGGTCCATCAGGAAGCGGAACGGGTGAGGGCGGTGACGTCGCGGCGCCCGCGTGATCGCTCACAGCGAACAGTGCCCGGCTTCCGGAACAATCGGCGACTCTCCAGCATTGAGTCGGCATAGCTCAACTTGACTGCCGAAGGGGAGATCATGGCTGCTGAGTCCACGGAGTTCACACCGCTCACCCTGCCCGTGCTGCCGCTCGACGACGACGTGGTCCTGCCCGGGATGGTGGTCCCGCTGGACCTGAGCGACTCCGAGGTGCGTGCCGCGGTGGAGGCCGCGCAGGCCGCCGCCAAGTCGGAAGCCGGGAAGCCCAGGGTGCTGCTGGTGCCACGCGTCGACGGGACGTACGCCGGCATCGGTGTCCTCGGCACCGTCGAGCAGGTCGGCCGGCTGGCCGACGGCGACCCGGGCGCGTTGATCCGTGGCCGCGGCCGCGTGCGGATCGGCGCCGGGACCACCGGCCCGGGAGCGGCGCTGTGGGTGGAGGGCACGACGGTCGACGAGGCCGTGCCGGACCCGCTGCCGGGGCACGTCACCGAACTGGTCAAGGAGTACAAGGCCCTCGCCACCGCCTGGCTGCGCAAGCGCGGCGCCTGGCAGGTCGTCGACCGCGTACAGGCCATCGACGACGTGTCCGCCCTCGCCGACAACTCCGGCTACTCGCCGTTCCTGACGACCGAACAGAAGGTGGCGCTCCTGGAGACCGCCGACCCGGTCGCCCGTCTGAAGCTCGCCACCCAGCAACTGCGCGACCACCTCGCCGAGCAGGACGTCGCCGAGTCCATCGCGAAGGACGTCCAGGAGGGCGTCGACAAGCAGCAGCGCGAGTTCCTGCTGCGCCGTCAGCTGGAGGCCGTCCGCAAGGAACTGCGCGAGCTCAACGGCGAGCAGGAGGGCGAGGAGTCCGACGACTACCGGGCCCGCGTCGAGGCCGCCGACCTGCCCGGGAAGGTCCGTGAGGCGGCCCTGAAGGAGGTCGACAAGCTGGAGCGCGCCTCCGACCAGTCGCCGGAGGGCTCCTGGATCCGCACCTGGCTCGACACGGTCCTTGAGATGCCGTGGAACGAGCGGACCGAGGACCAGTACGACATCCAGAACGCCAAGACCGTCCTCGACGCCGAGCACGCGGGCCTGGAGGACGTCAAGGAGCGGATCACCGAGTACCTGGCGGTGCGCAAGCGGCGTGCCGAGCGCGGCCTCGGCGTCGTCGGCGGCCGGCGCGGCGGTGCCGTCCTGGCCCTCGTCGGCCCGCCCGGCGTCGGCAAGACCAGCCTCGGCGAGTCCGTCGCCCACGCCATGGGCCGCAAGTTCGTCCGGGTCGCCCTCGGCGGCGTCCGCGACGAGGCCGAGATCCGCGGCCACCGCCGTACGTACGTCGGCGCGCTGCCCGGCCGGGTCGTCCGCGCCCTCAAGGAGGCCGGGTCGATGAACCCGGTCGTGCTGCTGGACGAGATCGACAAGGTGGGCTCGGACTTCCGGGGCGACCCGGCGGCCGCCCTGCTGGAGGTGCTGGACCCGGCGCAGAACCACACCTTCCGGGACCACTACCTGGAGGTCGAGCTCGACCTGTCCGACGTCGTCTTCCTCGCCACCGCCAACGTCCTGGAGGCGATCCCGGAGGCGCTCGCCGACCGCATGGAGATCGTCCGCCTGGACGGCTACACCGAGGACGAGAAGATCGTCATCGCCCGCGACCACCTGCTGCCGCGTCAGCTGGAGCGGGCCGGCCTGGGCGCGGACGAGGTCGCGATCGACGAGGCCGCGCTGCGCAGGCTGGCCGGCGAGTACACGCGCGAGGCGGGCGTGCGGAACCTGGAGCGTTCCCTCGCCCGGCTGCTGCGCAAGGTCGCCGCCCAGCACGAACTGGGCGAACGGGAACTGCCGTTCACCATCGGCGCGGACGACCTGCGCGGTCTGATCGGCCGGCCGCACCACGTGCCCGAGTCGGCGCAGGACCCGGCCGAGCGGCGCACGGCGGTGCCGGGCGTGGCGACGGGCCTCGCGGTCACCGGGGCGGGCGGCGACGTCCTCTACGTCGAGGCGTCGCTGGCCGACCCGGAGACGGGCGCCTCGGGCCTGACCCTGACCGGCCAGCTGGGCGACGTGATGAAGGAGTCGGCGCAGATCGCGCTGAGCTTCCTGCGCAGCCACGGCGCCGAGCTGGAACTGCCGGTCGGCGACCTGAAGGACCGGGGCGTGCACATCCACTTCCCGGCGGGCGCGGTCCCCAAGGACGGCCCGAGCGCCGGCATCACGATGACGACCGCGCTGGCCTCGCTGCTCTCCGGCCGCCTGGTCCGCACGGACGTCGCGATGACCGGCGAGGTCTCGCTGACCGGCCGGGTGCTGCCGATCGGCGGGGTCAAGCAGAAGCTGCTCGCGGCGCACCGGGCGGGCGTCACGACCGTGGTCATCCCCAAGCGCAACGAGCCCGACCTGGACGACGTCCCGGCCGAGGTCCTGGACAAGCTCGACGTCCACGCGGTGACGGACGTCCGCCAGGTGCTGGAACTCGCCCTGTCCCCGGCCACGAGCGGCGCGACGCCGGAGGTACCGGTCGCGGTGTGACCACCGCGGTCGCCGGCGGGGTGCGCCCGCGGTGACCGGACGAGGGGCGAAGGCCCGGGCCAGTGACCGAGGCCCGGGCCTTCGCCGTCGCGCGGGACCGGCGGCGGCCGGGGGCGAGCGCGCCCGACGCGCTGCGGGCACCCTCCCGCCGCCGTTGGTCTCGACCTGCGAAATACTGCGGAGCTGCGGTGACGGCCGCACAGGGCGGAAACTTTCAGTAGCGGAAACCGAGGCAGGGGCTGACGTGCACGGAGACGGGAACGGCGAAGGACGCAGAGACCGGTCGGGGATGGCCGGAAACGGCGTTGACCAGCCCGCGTTCCTCGCACTGGAGCGCGAGCTGACGGTCCTGCTGCGCCGCGCCCGGGCCAACCAGGGAGAGATGGCCCGCGAGGTCCACCCCGACCTGGAGCCGTCCGCGTACGGCCTGCTCGTGCGGCTCGACGAGTGCGGCAAGCAGCGCGCCACCGACCTCGCCGCCTACATCGGCGTCGGCAAGGCGACCATGTCCCGGCAGCTGCGCGCCCTGGAGGAGCTGGGCCTCGTCGCCCGCGAGCCCGACCCGGCCGACGGACGCGCCTGGCTGGTCGAGCTCACCCCCGAGGGCCGCACCCGCGTCGGCCGGGTCCGTGAGGCCCGGCGCGCCCGCTACGCCGGCCGCCTCGCCCACTGGGACCCCGACGAGGTCACGGAGCTGGCCCGGCTGCTGCACGAGCTCAACCGGCAGATGGAGAAGTGACGCCCTACCGGGCCGCCAGTTCCGCGTGGACGACGGTCGCGTCGTCGTGCGCCTTGGCGCGCCCCAGGAACTCCCGCCGCTCCCGGTCGGCCCGCTCCAGCTCCCGCACCCGGTCCACCAGGGCCTGGGCACCCTCCTTGCGCACCAGGGCGAGACAGTCCGCCCAGTCGCCCTCGCGGAACGTCTCCACCCACCGCGCCGCCCCGTCCGTCAGCGCCGTCAGCGAGCGGACCTCCTCGCGCGGCAGGGTGCCGGTCACCGCGCGCCGGGCGACGGACGGGTCGGCGGCGGCCGTGAAGAAGCCGCCCTCCTTGTTCCGGACCGTGGCGTCCACCAGGGCGTCCGTCGCCAGCGCCGAGCGCGGGAGGCGGGCCAGCCGGTCGTCCAGCAGGGCCGTCACCGCGCCGTCCGGGGACTCGACCAGCAGCGCCGAGTCGGACAGCACCAGGTACTCGACCGCGGCCGGGGACCAGCGGGCCAGAACCACCGTCGCCTGCGGCGTACGAGGGTGAGAAAGGTCACAGGTTTCGCCGTGCGTGGCAGCGGTACGAGCGATGGCACGGGCCAAGACCTCGACCAGAGGTACATCAGGGAGCGAAACAGTCATTTCCGACAGGGCTCCACCGAGGCGCGCCGTGTACCAGGGGACGGAATGCAGACACCCCGTTCCGGTGGCCGGCGGCGTCACCCCGTCCAGCACGACGACCGAACCGCCCTGCCCGGAAGCCGGTAGTCCGACGCTCGCGAAGTCCTCGTTGGGGCGGTCCGGGGTGCCGGGCTGCGAGACGAGTTCAGTACGCATCCGGCCAGTCTGCACCAGCCCTTCACAACGTCCGCAAAGTGGTGTCGACAGTTGCCGAAACGGCACACCCGTGCAGGTCAGAGGTCTGATTTGCGGGGGAATGCTGCACTCCGGGAATCGGCGGCGGCAAATATTGCCACCGCCCGCCGCAGACGTCCAACCGGCCCGCCGACAAGGGCCGCTGCACAAGCCGGAGGAACTTGCCCCCCAACTCCCGTCCGGGGTTCACTCCTTCGGGTGGCGGGTCAGGTGATGCGCGTGCACTGCCCACCGGCGCTGGGAGGGTCGGGAAATGTACCGGGGGTACGCGCCGGTTGACGGGGCGTCACCCGGGCCCATGGGTACACGAGTCAGGAATGCGAGCACCGGTGCAGAAGACGCGGCCTCGTCGCACAGGCAAGCAGACGGCCCCCGCGGGAAGCGGTGAGGAAACCCCCAACACGCCCGTGGGGAAGGGGCGTCCGACCCACGTACGCAACCGCCTCATCGTCGCCGTCGCGGTGGTGGCAGCCGCGATCGCCGGGGCCGGAGCGCCCTCGGTCGTCGCGGCGTCCGGACAGCTGAGCGACTCCCAGGACCTGGTGACGCTCGCCGAGCAGACCCAGGACGCCCTCACCCTCGCCCACTCCCTCGCCGACGAGCGCGACGAGGTCACCTCCTACGTCGCCGCCGGCCGGCCCGAGGCCAAGGCACCCTCCGAGCAGCGCGGCGCCCGCGTCGACCGGCAGGTCGAGGAGCTGCGGGCGGACCCCGACACCCCCGCCTCGCTCCGCGCCGACCTCGACGGCATCGCGACCGTCAGGCGGGCGGCCCTCACCGGCAAGAGCACCGCCCTGGAGGCGCACCAGGCGTACTCCGCCGCCATCAACGAACTGCACCGGCTCGCCGAGCAGCTGGCCGAGCGGATGCCGCCGCGCGCGGGCTCCAGCGCCTACGCCCTCGCCGAACTGGACTCCGCCGTCCAGCAGGCCGCCTCCGCCCGCGGCCTGCTGCTCGCCGCCCTCGGCGTGCCGCGCGGCACCCGGACCGTCATCGACCCGGTCACCGGACTGCCCGTCACGGCCTCCTCCGACGCCGACGCCAAGCAGCGCGACGCGCTCACCGCCGCCGCCCGGCAGGCCCACGTGCGCTCGGCCGCCGCGCTCGCCGACTTCCACGCCACGGCCCCGAAGTCCGCCCGCGCCTCGTACGACTCCACGATCACCGGCCCCGAGGTCAACTCCGCGGACAAGTACCTCGCCGACCTCACCGACGAGCCGACCCTCTCCGACGCCGAACTCGCCACCAGCACCAAGAAGCTGGACGCCGCGCTGTCCGCCCGCGTCGACCTGATGCGCGGCGTGGAGTCGGCCCTCTACGAGAAGCGCACCAAGGACCTCGCCCAGCTGCGCGACGACGACGTCACCGCGCTGGAGATCCGCATCGCGCTGCTCGGCGCCCTCATGCTGCTCACCATCGGCATCGCCACGGGCATGGCCCGCACCCTCACGCGCCCGCTGTCCGTGCTGCGCCGCGGCTCGGCCCGGCTCGCGCAGGCGGAGGACCCGGCCGCCGAGGAACCGGTCGCCTTCACCGGCCGCAACGACGAGTTCGCCCAGGCCGTCCGCTCCGTCAACGCCCTGCACGCGCGGGCCGTGGCCCTCGCCGAGCGCGTGACCACCCTGGAGGCCGACCGCAAGCACCTCGTCGGCCAGCGGCAGAAGATGGCCGACGCCCGCGAGGAACTGCGCGCCGAACTCGCCGCCTCCGCCGCCCAGCTGGACGTCGTCCGCAAGAGCATCGGCGGCACCTTCGTCAACCTCGCGCTGCGCACCCTCGGCCTGGTGGAGCGGCAGCTCTCCGTCATCGAGAGCCTGGAGGAGCGCGAGCAGGACCCGGAGCGCCTGTCCACGCTGTTCAAGCTCGACCACTTCGCCACCGTCATGCGCCGGCACAGCGAGAACCTCCTCGTCCTCGCCGGCACCGAGCACGTCCACCACAGCTCCAGCCCCGTGCCGCTCGTCGACGTCGTCCGGGCCGCGGTCAGCGAGATCGAGCGGTACGAGCGCGTCCGCATCGCCGCGCTGCCGCCGCACGCGCACGTGGCGGGCTTCGCCGCCGACGACCTCTCCCACCTGCTGGCCGAACTGATGGAGAACGCCACCTCGTTCTCCCCGCCCGACCTGCCCGTCGAGGTCTCCGGCTGGCTCCTGGAGAACGGCGAGGTCATGCTCTCCGTCCAGGACGAGGGCATCGGCATGACCGACGAGCGCATGGAGCGCCTCAACAGCCGCCTCGCCGACTTCGACCCGGAAGCGCCGTACGACCACGAGGACGACGACGGTCTCGGACTCGGCCTTTACGTCGTGGCCCGCCTCGCCCACCGGCACGGCGCCCGGGTGCAACTGCGCGAGCAGAAGCAGGGCGGCGTCGCGGCGGTCGTCGTGCTGCCCAAGGGGCTGTTGGCGGCGCCGGGCGCCCCGAAGCTGTCCACCCCGGCCGGCGGCAGCCACCCCGTCGCCCTGCCCGGCGCGGACGCGGAGGCCAACTCCAACACGATCCCCGGCCGCCTGGTCGGCGGCGACGGAGACCCCCTGGTCGCGCTGGCGGAACGGGCGGTGGAGCGGTCGGAGGCGGCCACCCGGCAGCGCGCCGAGCAGGACGCCGGGCAGGACGCCGACGCCGAGGCGGCCGGCGCCGACCGGACCCCGCCCGCGCCCGCCCCCGGCGGCACCCCCGCCCGCGACGAGTCCGAGGACGGACCGGACGCCCACGCCGGTGACCCCGTCCCCGAGAGCCCGGCCGAGACCACCATGGAGCTGCTGCTCCCCGAGGTCCAGACCGTCACCCCGGCCGCGCCCACGACCACGGGCACGGGCACCAGCGACGCGGTCTCCCCGGGCACGGAGGCCGCCCCGCGGCCGGACGGCGAGGCCCCCGCGGCCGCGTTCGTCCCGGGCCAGACCCGCACCGAGCCCCCGGCGGCCCCGGCCGCCACCCCCGACCCGTACGCCATCGGGCCCGACACGCACGAGCGCGCCTCCGACCAGGGCGAGGAGTCCGAGGAGCGGGTCACCGAGAAGGGGCTGCCCAAGCGGACCCCCAAGATCAGCGCGCCCGCCGCGGCACCGCGACCGCGCACGGGCACCGTCGACGCCGACGCGCTGCGCCGCCGCCTGGGCGGGTTCCGCCAGGGCGCGGAGGCCGGGCGCCGTGACGTGGAGGCGGAGATCGCCGAACAGACCACCCACACCAAGGCGCCGATGGCTGGAACGACGTCGGAACCAGCGGAATCCGAAGTAGCCAACGGGGGCACCGTCGAGGAGGCAAGCAGTTGACAGCGCCCAGTACCTTCGGACTGAGCAGCGAGGCCCGCAATCTGCACTGGCTGCTGACAAACCTCGTCGAGGAGGTGCCCGGCCTCCTCTCGGTCGCGGTGGTCTCCTCCGACGGACTTCTGCTGCTGTCCTCCGACCCCGGCCGCAACGCCGAGGCACGTGAGGTACGCAGCGACCGGGCCGGCGGCCCACGCGGCTCGGCGGCGGACCTCGCCACCATCGTCTCCGGCATCGGCAGCCTCACCATCGGCGCCGCCAAGCTGATGGACTACGGCTCCGTCAAGCACACCATGGTGGCGATGGAGGAGGGCAGCCTGTTCGTCATGTCGATCAGCGACGGTTCGCTGCTCGGCGTGCACGGCTCCGCGGACTGCGACATGAGTGTCGTGGCGTACCACATGGCCCTGTTCGTGGGCCGCGCCGGACACGTCCTGACGCCCGAACTCCGCAGCGAGCTCCGAAAATCCCTGGAGTCCGAGTCGACGGGGAGTGACCGATGAGCAGTCCCAAGCACAACCTCCCCAAACGAGGCGGGGAGCGCAAACCCGCCCGCGTCCGCCCCTATTCGCTCACCGGTGGCCGCACCCGCTTCGGGCACGTGCTGCTCGTGGAGACGTTCGTGGCCAGCACGGCGGCTCTCGAAGCCCCCGAGGAACGCCGGGAGCTGACGAACGGTACGCTCACCTCCCGCGTGATGCCGGAGATGCGGGCCATCGTCGAACTGTGCCGCCGGATGCGCACGGTGGCCGAGATCGCCGCGTTGCTCAAAATGCCGCTCGGTGTGGTCCGCGTGCTGCTGAGCGACCTCGCGGACCAGGGAAAAATCCGTGTGTACGGGACCGGGACCGGCCATGGCGCGGGCCGGCCGGACCGCGCTCTGCTGGAAAGGGTGCTGAGTGGACTCCGTCGTCTCTGACGCCGCTGCTGGCGTCTCCCCACTCGTCGAACCCGACGAGCCGTTGCAGCCCTGGCAGGCGGACCGGGCCCGGGCCCCGATCGCGACGAAGATCGTGGTGGCGGGCGGCTTCGGCGTCGGCAAGACCACGCTGGTCTCCGCCGTCTCGGAGATCACGCCTCTGCAGACAGAGGCGCTGATGACCGAGGCCAGTGAGGAGACCGACGACCTCACGGCCACGCCGGAGAAGGTGACCACCACGGTGGCCATGGACTTCGGCCGCATCACGCTCGACGACGACCTGGTGCTCTACCTGTTCGGCACGCCGGGCCAGCAGCGGTTCTGGTTCATGTGGGACGACCTGG
Organism: Streptomyces sp. DH24; assembly: GCF_029813775.1. Taxonomy (GTDB): domain Bacteria; phylum Actinomycetota; class Actinomycetes; order Streptomycetales; family Streptomycetaceae; genus Streptomyces. The sequence goes on along the minus strand of NZ_JARVKW010000007.1, from coordinate 79,313 downwards.
TGCGCGGCGCGATCGGTGCCGTCGTGATGGCCGACACCCGTCGACTGAAGGACTGCTTCCCCGCGCTCGACTACTTCGAGAGCTGCGGGCTGCCGTACGTCGTCGCGGTCAACCACTTCGACGGCAGTCGGCTGTACGAGCCGGAGGATGTCAGGGAGGCGCTGACGATCCCGGCGCACGTACCTGTAATGATCATGGATGCGCGCCGCCGGATCTCGGTGATCGAGACCCTCCTGGCCCTCGTCGGTCACGCGCTCGACGAAACCCCCGAGTAGGAGAACCACCCGCATGCGGAAGATACTCGTCGTCGGAGCCGGTCAGTCCGGCCTCCAGATCGCCCTCGGACTCCAGTCGCAGGGGTACGAGGTCACCCTGATGTCCAACCGGACCGCGGACGAGATCCGCGCCGGACGGGTCATGTCGACGCAGTGCATGTTCCACACGGCGCTGCAGCACGAGCGCGACCTCCAGCTGAACTTCTGGGAGTCCCAGGCCCCGAAGATCCGCGGACTCGGCGTCTCGGTCGCGGCACCCGGCTCGTGGGCCGAGGGACCCGCCCAGCGCGCCATCGACTGGCTCGGTCACCTCGACGGGTTCGCGCAGTCCATCGACCAGCGCGTGAAGATGGCCGGCTGGATGGAGACGTTCGCGCAGCGCGGCGGCCAGCTCGTCATCCACGGCGCGGCGGTCGGCGACCTCGACTACTTCTCCCGCGCCTACGACCTCGTGCTCGTCTCCGCGGGCAAGGGCGAGCTGGTCCAGATGTTCGAGCGCGACCCGGAGCGCTCCCCGTACAGCGAGCCGCAGCGCGCCCTCGCCGTCGCCTACGTGCACGGCCTCGCCCCGCGTCCGGAGCACCCGGACACCGAGGGCGTCCGCTGCAACCTGGTGCCGGGCGTCGGCGAGCTGTTCGTCATGCCGTGCCTGACCACCTCGGGCCGCGCCGACATCCTGTTCTGGGAGGGCATACCCGGCGGCCCGCTGGACGTCTTCAACGGCGTCAAGGACCCGGCGGAGCACCTCTCCCTGACCCTGGAACTCATGGAGCGGTACGTCCCCTGGGAGTACGCGCGGGCCACCAAGGTCGAACTGACCGACGCGGGCGGCACCCTCGCAGGCCGCTACGCCCCCACCGTCCGCAAGCCCGTCGGCCGGCTGCCCGGCGGCGGCCTGGTGCTCGGCGTCGCCGACGTCGTCGTGGCGAACGACCCGGTCACCGGCCAGGGCTCCAACTCGGCGTCCAAGTGCGCCGCCGCCTACCTCGCCTCGATCCTGGAGCACGGCGACAAGCCGTTCGACGAGGCCTGGATGGAGCAGACCTTCGCCCGCTACTGGGACACGGCCCAGCACGTCACCAAGTGGACGAACACGATGCTGGCCCCGCCGCCGGAGCACGTCCTGAACCTGATCGGCGCGGGCGGCGAGATCCAGGCGGTCGCCGACCGCTTCGCCAACGGCTTCAACAACCCGGCCGACTTCGAGAACTTCTTCTACGAGCCCGAGAAGACCCAGGCCTACCTGATGGAGGTCTCCGGAGCGGCGGGCGCGTAGCCCTCGTCCGATCCGTCCGTGGCACCCTCGGGGAGTTCCGGCGGCGCGTAGTGCGCCACGGGCTCCCCGCCCGGGTCGGGGCGTACCGCGCCCAGCACCGGGTTCGCCGCGATCGGCGACACCTTGATCCTCGCGCCCGGCCGCGGCGCCTGCACGACCATGCCGTCGCCGAGGTAGAGGGCGACGTGCGTGGCCTCCGGGAAGTACACGACGAGGTCGCCGGGCCGCAGCTCCCGCAGCGGGACCCGCTCCAGCCGCGCCCACTGCTCCTGGCTGGTGCGCGGCACGGACCGGCCGGCGTGCGCCCAGGCCTCGGAGGTCAGCCCCGAGCAGTCGTACGCCCGGGGCCCCTCGGCGCCCCACTGGTACGGCTTGCCGATCTGCCGCACCGCGAAGCGCACCGCCCGCTCGCCGGCCGCCGTCGGCCGCCCGACGCTGCTGAGCGCCCCGGACGCCACGAACCGCTCCTGCGCCTTCGCGATCCCGTCCCTCTCCAGCTTCGCGACCTCGGCGAGCTGGTCGGCGGTGAGCGAGGCGAGCAGTTCCTCGACGTCCTTCAGGTGCCGCCGGACGTCGTCCCGCTCCTTCTTCCGCCGCTCGGCCAGGACGAGTTGGTCGTCGAGGGCCTTGCGTGCCTTGCGGGCCAGCTCGTCCGCCTTCTGCTCGCTGCCGGTGAGCCGGTCCACCGTCTCGGCCCGGCCGCGGGCCACCTGCCCGATCACATGCCCCTGGTCGAGCGCGCGCTGCGGATCGCGGGCCAGCAGCAGCCGTACGTAGGGCGAGATGTCGGTGCTGCTCTGGTACTGCTGGCGGGCCAGCCGTCCGGCGGCGGTGCGGCTGTCGTGCAGTCTCAGCCGGGCGCGGGCGAGTTCGCGTTCGAGGCGCGCGGTCTCGGCGCGCCGCTGCCTGAGCTTCTCCTCGGTCGCGTTGTACGCCTCGGTGGCCCGCTCGGCGTCCCGGTACAGCCGCTGAAGGTCCGTCAGCAGCTCGGCCACGGACCGCTCACCGGGCTCGGCCGGTTCCGCCTCGGCCGGGGACTGTCCGCCGGATTCGTCCGGTACCGGCTCGGTGGCGGACTGTTCGCCGGTTTCCACCGGTTCCGGTTCGGCCGCCGCCGGGACGGCGACGAGGACGGCCTGGGTCGCCACCGCAGCCGCACAGACCAGACGCAGAAGCCTTCCTGACACGTCATCACCTCCGGTGCGGGCGGCTTCTCCGCTCCGCACCGCGAGCATCTGCCGTGCCCGCGCGGGCCGCGCGCCGAGTGTGCGCGGTTCGGCGCAACCCCGTCACCCGTCGGTGTCCTCCGGCTTGCCGCCCGGCGTGGCGTCCGGCCGGGGTGCCGGTCTGGACCACGGCCACTTCGGGCGGCCGCCGCCCGCGCCCCCGGGGTCGTACGCGTACTTCCAGCGGCGGGTGAGCCCGACGCGTCCGTCCGGGTCCCGGGGCACGCGCCGGTAGACGAGGACCGTGGGTGGGCCGCCGCGGGGGTCCGGTACGGGGATGCGGTAGGTCTTGGGCGGGTGGCCGGTCATGCCGGTCAGCACCGGCAGCACCCGGCCGTCCATGGGGCCGCCCTCGAACGGGGTGTCTTCGCTCTTCACGCCACCAGTGTCAGACATCCCCGGCGAGCGCCAGGACCAGCGCCTCGGTCTGCGGGTCGCGGCGCGCGGTCACCGACAGCACCGCCAGGAACTGTTCCACGAGCCAGTCCCGCAGCTCGTCGGAGGGCGGCTGCTTGCCCTCGTCGAGCCAGATCAGGGACGCCGCCTCGACGGCCGTGATCCACATGCGGACCGTCATGCGCAGCCGGGGGCCGGGCTCGGTGACGCCGAGATGGCTGAGGATGTGCTCGGCGGCGGCCCGCCGCACGCCGTCCACGATGGCGCTCGTGCGGGAGGTCGCGGCGACGCTGCCGCCCCGCAGCAGGGCGCTGAAGCCGGTGTCGTGGTCGGCGACGAACGCGAGATAGCGGTCCAGGGCGCGGGAGAGCCGGTCGAGCAGCGGGCCCTCGCGGGGCTCGTCGAAGCACTGCTCCAGCTCCTCGGCGGCGGACCTGAGGGCGGCCTCGTACAACTGCTGCTTGCCGCCCGGGAAGTAGCGGTACACCAAGGGACGTGACACCCCCGCCCGCTCCGCCACGTCGTCCAGGGAGACGTCCTCCGGGTCGCGGTGCGCGAAGAGGGACAGCGCGGCGTCGAGGAGCTGACTGCGGCGCTCCTCCACGCTGAGCCGGCGGTAGGCGGGGCTGGCGGCCTGCGGGGTCATGACCGCAGCGTAACCGGTGCCGCCCGCCCCGCCCCGGCCCACGGGTGCGGTCAGGCCAGCAGGCCCGACGACTGCCACAGCTTGCGTCCGACGCCGCGCAGCACGCCGATGTCGTCCAGGAAGTCGGTCAGGCGCCTGGCGCCCTTCTGCATGACCTCGCGGCGGTGGACGCTGGCCTTGACCTGCGCCATCGCCTCGCGCTTGTCGAGACCGACGTTCGTGTACACGTCCGGGTTGATGAACGCGACCGAGAAGACGCGGGCGAACTCGCCGGAGGTGACGCGGGTGAACTCCTGCGACCACTTCGGCGCCGTCACCATCTGGCGGCGCAGCTCCTCGCGGGCGTAGCGCACGTGCCGCGCCTCCTCCACGACGTGGATCTTCGTGACGCCGCGGATCAGCGGCTGGACACGCTCGTCCGGGAAGGTCAGGCGCTGCATCCAGTCCAGGACCTCCTCACCGAGCAGGGTCGCGGTGAAGGAGCCGGGCGTGGTGGAGATGGTCTTGAACAGCCGGCCGAGGTTCTGGTGGACGCGGCTGACCGGGTACCAGGGCGTCCCGCCGCGCGAGATGAGCCGCGCGAACATCTTCGAGTGCCGGCACTCGTCCTCGATCTCGGTGAGCGCGTACCGGACGTGGGCGCTCGTCGCCGCCTTGTCGTAGATGTGCCGGCACAGCAGCTGCATCAGGATGATCTCGAACCAGATGCCGAGGGACGCGAGCGCGGCGGCCTCGTGCTGGGACAGCAGGATGCGCTGCTCCTCGCTCATCCGCTTCCACAGCGGAGTGTCGTACAGCGAGACCAGCTCCGGCGGCCAGAACCACTTGCCCTCCTCGAAGGGCGCGTCCCAGTCCAGCTCCTTGTCCGGGTCGAAGGAGTGCTTGGCGGAAGAGTCGAGCAGCCGTTCGGCCACCTGCTCCCGGTCTTTGAGCAGGCCGAGCGCGTCGCGCAGCCCTTCGAGCGCGTCGGCTTCCGTCAGGGTCGTCATGCTGGTTCCACCTCGTCGTGCGGGGGCGTGTCTGGGTTACCGGCGGTTCACTTCCCTTATGAGACTGCCTGTCAGCAAGCCCGTCAATCCCCCGCGCACGACTTGTTCACCCGGGGCCGCACGGAACGACGGCATCGGCCATGCCGATGGGGCGGGCCGGGCCACCCCGCGACGAGACGTCCCCGGCCCAGCGACCCGGCTCTACGACCCGGCTCTACGACCCGGCTCTACGACCCGGCTCAGCGACCCGGCCCCACGAACCGCCGGCGACCGGGCAGCGACTCGGCTCAGCGGCCGGCCCGGCCCGGCCGCGTGCCGAGCACCGCCTCCATCACCGCGCGCGCGATCGGCGCCGCCACCCCGCCGCCCGTGATGTCCCCGCGGCGCGCCGAGGCGTCCTCCACGACCACCGCGACCGCCACCTTCGGCTCCATGTCGCGGTTGCCCTGCGCCCACGACACGAACCAGGCGTACGGCGTCCCCGCGTTGCCGATGCCGTGCTGGGCGGTGCCGGTCTTGCCGCCGACCGTCGCGCCGCGCACCGCCGCGTTCCGGCCGGTGCCCCGCTCCACGACGTCCCGCATCAGCTTCCTCAGCCGCACGGACGTCGCCGGGTGCATGGCCTGCCGCACCGGCCGCGCACCGGCCGTCCGGAGCGTCTCCCCGCCCGCCCGCGTCGTCCGCTCCACGAGGTACGGCGTCCGCACCAGACCGCCGTTGGCGACCGCCGCCGCGACCGTCGCCATCTGCAGCGGCGTGGCACGCGTGTTGTACTGCCCGATCGACGACAGCGCGAGCTGCGCGTCGTCCACCGACGTGTCGAAGGTGCTGCGCGCGACGGGGAACGGGATCCCCAGCCCGCCGTCGTTGAAGCCGAACGCCTCCGCCGTCGCCGACATGTCCCGCACGCCCACGTCCACGCCGAGCTTCGCGAACACCGTGTTGCACGACCACGTGAACGCGTCGCGCAGGGAGGCGTCCACGCAGCCGTCCGCCTCGTTCGTCAGCCGCGTCGTCGTCCCCGGCAGGGTGTACGGGGCGGGGGAGTCGGTTGGCGCGTCCAGGTCCCTGATCACGCCCGCGTCCAGCGCCGCCGCCGCGGTGACCACCTTGAACGTCGAACCCGGCGGATACGTCTGCCGCACCGCCCGGTTCAGCATCGGCTTGTCACCGTCGCCGTTCAGCCGCGCCCACGACCGCGCGGCCGTCGCCCCGTTCCCGGACAGAACCTGCGGGTCGTACGACGGCGCCGACACCAGCGCCAGGATGCGTCCCGTCGCCGGCTCCACCGCCGCCACCGCGCCCTTGCGGGAGCCGAGCCCCCGGAACGCCGCGCGCTGCGCCGCCGGGTTGATCGTGGTCTCCACGTCGCCGCCCGAACTGCGGCCCCGCGTCAGGTCGTTCCACAGCGGGAGCGGCGCCAGCATCGGGTCCGAGCCGGACAGCACCCCGTCCTCGGCCCGCTCCAGCAGCGACGTCCCGTACAGCTGCGAGGCGAAGCCGGTGACCGGCGCGTACAGCGGGCCGTCGGCGTACGTCCGCTCGTGGCGCAGCTGCTCGGCGGTGTCGCGGGAGCCGGTCACCGGCCGCCCGCCGACCAGGATGTCGCCGCGCGGGCCCTGGTAACGGGCGATGTCCTGCCGCCGGTTGGCGGGATTGGCGTCGTGGGCGGGGGCCTGCACCACCTGCACGCGGGCCGCGTTCACCAGCAGCGCCACCAGCAGCAGCGCGCAGAACACCCCGGCGTGCCGGATGTACCGGGTCATGGCGCCGTCCCCGGTCATGGCGCCGTCCCCGGTCACGGTGACGCCGCCGGCCGCGGCGCGGTCCCGGCGGATCGGGGCGCGGGTGGCCCGCCGTACGGTCACGACCCGGGTCCCTCGTCGTGCCGGCGCCTGGCCGAGTCGCTCACGCGGGCCAGCAGCGCCACGATCGCCCAGTTGGTGACGACCGACGAACCGCCCTGCGCCAGGAACGGCATCGCCATGCCGGTCAGCGGGATCAGCCCCGTCACCCCGCCCGCGATCACGAACACCTGGATCGCCACCAGCGAGGAGAGCCCGACCGCGAGCAGCCGGCCGAACGGGTCGCGCAGCGCCAGGCCCGCCCGGTAGCCCCGCTCCACCAGCAGCCCGTACAGCAGGAAGATCGCGGACAGTCCCGCCAGGCCCAGCTCCTCGCCCGCCGTGGCCAGGATGAAGTCCGACTTGGCCGCGAACCCGATGAGCACCGAGTGTCCGAGTCCCAGTCCGGTGCCCAGCATCCCGCCGGCCGCGAACGCGAAGAGGGACTGCGCCAGTTGGTTCGGGCCCCGGCCCGCCTCGATCGACGCGAACGGGTGCAGCCAGTCCTCGACCCTGCCGTGCACGTGCGGCTCCAGCCAGCCCACCGCGACCGCGCCCAGCGACGCCAGCAGCAGGCCGACGGCGATCCAGCCGGTGCGGCCGGTGGCGACGTACAGCAGGACGACGAACAGGCCGAAGAACAGCAGCGAGGTGCCGAGGTCGCGCTCCAGGACCAGCACGCCGACGCTCAGCAGCCAGATGGTGAGGACCGGGCCGAGCACGCGTCCGGTGGGCAGTTGCACGAACCAGACGCGGCGGCCCGCGTACGCCAGCGCGTTGTGGTTGGCGGCCAGGTACGCGGCGAAGAACACCGCCAGCAGCACCTTGGCGAACTCGCCGGGCTGGATGGAGAAGCCGGCGACCCGGATCCAGATCCGGGCGCCGTTCACCGCCGGGAAGAAGATCGGCAGCGTGAGCAGGGCCAGCGCCGCCGCGACGCACACGTACGCGTACCGCTGGAGCACCCGGTGGTCCCGCAGCAGCAGGACGACACCGATGAACAGGGCCACGCCGAGGGTCGACCACACCAGTTGGGCCGGGGCGCCGCGGTCGCCCGGCGTCTCCAGGTCGAGCCGGTAGATCAGCACCAGCCCCAGTCCGTTGAGCAGCACGCCGATCGGCAGCAGCAGGGGATCGGCGTACGGGGCCCTGAGGCGCACCGCGAGATGCGCCAGCAGCGCGAGCACGCCGAGCCCGGCGCCGTAACCGGCGGCGCCGGGCGGGACGGAGCCTTGCCGTGCGAGGCCGACAGCGCAGTAGCCGTACACCGAGAGGAACACGGCCAGGACGATGAGGGCCAGTTCGACGCCGCGGCGTCGGGGGAGGCGGACGGCGGGCGCCTGCGGCTCCGCCGTCGCCAGGGTCGTTCCGGCCTTGCTCATGCCCGGAACCTACCCAAAGAGGGCGTGTGGTGTCCTTCGGACATCAGCACCAGCGCGGCGCGGGACCGATGTTGTCGATGTAACGGGCCGAGCCCCACGCCCAGGTGCCGTCCGGGAGGAGGTACCACAGCGGGTTGCCGTCGACCGTCTCGCCGCCGGTCTTGCAGAAGATCTTGACGATGTCGCCCTTGTGGGCGTACCGGATGATCTGCGAACCGCGGTTCGGGGCGCTGCGCAGGGGGAGGGTGCGGGCCGTCACGACGCCCTTGTAGTAACGCTGCTTGTGGGTGCCGTGGCCGTCGTGGTGGCCGTGGTGACCGCCCCCGTCGCCGCCGGAGCCGAGGGCGTCGGCGCTGCCGGGGCCGTCGCCTCCACCGGTACCGTCGGCGCTGCTGCTGGTGCTCGTGCCGTCGCTCCAGTCGTCGGTCGCGACGGCGGGCGTGGCGGCGGCCGAGGCGGCGAGCATGCCGACGGCGGCTGTTATGGCAAGGCGGGAACGCAGGGACATGGGAGTACCTCCATGTGCGGGCGAAGAGGAACAAGACCTCACTAATCGCTCACGCTATGGTCGCCAACCGTGCCGCGCCCGCCACGCTGCGCCATCGGGAGGGGGCGAGGAGAAGAGGAGAAGGGGTGGGGGCCGGTGGACGGTCAGCTCGTCCCTGGTGGCGCGTCCGGGTCCGGCTGCGGGTGCCGTGTCGACAGGAGCAGCGTCGCCACCGCGCCGCCGTCCTCGGCGTTCGTGAAGGTCAGTCGCGCTCCCAGTACCTCTGCCTGACCCCGCGCGATCGTCAGGCCCAGGCCGTGGCCCTTGGCGCCTCCCTCGGTGCGGAAGCGCTGCGGTCCGTGCTTCAGCAGGTAGTCCGGGTATCCGTCGCCGTGGTCCCGCACGGTGACCACCGGGCCGTCGACGGTCACCACCACCGGTGCCCGTCCGTGCCGGCGCGCGTTGGCCACGAGGTTGCCCAGCACCCGCTCCAGCCGCCGCCGGTCCGTCTCCACCGCCGCGTCCCGTACGACCCTGACCTCCGCGCCGCCCCCGGACGCCCGCACCACCCGCTCGGCCAGCGGGCCGAGGTGCTCCGTGTCCACGTCCAGTCGCTCCCGGCCGGTGTCCAGCCGGGAGATCTCCAGCAGGTCCTCGGTGAGCGTGCGCAGGGCCGCCACCCGGTCCCGCACCAGCTCCGTCGGGCGGCCCGGCGGCAGCAGTTCGGCCGCCGCGTGCAGCCCGGTCAGCGGCGTCCGCAGTTCGTGCGCGACATCCGCCGTGAACCGCTGCTCGGCCAGCAGCTTGCCCTGCAACGACGCCGCCATGGAGTCCAGGGCGGCGGCGACCGCGGCCACCTCGTCCTGCGGACGCGCCGAGCCCTGCTCCGCCCGCGGATCGCCCACCCGCGCGTCCAGGTCACCCGCGCTGATCCGCCGCGCGACCCGCGCCGTGGCGTGCAGCCGCCGCGTCACCCGCGTCACCGCGAACGCGCCCACCAGCACCGTCGCCCCGATCGCGAGCGCCGACGACCACAGGATGGCCCGGTCCAGGCCGTCGATGGTGCGGGCCTGCTGCGAGTAGTCGACCGCCACGGCCAGCGCCCGCCCGCCGTCCACGGGCCCCGCCGCCCACATCGTGGGCCGCCCGTGGTGCCGCGCGACCATCGTGCCGCGCTCCCCGCCCACCGCCAGCGCCCGCAGCGACGCCGGCAGCCCCGGCGGATCGACCCGGGCACCGGGCCCGGGGGAGTCGCCGGCCTGGTACGCGGCGGTGGCCTCCGACAGCCGCGTGAGCGCGAGGTCGCGGGCCTGGCCGACGGTCTGGCCCGTCACCGACACGTGCACGAGGACGCCGAGCAGCGCGGCGAGCGCACAGCACATCACCGTGATGAACACCGCCGCCCGCACCGCGAGCGCGCCCGCCCAACCGGGAAGGACCGACCGACGGGGCCGCCTCACGGGGCGCCCGCCGCGGGGGAGGGGGACGGGGAGGGGGACTGCGAGGGCCGGGCGGGGCGCTGCCGGCCGCCGGTGCGCAGCATCTCGTCGTGCGTGAGCAGCATCGCCCGCTGGTCGGGGTCCCAGGTCCACTGGAGCCGGTACTCGTACCCCGGCACCTCCGACGGCGCCCGGATGATCACCGACCGCCCGGCCAGTTCGACGGCGCTCACCGCGTCGTCGTTCTCCATGACCCGCACGAGCCGGTGCCGGTCGTCCACCGTGTAGACCCGTACGGCCGTCATCTTCGCCGGCAGCAACCGGAAGCCCAGCGTCATGTCCTCGCGCCCGTCACCGGTCAGATCCCGGTAGTACGGCTCCAGCAGGGGACACGCCGGGCGCCCGGCACCTGCCGGACCGCCGCAGTCCCGGAACAGCCGGGCCGTCTCGCGGTACGGCGCCCTCGCCCCGGCGTAGTCCTCGGGGTGGGCCGCGATCTCGGCCCGTACGACGGCGACCGGGTCGGCCCCGCGGATGTCGTCCCCGGGGACGCGCACACCCTTCACGACCTCCGTCTCCGCCTCGTCGTAGTCCCAGCCGGGACTGGACGCCGGCGTCAGCCCGGGCCACAGCCGCGCCGGACCGACCGCGGTCGGCGTCGGCCCGGCCCCCTCAAGACCACCGGCGTCACCGCACGCGGCGACCGCCGCGCACAGCAGGGCGGCGGCGGTGACGCGGCGGGCGACGCGCGAGGGCACGGTGCTCCAGGGAATCGGCGACGACAGGCCCGTCCACCTTATTCGCGCGCACGTCCGCTCTGCGCAGGCACGACGCCGTACGCCACGCCCCGGCGGGCGCTACTCGGCGAGCTCCTCCAGCAGCCGCGCCGTGGCCAGCCCGGCCCGCAGATACTCCACGAACAACTCGTTGTGCAGCGCCCACGACGAGCGGCGGGCCCGGATCAGCCGGACCGCGGCGTCGGCGGACATCCCCCGGCGCGTCAGGGCGTGCGCGACGACGATCCCCGACCGGTTGTACCCGTGACAGCAACGGACGAGGACCTTGCGGCCCGCGTCCAGCGCCGCGCACGCCGCCTCCGCCAGCCGTATGACCCCGGCGAGCTGCGTCCCGTCCAGCGGTCCGTCGGGGATCGGCCACACCTGGTGCTCCACGCCGGGATCGGGCCCGTGCCCCGGCAACCGCACCAGCGACTGCACAAGATCGAACTGGCCCCGCACCACGGCGAACTCCGGATACCCGGCGTGCCCCTTGAACTCGTGCCCGCCCATCCACAGCCCCGGCACGATCTCGTCCCAGGGGTGATCCGGAGCCGGTACGGGTTCTGTCCTGCGCGTACGCAACAGCGCCTCCCCAACCCCTCCCGGGGCCCCGCCCGGCGGAACAGGTCAACTCCTGTCAAAGGTAGCCGGGTTCTTGCCCCCGCAGCACCCCGCCTGTTCCCATGGATCGTGGGGTGATGGTGCATGAGCGAACCCTCCGGACACAGCGGCCGGCGCCGCCTGCGCGTCGTACCGACATGGCGCCACGGCCGGGAACGGCTGTACGTCTGCGCCGGCGACGGCAGCGACATCGCCTGGTACGACCGTGACGCGGCCCGGATCAACCTCCTCGGCGACGACCACAGGGACGACGTACTGGAAGCCCTGGGCCCCTTCCTCACCGGCCCGGTCGCGGTGGGCCCGCCTCCCGTGCCGACGCCCGCCGAACTGGCCCGTCTGTCCCTCCACCCGGACGACGACCTGGCCCCCAACCGCCCCGGCGAGGCCCTCCTCGTCGCCCTCGAACGCGACCCCGGCCCGCAGCGCCGGCTGCGCCCCGACCCGCGCCGCCGGGCCCTGGAGGCGGAACAGACGGTCGGCACCGCCCTGGACCGCATGGACGGCGCCGGCTGGTACGCGCTGCACTCGGTCCCGCTGCCCGGCGGCGGCCGCATCCACCACCTGCTGATCGGGCCGGGCGGCCTGTTCGCCGTGCGCACCCTGTACGCCCGCAGGCAGCGGGTGACCGTGAACGACCCCGTGCTCGCCCTGGGCCGCCGCGACCCGGGCCCCGTACTCCGCGGGCTCCGCACCGACGCCGCCAGGGCGACCTACGCGCTGACGGCCGAGGTCCGCCTGGTCCTGGTCCTGGTCGGCCCGGCGGACCTGAGGATCACCGCCGCACCCCGGGCAACCCGCGTCCTGACGGACGACGACGTGCCGGGCCTGGGCCGACTGGGCGGCGTGCTGAAGCCGGGGGACGTGGACGGCCTGCACGCGATGGCGCGGGACAGGAGGACGTGGGCGAGAGTGTGAGGCGTCCGGGGCCGGCTGGTGGGTGAAGGGCCAGGACGCCGGTCCGGCGGGGTCCGCGTCGGTCAGGAAACCGCCCCGGCGCGGTCCGCGTCGGTCAGGAAACCGCCCCGGCACGGTCCGCGTCGAACAGCGGCGCCATGAGATCCCCGTAGTCCTGCAGCCGGGGCGCGATGTCGCCCGCCCGGAAGGACAGCTGCGCGGGATCGCCGCAGGCCTCGACCTCGTCCCAGGTGACGGGCGCGGAGACGATGGGTTCGGCGCGGGCGCGCAGCGTGTAGGGCGTCGCGGTGGTCTTCCGGGCGGCGTTCTGGCTCCAGTCGACGAACACCTTGCCGGGCCGCAGGCTGCGCGTCATGCGGTGCAGGACCAGCCGGGGCATGGCCTTCTCGGCCTCGACGGCCAGTTCCTTGGCGTACTCGGACACGCGGTCGGAGGAGGCGCCCCGCACGGCGGCCAGCAGATGCAGTCCCTTGGACCCGGAGGTCTTGGTGTGGGCCTCGATGCCGTCGGCGGCCAGCCGGTCCCGCAGCCACAGGGCGACCTCGCAGCAGTGGACGACGGTGGCGGGCGGACCGGGATCGAGGTCGAAGACGATCCGGTCGGCGAGCCCGGGCTCCTGGACGACCCACTGGTGGGTGTGGAACTCGGTGACGAGGTTGGCGGCCCACATCAGGCTCGGCAGGTCCTGCACGAGCACCATCCGGGCCGGCCCCTCGGAGCGGGGGACCTCGGCGGTGGTGACCCAGTCGGGCGTACCGGGCGGCACGTTCTTGGTGAAGAAGACCTGACCTTCGGGGCCGTCCGGATACCGCAGGAAGGACACCGGCCGATCACGCAGATGGGGCAACAGGACCTCGGCGACGGTCGCGTAGTAGTGCAGCACCTCGCCCTTGGTGAAGCCGGTCGCGGGATACAGCACCTTCGCCAGGTTGCTGAGCGCGACCCGTCGCCCCTCCACCTCTGTGATCGGCGTCATACGATGAGAATCCCATGAAATCGGGAGGAACCCGGCGTCGACCCCGTCGAAAGGGTGCTGCACGTGAGATCCATATGGAACGGAGCCATCTCGTTCGGCCTGGTCAGCATCCCGATCAAGCTGGTCAACGCCACCGAGAGCCACTCGATCTCGTTCCGCCAGATCCACACGGAGGACGGCGGCCGCATCCGCTACCGCAAGTTCTGCGAACTGGAGGACCGCGAGGTCACGACCTCCGAGATCGGCAAGGGCTACGAGGACGCGGACGGCTCGATCATCCCGATCACGGACGAAGACCTGTCCCACCTGCCGCTCCCGACGGCCAGGACCATCGAGATCGTGGCGTTCGTGCCGGCGGACCGCATCGACCCGCTCCAGATGGACGCGGCGTACTACCTGGCGGCGAGCGGAGCGCCGGCGGCCAAGCCGTACACGCTGCTCAGGGAGGCGCTCAAGCGCAGCCACAAGGTGGCGATCGCCAAGTTCGCGCTGCGCGGCCGGGAACGCCTGGGCATGCTGCGCGTGGTCGGCGACGCCATCGCGATGCACGGCCTGCTCTGGCCGGACGAGGTGCGCGCTCCGGAGGGCGTGGCCCCCGACACGGACGTCACGGTCCGCGACAAGGAACTCGACCTGGCGGACGCCCTGATGGACACCCTCGGCGAGGTGGACCTGGAGGACCTGCACGACGAGTACCGCGAGGCGGTCGAGGAGGTCATCGCCGCGAAGGCCGCGGGCGAGGCACCCCCCGAGTCCCCGGAACCGGCGACCGGCGGCAAGGTCCTGGACCTCATGGCGGCACTGGAGAGCAGCGTCCGCGCGGCGAAGGAGTCGCGGGGCGAGGAGGCCGAGGTCCACGACCTCCCGCAGCGCAAGCGGTCCGCGTCCCGCGCGGCGCCGAAGGAGACGGGCACGAAGAAGTCGACGTCGACGGCGAAGAAGACCGCGGCGAAGAAGGCGGCTGCGAAGAAGACGACGGGGACGAAGGCGACGGGGGCGAAGAAGTCGACGGCGGCATCGGCGTCGTCGTCATCGTCGTCATCGTCGGGCAAGGGCGGGACGACTAAGAAAGCGGCGGCAACGAAGAAGACACCGGCGAAGAAGGCCGCACCGCGCAAGCGCTCGGCATGACGCGGGACGGCGGGAACCGCGGGATCGCGGGTATCACGGGCGGCGGATCGGCTCGGAACGGAAGGAGGATCGCATCCGCAAATAAAGGACACACAAAGTCATATCCACAAGTACCGGAACAGAAATCGATAAGTGCGCAGCGCAACCCCGGGGTGTAACGCAACGGCGACAGCCGGACGCAGAAGAAGGGGAGAGAAGCCGAACATCCCCGTCCCCCATGCGTCAGATCGGATTCCCCGTGAGCGGCATTGACCCGGTACCCGGACACCAGACCTACGACCAGCAGCCCGCGCGCCCCGAACGCCCGCAGCGCGACAACCAGGCGACAGCACGCCGCGCAGCCCTGACGATCTGCACGATCGCGGACATCGCGGCCGGCTTTTTGGGCCTGTGGATCGTGCTGTACCTGCTGGACGCGAACCAGGCCAACGCGTTCGTCGATTTCGTCCACGGCACGGCCGACTGGCTGTCCGGATGGGCACAGGACATTTTCACGATGGACACGGAGAATTTGCGAGTCGCCCTCAATTACGGCCTCCCGGCGGTCGTCTATCTCCTCGTCGGCCACGGAATAGCGGCCCGCCTCAACCGCGCCTGACGGCACGGGGCCTGTGCGACAGCGAAAGGAAGAAACGGCACCGTGACAAGCACGACCACCGAAGGCAACCACCCGCCGATCTACGAGGACCTGATCCGCGAACTCGGCGACGCGGTGACAGCGGCCCAGGAGGCAGCGGCCCGAACCCAGCACCAGGCGGCGGAACTTCTGGGCCCTCAGCGCGCCCCGCACCGCAGTGGGGATGGGCAGGCCCCTCGCCATCACTGAGAGGCGATGCGCCGGCTGCCACCGCCCGCTGTCGAGTCGACCGTCGTTTCACCTTGGCCGGATGGGTGGTGGTCGGCGCGGGGCTGCCCTGGTAGGGCGGGACCAAGATCCGTGCAGCGCGGTCGTGGCGGGTGAACGTGGGCCGGCAGGAAGAAGTCGTCTCGGACTCCGGAGCGAGCCCTGTCATGCAAGTCGGCGCCGCCATCGGCCCCTTCACGGAGCAGTGCGGCCGGCGACGTTCCCGCTGGGGTCGTCGGCCAGAGCGATCACTGCCGTGATGCGTTTGCCGACCGGTTCACGGTGGACTTCATAGCCCTGGCTGACGGCGAGGGTGATTTCCAGGCCGTGCCGCCCGACGCGCTGCGGGTCGGTGGCGGCGACGTCCGGCAGGACCGGGTCGCTGTCCCACACCGTTACCCGTACCGCACCGTCAACGATCTGCAGATCGAGCATGACCGGTCCGGGCGCGTACTTCACCGCGTTGGTGACCAGTTCGCTGACCACCAGCTGTGTCATGCCCAGCGCCCGCTCGGACACCGGCAGCCCGTGCACGGCCTGCACGTCGGTGAGGAAGTCGGCGGCCAAGTGCCGCGCTGCGCCGATGCAGGAGGAGTCACCGTCGTAGGCGGCCGACGCCGACGGCGGATGGCTGTCTCCTCTCCGCTGCCCCTCATGCCCCGCGGTCTGCCCCATGCGCCCTCATATGATCGCCACAAGAAATTCACGCCGTCTCCCGGGCAGCATGGCACGGCTGCTCGTCGGCTGCCCCGCACAAGGACGATTCAGGCCGACCGCACACAGGGGGTGGTCGACACCGCGCTGCGGCGTACGCTTGCGTGGCGGTGGCCGCGCAACGGCGCGTTCCCACCTCGGACGGGCCGGAGACGGTATGAGCCGGGCCCGGATCAAGGTCACAGGCGGGAGATGCCCTCGGCCCGCTGTGCCGGTGTCATCGCCGGGGACCGTGCCAGTCCAGGATGAGGGCGGTGGCGTCGTCCTTGAGGTTGCCCCGGCAGGCATCCAGTACCGCGGCCGTCAGCGTGCGGACGGCCTCCCTGGGATGCGAGGAGCGGGTGTCGCGCACGAGAGAGGCCAGGTCGACAGCTGCGGCGCCGCGTTCCTGCATGCCGTCGGTGAGCAGGATCAAACGGTCGCCGGGGCGCAACTGAAGCTCCTGGAGCTCGTAGGAGATGGGCGCCGCCACACCGAACGGCAGGTTGACGGCGAGCTTGACCTCCTCGACCTCGGCGGCGCCGTCCCGCAGACGCAGAGGCCAGGGATGTCCCGCGTTGACCAGCTCGCAGGTGCCCGTCTCAAGGCGGACGCACAGCAGTTGTCCGGTGGCCAGTCCGCGACCGTGGGCCAGCAGGGCGTCGTGGGCGCGCTGGGCCTGCTGGAGCGCGTCGCAGCCACTGCGGCGGGCGCCGCGCAACGCACCCATGACCAACGTGGCCAGCAGGGCGGAGTCGGTGTCGTGGCCCATGGCGTCGGTGATGGACAGGTGCAGTGTGTCCCGGTCGAGGGTGTAGTCGTAGGTGTCGCCGCCGATGTCGTCGGCCGGGACCAGTCCTGCGGCGAGGGTGAACTGGGGGGCCTCGCAGCAGGAGGCGGAAGGAAGCAGCTGGTGCTGGATCTCGGCGGCCAGGCTGGTCCGGGTGGTGCGTCGGCCCGCGTGGTACAGGTCGGTGAAGCGCCGGTCCGTGACGATGATGTAGGCCAGCGCGTGGGCCGCGTCGCTGATCTGTCCGAGCACGGTGTCGTCGGCGTACTGCAGTGTCACCTCCAGCACACCGATGCAGTCACCGCGATTGGTCACCGGCGAGATCACGCGCCGCCCGCCCTGGCCGTCCGGTTCCACATGCTGGCGCTGCCTGCGGAGAACCGTGTTGTAGACGGTGCCCTCCAGACCGATCCGCTCGGCGCCGTCCGCCCTGTCACCCTCGGCCGGCGCGGTCAGGCGCAGCAGCCGCTGCCCCATGAGATCGACGAACAGGAACGACACACGCTCCGCCCCGAAGCGCTTGCGCAGGTCGTGTGCGATCACGCCGACGGACTCCCCGGGCGGTGCGGCCTCCGCGGCGGCCAGAAGCTCGCCCAGTTCCAGGTCTCCACCCTCCACGGCAACCTCCTATCCGATGTCGCCACGTATTCCCCGGCTTTCGCCGACCTCACCTGGTACGGCCATCACCCCAGGTCACGGCGTCCTCCCCACTGGCCGGTCCCTCGGCACGACGCGAACGGCGCGCCCCCGGCCCGCCTTCGCCGCCGTTGCACCCGCAGGCCGGTCACCTCCAGGCCCGTCCGGGAAGTCGCTGGGTGCTGCTGGAGCCGGAGTTGAATCCGCCGGCCCATACGGTGCCGGCGGAACATCGGTGGATCGAGTTCTCCGACGGCCGGGTGGCGGTCTACGCGGTGTGTCCGCCGGATCAGTCCCAGCGGTGCCGTACCGGAGCACCGGCTCGCCTGCCCGGCACGGCCTCTGCCGGATCTGCGGCCGTGGCTGACACGAGCCCCCGAGGGGAGAACGCGCGGCAGGCAAGGCCCCGACATTCAGCCGCTCCGAGCGGCACACGCCTGCACATACGCGAAGACCCCGGCCTCAGCGTTTCCGCTGGTGACGGGGTCTTTGGGCACCTCATACAGGGTGCCCCCGGCAGGATTCGAACCTGCGCACACGGCTCCGGAGGCCGTTGCTCTATCCCCTGAGCTACGGGGGCGTGTCGCGGCGTTGGGTGTTGCTCGCGGCGACGGGTGAAACACTACCAGCTCCGCCGGGGTGGTCATGAACGGGTTTCCCGCACGTCGGGCGGTTCTCGGCCCCACGTCGGCCTCGGTGCTTCCGCCGCCCGTCCCTACCGCCCCCTATCGCCCTCGGGGCCCCGCCGCCCCGGCATCCGGTGCCCCCAATCGCGTCAGCCCGCCGTCCCCTCGTCCCCCGCAGGGGGTGGAAGTGGGGAAAACCCGGACGCGCTGACCGGTCTCGACCTACTCTCGAGTTGTGCCAGGCGCTTCGGGCCGGGTCCTCGTTGTGGACGACAACAAGGTCATCCGGCAGCTGATCAGGGTCAATCTCGAGCTCGAGGGCCTCGAGGTCGTGACCGCGGCCGATGGTGCCGAGTGTCTTGAAGTCGTCCATCACGTGCGGCCCGACGTTGTCACCCTCGACGTCGTCATGCCCCGGCTCGACGGCCTCCGGACCGCCGCCCGGCTGCGTGCCGATCCGCTCACCCGTGATCTTCCCCTCGCCATCGTCAGCGCATGCACGCAGTTCGAGGTCGAGGCCGGCCTCGACGTCGGCGTCGACGCGTTCCTCGCCAAGCCCTTCGAGCCCGCCGAGCTCGTCCGCGTCGTGCGGCGGCTGGTCGAGCGGAACGGGCAGCGGGGGATCCGTGGGGGTGGTTCGGCGGGCGACGCCGGCGGCTCATCCGGGTTCGGGAGCGTGCTCGGGGCCGGGGAGGCCGAGCCCGCCGGTAGCTGACGGCAGTCGGCGACGCAGTCGGCGCCGTAGCCGGTGCCGCAGCTGTCGTCGGCCGACGTCGTTCGGTCCCGCGGTGTCAGTAGCTCGATACGCCACGCCCGCGCGCGCCGCAGTTCGGTACGCCACGCCCGCGCGCGCCGCGCCGGCTCGTCGCGGCATGGCTGTCGGGTCCCCTCCGTCCACATCCCGGACCCTCCCCCAAACCGGTTCGCATACCCACCCCCCTCCTCCCATACGCTTGTCCCGTGACCCCCGTCGAGCTCTCCCGCACCGTGCTGCACGCCGTGCGTCGTGCTGTCGACGGGGGAGAGCTGAGCGTGACCGTTCCTGAGCGGGTCGTGGTCGGGCCTCCCGGGCCCGGTGGGTGTGGTGACTACGCCACCAACGTCGCCCTCCGGCTCGCCCGGCCCGCCGGACAGCCGCCCCTCCGTGTCGCCGGCATCCTGCGCGCCCATCTGCTCGACCTCGGCCCCGGGCACGCCATCGAGGACGTGGTCGTCACCCCTCCGGGGTTCATCAACATCCGGCTGTGCGACACCGCACCCGCCCTGCTCGTCGAGGAAATCCTCCGGCTCGGTGCGCGGTACGGGCACGCACACGAGCACCGTGCCGGGGGTGCCCTGCCCGACGGGCACGCCGCCCCCACCCGCCTCTCACTGCACGCCCCCCGTGAGATCCGCGCCCTCGTCGTCATGGACGTCGCCACCCGCCTGCTGCGGGCCCAGGGCGCCGACGTGCGGGTCGCCTGCGACGCCCCGCCCGAGGCCGAGTGGCTCCGCACGCTCGGCCTCGACCTCGGCCCTCACGAGGTGCGGCAACCGCTCGACGGCGACATCCGCGTCCGGCCCGTCCCCGCCCCCGCCGACCCCACCTCCCTCGGCCGTGACGCCGCGCGCTGGGCGCTGCTGTACCCCGCGCCCCACGACCGGCCCCGCATCGGCGAGGAGCATCTCGTCCAGCGTGAGAGCAACCCGCTCTTCCGCGTGCGGTACGCCCACGCCCGTACCCGCGCCCTCCTGCGCAACGCCGCCGACCTCGGTTTCACCCCCGAGCCCGGCCCCCTGGCCAACCCCGGCGGCAGCGCCGGGACAGCCGCCACGGCACCAGGCCACACCCCCGGCCCCGCCCTCACCGCAATCACCGCCCCCACCCCCCTCCTGACCTCCCTCGCCGACCACCCCCGCATCCTCCGCGTCGCCGCCACCGCGTACGCGCCCGATCGTCTCGCCCGGCACCTCGTCGACGTTGCCGATGCCGTGCTGTCCTTCCTTCCCGTCGTGCTGCCCGTCGGTGAGGAGAAACCCTCGGCCGCCCACCGTGCCCGGCTCGCTCTTGCCGAAGCCGCCGGGACGGTGCTGGCCGGCGGCCTGTCCCTGCTCGGCATCGACGCACCCGACCACCTCTGAGACGTAGAGAGTTACCGGAGAAATGAGCCGTTCCGCACACCCCGCCGGGCCCCGTCACGCCGACGTCCTTCCCGAGGGGCACTACACCGCCCCGCCCACCGATCTCAACGCCCTCGACGCCAACGTGTGGGCGCAGACCGTCACGCGTGACGAGGACGGTGTCCTCGTCGTCGGCGGCATCCCCGTCACCCGGCTCGCCGAGGAGTTCGGCACGCCCGCCTACGTCCTGGACGAGGCCGACTTCCGGGCCCGGGCCCGGGCCTGGCGTACCGCCTTCGGGCCGGACGCCGATGTCTTCTACGCCGGCAAGGCGTTCCTCTCGCGTGCCGTCGTGCGGTGGCTGAACGAGGAGGGGCTCAATCTCGACGTGTGCTCCGGGGGTGAGCTGGCCACCGCCCTGTCCGCCGGGATGGACCCCGAGCGGATCGCCTTCCACGGCAACAACAAGGACGCGGGGGAGATCCGGCGGGCCGTCGGGGCCGGGGTCGGGCGGATCGTGCTCGACTCCTTCCAGGAGATCGTGCGCGTCGCCCACATCGCCCAGGAGCTCGGCAAGCGGCAGCGCGTGCAGATTCGCGTGACCGTCGGCGTGGAGGCGCACACGCACGAGTTCATCGCCACCGCGCACGAGGACCAGAAGTTCGGCATTCCGCTGGCCGGCGGGCAGGCCGCCGAGGCCGTGCGGCGGGCGTTGCGGCTCGACGGTCTCGAGCTCATCGGGATCCACTCGCACATCGGGTCGCAGATCTTCGACATGTCCGGGTTCGAGGTCGCCGCCCACCGCGTCGTCGGACTGCTGAAGGACATCCGGGACGAGCACGGTGTCGAGCTGCCCGAGATCGACCTCGGTGGCGGGCTCGGCATCGCCTACACCCGCGACGACGACCCCCGCGAGCCGCACGAGATCGCCAAGGCGCTCAACGAGATCGTGGTCCGTGAGTGCGAGGCCGCCAGGCTGCGCACGCCGCGCATCTCGGTCGAGCCGGGGCGTGCCATCGTCGGGCCCACCGCCTTCACGCTGTACGAGGTCGGCACGGTCAAGCCGCTCGACGGGCTGCGCACGTACGTCTCCGTCGACGGCGGCATGTCGGACAACATCCGCACGGCGCTCTACGACGCCGAGTACACCGTCGCGCTGGCCTCCCGGGTCTCCGAGGCGCAGCCGATGCTGACGAGGGTGGTCGGCAAGCACTGCGAGAGCGGTGACATCGTGGTGCGGGACGCGTTCCTGCCGGCCGACCTGGCACCGGGTGACCTGATCGCGGTGGCGGCGACGGGCGCGTACTGCCGGTCGATGGCCAGCAACTACAACCACGTGCCGCGCCCGCCGGTGGTCGCCGTGCGCGAGGGCGAGGCCCGGCTGATCGTCCGACGGGAGACGGAGGAGGATCTCCTGCGTCTCGACGTGGGATGAGAGGAGCCCACCCGGGTTCCGCCTGGCCAAGGAAGATCTTCGGTCTTCCCGGCCACCACAATGAAATAGACGTCTCACGATCCGGACGAGGCGCAGGAAGTCCCGTCCGGTGAGTGAGACTGGTTGAACCGTATTCGCGTATTCGGTATGTGAGGAAACGAGGTCGGATGATGCGTACGCGTCCGCTGAAGGTGGCGCTGCTGGGCTGTGGAGTGGTCGGCTCAGAGGTGGCGCGCATCATGACGACGCACGCCGACGACCTCGCGGCCAGGATCGGGGCGCCCGTGGAGCTCGCGGGCGTGGCGGTCCGCAGGCCGTCCAAGGTGCGCGAGGGCATCGACCCCGCCCTCATCACCACCGACGCCACCGCCCTCGTCAAACGCGGTGACCTCGACGTGGTCGTCGAGGTCATCGGCGGTATCGAGCCCGCCCGCACGCTCATCACGACCGCCTTCGAGCACGGCGCCTCCGTCGTCTCCGCCAACAAGGCCCTGCTCGCCCAGGACGGCGCCGCGCTGCACGCCGCCGCCGAGGAGCACGACAAGGACCTCTACTACGAGGCCGCCGTCGCCGGTGCGATCCCGCTGATCAGGCCGCTGCGCGAGTCCCTCGCCGGCGACAAGATCAACCGGGTCATGGGCATCGTCAACGGCACGACCAACTTCATCCTCGACAAGATGGACTCGACGGGCGCCGGCTACCAGGAGGCCTTGGACGAGGCCACCGCCCTCGGGTACGCCGAGGCCGACCCGACCGCCGACGTCGAGGGCTTCGACGCCGCCGCGAAGGCCGCCATCCTCGCCGGGATCGCCTTCCACACGCGCGCGCGGCTGGACGACGTCTACCGCGAGGGCATGA
This sequence comes from Streptomyces sp. DH24, assembly GCF_029813775.1. Taxonomy (GTDB): domain Bacteria; phylum Actinomycetota; class Actinomycetes; order Streptomycetales; family Streptomycetaceae; genus Streptomyces. Next base: position 56,949 of record NZ_JARVKW010000007.1, on the reverse strand, counting down.
CCGAGGTCACCGCCGCCGACTTCGCCTCCGCCAAGGAGATGGGCTGCACCATCAAGCTGCTCGCCATCTGCGAGCGGGCCGCGGACGGTGCGTCGGTCACCGCGCGCGTGCATCCCGCGATGATCCCGCTGAGCCACCCGCTGGCCAGCGTCCGCGGCGCGTACAACGCCGTGTTCGTGGAGTCCGACGCCGCCGGGCAGCTCATGTTCTACGGCCCCGGCGCCGGAGGCGCGCCCACGGCCTCCGCCGTGCTCGGCGATCTGGTCGCCGTCTGCCGCAACCGGCTCAGCGGCTCGACCGGCCCCGGCGAGTCCGCGTACGCCGCGCTGCCCGTGTCGCCCATGGGCGACGTCGTCACGCGCTACCACATCAGTCTGGACGTGGCCGACAAACCGGGTGTCCTCGCCCAGGTGGCCACCGTCTTCGCCGAGCACGGCGTGTCCATCGACACGGTTCGGCAGCAGGGCAAGGACGGCGAGGCCTCCCTCGTCGTGGTCACCCACCGTGCGTCCGACGCCGCCCTCAGCGGGACCGTCGAGGCGTTGCGCAAGCTCGACACCGTGCGTGGTGTCGCCAGCATCATGCGGGTTGAAGGAGAGTAACCAGCAATGACCCACCAGTGGCGCGGAATCATCGAGGAGTACCGGGACAGGCTGCCGGTTTCCGACACCACGCCGGTCGTGACGCTCCGCGAGGGCGGCACGCCCCTCGTGCCCGCGCAGGTGCTCTCCGAGCGCACGGGCTGCGAGGTCCACCTCAAGGTGGAGGGCGCCAACCCGACCGGGTCCTTCAAGGACCGCGGCATGACCATGGCCATCTCCAGGGCGAAGGAGGAGGGGGCCAAGGCCGTCATCTGCGCCTCCACCGGCAACACGTCGGCCTCCGCCGCCGCGTACGCCGTGCGCGCCGGGATGGTCTGCGCCGTCCTCGTACCGCAGGGCAAGATCGCGCTGGGCAAGATGGGCCAGGCCCTGGTGCACGGCGCGAAGATCCTCCAGGTCGACGGCAACTTCGACGACTGCCTCACCCTGGCGCGCGGGCTCAGCGACAACTACCCCGTGGCGCTGGTCAATTCGGTCAATCCGGTCCGTATCGAGGGGCAGAAGACGGCCGCGTTCGAGATCGTCGACATGCTCGGCGACGCGCCCGACATCCACGTCCTGCCGGTGGGCAACGCGGGCAACATCACCGCCTACTGGAAGGGCTACACCGAGTACGCGGCCGACGGCGTCGCCACGCGGACCCCGCGCATGTGGGGCTTCCAGGCCTCCGGTTCGGCGCCCATCGTGCGCGGCGAGGTCGTCAAGGACCCGTCCACGATCGCCACCGCCATCCGCATCGGCAACCCGGCCTCCTGGCAGTACGCCCTGGCCGCGCGCGACGAGTCCGGCGGCGCCATCGACGAGGTGACGGACCGTGAGATCCTGCGCGCCTACCGGCTGTTGGCCGCACAGGAGGGCGTCTTCGTGGAGCCCGCGTCCGCCGCGTCCGTCGCCGGTCTGCTGAAGGCCGCCGAGCAGGGCAGGGTCGACCCGGGGCAGAAGATCGTGTGCACCGTGACGGGCAACGGCCTGAAGGACCCGGACTGGGCCGTCGCCGGCGCTCCGCAGCCGGTCACCGTCCCGGTCGACGCGGCCACCGCGGCCGAGCGGCTGGGCCTGGTCTGAGAGCCGGTTCGCGTACGACGCACACGGCCGCGTCGGACGCGTAAGACGGCGCTTACCTGGGGAAGTCTCCCTACGGGGGGTGCACAGGGGGCTTGCGACACGCATCGTGCGCCTCCTGTGCGCCCTATGTCGCCACAGAACCTTCCTTCGATAGGCTGTACCGAACCCGCCCGCCGCACCTGCCGCGGTGCCGCGCTGTCCACGCGGCCGGAAGTGGCCGGTCACCCGGCCGGCGACGCGGCCCCCGGGTTCTCGTACGCCATCGGATGCCGATCGAACGTCATTCGACAGTCACGCAGCTCAAGGAGAGTCAACGAGCGATGGCCGGTCCAGCCTTCCGCGCCGCCGCCGTCCGGGTGCGCGTCCCCGCCACCAGCGCCAACCTCGGGCCGGGCTTCGACGCCCTCGGCCTCGCGCTGGGGTTGTACGACGACGTGGTCGTCCGGGTGGCCGACTCCGGGCTGCACATCGACATCGCGGGTGAGGGCGGCGAGACCCTCCCGCGCGACGAGAACCACCTGCTCGTACGCTCCCTGCGCACCGCCTTCGACGTCCTCGGCGGTCAGCCGCGCGGGCTGGAGATCGTCTGCGCCAACCGCATCCCGCACGGCCGCGGCCTCGGCTCCTCCTCGGCCGCCATCTGCGCCGGGATCGTCGCCGCCCGCGCCGTGACCATAGGCGGCGAGGCCCGCCTCGACGACGCGGCGCTCCTGGAGCTCGCGACCGAGATCGAGGGCCACCCGGACAACGTGGCGGCCTGTCTGCTCGGCGGTTTCACCCTGTCGTGGATGGAGGCCGGCGCGGCCCGCGCGATCAGGATGGAACCGGCCGATTCCATCGTTCCGGTGGTTTTCGTGCCCGGGAAGCCGGTGCTCACCGAGACCGCCCGCGGCCTGCTGCCGCGTTCCGTCCCGCATGTCGACGCCGCCGTCAACGCGGGCCGTGCCGCCCTGCTCGTCGAGGCCCTCACCCGGCGCCCCGAACTGCTGCTGCCCGCCACCGAGGACCGCCTGCACCAGGAGTACCGCGCCCCCGCCATGCCCGAGAGCGCGGCGCTGGTCGAGCGGCTGCGGTCGGTCGGCATCCCGGCGGTCATCTCCGGCGCCGGACCCACGGTCATGGCGCTGGCCGACGCCGGGACCGCCGACAAGGTCGAGGCGCTGGCCGGCGACGACTGGGCGGCGAACCGGCTCGGCCTCGATCTGCAGGGAGCGAGCGTGCTGCCGCTTGCGACCTGACACACGGTTGCCGGATTTCGAGAGGGGGAATGTTTGTTGGATCCGGTAGTGTTAATCTCAAGTCTGCACCCGACCCCACCATGGCGAGGTGCCTCGTGTCCCCGTCCGGGACAGACATTCTTCCGGAAGCCCCCCAAGTCGCCCTGTGTTTCCTACCTCGTATGCGGGCAGTACGCGGTACGTGAGCACTGAGCGGCCCGCCGGGCACGCTCCGGAGCAGGTGCGACCACGCCACGTGACACTCGGTGCCACGGCTCGAGGAAGCGCCATCACCAGAAATCTCTTCCGCCGCTTTGGCGGACCACCGCCCCGGCACGGTCACGCAGAACAGGACCGTAGCCGGACAGCACAACCGGTCGCCGAGCCAGACAGGCCGACGTCCGCTCCAGGGAAGGACCCTTCGTGAGCGACACCACCGATCTGATGGGCGCACGTGTCGAGGAGACCGCTGCCGCGCCCGCCACGGACGCCTCCGCGCCTGCCACCGGTGCCGGCTCCCGGCGGCGCCGCGGTACCGGCCTCGAGGGCATGGTGCTGGCCGAGTTGCAGCAGGTCGCATCCGGCCTCGGCATCAGGGGCACCGCGCGTATGCGCAAGAGCCAGCTGATCGAGGTCATCAAGGAGGCGCAGGCGGGAGGTGGAGCCGCCCCGGCCGCCAAGGCCGACGACGCCGCAGAGGCCAAGCCGAAGCGCCGGACCACCTCCCGGGCGCGCACGGGCGACGAGGCCGCCGCCGAGAAGAAGGCGCGGAAGCAGGCCGAGGCCCCCGCCGAGCAGGCTCAGCAGCAGATCGACATCCCCGGCCAGCCCGCCAGCGACGACGCCCCGGCCGAGCGCCGCAGGCGCCGCGCCACGGCCGACGCCGGTGCTCCCTCGGGCAGCGCCGAGACGGTCGCCGCCGAGGCGAAGGGCGAGCCGAAGGCCGAGACGCCGGCCCAGCAGCCCCAGCAGCCCCAGCAGGGCGACGCCAAGACCGACAACCGCGCCGACAGCAAGGGTGACGGCGGCGAGGGCGGCGAGGGCCGCCGCCGGGACCGCCGGGAGCGCGGTCGTGACCGCGACCGTGACCGGGACCGCGATCGTGACCGGGACCGCCGCGGCAAGGGCGACGACCAGCAGAACCAGCAGCAGGGCCAGCGTCAGCAGGGCGGTGGCGGCGGCCGGCAGCAGGACGACGACGACTTCGAGGGCGGCCGCCGCGGCCGTCGTGGCCGCTACCGCGACCGCCGTGGCCGTCGTGGCCGCGACGAGATCGCGTCCGAGCCGCAGATCAACGAGGACGACGTCCTGATCCCGGTCGCGGGCATCCTCGACATCCTCGACAACTACGCCTTCATCCGGACCTCCGGCTACCTGCCCGGCCCGAACGACGTGTACGTCTCCCTCGCCCAGGTCCGCAAGAACGGCCTGCGCAAGGGCGACCACATCACCGGCGCGGTGCGTCAGCCGAAGGAGGGCGAGCGCCGCGAGAAGTTCAACGCGCTGGTCCGCCTCGACTCCGTCAACGGCATGGCGCCCGAACACGGCCGCGGCCGACCGGAGTTCAACAAGCTCACCCCGCTGTACCCGCAGGACCGCCTCCGCCTGGAGACGGACCCGGGCGTGCTCACCACCCGCATCATCGACCTCGTGTCGCCGATCGGTAAGGGCCAGCGCGGCCTGATCGTGGCCCCGCCGAAGACCGGCAAGACCATGATCATGCAGGCGATCGCCAACGCGATCACGCACAACAACCCCGAGTGCCACCTGATGGTCGTCCTCGTCGACGAGCGTCCGGAAGAGGTCACCGACATGCAGCGGTCGGTGAAGGGCGAGGTCATCTCCTCGACCTTCGACCGCCCGGCCGAGGACCACACCACGGTCGCCGAGCTCGCCATCGAGCGGGCGAAGCGCCTGGTGGAGCTGGGTCACGACGTCGTCGTGCTGCTCGACTCCATCACGCGTCTGGGCCGTGCCTACAACCTGGCCGCCCCGGCCTCCGGCCGCATCCTGTCCGGTGGTGTCGACTCGACCGCCCTGTACCCGCCGAAGCGCTTCTTCGGTGCGGCCCGCAACATCGAGGACGGCGGCTCGCTGACCATCCTCGCCACCGCGCTGGTGGACACCGGGTCCCGCATGGACGAGGTCATCTTCGAGGAGTTCAAGGGCACCGGCAACGCGGAGCTCAAGCTCGACCGCAAGCTCGCCGACAAGCGCATCTTCCCGGCGGTGGACGTCGACGCGTCCGGCACCCGCAAGGAAGAGATCCTGCTCGCCCCCGACGAGCTCGCCATCGTCTGGAAGCTGCGCCGGGTGCTGCACGCCCTTGACCAGCAGCAGGCGGTCGAGCTGCTTCTCGACAAGATGAAGCAGACGAAGTCGAACGCCGAGTTCCTGATGCAGATCCAGAAGACGACGCCGACGCCCGGCAACGGCGACTGACGTCCTGGGTTTTTCGAGTGGCCGTCCTGTTCGCAGGGCGGCCACTTTGTTTGTCCTCGGACAGGTGTACGATCACGCTGCTTCGGGCTGTTTTTCCTCGCGTGCCCGAACTTCTGATCCCGAGGGGGGACTTGAGTGGGTACCGCCATGTCTGGGGGCGGGCGTCACAGACGCCGGATTCGTATCGCCCTGCCCGTCGCGGCGGCCGGGGTCGCCGCCGCCGTCGCCGCGACGCTGCTGTCCTCGTCCGCGGGCGCCGCCACCGCGCTTCCGCGGCCCACGGTGAAGCCCGCCACCAGCGCGCCCACGCTCGCCGAGCTGGAGCGGCGCGTCGCGGGTGCCGTCGCCGGTGACGACACCGCCGGCCGGACCGGCAAGCAGTCGCTGAGCACGAGCAGCGACAGCCCCACCGTCGACGCCAAGATCATCGGCGGTACGACGACCGGCATCACGTCGGCGCCCTGGATGGCGCAGCTCTGGTACTACGACGACCGGGGCACCACCGCCGAGACGGACGACATCGGCTTCTTCTGCGGCGGCGCCGTCGTCGCCCCGACGAAGATCCTCACCGCCGCGCACTGCGTGAAGAACTACGACTGGCACGCCAACGGCGCGATCGTCACCGGCACCGCACAGCTGCCGACCACGGACAGCGCGGGCAACACCGACCTGCACGGCGGCACCGTCACCGGTGTCTGGCGGCAGTGGAACCACCCGTCGTACAGCGCGAGCACCATCGACAACGACATCGCGGTCCTGACGCTGCCGAACCCGGTCAGGGCGACGCCGATCCGGATGACGACGTCCGGTGACACCGCCTCGTACGCGGCCGGCACCGGCGCCAAGATCTACGGCTGGGGGCGCACCAGCTCCACCAGCGACGACGTCTCCGACACGCTGAAGACGGCCACGCTGCCGATCCAGTCGGACAGCACCTGCGCCGGCTACTACGGCGCCGACTTCGTCAAGGGCCACATGGTCTGCGCGGGCAAGCCCGCCACCGGCTCCGACGCCGGCACCACCTCGGCCTGCAACGGCGACTCCGGCGGCCCGCTGGTCGTGAACAACCGGATCGTCGGCGTCGTGTCGTGGGGCGTGCAGGACTGCGTCGCCAAGGGCGCCTACAGCGTCTTCGCGAAGGCGAGCACGTACGTCGGCGCGACGTACCCGCGCGTCGACGACACCAACATCAGCGGCGACCACAAGGCCGACCTGTGGGTGCGCGAGTCGAGCACCCGCACCGGCTACTCGAAGGACTCCAAGGGCACCGGCTTCGCCGCCCGCGAGTCCTGGGGCGACTGGACCGGCGTCAACGTCGTCCTCCAGACCGACCTCGACCGCGACGGCTACGAGGACCTCGTCTACCGCGTCGCCTCCACCGGCGACGTGTACTGGACGCACTACGTCCACTCCAGCGGCTCCTGGTCGACCAAGCAGATCGCCGACAACTGGAAGACCCGCACCCGCATCGTCGTCCCCGGTGACGTCAACGGCGACTACCTGCCCGACCTGCTCTCGGTCGACTCGGGCGGCTACCTGTGGCTGTACCCCGGCAAGGGCAACGGCACCTTCGCCTCCCGCGTGAAGGTCAGCTCCGGCTGGAACCAGTACAACTCGGTGCGCGGCCACGGCGACTTCACCGGCGACGGCAAGGCCGACCTGATCGCCCGCAGCAAGAGCAACAGCTACGTGTACCTGTACAAGGGCACCGGCAAGAGCGGCACCGGCGCGTTCTCCTCCCGGATCAAGGTCCGCACCTGGAGCGGCTACAACGCCTTCGACGCGGTCGGCGACATCACCGGCGACGGCAAGGCCGACTTCCTGGCCCGCACCTCCGGCGGCACGCTCTACCTCTACAAGGGCACCGGCAAGGCCACCAGCGAGATCTTCGCCACAAGGATCTCCGTCGGCACCGGTTTCCAGCGCTACGACCTCTGGGGCTGAAGCCCCAGGTGAGCGCGGCTCTCCGAAGGTGATCCGCAACGCTCTGTGTCCACCGGGCCACATGGTGGGCACAGAGCGTTGTGCAACCCTGTGCGCCGGTTCCCCGTCCGAACCCACGAGGGCGACGATGGAGAGGTGGCACCGACGCCCGCCCCGGGCCTGGAACCGAATGCAGGGGGTAACCGACCGGACGAGAGCCGAGGAGCACATGTCTGCCGAGAGCACGCCGGACCGTCCCGGTACAGCGGGAGAGACCGGCACCACGGGCCGGCGCCACCGCGCCGGGGGCCGCCGCCGCAAGCCCCGCGGCAGGCGCCGCAAGGGCCTGCTGATCACGGCCTGGGTCGCGGCGGGCATCGTCGTCCTGGGCGGCACCGGCGCCGGGTACCTGTACTTCAAGCTCAACGGCAACATCAACAGCGTCGACATCGACCAGGTCCTCGGCACCGACCGGCCCGAGAAGGCCGACGACGGCTCCCAGAACATCCTCGTCCTCGGCTCGGACACCCGGGCCGGCAGCAACAAGAAGGTCGGCGGCGGCACCGACGACGGCACCGCCCGCTCCGACACCGCGATGGTCGTGCACGTCTACCAGGGCCATGAGAAGGCCAGTGTGGTCTCCATCCCGCGGGACACCCTGATCGACCGCCCCGAGTGCACCGACGGCGACGGCGAGACGCACGACGCCGCCGACGACGTGATGTTCAATTCCGCCTACTCCACCGGCGGCGCGGCCTGCGCGGTGAAGACCGTCGAGGCCATGACCGACCTGCGCATGGACCACTACCTGGAGGTCGACTTCGCCGGCTTCCAGAAGCTGGTCGACGAACTCGGCGGCGTCGAGGTCACCACCACCGCGGACATCGACGACCCCGACAGCCACCTGAAGCTGAAGGCGGGCACCCACCGGCTGACCGGCGAGCAGGCCCTCGGCCTGGTCCGCACCCGGCACGGCGTCGGCGACGGCTCCGACCTCGGTCGCATCCAGCTCCAGCAGGCCTTCGTCAAGGCCCTGGTCGCGCAGGTCAAGGACGTCGGCGTCTTCACCAGCCCCAAGAAGCTGTACGACCTCGCCGACACCGCCACCAAGACGGTCACGACCGACTCCGGCCTGGGCTCGGTGAACTCCCTGATGTCGTTCGCGAACGGGCTGAAGGACATCACCCCCGCGAACATGCACATGATCACGATGCCGGTCCAGTACGACCCGGCCGACCCCAACCGCGTCCTGGTCCAGGAGAAGAAGTCCCAGCAGGTCTGGCAGGCCCTGAAGAACGACAGACCGATCCCCGCGAAGGCGACCGCGGGCACGGCGGCGGGCGAGGCCAAGGGCGTGGTCACCCGCTGAAGGGGCGCGGGCGACCGTACGGGAGGCCCGTGAGGGCCCGCGAGGAATAGCAGGCGGCAACCCCCGGTTTTGGGAGAGGACGCCAGTCCTGGCAGACTGGTACGTCGGCTCCGGTTCACGCTCCCGCATCCCGCGGCGGCGACCCGGCGCCCTCCCGGAACCTAGGAGACACCTTGAAGCGCGACATCCACCCCGAGTACGTCGAGACGCAGGTCAGCTGCACCTGTGGCGCGTCGTTCACCACCCGCAGCACGATCCAGTCCGGCGCCATCCGGGCCGAGGTCTGCTCCGAGTGCCACCCGTTCTACACGGGCAAGCAGAAGATCCTCGACACCGGTGGCCGCGTGGCCCGCTTCGAGGCCCGCTTCGGCAAGGCTGCCGCCGGCTCCAAGAAGTAGCGAGCCCCAGACCGCCGGTCCACGGCCGTGCCCCTCGTCAGGGGCGCGCCGGGACCGGCGTTTTTGGTCGCCCGCCCTTCCCCCTCACCGCAGTATCAGGAGCCCAAGATGTTCGAGGCCGTCGAGGAACTCGTCGCCGAGCACGCCGACCTGGAGAAGAAGCTCTCCGACCCGTCGGTCCACTCCGACCAGGCCAACGCGCGCAAGCTGAACAAGCGCTACGCCGAGCTCACCCCGATCGTCGCCACGTTCCGCTCCTGGAAGGAGACCGGCGACGACATCGAGACCGCGCGCGAACTGGGCGCCGACGACCCGGAGTTCGCCGCCGAGGTCAAGGAGCTGGAGAAGCACCGCGACGAGCTCACCGAGAAGCTCCGCCTGCTGCTCGTCCCGCGCGACCCGAGCGACGACAAGGACGTCATCCTGGAGATCAAGGCGGGCGCGGGCGGCGACGAGTCCGCCCTGTTCGCCGGCGACCTGCTGCGGATGTACCTGCGCTACGCCGAGCGCGTCGGCTGGAAGACCGAGATCATCGACGCCACCGAGTCGGAGCTGGGCGGCTACAAGGACGTCCAGGTCGCCGTGAAGACCAAGGGCGGCCAGGGCGCCACCGAGCCCGGACAGGGCGTGTGGGCGCGCCTGAAGTACGAGGGCGGCGTGCACCGCGTGCAGCGCGTGCCGGCCACCGAGTCGCAGGGCCGCATCCACACCTCCGCCGCCGGCGTCCTCGTCACGCCCGAGGCCGAGGAGATCGACGTCGAGATCAACCCGGGCGACCTCCGCATCGACGTGTACCGGTCCTCCGGACCCGGCGGCCAGTCCGTCAACACCACCGACTCCGCCGTGCGCATCACGCACATTCCGACCGGAGTCGTCGCCTCCTGCCAGAACGAGAAGAGCCAGCTGCAGAACAAGGAGCAGGCGATGCGTATCCTGCGCTCGAGGCTGCTCGCCGCGGCGCAGGAAGAGGCGGAGAAGGAGGCCGCCGACGCCCGCCGCAGCCAGGTCCGTACCGTCGACCGCTCCGAGAAGATCCGTACGTACAACTTCCCGGAGAACCGCATCTCGGACCACCGTGTCGGCTTCAAGGCGTACAACCTGGACCAGGTCCTGGACGGCGACCTCGACGCGGTGATCCAGGCGTGCGTCGACGCGGACTCGGCCGCCAGGCTCGCAGCCGCGTAACCCACGTACGAGCACTTCGGAGGACTTGCGTGCAGCAACATTTTGGGGGGCGACCCCCAAGCCCCCGCAGCGTGCTGCTCGCGGAGGTGGCCCGGGCCACCCAGCGGCTCGCCGACGCCGGCGTGCCCTCGCCGCGCACCGACGCCGAGGAACTCGCCGCGTTCGTGCACGGCGTCAAGCGCGGCGAGCTGCACACCGTGAAGGACTCCGACTTCGACGCCCGCTACTGGGAGGTCGTCGCACGCCGCGAGGCCCGCGAACCCCTCCAGCACATCACCGGCCGCGCCTACTTCCGGTACCTGGAACTCCAGGTCGGGCCGGGGGTGTTCGTGCCGCGTCCGGAGACCGAGTCGGTGGCCGGCTGGGCGATAGACGCGGTACGCGCCATGGACGTCGTCGAGCCGTGCATCGTCGACCTGTGCACCGGCTCCGGCGCCATCGCGCTCGCCCTCGCCCAGGAGGTGCCGCGCTCCCGCGTGTACGCCGTCGAGCTGTCCGAGGACGCGCTGCGGTGGACCCGCAAGAACGTCGAGGGCTCCCGGGTCGAACTGCGCCAGGGCGACGCCCTGACCGCGTTCCCCGACCTCGACGGCCAGGTGGACCTGGTCGTCTCCAACCCGCCGTACATCCCGCTCACCGAGTGGGAGTACGTGGCACCCGAGGCGCGCGACCACGACCCGGAGATGGCCCTGTTCTCCGGCGAGGACGGCCTCGACCTGATCCGCGGCATCGAACGCACCGCGCACCGGCTGCTGCGCCCCGGCGGAGTCGTCGTCATCGAGCACGCCGACACCCAGGGCGGCCAGGTGCCGTGGATCTTCGCCGAGGACCGCGGCTGGACCGACGCCGCGGACCACCCCGATCTCAACAACCGCCCGCGGTTCGCGACCGCCCGCAAGGCGCTGCCGTGAGCACCCGCAGGACCACACCCCCGCAGCACGTGTACGAGGAGGCCCGCTAGACATGGCACGGCGATACGACACCAATGACGCGACCGACCGCGTGACCGGTCTGCGTGAGGCAGCGTCCGCCGTCCGCCGGGGCGAGCTCGTGGTGCTGCCGACGGACACGGTGTACGGCATCGGCGCCGACGCGTTCTCCGCGGAGGCCGTCGCCGACCTGCTGGACGCCAAGGGCCGCGGGCGGAACATGCCCACGCCCGTCCTCATCGGCTCCCCGAACACGCTGCACGGCCTCGTGACGGACTTCTCCGAGCTGGCCTGGGAACTCGTCGACGCCTTCTGGCCGGGGGCGCTCACGATCGTCGCCCGGCACCAGCCGTCCCTCCAGTGGGACCTCGGCGACACCCGCGGCACGGTCGCCGTACGCATGCCGCTGCACCCGGTCGCCATCGAGCTGCTCACGGAGGTCGGCCCGATGGCCGTCTCCTCGGCGAACCTCACGGGTCACCCGTCCCCCGAGAACTGCGACGCCGCGCAGGAGATGCTCGGCGACTCCGTCTCCGTCTACCTGGACGGCGGCCCGACCCCCGGCAACGTCCCGTCCTCGATCGTCGACGTCACCCGCGAGGTGCCGCTGCTGCTGCGCGAGGGCGCGATCCCGGCCGACGAGCTGCGCAAGGTGGTACCCGACCTCGAGGTGGCGAATTGACAGCCCCTGAGGCGGGGCGTGGCATAGGCAACGGGGACCAGACGGGGGACTTCGACCACCCCCGCGACACCTTCCGCATCCTCCACGTCAGCACCGGCAACGTGTGCCGCTCACCGATCACCGAGCGGCTGACCCGGCATTTCCTGGCGGACCGGCTCGGCGACCCGATGGGCGGCGGGCTGATCGTGGAGAGCGCGGGCACCTGGGGCCACGAGGGCGCGCCCATGGAGGCCAACGCGGAGGCCGTGCTGGCCGACTTCGGCGCGGACGCCTCCGGCTTCGTCGGCCGGGAACTCCTCGACGAGCACGTGATCCGCGCCGACCTGGTGCTGACCGCGACCCGCGACCACCGCGCCCAGGTCATCTCCATGGGCCACTCGGCGGGCCTGCGGACCTTCACGCTGAAGGAGTTCACCCGCCTGGTGAAGGCGATCGACCCGGCGACCCTGCCGCCGATCGAGGACGGCGTGGTGGAACGCGCCCGCGCCCTGGTGCGCGCCTCGGCCGCGCTGCGCGGCTGGCTGCTGGCCCCGACGGCCGAGGCGGACGAGGTCTACGACCCCTACGGCGCGCCGCTGACGTTCTTCCGGTCCATCGGCGACGAGATACATCAGGCACTGGACCCCGTCGTGACGGCTCTGACGGGCGTGACGGCCAGGACGTAGCAACGCGGGCGCGAGTGACCACCCGGGCCTACATTGGACGTACGTGAGGCGAACGAGCCACACATCGCGACGCCCGGAGCCCGACATGACGGTCACCCCTGCCATCGAGGCCGACGTCCTGCGCCGCCAGGACCCCGAGCTCGCCGACGTGCTGCTGGGCGAGAGCGAGCGGCAGGCGACGACGCTCCAGCTGATCGCCGCCGAGAACTTCACCTCGCCGGCCGTGCTGGCGGCGCTCGGCTCGCCGCTGGCCAACAAGTACGCGGAGGGCTATCCCGGCGCCCGGCACCACGGCGGCTGCGAGATCGTGGACGTCGCCGAGCGCCTCGCCGTGGAGCGGGCCAAGGCCCTGTTCGGCGCCGAGCACGCCAACGTCCAGTCCCACTCGGGGTCTTCGGCGGTGCTCGCCGCGTACGCCGCGCTGCTGCGCCCCGGCGACACCGTGCTCGCGCTGGGCCTGCCGCACGGCGGGCACCTCACGCACGGCTCGCCCGCGAACTTCTCCGGCCGCTGGTTCTACTTCGTCGGCTACGGCGTGGACGCGGAGACCGGCCTGCTGGACCACGACCAGATCCGCGCCCTGGCCCGTGCGCACCGCCCGAAGGCGATCGTGTGCGGATCGATCGCCTACCCGCGCCACATCGACTACGCGTTCTTCCGGGACGTCGCCGACGAGGTGGGCGCTTACCTGATCGCGGACGCGGCGCATCCCATCGGGCTGGTGGCCGGGAAGGCGGCGCCCAACCCGGTGCCGTACGCCGACATCGTGTGCGCGACCACGCACAAGGTGCTGCGGGGGCCGCGCGGCGGGATGGTGCTGTGCGGCAGCGAACTGGCCGAGCGCGTCGACCGGGCGGTGTTCCCCTTCACCCAGGGCGGTGCGCAGATGCACACCATCGCCGCGAAGGCGGTGGCGTTCGCGGAGGCGGCGACGGAGGACTTCGTCCGGTACGCCCACCAGGTCGTGACCAACGCCCGGATGCTGGCCGTCGCGCTGGCCGCGGAAGGGCTGGCCGTGACCACCGGCGGCACGGACACCCACCTGCTGACCGCCGACCCGGCCCCGCTCGGCGTCGACGGCCGTACCGCGCGGGGCCGGCTGGCGGCGGCCGGGATCGTGCTGGACTGCTGCGCGCTGCCGCACGACGACACCCGTGGCCTGCGGCTGGGCACGGCCGCGGTGACCACGCAGGGCATGCGGGAACCCGAGATGGCGCGCGTCGCGATGCTGCTGGCGGGGGTGCTGCGGGGCGACCTGGAGCCCGCGAGGACGCGTGAGGAGGTGCGGGAGCTGACCGCCGGTTTCCCGCCGTATCCGGCCTGAACCGGGTGGCGCGGCCGGGCCGGACCGGTGCCGGGAGCGGCCGGACGGGGTGCCGTGACCGGGCGGTGCCGGGGTAGGCGCACTGGCGTGCACAGCCATACGTGCAACCATCGTCGCTACCCGGAAGTCCTCACCCATATGCGTGCCTCGCTAGGGTGTGGGGCTGGAATGGCCAGCGAGACCTGTGGGGAAGCCCGTGCGTGAATACCTGCTGACGCTCTGCATCACGGCCGCGGTGACGTATCTGCTGACAGGGCCGGTACGGAAGTTCGCGATCGTGGCGGGAGCGATGCCGGAGATCCGGGCACGGGACGTGCACCGGGAACCGACTCCGCGGCTCGGCGGGATCGCCATGTTCTTCGGACTGTGCGCGGGCCTGCTGGTGGCGGACCACCTGACCAACCTGAGCGAGGTCTTCGAGAACTCGAACGAGCCGCGCGCGCTGCTGTCCGGCGCGGCCCTGATCTGGCTGATCGGCGTCCTGGACGACAAGTTCGAGATCGACGCCCTGATCAAGCTGGGCGCGCAGATGATCGCGGCGGGCGTGATGGTGGTGCAGGGTCTGACGATCCTTTGGTTGCCCGTTCCGGGGGTTGGCTCAGTAGCACTCACCCAGGGGCAGGGCACTCTGCTGACGGTCGCGCTGGTGGTCATCACTATCAACGCAGTCAACTTCGTAGACGGCCTCGATGGCCTCGCGGCGGGTATGGTATGTATCGCGTCGGCCGCGTTCTTCCTTTACGCATACCGGATCTGGTACTCGTACGGCGTCGAGGCCGCTGCTCCCGCCACGCTGTTCTCGGCGATCTTGATGGGCATGTGCCTGGGCTTCCTGCCGCACAACATGCACCCGGCGCGGATCTTCATGGGGGACTCAGGCTCCATGTTGATTGGTCTCGTACTTGCGGCTGGCACGATCTCTGTAACTGGTCAGGTTGATCCGGACGCGCTCAATCTGTACGTCGGCTCTGAGAAGGAAGCCGTACATCAGACAGTGCCTGTTTACATCCCCTTGCTACTTCCGCTGACCATCATCGCGATCCCGGCCGCCGACCTGATCCTGGCGATCGTGCGGCGCACCTGGCAGGGCAAGTCGCCGTTCGCGGCGGACCGCGGCCACCTGCACCACCGACTGCTGGAGATCGGCCACTCCCACAGCCGCGCGGTGCTGATCATGTACTTCTGGTCGGCGCTGATCGCGTGCGGGGCGCTGGCCTACTCCGTCAACTCGGCGTCCATGTGGATCGTCCTCGGCATCGTGTTCCTCAGCACGATCGGCCTGGTGCTGCTGCTCCTGCCGCGCTTCACGCCGCGGGCCCCGCGCTGGGCGTACCGCTTCGTGCCGCCGCGGTACCGGCGTCCGACGGTCGCCGAGGAGGCGGAGCCCGCGCCGGAGCACACGCACCCGGCGGCGGCCGAGGAGGAGGAGCGCCCGAAGGTGGGCGCCGGCATCAGCGTCAACGGCGCCACGGCCATCGGGGCCCGGTCGCACCCAAGGTAAGAATCTGACTAGAGCATTGCCAAGTCGTGAGACGGTGATGGGGGTGCAAAGCCCCCATTACCAGACAAGCTCCCCGGGATTCTGCACAGACGCGCGCGTTCACTCTCATGTGTGACAGTGAGCACAGCAGGTAGGTAAAGACCTCATCAAATAGTTTGTGATACCGTTCACGAGAACCCCGGATAGAGCCGAAGGGCCGCAGTGCGACGGCCCATTGGTGTGAGGTCTTCACACTCAGCCCGGGGACTACGCTCGTCCATGACGACACCCTGCCCCCTGTGAAAGCGGAGTTGCCGCCATGCCGTCCAATGACGTCCGGAACCTTCTGCAGTGCGCTGTGCCCACAGCCGCTGCCGGTGCGGTTGCCGTCGCCGTCAGCGGTGCGGTGTCCGGGGGCAAGGGTGCGCTCGGTGCGGCGGTCGGGGCGGTGCTGGCCATCCTGTTCATGGGAATCGGCCTGTACGTCCTGCAGTGGACGGCCAAAACGCTTCCGCAGCTGTTCCAGGCCATGGGGCTGATGCTCTACGTCGCCCAGCTCCTGCTGCTTCTGATCTTCGTCGCCCTCTTCAGGGACACCTCACTCTTCAACGCGAAGGCGTTCGCGCTTTCGCTCGTGGTCGCGACCGTCGTGTGGATGGCCGCGCAGGCTCGGGCGCACATGAAGGCCAAGATCTTCTATGTCGATCCGGAGCCCGCGAAGGGTGACAAGCCCGAGAAGACGGGGCCGTCGTCGTGACGAGTAGGGGCGCGATAAAGAGCATTCAGAAGTCCTGCTATCGTCCGGTGCCAACTGCGGCATCGCGGGCGCGGGCATCCGAGCTGACGCCTGCTCATTCGCGAGGCTCGAAGCCCTTCAGCCGCCCCCACATCCGTAACACCTGTCCGGTGCCGACCCGCGGCTGCGTGCCGCGCCGACACAACGAGGTTGCCGTACCTATGCGTCACGCCGAAGGAGCCCGCGGTGAGTGCTGACCAGACCCAGCTCGCCTTTGACTGGAGCTGTCGGATCATGTCCGACAACGGGTGTGGTTTTCCGGCTCCGGGCCTGCACTCGTTCCTCTTCCAGCCGATCGCCACCGTCGGCGGGTTCGAGTTCAACAAGGTGATGCTGCTCGCGCTCATCACCACCCTCCTCGTCGTCAGCTTCTTCTGGGCGGCCTTCGGCAAGGCCAAGGTGGTGCCGGGCAAGCTCCAGATGATCGGTGAGGCCGGCTACGACTTCGTCCGCCGCGGCATCGTCTACGAGACCCTCGGCAAGAAGGAGGGCGAGAAGTACGTCCCCTTCATGGTCTCGCTGTTCTTCTTCATCTGGATCATGAACATCTGGTCCGTGATCCCGCTGGCCCAGTTCCCGGTGTCGTCGATCATCGCGTACCCGATGGTGCTCGCGGCGATCGTCTACATCCTCTGGATGTCGCTGACCTTCAAGCGCCACGGCTTCGTGGGCGGCTTCAAGAACCTGACCGGCTACGACAAGTCGCTCGGTGCGGTGCTGCCGCTCGTCGTGATCATCGAGTTCTTCTCGAACACCCTGGTCCGGCCCTTCACGCACGCCGTGCGACTCTTCGCGAACATGTTCGCCGGCCACCTGATGCTGGTCATGTTCACCGTCGCCTCCTGGTACCTGCTCAACAGCTGGATGATCCCGGCGGCCGGCGTCTCCTTCGTCATGACCATCGTCATGATCCTCTTCGAGCTTTTCGTGCAGGCCGTCCAGGCGTACGTGTTCGTGCTCCTTGCCTGCTCGTACATTCAGGGCGCTCTCGCCGAGCACCACTGAGCACAACCCCCTACGCCCCAAGACGTCCGGTGGCCAACCCCC
Source organism: Streptomyces sp. DH24 (assembly GCF_029813775.1). GTDB lineage: Bacteria > Actinomycetota > Actinomycetes > Streptomycetales > Streptomycetaceae > Streptomyces. Next base: position 39,825 of record NZ_JARVKW010000007.1, on the reverse strand, counting down.
GCCGGTCCATGAAAGAGAAGGAAGAATCAGCATGGCTGCCACTGAGACCCTCGCCGCTGTCACCGGTTCGCTCGGCTCCATCGGCTACGGCCTCGCCGCCATCGGCCCCGGCATCGGCGTCGGCATCATCTTCGGTAACGGCACCCAGGCCCTGGCCCGTCAGCCCGAGGCCGCCGGTCTGATCCGTGCCAACCAGATCCTTGGCTTCGCCTTCTGTGAGGCGCTCGCCCTCATCGGCATCGTTATGCCGTTCGTGTTCGGTAAGTGATCACTTCTTACTGACACGCATCGACGAAAGGCATTGATGTGATCGCCAACCTGGTACAGCTGGCGGCCGGGGAAGAGCAGAGCCCGCTCGTTCCCCCGGGCCCCGAGCTGCTCGTCGGCACCATCGCCTTCGCCATCGTGTTCTTCTTCTTCTGGAAGAAGCTGCTTCCGAACATCAACAAGGTTCTGGAGGAGCGCCGCGCGGCGATCGAAGGCGGTATCGAAGAGGCCGAGGCCATGAAGACCGAGGCCCAGAGCGTGCTGGAGCAGTACAAGGCCCAGCTCGCCGAGGCCCGGCACGAGGCCGCGCGTCTGCGCCAGGAGGCGCAGGAGCAGGGCGCCGCGCTCATCGCGGAGATGCGTGCGGAAGGCCAGCGGCAGCGCGAGGAGATCGTCGCCGCCGGTCACGCCCAGATCGCGGCCGACCGCAAGGCCGCGGCGTCCTCGCTGCGCCAGGACGTCGGGCAGCTCGCCACCACGCTGGCCGGCAAGCTGGTCGGCGAGTCCCTTGAGGACCACGCCCGGCAGAGCCGCGTCATCGACCGCTTCCTCGACGAGCTCGAGGAGAAGGCCGAGGCCGCCCGATGACAGCTCACGGAGCGAGCCGCGAGGCCCTGGCAGCCGCACGGGAGCGTCTCGACGCGCTGACGGACTCCACGTCCGTGGATGCGGCGCAGCTCGCCGAGGAGCTGGCCGCCGTCACCGCGCTGCTCGACCGCGAGGTGTCGCTGCGTCGGGTCCTGACCGACCCGGCGCAGGCCGGTGAGGCCAAGGCCGAGCTGGCGCAGCGCCTGATCGGCGGCCAGGTCGGCGGCCCGACCGCCGACCTGGTGTCTGGCACGGTGCGCTCCCGCTGGTCGCGGTCCCGCGACCTGGTGGACGCGCTCGAGGAGCTGGCCGACACCGCCGACATCACCGCCGCGCAGCAGGCCGGCGCGCTCGACGACGTCGAGGACGAGCTGTTCCGGTTCGGCCGGATCGTCTCCTCCAGCACCGAGCTGCGCGCCGCGCTGACCGATCGCAGGGCCACCACCTCGGCCAAGAGCGAGCTGCTGCGCAGCCTGCTCGGCGGGCGGGCCAACGCGACGACCGAGCGTCTGGTGACGCGCCTCGTGACGGCGCCGCGGGGACGTAGCCTGGAAGCGGGACTCGAGTCCCTGTCCAAGCTCGCCGCCGACCGCCGGAACCGCATGGTGGCCGTGGTCACCTCGGCCGTGCCGCTGAGCGACGCGCAGAAGCAGCGCCTGGGCGGTGTCCTGGCGAAGCTCTACGGCCGCCAGATGCACCTCAACCTCGACGTGGACCCCGCGGTCCTCGGCGGGATCCGGGTGCAGGTCGGTGACGAGGTGATCAACGGCTCGCTCGCGGACCGTATCGAGGACGCCGGCCGCCGCATGGCGGGCTGACAGCAATTTCATAAGCAGTACGTGTACTTACGGCCCTGGTTGGGCCGTGCAGAGGATTCACCTCTCATTGGGGGGAGTCCCGACTCGTGGAATACCCCCCAAGTGAAACTTCGGGCCCAACAAGGAGAGCAGGGAACCCAGATGGCGGAGCTCACGATCCGGCCGGAGGAGATCCGGGACGCGCTGGAGAACTTCGTCCAGGCGTACAAGCCGGACGCGGCCTCGCGCGAGGAGGTCGGTACGGTCACCGTCGCCGGCGACGGTATCGCGAAGATCGAGGGTCTGCCCTCGGCCATGGCGAACGAGCTGCTGAAGTTCGAGGACGGCTCCCTCGGTCTCGCGCTGAACCTGGAAGAGCGCGAGATCGGTGCCGTCGTACTCGGCGAGTTCAGCGGTATCGAGGAGGGTCAGCCGGTCACCCGTACCGGTGAGGTGCTCTCCGTCGCGGTCGGCGAGGGTTACCTCGGCCGCGTCGTCGACCCGCTCGGCAACCCGATCGACGGCCTCGGCGAGATCGAGACGTCCGGTCGCCGCGCCCTCGAGCTGCAGGCCCCCACGGTCATGCAGCGCAAGTCGGTGCACGAGCCGATGGAGACGGGCTACAAGGCCGTCGACGCCATGACCCCGATCGGCCGTGGTCAGCGTCAGCTGATCATCGGCGACCGCCAGACCGGCAAGACCGCGCTGGCCGTCGACACGATCATCAACCAGCGCGACAACTGGCGCACCGGCGACCCGAAGAAGCAGGTCCGCTGCATCTACGTCGCCATCGGCCAGAAGGGCTCGACCATCGCGTCGGTCCGCCGCGCGCTGGAGGAGAACGGCGCGCTGGAGTACACGACCATCGTCGCCGCCCCGGCGTCCGACCCGGCCGGCTTCAAGTACCTGGCCCCGTACACCGGTTCGGCCATCGGTCAGCAGTGGATGTACGAGGGCAAGCACGTCCTCATCATCTTCGACGACCTGTCGAAGCAGGCCGACGCCTACCGCGCCGTGTCCCTGCTGCTGCGCCGCCCGCCGGGCCGCGAGGCCTACCCGGGTGACGTCTTCTACCTGCACTCCCGTCTGCTGGAGCGCTGCGCCAAGCTCTCCGACGACATGGGCGCCGGTTCGATGACCGGTCTGCCGATCGTCGAGACCAAGGCCAACGACGTCTCGGCGTTCATCCCGACCAACGTCATCTCCATCACCGACGGCCAGTGCTTCCTGGAGTCCGACCTGTTCAACGCCGGTCAGCGGCCGGCCCTGAACGTCGGTATCTCGGTCTCCCGAGTCGGTGGCTCCGCCCAGCACAAGGCCATGCGCCAGGTGTCGGGTCGTCTCCGCGTCGACCTCGCCCAGTTCCGTGAGCTCGAGGCGTTCGCCGCCTTCGGTTCCGACCTGGACGCCGCGTCGAAGGCGCAGCTGGAGCGCGGTCAGCGCATGGTCGAGCTGCTGAAGCAGGCGCAGTACCAGCCGATGGCCACCGAGGACCAGGTCGTCTCCATCTGGGCCGGCACCAACGGCCGTATGGACGACGTGCCGGTCGCCGACATCCGCCGCTTCGAGAAGGAGCTCCTGGAGTACCTGCACCGCAAGGAGCAGGGCCTCATGACCTCCATCAAGGAGGGCGCCAAGATGTCGAACGACACCATCCAGGCGATCGACGACGCCGTCGCGGAGTTCAAGAAGCAGTTCGAGACCTCGGACGGCAAGCTGCTCGGCGAGGACGCTCCGTCCACCGCCAAGTGACGTAAGGAAGGGACCTGACTCATGGGAGCTCAGCTCCGGGTCTACAAGCGTCGCATCCGATCCGTCACCGCGACCAAGAAGATCACCAAGGCGATGGAGATGATCGCCGCCTCGCGTGTCGTCAAGGCGCAGCGCAAGGTGGCGGCCTCCACGCCGTACGCGACCGAGCTCACCCGCGCGGTCACGGCGGTCGGTACCGGTTCGAACACCAAGCACCCGCTGACCACCCAGGCCGAGACGGTCACCCGGTCCGCGGTGCTGCTCCTGACGAGCGACCGCGGTCTCGCCGGTGCCTTCAACTCCAACGCCATCAAGGCCGCGGAGCGGCTGACCGAGCGGCTGGAGCGCGAGGGCAAGCAGGTCGACACGTACATCGTCGGCCGACGCGGTATCGCCCACTACAACTTCCGGGAGCGCAAGATCTCGGAGTCGTGGACGGGCTTCACCGACCAGCCGTCGTACGCGGACGCCAAGAAGGTCGCGGCTCCGTTGATCGAGGCCATCCAGAAGGACACGGCCGACGGCGGCGTGGACGAACTCCACATCGTCTTCACCGAGTTCGTCTCGATGATGACGCAGACGGCGCTGGACGACCGGCTGCTGCCGCTCAGCCTCGACGAGGTCGCGCAGGAGGCGGCGCCCAAGGGCGAGATCCTCCCGCTGTACGACTTCGAGCCCTCGGCGGAGGACGTTCTCGACGCCCTTCTGCCGCGCTACGTGGAGAGCCGGATCTACAACGCGCTGCTCCAGTCGGCCGCTTCGAAGCACGCCGCCACGCGGCGCGCGATGAAGTCGGCCACCGACAACGCCGGAGAGCTCATCGAGACGCTCTCCCGGCTTGCCAACGCGGCCCGCCAGGCCGAAATCACCCAGGAAATCAGCGAGATCGTCGGTGGCGCGAGCGCCCTGGCCGACGCGACCGCGGGGAGTGACAACTAATGACCACCACTGTTGAGACGGCCACGGCGACGGGCCGCGTCGCGCGGGTCATCGGCCCGGTCGTCGACGTGGAGTTCCCCGTCGACGCGATGCCGGAGATCTACAACGCCCTGCACGTCGAGGTCGCCGACCCGGCGAACGCGGGCGAGAAGAAGACGCTGACCCTGGAGGTCGCCCAGCACCTGGGTGACGGCCTGGTCCGCACCATCTCCATGCAGCCCACCGACGGTCTGGTCCGCCAGGCCACGGTCACCGACACCGGCACGGGCATCACCGTCCCGGTCGGCGACTTCACCAAGGGCAAGGTGTTCAACACCCTCGGTGAGGTGCTGAACGTCGACGAGAAGTACGACGGCGAGCGCTGGTCCATCCACCGCAAGGCGCCGAACTTCGACGAGCTCGAGTCGAAGACCGAGATGTTCGAGACCGGCGTCAAGGTCATCGACCTTCTCACCCCGTACGTCAAGGGTGGAAAGATCGGTCTGTTCGGTGGCGCCGGCGTCGGCAAGACGGTGCTCATCCAGGAGATGATCTACCGCGTCGCCAACAACCACGACGGTGTCTCCGTGTTCGCCGGTGTCGGTGAGCGCACCCGTGAGGGCAACGACCTCATCGAGGAGATGTCGGAGTCGGGCGTCATCGACAAGACCGCCCTGGTCTTCGGTCAGATGGACGAGCCCCCGGGCACCCGTCTGCGCGTCGCGCTGGCCGGCCTGACCATGGCCGAGTACTTCCGTGACGTCCAGAAGCAGGACGTGCTGTTCTTCATCGACAACATCTTCCGCTTCACGCAGGCCGGTTCCGAGGTGTCGACCCTGCTCGGCCGTATGCCCTCCGCGGTGGGCTACCAGCCGAACCTGGCCGACGAGATGGGTCTCCTCCAGGAGCGCATCACCTCGACCCGCGGTCACTCGATCACCTCGATGCAGGCGATCTACGTCCCCGCGGACGACCTGACCGACCCGGCCCCGGCCACCACCTTCGCCCACCTCGACGCGACGACGGTTCTGTCCCGTCCGATCTCCGAGAAGGGCATCTACCCGGCCGTGGACCCGCTGGACTCCACGTCCCGCATCCTGGACCCCCGCTACATCGCGCAGGACCACTACGACTGCGCCATGCGCGTCAAGGGGATCCTGCAGAAGTACAAGGACCTCCAGGACATCATCGCGATCCTCGGTATCGACGAGCTCAGCGAGGAGGACAAGCTGGTCGTCCAGCGTGCCCGCCGCGTGGAGCGCTTCCTGTCCCAGAACACCCACGTCGCCAAGCAGTTCACCGGTGTGGACGGCTCGGACGTGCCGCTGGACGAGTCGATCGCCGCGTTCAACGCGATCTGCGACGGTGAGTACGACCACTTCCCCGAGCAGGCGTTCTTCATGTGCGGTGGTCTTGAGGACCTGAAGAAGAACGCGAAGGAGCTGGGCGTCTCCTGAGCCTCGCGCTCTTGGTGAGGGGGCGGGTGCGTCCCGTCCCCTCACGCACGCCTACTAGACTTGTAACCAACACCCGGCAGTCCCGCCGGGTGGTGACCCGAGGAGCCACCCTTGGCTGCTGAGCTGCACGTCGAGCTGGTCGCCGCCGACCGCCAGGTCTGGTCCGGCGAGGCCACCCTGGTCGTCGCGCGCACCACGTCCGGCGACATCGGCGTCATGCCCGGTCACCAGCCGCTGCTCGGTGTGCTGGAATCGGGCCCGGTGACCATCCGTACGAGTGACGGTGGAACGGTCGTCGCCGCGGTGCACGGCGGTTTCATCTCGTTCGCGGACGACAAGCTGTCGCTGCTGGCCGAGATCGCCGAGCTGTCGGACGAGATCGATATCCAGCGCGCGGAGCGGGCGCTGGAGCGCGCCAAGTCGGAGGCGGACGCCTCCGCGCAGCGCCGCGCAGACGTCCGACTGCGGGCGGCGGCGGCGCGCTGACCCCAGCGCGATGCGATGACGTCACTCAGCCGCGGCCGGCACCGGAGCGATCCGGAGCCGGTCGCGGCTGAGGCAGATCTGGATGTTTTTTACGTTCCGTTACCTAGGAGACGAGGAGGTCGGTGCCGATGGTCCTCGCTCTGACTGTGTGCGGAATCATCGTCGTCCTTGTGATGCCCCTCGTCCTCCTCGGCCTGCGCCGCAGGCTCATCCAGCGCTCCGGGGGCACCTTCGACTGCAGCCTGCGCTGGGGCGTGCCCGAGGAGGGCGACCCCAGCAGCAAGGGCTGGGCGTACGGCGTGGCCCGCTACAACGGCGACCGCGTCGAGTGGTTCCGCGTCTTCTCCTACGCCCCGCGCCCGCGCCGTGTCCTGGAGCGTTCCTCGATCGAGGTGGCCGGCCGCCGCATCCCGGAGAGCGACGAGGAGCTGGCCCTCCTGGCGGACCATGTGGTGCTGGTCTGTCTGCACCGGGGGACGCGTCTTGAGCTCGCGATGAGCGAAGACGCGCTGACCGGTTTCCTCGCGTGGCTGGAGGCGGCCCCACCCGGACAGCGGGTGAACGTGGCGTAGCCACGTTCACCCGCTGTGTGGGGGTTCCCCCGGACGAAGCCCGGGGGAGTGTCAATGTCGCCCGGCGCTCTTGCCGGCCCCAGTGCTTACTTGAGCCCGTTGCTGATGGCGCTCACCAGCTCGCCGTTGCTGGTGTCGCCGCTGAACTCCCAGAAGAAGGCGCCGCCGAGGCCCTGGTTCTTGGCCCAGGTCATCTTGGTGCCGATGGTGGCCGGGGTGTCGTAGGACCACCAGTCGGAGCCGCAGTGGGCGTAGGCCGTGCCGGCGATGGTGCCGGTGGCGGGGCAGGAGGTCTTGAGGACCTTGTAGTCCTGGATGCCCGGCTCGGTGCCGGCCGCCGGGCCGGTGGCGGTGCCGCCGGGCGCGGACTGGGTGACGCCGGTCCAGCCGCGGCCGTAGAAGCCGATGCCGAGCAGCAGCTTGGCGGACGGGACGCCCTTGGCCTTGAGCTTGGCGATGGCGGCGGCGGAGGTGAAGCCCTCCTTCGGGATGCCGCTGTACGAGGTGAGCGGCGAGTGCGGGGCGGTGGGGCCGGTCTTGTCCCAGGCGCCGAAGTAGTCGTAGGTCATCACGTTGTACCAGTCGAGGTACTGGGCGGCGCCGCCGTAGTCGGCCGCGTCGATCTTGCCGCCGTCGGTGCCGTCCGCGGTGATGGCGGCGGTGACCAGGTAGTCCTTGCCGAACTCGGCGCGCAGGGCCTGGGAGAGCGTCCTGAAGGCCGCGAAGCCGGACGTGTCGCAGGTCAGGCCGCAGGCGTTCGGGTACTCCCAGTCGATGTCGATGCCGTCGAAGACGTCGGCCCAGCGCGGGTCCTCCACGACGGCCTTGCAGGACTTGGCGAACGCCGCGGCGTTCTGCGCGGCCTGGCCGAAGCCGCCGGAGTAGGTCCAGCCGCCGAAGGAGTACAGCACCTTGATGTGCGGGTACTTCGCCTTGAGCTGGCGGAGCTGGTTGAAGTTGCCGCGCAGCGGCTGGTCCCAGGTGTCGGCGGTGCCGCTGACGGACTGGTCGGCGGTGTAGGACTTCTCGTACGCGGCGAAGGTGTCGTCGACGGTGCACTGACCGTTCTTGACGTTGCCGAACGAGTAGTTGATGTGGGTGATCTTGGCGGCCGAGCCGGACGTCACCAGGTTCTTGACGTGGTAGTTGCGGCCGTAGATGCCCCACTCGGTGAAGTAGCCGAGGTTGATCTTCGCGCCGGGCTGCGGGCCGGGGCCGGTGCCGCCGCCGGTGGTGCGGACCTTGACGGAGCCGCTGACCGGGCCGGTCTGGTCGGCGGTGTCACGGGCCTGGACGCTGTAGGAGTAGTCGGTGCCGGCGGTCAGACCGCTGTCCGTGTACGAGGTGGTGGTGACGGTGGCGACCTTGGAGCCGTCGCGCAGCACGTCGTAGTTCTTGACGCCCTTGTCGTCGGTGGCCGCGGCCCAGCTGAGCTTCACCGAGGTGTCGGTGACGCCGGAGGCGGTGGGGGTGCCGGGGGCGGAGGGTGCCGCGTCACCGGGGACCGTGCCGCCGCCGTCGCAGCTGCCGCCGTTGAGCTTGCAGTTGGCGGGGGAGCCGGAGCCGGAGCCGTTGAAGCCGAAGGATATGGAGGCGCCGGGGGCGAGGGAGCCGTTCCAGGACTTGTTCTTGGCGGTCCAGTGGTTGCCGGACGAGGTGACGTCGGCGTCCCAGGCGGAGGTGACGGAGGTGCCGGAGGGGAAGTCCCACTCGACGGTCCAGGAGCTGATGCTGGTGGTGCCGGTGTTCTTCACCGTCCACTTGCCCTCGAAGCCGGAGCCCCAGTCCTGGGTCTTGGCGTAGGTGGCGGTGGCGGAGGTGGCCGCCTGGGCGGGACTGGCGAGTCCGACCAGTCCGGCGAAGGGGAGCGCCAGGGTCGCGAGTCCCGCGGCGACTCTGTGTCTGAAGCGCACGATGCGCCTCCTTATGGGGTTGTCGGGGGCATGACTGAGCCATCAGGCCCGCAGTGCCGCGAGAATAGAAAGGTCTGGACCAGAGGTCAATAGGTCTGGACCAGTGTCGTTGTTGTCCCGCTAGATCCCCAACTCCTGTGCCAGCACGGCCGCTTGCACCCGGCTGCGCAGCCCCAGCTTGCCCAGCAGGCGGCTGACGTGCGTCTTCACCGTCGCCTCGGCCATGTCGAGGCGGGCCGCGACGGCCGCGTTGGACAGTCCCTCGCCGAGGCAGGACAGCACCTCCCGCTCACGCCGGGTGAGATCCTCCAGTACGGCCGGATCGGCCCGCGTCCCCCGCACCGGCCTCGCCGCGAACTCGGCGATCAGCCGCCGGGTGACGGCCGGGGCGACGACGCCCTCGCCCCGGGCGACCGTGCGCACCGCCTCGATGAGGTCACGCGCCTCGGCGTTCTTCAGCAGGAAACCCGCCGCGCCCGCCCGCAGCGCCCCGAAGACGTACTCGTCCAGGTCGAACGTGGTCAGCACCAGCACGTCGGCCAGCGACTCCGCGACGATCCGCCGGGTCGCCGACACCCCGTCCAGGCGCGGCATCTGCACGTCCATCAGCACCACGTCCGGGCGCAGCGCGCGGGCCAGCGCCACCGCCTGCTCGCCGTCCGCCGCCTCGCCGGTCACCTCGATGTCGGGGGCACTGCGCAGAATCAGGACGAGGCCGGCGCGTACGGCGGACTGGTCCTCGGCGACGAGGACGCGGATCATACGGGGTCTCCTTCGGTGAGGGGCAGGGTGGCGCGTACGGTCCACAGCGTGCCGTCGGGCCCCGCGGTGAACGTGCCGCCGAGCAGCGCGGCCCGCTCCCGCATGCCGACCAGTCCGGCACCGGAGCCGGGCGCGCGCGGGCCGTCGCGGTCGCCGTAGGGGCTCGTGACGCGGACGTCGAGCACGCCGTCGTCCTGCCGCAGCAGGACGTGCACGGGCCCGGACGCGGCGTGCTTGAGCGCGTTGGTCAGCGACTCCTGCACGATCCGGTACGCGGCCAGTTCGACCGGCGCGGGCACCGTGCCGTGTTCGGCGCGGAGGGTCACCTCCAGGCCGTTGGCGCGGGCGCCCGCCACCAGCGCGCCGAGCCCGTGCAGGGTGGGTGTGGCCGCCGGTTCGCGGTCGGCGGCGCCGTCGCGCAGGATGCCGATCAGCCGGCGCATCTCGTCCAGTCCCGCCACGCTGTTCTCGCGGATCACCGTGAGCGCCTGCCGCGAGGTGCCGGGGTCGTCCAGGGACAGCGCGGCCGTGGAGTGGATGGCGATCGCGGAGAGGTGGTTGGCGACCATGTCGTGCAGCTCGCGGGCCATGCGGGCGCGTTCCGCGGTCACCGCCTGCACGCGGTCCGTCTCGGCCAGCAGCGCGGTCTGCTCGGCCCGCAGCCGCGCGGCGTCGGCGGCCTCCCGGTGGTTGCGGACGATCAGCCCGGTCGAGGCGGGCGCGAACGCCACCACGCCGACGGCCACGCCGATCAGCAGCGCCTCCGGCTCCCGCCACGCCGCGTACGGGACGACGGTCGCGACGACGGTGAGCAGCCCGGTGACGCGCGGGATGCGGCGGGCGGAGGCGGGGGTGCCGTACAGGACGGCGGCGTACATGAGGTCGGTGTACATCACCAGCGTGGCCAGGTTGCCCTGCGTCATGAGGTCGGCGGCGACGGCGGCGGTGCCGGCCAGCAGGGCGGTGCGCGGGGCGGCCCGGCGCAGCAGCGCGCAGCCGGTCGTGACCGCGAGCGGCAGCAGGATCGGCCAGCGGCCCGGCCACATCACGGTCGCCTCGCCGGCCGGACGCATGGCCAGTCCGAGGCCCCACAGCGCCAGCCCGCCGAGCAGACCGGCCAGCGCGGCCCACACGTCGAAGCGGTGCGGGCGGGGGAGTCGTACGGCCATTGCACCATCCAACACGCGCCGGGCGCCCGGCGCCTGATCCTCGCGGACGGTCCCCCACTACATCGAAGGATGCACGCGTGGGCCGTCGTGTCTCGTCACCGGTGACGACGATTTCCCTGCGCCCCGGCGGGAGCCTGGAGGGGTGACCGAAGGGAGCGAGTCGTGATCGTCGGGTTGATCATCGCCTGTGAGGTGGCCTTCTGGGTGCTGCTGGCGGCCGGGCTGGCCTTCCGCTACGCGCTGCGGATGCCGCGAGTCGGCCTGGCGCTGCTGCTGTGCGAGCCGCTGCTGGAGGTCGTGCTGTTCACGGTGACGGCGATCGACCTCAAGAACGGCGCGGAGCCCGACTGGAAGCACGGCCTGGCGGCCGTCTACATCGGCTTCACGGTCGGGCTCGGGCACGCCACGATCAAGTGGGCGGACGCCAGGGTGGCGCACCGCTTCGCGGGCGGCCCGCCTCCGGTCAGGCCGCCGAAGTACGGCATGGCCCGCGCCGCCCACGAGTGGCGGACGGCTGGACGCTGGATTGTGGCGGCGGTCGTTGCGGCGGCCCTGCTCCAGGCGGCCGTCTGGTACGTCGGCGACGACGGCGAGACGAGCACGCTGCGGGCGTGGCAGTCGAAGATGCTGCTGGTGATCGGCGTCAACGTGCTCATCGCCGGCAGCTACACCCTGTTCCCGAAGCGGGAACCGGCCGGCTCCCGCTAGCGCTCACCACCCGGCACCCACAGCACGTCCCCGACCTCCTTGTTGGCCGTGCGGGCCAGGATGAACAACAGGTCGGAGAGGCGGTTGAGGTAGGTGGCGGTGAGCGGGTTCATGGTCTCGCCGTGCACCTCCAGGGCGGCCCAGGTGGACCGCTCGGCCCGCCGGACGACCGTGCAGGCCTGGTGCAGCAGCGCCGCGCCCGCCGTGCCGCCCGGCAGGATGAAGGACCGCAGCTTCTCCAGCCGCTCGTTGAAGCGGTCGCAGTCCGCCTCCAGCCGGTCGACGTAGAACTGCTCGACCCGCAGCGGCGGGTACTCCGGGTTCTCGGCCACCGGCGTCGACAGGTCCGCGCCCACGTCGAACAGGTCGTTCTGGACGCGGACGAGGACCTTGACGACCTCCTCCTCCAGGCCGCCCAGCGCGATCGCCGTGCCGATCACCGCGTTCGCCTCGTTGGCGTCGGCGTACGCGGCGATCCGCAGGTCGGTCTTGGCGACCCGGCTCATGTCGCCGAGGGCGGTGGTGCCCTGGTCGCCGGTCCTGGTGTAGATGCGCGTCAGATTGACCATGGGGCCAGCGTAGTTACGCTCCGGCCGTTCGGACCACGCGTGTGCCCACTGTCACGGCCGGGCCCTACGCCCCCGGCGTCTCGTGCAGTACGAAGAACAGCCCCCGCACGCGCGTGCCGTCCGGCTGCTCCCACACCCCCGCGACATGGCCCGCCGCCCCCAGCTCGGCGAGCGGAGTGCCGTCCGGGGCGGGCCGCAGGGTGCGCAGCACGCGCAGTGTCGTGCCGTCCGGCGCGGACAGCTCCGTGTGCTCCTCGGTGTCGGTGACGGCGGTGAACTCCGCCGGGACCGGGCCCTCACCGGCGTACGCCCGCGTGACCTCCCGGTCGGCCGTGTCCGTGAGACTCTGCGCCTGCGCCTCTGCCCGCCCCTCGATCAGCGCCGCCAACTCCGCCGCCAGCACCGGGTCGTGGCAGCCGTCGTACACCCACCTCGTGCCCAGCACGCCGTGTTCGGAAGTGCCGATGAGGGCGTGCTCCGCCCCGTCGAGCGGCGCGCCCCGGTAGGTGAGCGGCACCAGGTAGGTGACCGGCTCCGCCCCGGAGGCGTCGGTGACGACCATGAACTCGATGCCGACCTCCCCCTCCGGGTCGTCCAGCCGGAACCCCCCGGCCTTGTCCGGCCGGGGCTCGTCGCCGCCCCCGTGGTACCAGGGGCGCGAGGGCAGCCAGGCCGTCAGCAGTTCCAGCTTGGTCGGCTTCATGGTGGTGCGGTGGATCACGGCCATTCGAGGATTCTCCTACGCGAGATCACTGTCTGTGGTCATCATGGTGCCGTGGTACGACTACGTCACGCCGCGGCCGCCGCAACGCGTAGGCGATGAAGAAGCTGGGCGCGCTGCTCGCCCACCACCGGGAGGCGGCGGGGCCCAACGGCCGCCGCCGGAACGGGTGTTCGTCGCGGAGGACCGGATCGCGTCGATCGAGCGGGGGGCGGCGCCCGCTCACGTCCGGCCCCGGCCGCGCAGCCGATCCGGGTGAGGTGGGCATCCTCACTCGGTCTCCCTCGCCGCCGCCGATGTGAAGTCCGTCATGTGAGACGTGACGCGCGTTACTAAGCCGTCACACGGAGGCTCACTGGCGCTAATGTCCGGCCGAGAGGCAGTAGGACAGCGCGTATCAGGGGAGTCGCAGTGGCAGGGAAGCTCGCCGTCATCGGGGCCGGACTCATGGGTTCCGGCATCGCCCAGGTCTCCGCACAGGCGGGCTGGGACGTCGTTCTGCGCGACGTCACCGACGAGGCGCTGACGCGCGGTACGGACGGCATCAAGGTGTCGTACGACAAGTTCGTCGCCAAGGGCAAGATGGAGGCGCACGACGCCGACGCCGCCCTCGGGCGCATCACCGCCACGACCGACCTGGACGCCGTCGCCGACGCCGACATCGTCGTGGAGGCCGTCTTCGAGAAGCTGGACGTCAAGCACGAGATCTTCCGGGCGCTCGACAAGATCGCCCGCGAGGACGCCGTACTGGCCTCCAACACCTCCGCCATCCCGATCACCAAGATCGCGGCCGTGACGGAGCGCCCCGAGCGCGTCGTCGGCACGCACTTCTTCTCGCCGGTCCCGATGATGCGGCTCTGCGAGCTCGTCCGCGGGTACAAGACGAGCGACGAAACCCTCGCCACCGCGCGGGAGTTCGCCGAGTCCGTCGGCAAGACCTGCATCGTCGTCAACCGTGACGTCGCCGGTTTCGTGACCACCCGTCTCATCAGCGCCCTCGTGGTCGAGGCCGCCAAGCTGTACGAGTCGGGCGTCGCCAGCGCCGAGGACATCGACATCGCCTGCAAGCTGGGCTTCGGCCACGCGATGGGCCCGCTCGCCACGGCGGACCTGACCGGCGTCGACATCCTGCTGCACGCCACCAGCAACATCTACACCGAGTCCCAGGACGAGAAGTTCGCCCCGCCGGAGCTGATGCGCCGGATGGTTGACGCCGGTGACATCGGCCGCAAGAGCGGGCAGGGCTTTTACAAGCACTGACGTCTCGTCAAGCGCGGATGCCGGAGAAACCCCCGGAAAATCACACCCGAGGGTGAATTCGGTATCGGTTCGCTTACAGACGGCAACCTCTGGCCGGTTCCTGCCGTCAGAGGTTGCATCACCGGCACCACACTGGGACCCACATCCGCGGAGCACGAGACGCACGCACGGGGAGCGCATATGCACATCAGGGGCGACCACGCCGAGCTGGTCGTCGGGGGCCGCCTCGACGTCCGCAGCGCGGCGGACGCCCGAACGGTCCTGCACTCGGCCGTCGACGACGGAGTCGGCGATCTCGTGCTGGATCTGTCCGAGCTGGACTCCTGGGACGCCACCGGACTCGGCGTGATCATGGGGGTCCACCGGCGCGCCGGCCGGTGCGGCCGACGGCTCGTGCTGCGCGGCGTACCGCCGCAGATGCAGCGCCTGCTGGTGGCCACCCGTCTGCACCGGATCCTGGCCATCGAGGGCGGCCTCGCCGTGGAGTCCCTGCCCCGGGTGTGACACCCGAAGGGGTGTGAAGGCGGCGACCGGGGAGACCCGGACGAGTGTCGGCGAAACGTACGTCGGGGCCAATCCTCACGAGACCGTGATGTCTCGGGCGACGCGGGACCCCGGGCTGTCGCAGATGCTGAGCGAAGGATTAGGGTTCGGCTGCCCGCTGCCTTGCAACCCTACGAGCGGGCCCGGACCAGAAGCGACAGCGCGGTGTGCGGCAAGGCCGGGAGGGGCTACCAGCACACGACGCTTTTGGGGGGCTTGGACCTATGGACCCGAACAACCGGGGACCTGAGGCGCACGGCCATGACGGTGCCGGCCACGGGCCGCGCCAGCGCCCGCCCAGGGAAACCCTCACACCCGAGTTCGCCCAGCACGCACCCGCGCTCGCCCGCACGGTGCGAGTCGTCGCGGGCGAGCACCTGCTCACCGTCAACCCCGTCGACGGCAGCGAGATAGCGATCTGTCCGCCCGGGGAACGGCCCGGCCGGCCGCAGAAGTACGGCGCCGCCGAGCGCGCGGACATCGACCGTGCCGCCCGGCCGCCCGTGCCGCCGGGCCCGCCGCAGCCCGCGCTGCCGCTCCTCCAGCGCCAGGACGAACGCGAACACCTCGTCCGCCTCCTCGCCCGCGGCCGTTCCGTACGCCTCACCGGGCCCGCGGGCTCCGGCCGCACCCGCCTCCTCGACGTCGTCGCCGAGGACTGCGCGGACCTCGCCCCCGACGGCGTCGTACGCCTCAGCGGCTTCCACCGCACCGCGGACGAACTGCTCCACGACCTCTTCCACGCCGTCCACCACGCGCGTCTGCACCGCCCGGAACGAGACGAACTGCTCGCCTGCGTCCGCGACATCGGCGTCGTCGTCCTCCTCGACGACATCGAGTTCGGCGGCGAAGGGCTCGACGCGCTGCTGGAGGCCACCCCCGAGTGCGCCTTCCTGATGTCGGCCACGCCGGACGTGCCCGCCCCGTCCGCCGAGTCCGGCGTCGAGGAGGTCGCCCTCACCGGTCTCGAACGGGCCGCTGGGCTGGACCTGCTGGAGCGCGTCGTCGGACGCGAACTCACCGAGGACGAGTCCAACTGGGCCGGCGACCTCTGGTTCGAGTCCGAGGGCCTGCCGCTGCGCTTCGTGCAGGCCGGTGCCCTGCTGCGGCAGCGCGACCGGCTGCGCGCCGGCAGCTCCGCCGTGGACGAGTACGGCGTCTTCGAGGACTCCCCGCCCGACGACATGCACGTCTGGCCGGGAACGGGCGACGAGATCCTCCTGCCGTCGCTCGGCGAGGCCGCCGCTCCCGCGCCGCTGCTCGCCTCCCGGCTGAGCGGCTCCGCGCGCGCCGCGCTGCGGTTCGCCGTCGCCCTCGGCGGCGAGGTGCCCCACCCGGCCCATCTGCCCGCCCTCGTGGGCGACACCCACGCCGACGCCGCGCTCGGCGAGCTGACCGCCTGCGGTCTGGTCTCCCCGGTCGGCTCCCGCTACCGGCTCGCCGCCGGTGTGCAGGCCCAGCTGGAGGCCGCCGGGTTCGCCGACGACGTCGAGCACCGGGCCGCCGCGGTCGCCCAGCACTACGCCTGGTGGGCCGGACACCCCTCCGTCACGCCCGAGCGCGTGTGCGTGGAGGCCGACGCGATCCTCGCCGCGCTCGCCGTTCTCGCGCCGCTCACCACGGCCTCCGGCGCGGCGTCCGGCGAGGACGACGACGGGGACGAGGGGCACATCGCCGTCCAGCTGGCCCGCACCTCGGCGCCCGCGTTCGCGGCGGGACTGCACTGGGCCGCCTGGGAACGGGCGCTGCGGTCCGGCGCCGAGGCCGCCCGGCTCGCCGGTGACGTCGCCGAACAGGCCTACTTCCACCACGAACTCGGCATCCACGCGCTGTGCGGCGGACAGTACGACCGGGCCCGCGCCGAACTGGAGGCGTCCATCGGGCTGCGCGGCGCCCTCTCCGACAAGCGCGGCACCGTCGCCGGGCGGCGCGCCCTCGCCCTCGTCGCCGACCGTTCCGGCAGCCCCGGCCTCGCGCTCACCGCGGGGGAGGGGGCGCCGGACGCGCCGCACGACGAGTCGGAGTCGCCCGCGTGTGGTGTGCCGACGGCCTTCCCGCCGCTCAAGCCGCCCGCCGGCGTCGTGCCGACCGCCGTCGCCCGGAACGCGTCGAGGGGAGCCGCCGCGTCCCGCAGGACACGCGGCGGCATCAGGGCCTACGCCCGGCGCAACGTCGTCGCGGGCGGGGCGGGCGCGCTGCTCGTCGCCGTGCTCGGGACGGTGGTGACGCTGGGCGCCACGTCCGGGAACGACGGGGAGAACCCGTCCGACAACGTGGGCGTCAACCCGTCCGCCAGCCAGGGCATCGGCGACGGCAACCTGGCGGACACGCCGGAGAACGCCGGGGACGCCGAGGACACCGGGAAGGCGACCAGCCGGCCGACGGAGCCGGGGCCCGACGGGACGCTGGGCACGTCCGACGACCCCACGCCGTCGGCGTCGTCCTCGGACGAGCCGTCGGACAGGCCGAGCGGGACGCGGAGCCCGAGCAAGACGGACACGCCGTCCAAGTCGCCGACGAGCCGTCCGACGAAGTCCCCGACGCCTACGAGGTCTTCGACACCGTCGCCGACCCCGACGAAGCCGACGGAGACTCCCACGGAGAGTCCTACGCCGACCGAGTCCGAGACGTCCACCAGTCCGTCCACGACCGACTCGGCGAGCGCGTCCAGCAGCAGCAGTGCCGGCGCCAGTGAGTCGAGCAGCCCGCCGCCGCTGATCTGAGCGTCACGGGGTGGGCGCCGCCCGGTGCCCGGGGTGCAGCCGGGGCCGGGCCGCTGGGCGGGGGCGCTGGGCGGGGGGCGCTGCCCACCCGTGCCGCCCCGGGCGGCCACGTGTGCCCGCGGCCACGGCGCCGGTCAGAACAGCTTCAGCTTGTCGTCCTCGATGCCGCGCAGGGCGTCGTAGTCCAGGACCGTGCAGCCGATGCCCCGGTCCGTCGCCAGGACGCGCGCCTGGGGCTTGATCTCCTGGGCCGCGAAGATGCCGCGGACCGGCGCCAGGTGGGGATCGCGGTTCAACAGGTCGAGATAGCGGGTCAGTTGCTCCACGCCGTCGATCTCGCCGCGGCGCTTGATCTCCACCGCCACGGTCTGCCCGTCGGCGTCGCGGCACAGGATGTCGACCGGGCCGATCGCCGTCGGGTACTCGCGGCGGATGAGCGTGTAGCCCTCGCCGAGCGTTTCGATGCGGTCGGCGAGCAGCTCCTGAAGGTGTGCTTCCACGCCGTCCTTGATCAGGCCCGGGTCCACGCCCAGTTCGTGCGTGGAGTCGTGGAGGATTTCCTCCATCGTGATGATGAGCTTCTCGCCCGCCTTGTTGACGACGGTCCAGACGCCCTCGTCGTCACTGCCGCCCTCCTTCAGCGTGCACGGCGGCGACATCCAGTTGAGGGGCTTGTAGGCCCTGTCATCTGCATGGATGGAGACGCTGCCGTCCGCTTTCACCAGGATCAGGCGAGGGGCCGACGGAAGGTGGGCGGTGAGCCGCCCGGCGTAGTCCACGGAGCAGCGGGCAATGACGAGACGCATGGTCGGCAACGCTACTCGACCGGTGCCGGTGCACGCGATTCGCCCACCCCGGCGCCGCACGGGAGGGCCCAGTGGGGCGCCCTTAATTTACCGGTACCCACCTGTTCGTTTGTGGCTGATTGTGTGCCCAACGGGACGTCTCCATCTGCCCATTCTCCTGGTGCGGCCCCGATCGGTTGCTTACCGTATTGAACGGGAGGTCGCGATGTGTGTACGCAGCGTGTTCGACATCGCGCACTCCCTTACTGTCCGGCAACCCCTGCTGTTCGGGGGTGCGAGAGGAGAACCCATGTCGCTCGACGTCTCACCGGCCCTACTCGAGAAGGCCGAGCGAGGCGAGGTCGACGAAGCTGAATTCGTCGACTGCGTCCGGACCTCCCTGCCTTATGCGTGGGAGATGATCAGCTCCCTGGTGGCCCAGCTGAAGGTGGACGGCGGAGACTTCGCCGACAACCAGACGCCCCCGCCGGACGAGCAGGCGCGCGGTCAGCTGCTGCGTGCGCTCGCGAGCGACGCGATACGCGGCGCACTGCAGCGGCACTTCGGTGTGCGACTTGCCTTCCAGAACTGCCACCGGGTGGCGGTGTTCCCGCTCGACACCACGGTCGACGAGAAGCTCGCCCGCTTCACCTCGGTCCGCAGCCAGCTGCTGAACCAGTCGCCGGAGTTCCGGGACTGCTGACGTAGGAGAGCCGTCTTGCCGCTCCGTACGCGGGAGGTGCGGTTGTACCGGAGCGGCAAGCTCTCCGTCCGTTCAGTGCAGTTGGGGGAGGACGTCCGTGCCCAGCCGGCGGATGTTCTCCTCGGTGGCCGCCAGGTCCCCCGAGCCCTCGACGAGGAGGGCGAAGCGGGAAATGCCGGTCCGCTCGCTCGTCGCCGCCAGCCGGTCGGCGCACAGCCGCGGCGTGCCCACCGGGTGCAGCCCGCAGAGCAGTTCGGTGTACGCCATCGGGTCGCGCATCCGACGGACCCGCCCGTCGACCGTGACATGCGCCTCCAGCCCCTGCTTCAGCCAGCCCGGCATCGCCTTCAGCAGCGTCTCCGCCGCGTCCGTGCGCCGGTCGGCGATCTGGCAGACGCCGGCCGAGACGTGGGCGGCGTCCCGGATCTCCGCCTCGGGGCGGCCGACGGCGCGCGCGTGCCGCCCCCACAGGGCGACCATCTCGGCCTTCTCCTCGTCCCCGACGTGCATGCCCAGCAGCATCGACAGGCCCCGCTCGGCCGCCAGCCGCACGCTCGCCGGCGAGGTGCAGGCGACCACGACCTCCGGTCCCTCGGCGTCCGACAGGGACTCCGACGGCCGCGGTACGACGGCGACTTCGCGGAACCGGAACCGCTCGCCCGCGGCCGCCACCCGCGGGTCGCGCAGCCAGCGCACGAGCAGGTCGAGCGACTCCGGGAAACCGCTCTCGTACGCCGCGAGGCCCGAGCCGAACACCTCCAGGTCGACCCACGGGCCGCCGCGGCCCACGCCCAGGGAGAACCGGCCGCCGCTCGTCACGTGCAGCAGCGCGGCCTGCTCGCCGAGCGCCACCGGGTGGGCGGTCGGCAGCACGCTCACCGCCGTACCGACCCGGATGCGGCGGGTGCGGCCGAGCAGCAACGCGGCGAGCGTGACCGCCGACGGGCAGGTGCCGTAGGGCACGAAGTGGTGCTCGGCCAGCCAGACGGCGTCGAGACCCGCCTCCTCGGCGACCTCGGCCGAGCGGACCGCGCGGTGCAGCGCTTCCCCCTGGCCCTGACCCGGGAACTGGGCCGCCAACACGAAACTTCCTACGCGCATTGCTTTTCCTGCTTCCTGGCTCCGACGCGGAGCTCCCCCTCGCAGGGCATAACCGTCTGACACGTGCCGAGGACACGGTCGGGCGAGGGGATTTGCGGATTGTCTGCAGAATGCGCCCGGACGTGCCTGAAATGCGGTGCTCCGGCGAGGGCCCTGCACAGCTCCAGCAGGGGACTTGTGGTGTTTGGCGTCGTACGCGTACCCCCCGCGGGGACGCGTAGGCTGGACACAGCCCACTTCCTGTATAGCCCCGAGAGGTGTCCTGTGTCCCCGCGTCGCAACCGGCCCAAGGGCCTCAATGGTGCTGTGTCGGGCCGGAGCGCGGAGGACGACCGCCCCGGCCGCTACGGCGGCTGGCAGTCGGCGGAGGACTGGCGGGGCGAGGAGTGGAGCGTGCGGCACGTGTCCGGCGCGAGTGCCCACGGCAAGTCGTACCGCTGCCCCGGCTGCGACCAGTTGATCCCGGACGGGGTGCCGCACGTCGTGGCGTGGCCCGCGCACTCGGGCGTCGACGAGCGGCGGCACTGGCACAAGTCCTGCTGGAACGCGAAGGACCGCCGCACCACGCGGGTGCAGCGGTCCCGCAGCGCGCCGCGCTTCTGAACGCGCCGGATCACGTCGGGTCAGACGTCCCGCTTCTCCAGCAGCGCGTAGGCACCGGCGAACGCGGCGGCCGTCACCACCAGGATGATCCACAGCGGGTCCCAGCCCGACGGGCCGGACGAGCTGAGGGAGTTGGCGTAGAACACGCTGAGCTGGTTCGGGATGGAGTACTCGAACAGGGCCTGCTGCACGTCCTCCAGCGACGACGAGAACATGAACAGCGCGATCACCAACGGGGCGAGCACCGCGCCGATCATGACGGTGATGGCGCCCGCCGAGTGCCGGATGATCGAGCCGACGACCAGCGACAGCAGGCCGAGCAGCGCGATGTAGAGCGAGACGCCGACCGTGCCCTTCAGCCATTCTCCGCCGGACGGCTCGCGGGCCCCGGTCAGCATGGCCACCTGCGCGACGGCGACGAGCGAGGCGGCCACCAGCGACACGACGAAGGCGACCGCGAAGAACACCACGGCCTTCGCCGCGAGGACCCGCCCGCGCGACGGGCAGGCGACCATCGTCGTGCGGATCATGCCGGTGCCGTACTCCGAGGCCGTGGTCAGCACGCCCAGCGTGATCACGCACATGCTGCCCAGCAGCAGGCCGAAGAAGCCCAGCGACAGCGGGTTCTCGCCGGACAGGTCGCCCTCCGACGACGAGCTCGCGACGACCGCGCCGGCCAGCAGGCCGATGCCGACCACCAGCAGCACGAACACGCCGAGCGTCCACATCGTCGACCGCACCGACCGGATCTTCGTCCACTCGGAGGCGATCGCGTGCCCGAGGTGCGTCCGCACGACCGGGATCGGCGAGGTGTAGGTCGGATACGCGGGGCCGGACGCCGCCTGCCAGTCGGGCGCGGCCTGCGGCATCGGGTGCTGGGGCGTGCTCATCGGGCGTCCTCGGGCTTGGTCGGGTCGGTGGCGGCGGGGGCAGGGGCGGCGGCCGGGGGCTGAGCGGGTGCCGGCGGGGTCTGGGGCGCGCCCTGGGCGTACGGGTTCGGGCCGGCCGCCGCGGGCGCGGCGCCGGGGTGAGCACCGTACGGGCCCGCCGGGGCCTGAGCCGGGGCCTGGCCCTGGAACTGCGGGGGCGGCGGCGCGTACCAGCCCGGCTGGCCCTGGCCCGGCACCGGCATCGGGGGCTGCAGGCCCTGCGGCAGCGGCTGCTGGAGGCCTTCCCGCTGGTCGGTCGTCGACCGGTAGTCCACGGCGCCCTGCGTCATCCGCATGTACGCCTCCTCCAGCGAGGCCTGGTGCGGCGACAGCTCCCACAGCCGTACGTCCGACTCGTGCGCGATGTCGCTGATGCGGGGCAGCGGCAGTCCCGTCACGCGCAGCGCGCCGTCCGGCTCGGACAGCACGCCCGCGCCGGCCTCGGCCAGCGCCGACGACAGCTTCTCGCGCAGCTGCGGCTCGGTGTCCGGCGTCCGCACGCGCGCGAAGTCCGCCGAGTTCGCGGAGATGAACTGCGTCACGCTCATGTCGGCGAGCAGCTGGCCGCGCCCGATGACGATGAGGTGGTCGGCGGTCAGCGCCATCTCGCTCATCAGGTGGGAGGACACGAAGACCGTGCGGCCCTCGGCGGCCAGCGCCTTCATCAGGTTCCGCACCCAGAGGATGCCCTCGGGGTCGAGGCCGTTGACCGGCTCGTCGAACAGCAGCACCTGCGGGTCGCCCAGCAGCGCGGCGGCGATGCCGAGCCGCTGTCCCATGCCCAGCGAGAAGCCCTTGGAGCGCTTCTTCGCCACGTCCTGGAGGCCCACCACGCCCAGCACCTCGTCCACCCGGCGGGCCGGGATGCCGGACAGCTGCGCGAGACAGAGCAGGTGGTTGCGGGCGGAACGGCCGCCGTGCACGGCCTTGGCGTCGAGCAGCGCGCCGACCTGGCGGGGGGCGTTGGGCAGCTTGCGGTACGGAAAGCCGCCGATCGTCACATGTCCCGCGGTGGGGTTGTCCAGGCCGAGGATCATGCGCATCGTCGTCGACTTGCCCGAGCCGTTCGGCCCGAGGAAGCCGGTGACGGCACCGGGCCGCACCTGGAAGGACAGGTTGTACACAGCGGTCTTGTCGCCGTAGCGCTTGGTCAGGCCGACTGCTTCGATCATGCTCCGCACCCATCGAAAGGTTCAGGACAGCAGGGCATACGCCCCCGTAAGGGTTAGGAGGATATCCGGGCGCTGACGGTTCCCTTCAAGACAGAGCAAAACCCGAGCAAAGTCCCGGCGGAAACCGGTCGCCACCAGTCGCCCCCGGGGCCCGTTCGGACGCAGAGCGCTAGGCGTCGCGCTTCTTCAGCACCAGATAGCCGCCGACCAGCGCCGCCAGCACCCACAGCGCCATGATCCCCAGCCCGCCCCACGGCCCGTACGGGGTGTCGTCGTCCAGCGGCGGCACCACCTGCATGATCTTGCTGCCGGCCTGGTCGGGCAGGAACCGGCCGATCTTCTCCGTCGCGGAGACGTTGCCGAGGATGCTGGAGATCAGGAAGAAGAACGGCATCAGAATGCCCAGCGACAGCATCGGCGAGCGCAGCATCGCGGCCACCCCCATCGAGAACAGCGCGATGAGCGTCATGTAGAGCCCGCCGCCGATCACCGCGCGCAGCACACCGTCGTCGCCGATCGATGCCCGGTGCTCGCCGAGCATCGCCTGCCCCAGGAAGAACGCCACGAAGCTCGTGACGAGGCCGACGACGAGCGCGAGGGCCGTGGCCACCGCGAGCTTGCCGAACAGGAACGTGCCGCGCCGCGGTACGGCCGCCAGCGAGCTGCGGATCATGCCGCTGCTGTACTCGTTCGACACCACGAGCACCCCGAACACGATCATCGCGAGCTGCCCGAGGCTCATGCCGGCGAAGCTGATGAACGTCGGGTCGAAGGACAGCTTGTCCCGGGCGCTCATGTCGTCGAACTCGCTCCTCGACAGGGCCGCGATCAGCATGCCGAGGGCGACGGTCACGACGACGGCGACGGACAGCGTCCACACCGTCGACGCCACCGACCTGATCTTCGTCCACTCGGAGCGCAGGACCTGGGTCGCCGCCATGTCAGCTCCTCCTCCAGCCGTCGCCCCACTGCCGCTCTCCCGGCCCCTGCGCCGGCCCTTGCGCCGGCTCCTGCTGACCCGGCAGCGTCCGCGCGGCCGGCGCGGCATGCGCGTGGTACTCCACCGACTCCGCCGTCAGCTGCATGAACGCCTCCTCCAGCGATGCCTGTTGCGGGCTCAGCTCGTGCAGCACGATCTGGTGCCGCGCCGCCAGCTCCCCGATCTGCTCGGCCTTGGAACCGTCGACCTCCAGCGTCCCGTTGCCCGACTCCACGACCGTGACGCCCGCCTCGTGCAGCACGTCCAGCAGCCGCTCACGCTGCGGGGTGCGGACCCTGACGTAGGAGCGGGAGTTCCGCTCGATGAAGTCGGCCATGGAGGTGTCCGCGAGCAGCCTGCCCTGACCGATCACCACGAGATGGTCCGCGGTCAGCGCCATCTCGCTCATCAGGTGCGAGGAGACGAAGACCGTACGGCCCTCGGAGGCCAGCGTCTTCATCAGCGTGCGGATCCAGTGGATGCCCTCCGGGTCGAGCCCGTTCACCGGCTCGTCGAACATCAGGATCCGCGGATCGCCCAGCAGCGCGGCGGCGATGCCGAGCCGCTGGCTCATGCCCAGCGAGAAACCCTTGGCCTTCTTCTTCGCGACCGCCGACAGGCCCACCGTGTCCAGCACCTCGCGCACCCGCCGGGTGGGGATGCCGTTGCTCTGCGCCATCCACAGCAGATGGTTGTAGGCGCTGCGCCCGCCGTGCACGCTCTTGGCCTCCAGCAGGGCCCCGATGTACTTGAGCGGCTCCTTCAGACGGTCGTAGTGCTTGCCGTCGATACGGACGTCGCCCGCGGTCGGCCGGTCCAGGCCCAGGATCATGCGCATCGTCGTCGACTTGCCCGCGCCGTTCGGGCCGAGGAACCCCGTGACGACACCCGGTCTCACGGCGAAGGTGAGGTTGTTGACCGCCACCTTCTCGCCGTACCGCTTCGTCAGCCCCTCGAGCTCGATCATGCGAGCCACGCTAGAACGGGACGGGGTCCTCTGCCACCCCAGTGGCAGAGGACCCCGCACTATTCAGCCGTCGTGCGTCCGGACGTTACCGGGACTGCTGCGCCGGAACCCCGCGGGAGACCGGCTCGTCCTCGCCCGGCGTGCCCGCCGCCGCGACCGCGGCACCGGTGAGCGTGGCGAGCATCTCGCGCACGTTCGTCAGCTGGGCGTTGATGGAGTCGCGGCGGTTGGTGAGCGCCGCCAGCTCGCGCTCGGATTCCGAACGGATCCGGTCGGCCTTGGCGTTGGCGTCCGCCACGATGTCCTCGGCCTGACGCTGCGCCGTCTCCACCGTCTGACGGGCGCGGCGCTCGGCGTCGGTGCGCAGCTTCTCCGCCTCCAGGCGCAGCTGCTCCGCCCGGTGCTCGATCTCGGCGAGCCGCTTTTCGGCCTTGGCCTGACGCGACGCCAGGTCGCGCTCGGACTGCTCGCGGCGCTTGGCGAGGTTCGTCTCGAAGTCCGCGGCGGCCTGGGCGGCCTTCGCGCGGGTCTCCTCGAAGAGGGCGTCAGCCTCCTCGCGCTTGGACTGCGCGTCCTTCTGCGCGTCCGCGCGCAGCTGCGAAGCCTCGCCCTTGGCCTTCTCGACGATCCGGACGCCCTCGTCCTCCGCCTTCGACTTGCGCTCGGAGGCGTAGGCCTCGGCGTCGTTGCGCACCTGCTGGGCCGCCGACTCGGCGAGCTCACGGTGCTGCTCGGCCGCGCGCCGGGCCTCCTCGCGCAGATCCTTCGCCTCCTCCTCGGCGAGGCGAAGGATCTTCTCGACACGCGCGCCGAGACCCGCGTACGACGGCTCTCCGTCGTTCATCTGCGCCTGGGCGTTCTGCGTCTCGAGGTGGAGCTCCTCGATGCGCTTTTCCAGAGCGGTGATGCGGGCGAGAGCGCTGTCACGGTCGGAGACGAGCTTGGAGATTCGTTCGTCCACCTGAGCGCGGTCGTACCCACGCCGCACAAGCTCGAAGCCGTAGGGGGAAGTGTCGCTCATGGGGTTCCTGTCGAATGAGACCGGTGAGGTGATAGGGGAATCCTAGGGGTCCGAACGGCGTGTCATCGAGCAGAAGCCCGATTGATCTGGAGAATGACACCTCTTTTGAGTGGCTAACCGTCGGACGGCTTGCCAAGAGGGTAGTCAAAGGTCCCAGGAGACAGCACAAGCACCCTCCTTCGCTAGCTCTCTGACGACTTGCCACCCGATCGTGTCGCGCCCGCGCCCGCCTTCACGCCGCTGTCCTTGCCGGCGGCCGGCGCCTCGAAGGACTCCAGCGCCTCCAGCACGTCCTGGACCCGGGAGATCTCGGCGTTGATGTCCTCGCGGCGCCGCACCAGGGTCTCCAGCTCGCGCTTGCCCTCCTCGACCGTGCGGCGCGCCTCGCGGACCGCCTCGGCCTTGAGCTCCTCGGCCTCCCTGACCAGCGTGGCCTTCTTCTGCTCGGCCTCCTTGAGCAGCCCTTCGGCCTTCTTCACGGCGGCGATACGGACCTTGCCCGCCTCCGAGTTCGCCTCCGAGACGATCTCCTTGGCCTTCGCCTGCGCCTTGGCCAGCTGCTCCTCGGCGGCCTTGATGAGCGCGTCGCAGCGGTCGCCCGCCGACTTCATCGTCTCGGCGGACTCGCGGCGGGCCCGCTCGTGCAGCTCCTCGATCTCCGACGTGATGCGGTCGCGCAGCTCCTCGGCCCGCTCCCGGATCTGCGTCGCGTCCCGGCGGGCGCCCACCAGCAGCTCGTCCGCGTCCGTACGGGCCTTCTCCACGCGGGTGTTGCCCTCGACCGTCGCCTCGGCGACGAGCCGCTCGGCCTCCTTGCGGGCCGCGCCCACCATCGTGTCGGCCTGCGCCTCCGCGTCCGCGGTCGTCTTCAGCGCCTGCTGCTGCGCCTCGCTCAGCAGCTTGTCGGCCTCCGCGGTGGTCTCCGTGATGAGCTTGTCGACCTGCTCGGCAGCCTCCGAACGCCGCTTGTTGGAGTCCCTGCGGGCCTCGTCCAGCGTCCGCTCGGCCTCCTGCCGCGCCGACGACACCAGCCGCTCCGCCTCCGCCTCCGCGTCGGCCTTGACGCGCTCGGCCTCGCCGCGCAGCCGCTCGGCGTGCTGCTGGGCCGAACCGACCGTCTCCGCGGCCTCCGCCCGCAGCCGCTCCGCGTCCTCGGAGGCGTCCGCGACCAGCTTCTCGGCCTGCGCGACCGACTCGGCCCGCACCCGCTCCGCCTCGGCGGCCGTCTCCGTCGTCAGGCGCTCCGCCTCGCTGCGCGCCTCCGTGATGAGCGTGTCCGCCTGCGTCGCCGCGTCCGACCGGATCCGGTTCGCGTCCTCCCGGGCGTCGGCCCGGGTGCGCGCCGCGTCCTGGTCGGCCTGCGCGATCTTGTCCGCGGCCTCCGTACGCGCCCGCTGGGCGTGCTCGGACGCGTCCGAGCGCAGCCGCTCGGCCTCCGCGATCGCCTCCGCCATGGTGCGCTCGGCCAGCGACTTGGCGGCCTCCGCCTCGTCGTGCGCGGCACGCCGGACCCGGTTGGCGTCCTCGGTGGCCCGCTCCCGCTCCGCGTAGGCGTCGGCGCGGACCCGGTCCGCCTCCTCCTCGGCCTCCCGGCGGGTGCGCTCCGCCGCGTGCTCGGCGGCACTGCGCAGCCCGGCGATCTCCTCCTGCGCCTGCTCGTGCAGACCCGCGACGGAGTCCCGCACCTGCTGCGCGTGCTGCTCGGCCGCCGACACCATCTCCGTGGCGCGCCGGTCGGCCTCCTCCACCAGACGCACGGCCTCGGCCTGCGCCTCCTCCACGCGGTTGCGCGCGGAGGCCAGCAGTTCCTCGCTCTGCTCGCGGGCCCGCAGCCGCTCCTGGTCCGCCTCCTCCCGGGCGGAGCCGAGGAGCTCCTCGGCCTCGCGGCGGCGCCGGGCCGCCTCCTCCTGCGCCGCGGCCAGCGTCTCGGACGCCTCCGCCGCGAGCCGCTCGGCCGCCGCCTGCGCCTCGGCACGCATCCGGTCCGCGCTGTCCTGCGCCTCCGACTTCAGCCGCTCGGCCTCCGCCGAGGCCTCCGACCTCAGACGTACGGCGACGGCCTCGCCCTCGGCACGCGACGCGGACGCGTCGGACGCGGCCTCGGTGCGCAGCCGCTCCGCCTCCGCCTCGGCCTGCTGCCGCAGCGAACGGATGCGCTCGGCGGCCTCGCCGCGCAACCGCTCGGTCTCCTCGACCGCCTCGCGGCGGATCCGGGCCGCCTCCTCGCGGGCGTCGCTCAGCGCCTGCTCGGCCGCCGCGAGCCGCTCCTCGGCCTCCGTCTGGAGCCGCAGCAGCTCCTCGGCGGCCTCCACGCGCCGCGCCTTGACGGCCCGCTCGGTGTCCTCGCGCAGCTCCCGCGCGGCCCGCTCGGCGTCCGCCCGCAGCGCCTCGGCCTGCTCGACGACCTCCTCGCGGTGCCGCTCGGCCTCCTGACGCGTGCGCTGCAGCGTCTCCTCGGCCTGCCGGCGCAGCGTCGTCGCGCGCTCGATGGCCTCCGTGCGGACCTTCTCGCTGTCCGCCTGCGCCGTCGTCCGCAGCTCGTCCGCGTCCGCCTTCGCCTTGGCCAGCAGCTCCTCGGCGGACTTCGCCGCCTCCTCGATCTGCGCCACGGCCTCCTTGCGGGCCTCGGCGCGGATCTTCTCGCCCTCCTCGACGGCGTCGGCGCGCAGCTGCTCGGCCTCGCCGCGCAGCCGGCGGGCCTCCTCCTGCAACTCGACCGTCTTGGCGCGGTACTCCTTGGTGTCGTCCTTCGCCGCGCCCTTGAGCTGCTCGGCGATGTCGTGCGCCTCGGCGCGCAGCCGGTCCGCCTCGGCCTCGGCCTCCGAGCGGATCCGCTCGGCCTCCTCGGCGGCGGCCTTCGTGGTCTTCTTGGCGTCCTCCGACGCCTTGTTGAGGACGTCCTCGGCGGTCTTCGCCGCCTTGGACAGCTGCGTCGCCGTCTCCTCGGCGGTGATCGTGCGGGCCTTCTCGGCGGCCTCCGCGACGAGCTTCTCGGCCTCCCGGCGGGCGTCAGCGACGAGCTGCTCGGCCTCCGCCTTGGTGGACTCGGCCTCCTTCGTGGCCTCGCTGACCAGCCGGGCGACCTGCTCCTTGGCGGTGCGCGTGCGCGTCTCGTTCGCCGACTCGGCGCTGGCCAGCGCCTTCGCCGCGGCCTCCTTGGCCTCGGCGACCAGCTTCTCCGCCTCGGCCCGCGCCTCGCGCAGCGCCGTGTCGGCCTGAGCCATGCGCTGCTCGGCGGCCCGGCTCAGCTCCTGCGCCTGACGGCGCGCCGTCTCCGACTCCGTGGCCGTCGACGTCCGCAGCTGCTCGGCGTGGTCGGTGGCCTCCTGGGCCTGCGTCGACGCCGCGTTCAGCAGCCGCTCGGCGTCCGCGCGGGCCCGGCGCAGCAGCTGCTCGGCCTCCGCGCGGGCGGACTCGGCCTCGGCCTGCAGCCGCTGCCTGGCCTCGGCGGTCAGCCGCTCGGCCTCGGCGCGGGCGGCGGCCATCGCCTGCTCGGCCTCGGCGCGGGACTCCTCCAGCAGGCGGCGGGCCTGCTGCTCGGTGCGGGCGCGCAGCTGCTCCGCCCACGCCACGTTCTCGTTGACGTGCGACTCGACGGTCTGCCGGCGCTCGGCCAGCTCCTGGTCCAGCTGCTGGCGGCGGGTGACCGCCTCCTGGTGCAGTTCGGCCTGGAGACGGGCCGCCTGCTCGGCGTGCTCCTGGAGGATCCGCTGGGTCTGCGCCCGCGCCTGGCTCAGCTCGCGCTCGGCGTCGGCGCGGATCTGGTCGGCCTGCACCTGCGCGTTGCGCAGCAACTGCTCGGCCTGGTACCCGATGTCGGCGCTGTCGTAGGCCGGCCGGGACATGATGGTGCGCCGCGCCTCGTGCAGCTTGGCCCGCAGCACCTCGACCTGGTAGCCGAGGTCCTCGGCGTGCTGGATCGCCTTTTCCCGCTCGGTCTTCAGCCGCTTCATCTCGGCTTCGAACCGAGTGAGGTGGTCGACGTCAGCCGCCGGCTCCCGCTCCTGGCTCTCGTAGCCCCGCACTGCGCGGTCCCATCCGTCCCCTGGTCGCAAGTCTTTCCGAACGAGCTCCGTCCGTCCGCGAACGGGGCCCCCGGGGAATGGTGTCAGATCAACGGCGGAGCACGGGCTGCTGCCCCGACGCTCGTCCCCCGAAACCCGGACCCCGGACAGGTTCTGCCGCCGGGGCGGCAGAACGCGGTCGCCCCGGTTGGGCGGCGACCGCACCCAACCCTACCGGCCCATATGTACGACGGTCAGTGCTCAGGTGACTCAACAGGCGCGGAAGTGACCAGTTCTGTCAGGACGCCATGGCAGTCCTTGGGGTGGAGGAAGGTGATCCGTGACCCCATGGAGCCGCGTCGGGGCTCTTCGTACAGAACGCGTACGCCCTTGTCCCTGATGCCGGCCGACTCCGCGTCGACATCGGCCGTGCCGAAAGCGATGTGGTGGACGCCCTCGCCGTTCTTCGCGAGCCACTTCGCCACCGTGGAGTCCTCGCGGGTGGGCTCCAGAAGTTGCAGATACGAAGACCCGCCGTCCGACGTGTCGTTGATCTTGAGCATGGCCTCGCGCACGCCCTGCTCCTCGTTGACCTCGGAGTGGAACACCTCGAAGCCGTACGTGGCACGGTAGAACTCGACAGTCCTGTCCAGGTCGAAACAGGCGATTCCGATGTGGTCGATTCGCGTCAGCATGGACTCAGTGCACCGCTCCGGGGGTGGTTACGCAACGTGCGCGCGATCACACCGACAGCCCGATGACGGGCGGCATACCGCTCAGTACATTCGAGTAAACCCTCGTTCACTCCTCGGCTGTGCAAGCCGGTAAGGGGATCGCAAGCTCATGTCATCAGGAACTTCCGGTACGACCGGTTCGGTGATCGTCGCGGGCGCGCGGACGCCCATGGGGCGGTTGCTGGGTTCGCTCAAGTCCTTCTCCGGAGCCGACCTCGGCGGCTTCGCGATCAAGGCCGCCCTCGACCGTGCGGGGATCGGCGGCGACCAGGTCCAGTACGTGATCATGGGGCAGGTGCTCCAGGCCGGGGCAGGGCAGATCCCGGCACGTCAGGCCGCCGTCAAGGCCGGCATCCCGATGAACGTCCCGGCGCTCACCATCAACAAGGTGTGCCTCTCCGGCCTCGACGCCATCGCGCTGGCCGACCAGCTGATCCGCGCCGGCGAGTTCGACATCGTCGTCGCCGGCGGCCAGGAGTCCATGACCAACGCCCCCCACCTGCTGCCGAAGTCCCGCGAGGGCTTCAAGTACGGCGCGATCGAGATGCTCGACGCCATGGCGTACGACGGTCTGACCGACCCGTGGGAGAACATCCCCATGGGCCAGTCCACCGAGAAGCACAACACCCGCCTGGGCATCGGCCGCGCCGAGCAGGACGAGATCGCCGCCCTGTCCCACCAGCGCGCCGCCGCCGCCCAGAAGAACGGCGTCTTCGAGGCCGAGATCACCCCGGTCGAGATCCCGCAGCGCAAGGGCGACCCGGTCCTGTTCAGCAAGGACGAGGGCATCCGCGCCGACACCACCGCCGAGTCGCTGGCCAAGCTCCGCCCGGCGTTCGACAGGGACGGCACGATCACCGCCGGGTCCTCCTCGCAGATCTCGGACGGTGCGGCGGCCGTGGTCGTGATGAGCAGGGCCAAGGCCGAGGAACTGGGCCTGGAGTGGATCGCGGAGATCGGTGCCCACGGCAACGTGGCCGGTCCGGACAACTCCCTGCAGTCCCAGCCGTCCAACGCGATCGCCCACGCCCTGAAGAAGGAGGGCCTGGACGTCGCCGACCTCGACCTGATCGAGATCAACGAGGCCTTCGCCGCCGTCGCGGTGCAGTCAATGAAGGACCTCGGGGTTTCATCGGAAAAGGTGAACGTCAACGGCGGCGCCATCGCGCTGGGCCACCCCATCGGCATGTCCGGCGCCCGTCTGGTGCTGCACCTGGCGCTGGAGCTGAAGCGGCGCGGCGGCGGTGTCGGCGCGGCGGCGCTGTGCGGCGGCGGCGGTCAGGGTGACGCGCTGATCGTGCGGGTACCCACGTCCTGAGACCGGTGCCCCGGACCGGGCTCCGGGTCACGGGTCCTCCGGGCCCCGGCCCGGGTCCCGGAGCCGGAACCCGAGCAGGTTCGCGAGGTCCCAAGTTGGCCGAATTCTTCTCCTGAACTGATCATGAACGGAGCTGTGATGCAGGACGTCTCCACGCTGGTGGCCCAGGCCAGGGAAGGCAGGCCGCGGGCCGTGGCCCGGCTGATCTCCCTGGTGGAGGGGGCGTCCCCGCAGCTGCGCGACGTGATGGAGACTCTGGCCCCGCTCACGGGCAACGCCTACGTCGTCGGCCTCACGGGCTCGCCGGGTGTCGGAAAGTCGACGTCCACCTCGGCGCTCGTGACGGCGTACCGCAAGCAGGGCAAGCGGGTCGGCGTCCTCGCCGTCGACCCGTCGTCGCCGTTCTCCGGCGGCGCCCTGCTCGGCGACCGCGTCCGCATGTCGGAGCACGCCTCCGACCCCGGCGTCTACATTCGCTCCATGGCCACCCGTGGCCACCTCGGCGGCCTCGCCTGGGCCGCCCCGCAGGCCATCCGCGTCCTCGACGCCGCG
This sequence comes from Streptomyces sp. DH24, assembly GCF_029813775.1. Taxonomy (GTDB): domain Bacteria; phylum Actinomycetota; class Actinomycetes; order Streptomycetales; family Streptomycetaceae; genus Streptomyces. Next base: position 7,752 of record NZ_JARVKW010000007.1, on the reverse strand, counting down.
GGCTGCGACGTGATCCTCGTGGAGACCGTCGGCGTGGGCCAGTCCGAGGTGGAGATCGCCTCCCAGGCCGACACGTCGGTGGTGCTGCTCGCCCCCGGCATGGGTGACGGCATCCAGGCGGCCAAGGCGGGCATCCTGGAGATCGGCGACGTCTACGTCGTCAACAAGGCCGACCGGGACGGCGCCGATGCCACGGCCCGCGAACTGAACCACATGCTCGGCCTCGGCGAGTCCCGGGGCCCCGGCGACTGGCGCCCCCCGATCGTCAAGACGGTCGCCGCGCGCGGCGAGGGCGTCGACGAGGTGGTCGAGGCCCTGGAGAAGCACCGAGCCTGGATGGAGGAGCGGGGCGTCCTGGCGGAACGCCGTCTGGCGCGCGCGTCCCGCGAGGTCGAGACGATCGCGGTGACCGCCCTGCGCGAACGCATCGGCGACCTCCACGGGGACCGCCGCCTCGGCGCCCTCGCGGAGCGGATCGTGTCGGGCGACCTCGACCCGTACCGCGCGGCGGACGAATTGATCACGAACCTCACCCGGAGCTGAGAGCCGCGGACACGGCGATGCCCGCGGCCGGCGCGGCCGCGGGCACCTGGGGGACAGGGGCCCTCGGCGGGCTCAGTCGTCGTCGGACCGGTCGGCCGTGACCTTGCCGCTCCGCAGGTCCACCCGCCAGTCGGAGCCGTCCCGGGTCTCGACCTCCCAGGCCGCGTTCCGGTCGCCGTCCAGGTCGTCGTCCAGGTCGACGGACGTCACGATGCCCTTGTCGCCCGCGGCCTTCGCGGCGTCCACGGCGGTCACGGTCGCCCCCTTCAGCGCGGAGCGCACCTCACCCGTGTCGTCCTCGTCCTCGGCGCGGTCCCCGGTCACCTTGCCGGTCCCGGGGTCGACCCACACGCTGCGCCAGGCTCCGTTCCCGGACAGCACGTCGACCTCCCAGGCCGCCTTGCCGCCACGGTCGTCGTCGTGGTCGAGGTCGGCGGCGACCGCCGTGCCCGGCGTGTGCCGCAGCGCGGCGGCGATGGCGTCGGCGGCACTGACGCCACCGGTCTTCACCTGCGACGCGTCGTCGTCCCCGGCGTCGTCCCGCCGGTCGTCGGCCTCGTCGTCCCGCCGGTCGTCGGCGTCGTCCCGCGTGTCGTCCTGCGCGTTGTCGTCCTGGTCGTCCTGCCCGCCGCCGTCCCGCGCGTCGTCGTCCCGCCGGTCGTCCACGGACACCGCACGGCCGTCGTCGTCCCCCGACACCGCCAGAGCCGTGGCCGTACCTCCCCCGACCAACGCGGCGGCCGTGACGACGGCGATCACGATGTTGCGCTTCATGCGGTTCCTCCCGAGTCGTTCGTTTCGAGGACGTTCGTTCTCGACTGCCACGACTCTCGCCCACCGACGCTGAGAGGAACCTGAAGCCACCTGAAGAGATCTTCAGCTTCACCTTGGCACCCTGTACCGCATGCGCCTGTTGATCGTGGAGGACGAAAAGCGCCTCGCCGTCTCCCTCGCCAGGGGACTGACGGCCGAGGGCTACGCCGTGGATGTCGTCCACGACGGCCGGGAGGGCCTGCACCGGGCCACGGAGGGCACGTACGACCTCGTGATCCTCGACATCATGCTGCCCGGCATGAACGGCTACCGGGTCTGCGCCGCCCTGCGCGCCGCCGGCCACGACGTGCCGATCCTGATGCTCACCGCCAAGGACGGCGAGTACGACGAGGCGGAGGGCCTGGACACCGGCGCCGACGACTACCTCACCAAGCCCTTCTCGTACGTCGTCCTGGTCGCCCGCGTGAAGGCGCTGCTGCGCCGCCGCGGCCAGGGCGCCGGAGCCTCACCGGTGCACGTGCTCGGCGACCTGAAGGTGGACACCGCCGCCCGCCGCGTCTTCCTCGGCGAGGACGAAGTCGCCCTCACCGCGAAGGAGTTCGCGGTCCTGGAGCACTTGGTCGTGCGGGCCGGCGAGGTGGTGTCCAAGGCCGACATCCTGGAGCACGTCTGGGACTTCGCGTACGAGGGCGACCCGAACATCGTCGAGGTGTACGTCAGCGCGCTGCGCCGCAAGCTCCGCGCCGGGCTCATCCGGACCGTGCGGGGTGCCGGTTACCGGCTGGAGGCGGGACGATGAGACGACGCCTGTTCGGTTCCGTACGGTCCCGGGCGACGCTGGCCGCGACGCTCGTGGTCGCGGTGGCCCTCGTCGCCGCCGGTGCGGCCGTCCTGCTGTCCCTGCGGTCCAGCCTGCTCGACCAGGCGGACACCCAGGCGGAACGCACCGCGCGGGAGGTCGCGGTCGAGCTCGCCGCCGGCCGGACCTACGACCAGCTGTCCCTGGACGACGACGACCGGCCCGTCCAGGTCGTCACCGAGGACGGCGCACTGGTCGCCGCGAGCGAGGACCTGGAACGGATCACCGGCACGCCGACGACCGAGGTCGAGCCCCGTCCGGCGGGCCGGCGAAGCGGTGACACCGTCACCGGAGCCGGTGCGGGCCCGGCCGACGACGACGCGGACGCGGAGCCGGACGCGGACACGGATGCCGACGCCGGCTCCGAGACGGACGCCGACGCCGACGCGGACTCCGACTCCGACGACTCCCTGGACCCCGGCGAGATCGGCGACGCCGCCTTCACCGACGGCTCCGCGACGATCGACGGCGACGCCGCCGACTACCGCTTCGCCGCCGTCCCCGTGGAGGTGCGGGACAGGGGAGAGCTCACGGTGTACGCCGGCGCCCCGCTGGCCGCCGAGCAGAGCGCCGTGGACACCGCCCTGACCGGCATGCTCACCGGGTTCCCGCTGCTGCTGGCCGTCGTGGCGGGCGTGACCTGGCTGGTCACCCGGCGGGCGCTGCGCCCGGTCGAGGGCATCCGGCGGGAGATGGCCGCGATCACCGCGTCCGAGGACCTGGCCCGCCGCGTCCCGGTGCCGGACACGCACGACGAGATCGCCCGCCTGGCCCGCACCACCAACGAGACGCTGGCCGCCCTGGAGACGTCCGTGGAGCGCCAGCGCCGCTTCGTCGCCGACGCCTCGCACGAACTGCGCAGCCCCATCGCGTCGCTGCGCACCCAGCTGGAGGTGGGCGCCGCGCACCCCGAGCTGCTGGACGTCGACGGCGCCGTGGAGGACACCGTACGGCTGCAGCGGCTCGCCGCCGATCTGCTGCTGCTGGCGCGGCTGGACGCGGGGGAGCGGCCGGCCGCCGACGCCCGGGTGGACCTGGGCGCGCTGGCCCGGGAGGAGGCCGCGGGCCGGGACGGGGTGACCGTGCGGGCCGAGTCCGGTCAAGTGGCCGGATCGCGGGGGCAGTTGGGGCGGTTGCTCGCCAACCTGCTGGACAACGCGCAGCGGCACGCCCGCTCGGCGGTCGAGGTGACCGTGCGGGGCGAGGGCAGGCAGGTCGTGGTCGCGGTGGCCGACGACGGGGACGGCGTGCCGGAGGCGGACCGGGAGCGGATCTTCGAGCGGTTCGTCCGGCTGGACGCGGCCCGCAGCCGCGACGACGGCGGCGCCGGCCTGGGCCTGGCCATCGCGCGCGACGTCGCGGCCCGGCACGGCGGCACCCTCACCGTCGGCGAGGCCCCGGCGGGCGGAGCCCTGTTTGAACTCCGCCTGCCCCGCGCATAGGGCCCGCCCGGTGGGTGCCGGCCGCGGAGGGACCGTCAGCCGCGGCCGCGCTGGCCGCGCAGGTGCTCCGCGATGGGCTTGAGCGCCTTGTCGAGCTCCGTCAGGGCATCGGTCGACAGGAGGTCGATGAAGTGCCTGCGCACGGACGCCACGTGGTGCGGCGCGACCTTCTTCATGGTCTCCATGCCGTGCTCGGTGAGCACCGCGTACAGCCCGCGCCGGTCGGACTCGCAGTTCTCGCGCCGGACCAGATTCGCGTTCTCCATGCGTGTGATCTGGTGGGAGAGGCGGCTCTTGGACTGGAGGGTCGCGGACGCGAGGTCGCTCATCCGCATCCGCAGGTCCTCCGACTCGGACAGATTGACCAGGATCTCGTAGTCGTTCATCGTCAGGCCGAACGGCTGCAAGTCCTTCTCCAGCTGGTAGGTCAACAACCTGTTGATCTCCAGGTGGGTGCGCCAGGCGCACTGCTCGGCATCGGTCAGCCAGCGGGTGGCCGTCTCGGTCTCCATGTATGAAGTCTACCTAAAAGGTTGAAAGGCGTACTAGTGAGGGGGGTGTGGTGACGGTGGGCAGGCGTTCGATGTCACACTCCGCAGATTACCGCTCACAGCCCGAAGCGACGCTGGAGGTCTCCGAGCTGTCCGGGAAGGCGCGGTGCCCCGGACTGCTGCCCCCGCGGGCCGGTCACACCGCCACCGGGCACGCCCGCCTGCCGCGGAACGGCTCCCGTCGCCTGTTCCGCCATCAGGGTCTCGCTCGACTGCAACAACACCGTCCCCGCCCCCGCGAACTCGAACTGGTGCTCCTCCCCGGAGGCCCCGCCGAGGCCCGTCAGCGCACGTAGACCGCCCATCAGCCCCGTCATGTACCCGTGGTCGTAGTGATGGCAGGGCGACGGACAGTCGGCCCACCCCACGAGCGCCTGCGGATCCACCCGGATCGGAGGTTCCATGAACACCACCGGACCGTTTGACGTCGCCACGAACTTGCCGGTTCCGATGAGCGTCAGAAAACCCGGGACGATCGACTGCTTGAGCGAGAGACTTGGCTGAAAAGCAAGCAAGTTGCCCGAGCGAATGGTCAGGTTGCCGTCCTCCAGGTCGTACGCGTTCACGTCGAAGGCCCGGTCGGCGAGCAGCATCTTGCCCGAGCCCTCGGCCACGACCCAGTCGCTCGCGTGCAAAGGCGAATGGAACGACGTACGCACCAGACGCTCCAGGCGCCCGTGCCCGATCCCGTTGAAGCCGATGGTCCCGTAGTAGGCGATCATCTTGCCCTTCTGCAGGAACCACTGGCTCCCCTTGAGCTCCACGCAGAAGGTGTAGGCGTCGACGTTGTCGTCCGGGGGCAGCGTCGCCGGGTCGTACACGGTCGGGCCGCCCGGGGCCCCGTACCTGCTCACAGCTTCTCCTCCGAGGCCTGGACGTACACCGCACCGCTGCCGCTCAGCTCCAGCTGGAACGCCTCGCCGGAGCCGCGGCCCACCATGTCCCGCCAGCCCAGCGCGGTCGACAGCTTGTTCCGTACGTCGCCGTGGTGGGCGACGTACGCCTGCGGGTCGACGTGCACCGGGCGCTGCGGCGTGATCGGGATCTCGATGACACCGCCGTGCGCCATCACCGCCACCGAGCCGTGGCCGCGCAGCGTCGTCGTGAACAGCCCCTGCCCGCTCACCTGGCCGCGCACCATGCCCATGACGCCGCCCTGCGACCCGAGGAACACCGTGCCCTGCTCCAGCGTGCCCTCGAAGGCGAGGAGGCGGTCCGCCTCGACGTACAGGGTGTCGCCGGCGAGGTCGATCACCTGGACGTGGTGTCCGCCGTGCCCGAACAGCACCGTGCCGTTGCCCTCGACCGTCATCAGGGGCGTGTCCTCATCGGCGACGCGGCGCCCGATCATCGACATCAGACCGCCCTGCCCGCCCGCCACGCTGGGCGTGAACGACACCTCGCCCCGGTAGGCGAGCATCGCCCCGCGCTGGCTGAACAGCCGGGCGCCGGGCACCACGGTCGCCTCGACCATCTTCGCGTTGATCTCCCGGAAGGGCATGTCACACCTCCCCCGCGATCGTGTCCCGCTCGCTCGGCTGCACGTACACCAGGCCGTCTCCCTCGAACCGGATCTGGAAGGCCTCGCCGCCGCCCTCCCCGAGGAACGTGCGGAACGTCACGCCGGACTGGAAGGTCTGCCGGAGGTCCCCCCGGTGGGCGATGTATGCCCCCGGGTCCACGGTGAGCGGGTACTGCGGGCCGACGCGCAGCACGACCGCCGGTCCCACGGACGTGATCGCCACCTGGCCGTGTCCCTCGACCGTCGTCGTGAACAGCCCGGTGCCCTGCGAGGCGCCGCGCAGCCCGGTGAACGACGTCCCGGTGCGCAGTCCGGCGTCCGCCGCCAGCAGGTTGCTCGACTCCACGTACAGCTTGTCGCCCTCGAGGCCGACGAGGTTGATCTCGGCGGCACGGTCCGCGAACCAGCAGGTCCCGTGCCCCTTCACCTCCATCACCGTCATCTGCTCGCCGGTGAGGCGCCGGGTCACCATTCCCCGCACGCCCTCGCCGCCGCCGCTCAGCTTCTTGAAGGCCATCTGTCCGTCGTACGCGACCATCGAGCCGTTCTTCGCCTTCACGGCGTCCCCGGTCATGTCGACGGCGAGCACTCTGCTGCTCTGAAGTCGGAACATCGCCACGTCCGTGACGGTAGCCTCCGGGTCGCCCCACGGACAGATCCCCCGGACGGAGACGAACCCCTAGGGGCCGGTGCCCCGGGGCCCGGCGCCCATGGCCGGCACCGGGGCGGCCCCCCTCCGGAACCGCCCGCGGCCGTTTGCCACAATGGACGGGACGCTTGTGCGTTCGTTCACAAACCGTCCGACGTCTCTCCCACCGAAGGTGACCCGACCCGTGGACCTCAAGACCGCCACCGCCCTCCGCCGCCTCCGCCTGGTCTCGACGCCCGAGGCCATCTCGTTCCTGCTGCTGCTCGTCTGCTCCGTGCTGAAGCGGACCACCGACTTCAACGCGGTGCCGGTCATGGGCGCGATCCACGGCGTCCTCTTCATCCTGTACGTGATCTTCTGGGCGGACGCCTGGAACCGCGCCAAGTGGCCGGTGAAGGACGCCGCGCTGTACTTCGTCCTGTCGGTGCTCCCGGCCGGGGGCTTCGTCGCCGACCGGCGGCTGCGCCGCGAGGCCGAGGACGCGGTGATCGCCTCCCGCGCCCGCAAGGAAGGCGCGGTCGGCGCATGATCGTCGCCTTCTCCGTGACGCCGCTGGGTGTGGGCGAGGACGTGGGGGAGTACGTCGCCGACGCCGTCCGGGTCGTACGCGAGTCCGGCCTGCCGAACCGCACGGACGCGATGTTCACGTCCGTGGAGGGTGAGTGGGACGAGGTCATGGACGTCGTGAAGCGGGCCGTCGAGGCGGTGGAACGGCGGGCGCCGAGGGTGTCCCTGGTCCTCAAGGCGGACGTCCGCCCGGGGGTGACGGACGGTCTGACGTCGAAGGTGGCGACGGTGGAGGCCCACCTGTCGCGCGAGACGTCACGCTGACGCGGGGCGCGGGGCGCGGGGCGCGGGGCGCGGGGCGCGGAGCGCGGGCTGCGGGGCGCCGGGGTGACCCCGGGTGCGCCCGGCTGTCCGGCGCCGGGGTGACCGCGGGGGCGTTGCACGGCCCGGCGCCGACGGGTTACCGCCCGGCGCTGGGCTGTCCGGCGTTGCCCGGTTGTCCGGCGTCGGGGTGCCCCTCGGGTGGTTCGCGCGGCCCGGCGCTGCGGGGTTGCCGCCCGCGCCCACCCGTGCCGCCCCGGGCGGCACGCATGCCCGCGGTGTGCGACGTGCCGCCGCCCCGCTGCACCGCCGCCCGGTTGTCCGGCGTTGCCCGGTTGTCCGGCGTCGGGGTGCCCCTCGGGTGGTTCGCGCGGCCCGGCGCTGACGGGTTGCCGCCCGCGCCCACCCGTGCCGCCCCAGCGGCACGACTGCCCGCGGCTTGCGGCGTGCCGCCACCGCAGCCGCCCGCGCGGGATGGACGGGGCGGGATGGGCCACCGGGCGGCAGTCGCGTACGGCGGGAAGGGGACGTGTCGGGGGGTGTCCGCCCGCAGCGGTTGGCGCGTCAACGCCAGGGCGTTTTCA
>NZ_JARVKW010000079.1 GCF_029813775.1 Streptomyces sp. DH24 | reverse complement strand
GCTCGCCGGCTGCCGCCGCCTCCACCGGCGCTACGAACGCAAAGCAGACCACTTCCTCGCCTTCACCAGCATCGCCTGCACCCTCATCTGCTACCGCAGGCTCACCAAATGAGATGACGTCTAAGTGGACTGTCGGTATGTCAGTATCCACAGGCGGAGATCTTCGCTGCCACCATCCGGCGCCCCCTGCTTCCGCCGGCCAGCCCGCTCGGCGATGTCATGGAGGACACCCTCGACTGGATCGAGGCGACCGGCGGCCGCAAGGCAACTCTCCCGGGGTACCCACCGGCTTCACCGACCTCTACTCCCCCACCGGCGGACTTCACCCCGGCCAGCTCATCGTCATCGCCGCCCGCCCCGCCATGGGCAAGTCAACCCTCGCCCTTGACTTCGTCCGCTGCGCCAGCATCAAACACGCCCTGCCCAGCGCCGTGTTCTCGCTCGAGGCCGACCGCAACGAAATCGGCATGCGCCTGCTGGCCGGAGCCCGCGTCGCACTGCACCGCATGCGCTCCGGCACCATGACCGACGAGGACTGGACCCGCCTCGCCCGACGTCAGCGCAGCCCCGATCTACATCCAGGACGGCGCCTACTCCAACGTCCACGACCTTCGCGCCCACTGCCGCTACCTGCAGGCCCGGGCAGGCGTACAGCTCATCGTCGTCGACGCCGTTCACCTGCTCACCTACGGCACCCGACCGCTCGGCTCCCGCTACGAGGAGATCTCCGAGATCGCCCGCTGCCTGAAGCTCCTGGCCAAGGAACTCCGCTTGCCGATCGTCGCGATCTCCACCCTCAACCGCAGCCCCGAGCAGCGCACCGACAAGAAGCCGATGATCAACGACCTCCGAGACTCAGGCGCCCTCGAGGACAACGCCGACGTAGTGATCCTCCTCCACCGCGAAGACGCCTACGAGAAGGATTCGCCCCGAGTCGGCGAGGCCGACCTCATCATCGCCAAGCACCGCCACGGACCCACCGCGACCATCACAGTCGCCTTCCAGGGCCACTACCCCCGCTTCGTCGACATGGCCCAGACATAGTCCTGACCTAGCGGTTCCCAGATCGCGTGTTTCGTGTCTGCAACCAGCCTGCCGGCTTCGCCGCAGATCCTCGCTGAGGGCGGGCGCCGGGTCGGCGGGGAGTTCCTCGCTATTGGGGTCGGCGGCGCGGAGCCGGGCGTCCTTGAGGGCCTGCGTCTCGGCCTGGTCCAGCAGCAGGTGCTGAACAGCCGCCCCGAACACGGGGTGCGTGGTGAGCTGCGCCCACCGCCGGGGGCAGCGGGCCAGCATCGCCCAGCCGGCGCGGCCGCCCAGCTCCAGCGACCAGTCCTTCGGGAACGCGGACATGGCCTCCCAGCCTTCTTCGGGCTCCGGGTGAAGCAGGTACGCGGCGAGCGGGGTGAGGCCGTCTTCCAGGACGGCGTCGAACAGTTCCGGCGGCACGGACGGGGCTGGCGCAGCGTCCTTGATGCGGGTGTAGCGGTCGGGATCCCAGTCCCGGACGACCTGTTCCACCTCGTGGTCAGGCAGGCGGGGCAGGAGCGCGATGGCCGCCTCGACCTGGCCTGGGTGCCGCGCCAGAGCGGAGATTAGCCCGGCCGTGCCGCAGAATGGCGGCACGTCGGCGGCGGTCACGGTCCCGTCAGCTGCCAGGGCAGCCAGCGTCTTCTCGTCGGCGTGCACCTAGAAGCTGGCTCCTCAGCCGCTTGGCAGAGGTCCGGGCCAGCAGCGCGGGCATCGCGGTCTTGAGGGCTTCCTCCCGCCACCGGTCGGCCTGGGCATCGAAGCCATGCGGCGTCGCCGCCGGGGCGCACAAGGCCCCGATCACCGTCTTGAGCGCTTCCTTGGGGAGGTCTTCGCTCATCGCGAGCTCCCGCCACAACGGGTACGTACAGGCCTTGACCATCCCCGGCCCCCCTCCCGCACCTGACCCGGCGTCACCGCCTGGTCGCCATCCGTGGAAAGACCGTACGGCGCACCCGGGCCCGAGCGGGCGCAATCCATGAAGTCGCATCGCCTTCATGCACTGACCCAGGCCACGCGAGGGCACGGCGGCTCAAGAGCGCGGGATCAGCTCTGGCATGGAGGCGGCGGTGCCACATCACCGCGTCAGGGACTCGGCTGTGCCTGCAAGGACGCTGTACTGGAGGTCGCTCCCCCTCTGGCTCCGTCGCGGCGTTTGAAGAAGTGGAACCGATGCAGTTGTGTGGACACTTGTTGCTGTGGAATTCCTATTGCATGAACGTGTCCGGTCTGGCGATCGGGGGGCGTTCGCCGAGATCTTCGACGAGCATGCGCGCGTCGTCTATGCCCATGCGGTCAGGACGACGGGTGACTGGGCCCTCGCTGAGGACGTCATGTCCCTTACCTTTCTGGAGGCCTGGCGGCTGCGCGACAAGCTGCGCGAGGAAGTCAGAAGCGTCCGGGCATGGTTGTTGGGCATCGCGACCAACGTGATGCGCAACATCGCCCGGGCGGCACGTCGGCACCGGGAGGCGATGTCCCGTCTGCCGCCGCCGGAAGCGTTGCCCGACTTTTCGGACGAACTCGTTGGTCAGATGGCTGACGCTGAGCGGCTGGCTGCCGCAGCCCGAGCAGTGCAACGTCTGAAGAGGGCTGAGCGCGAGGTCTTCGCTCTGGTCGTCTGGTCAGATCTGGGGTATGCCGCGGCCGCTGAGGCGTTAGGGGTTCCGGTAGGCACCGTACGTTCCCGGCTCTCTCGGGCGAGAGAGAAGCTGCGCCGGCTTGTCGAGGAGGAGCTTGCACCAGATGGTGTGGAACCGCGGACTGACGGCGGACACATATCGCAGAAAGAGAGGGCCGCAGCCCGCCCGTCCCGCAAGAGGAGTGCACGATGAGTCTGGAACAGCGCGAACAGTCCGAGCGTGAGCAGGCGAGCCGGATGCTGCCCCCGGCTCCCTATCCGGAGCCGCCGGCCGGGCGAGTGGAAGCCCGCCGTGAACACTTCCTGGCCGAGATCGACCGGCAGACGCGATCTTGCTCTCCCCGTAGGGCGCCGCGGTCGAGACGGCGCTGGAGGCTGGCGGTGGGCGCGGCAATGGCCGCTGGAGCGGCCGTCGTCGTTCTCACTCTCGACTTCGGCTCGTCTGACGCTCCGCTGAATACGCCACCGGCTTCGGCGGCGTCGGTCGAACTGCTGGAGAGAGCGGCGCTGGCTGCCGCTACGACGCCGCAGACGAAGGTACGCACCGGCCAGTACTCGTACGTCAAGACGGTTGGCCACACGTCGGCTCTGTCCGAGACCAAGTCCGGCGATATGCAACTCCTGCGCGAAAGCGCGGCCATGGAGCAGTGGACCTCGGTCGACGGCAGTGAGCGGACTCTGCAGCGCAAGGGCGGCAGTAACAAGCTGCTGCCGGAAACTCCCGGCCGAGGCAGTCTGAACGCGCCGACCTACGACTTCCTGGCTGCCTTGCCGACTGATCCTGAGGCCCTGCTGAAGCAGATCCGCGACGACGCCCAAAAGAATCACGGAGCCGGTTCCGACTCCACGACGGGTCCGGACCAGGAAGCCTTCGTAACGATCGGTGACCTGCTACGTAGCGGGGTGACTCCCTCCGATACCGCTGCGTCCCTCTACCGGGCTGCTGCGCTTATTCCTGGAGTCGACGTCGTCCCCGATGTCGTCGACGCGGCAGGCCGGAAGGGGGTCGCAGTCGCCCGAACACACGAGGGTGAACGCACTGAGTGGATCTTCGACAAGAGCACGGCTCGACTGCTGGGCGAGCGCACAGTCCTCGTGGAGGACAACGCCTGGGGCAAGGCCGGCAGCGTCGTCACCTCCGTCGCCATCACCAACAGCGGCATCGTCGACGAGGCTGGGCGAACTCCCTAGCGGACCGAAAGACTCCGAAACACAGCGCTGTACACCGATGACAGCGAGTATGCAAGGTCAAACATCCGGACGGTTGTGATCGAGAATCCGACATCCTCGATCACACTCTCCCTCAAATTCCGAAGCATGTTGTGGGATCCCTGTGATGCACCGACACACAACCATCACAGGAGTAACAGAATGCGCCGTGTACGCCTCCTCGTCCCGTTCGTTGCCGCCCTCTGCGCCTTAGCCGCGAGCGCGACGACCGCGACCGCAGCACCGGAGCCCACCGCCATACCCGAGGTCGCGCTCGCCACTCCGGCGCAGGAAGCTGCCCTGCAGCAGCAGCTCGCCGAGGCCAAGCCGGTGATCGCCACCTACAAGGGCAAAAAGATGAACCTGGCCGACGGGTGGCAAGGGGCGCAGGCATGTTCCGAAGTGCCGAGCGGTGAAATCTACTGCTTCGACACTGCCGAGGAAGCGGACCAGGCGCTGGCTGAAATCGCTCCCACCGTAGCGAGAGGTACCAGCAGCGGCGTGGTGTCAGCGAAGGCCAGTGGCGAGTTCGGTCCCATGGCCTACACCGACTGCTACCAGGGATGGGTCTGCCTCTGGGAGCACTCGGACTTCACAGGCCGTCGGCTCCAGTGGTCCACCAGCGGGACGAAGCAGCTCGGGGACTGGGACTTCCGGGACAAGGCCAGTTCGGGCTGCGTGACCCGCTATCAGGGCGGTGTGCTGGCCTACGACGCCCGTACGGGCCTGCCCGACCCGTACATGACCTTGGGGGCCGGCTACTGCTACAAGTTCTCCTCCGCCAGCTACCCGACCGGTGGCACCTTCAACGACAAGGTCGATTACATCACCATGTAACTAGCCGAGGCGAAGTTGCCTTGCGCTCGCACGCCATGCTCGAGGTGTCTGAGAGGTAAGGGCCCGGGTTGCTGCAAGCTGCGGTCCCACACTGCTGGTCGGCCTCAGCGTTCCCGTTTCCTGAGGCCGACGGTGCCACCGCCGTAGCCGACCTTCCGGTGCGCGCGGGCAGTCCTCCCCGATGCACTACATCACTTTCAAGCCGACCGCCGCAGCCTCTCAGCTCTGCGGAGACCGCGCGTTGGTTCACCTTCTTGCGTCCTGCAACCCCACTCTTGGAGTAGGTAGTTGAGAGTCCAGAGATTAGCTCGTGCCGGGATCGCTGGCTTGGCGGCCACCGTGGTCCTGACCGGGCTCGTACATGTAGCGCCAGCGGTCGCCAATACCAGCCCACCCGAATCGAAACCGTCACCGAAGCCCTCCGCCAACCCGTCGTCCGAGCCGCCGACCCGTGTGCCGGATCCTGGTCACAGGCTCGGGAAGAACTGGAAGACCTCAGCAGACCGGGCTGTGACCACCGCAGCGGACCGCGGAGGCCTGAAGGTCCTCGTAGCGGACAGCAAGGACGCCTACCAGTGGCGGACCGTCGCCACCCTGGCGGAGCCAGGCATGCCGGCGGACTCGTGGATCGGCAATTCCTGCGTCATCGACCGTGACCATGCTGCGGTCGTGTATGCGCCGCGCACGTTCACGAACAAGCCGGATCTGATGCAGGGTGGGGCGTTCACCGCGGTCGTCGACCTGAAGTCGGGCCAGGTGAGGAAACTGCCCTTCACCGGCTCGCTGGCCTACTTCGACCCGTCATGCAACCCCGAGACCCGGACGGCCGCGTTCACCGCGTTCCGTGACAGCAAGACCCGGCTCATCACCGTCGACACCAGCGGCAAAACGACGACCGATACCACTGTCACCGGTCAGATCACCTCCGCCGTCCCCACGAAGGACGGTCTCGTCGCCGCACACGGCCGTCAGCTGGTGCACGTCGACCCCAGGAACAGAAACATCCGGAGGCTGGCTGCCGCAAAGGGTGTGCCGTTCGACATCCGCCCCACCCGCACGGGAATCGTCTTCCTCGACCGCAACGGCAGCACGGCCCTTGCCAAGCTGTGGAACGGCCGGGGCACACCGTCGACGCTCGCTTCGGGCAAGCTCGGAGACCTGGCCCTCGAACAGGGCAGTGAAGGCCGGGCATTCCTCACCGGAAACACGACGGACGCGAAGCTCGCAGGCACCGCAGTGTCGCGCCTGGACGTTCGGGCGGACGCGGATGTGTCCAGCCACGGCCGACTGGCCGTCGACCCCGTGCTCATGGCCGGCGTGCGTGCGGGCCTGGACCGGATCGGGAACGCGGGCAAGGGCTTCACCAGGGACGAACCCTCGCCCCGGGCACCGACTCAGGACCCCACGGACGGGAACCCCGCGGCGCCCACCATCACCAGTGTCGCGACGGCAACCGGAGAGAAGATCACCCAAACGGTTGCCGACATCACCAGCGGCACAGGCAAGGAGTCCTTCTCTCCGGCCCTCACCACAGCCGGGAAGAGCGGGCGGACACCCCAGAAGAGCAGGCTGGCGGCACAGGCGGCGGCCGACCCCCACAATCCGGTCGACACGGACCGGTGGTGCTCCATCCCCCGCAACGACATCAAGGCGCTCGCCCTCCAGCCGACCCCCAATCAGGTCGAGTGGGCCGTCAACATGGCAATCCGCGGCGAGCTGCGCTCCAACTGGATCACACAGGGAGGCTGGCGCTCCCAGCTGGGCCTGGCCACCGTCGACCCGCAAGGGCTCTTCCCGGCCCCTGCTCTGAAGGGCGGCGGGCGAATCCCCGCCCAAGTGCTGCTGGGCGTGCTCGCCCAGGAATCGAACCTGTGGCAGGCCGAAGGCGGCGCCATCCCGGGCCAGATGGGCAACCCGCAAGCGGCAATCGCCGGGTTCTACGGGCACAAGGGAGAGACGTCCGAGGCGTACTGGAGGATCAACTGGGCCCAGTCGGACTGCGGCTACGGCGTCGGCCAGGTCACCGACGGCATGCGCCTCGCCGGCTTCGAAAAGCCTGGAGAAACGTCCCTGTCCCCGACGAAGCAGAAGGCCGTGGCCCTGGACTACGCGGTCAACATCGCCGCGTCGATGTACATCCTCGCGGACAAGTGGAATCAGGTGCACACCGCCGGGCAGACCATCACCGTCAACAACGACGACCCGTCGAAGCCGGAGAACTGGTTCGCCGCGCTCTGGAACTACAATCTCGGTTTCAACGAGAACAAGGGTGACGGCACGCCGTGGGGACTGGGCTGGTACAACAACCCGGCCAACCCCTTCTACCCGCCCTCCCGGCACCCGTTCATGACCGACCCGCGTGACGCCGCCAAGCCCCAGAACTGGCCCTACCAGGAGAAGGTGATGGGCTGGGCCGCCTGGTCCATGGACACCGGCTACTCCTACTCCAGCGACGGACGACAGGACTGGCCCGGCGAGTCCGGATTCTCCAGCGCTGGCTTCCGCCCCGCCTGGTGGATCAACCCGGCCCAGCGTGACCGGGTCAAGCCACCACTGGACGCGTTCTGCAACACCACCAACAACTGCAACGCCGCCACTCCACCGGACTGCCCCGACGCCGCGTGCTACGAGAAGTACTGGTGGCGCGGCTCGAACGTGACGTGGAAGCCAAACTGCTCCACCGACTGCGGCAATGAGAGCATCAAGTACGTCACGCTGCGCGCAGAGCCGGGCCGCGGCTACCGGCTGAAGTACGGCACGCCGGCCTGCGGCGCGGCCCCGGCCGGAGCACTGATCGTGGAGTCCGTCCCCGACAGCACTGACACCTACAGCGCCTGCGGATCCTCTGGCACCGACGCCGGCACCTTCCAGTTCACATTCCACCCCAATCCAGAGGCGACCGGGCCGAGCCTGGGCCCGTACGAGGCCAAAGGAGACCTACACCAGATCGGCGGCGGCCACGGCGGCCACTTCTGGTACACACACACCCGCGACACTGCTCATCTCGGCGGCCCTGGTGCCCGGATGACCATCGACGGCACCTGGACGCTGGGGCGTAGCGTCGCATGGGCCCGCGTCTTCGCGCACATGCCGGACACCGGAGCACATACCCAGCAGGCCCGCTACGTGATCAAGGGAGTCGCTGGCGGCGACCGCCACCGCTACGTCAACACCCACTTCAGCAAGAACACCTGGGTCGAGCTGGGTGTCTACCGCTTCGCCGGTACACCACAAGTGGTGCTGACCAACACCACGGACGACGGCACCGCGGACGAAGACGTCGCCTGGGACGCGGTCGCCTTCCAGCCGCTTTCGGCCAAGCCGCAGCACATGGTCGTCGCCATGGGCGACTCCTACACCTCCGGCGAAGGCGCCGCAGCCTACTCACCCGAATCCGACAGAGACCACGGAGACAGCGACTGGAACGCCTGCCGGCGCAGCCCGAACGCATGGCCCCGCAAGGTGACTCTTCCAGGCCAGACGAAGAGCATCGCCGCGCTCGCCGACAGCTTCGATCCTGCGCTGGGCTTCCAGTTCACCGCATGCTCCGGAGCCAAGACTTTCCAAATGACCCAAGGCAACCCCAGCGCCTGGGGACTCGACGGAAACTTCCACGAGAAGACCCAGATCGACTCCGGAGCGCTCAGCGAAGACACCACCCTGGTCATGCTGACCATCGGTGGCAACGACGCGCGCTTCGACAACAAAATCCAGACGTGCGTCATGGAGGGGTGCCCCTCTGAGGCCTCGATGAAGGCAGACATCGACAACGCCGTAGCCGAGACCCGCACCGTGCTGGAACAGATCCATGCACTCGCGCCGAACGCGACCATCTCGCTGATGGGCTATCCCTTGCTCTTCAGCCGCACTCAGGCCTGCTCAACCTTGGTCAGTGCCTCCCAGCGTGTCATCCTGAACGACATGGCTGTGTACTTCGAGAGCAAACAGCGCGAGCTCGCGCTCTCCATGAGTGCATCCAATGTCCGGTACCGGTCCCCGCAGGCGGCGTTCGAGGGCAAGCGGATCTGCGATTCACCGGAAGGCATCAACGGGATCGTGGCAGGGCCGAACGGTGACGGCGACTTCCACCACGGCGACCAGAACACGCAGCTCTGCTGGTGGTTCACCGGGGACACCTGCCTCAGCCGCGAGAGCTACCACCCGAACCAGACCGGAACGAGCGCCTACGCACAGGCATTCATGACAGCTGGCCCCCTGTCAGCTGCCACTCGGCAGAACCGGTGAACAGGGGCATGTCCAATCATGGCACCGTGACGCGGCAGAGCCGCGCCACGGTGCCATCCCCAGGGTGTCTCGCCGCCATCATGGTGCCCATCGTCACAGTCCTGACCGCGGCTGCGGTCCTCATGATCATGCACTACCGCCAGGAACGCACGAACGAGCGAAACAAGGCAGAAGCCCTGGACCAGACAGCAGCCCTGGCCCGCTCGTACGCACGCGACGTGGCGGCGGCCCCGAACGGCTTTCCCAGTCGGGAAGCCGTACGCGGCATCGCCGAGCGGCACAACGGCAGGCTCTTCTCTTACGCGCGGTCGGAAGGCTCACTGACCACCACCGTCCAGTTCTTCGGAGAGTATGAGGACACGAGCATGTTCGGCGTATCGCACTCCCGGGCTTACCGCTGCTACTCCATCGCGCTCCAGAAGAGGGCCGAGGGCATACCACAGGCAAGAACGACTCCGCTGAAAAAGTGCGACACCATCTGATCCAAGCACTGCGAAGCAGACCGGATTACCCACTGGTTTGATGGCCCCCAGGAGGAACAGAGGATCCTCGGTGCTCACCCCGGCCGCCGCGGCGCTGGCGGCAGCGGGCGGGGGTGGTGTCAGTGAAGAGGGTCAGGTCGCTCACGCGGAGGTCTGCCTTCGGACCGGGCGGGTGAGATGGAGGCCGGCGGCGGCGTTGGCGCAGGTGACGGCGAAGTCGTAGTCGGCGTGCGCGTACTCCTCCCTGGTGATCGACTGGTAGTGCCGAACCGTCCAGGCGGCGTTCCCCTTTTTCAGCCGTCCGTTCTGGCCGTGCAATGGCACGCGAGGCCCCTGCGCAGACGCTCGCACCACAACTGCTTAAGACGGCATCTCATTTGGTGAGTCTGTGCGACGATTCGTCGGCCAGTGGAAAGTCATGAGTGGGGGCGAAGGTCGATGGAGTACATCAATCTTGATGCGCAGGTCGGCGACCTGTCAGGGGTCT
>NZ_JARVKW010000078.1 GCF_029813775.1 Streptomyces sp. DH24 | reverse complement strand
GGGCTGGGGTCCGGTCCGCCGGTCCGGACGGCGGGGTTACGGCCGGCTGACCCGGGTCCCCCCGCGCGTGCGGCGGCGCAGTGGCGGGGGCGTGGGCGGTACCGGTCCGGGCGCGGAGCGGCCGGCCTCGGCCGCCAGGTGGGCCGCGAGCTTCGCCGGTGTCGGGTGGCGGAACACCTCCCGGAGGGTCACTTCGCGGCCCAGTTCCGTGCGGACCCGGTTGACGAGGCGGACGGCCAGCAGGGAGTGCCCGCCCGCCTTGAAGAAGTTGTCGCCCGGGCCCATGGCACGCCCGTCGAGCACCTCCGCGAACAGTCGCAGCACGCCCGTCAGCAGGGTCTCCCCCGGCCCGGCCGGTGCCTCGGCGGCGTCGTCCGGCGCCGCGTCCGTCACGGTGATCACGGCCGGCACGGTGTACTCCGGAAGCCGTTCGGCCGCCCAGGCCTGGAGTTCGGCCTCCGTGACGGCCGGGCCCGTCACCCGCGCGGTGACCCGGTCGGCCTCGACGCGGACGTCCGCCCCGGACACCGCCGGGTGGTCGCCCAGCACGGCGGCCACGTGCCGCACGTCGATCCGGTAGCCGTTGGCGAGGGGCCGTTCGCCGCGCCGGTCGGCCGGGGCGGGCAGGTCCGTGACCCGGGCCCCGGGGTCGGCGGCGAACAGGTCCAGCGCCGTCGTCAGCAGTCCCGTCAGCCGCGCCGCCCCGGACGGCCCGTACAGGTCCGTGGCGTACTCCAGGACGCCGGCGAGGGAGCCGTCCGGCTGTTCCGACAGCGCGAACGTCAGGTCCGACTTGGCGGTCCGCGAACCGTGCGGCAGCTCGGTGCCGGCCAGTGGACCGGCCGGCCCGGTGTCCGTGCCGGAGAGCGTGTCGAGGCGGAGCATGACCTGCACCAGCGGGTGGTGCGCGGAGGAGCGGTGCGGGTTGAGGTGTTCCACCAGCAGGTCGAAGGGCAGGTCCTGGTGGTCGTAGGCGGCCAGGCCGGCGTCGCGGACCCGCTCCAGCAGCGTCCCGAAGTCGGGGTCGGCCGAGGTGTCGGTGCGCAGTACCAGGGTGTTGACGAAGAAGCCGACGAGTCCGTTCAGCGCGTCGTCGCCGCGTCCCGCCACGCTCGTGCCGATGGCCAGGTCGGTGCCCGCGCCGAGCCGGGTCAGGCACGCGGCCAGGGCGGCCTGCACGGCCATGAACAGGGTGGCGCCGCGGGCGCGTGCCGTGCGCGCGAGTGCCCGGTGGGTCGCGGCGGGCACCGTGAACCCGGTCAGCGCCCCGTGACCGGAGGGCAGTGCGGGGCGGGGCCGGTCCGTCGGCAGGTCGGTCAGCGGCGGAAGGCCCGCCAGAGCGTCCTTCCAGAACGTCAGGTCCCGGTCGGCTCCCCCGTCCGCCAGCAGTCCGCGCTGCCACAGGGTGTAGTCGGCGTACTGGAGCGGCAGCGCCGGTCCGTCCGGTGCCCGGCCGGCCACGCGTGCCGCGTAGGCCGCGGAGAGGTCGGCCAGCAGCGGTCCGGTGGACCAGCCGTCGGCGGCGATGTGGTGCAGGAGCAGCACCAGGGTCTGGGGACCCTCGCCCTGCGGGTGGAACAGCCAGGCCCGCAGCGGGATGTCCCGGGCCAGGTCGAAGACGTGCGCGGCGGCGGCGTCCACGGCTGCCGCCACGTCCGCGGGCCGGCCCAGTTCCAGATGGGGGCGCGCGTGCTCCAGCACCCGCTGGTACGGCTCGCCCCCTTCGACGCCGTACACCGTGCGCAGCACCTCGTGTCGCTCGGCGACGTCGGCGAGCGCGTCGGCCAGTGTCATTGGGTCCAGCGGCCGGTCCAACTGCCGTACCAGGGCGATGTTGTAGGTGGCGGACGGTCCCTGCAGCTGGTCGACGAACCACAGCCGGCGCTGCGCGTACGACAGCGGCAGCCGGTCGGGGCGCCGGGCCGGGGGCACCGCCGTGGGTGCGGGCCGGGCCACCGCGTCGCCGCCGGTCTCGGCCAGCCGCCGGTGCAGGGCGGCCGGTGTGGGGGCGAGGAACAGGTCGCGGATGCCGGTCTGGACGCCGAGCACCGCCCGGACGCGGTTCGCCAGTTTCCCGGCGAGCAGGGAGTGCCCGCCGGACTTGAAGAAGTTGCTGTGGGCGGTGAACTCCTCGCCCCGGCCGAGGGCTTCCGCGAACAGGGCGGTGAGGATCTCCACCCGCGGGGCGGTGCCGGTGCCGGTGGGCGTGCTGTCGGTCCGCCGGTCGGTGGCGGCCTGCGTGAGCGCCGTGCGCCGGGCGGCGAAGTCCCGCTCCTCGTCGGCCGTGACCAGCGCCAGCTCCGACAGCCGGGCCTCGGCGTTTTTGTCGGCGGCGAAGGCCCGCAGCGACCGTGTGAACACCTCCAGCAGGGTCTCGGCCGTCCGCGCGTCGAACAGGTCGCGCGCGTACTGGAGGTGGAGGTCCACTCCGGCGGGCCCGCCGTCCGGTGTGCGCCGCACGGCGCAGTGGAAGGAGAGGTCGAACTTGGCGGCGCCCAGGTCGGTGCTCGTGGCCTCGGCGGTGAGGGCGCCGAGCCCGGCCCGTTCGCGGGCCGTCTCCCGCACGGTCAGCATCACCTGGAACAAGGGGTGTTCGCCCAGCGCCCGGTCCGGTTCCGCGAGCTTCTCCACCAGCAGGTCGAAGGGCAGGTCCTGGTGGTCGAAGGCGGCCAGGTCGGCGTCCCGGACCCGGTCGACCAGTTCGCCCACCGCCGGGTCCCCGGACAGGTCGGCCCGCAGGACCAGGGAGTTGACGAAGCAGCCGACGAGGTCGTGCAGGTCCTGGTGGGAGCGGCCCGCCGCCGGTGTGCCGACCGCGAGGTCGGTGCCGGCGCCGACGGCCCGCAGCGCGGCGGCCAGTGCCGCGCGGGCCACCATGAACAGGCTGGCCCGCCGTTCCCGCGCCAGCGCCGTGAGCGCCCGGTGGGTGTCGGCGTCCAGGGTCGCGGTGACCGTCGCGCCGCGCCCCGTCGGTTCGAGCGGCCGGGGCCGGTCGTACGGGAGGTCCGTGCGCGCGGGCAGTCCGTCCAGGGCCTGCCGCCAGAAGGCGAGCAGCCGTTCGCGGGCCGGGCCGTCGAGCAGTTCCCGCTGCCACAGGGCGAAGTCGGCGTACTGCACGGGCAGTGCCCGCCACTGCGGTGCCCGGCCGGCGAGCCGGGCCTCGTACGCCTCGCCCAGGTCGCGCAGCAGCGGTGCCAGGGACCAGCCGTCGGTGGCGATGTGGTGGACCAGCAGCACCAGTACGGCCGTGCCGTCGTCCGGCAGGAACACCCGTGCCCGCAAGGGCCCTTCGGTCGTGAGGTCCAGTTGCTCACGGCCGAACGCCGCCACCCGCGTGCCGGTCTCGGCGGCCGGGCACTCCTCCCACTCGGGCAGTCCGCCGGGGCACGGGGCCGCGGGCAGCACCCGCTGGTACGGCTCGCCCTCCTCGGCGCCGTACACCGTGCGCAGCACTTCGTGCCGTTCCCGGACGTCTGCCAGGGCGGCGGCCAGCGCGCGTCGGTCGGGCACGCCGTCCAGGCGGAGCACGAGCGGCGCGTTGTAGCGGGCGGAGGTGCCCTCGATGCGGCCGAGCAGCCACAGGGCGCGCTGGGCCGCCGACAGCGGGAGCGGGCTGGGGCGTTCGGCGGCCGGTACGGCGCTCAGGGCGGGCCGGCCGGCCGGGTCCGGGCCCTGGGCGGTCTCGGCCAGCCGCCGGTGCAGTGCGGCGGGTGTGGGCGCGAGGAACAGGTCGCGGATGCCGAGCTGGACGCCGAGCGCGCCGCGGACGCGGTTGACGAGCTTGCCGGCGAGCAGCGAGTGGCCGCCGCTGCGGAAGAAGTTGGCGTCGGCGGTGACGGAATCCCGGCCCAGGACCTCGGCGAACAGTCCGCAGAGGATCTCCTCGCGCGGGGTGAGGACGTCCGCCCGTACGGGCGCGGGCCGGTCCTTGTCCGGGGTCACGGCCTGCGCGGCGCGTTCGCTCCGCGCGGCCAGGGCGCGCCGCTCCCCGGCGGTCAGCGTCCCCAGCCCGGACACGTGGCGCAGGGGTTCGGCCGCGAAGGCGGCGAGGGTCCTCAGGAGGGCGCCGAGCAGGAGACGGGCGGTGTCCTCGTCGAAGAGGTCCTCGGCGTAGGTCAGGGCCACGGTGACGCCGTCGGGGCGGCCGTCGGCGGTGTGCCGCTCGGCGCAGTACCAGGTCAGGTCGAACTTGGCGGCGTCGAGCCCGGTGTCGGCCGTGCGGCCGGTGATGCCGTCGGCCAGCCGGACCGTGGTGGCGTCGGCGTCGTCCGCCGCGACGGTCAGCATCACCTGGAAGAACGGGTGGTGTCCCAGGGCCCGTTCGGGTGCCAGCCGCTCCACCAGCACGTCGAACGGCAGCTCCTGGTGCTCGTAGGCGGCCAGGTCGGTGTCGCGGACCCGGTCCACGAGTCCGGCCACCGTCGGATCGCCGGACAGGTCGGTGCGCAGGGCGAGGGAGTTGACGAAGAACCCGACCAGTTCGTACAGGTCCTCCTCGGGGCGCCCCGCGACGGGCGTCCCGATCACCACGTCCTCGCCGGCGCCGGCCGCGGCCAGCGTCGCCGCCAGCGCGGCCCGGACCACCATCGTCAGGCTGGCCCGGCGACCGCGGGCCAGCGCCAGCAGCCCGCCGTGGGCCGCCGCGTCCAGCCGGCCGGTGACGGTGGCGCCGCGCCCGGACGGCTCCGCGGGGCGGGGCCGGTCCGCCGGCAGGGCGATCACGGGCGGCGCACCGGCCAACGCGTCCCGCCAGAAGGCGAGTTGCTCGGCGGCCAGGCTGTCCGGGTCGTCCGGGTCCCCGAGCATGTCGTGCTGCCACAGGGTGTAGTCGGTGTACTGCACGGGCAGCGGTTCCCAGTCCGGGGCCCGGCCCGCGCACCGGGCGTCGTACGCGGCCACCAGGTCGCGCAGCAGCGGGCGCACGGACCACCCGTCGGTGGCGACGTGGTGGATCAGCAGAACCAGAACCGAGGATCCCGAGGCTCCCGGAGCGCCGGGGGCGCCCGGGGCACCGGCACCGGCACCGGCACCGGCACCGGAGCGGAACAGCCGGGCGAGCAGCGGTGGCCGGGCGGAGATGTCGATCGCCTGCCGGACGAACGCGGCGACGGCGGCGTCGCGTTCGCCTGGCCCGTGGTCCTCGACGGTCAGGGGGTCGACGGCACCGGTCTCCCGGACGTGCTGGTACGGCTCCCCGTCGGCGTCTGCCGTCAGGACCGTCCGCAGCACCTCGTGCCGCTCCACCACGTCGGCCAGGGCGGCGCGGAGGGCGCCGGTGTCCGGGACGCCGTCCAGGTGGAGCACGACGGGGGCGTTGTAGGCGGCGGAGGGCCCGTGCAGGCGGCCCAGGAACCACAGCCGGCGCTGGGCGAACGACAGCGGGATCACGGTCATCGTCCTTTACGCGTCCTGGCCCGCCGCGGCGGCGACGAGCGTGTCGATGTGGACGGCCAGGTCGCGCAGCCTCGGGTTGGCGTAGACGGCCTTCACCGGGAGGGTGACGCCGAGTTCGGCGCGTACGCGCGACGCCAGCTTGATGGCGAGCAGGGAGTGGCCGCCCAGCTTGAAGAAGTTGTCGTCGGGGCCGATGCCGGTCTTGCCGAGCACGGTGGACCAGACCCCGGCGATCAGTGCCTGGGAGGGGGTCAGGGCGGGGCCGGCGGTCTCGGCGGGTGCTCCGGTCGCCGTCGGGGCGGGCAGCGCGGCCCTGTCGAGCTTGCCCTGGGTGGTGGTGGCGAAGCGGTCCACGGCCACGAAGGCGGCGGGCACCATGTACGCGGGCAGCCGGGCCGCCAGACGGGCGCGCAGGTCGGCCGCGTCGGCCGGTCCGGCCGCCGGGTCCTGCGGGCGGTGGTAGGCGACCAGGCCGGGGGCGCCGTTGACCTCGTCGCGCAGGACGACGACGGCTTCGGCGATGTCCGGCTGCGCCGTCAGCACGGCCTCGATCTCGGGCAGTTCGATGCGGTGCCCGCGCAGTTTGACCTGGCCGTCGGCGCGTCCGAGGTAGGCCAGCCGCCCGTCCGGCAGCAACCGGACGCGGTCGCCGGTGCGGTACATGCGGCCGCCGTCGCCCGCCGGGTCGGCCACGTACCGTTCGGCCGTCAGGACGGGGCGGCGCCGGTAGCCCCGGCCCACGCGCGGGCCCGCCAGGTACAGTTCGCCGCTGCCGCCGGCCGGGACCGGGTTGAGCGCGTCGTCCAGCACCCTGGTGCGCAGGCCCGGCAGCACCGACCCGATGTGCGGCTCGTCCGCGGCGTCGATCCAGCCCGCGGTGGCGTCCACGGTGCACTCGGTGGGCCCGTACAGGTTGACGGCACGCAGTACCCCGGCGGCGGCCTGCTCGCCGATGCGCCGCCACAGGGCGGGGCTGACGGCCTCGCCGCCGATCAGCAGCGTCAGGGGGCGGGGGCCGCCGTCGGCGGTGAGCAGGTCCAGCAGCGGTTCGGCGTGCGAGGGGGTGATGTCGAGGTCGGTGAGGCCCTGTTCGTCGACGAACCGGGCCAGCAGCACGGGGTCGGCGCGGGTGTCGTCGTCGACCATGACGAGGGTGTCGCCGCGGCACAGCCGTACCCACTGCTGCACGGAGGCGTCGAACGAGGGTGAGGCGTTCCAGCCGACCCGGCCGCGGCCCGGGGCGGCGATCCCTTCGGACTCCAGTTCGGCCAGCAGCGCGGAGGCGGCGGACCTGACGATTTCGACGCCCTTGGGGCGGCCGGTGGAGCCGGAGGTGTAGATGACGTACGCGAGGTTGCCGCCGCTGACGGGTACGGGCCGGTAGGCGGGGTCCTCGGTGTCCCCGGGGGCGAGGAGGTCGCCGACGGCGATGTGCGGGGTACCGGGCGCCTCGGAGGTGCCGCCGGCGGTGACGACCAGGTCGGCTCCGGAGTCCTCGACCAGGTAGCGGCGCCGGTCGGCGGGGAGCTTCGGGTCGACGGGCAGGTAGGCGGCGCCCGCGGTGAGGGTGCCGATGAGGGCGGCGATCAGGTCGGCGCCGCGCGGCAGGGCAAGCGCGACGACGCTCTCGGGGCCGATGCCGCGGGCGGCCAGCCGACCGGCGACGCGCATGGCCTCGGCGCGCAGTGCGGCGAAGGACAGCTCACGGTCGGCGGCGACCACGGCGGTGCGGTCGGCGGGCGCGAGGGCCAGGCGGTCCAGGAGGTCGGCGACGGGCGGGTGCGGGACGGTGTCGGGCGCGGTGCGGGTGCGCTCGGGGAGGACGGCGGTCATGGCGGTGGTCACTCTCCGGTGAAGACGGTGGTGGACGGCTGGGTGGTGGGGGCGCAGTCGGCCAGCGCCACCGGTTCGCCCATGGCGACGAGGATCTTCCGGTCGCCCTTGAACGCCTCGCGTCCGTGGGCGCACAGCAGGTTGTCGACGAGCATGAGGTCGCCCTCCTGCCAGGTCTCGCGCACGGTCACCCGGTCGTAGACGGCGTTGACGGCGTCGACCTCCTCGTCGGTGAGGCGGGTGCCGTCGCCGAGGTAGGTGTTGAACGGCAGGCCGTCCTCGCCGTAGGTGTCCACCAGCACCTCGCGGACGTCCGGGTCGAGGGTGCGGCTGTTCCAGAACGCGAAGTGGTTGAACCAGCAGCGCTCGCCCGTCACCGGGTGGGTGATGATGGCGGAGCGGCGCTGGCGGGTGACCAGGGAGTCGTCGTCGAGCCATTCGTAGCCGACGGTGTTCTCCGTGCAGTAGGCCTCGGCGACGGCCTTGTCCTCGGTGGCGAAGGTCCGGTACCAGGGCAGGCCGGCGAGCTCGGAGTAGTTGCGGACCAGCAGCCAGCCCGCCTTCTCGAAGCGGGCGACGAGTTCCTGCGGCAGCAGCCGCACTGCCTCGCGCATGTCGCCGACGGTGGTGGCGCCGCCCTCCTCGGGCGCGGTCACGCAGCCGAACAGCAGCACGCCGGGGAAGTCCAGGGTGTAGCTGTTCTCGTTGTGGAGCCGGATCGGCTGGACGGCGGGCAGGTCGGTGGAGGAGAACACGCCCTCGCCGAAGTCGGTGCGCGGGGTGGCCTTCTCCTTGTAGCCGGCGCGGCGGCTGATCAGGGCGTCGCGGGCGGCGGCGAAACTCGCGGCGTCGTCGACGGGCAGGCCGCGCAGCAGGACGGCGCCGGAGCGGTGCAGTTCGGCCTGTATGGCGTCGCGGTGGGCGGTCAGCCAGGCCACCGCCTCGTCGAGGCCGGCGGTGGCGGGGACGTGCACGATGACGGGCTTGCCGGGCTCGCGGACCGGCTGGACCGGGTCCGTGCCGAGGGCGGCCGGGGCGGGGGCGTCTGCGTGAAGGGTCATGAGGGTTCCTCGGGTGAGTGCGTCGTCGCGCGGGACGGGCGGGAAAGGGGACGGCGGGGTGGGTCAGGCGGCGGTGGCCGTGACGTGGCCGCCGAGCACCGTGGCCAGCACGGAGAAGAACTCCGGCAGCCGGTCCTGGTAGTAGAAGTGGCCGCCCGGCAGGACGTGGTGGGCGAAGCCGTGGTCGGTGACGGCGGCCCAGTGGCGCAGCGAGCCGGCCGGTGCCACCGGGTCGGCGTCCCCGCCGATCACGGTCACCGGGCAGGCCACGCGGGCCTCGTCCACCGGGCACTGGTACACGTCGTCGATGGCGAAGTCGGCGCGGATGGAGGGGATGACGATCTCCCGCAGCTCCGGGTCGTCGAGGATGCCGTCGTCGGTGCCGCCGCGCACCTTGATGGCGGCCACCAGTTCGTCGTCGTCCAGCCGCTCGGGGTGGACCACGGCGGGGTTGGCGAGGAACGGCGCCCGGCACGCGGAGGCGACCAGGGCCCGCGGGGTACGGCCGGCCGCCTGGAGCAGCCGGACCACCTCGAACGCGACGAGGGAGCCCATGCTGTGGCCCAGCACCACGAGGTCGTCGGTGACGCCGTCGGGCAGGCAGGCGGCGACCGGTCCGGCCAGGTCCGCGATGTCGCGGGGCAGGTCCTCGGCGTAGCGGGCGCCGCGCCCCGGGTACTGGCCGATCAGCAGCCGTACGTCGGCGGGGAGGTGCTCGCGCCACTCGGCGTAGCCGTGGGCGTTCCCTCCGGCGTGCGGCAGGACCAGGAGCGCGGTGCGCTGCGGGCCCTCGCCGGGCAGGTCCCACACCACGTCGTCGGGCGCGGGCCCCGCGTCGGGGGCGTACGTGTCGTGGTCGGTGGGGTCGGTCATGAGGATCTCCGTTCCTGGTCGGTGGTGCGGCGGCGCAGGGCGGGCCGGGCCCGCCGGGGCTTGGTGGTGCCGGCCGCCTGCCGGGCCTCGACGCACTGGGCGAGGGCGGCCGGCGTGGGGTGCTGGAAGACGTCGCGGAGGGTCAGGGTCACGCCGAGCGCGGCCCCGAGCCGGTGGGTGAGGCGGGCGGCGAGCAGGGAGTGCCCGCCGTGCTCGAAGAAGTCGTCGTCGATCGTCAGAGGGCCTGCCGCGCCCAGCGCCTCGGTGAACGCGTCGCGGACGGTGCGTTCGAGGGGAGTGCGCGGGGCCCGGCCGCCGGTGGACGCCGTGGTCCGCGGGGCGGGCAGCGCCCGCTTGTCGATCTTGCCGTTGGAGGTGAGCGGCAGCCGCTCCATCGGCACCACGAACGCCGGCACCATGTGGTCGGGCAGCCGTTCCCGCAACCAGCGCCGGATGTCCTGCGGTTCGGCACCCGAGGGGTCGGCGGCCACGGTGTAGGCGACGAGTCGGGGTGTGCCGTCGCCGTCGGGGTGGACAGCCAGCGCGGCCTGGGTGAGGTGGGGGTGGGTGGTCAGTACGGTCTCGATCTCGGTGGGTTCGATACGGAAGCCACGGATCTTGACCTGGCCGTCGGTGCGACCGGCGTAGTGGAGGTGGCCGTCACGGTCCCAGTGCGCGAGGTCACCGGTGCGGTACAGACGGCTGCCCGCGCCCCCGTACGGGTTGGGGACGAACCGGGTCGCGGTGGTGCCGGGCTGCGCCAGATAACCGTGGGCGAGGCCGTCGCCGGCGAGATAGACCTCGCCGATCACCCCGGCCGGGA
>NZ_JARVKW010000077.1 GCF_029813775.1 Streptomyces sp. DH24 | reverse complement strand
GAGCCCGTACCGGGCTCGGGGGCACCGCCGTCTCACATCAGGCCCGCGTCACGCCCTGCGGCGCCGCACCACCAGGTAACCGCCCGCCGCGAGCAGCGCCGCGGCCACACCCGACAGCAGACCCACCGGCGCGCCACTGCCCGTCTCGGCGAGGTCACCGCCGCCGCTGCCGCCCTGCACCGACGGGGACGACGACGGCGCAGCCGAGTCGTCACCGGACGGCTCCGGCGCCGCGGACGAACCGGCGGACGGCGCGACCGAAGCCGCGACCGAGGCCGAGGCCGAGGCCGAGGCCGAGGCCGACGGCGACGCGACGCCGCCCTCCTCCTCGTCCTCGCAGTCCGTCCAGAACACCTTGTGCTTGGCCGAACCGTTCTCGCCGTCGAAGTTCCAGAACAGCTTGTAGTGCCCGTCCGGCAGCGACAGGTCCTCGGTACGGCCGTGGCCCGAGGCGTCCAGCGTGATCTCGCCCGTCTTCACCGTCTCGCCCTTCACGCCGGCCGTCGGCGCCCAGGACTCGATGTGCCAGTCCACCTGCTGACCGGCGTCAAAACCAAAAGCGTCCAGATAGAACTCGCACACGTGCGGCTCGTTCCGGCGGAGCTCCTCGCCGGTCGAGGCGTCATGGATCTTGACCGTTCCGTTGTCCCCCGGCGCCGTCGCGTGAGCGACCGGAGCGGCGAACAGAGCGGCTGAACACGCGGCGGCGAATACGCCGGCGCGAGAGAGGGTACGCATGAGGCATCCGTCTTCGAAGTTGCGGCAGAGGAAGATGTGGAGGGGGCGGCTCAGCATCATGCCAGAGCCGAACCCAGGTCAATCACGAGGAGACAACACCCAGTTGTTCCACAACCGTGGACGACCGCGTGACGCCCCGTGAAGACCGGGCAGCACCGTGCAACCGCACTCACACCGCCACAAAAGCCGCCGTGAGCAGCGCGACCCCCGCCCCCGCCAGCGCCCACGCCGCCCGCGTCAGCCGCAGCCCCCCGGCCACCACCACCGACGCCAGCAGCAGCGCACCACCCATCGGCACCCAGGCGTACAGCACACCCGCCGGACCCGACCGCACCACGTCGTCACTGCCCGGCTTCACGACCACCGGGTACGTCTGCCCCGCCCGCACCGCGACCGTCTTCTCGATGACGACCCTCTGCCGCGGCTGCGCACCCACCGACAACGGCGAGAACGGCCCCGTGCACGACCGCTCACCACACCGGGCCACCTCGACCGTGCCGCGCTCCCGGCCCTTCGTCAGCATCACGTGCTGCGCCGTACCCCACGACGCCCACACACCCGCGATCAGGATCAGCGCGGCGACCGCGCCCATCACCAGGACACGGCCGAACCGCAGCGCCACCGACGCCACCGGGGAGCCCGGTGAGCCCGGGGAAGAGGAGACCGCAGAAGGCATGGCCGCGATCCTTGGCCATGCCTGCACGCCCGGTCAACTCCGGTGGGGGACAAGTCAGGAGTTGTACGTACCCTGTGCCCGCTCCAGACCGTCGATCACCAACGCCTCCACCGCGTCCGACGCACGGTCCACGAAGTAGTCCAGCTCCTTGCGCTCCGCCGACGAGAAGTCCTTCAGCACGAAATCGGCCACCGGCATCCGCCCCGGCGGCCGACCGATCCCGAACCGCACCCGGTAGTAGTCCGACCCCATCGCCTTCGTGATCGACTTCAGACCGTTGTGCCCGTTGTCGCCCCCGCCCAGCTTCAGCCGCAGCGTCCCGTAGTCGATGTCCAACTCGTCATGCACCGCCACCACGTGCCCGAGCGGCACCTTGTAGAAATCCCGCAGCGCGTTCACCGGACCGCCCGACAGATTCATGTACGACATCGGCTTCGCCACGATCACCCGCCGCCCGCCGGGCCCCGGCGGACCGATCCGGCCCTCCACGACCTGCGCCTGCGCCTTGCCGGCCCGCTTGAACTTCCCCCCGACCCGCTCCGCCAGCAGATCGGCCACCATGAAACCCACGTTGTGCCGATTGCGCGCGTACTCGGGCCCGGGATTCCCCAGCCCCACGATCAGCCAGGGCGCACTCGCGTCGGTCGTCACGTCCATGTCTCCTTGATACGCGTCGGCCGCTGCTCCACACGGGAACAGCGGCCGACCAAACGATGACAGCGGGGAGGATCAGGCCTCCGCGCCCTCGGCACCCTCGGACTCGCCCTCCGGGGCCTCCTCCGCCTGCGCCGACAGCACCTGCAGGACCACCGCGTCCTCGTCCACGTTGAGCGTCACGCCGGACGGCAGCTCGATGTCCTTGGCCAGGACCGAGGCACCGGCCGCCAGACCCTCGACGGACACCGAGACGGACTCGGGGATGTGCGTGGCCTCGGCGGTGACCGGCAGCGCGTCCAGGACGTGCTCCAGCAGGTTGCCACCCGGGGCCAGCTCGCCCTCGGTGTGCACCGGGATCTCCACCGTGACCTGCTCGCCGCGCGTCACCAGCTGAAGGTCCACGTGCTCGAGGAAGCCCTTGATCGGGTCACGCTGCACGGACTTCGGAATCGCCAGCTCGGTCGACTTGCCGTCGATGTCCAGCGAGATCAGCACGTTGGACGTGCGCAGCGCCAGCAGCAGCTCGTGGCCCGGCAGCGTCAGATGAATCGGGTCCGAACCGTGCCCGTACAGCACACCCGGAACCTTGCTGTCACGACGGATACGACGCGCGGCACCCTTGCCGAACTCGGTGCGCGTCTCGGCGGCGATCTTCACCTCGGACATGATCACTCCTCGAAAGTCAGAAACGGACGTGGTCACCCGGCCACGAACGGCCTGCTACGAAGAGCGCGTCGATAACGGACAGCCGTACAAGCCCCTCACGAAGCGGTACGGCCTCCCTCGCCGAGCAACTTCAGCAGTCTACTCGGAGAGGGAGGCCGCACCCAAAACGATCAACAGGCCCTGCAGAACCCTTACTGCAGCTACTGCGG
Source organism: Streptomyces sp. DH24 (assembly GCF_029813775.1). Classification (GTDB taxonomy): domain Bacteria; phylum Actinomycetota; class Actinomycetes; order Streptomycetales; family Streptomycetaceae; genus Streptomyces. The sequence goes on along the minus strand of NZ_JARVKW010000077.1, from coordinate 8,006 downwards.
GATCACTGCTCGTCGAACAGGCTCGTCACCGAACCGTCCTCGAACACCTCACGCACCGCACTCGCGATCGTCGGAGCGATCGACAGCACCGTGATCTTGTCCAGATCCCCGTGCAGCTCACCCGGCGTCGGCAGCGTGTTCGTGAACACGAACTCACTCACCCGCGAGTTCTTCAACCGGTCCGCCGCCGGACCCGACAGCACACCGTGCGTCGCCGTCACGATCACGTCCTCCGCACCGTGCGCGAACAACGCGTCCGCCGCGGCGCAGATCGTGCCACCCGTGTCGATCATGTCGTCGACCAGGACGCACACCCGGCCCTTGACCTCGCCGACCACCTCGTGGACGGTCACCTGGTTCGCAACGTCCTTGTCGCGCCGCTTGTGCACGATCGCCAGTGGCGCACCCAGCCGGTCGCACCAGCGGTCCGCCACCCGCACCCGGCCGGCGTCCGGCGACACGACCGTCAGCTTCTTCCGGTCCACCTTCTTGCCCACGTAGTCGGCGAGCAGCGGCAGCGCGAACAGATGATCCACCGGACCGTCGAAGAAACCCTGGATCTGATCCGTGTGCAGATCCACCGTCAGGAGCCGGTCCGCACCCGCCGACTTCATCATGTCCGCGATCAGACGCGCCGAAATCGGTTCACGCCCCCGGTGCTTCTTGTCCTGCCGCGCGTAACCGTAGAACGGCACGATGACCGTGATGGAGCGGGCCGACGCGCGCTTCAGGGCGTCGATCATGATCAACTGCTCCATGATCCACTTGTTGATCGGAGCCGTGTGGCTCTGGATCAGAAAGCAGTCCGCCCCACGGGCCGACTCCTCATAACGCACATAGATCTCACCGTTGGCGAAGTCGAAGGCCTTCGTGGGTACGACCCCGACACCCAGCTGGTGGGCGACCTCCTCGGCAAGCTCGGGGTGGGCGCGGCCGGAGAAGAACATCAACTTCTTCTCGCCGGTCGTCTTGATCCCGGTCACAGCACTTTCTCCTCAGAGGTGTTCACAGCCGAGTGGAGAGACCTCGCCGCTGGGCGCGGAAGGCCGTCTCAGCTGGTGGGTGCGGGTGTGCACTTATCACGGTACGCCGTATTCAGAGCAACATTTTCCGGTCAGCCTGCGCTGTCCGCCTCCCGGGAAGCCGCCTCGGCAGCCTTCGCCGCAGCACTCCCCGGACGCTTCCGAGCCACCCAACCCTCGATATTCCGCTGCTGACCACGGGCCACGGCCAGCGAACCGGGCGGCACATCCTTGGTGATCACAGAGCCCGCCGCGGTGTACGCGCCGTCCCCGACCGTGACAGGAGCCACAAACATGTTGTCCGAACCCGTACGGCAGTGCGAACCCACCGTCGTGTGGTGTTTGTCCTGTCCGTCATAGTTCACGAACACACTCGCGGCGCCGATGTTCGTGTACTCGCCGATCGTCGCATCCCCCACGTACGACAGGTGCGGAACCTTCGTCCCCTCACCGATCGACGCGTTCTTCGTCTCGACGTACGTCCCGATCTTGCCCTTCGCCCCCAGCCGCGTACCCGGCCGCAGATACGCGAACGGCCCCACCGACGACCCCGGACCGACCTCCGCCCCCGTCGACACCGTGTTGTCCACCCGCGCCCCCGCACCCACCCGGGTGTCCGTCAGGCGCGAATTGGGCCCGACCTCACAGCCCTGGGCGAGATGCGTCGCGCCGTGCAACTGCGTCCCGGGAAGCACCGTCACGTCCTGCTCGAACGTCACCGTCACGTCCACCCACGTGGTGGCCGGGTCCACGACCGTCACCCCGGCGAGCATCGCCCGCGTGAGCAACCGGTCGTTCAGGATGCGGCGGGCCTCGGCAAGCTGCACACGGTTGTTGATGCCGGCGATCTCCCGGTGGTCCCCGGCCACCGACGCACCCACCCGGTGCCCCGCCTCACAAAGGATCCCGAGCACGTCCGTCAGGTACTCCTCGCCCTGACTGTTGTCCGTACGGACCTCCTTCAGCGCGTCCGCGAGCAACTGGCCGTCGAACGCGAACACACCCGAGTTGATCTCCCGGATCGCCCGCACGGTCTCGTCGGCGTCCTTGTGCTCCACGATCGCCGTCACGGCACCCGAGTCGTCCCGCACGATGCGGCCGTAGCCCGTCGCGTCCGGAACCTCGGCCGTCAGCACCGTCACCGCGTTGCCGTCCGCGGTGTGCGTCGCGGACAGGGCCCGCAGCGTCTCGCCGGTGAGCAGCGGCGTGTCACCGCACACGACGACCACCGTGCCGTCGACCGAGCCGCCGAGCTCCTCCAGCGCCATGCGGACGGCGTGCCCGGTGCCCCGCTGCTCCGCCTGGACAGCGGTCCGCACGGCGGCGTCGGTCTCGGCGAGGTGGGCGGTCACCTGCTCGCGGGCGTGGCCCACGACGACGACCAGCTCCTGCGGGTCCAACTCACGGGCGGCGGCCAGCACGTGGCCCACCAGGGAACGGCCACAGATGTCGTGCAGGACCTTCGGTGTGGCCGACTTCATACGGGTGCCCTCACCCGCTGCGAGAACGACGACGGCTGCCGGGCGGTTGGCGCTCACGGGATGCCCTTCGGCTTTGGGGTGGGGTCGGACATCCGCAGGATACCGGGGCGAATTGCGGGGGACATGAGTGCGGGCCCTGACGGGGCTGGTGCCGGTCAGGGCCCGAACTGGGGGCTTGTGTGCTGTGGCTCCCGGGAGAGGATTCGAACCCCTATAAGTGGTACCAAAAACCACCGTCTTGCCCTTAGACGACCCGGGATTACTGCTATGTCCGAATCTCTGGATCAGCCTCGGACACAGCCCCTACTATGCCGTACCGGTCGCCTTCGATGCGACGGTACAGATCGGCTCCTCGCCGCACCTTGATTCCGAGGCGCCCTCGATACGCGTCTCCGTGTTCTTGCGTACCGTTTCCGGGTTGTGCTTCTGGAGCACCGTGCTGTCGTGCCAAGGGCATACCGTCCGGGGGGAATGCGAGGTTCCGGGGGTGGGCGGGGAATCATTCGGCAGTTCGAGGGCTATCGCGTTACTGCGCATCCGTTTCGTTACTCGGTGTGGTGAGCCGCCGGCGCCTGGAACTCGCCGGAAAACGGGGCGCCCCCGCCCGTAGGCTGGAGGCATGACCACGACGGGGGAAGACCAGGTGACGGCCCGGGGAGGGCCGTTGTGGTGGGTGAGATGGCGCAGTGCGCTGCTCGACATCGGGCTGGCCACCGTGTCCTCGCTGGAATGTGCCGTGGAGGGGGTGCCGTTCGCGCGGGACGCCGGGGTGCCGGTCGCGGTGGGGCTGGTCTTCGGGCTGCTGGCGGGCTCGGTGCTGCTGGTGCGGCGCAGGTGGCCGATCGCCGTGGTGTTGATGGCGATCGCCATCACGCCGGCCCAGATGGGTTTCCTGATGTGCGTCGTGGGGCTGTACACGCTGTCCGCGTCGGAGTTGCCGCGTCGCATCATCGCCTCGCTCGCGGGGATGTCGCTGGTGGGCACGTTGATCGTGACGTTCGTGCGGGTGCAGCAGAGCATGGCGCGGGGTGAGTGGACGCTGGGGGACTGGTTCGTGCCGTTCGCCGCGATCGCGACGTCACTGGGCGTGACGGCGCCGCCGGTGCTGCTGGGGCTGTACGTGGGGGCGCGGCGTCGGCTGATGGAGAGTCTGCGGGAGCGTGCGGACAGTCTGGAGCGGGAGCTTCAGTTGCTGGCGGAGCGCGCGGAGGAGCGGGCCGAGTGGGCGCGCAATGAGGAGCGGACGCGGATCGCGCGGGAGATGCACGACGTCGTGGCGCACCGGGTGAGTCTGATGGTGGTGCACGCGGCGGCGTTGCAGGCGGTGGCGCGGAAGGACCCCGAGAAGGCGGTGAAGAACGCCGCGCTGGTGGGGGACATGGGGCGGCAGGCGCTGACGGAGCTGCGGGAGATGCTGGGGGTGCTGCGCAGTGGTGAGGCGGCGCGGCGGGAGCAGGTGAGGCCGGTGCCGTCGGCTCCGTTGGCGGCGGTGGGGGCGGCCGCGGCGGCGGCTGCTTCGCGGGCGGCGGACGACGAGGGCGGGGCGGAGGGGCCGTGCCTGTCGGAGCTGGAGGAGTTGGTGGGGCAGTCCGCGGCGGCGGGGATGGTCGTGGACCTGTCGGTGGAGGGGGATGCGCGGTCGTACGCGCCGGAGGTGGAGCAGACGGCGTACCGGGTGGTGCAGGAGGCGTTGACGAACGTCCACAAGCACGCGGCGGGTGCGAAGACGTATGTGCGCCTGGCGCATCGGGTGTCGGAGATCGCGATGCAGGTGGAGAACGAGCCGCCGCCCGAGGTGTCGTCGGCGTCCTCGGCGCGGTTGCCGTCGGGTGGGAACGGTCTGGTGGGGATGAAGGAGCGGGTGGCGGCGCTGGGCGGGGTGTTCGTGTCGGGGCCGACGGACGCGGGGGGTTTCCGGGTGTCGGCGGTGATCCCGGCGTCGTAGCCGCCGCTCGCGATGTGCGCGTCCCGGGGGTCAGCCGGTGGTGAGGCGCTGGGGTTCGGTGCCGGTGACGAGGGCGGTGAGGGCCCGGTCGATGTCGGTGCCGAGGTACCAGTCGCCGGTGTGGTCGAGGGCGTAGACGCGGCCTTCGGTGTCGATGGCGAGGAGGGCCCGGCTGTCGGTTTCGGCGCCGAGGGGGCAGACCTCGGTGTCGAGGGCGCGGCCGAGGTCGCCGAGGGTGCGGGCCATGTGGAGGCCGTGCATCGGGTCGAGGTGGAGGGTCGCGGGGGCGATCTGGCGGCCGGGTCCGGTGGGGGTGACGCGGAGGGCGCCGAATTCGGCCCAGGCTTCGACGGCGGCGGGGAAGACGCTGTGGCGGTGGCCTCCGGGTGAGGTGTGGTCGCGGAGGGTGTCGGCCCAGATCTCGGCCTGTTTGATGTCCCAGCGTCCGGGTTGCCAGCCGGCGGCGCGCAGGGCGGCGTCGACAGGTACGGGGAAGCGGGTGGTGGAGGTGCGGTCGGTGTGCATCTGCCCTTCGTTCGTCGAGGTGATGGCGTGGTGCGGTGAAGCGGTGAAGCGGTGGGGCGGTGGTGCGTGGCGTGGGTGGGGGCGCGGGTTCAGCCGTCGTTCGCCGTGGGGTCGACGATGCGGACGCCGAAGTGGGCGCTGAGGGCGGTGCAGGCGCGGCAGGGGGTGGCGAAGCTGCCGTGCAGGGGGTCGCCGGCTTCGCGGATGCGGCGGGCGGTGAGTTTGGCGTGTCTGAGGGCTTTGCGTGCTTCGCCGTTGGTCATGGGTTTGCGGGCGGCGCGTTTGCTGCGGGCGGCGTCGGCGGCGGTGAGGTGCCGGGAGATGAGGATCGTTTCGGCGCAGCGTCCGGTGAAGCGGTCGCGTTGGTCGCTGGTGAGGGCGTCGAGGAAGTCCTGGACGAGGGGGTGCAGGGCGGGGGGCCGGTCGCCGCGGGCGGCGGTGCCGGTGAGGGTGGTGGCGCCGCGTACGGAGAGGGCGGCGGCGACGGTGGGGAGGATGCCGTCGCGGCGGTGGCGCAGGAGGGGGGCGTGCTGGGGGGCGGCGGTGCTCCAGCCGATGCGGGGGTCGCCCGGTCCGGGGTCGGTCGCGCGGTGGTCGCCGGGGCGCGGGTCGCCGGATCGAGGGTCGCCGGAACGGTTGGTGTGCGGTCCCGTCTGTGTCGAGTTCATGATCATCATCCCCTCCCGAGCATCCCCCCGGTGGTCACAGAGTGCCAAATGCCGTGGCTGGTGGGGAAGCTGGGGCGGGGCGACACGCCAGGGCGCGGGCCGGCTGTCACCGTCGCGTGACGGCTGGTCACGAAAGCGGAGGGGGTCGTGCCCGGTGCCCGGTGACCCGTGTCGTCGTACCGCATAGGCTGTCGGCACCGCGTTCCGCGCGGTGATCCTTAGAGACGTGACAGTCGATACGGGTCGTGGTTGCCGAGGGTGGTCGCCGCGGGTCGTACAGAGTGCCGCAGGGGGCATCCGCCATGACGACAGGTCGGCTCGGGCTGGGGGCACCTCCCGGCCGCCAGGCCGGGGGACACGCCGCGCCGCCGAACGCGGCCTACGCCGGGCAGGTCGTGAACTTCCCGGATCCGGTCCGTGCCGCGCGTCATCCCAGAGGGGTGCGGGTGGACGAGCGTGGCTACCCCGACTTCTCGCCCTATGCGCGTGCGGCGGTGGAGATCGCCGAGCCGCCGGAGGGTTTCGGGGTGGACGAGCTGCGGCTGACGGACTACGTGTCGGCGAACGCGGCGTTGTCGGCGTCCGGGCACGAGTTGTGGGACACGGTGCCCGCGGTGGCGACGCCGCACGGCTGGACGTGGCATCACGTGGCCGGTACGCGGCGGCTGGAGCTGGTGCCGGTCGAGGTGAAGGCGCTGCTGCGGCACCACGGCGGGATCGCGACGTCGTCGGCGGACCAGGACAAGAGGGGTACGCGGCCGTTGCAGGAGACGCGGCCGGCGCATTTCGGGCTGCCGAAGTCGGGTGTGGCGGTGACCGAGGCGCAGGTGCTGGGGGTCGAGGAGGATCTCGGTTACCGGCTGCCGGGCGCGTACCGGTCGTTCCTGAAGGCGGCGGGCGGTTGCGCGCCGGTGGGCACGGCGCTGGACGCGGAGCTGGGTCTGCTGGTGGACCAGCCGTTCTTCACGGTGCGCGACGAGGCGGCCGTGAACGATCTGGTGTACGTCAACAAGTGTCTGCGTGATCATCTGACGAAGGACTATCTGGGCGTCGCGTTCGTCCAGGGCGGTCTGCTGGCCGTGAAGGTGCGGGGCGAGCGGATCGGTTCGGTGTGGTTCTGCGCGTACGACGACGCGCGTGACGTGGATCCGTCGTGGCCGCCGGCGGAGCGGGTGGAGCGGCTGCTGCTGCCGTGCGGTGAGGACTTCGACGCGTTCCTCGCGCGCCTGGCCGGTTCCCCTCCGGAGCTGGAGACCGTGGCGAACTTGATGGTGGACGGTGGCTTCGCGCGTGCCGTCGCCGTGTCTTCGGTGGGGGAGTGAGCTGACCGATGGTGACGTTCGCGCAGGCGCAGGAGCGCGCGGAAGAGTGGATCAACGGGGATGTGCCGGCGTACCAGCACCGTGAGGTGCGGGTGCGGGAGTTCGATTTCGGGTTCGTGGTGTGGGCGGAGGACCGCGCGGACGGGCCGCGTTCGGACGGCGGCGGGCAGCGGCTGGTGATCGCCCGGGACAGCGGCGAGGCGACGTTGTGGCCCGCGCTGCCGGTGGGCGAGGTGGTCCGCCGGTACGAGGAGGCGTACGGCCGTGACGACGCGGCGGCCGATCCGGCGCCGGAGCCGCCCGCGCGGGTGGATCTGAACCAGACGTCGTTCCTGCTGAGTCCGCCGGAGTGGTTGCAGGAGGCGGCGGACAGGCTGGGCATTCCGGATCGCCGGGGCGGGGCCGCCGCGGAGAGCGGCGGTTCCGGGACGGCGGCTTCGGACGGTGCCGGTGTGGGCGCGGGCGCGGGTGCCGGGGCTTCGGCCGGTGCCGAGGGCCGGGGCGGGAGCGGTTCGCTGCCCGAGACGCAGGCCGGGGTGCCCGCGGGTGCCGCCGGGGCCGCGCCGGGTGCGCCTGCCGGGGCGACGCCCTGGGCCGGGACGGACACCAACGCGGACGCCGGCGACGACCGTTCCGTACCGCTGCCCGACACGGTGTTCGCGCAGCAGCTCAGCGAGGTCCCGGGCGACACTCCGCCGCCCTCGACGACGCCGGACGCCAAGACGGCGCTGATGTCGGGCGGCAGCGCGCTCCCGCCGACGGCCATGGCCCCGGCGATCGGCGACCCGAACGCGCCGGGCGGATCGCAGGGCGCGGGTGTTCCGGGTGTGCCGGGGACTCCGCCGCCGGGCGTCCCCGGGATGCCTGGCACCCCGCCGCCCGGTGCCCCGCAGGGCAGTACGCCGCCGCCCGCGCAGCCGTACGGCTACCCCCAGGGCCAGGGGCAGGTGCCGGCCGCGCCGGGTACGCCCCCTCAGGGTGTGCCGCACGGCAGTACGCCGCCGCCGGCCGCGTCCGGTGCGCCGGGGCAGCCGTCGGCGCAC
>NZ_JARVKW010000076.1 GCF_029813775.1 Streptomyces sp. DH24 | reverse complement strand
CGCGGTGCGGGGCCACCGCACGGCCGACGGCGACGCCCGGCACGCGCTGCGCGAGCGGCTGCGCGCCACCACCCCCGGCGAACGGCTGCCCCTGCTGCTCGACCTCGTGCGCGGCCACGCCGCCGCCGTCCTCGCCCACCCGGACCCGACGGCCGTACGGCCCGACACGTCCTTCCAGGACCTCGGCTTCGACTCGCTCACCGCGATGGAACTGCGCACCCGCCTGGCCAGGGTCACCGGCCTGCCCCTCCCGGCGGGCCTGCTGTTCGACCACCCCCGGCCCCGCGTCCTCGCCGAACACCTCCTCGGCGCCCTGCTCGACGGGCCGGACACCACCGCCCACGCCCCCGGGCCGCCGGTCGCCGCGCGCACGGACGAGCCGCTCGCGATCGTCGGCATGGCCTGCCGGTTCCCCGGCGGCGTCCGCTCCCCGGAGGACCTGTGGGAACTGCTCACCGAAGGGCGGGACGCCATCGCGCCCTTCCCGACGGACCGCGGCTGGGACCTGGACGTCCTGGCCGGTTCGGGACGCGGGCACAGTGCCACCACCGAGGGCGGATTCCTCGCCGACGCCGCCGGGTTCGACCCCGAGTTCTTCGGGATCAGCCCGCGCGAGGCGCTCGCCATGGACCCGCAGCAGCGCGTCCTGCTGGAGACCTCCTGGGAGGCCTTCGAGCGTGCCGGGATCGACCCGCACACCCTGCGCGGCAGCCGCACCGGCGTCTTCGTCGGCACCAACGGCCAGGACTACGCCGAACTGGTCGCCCGGTCCGCCGAGAACATGGAGACCCATCTCGGCACCGGCCTCGCCGCCAGCGTCATGTCCGGCCGCATCGCCTACGTCTTCGGCCTGGAGGGCCCCGCCGCCACCATCGACACGGCCTGCTCCTCCTCCCTGGTGTCCCTGCACCTGGCCGCCCAGGCCCTGCGGGCCGGCGAGTGCGAACTCGCCCTCGCCGGTGGCGTCACCGTGATGACCAGCTCCTCCAGCTTCGCCGGGTTCACCGCCATGGGCGGCCTCGCCGGCGACGGCCGCTGCAAGGCCTTCTCGGACGCGGCCGACGGCACCGGCTGGTCCGAGGGCGCCGGAGTCCTCGTGGTCGAGCGGCTGTCCGACGCCCGCCGCAACGGGCACCGCGTCCTCGCCGTCGTCCGGGGCTCCGCGGTCAACCAGGACGGCGCCTCCAACGGGCTCAGCGCCCCCAACGGGCCCGCCCAGCAGCGCGTCATCCGGCAGGCCCTCGCCTCCGCCGGGCTGACGCCGGACGACGTGGACGCCGTGGAGGCGCACGGCACCGGCACCACCCTCGGCGACCCCATCGAGGCCGAGGCCCTCATGGCGGTGTTCGGCGCGGACGACCGCGACCGGCCACTGCTGCTCGGCTCCGTGAAGTCCAACATCGGCCACACCCAGGCCGCCGCCGGTGTCGCCGGCGTCATCAAGACCGTGCTGGCCCTGCGGCACGCCACCCTGCCGCGCACCCTGCACATCGACCGGCCCTCCTCCCACGTCGACTGGTCGGCGGGCCCCGTGGCGCTCCTGGACCGCACGACCCCCTGGCCGGACACCGGACGGCCGCGCCGGGCCGGTGTCTCCTCGTTCGGCATCAGCGGCACCAACGCCCACGTCGTCCTCGAACAGGCCGCCCCCGACACCGACCCCGCCCCCGACACGGGCGCCGCTTCCGGCACGGACACGGCACCGCGCCAGACCGGCACCGCAGCCGGGCCGCTGCCCTGGGTGCTGTCCGCCCGCACCCCGGCCGCGCTGCGCGGACAGGCCGCCGCCCTCGCCGCACACCTCACCGCCGAACCCGCCCCCGACCCGGCCGACGTGGCGTACTCCCTGGCCACCACCCGCGCCCACTTCGAACACCGCGCCGTCGTCGTCGGCACCGGCCGCGAAGCCCTCCTCGCCGGACTCGGCACGCTCGCCGCCGGTGACGCCGTGGCCGGTTCCGTCGTACGCGGCACCGCGCACACCGACGGCCGGACCGCGTTCGTCTTCCCCGGCCAGGGCGCCCAGTGGGCGGGCATGGGAGCCCGGCTGCTGGCCGAGTCGCCGGTGTTCGCCGAACGCGTCGGTGAGTGCGCGGCGGCCCTCGCCCGGTTCACCGACTGGTCCCTCCTGGACGTCCTGCGCGGCAACGACGGCGCCCCCGGCCTGGACCGGGTCGACGTCGTCCAGCCCGCCTCCTGGGCCGTCATGGTCGCGCTCGCCGCCGTCTGGGAGGCGCACGGCGTGACCCCGGACGCGGTCGTCGGCCACTCCCAGGGCGAGATCGCCGCCGCCGTCGTCGCGGGGGCGCTGTCCCTCACCGACGGGGCCCGCGTGGTCGCCCTGCGCAGCCGGGCCATCGCCCGCCGGCTCGCCGGACGCGGCGGCATGATCGCCGTGCCGCTGCCCGCCGCCGAGACCGAACGCCGGCTCGCCGCCCGCGGCGACGACCGGCTCTCCCTCGCCGCGGTCAACGCCCCCGACGCGGTCGTCGTCAGCGGGGACGCCACCGCCCTCGACGAGCTGTACGAGCAACTCGTCGCGGAGGACGTACGGGCCCGGAAGATCGCCGTCGACTACGCCTCCCACTCGGCACACGTGACCGACCTGCGCACCGAACTCCTCGCCGGCCTCGCCCCGTTGACGCCCCGCCCGCCCCGCGTGCCGATCCTGTCCACCGTCACCGGCGAACGGCTCGACGCCCCCGTGGACGCCGAGTACTGGTACCGCAACCTCCGGCAGCCCGTACGGTTCGCCGACGCGGTGCGGGCCCTGCTCGACCAGGGCTGCACCACGTTCGTCGAGGCCGGACCGCACCCGGTGCTCACCGGCGCCGTCCAGTCGTGCGCCGACGACGCCGGCACCCGGGCCGTCACCGTGGGCACCCTGCGGCGCGGCGAGGACGGCACCGACCGGATACTGACCTCCCTCGCCGAGGCCTACGCGCACGGCGTGGCCGTCGACTGGGCCCGCCCCGGCACCTTCGGCGCCGCACGCGCCGTCGACCTGCCCACCTACGCCTTCCAGCGGCGGCGCTACTGGCCCACCACGACCCAGGTCGCCACCGACGTGTCGGGCGCCGGACTCGAACCGACCGGGCACCCGCTGCTCGGCGCCGCCGTGACCGTCGCGGACTCCGACGACCTGGTCCTCACCGGCACCCTGTCCCTGTCCGCGCAGCCCTGGCTGGGCCAGCACCGCGTGAACGGCGCCGTGTTCTTCCCCGGCACCGGATTCCTCGAACTCGCCGTCCGCGCCGGTGACGCCGCCGGCTGCGGCCGGGTCGACGAACTCACCATCGCCGCGCCCCTCGTACTGCCCGAACAGGGCGCCGTCCAGGTGCAGCTCCGCGTCGAGGCACCCGACGAGGAGGGACGCCGCGCCGTCCGCTTCCACTCCCGGCCCGCCCGCGGCTCCGCGCCCTGGCAACTGCACGCCACGGGCCTGCTGTCCCGCGCGCCCCAGCCTGCCGCACCCCTCGACACGACGGTGTGGCCGCCCGCCGGCGCCACCGGGATCGACGTCCGCGACATCTACCGGCGCTACGCCCGCGCCGGACTCGACTACGGCCCCGCCTTCCAGGGCCTGCGCGGCGTGTGGCGGCTCGGCGAGGACGCGTACGCCGAGGTCGTGCTTCCCGAGGCCGCCCGCACCGCCGACGGCTTCGGGCTCCACCCCGCCCTCCTCGACGCGGTGCTGCACGCCACCGTGTACGCGGGCGAGGAGAACGAGCGGCGCATGCTGCCGTTCAGCTGGCAGGGCACCACTCTGCACGCCTCCGGCGCCACCGTGCTGCGCGCCCGCATCGTCCGCACCGGCCCCGACACCGTCGCCCTCGCCGCGACCGACGTCGAGGGCGACCCGGTGGTGACCGTCGACGCGCTCACCCTGCGCGCCGGCGGCGACCGCCCCGCGGCGGCGGCCCCGGCCGACGATCCGCGCGACGCCCTCCTCCGCGTCGAATGGGTGCCGGGAACCGCCGACCTCGCCGCACCGGCCGGGGCCCGCTGGGCCGTCGTCGGCGACGACACCCACGGACTGGGCCAGGCCATGGCCCTCGCCGGGGAGAACGTCGTCGCCTACGCCGAGACCTTCGCCGCGGCGGTGGGAGAGGGCGGCGACAGCGGACCCGTACCGCACGGCTTCCTCGTGTCGGTGTCCGGCGGCCAGGACGCGCGGGCCGCCCACGCCGCCACGCACCGGGTCCTCGCCCTGCTCCAGGAGTGGCTCGCCGACGAACGCCTCGACCGCTCCCGGCTGCTCCTCGTCACCCGGGGAGCCGTGGCCCGCGACGGCGAAGGGCCGACCGACCCGGCGGCCGCCGCCGTGTGGGGCCTGGTGCGGTCCGCGCAGTCGGAGAACCCCGGCCGTTTCGTCCTGGCCGACCTCGACGACGCGGACGTGTCGGCCGTGGCGCTGCCCGCCCTGCTGGTCGCGGAGGAGGACCAGTGGGTGGTCCGCGGCGGTGCGGCACACGTCGCCCGGCTGGCCCGGGTGCCCGAACAGGCGGATCCGCAGACCATCTCCTGGAACCCCGACGGCACCGTCCTCGTCACCGGCGGCACCGGCGGCCTCGGCGGCGAACTAGCCCGGCACCTGGTGCACCGGCACGGCGTACGGCACCTGCTGCTGGTGTCCCGCAGTGGCGAAACCGCGCCCGGCGCGGCCGAGCTGCGGGCCGAACTGGCCGAAGCGGGCGCCACCGTGACCGTCGCCGCCTGCGACGTGGCCGACGGGGACGCGGTCGACGCGCTGCTGGCCGGCGTGCCCGCCGCGCACCCGCTGACCGCCGTCGTGCACACCGCCGGCGCCCTGGACGACGGCGTCCTGCCCTCCCTCACCCCCGACCGGGTCTCCGCCGTGCTGCGGCCCAAGGCCGACGGCGCCTGGCACCTGCACCGCGCCACCCGCGACGCGGACCTCGCCGCCTTCGTCCTGTACTCCTCCGTCTCCGGCGTCCTCGGCAGCCGGGCACAGGCCGCCTACGCCGCCGCCAACGCCTACCTGGACGCCCTCGCCGCCCACCGCCACGCCGAGGGCCGGCCCGCCACCTCGCTGTCCTGGGGCTTCTGGGCCCGCCGCACCGGCCTGACCGCGCACCTCACCGACACCGACCTCCAGCGCATGGAACGCTCCGGAACGCCGCCGCTCGGCCTGGACCTCGGACTGGCCCTGTTCGACGCCGCGCTGGAGCGGACCGAGCCCCATCTGGTGCCGCTGCGCGTCGACAGGTCACGCTCCGGCGGCGAGGTCCCGGCGATGCTGCGCGGCCTGGTCGGCGGCACCCGGCGCACGGCCGCCACCGCGACCCGCTCCTTCGCCACCCTGCGGGAGCGCATCGGCCGCCTCGACGCCCCGGCGCAGGAGCGGGCGCTGACCGACCTGATCGTGGAGACCTCCGCCGTGCTGCTCGGCAGGGGCGAGGAGGGGGCGGTGGAGCCGCACCGCGAGTTCCTCACCATGGGCTTCGACTCGCTCATCGCCCTGGAACTGCGCAACCGGCTCGGCGAGGCCCTCGGCCTGCGGGTGCCGACGTCCGCCGTGTTCGACCACCGCACGCCCGCCCGCCTCGCCCAGTGGCTCCAGGGCCGGCTCGCCGCCCTCGGCGGCCGGTCGTCCGACGGGCCCGGTCACCTGACGGCCGCCGCCCGGGACAGCGCCCCGGACTCCGTGGTCAACCTGTTCTTCGACACCGTCAAGAACGGCAGGACCCTGGAGGCGATGCGGCTGCTGATGGCGGTCGCGGCGACCCGCCCCCAGGTCGAACTGACCGCCGAGGTGCCCGAGCTGCCGCAGCCCGTCACCCTCGCGGAGGGCCCCGCGCTGCCCCGGCTGATCTGCGTCAGCGCCCCCGGCGCAACGGGCGGCGTGCACCAGTACGCGCGCATGGCGGCCCCGTTCCGCGGCAACCGCCACGTCAGCGCCCTGCCCCTGCTCGGCTTCGCCGAGGGCGAGCCGCTGCCCGCCACCAGCGAGGCCGCCGTCCGGCTCATCGCCGAGAGCGCGCTGCTGGCCAGCGAGGGCGAACCCTTCGTACTCGTCGGCTACTCCATGGGCGGCACCTTCGCCTACCGCGCCGCCGGCGTGCTGGAGGAGACCTGGGGCATCCGCCCCGAGGGCGTCGTCATGCTCGACACGCTGAGCCTGGAGTACCAGGCCGGCGAGGGCGTCGACTGGGACCTCTTCCACGAGAACTACCTCGCCGACATCGACACCCCGTCCGTCCGGCTCGACAGCGCGCGGCTGTCCGCCATGGCGCAGTGGTTCCTGCGGATGACGACCGGCGGCGCCGAACGCTACAAGACCGGCGTGCCGAGCCTGCTGATCCGCTGCACCGAGTCCCTGCCCGGCGTCGACCGCGGCGACCAGGCGCCACCGGTGCCCGCCCACGTCACGCGGATGATCGAGGCCAGTCACCAGACCCTGATCGCCGGGCGGTCGCACGAGACGGCCCGGCTGATGGAGGAGTGGCTGCGCACGCTGGAGACCGGCGGACAGTGAACGGCGCGCGCCCCGCGCCCTGTTCAGGCCCCGCCCCGCCACCCACCGGTGACGGGGCGGGGCCGTCCCGTGCCGCCGGGCACGGCGCCCGGTCAGGTCTAGGGAAAACCGGGCCGGCCCGAACCTACGCTCCCGTTCAGTCTCGCTGAGATCCCGATCCCTCGGAGGCGGTGCGGCGTCATGACGATTCTGTCCGGACTGGAGTTCCTGGAGTTCCACGACCCGGTCGCCGCCGAACCGGTGGCGGTCGTCGCGATGGCCTGCCGGCTGCCCGGCGGCGTCACCGACCCGGAAGGCCTGTGGGAACTGCTGCTGGCCCGCCGGGACGCCACCGGCCCGCTGCCGGCCGACCGCGGCTGGGACCCGGCCGCCCTCGACACGGCCCGCGCCCCGGACGGCTCCGGCGTGCCCCGGCGCGGCGGATTCCTCCACGACGCCGCCGCCTTCGACGCCGACTTCTTCGGACTGTCGCCCCGCGAGGCCGCCGCCACCGACCCCCAGCAGCGGCTCCTGCTGGAGACCGCCTGGGAGGCCGTCGAACGGGCCGGCATCGACCCCCTCTCCCTGCGCGACACCCGCACCGGCGTGTACGTCGGCGTCAGCGGCGAGGACTACGCGCTGCTCACCGCGCGAGCCGCCGGGGACACCACCGGGCACTCCGTCACCGGCACCGCCCCCGGCGTCGCCCCGGGCCGCCTCGCCCACCTCCTCGGCCTGCGCGGCCCGGCGATGACCCTCGACACCGCGTCGTCCTCCTCGCTGACCGCGCTGCACTGCGCCGTGCGTGCCCTGCGGGCGGGGGAGTGCACCCTGGCCCTGGCGGGCGGCGCGACCGTGATGTCCACACCGCGCGGCCTGATCGGCTACGCCCTCCAGGGCGGCCTCGCCCCCGACGGGCACTGCAAGCCGTTCTCCGACGACGCCGACGGCACCGCGTGGGCCGAGGGCGTCGGCGTCCTCGTCCTGGAACGGCTCAGCGACGCGCGACGCCACGGACACCCGGTGCTCGCTCTGATCCGGGGCACCGCCGTCAACTCCGACGGTGCCACCGACGGCCTGACCACACCGAGCGGCGCCGCCCAGCGCGACGTCATCGCCCAGTCCCTCCAGGACGCCGGGCTCACCCCCGACGAGGTCGACGCGGTGGAGGCGCACGGCACCGGCACCCGCGTCGGCGACCCCGTCGAGGGCCGCGCCCTGCTCGCCGCCTACGGCCAGGACCGCGAACACCCGCTGTTCATCGGGTCGTTGAAGTCCAACATCGGGCACGCCCAGGCCGCCGCCGGGGTCGCCGGTGTCATCAAGGCGGTACTGGCGCTGCGGCACGGCATCCTCCCCGCGACCCTGCACGTCACGCGGCCCACCGCGGCCGTCGACTGGTCCGTCGGGTCGGCACGGCTGCTGCGGGACACCACCGAGTGGCCGGCGACCGGCCGGCCGCGCCGCATGGCGGTCTCGTCGTTCGGCATCGGCGGCACCAACGCCCACGTGATCCTGGAGCAGGCCCCGGCCCTCGCCGCCCCCGCCGAACGGGGTGCCGTGCCGGCGGTCGTGCCATGGGTGGTGTCCGCCCGGACCGCGAACGCCCTCGACGCGGCGGTGTCCCGGCTGCGTCGGCTGCCGGTCCCCGACGGCCGGGCCCGCGCGGACATCGGCCACTCCCTCGCCACCGGCCGGGCCGCCACCCTGCCGCACCGCACGGTGCTGCTCGCCTCCGCCGACGGCACCCCCACGGCGGCGCGCTGCGTCGCCGAACCGGGCCCGCTCGCCGTGCTGTTCCCCGGCCACGGGGGACCCGCGGCGGCGCGGTCCGGCCGCGAACTGGCCGCCCGCTTCCCGCTGTTCGCCCGCGCCCTGGACGCCGTGCGCGCCGCCTTCGACGGCCTGCTGCCCGAGCCGGAGCGCGACGACCCCGCCGCCGAACCCGCCCTGTTCGCACACGAGGTGGCGCTGTACCGGCTGCTGGAGTCCTTCGGCGTGACCCCCGCGTACGTCGCCGGGCACGGGCTCGGCGAGGTGGTCGCCGCGCACGTCGCCGGTGTCCTCTCGCTGCCGGACGCCTGCCGCCTGGTGGCCGCCCGGCTCGGCACGGTGCGGGGGATCGCCCGGGGCGGAGCGGTCGCTGTCCACGCCACCGAGGCCGAGGTGCTGCCGCTGCTCACGGACGGGACGACCCTCGCCTCGGTCGACGGCCCCGACCGGGTCGTCCTGGCCGGACCGGCGCAGGAGGTGCGGCGCGTCGCCGACGTCTTCGCGGCACAGGGACGCGCCGTCACCCCCGTGCCCGGCACGCGCATGGCACCGGCGGACGCGGACGCGTCGGCCGCCTACCGAGGTGAGGTGGCCCGCCTGGACCCGCGCCCGTCCCGGGTCCCGGTCGTCTCCGCCGTCACCGGCACGCTCGCCACCGACGCGCAGCTCGCCTCCGTCGACCACTGGGTACGGCATCTGCGCGACACCGTGCGGTTCGGCGACGCGGTCACGGCGCTGCGCGAGGCGGGGGTCCGCACGTTCCTGGAGGTGGGGCCCGACGCCGTACTGACCGCGCGGACCGCCGAACGCCTCGCGGGCACGGGCGCGGTGACCGTCGCCGCCCAGCGCGCGCACCGGCCGGCCGAGGAGGCGCTGCTGTGCGCCCTGGCCCGCCTGCACGTCACCGGCACCGACGTCCGCTGGTCCGCCCTGTTCACCGGTACCGACGCCCGCCGCACGGATCTGCCCACCTACCCCTTCCAGCGCGAACGCCACTGGCCCACGCCGGGAGACCGCCCGGCGACGGGAACGGCAGCGGCAACGGCAGCGGCAACACGAAGGGCGACGCCAACGGCTGCGGCAGGGGGCACTGCCACAGTCGCAGCCACAGCCACAGTCGCAGCCACAGCCACAGCCACGGCCACGAACGCGGCCGGTCCGTCCGGCACCGACGTGCCCGACCTGCGCGCGCTCACCGGTCCCCGCCGTGTGCGCGCCCTGCTCGGCCTGATCCGCTCCGAGGCCGCCGCCGCGCTCGGGCACGCCGACCCCGACCGCGTCGACCCGCGCCTCGCCCTGCGTGCCTCGGGCCTCGACTCGTACGCCGAGACCGAACTGCGCGTCCGCCTCGGCCGGGCCACCGGCCTGCGACTGCCCGGCACCCTGTTCTACGACCGGCCGACCCCGGCCGCCCTCGCCGCCCGGCTCGCCGAACACCTCGACGAGCAGCCCTCGGCCGCCGCGCCACCCGCCTGGCCCACGGACTTCGAACACGCCCTGCGGGCCCTGCCCGAGGGCCACCCCGACCGGCATGCCGCACTGCGCAGGCTCGAAGGGCTCCTGAACGACCTGCGCCCGGACGCCGGGCGGCGCACGGTACCGGCGCCCCGCGCGAACGGCGCCGGGGAGGCAGACGACCTCGCCGCCGTGCCCGTCGACCGGCTCCTGGACCTCATCGACGAGGAGTTCCCGGTCCGCTGACCGGCGCACTCCGCACCCTCCGCAGGCCACGCACGCCTACGTCACCGCGATCGGACAACTCCCGTGCAGGAAGAGCAGCAGGACACCGTCGTCGACTACCTCCGGCGGGTCACGGCGGAACTGCGCCGCGCACACCGGCGCATCGAGGAACTGGAGTCGGCCTCCCCCGCCGCCCCCGACGCCGGGGGCGGGCCCGGCGCGGACCCGGTGGCCGTCGTCGGCATGGGCTGCCGGCTCCCCGGCGGCGTGTTCTCGCCCGACGACCTGTGGCATCTGGTCGCAACCGGCGGCGACGCCGTCACCGGGTTTCCCGCCGACCGCGGCTGGGACCTGCCGGCCCTGCTGGCCGGGAGCACCGCCCGCGGCGGCGGATTCCTCACCGGGGCCGACGAGTTCGACGCCGCGTTCTTCGGCATCGCGCCCCGCGAGGCCGCCGCGATGGACCCGCAGCAGCGGCTGTTCCTGGAGGTCGCGTGGGAGGCGCTGGAGCGGGCCGGTATCGACCCGCTCGCCCTGCGCGGCAGCCGGACCGGCGTCTACGCGGGCACCTACCAGTGGGACTCCGGGCGTCCCGGCCCCGGCACCGGCGACGGCGCGGGCCACGTCATGACGGGCACCGCGTCCAGCGTCCTGTCCGGCCGCCTCGCCTACGTCCTCGGTCTGGAGGGCCCGGCGCTCACCGTCGACACCGCCTGCTCCTCCTCCCTGGTCGCCCTGCACACCGCCGTCCAGGCCCTGCGCGCCGGCGAGACGGAGCTGGCCGTCGTCGGCGGTGTCACGGTGCTGTCCGACCCGGCGGTCTTCACCGAGTTCAGCCGGCAGGGCGGCCTGGCGCCCGACGGACGCTGCAAGGCGTTCTCCGCGGTGGCCGACGGCACCGGCTGGTCCGAGGGCGTCGGCGTCCTCGTCGTGGAACGGCTGTCCGACGCCCGCCGCCACGGCCACCCGGTGCTGGCCCTGGTCCGGGGCAGCGCCGTCAACTCCGACGGCGCCTCCAACGGCCTCACCGCCCCCAGCGGCCGGGCCCAGCGGCAGGTCGTCCGGCAGGCCCTCGCCGCCGCCGGCCTCGACCCGGCCGACGTGGACGCCGTCGAGGCGCACGGTACCGGCACCCGGCTCGGCGACCCCGTGGAGGCGCAGGCGCTCCTCGCCACCTACGGGCAGGGCCGCGAACGCCCGCTGCTGGTCGGCTCCTTGAAGTCCAACATCGGCCACACCCAGGCCGCCGCCGGTGTCGCAGGCGTCATCAAAATGATCCAGGCCATGCGGCACGGCACCCTGCCGCGCACCCTGCACGCCGACGAGCCCACCACCGCCGTCGACTGGACGACCGGCCGCGTCGAGCTGCTGCGCGAGCCCGTCGACTGGCCCGCGACCGGCCGGGCACGCCGGGCCGCCGTCTCGGCGTTCGGGATCAGCGGCACCAACGCGCACGTCGTGCTGGAGGAAGCGCCCGCCCCCGTCGAGGAGCCCGCGTCCCAGGCGCCGCCGGCACCCCGGGCGGTGCCCTGGCCGGTCTCGGCCCGCACCGCCGCCGCCCGCGCGGAGCAGATCACCCGGGTCAGGGCCTCGGCCGCCGGCCACGACCCGCTCGCCGTAGGGCACTCGCTCGCCGCCGGACGGTCCGTGTTCGAGCACCGGGCCGTGCTGCTCGGCTCCGCCGAGGGCGCGCCCGTGCTCGCCGAGGGCGTCGCCGCCGAGGAGCCGCCGCCGCTCGCCGTGCTGTTCTCCGGGCAGGGCAGCCAGCGGCTCGGCACGGGCCGCGAACTGGCCGTGCGCTTCCCCGTGTTCGCGGACGCCCTGGACGAGATCCTCGACCTGCTCGGGCCCGAGGTGCGGGCCGTGCTGTGGGGCGGGGACGAACAGGCCCTGCACCGCACCGGGTTCGCCCAGCCCGCCCTGTTCGCCGTCGAAGTCGCGCTGTACCGGCTGGTCGAGTCCTGGGGCGTGCGGCCCGAGTACCTGATCGGCCACTCCGTCGGCGAGATCGCCGCCGCTCACGTGGCCGGTGTGCTGACCCTGCCCGACGCGTGCCGTCTGGTGTCCGCGCGGGCCCGGCTCATGGAGGGGCTGCCCGCCGGAGGGGCGATGGTCGCCGTCGCCGCGGGCGAGGACGACGTACGGCCGCTGCTGACCGGGGACGTGGCGCTCGCCGCCGTCAACGGGCCGCGTTCCGTGGTGCTCTCGGGCCCGGAGCGGGCCGTCGGGTCCGTCGCCGCCCGGCTGGCGGCGGACGGGCACCGCACCGCCCGGCTGCGTGTCTCGCACGCCTTCCACTCGCCGCTGATGGACCCCGTGCTGGAGCCCTTCCGCGCCGCCGTCGCCGACCTGGGTTTCGCCGAACCGGCGGTCCCCGTCGTGTCCGACGTCACCGGACGGCTCGCCGGACCCGGCGAACTCACCGACCCCGGCTACTGGGTACGGCACCTGCGGGAGACCGTCCGTTTCGCCGACGGCGTCCGGACGCTGGCCGCGCAGGGCGTCGGCGCCTGGCTGGAGATCGGTCCGGGCGGCGTCCTCGCGGCGCCAGCCCAGGAGAACCTGCCGCCGGACGCGACGGTCACGCCGCTGCTGCGCGGCGACCGGGGCGAGGAACTGTCCGCCGTGACGGCCCTCGCCCGGCTCCACGTCCACGGGGTGCCCGTCGACTGGACGGCGCTGTTCGCCGGCACCGGGGCGCGGCGGGTCGACCTGCCGACCTACCCCTTCCAGCGGCAGCGCTTCGCCCCTCGTCGCGGGCCCGCCGGTGACCGGGCGGCGGACGGGGACTTCCTGACGGCCGTCGGCCGCACGGAGCCCGCCCGGCTGGCGGAGCGGCTCGGCGTGCCGGAGGCGGCGGTCCGCACCGTCGTGCCCGCGCTGCTGTCCTGGCGGTCCCGGCACCGCGACCGTGCCGCCGTGGACTGTCTGCGGCACCGTGAGGAGTGGCGGCCGCGCGCCCTGCCGCGTGCCGAGGTGAGCGGCACCTGGCTGCTGCTGCATCCCGAGCACGACGACGAGGACGCCTGGACCACGGCGCTGGCCGACGCGCTCGGGCCCCGCGCCGTGCGGGTGCCCTGCCCGGCCGGTGCCGACCGCGCCGCTCTCGCCGCGCGGTTTGAGGCGGAGGCCGGGCGCACGCCCGTGACCGGCGTGCTCTGCCTGACCGCCCCCGGCCTGCCGGGCCTCCTCACGACGGCCGCCGTCGTCCAGGCCACCGG
>NZ_JARVKW010000075.1 GCF_029813775.1 Streptomyces sp. DH24 | reverse complement strand
GGTCGCGGACACGGCCCCGCGCCGGTCCGTGTCACCCCGCGCCGGTGCCGGACAGGCCGGTCAGCCGGTTCAGCCCAGGCCCCAGGCCCGCCCGAGCCGGTACGCGGCGCACAGGTTCACGTCGAGCATGTAGGCACCGGCCGTGCCGCACTGCTCGGCGCCGCTGCCCGGGTCGACGGGCTGCCCGTGCCCCATGCCGGTGAGCTCGTACGTCTCCACGACGGCGTTCCCGGCCGGGCCCCGGTAGATCCGGTGCGGATATCCGGCCACGGTGTCGCTGGCGTCGGCGGTCTGGTCGGCGCCGTGCACGTTGGTCCACTGCTCCACCAGGTCGGCCATGTTGACCGGCTTCACCGTGTAGTCGGCGGTGCCGTGCAGCACGGTGAGCGTGGGCCACTTCCCGGTGTACCCGGGCCGGGCGGCGCGCACCCGGTCGCCCCACTGCTGCGGGGTCTGCGTGGCACCGACGTACATGCACACGTACGGCGACCCGGCGGCCTGCGCGCAGCCGTACGGCAGCCCGGCGACGACGCCGCCCGCGGCGAACTTCTCCGGGTACGCCGCCATCATCACGGAGGTCATGCCGCCGCCCGCGGACAGGCCGGTGACGTAGACGCGGGACGGGGCGCCGGAGACGTCGGTGAGCTGCCGGTCCACCATCTGAGCGATGGACGCGGCCTCGCCCTGGCCGCGCTGGATGTCGCCGGTCTGGAACCAGTTCAGGCAGGAGGAGGCGTTGTTGGCGCTCTGCTGCTGCGGCAGCACGACGGAGAAGCCCCAGCGGTCGGCGAGTTGGAGCCAGCCGCTGCCGGTGCCGTAGCCGGACGCGTTCTGCGTGCAGCCGTGCAGGGCGACGACGACGGGCCGCCCGGCGGGCAGTCCGTCGGGCACGTACCGGAACATGCGCAGCGCGCCCGGGTTGGTGCCGAAGCCGGTGACCTCCTGGAGGGAGGCCGCGCGGGCGGTCGTGGGGGTCAGAAGGGCCGTGAGCAGGGCAACCAGGACGGTCGCCAGGAGAAGGCGGGGGGATGTCGCGGCTCTGGTCTGTGTCATGCCGAGGGACGGTAGAACCGTGAACCACCCGCCGGTATAGAGCGGGGCCCCACAACGGCGGGGCCGCCCATAGGTGCGGCCACCAGCCTCGGGAACGCAAGAACCCCCGCCCGGTCTCCCGGGCGGGGGTTCTTCATGGGGTGGTGGAGATGGCGGGAATCGAACCCGCGTCCAACGGTGCAGAACCAGGGCTTCTCCGTGTGCAGTCCGCTGTGCTTTTCTCAGCCCCGGAGATCACGCGGACAAGTCTCCGACGGGCTCAGTCACTGTTTGGTTTCCCTCTTCACCCCGTGACCGGGATCGAGGTTTAGTCCCCTAGCTGATGCCAGGATCCGGGTCGGGAACAGCCCCGGGCTGACACTCCCTTTAGTAGGAGGCTCGCTTCGCTACCTGAGATCAGGCAGCGAGGGCGAAGGCCTGCTGGGAGGAATCGCGCTTGGTGTTGGCGATTATTTTTTTCGGCCTGTGGTTTACGAGATCATGGCCGCTTCCTCGACACGCTTCCCCTGCTTCGACAGCCGCTGTCGAAACCGATCATCCCCATGTTGATTTGACAATCCGCGCACCCGCTGTGAGGTGCAGATGCCATCGTACGTGACCAACGCACGTCGATGCCACCGTATTCCCGGCGGCCGCCGGACCGTGGAGCCCGGCCGGCACCCGGGCCCGGTGCGGTCCCGGGTCAGGCCCGCTGCTTGCGGCGGATCGCGGAGATCACCCGCTCGGCCTCGCGGCGGTCCTGCTTCTCACGCAGGGTCTGCCGCTTGTCGTACTCCTTCTTGCCCCTCGCCAGCGCGATCTCGATCTTGGCGCGGCCGTCCTTGAAGTACAGGGCGAGCGGCACGATCGTGTGCCCCGTCTCCTGGGACTTCGACTCCAGCTTCTCGATCTCGGCCCGGTGCAGGAGCAGCTTGCGCTTGCGGCGGGCGCTGTGGTTGGTCCACGTGCCCTGGCTGTACTCCGGCACGTGCACGTTGTAGAGCCACGCCTCGTGCCCGTCGAGCTGCACGAAGCCGTCGACCAGCGACGCCCGGCCCTGGCGCAGCGACTTCACCTCGGTGCCGGTGAGGACGAGACCGGCCTCGTAGGTGTCGATGATGAGGTAGTCGTGCCGCGCCTTCTTGTTCTGCGCGATCAGCTTGCGCCCTTTTTCCTTAGCCATAGTGCCGCCATTTTCGCACTACGAGGGGGGTCCGCGGGAAGCCGTTTACGCCGGGGCCGCCCCGGCGCCTACCGCGCTTCGCCGAGACCGCTGAGGACCGTCTCGGCGCGGGCCAGCGCGTCCCGGTCCGCCTCCAGGTCGGGCGTGATGCCCCGTCCGTCGACGCCCCGGCCGGAGGGGGTGCGGTAGTGGCCGACGGTCAGCTCGGCGACGGAGCCGTCGGGCAGCCGGCTCGGCATCTGCACGGAGCCCTTGCCGAAGGTCCGCGAGCCGACGACCACCGCGCGGCCGCGGTCCTGGAGGGCGCCGGTGAGCAGCTCGGCCGCGCTCATCGTGCCGCCGTCGACGAGCGTGACCAGGGGCCGGCCGGTGTCGCCGCCGGGTTCGGCGTGCAGGGCGCGCTGGGCGCCGTCGACGTCGTAGGTGGCGACGAGGCCGCCGTCGAGGAAGGCGGACGCGGCGGTCACGGCCTCGGTGACCAGGCCGCCGGAGTTGCCGCGCAGGTCGAGGACGACCCCGGCGGCGGCCGGGGCCCGCCGTACGGCGGTGCGGACCTGCTTGCCGGTGCCCTTGGTGAACGCGGCGACCTTGATCACGGTGACGCCGCCGGGGAGGGTCCGCACGGTCACCGAGTCGGTGGTCAGCCGGGCGCGGCGCAGGGTCTCGGTCCACGCGCGTGTGCCGCGCTCCAGGCCGAGGCGGACGGTGGTGCCGGCGTCGGCGTCGGTGGCGTCGCCGCGCAGCAGGGCGACGACCTCGGTGACGGGCCGCCCCTCGACGCGGTGGCCGTCGACGCTGCGCAGCCGGTCGCCCGCGCGGATTCCGGCCTCCGCGGCGGGCGAGCCGCTTTTCACCTTCGTCACCTCGACACGGCCGTCCCGCTCGCGCCGGGCCCACAGCCCGACGCCGGTGTACTGGCCGTCGAGGGTCTCCTCGAACTCCTCGTACTCGCCCTCGGAGTAGATGGCGGCCCAGCGGTCGCCGCTGCGGCTGACGGCGCGCTCGGCGGCCTCCATTGGGGACTTGCCGTCGGCCATGGCCTCCTGGGCCGCCCTGGCGACGTCCTCGTGGTGACCGGCGGGAGCGGCCGAACGGGCCGTGTCGGGCGCGGGTTTCCGCTCCGGGCCGGGCAGCGAGCCGGTGGCCGCGCCGGCGACGAGGACGCTGGCGAACACCAATGTCAGGGCGGCCCCGCGGCGCAGGCGGCGGGGCTGACAGAACAGGTCACGACCTGACATGCCGGTGAGTCTAGGACAACGCAAGGGGCCGTACGGCCGGTTGACCGCACGGCCCACTTGGCATGTGTCACACCTTCAGATACTTGCGCAGAGCGAAGAAAGCGGCCAGGGCGGGCATCAGGAAGCTGGTCGCGAGGATGAGCGGCAGCTTCGCCAGGACGGCGTCCCAGCCGATGAAGTTGATCAGGTTCAGCTTCTCGGAGAGCGCGAGTCCGTTGTCGATGATGAAATACCGGCCGACCACCAGGAAGGCGCAGGCGACACCACCGCCGATGAGCCCGGCGACCGCGGCCTCCATGATGAACGGCGCCTGGATGTAGAAGCCCGAGGCGCCCACCAGGCGCATGATGCCGGTCTCGCGCCGCCGGCTGAACGCCGAGACGCGCACGGTGTTGACGATCAGCATCAGGGCGACGACGAGCATCAGCGCCATCACCGCCCGCGCGGCCCAGTTCATGCCGTTCAGCAGCCCGAAGAGGTTGTCCAGGATGCCCTTTTGGTCCTGCACGGACTGCACACCGTCACGCCCGTCGAAGGCGGTCGCGATGACCTGGTACTTCTCCGGGTCCTTCAGCTTGATGCGGTACGACTCCTGCATCTGGTCCGGCGTCAGCGAACTGGCCAGCGGGGAGTCGCCGAACTGCTCCTTGTAGTGCTTGTAGGCCTCGTCCTGCGACTCGTGGACGACGTTGTCGACGACCGACATCTTCTCCAGGTCGGTCTCGATCTGCTGCTTCTGGTCCTCGGTCACCGCGCCCTTGGCGCAGTTGGGGTCGGACTCGGCGTCGCTCTTGTTGCAGAGGAACACCGAGACGTTGACCTTGTCGTACCAGTAGCCCTTCATGGTGTTGACCTGGTCGCTCATCAGCAGCGAGCCGCCGAACAGGGCCAGGGACAGGGCGACGGAGACGATGACGGCGAACGTCATCGTGAGGTTGCGGCGGAGACCGACGCCGATCTCCGACAGGACGAACTGGGCGCGCATGGCGACTGGTTATGCCTTTCCGTGGACGGTCATCGGGCGGCCGGTACGGCGGTCAGTGCTGGTAGCCGTAGACGCCGCGGGCCTGGTCGCGGACGAGGCGGCCCTTCTCCAGCTCGATGACGCGCTTGCGCATCTGGTCCACGATGTTCTGGTCGTGCGTGGCCATGACCACGGTGGTGCCCGTCCGGTTGATGCGGTCGAGCAGCTTCATGATGCCGACGGAGGTCTGCGGGTCGAGGTTGCCGGTGGGCTCGTCGCAGATGAGCAGTTTGGGCCGGTTGACGAAGGCCCGCGCGATGGCGACGCGCTGCTGCTCACCGCCGGACAGCTCGCCCGGCATGCGGTCCTCCTTGCCGCCGAGCCCGACGAGGTCGAGCACCTGCGGCACGGACTTGCGGATCTCGCCGCGGGACTTGCCGATGACCTCCTGCGCGAACGCGACGTTCTCGGCGACCGTCTTGTTCGGCAGCAGCCGGAAGTCCTGGAACACGGTCCCCAGCTGGCGCCGGATGTGCGGCACCTTCCAGTTGGAGACGCGGGCGAGGTCCTTGCCCAGGACGTGCACCTGCCCGTGACTGGCCCGCTCCTCGCGGAGGACCAGCCGCAGGAAGGTGGACTTTCCGGAGCCGGAGGACCCCACGAGGAACACGAACTCGCCCTTCTCGACCTCCAGGGAGACATCCCTGAGGGCTGGACGGGTCTGCTTGGGGTAGACCTTGGACACGTTGTCGAATCGGATCACGGATGCACCACGGGTCGCCGGGGGTAGATGAGCGTGACCATACGCGAACCGGGCAGCGCGGCGCAGGCACCGGTTGGGGTTGCGGGAGGGTTGTGCACGTTTGCACCGGCCTGGGTGCGCCGCGGGCCGGTGAGCGGTGCGTCACGCGGCGTCCGGAACCCCGGCTCCACGGGACCCCGAGCTGAATTCCACGGGACCTGGCACAGTGGAGGGGAACGTTCGCGGACTCGCGGGCGTTGTTGAGGGTGGAACCGGTGCAAGGAGGGCGAAGCGCATGACGTACGACCGGTTGGTGTGCGCGAACTGCGCGGCGCCCGTGAACGAGGGCCGGTGCCCCGTCTGCCGCGCGAACCGCGAGCGGCTGCAGCAGGAGAACTTCTTCGCGGGGCTGAACCCGATGGCGCTCGTCGCGCTGCTCGTGGTGCTCATCGCCGCGGTGGCCCTCCTGGCGCACCAGACCGCGTAAGGACGGTACGTCCGGTTCGGTCGGTCCTTCGCGGCCGCGACCGGCCCCGGGCCGCCTGCGCGAGGCGACCAAGGCCCCGAGAGGCCTCCCAGAAGCCACGAGAAGGGCCCGGAGCGATGCGCTCCGGGCCCTTCTGTCACGTGCTGTGCGTCGTGCGCACGTTCCGTCGCGGTACGGCTACCGTCAGGCGACAGCGCCGCCGCGGCCCGCCATGAGACGCGGCAGGATACGGAAGCCGATGCCGCCGGCGATCATCGTCGCGGCGCCGACCAGCAGGAACGTGGTCTCGGCGGCACCGGTCTCGGCGAGCTCCTCGCCGTTGCCCTGGGCCGAGGTGTCGGAGCCCGTGGCCTCTTCGGAGCCGGTGTCGGTCAGGGAGGAGGAGCCCTCCTCCTGCGGAACCGGGCCACCGTCGGGGTCGGTCTGGTCGCCGCCGCCACCGGTGCTGCCGCCGGTCACGTCGCCGCCGCCACCGTTGCCGCCGCCATTGTCACCGGCGCCGCCGTTGCCGTTGCCGCCGGTGCCGCCGCCGTTGCCGTTGCCGTTGGTGCCGTTGCCGCCGCCGTTGCCGCCGGTCCCGCCACCGTTGCCGTTGCCACCGTTGCCGTTGCCGCCGCTGGTGGAGTCGTCGCCGCCCGTGGCGCCGCCGGTGGAGTCGTCGCCGCCGGTCGCACCGCCGGTCGAGTCGTCACCGCCGGTCGCACCACCCGTGGAGTCGTCGCCACCGGTGCCGCCACCGATCACACCGCCGATGACACCACCGGTGGAGTCGTCGCCGCCGGTCGCACCGCCGGTCGAGTCGTCACCGCCGGTCGCACCACCCGTGGAGTCGTCGCCACCGGTGGTACCGCCGGTGGTGTCGTCCTCGCAGTCGGTGCCGACACCGATGTCGCACGGGTCCTCGTCGGCGCTGACGTTGAGGCCGACTCCGACGCCGCTCTCGTCGGCACCCAAGTTCACACCGATGTCCAGGGCCGAGGCGGCGCCCGCGGCGGTCAGCGAGGCGCCGGCGGCGATCACGGCGCCGGCCGCTATCCGCGCGACACGGATCCGCGTCTTCTTGGTCATGTGGTTGCTACCCCCAGTAGCTGATCGTCAATGAGGCGGCGCTCGGGGGCCGTGATCGACGGAGGTAGCTGAAGTGAAGCCCCCCGGTTCACATGCGCCCCAGAGATACGCATGCCAGCTTCACCCTTCCCACTTTTCAGAGCAACGTCAAGGCCGTTGCGTACGCGATGTCCACGTACGCACGCTTTGCGTCATACGAAAGCCGTGAGTGTGATGTAAAACCCAGACATCACGGCACGCAAAAGGCAACTGCCGCCCGGAAGGCGGCAGTTGCCTTGTCGACAAAACGCCGTCGGCGCCTCGCGTTACTTCTCCTGCTGCTTGCGCCAGCGAATTCCGGCCTCCAGGAAGCCGTCGATCTCGCCGTTGAACACGGCCTCCGGGTTGCCCACTTCGAAGTCCGTCCGCAGGTCCTTGACCATCTGGTACGGGTGCAGCACGTAGGAACGCATCTGGTTGCCCCACGAGTTGCCGCCGTCGCCCTTGAGGGCGTCCATCTTGGCCTGCTCCTCCTGGCGGCGCCGCTCCAGCAGCTTGGCCTGGAGCACGTTCATGGCCGTCGCGCGGTTCTGGATCTGCGAGCGCTCGTTCTGGCAGGAGACCACGATGCCGGTCGGCAGGTGCGTGATGCGCACCGCGGAGTCGGTCGTGTTCACGCCCTGGCCGCCGGGGCCGGAGGACCGGTAGACGTCGATGCGGAGCTCCGACTCGTCGATGTCGACGTGGTCGGACTGCTCGACGACGGGGAGCACCTCGACGCCCGCGAAGGACGTCTGCCGCCGGCCCTGGTTGTCGAAGGGCGAGATGCGCACGAGCCGGTGCGTGCCCTGCTCGACGGAGAGCGTCCCGTAGGCGTACGGCGACTGCACGGCGAAGGTGGTCGACTTGATGCCGGCCTCTTCCGCGTACGACGTCTCGTAGATCTCCGTCTTGTAGCCGCGCTGCTCGGCCCAGCGCAGATACATGCGCTGGAGCTTCTCGGCGAAGTCGGCGGCGTCGACGCCGCCGGCCTCGGCGCGGATGTTGACGAGCGCCTCACGGGCGTCGTACTCGCCGCTGAGGAGGGTGCGGACCTCCATCTCGTCCAGCGCCTTCCTGACGGCGGTGAGCTCGGACTCGGCCTCGGCACGGGTGTCCGGGTCGTCCTCCTCCTCGGCCATCTCGAAGAGCACGGCGAGATCGTCGATCCGGCCGCGCAGCGCCTCCGCCTTCCTGACCTCGGCCTGGAGGTGGGAGAGCCGGCTGGTGATCTTCTGCGCCTCGTCCGGGTTGTCCCACAGGGACGGCGCGGCCGCCTGCTCCTCGAGCACGGCGATGTCTGCCCTCATCTTGTCGAGGTCCAGAACGGCCTCGATCGACTCCATGGTCGAGGAGAGGGACTTGAGCTCTTCGGATACGTCGACGACTGCCACGCCTCCAGCGTAACGGCTCCGCCGACCGGCCCACGCCGGTGACGGCGGGACGGCCGCCTCAGGGCGTCACCGGCGCCGAGTTCTCGGTGTCCCGGGGCGTGGCGTCCGCGTCGTCGCCCGAGGTGGCCAGCCAGGTGCCGGCGCCGAGCGCCGCCACCAGGGCCGCCGCTGTCACGCCGAGCGCGATCCGGCGGCGCCTGGCCACCGCGCGGTTGCGTGCCGAGCCGGGCCGGGGCGACCCCGCCGCCCGCGGCGCCCGTGCCGTTCCCCGGGCCCCGCCCGCCAGCTCGTCGGGCGCCGGGACCCGCATGGACGTGTGGGTGTCCCGGTTGGCGTCCGTGGGCCTCGCCCCCGGCACCAGCGGCACCGCGCCCCGCCGCCGCACGGCCGCCTGCGGCTGTCCGCCCGGCGCCGGGCCGCCCGCGGACGGCTCCTCCTCGGCCTCCTCCGCCGGCTCCACGTCCGGCTCGTCCACGTCCAGCGGCGGCATCCCCGCCAGCATCGGCAGCAGCTCCCGCAGGCGGCTGCCGAGCTCGGAGGCGCGCAGCCGGGAGGCCGGGGCCTTCGCGAGGCACTGCACGATCAGCTGCCACAGCTCGTCCGGGATGCCGGGCAGCGGCACCACCGTCTCCGTCACGTGCCGGCGCAGCACCGCGCCGGGGTGGCCGCCGCCGAACGGCGTGAAGCCGGCGAGCAGCTCGTAGAGGACCGTGGCCAGGGCGTAGATGTCGACGGCCGCGCGGGGCGGCAGGCCCTCGACGATCTCCGGGGCGAGATAGTCCGGCGTGCCGATGATCTTCGTGGCGCGGCTGCGGCGCGGGGTGTCGATGAGCTTGGCCACACCGAAGTCGGTGAGCAGCGCCGGGTGCGCGCCGCCGGGGCCGAGCGGGCCCTGCATGTCCAGCAGGACGTTCTCGGGCTTGACGTCGCGGTGGACGACGCCCGCGGCGTGCGCGGCGGCCAGCGCGTCGGCGACGTCGGCGACGATCGCCACGGCCGCCTCGGGGGCGAGCCGCCGCTCCCGTTCCAGCCGGGTGCGCAGGTCGGTGCCGCGGACCAGGTCCATGACGAGCGCGAGGTCGTTGCCGTCGACGACCAGGTCGCGCACGGACACGATGTGGGGGTGCTCCAGGCCGAGCAGCGCCGTCCGCTCCTGCACGAAGCGCCCGACGAGCTCCTGGTCGGAGGCGAGGTCCTCGCGCAGCAGCTTGACGGCGACGGGACCCTCCGGTCCGTCGCCCAGCCACACCGTGCCGGCGCTGCCCCGACCCAGGATCTGGTTCGCGGTGTACCGGCTGCCGATCTTCCGTGCCAAGGCTGCTCCTACAGACGCGTGTTGTCGCTAAAACTACGCGTCCGAGGCGCCAACCTTCACCGCCGAGGCGGAAATCACCCGCTGGGTGTCGACAAATCCCCGAACCAAGGGGCTTGGTGTGGCGTGTGTCAGCCGGTGCCGGTGCCCGTGCCGCCGCCCGAACTGCCGCCCAGGTCCTCGATCCAGCCGGTCACGGTGCCGAACCAGTCGGTGAGCTGGTCCCAGTAGCCCTTGGTGGTGCCGATCCAGTCCTGCAGCGGGCTGAGTTCCCAGATCAGCCAGCCCGCGACGAACAGGATGACGATCGTGAACAGGCAGCCCTTGAGGCAGCCGAGGCCCGGGATCCGCATCCGGTTGGCGCTGCGCCGCCGGGGCTCGCGCACGGGCCGCTGCCGCTCCGGCGGGGGCGGCGGCGGGGCGTACCGCTGCGGCTGGGGCTGCGGGGCGGGCGGCGGTGCGTAGCGCTGCGGCTGCCCGTAGCCCTGCGGGGGCTGCTGGGGCCGGCGCTGCGGGGGCTGCTGCGGCTGGGGACGGGCGACCTGCCGCTGGGGGCGGCGGCGCAGCGGGTCCTCGTTCGGGTCGAGGTACTGGACCTGCGTCTGCTCGTTGCGGTCGCGGGCGGCGCGGAGCTGGTTCTGCCAGGGGTGCGGGTCCTCGGGACCGCCGCCCTGCTGGCCCTGCTGGCCTTGCTGGCCCTGCTGGCCTTGCTGGCCCTGCGGCACCGGGGGCATGACGGCGGTGGGGTCGGCGGCGCCGGCCGGGCCGCCGGTGTGCGGCAGGACGCTGGTCGCGGCGTTCGGGTCGTAGGCGCCCGCGCCCTGCGGCAGGACCTGCGTGGGGTCGGCGTCGCCGGTCGCGCCGGGCGTGCCCGGTACGGGGGCGGGGGCCGGGTCGGGCGCGAGGAGCGCGCCGACGTTGTCGGCGGCGGCGATCTGCGCGGAGTTCGCGTGCACGCCGATGCCCTCGGCGACGACGCGCAGGGCGCGCGCGAGGTTCTCGGCGCTGGGGCGCTCGTCGGGGTTCTTGCGCAGGCAGCGCTCGATGACCGTCCACAGCGGGTCGGGGACGGTGGAGGGGCGGCGCGGCTCGGCGCTGAGGTGCTGGTGCAGGACTTCGAGGGCGGAGCTGCCGGCGAACGGCGGGCGCCCGGTGACCAGCTCGTACAGCAGGATGCCGGCGCCGTAGATGTCGACGGCGGAGGTCTGCGGGCGGCCTTCGGCGGACTCGGGCGCCACGTACGCGGGCGTGCCGACGAACTCGTGGGTGCGGGTGAGGCCCGGGGAGTCGGCGAGGCGGGCGATGCCGAAGTCGGTCAGCATCGGGTGCAGTTGGCCGTCGTCCTGCCTGAGCAGCACGTTTGCCGGCTTCAGGTCGCGGTGCACGACGCCGTCGGCGTGGCTCGCGGCCAGCGCGTCGGCGATCTGGGCGGTGACCAGCGCGGCGCCGACCGGCGTGAAGGGGCCGTTCTCGCGCAGGTGGCGGTGCAGGTCGGGGCCGTCGACCAGGTCCATGACGAGGGCCAGCAGATCGCCCTCGACGACCAGGTCGCGGACCCGCACGATGTTCGGGTGGGTCAGGCGGAGCAGCACCGAGCGCTCCCGCAGGAACCGCGTCACGACGTCGGCGTCGTGCGCGAGCTCCTCCTTGAGGACCTTGATCGCGACGGTCTCCCCGGGCTGGCCCTGCACGGCCGCCTCGGCGCCCGCCGTCTCCCGCTGGCGGGCGCGCCAGACGGTCCCCGTCGCGCCACGTCCGAGCGGCTCCTCGAGGAAGTACTTGCTGCCTACCGGCCGCACGTCATGCGCTCCCTGCTGCTTGCTTGGCTGGCCCGGACACCTGGTTTCCACCGTGCCACGGAGGTCTTCGGACCAACTGTAGTGCCGAGGCGTCCGACGCCGGGCGGTCCTTGCTCCGGTACCTGGCCGGACATGTTCGAAGGAAAGACGCTCCACTCGATCCGTTGGTTGCCGGAGGCAGACGTGACCGATCTCAAGTGGCTCTCAAACGGTCACCGGTACGGCAGTGGTCAGGCACTTTTGCGGGCAGAGCCGACCATTCAAGATCATTTGGTGACGGGGGGCGGGCGCGTTGTCGGTGGCAGGTGCGAGGATGCCTCCTGCTACTGGCCGACGTGCTCGTGCGGCGGGGTGGGGAAAGTCCGCGGTGGGGGACCGTGGGCGGTTTCGGCTCCTGTCGGCGCGGGCGCCCGTGCGAAGGGACCGCTGACGGCGATGCAGATCCGGCTGACCGTCGTAGACCCGCAGGCCCCGCCCTCCCCCACGGCGCGGGCTCGCGCCGCGAGCTGCGACGTGCTGGTCACGGCCCCCGCCGGTACGGCGCTCGCGGCGGTGGCCTCGGCCCTCGCCTCGGCGGTCTCCGGCAGCGACGGCCCCGCCGCGCTGTACGCCGCCGGGCAGCGGCTGGACGCCCAGCGCTGCACGCTCGGGGAGCCCCCGCTGATCGACGGCGCCGTGCTGTCCGTGGGCGCGCCCCTGGAGCCGGAGGCGCATCCCGAGCTGGACGACGCCCCGACCCAGCTGCACGTGGTCGCCGGTCCCGACGCGGGCGGTGTCCATCTGCTGCACGGCGGCGAGATCCGCGTCGGCCGCTCCGCCGACGCGGACGTCCCGCTGGACGATCCGGACGTCTCCCGGCTGCACTGCGCGGTGACCGTCGCCGCCGACGGCCGCGTCGCGGTCGCCGACCTCGGCTCCACCAACGGCACGCTGCTGGACGGCACGCGCGTGACGGACCGCCCGGTGCGGTTCCCGCCGGGCGCGCTGCTGCGGGTCGGCGAGTCCACCCTGCGGCTGGCTCCGTCCGGCGGCCCGGGTGCCCGCGTGCGGACGACCCCGGACGGCGAGGGCCACGTGCGCGTGCCCGCCGAGGGCGGCGCCACCGCGCACGCGCGCGTGACGGACCAGTCCCGCGAGGGCACGCCGGGCCCGGCGGAGCACACACACCATGGGTACGGGGTGTACGGGGCGGCTTCGCCGGGCGGACCGGTGGTGGCTACGGGCCCCGGCACCCCCGGTGCAGCCGGTGCACCCGGTGCGGCCGGTGCCCCCGGTGCGGCCGGTGCACCCGGTGCGGCCGGTGCCCTTGGTGCCGCCGGTGCCCTTGGTGCCCTCGGCGAGCAGCGCACCGTGCCCGGACAGGGCGGAGCGCCCCGGCTGGAGAGCCGCGGAGCCACGGGCACGGCGGGCGACGACAGCGCGGCAGCGTCCGGCGCACCGTCGCAGGGCCCCGCCGCCGACTCCGGTCCCGGGCCGCGCGGCGGCCACGGCGGAGGTGACACGGGCCGGATTCCGGGCGCCAGGTCGCGCCCGGGTGCCGGTCGCGACGACGGCGCCACCCACGGCGGCCGACCCGGGGCCCCCGGCGCGGGCTCTCCGGGAGACGCACGGCGTCCGGGGGGCACGGGCGCGCGGGGAGCCTACGGATCTGAAGGCCCGGGTGCGCCGGACGCCTACGGCCCCGGGGGCGCGGGCGGGCCGGATACTCACGGTTCCCGCGGCGCGGGCACGCAGGGCGCCCACGGCCGCGGGGGTACGGGCGCGCAGGGCGCCCACGGTCCCAGCGGCACAGGCTCACAGGATGCCCACGGCCCCCGCGGCGCGGGCGGCGCTTACGGCACCCATGGCACGGGCACGCAGGGCGCCCACGGACCCAGCGGCACGCACGCACAGGGCGCCTACGGCCCCGGGGACGCGGGCGCGCAGGGCGTCTACGGCCCCGGCGGCACAGGCGCACCGAACCGCTACGGCCCCAGCGGCACAGGCGCACCGGATGCCCACGGCACCCATGGCACGGGCGCCCAGGGCGCCTACGGCCCCAGCGGCACCGCCGCA
>NZ_JARVKW010000074.1 GCF_029813775.1 Streptomyces sp. DH24 | reverse complement strand
GCGCCGGGCCTCGTGGCCCCGGCGCACGCCGACCCCGCCCGAGGGCGGTCAGAAGGTGACGTCGGAGCAGGCGTAGAACGCGTTGCCCGTGTCGTGGACCGTCCACACCGCGAGGATGACGTGGTGGCCGCTCAGCCCGGACGGCAGCTGGCCGCTGTGGGAGAGCGTCTGCGGCGGACGCTGCCCGCCGTAGGGGACCGTCAGGAACGGGGTGAGGTTGAGGTCGGACCGGGACAGCGCGCGGTCCTGGTTCCAGCCCGGCTTCGTGACGTAGTACTTGAAGTCGGTCGTCGCGTGCATCGCCGTGAACTGCCAGCGGAAGGTGTAGTTCTGGCCGCCCGTCACACGGGTGGTCGGCCAGGCGCCGCCCGAGGGCGTCCGCGGGCTGTCCAGCGGCGCGAACGAGGTGTTGCCCGCGGAGCAGATCCGCCCGTCCGCGGGGCCGCCCGACGGGAAGCCCTTCGGGCCCTCGACGCTCTGCGGCTCCCACTGGATGGCGCCGCAGTTGGTGACTGTGCCGTTCTGGCACATCTTCTGCCTGCTGACGGGGAGGTCGGTGTAGCCGTGGCCGCTGGCCCCGCCGGAGGAGAGCACGAGCGCTCCGGTCGTGGCCAGTCCCACCGCGGCTGCGTACAACTTGGTCCTTGTGCGCATGCTGCCGCTCCTGGAGAACGTGGGGGAATACAGTGAGCCGTGCAGGTCTAGACCAAGTTCAGATTATTGCCGTTAGTTGAACATGTCCATACCAATCACGGACCGGATTCCCCGCGCCCCGAGCAGAACGCCACCGTGAGGTCCTTCACCAGCACCTTGCGCTCGTAGTCGTCCAGTTCGACGAGCCCGCGCATCGTCAGCCGGGTCACCGTGTCCTCCACCGAGTCCACCACCGAGGTGAGCACACTCGCCCGCTGCCGCGCGTCCAGCGCCGCGATCCGGCGGCGGTGCATCGCCGCGGCCACCTCCGGCGCGTACTCGACCCGGACCGGCCGCACCGAGAACACCTCCAGGCCGACCGGCGCCGCGTCCGCCGCCACCAGCCGCGTCAGCGCCGCCTCGGCCGCGTCCGCCGAACCCTGCGCGCCGCCCGGCGGCTCCACCGGCACCCGGGCGAGCGCCGCCTCCACGCACTCGCGCAGATACGCCTCGTGGTCCTCGACGCCCAGCGTGGCCCGCGCGGTGTCCCGCACCCGCCACACCACCAGCGTCACCACCCGCAGCGCGACCCCGTTGCCGTCCGCCGCCGGCATCGGCTCACCGCGCCAGTGCCGCAGCCGTACGTCGACCCGGCGGCGCAGCAGCAGCGGGTTGACCCACATCAGCCCGGTCCGCCGCACGGTCCCCCGGTACCGGCCGAACAGGCCGAGCACCCACGCCCGCCCGGCACGGCCCCGGGCCAGACCGCCGAAGCCGACCAGGCTCAGCGCCCCGGCGCCCGCGAACGCCGCCCACTGCGCGGGCCCGAGCCCGGCACCCGCCTGCGCCGGCAGCCCCAGCGCCGCCACCGCGACCGGCGGGAGCGCGCCCGCCCACCACGCGGTGACCGCTCCCCCGGCCAGCCCGCCCGACCCGGCGAGCACCCCGGCGGCACCCGGCAGCACCCGCGCCGGGCGTTCCGTGAGCTCGGGGTCGACCTCGGGCGCCGGGCGCGGCCTGAGCGGTCCGGGGGGCCGCAGCCGCGGCTGCTCGCCGGTGCCCTTCCGGCGTGCCACGACCGTGGTCCTGACCGGCACCGGCGCCGGGTCGGGCTCGTCGCGGAACAGCAGGTGGACGGGGATCTCGGTGGTCGACTCGTTCTGGATGAGCCGAGCGGGCCGGACCGGCCCCTCGGCGGAACCGTCGGGTTCGGGTGTCCTTGACGTGGTCGTACTCATGCGTGCCTCCAGCCTCCGCGCCAGATGCGTCACAACAGGATGAGTGGATGGTGGGGTGCGGGAGTCACCCGCGCCCGGTTGCGGGATGGGACGGTGGTGCGGGCGGGCCCGCACGCGGGACCGGAACGCGCGGCGCCAGGAGCCACGGGTGCGGGAGCGCCCGCGCCCGGTGCGAGCGGGCACCGGCGCCCGGTCACGAGAACAGTCGCCGCCAGGTCTCCGGCCCCGGATAGCCGTCCGCCGCGCCGCCCCGCCAGCCCTGGGCGCGCTGGAACGCCTCGACGTTGCGCCGGTCGGCCTCGCTCCAGCGACGCCCCGGCCCGCTCGTGTAGTGCGCGCCGAACCCCTTCTTCACCAGCTGCCTTCCCAGCCGGGTCACATGGTCGTTGTCGGCACCGGGCCGGAACATCGCCCGTCCCGGGAAGCCCGGCGCCCTCGGCGAGGAGGGTGCGGCCGGGCCGCCGGTCACGGCCTCGACGTCGTTGCCCCGGCCGCTGACCAGCAGCCGCCAGGTGTGCGGTCCCGGCAGGCCGTCGGCCTCGGCGCCGCGCCAGCCCTGGGCGAGCTGGAAGGCCCGGGTCGCCCTGCGGTCGGCGTCCGTCCAGCGCGGCCCGGGGCCCGAGCGGTAGAAGCGGCCGGCGCCGCGCTCCACGAGCAGGGTGCCGAGCCGCGTGACGTGCTTGTTGTGGGCGCCGGGGCCGAAATACGCCCGTCCGGGGAAGCCCGTGGCGTCCGGCGTGCCGGATTCCCCGGCGTCCGGCTCGGCGCCCGGCGTGCCCGCCGTGAGCCCTTGGTACCGGTAGGCGAGATAACGGTCCGAGTTGCTCCAGTAGGCGTAGGGGGTGGACTGCCGGCGGGTGTGCGGGCGGGTCTGTTCGTAGGCGATGTAGTAGCTGTGCGTGTAGTCCGTCCAGCCTCCGAAAATGGTGACGTGCGAGCCTTTCTGCGGGTCGGAGGGATTGTGGAAGAGGAGGATGTCGCCGGGCTGCAGTTCCTCTTTGGAAATGCGCTCGCCGTACTGTCCGAGCGAGCCCGTCCATTCGTTGCGCGGCAGGTTCCAGGCCATCGAGACATAGCCGGAGCAGTCCTGCCGGTAGCCGTCCGGCCAGTACGCGGTCATGCTGTACGGCACCTTCGCGTCGACCCAGGTCCTGGCCCGCCGGATGATCTCCGCGCGGGTCGTCTCGCGCAGCTTTTCCGGGGCGGCGACGGGCCCGGCCGGCCGTCCGCCGGGGCCGTGCAGCGGAGCCTTCGTGCCCTGCGGCGTCTGGGGTTCGTCGGCCGCGGGCAGGGCGGTCGGGGCGGCTGAGGGGGTGCCGGCCAGGGCAGGTGCCGCGTGACCCGCGCCGAGTGCCGTGGCGGACGCGGCGGCCACGACGACGGTCCGCCGGACCGCCGGGTGACCGGTGGCGCGGCCGGCCGGGGAATGCGGCAGAACACGCCGCCAGAGAACACAACCGGGGCAGTCGCAGTCGTTCGCCGGATCGAATTCCTCGAATACCGGAGCCTCCATGCGATTCCCCTCACATTCCAGATGGAAATGTCCGTGCCGGTGCACATGGTCAGTTTCTCAACTGTCTTCCGGACGCGCATGCTGACGGTCCGAATGATGTACGCGGCCCGCCGGCCGCCCCTCGCGCGCGTGCGCGTGGTGCGGAGCACCCTCCGGCGTCCGGTAGAGTTCTCTCGTCAGCAGGCGCCGCTAGCTCAGTTGGTTAGAGCAGCTGACTCTTAATCAGCGGGTCCGGGGTTCGAGTCCCTGGCGGCGCACAGACATGACGGGCTCCTCGTTCGAACGAGGAGCCCGTCGCTGTTTGGCCGGATACCCTCTCGCCATGGCAGCGCGAGACCTCCAGGAGCGGATCAAGAAGCTCATCGTCGACCGGCGGCTGCCGTCCGGCGCCCCGCTGCCGACCGAACCCGAACTGATGGAGTACCTCGGCGCGAGCCGGAACTCCGTGCGCGAGGCGCTGAAGGCGCTCCAGGCGATGGGCATCGTGGAGATCCGGCACGGCTTCGGCACCTACGTGGGCCCGATGTCGCTCGCCCCGATGATCGAGGGCCTCGCCTTCCGCACGGTCGCCGGGCACTACCGGGGCGAGGACAGCCTGCTCCAGCTGCTGGAACTGCGGGAGGCGGTGGAGACGGGACTGGTCTCCCGCCTCGCCGGGCGCATCCCGGAGCCGGACCTCGGTGAACTGGACGCGCTGGTCGTCCGTATGGAACAGCAGGCCGCGCAGGGCGGCGCCGGTCTCGCCGCGACCGACCGGGCCTTCCACGCGACTCTCTACCGGGGACTGGACAACGTGCTGCTGAGCGAGGTGCTGGAGGCGTTCTGGGACGCCTTCCACCGGGTGCACCGGGACCTCGGGGGCGAGCCGCAGGATCCGCGGATCACCTGCCGGCAGCACCGGGAGATCCTGGACGCGGTGCGGTCCGGCGACTCGCTGCGGGCGGAGGAGGCCATAAGGGAGCACTTCGGCAACATCCGCGAGCGCCTGTCCACGGCACGCCCGCAGGAGCCCCACCCACCCCGCGACGACCGCGCCTGACCGGCAGCGCCGGGTTCCGCGCCTTGTGATCAGGATGAGCGCCGCAGAACGCCGGTTCTTCACGAAGCCGCCCGTCCGGGGCTGTTGACGGGACGGAAACCGGTTGCCGGGGGCCGCGGGATGAGGGGTGCCGTTCCTGGCGGGACGCCGAGGGGGGCATCATGCAACCGGAAGGTCGCTGTTCCCTGTCTATAAGGTGTGGATGGTGTGGTGACAGCGACCCACCACCGATACGTCTGTGAAGGGTCGCGGGGGGCCCGGCTCGGGCGGCAGGAAGCGACCGATACACGCACTGACCCGCGTGTGGGGGGATGACTCATGACGTCGACGCCGACGGGCGCCGGACAGGACTTCGACCCGTCACAGACCACCCGGCTCCGGGTGCTTTCGCACCGGGCCGGGAACACGGGGACGTTCCGCAGGATCAGGAAGACCCTGCCCAGATACGACTACGAGCACTACAGCCGGCTCGCGGGGCCCCTCACCCAGCCCGACCCGGGCAAGCCGTACCGGGTGCAGTTCCGCTCGCTGATATCCCAGGAGCCGCACCGCATCCGCGTCGCGCTGATGCTGGCCGCGGCTCCGCTGCTGTCGCTGGTGCTGCTGGCGTGGCTGCTGCAGCCCGAGCACTGGACCGAGCGCGACTACCCGGCGTTCGACTGGCTGCCCGCCCTCGACGTCGTGATGCTCGTCTCGATCGGCCTGATCGAGTTCTTCCGCTGCATGAACGTCCTGTCCAACGCGCACGCCACCCTCGTCGCCCGCGACCCCGTCCCGGTGGTGCCCGAGACCGGCACGCGCGTCGCCTTCCTCACCTCCTTCGTGCCCGGCAAGGAGCCGCTGGAGATGGTGACGAAGACCCTGGAGGCGGCCGTCAGGATCCGCCACCGGGGCCCGATGCACGTCTGGCTGCTGGACGAGGGCGACGACCCGGAGGTCAAGGAGGTCTGCGCGCGGCTCGGCGTCCGCCACTTCTCCCGCAAGGGCGTCGCCAGGTGGAACCAGGCGACGGGCCCGCACCGCGCGAAGACCAAGCACGGCAACTACAACGCCTGGCTCGACGCGCACGGCGACGCCTACGACTTCTTCGCCTCCGTCGACACCGACCACGTGCCGCTGCCCAACTACCTGGAGCGGATGCTCGGTTACTTCCGCGACCCGGACGTCGGCTTCGTCATCGGCCCGCAGGTCTACGGCAACTACGACAACTTCGTCACCAAGGCCGCCGAGTCCCAGCAGTTCCTCTTCCACGCGCTGATCCAGCGCGCCGGCAACAAGTACGGCGCGCCCATGTTCGTCGGCACCTCCAACGCCGTACGCATCAAGGCCCTCAAGCAGATCGGCGGGCTGTACGACTCGATCACCGAGGACATGGCCACCGGCTTCGAGATGCACCGCCACAAGAACCCGGCGACGGGCCGCAAGTGGCGCTCGGTCTACACCCCGGACGTGCTCGCCGTCGGCGAGGGCCCCAGCGCCTGGACGGACTTCTTCACCCAGCAGATGCGCTGGTCGCGAGGGACGTACGAGACGATCCTCAAGCAGTACTGGAAGGGCTGGTACTCGCTGCCGCCGGGCAAGCTGTTCAACTACACGATGATGATCATCTTCTACCCGATGTCGGCCCTCAACTGGATCCTGGCGGCGCTGAGCTGCGCGCTGTTCCTGGGCCTCGGCGCCTCGGGCGTGAACATCGACCCGGCGGTCTGGCTGATGCTCTACGGCAACGCCTCCGCCCTCCAGATCGGCCTCTACGTCTGGAACCGCCGCCACAACGTCTCCCCGCACGAGCCGGAGGGCTCCGGCGGCGTGGCCGGCATGGTGATGTCCGCGCTGTCGGCGCCGCTCTACGCGAAGGCGCTGATCGACTCCGTCCTGCGCCGCAAGAGCAAGTTCGTGGTCACGCCCAAGGGCGACTCGGCGAGCCCGGACCGGTGGTTCGGGACGTTCCGCTACCACTGGTACTTCGTCGCGGTCTTCGGCGCCTCGATCGCCGCCGGGTTCGTCTACGGCCACGCGCACCCCGCCATGATCATCTGGGCGACGTTCGCCATGCTGATCACCGCGACGCCGGTTCTCGTCTGGCGGTACGGGCTCCGGCAGGCGAAGAAACGGCCACCGGCCCCGGCGTCCGGACCCGCCCCGGAGCCGTACCGGACGCAGCCGCTGCCGCGGCAGCCGTACGCGCCGCACATCCCGCAGCAGCGGCCCACCCGGACCGGCCCGACCGGCGCCGGGCCGGACCGGCCCGCGCCCGATCAGGCCCTTTCGGAGCAGACCATGCAGATCGCCCTTGGTGGACTTGGGGGACGTAAGGAATGAAAGACCGTGCCGGCCGCCGCCGGGCCCGTCGCATCGCGATAGGCACGGCGGTGGTAGTCGCGCTGGCCGGGATGAACGGGCCGTGGCTCTACCGCTTCGGCTCCGAGAAATACCACCAGTACCGGATCAACAAGCCCGAGTACAAAGCCGAGAACGGCCACTGGGACATCGTCGAGTTCCCCGAGGAGTACCGCCAGAACACCATCCACGCGGCGCTGCTGCGCACCGGGAAGGTGCTGCTCGTGGCGGGTTCGGGCAACAACCAGGACAACTTCGACGCGAAGAAGTACGACACCCGGATCTGGGACCCGGTCAAGGGCACCGTCAAGAAGGTGCCGACGCCGACCGACCTGTTCTGCACGGGCCACACCCAGCTGGCGAACGGCAACCTGCTGATCGCGGGCGGCACCAAGCGGTACGAGAAGCTCAAGGGCGACGTGAAGAAGGCCGGCGGCCTGATGATCGTCCACAACGAGAACCCGGACAAGCCGATCACGCTGCCCGCCGGCACCAAGTTCACCGGCAGGCAGAACGGCAGGACCTTCGTGTCGAAGGACCCGGTCCTCGTGCCGCGCGCGAAGAAGGTCTTCGACCCGGCGACCGGCGCGTTCCTGCGCAACGACCCCGGCCTGGGCCGGATCTACGTCGAGGCGCAGAAGGAGGGCGCCAGGTACGAGACGGGCACCCAGGACAACTACCGCGTCCAGGGCCTGTCCGGCGCCGACGCGCGCAACACGTACGGCATGGCGCAGAAGCTCGCCCTGGACAAGAAGGACTTCCAAGGCATCCGCGACGCCTACGAGTTCGACCCGGTGGCCGAGAAGTACATCAAGGTCGACCCGATGAAGGAGGCCCGCTGGTACCCGACGCTCACCACCCTGAGCGACGGCAGGATCCTCAGCGTCTCCGGACTCGACGACATCGGGCAGCTGGTCCCCGGCAAGAACGAGGTCTACGACCCGGAGACCAGGACCTGGGAGTACACCGACAAGGTCCGGCAGTTCCCCACGTACCCGGCGCTGTTCCTGATGCAGAACGGCAGGATCTTCTACTCGGGCTCCAACGCGGGCTACGGACCGGACGACGTGGGACGCGACCCGGGCGTGTGGGACGTGGACACCAACACGTTCACGAAGATCCCGGGGCTGAGCGACCCGAAGCTGCTGGAGACGTCCGCCACGGTGCTGCTGCCGCCCGCGCAGGACGAGAAGTACATGGTGATCGGCGGCGGCGGGGTCGGCGAGTCCAGGCGGTCCAGCGAGAAGACCCGGATCGTCGATCTCAAGGCGGACGAGCCGAGGTTCGTGGACGGCCCCTCGCTGGAGAAGGGCACCCGCTACCCGCAGGCGTCGGTGCTGCCCGACGACTCGGTGCTGGTCTCCGGCGGTTCTCAGGACTACCGGGGCCGCGGCCGCTCCGACATCCTCCAGGCGCGGCTGTACGACACGGAGAGGAACGTGTTCGAGCGGGTCGCCGATCCGCTGGTGGGCCGCAACTACCACTCCGGGTCGGTGCTGCTGCCCGACGGGCGCGTGATGTTCTTCGGCTCCGACTCGCTGTTCGCGGACCGGGCCAACACCAAGCCGGGCGAATTCGAGCAGCGCATCGAGATTTACACGCCGCCGTACCTCTACCGGGGTGAGCGCCCGTCGCTGTCCGGCGGTCCGCAGACGATCGCGCGGGGCGGGACGGGGACGTTCACCTCGGCGGACGCGTCGTCGGTGCAGAAGGTGCGGCTGATCCGGCCCAGCGCCTCGACACATGTCACCGACGTCGACCAGCGGTCCGTGGCGCTGGACTTCGAGACGGCCGGGGACAAGGTGACGGTGACGATGCCGAGGAACCGGAACCTGGTCCAGTCGGGCTGGTACATGCTGTTCGTGACCGACGCGGACGGGGTGCCGAGCAAGGCACAGTGGGTCAGGGTGCCGTAGACCGGGTCCGGGGGCGGGGGCGTGGCCCGGCCGCGCCCCCGGCGACCGCCGCGCGCGGCCCGCTGCCCCTACGGGTGCGACGCCTCCGCCAGCTTCAGGGCGTAGTCCGCCCACCACTGGCCGGCCTTGGGGCCGCCCTTGCACTCGCCGTCGGACTCGCCGGGGCGTTTGATCCAGAGGTAGGCGTCGACCAGGGGGTCGGCCGTCTTGACGGTGGGGGTCTCGCCGAGCGCCCGGCCCGGCGGATTGCACCAGCGTTCACCCGGGTCGCCCTCGGTGTAGGGGCCGTTGCCGTTGCGGCTGGTGTCGACGACGAAGTGCTTTTGCCCGACCTTCGCGGACAGCTTCTTGCCGTACGCGATGGAGTCCTCGGTGGTGTAGAAGTTCGAGACGTTGACCGAGAAGCCGTCGGCCCGGTCGATGCCCGCCCGCTTCAGCGGCTCGAAGATCTGGTCCGGGTTGCCCCAGCCGGCGTTGCCCGCGTCCAGGTAGACCTTCGTGTTCTGCAGGGCCGTCAGTTTCGCGACGGCGCCCTTGAGGAGGTCGTAGCGCTCCTCGTGGTACTGGTCAGGGGTGCAGCCGTCCACCAGGTGCAGGACCGCGTCCGGTTCGAGGATCACCGTCGCCGGGCGGTCCCCGATCCCCCTGGCCACGGCGTCGACCCAGGCCCGGTAGGCGTTGCCGTCGGCGGCGCCGCCCTGCGAGTACTGGCCGCAGTCGCGGTGCGGGATGTTGTAGAGGACGAGCACCGCGGTGCGGCCGGCCCGGTCGGCGGCCTCGGTGAAGCCGCGTGCCTCCCGCTCGGGCTGTTCGGCGCCGATCCACTCGGCGACCGGCTGCTCGGCGATCTCGCGGATCTTCTCGGCCTCGGCCTTCTTGCCGTCCCTCTCGAAGTCGGCGACCTGATGGGCCGCCGTGCCGTCCGGGTTCACCCAGAACGGACTGGTCTCCTCGGGCTGCTGGGTGATGCCGGTCCCGCCCGGCTCGTCCTTCTCGGCCCCGCCGCCGGAGCCGGAGCCGGAACACCCCGCGACCAGCAGTGCCGCCCCCAGCACCACCGCGGCCGCTCGCGCGCCGCCCGTCGCGGGTCCCCCCTTGCTGCCGTACATCCACTCCCCCTTGGTGCACCGTCCCAAGTCCCCATCCTGGCACACGCCGTCGCGGGACCGCGGGGCCCTGACGTGCCATGAGGGGGGTCAGCGGCGGGGCCCGGTCAGGTACGCGGAGACCACCACGTTCGCCGTGTAGCTGCGGCTGGCCCGGTCGAAGCTGCCGCCGCAGGTGATCAGCCGCAGCTCGGCCCGCCCCCGCTCGCGGGGCCCGTAGGCCTGCCGGGCGTCGAAGCGGTCCCGGGTGAGGACCTGCACGTCGTCGACGGTGAACTCGGCGACCCGGGCGTCGTCGCGGACCACCCGGATCCGCTCGCCCGGCTTCAGGGCGCTGATCTTGTAGAAGACGGCGGGCCGGGTCTCGGTGTCGACGTGGCCGACCAGCAGCGCGGTGCCCCGCTCGCCGGGGGTGGCGCCGGCCGCGTACCAGCCGACGACGCCGGGCTGGTCGAAGGGCGGCGGGTCCAGTGCGCCCCGGCCGTCGAGGCCGCGGGCCACCACCGGCGCCTGCACGCCGAGGAAGGGTATGTCGAGGCGCTGCGGCAGCGCGTCGCCCAACGGCTCGGCGGCG
This sequence comes from Streptomyces sp. DH24, assembly GCF_029813775.1. Classification (GTDB taxonomy): domain Bacteria; phylum Actinomycetota; class Actinomycetes; order Streptomycetales; family Streptomycetaceae; genus Streptomyces. The sequence goes on along the minus strand of NZ_JARVKW010000074.1, from coordinate 3,200 downwards.
GGCGGCAGGTCGGCCTTCGGGGGACGGCCGACGGCCGCCATGTCGCCGGTGGCCGTCCCGGACACGCCGCGGGGGACCTCGGTGGCCTCGCGGCCCCACAGCCACAGGCCGAGCAGCAGCAGCGCCCAGGCGACGCCGGTCAGCAGCCGGCCGCCGCCGGCGGAACGTTCGTGGTCGGACATGGTCAGCCCGATCGACGGCTCCGGCGGTGGACACCGCCGAGCACGACGGCCACCGCGGCGACTCCCGCGAGGACCAGACCGGTCACCACGTGACCCGTGCCGGGGCCGGTCTCCCGGGACTCGGCGGCGAGCCGCGCGGTACCGCCACCGCCCGCTTCCACGGGGGCGACGGGCGAGGCGGGCGTCTCCGGGCGCGCGGGCCGCGGCTGCCGGTCGCCCTGCTGTCCGACGGTGATGGTGCCGACCCGGCCGGTGCCGCCGCAGGCCACCCGCACGTCGTAGGTGCCCGCCGTGACCGTGGAGCGGATCCGGCTCTCACCGACGAGCATGCCGCCGGAGGCGGTGAGCCGGACGTCCGCCACGAACACCGCCGACACGGCGATGGCGGTGCGTTCCGCGCAGTCCGCCACCCGGAGCCTGACGTCGGAGCCGGGGGGCGGTGCCGTGGGGGTCACGGTAAGACCGGCCTCGTCGTCGGCCGCGAACGCCGGGGACGCCGTCGGGAAGAGGGCGGCGGCCGCCAGGATCCCCGTACAGAGCGTGACTTTCAGAGAACTCATCGTGAACCTCCAGATACCTGGAGACTCCTCCCGGGGGACCGGCCCCGCATCTCAGCGGGGCCGGGACTGCTCCGTACGGGTGGTTCACCCCGGGTGACGGGTTTCAGATCCGGTCGACGAGATCCGCGATCGACTCCACGACCTGCGACGGCCGGTACGGGAACGCGTCGACCTGTTCCGGCCGGGTCAGCCCGGTCAGCACCAGGAACGTCTGCATCCCGGCCTCGATGCCGGCCAGCACGTCGGTGTCCATGCGGTCGCCGATCATCGCGCTGGTCTCGGAGTGCGCGCCGATGGTGTTGAGCCCGGTGCGCATCATCAGCGGGTTCGGCTTGCCCGCGAAGTACGGCTGCCGTCCGGTCGCCTTGGTGATGAGGGCGGCCACCGCTCCGGTCGCCGGGAGCGGGCCCTCGGTGGAGGGGCCGGTCTCGTCGGGGTTGGTGCAGATGAAGCGGGCGCCGCCGTTGATGAGGCGGACCGCCTTGGTCATGGCCTCGAAGGAGTACGTGCGGGTCTCGCCGAGGACCACGTAGTCGGGATCGTGGTCGGTGAGGATGTAGCCGATGTCGTGCAGCGCCGTGGTGAGGCCGGCCTCGCCGATGACGTACGCCGAGCCGCCGGGCCGCTGGTCGTCCAGGAACTGGGCGGTGGCCAGCGCCGAGGTCCAGATGTTCTCGATCGGCACGTCCAGCCCCATGCGCCGCAGCCGGGCGTGCAGGTCACGGGGCGTGTAGATGGAGTTGTTGGTGAGGACCAGGAACGGCCGTTCCGCGTCCCTCAGCTTCTTGAGGAAGGCGTCGGCGCCGGGGATCGGCACACCCTCGTGGATGAGCACCCCGTCCATGTCGGTGAGCCACGACTCGATGGGCTTGCGTTCTGCCATGTGCTTCGGACTCCTGGCGTGCGTACGGACAGGGCGGGGCCCCGGAACCACGACGTACCGGCGCACCGGCGCCCCAGCCTAATCAGGACGGCGCCGGACGGACCCCGCCGATCACCCAGTACCGAGCGGGGAGACGGCCTACACTCCCCGCGCCCGACCCGGGCGGTGCGGTCCCCACCGACGACGCACCGCCCCGGACGCCCTTGCCGACGGGCGGCAGACCACCCCCGCACGCCCGCGCGGACCGGGGCCCGCTCCCCTCAGAGCCGCCTGCGGACGAACACGAGCGCGCACCCGGCGGCGACGAGCAGCGCGGCGACGGCCAGAGCGGTACGGGCCCGGGACACACCGGTCCGGGCGAGCTCGTCGGCGAGGGACTGCCGCCCCGGCGGAAGAACCCCGGGAGCGGTCGGCGCGGCCGACTCGCCCTCGCGCGGCGGCAGACCGCTGGCGTCACCCCCGACACCGGCACCACCGTCGGCGGTCTCGGCCTCGGAGCCGTCGGGGCGGCCGTGACCCTGACCGTCCCCCGACCCGGCGCCCCTGATCCGGAACCGGTAGTCGTTGGACTGCCCGATCCAGTCGCCGTCGTCGTCACGGCGCTGCACGACGGCGGCGGTTGCGGTGACCTCATTGGCCACGGCGTCCGAGGTGAGGGCGAGCCGCACCTTCACGGTACGGGTCTGGCGGGGACCGATGGTGAGACCGGGAACGCCGGCGTCGAAGGCACCGACGAGCTCGTCCCGGTCGGTCGTCTCGAACCGGACGGGGTGCGGCCGCCCCTCGGCGTAGAACTCCAGCCTCGGCTGGGACGCACGCAGGGCACGCTTCTGATCGACGAGGACGACGACGGGGTGGACGTCCTCGCAGGTGCGGTCGGTGGTGTTCTTCAGGTCCAGGAACCAGGTGCCGTACCCACCGCCGGCCTCGTACGTCGAAGGGCCGCCGTGAATCCGGGTGCTGAGCGGAAACGCCCGGCCGTCGGCAGCGCAGGACGCACCGGGTTCACCCGGAACCGCGTGGGCCACGGCCGACGCCGGAACGAGGGCGGCTGCGGCGAGGCAGAGGCGCAGAAACGTCGACAGTCGCATAAACACGTGAGTGTGCCGCCCTCACCGACCTCACCCCGGCGCCGCTCCGACAGCGGACCGGAGGTCCGCTCGATCAGCGGAGGGACACACGCGGCGTGCGTGCGGCGCGGGGGCGTGCTGGCGGCGTGACGGTGACCGGGGTTGTCGTGTGACCCGGCGTCGCGGTGACCGGCGGCGTGACGGTGACCGGCGTTGTCCTGCGACCCGGCGTCGGTGTGACCGCGGGGTGGGTCGCGCGGCCCGGCGCTGACGGGTTGCCGCCCGCGCCCACCCGTGCCGCCCCAGCGGCACGACTGCCCGCGGCTGGGCGGACCGCCCGCCGCTCCGCTGTCCGCCACCCGCTGCCCGTCACCTGCGCGGGATGGGCCACCGGGCCGCAGTCGCGTACGGCGGGAAGGGGACGTGTCGGGGGGTGTCCGCCCGCAGCGGTTGGCGCGTCAACGCCAGGGCGTTTTCAAGTGACCGATTCCGCGCCGTTCCGAGG
>NZ_JARVKW010000073.1 GCF_029813775.1 Streptomyces sp. DH24 | reverse complement strand
CGCGGGTGCGTGGCCCGTCGCCCGCTCTGACCGGCGGTGGGGGCCGGTTCTGCGGAACGGGGCCCGACGCGTTATCCGCGGCCGGGCGGCCGGACCCGGGCTCGGAGGCCGGCGACGGGTCCGGGCTCAGAAGCTGATCGAGTTGATCGTCTCCGCTATCGAGTTCATGAACCTGTTGATCGAGGGCGCCATGCCCGTCGAGGCCAGGAAGAAGCCGAACAGTACGGCGACGATGGCGGGGCCGGCCTTGAGGGAGCCTCCTCTCAGCAGCACCACCAGGATGATCGCCAACAGCAGCACCACTGACAGCGAAATGGCCACAACTGATCACACCCTCGGTCGTCCGCTCTCCCGGCCCGGGGGTGTGCCGTGGCAACCCCCGCCAGAACCATCGTGCCACCAACCGGGCCGCCTCATGCGGCCGGTGACGCAACGTCCGGCCGCGGCCCTCCGGTTCGGCGGCGCCGCGCCGGGTACCCAGGTCGGCGCACGAACCTCACCGGGCGGGTGACCGACCACAATTCGCCAACGCGCCCGCACAGGAATTCGGTCGGATCGTTTCCGTCTCCACACAACGCGTTCGCAGGCATTTCGAATTGCCGCCGCGGGATCGCCAACGGCCGCGCCGCGAAGCGGCATACGGGCACGGAAGAGGACATTCCGCCAGAGTCGCCTGCTGGTCTTATGCCCCGCTTAGGGCGGATGAAGCATGACAAGTAGGGCACATACGATGTGCACAATCGAGGTGGGCGGTGTGCCGGTCGTCACGTCATCGGGGTGGTCAACTCCCGCGAAATCCGGGGTATCCGAAGGGAAAACCAGGAATGACGTCGAGGGTTTTACGAAAACCCTGGCGCGACGCTAAGGTGCCTCAGATGTTCCACGCTGCCTCGTCCCCCGCAAGCGCAGCGAGGTCCCGGATCGAATCCCCGAGTTCCTGGTGGGAGGGTCCGTGACGAACTCGCTGCGACCGTACGGCACTCGCAGGACGCCGCTTCCCCCGGCACAGTCGCCGGACGACGGAGCGGCGGAGCCGAGCCCGCCGCAGAACAAGCCGCAGAGCACGCAGCAGAACAAACAGCGTGACGCGTTCTTCGACAACGCCAAGTACCTGGCGATCGTGCTGGTGGCCATCGGTCACGCCTGGGAGCCGCTGAAGGGCGACAGCCGGACCCTGGAAGCCGCGTACTCGGTCGTGTACTCCTTCCACATGCCGGCGTTCATCATCATCTCCGGCTTCTTCTCCCGCAGTTTCGACATGCGGCCCAGCCGGCTGAAGCGGCTGATCACCGGCGTCGCCGTGCCGTACATCCTCTTCGAGACGGCGTATCCCCTCTTCAAGCGGTACGTCGGCCACGACCCCGACCAGGACATCAGCCTTCTGGACCCCTGGTACCTGACGTGGTTCCTGGTCGCGCTGTTCCTGTGGCGGCTGACGACGCCGATCTGGAAGCTGGTGCGCCACCCGCTCCCCCTCGCGCTCGCCATCGCCATGCTGGCCTCCATGTCCCCGGAGATCGGCGACGACCTGGACCTGCAGCGCGTCCTGCAGTTCCTGCCGTACTTCGTGCTGGGCCTGTGCATGCGGCCCGAGCACTTCCAGATGGTGCGCCGACGCTCGATGCGGATCCTGGCCGTGCCGGTGGCCGCGTTCGCCCTCGTCTTCGGCTGGTGGGCGGAGCCGCGCATGGCGACCACGTGGTTCTACCACCGTGACGCCGCGCAGGAACTGGGCGCGCCCTGGTGGTCCGGCCCGGTCATGACGCTGGCGATCTTCGGCTGCTCCCTGCTGCTGACCGCCTGCTTCTTCGCCTGGGTGCCGCGCCGCCACATGTGGTTCACCGCGCTGGGCGCGGGCACGCTCTACGGCTACCTGCTGCACGGCTTCCTGGTGAAGGCCGGTGACTACCGCGGCTGGTACGAGCACGCCTGGCTGCACCAGCCGCTCGGTGTGGTCTTCGTGAGCGGCCTCGCCGCGGCGGTCGTCACGCTGCTGTGCACCAAGCCCGTCCAGCGGGTCTTCCGGTTCGCGATGGAGCCGAGGATGGAGTGGGCGTTCCAGCGGGACGCCGCCGAGCCGGCCCGCGAACGCGAGAAGTCCGGCAGCGGCCGCAGGAACGAGAAGGAGACCGAGAAGGAGAAGGAGAAGGCGGGGGTCTAGGTCCTCAGCCCGCTTCGCCCGTCAGGCCGAGAAGTGCGCGCATCCTCGCGTACTTCTCGGCCAGTCTTTTGCGGGTCGCCTCGTCCAGGACCGCCAGGCGCGCCGGGTCCGCGTTGTGCGCCAGGTCGGCCTCCTTCACCAGCAGGGCGCCCGGTGTGGCGAGGATGCGCGCGGCGTACGCCTCGGGCGGCTCGCCGGGCCGCTTGGTGACCGCGAGCACGATGTCCTTCGTACGGCGGCCGAGCGGGGCGTCCGCCAGCCACCGCTCGGAGAGCCTGCCGTCCTCGACGGCGTCGTGCAGCCAGGCCGCGGCGATCTGCTCGTCGTCGCCGCCCCGGGCGCGCACCCCGTCGGCCACGGCCTTCAGGTGTTCGGCGTAGGGGCGGCCCGCCTTGTCGGTCTGGCCCTCGTGCGCGGCTCGGGCGGTGGCCTCGGCCTCGGCCTCGGCCGGGCCCATCGTCAGGACCCGCCCTTGAGGTGCCTCATCAGGCGCTCGAAGTCCTGCCAGCCCGACAGGTCCGACGGGTCGCCGGGCAGCGGGTAGTACAGCGCCGGGCGGGTCTTGGGGCCGAGTTCGCGGGGGCGCTCGGCGAGCGGGGTGCGGCGGGCCCGGTCGCCGGGCATCTCGCGGACCTCCTCGGCGCCCAGGACGAACGCGTACGGCACGCCGGGGCCCTCGAACCGCGGCGGGACGGACAGGTCGCGGCGGGCCCGGCGGATCTGCACCAGCATGGACTGCAGGTCGTGCCGGGTGGCCAGGGCCTCGGCGGCGGCGGGCACCGCGTCGTGCGGCACCTCCTCGGCCGGGCCGTAGCCGAAGGCCATCGTGACGTCCTCCTCCACGCCGGCCTTGGTCCGGGTGATGCGGACCGTCGCGAGGCCGGGGCGCTCGGGGCTGCCGACGACCACCAGCCAGGTCGGCTCGGGCGTCCGCTCGTAGGCCACGTCGGTCAACTGCCGCAGTGACCAGGGCAGGTTGGCGGGCTCCTCGGTGCCCCAGCCGGCCGGCGGCTCGCCGGTGATCTCCCGCCAGACGGCCTCCACGGCGCCGCCGAGGACGAGGCGGTCGTCGGCGGGGTGGACGGTGCGGAAGGAGATCGCCAGCTGGCGTTCGCCGGTGTCGCCCGCTTCGAGGGGGGCCTCCTTGAAGGAGGCGGCGACCGGGGTGCGCGGGTCCTCGCGGGTCGCGTCCGGGGACTCGACGGTCACGAAGAGGCCGTTCGCCCAGGTCAGCACGGCGCCCGACAGGCCGTCGTAGTAGCCGTCGCGCTCGTCCTGGACCACCCAGCGCGAGGGCCAGCCGGGCAGGCTGTTGCGGACCGCCGGGGACAGGCGGGTGCCCGCCGGGGTGACGATCTGCAGGCCCAGCTCCGCGTTGGCGGCGGCGCGGAAGGCGTCCTGGAGCCAGGCCGTCATCGCGACGACCGGGCGGTCCTGGATGACGACGGCGACCTTGTCGGTCAGGACGTCCACGGCGGGCTGGGCGGCGGCCGGCACCGGCGCCGCGCTCACCCCGTCGGTCTTGACGACGGCCAGCGAATCCGCCGCCTCCGGGGGCCAGGCCGTGCCGCCCACCAGCGTGGCGAGGCGGGCGGCGAAGGTCCCGGCGAGCGCCTCGGCCTCCGCGACGCCGGTGGTGGCGCGGGCCTCGGTCCACCAGTACGGCACCTCGGGCTCGGTCGCCCCGAGCAGCCGCTCGGCCTCACCGGGGACCTGCACCAGCAGGGGCGCCTCCACGGAGACCAGCGGCCGGCCCTGCTCGTCGTGCAGCCGCACCACCGCGCCGTCCCCCTCGGTGCCGACCAGCCGGTCCGGGCCGCCGGACAGCAGTCCCGCGAGCACGCTCAGCGGGTCCGGCATCTTCTTCGTGAGGGCGATGACGTCCTTCGTCATGGGTGGTTCACCTGGTCCCCGAGTAGACGGTCTGGATCAGCCGGTTCGGCTCGCCCCTGCGGATCAGCACGCCCCGGCCGGGCGGCTGCGGGCCCGCGTACACGCCGGGGAACAGCTGGCCCTCGCTGCGGTCGCCCGCCATCACCAGCGCCGAGGCGCCCGACTCGCGCAGGCTCTGCAGCAGCGGCTCGTACAGGCCGCGGGAGGCGCCCGCGACGCGGCGGGTCAGGACGAAGTGCAGGCCGATGTCGACGGCCGACGGGATGTACGGCACGAACGGCGCGAGCGGCTGCTGCCCGGCGGTGGTCAGGACGTCGTAGTCGTCGACGAGGATCACGATGCGCGGGCCGGAGAAGCTGCCCGGCTCCAGGTCCTCGCTGTCGGCGCCCTCGTCGGGCAGCCGCTTCTCCAGTTCGCTCGCGATGCCGGCGGCCAGGCCCGCGCACAGCTTGGAGTTGTAGGCGTAGCCGCCCCGGTACTCCTCCGGGATGGTGCCGCGCAGGCCGCGGCGCGGGTCGAAGACGCCGAACACGATCTCGTTGTCGCCGTACCGCTCGATGAGGCCCTGGGAGAGGACCTTCAGCAGGTTCGTCTTGCCGCACTCGCTGTCGCCCATGATCATCAGGTGCTGGTCGTGCTCGAACAGGTCGAGCAGGACCGGCGCGAGCTGCGTCTGGTCCAGGCCGATCGGGACCCGGCGCGGCTCGGACGACGGGCCGGGCAGCGCCTGCGGCTCCAGCAGGTGCGGCAGCACGCGGACGGGCTGGGCGACCTCGCCGGTCCAGGTGGCGCGGATCGTGCGGGCGGTGCGCTCCAGGACCGCGCCGAGGTCGGTGGTGTCGGACAGGGAGTCCGTGCGCGGCAGCGCGACCTGGGCGAACAGCTTGCCGTCGGTGAGGACGCGGCCCTTCTCCTCGGGTGACAGCGTCTGGGCGAGCTTGCGGTCGACGCTGGACTCGCTCGGGTCGTTCAGGCGCAGCTCGACGCGCGTGCCGAACTGGGACTGGGTCGCGATGCGCACGTCGTTCCAGCGCAGCATGCCGGCGACGACGTGGATGCCGTAGCCGCTGCCGCGCTTGAGGATGTCGACCACCGCGTCGTCGAGTTCCTCGAAGTCGTCCCGCAGGGCGCCGAAGCCGTCGATGAGCAGCACGATCTCGGTGGACGCCAGCTCGCGCACCTGGCCGGCGGCGCGCAGGGTGCGCAGCTGCTCCAGGGAGTCGATGTTGTGGATGCGGAACAGTTCCTCGCGCTGGTCGAGCATGCCGCGCACGGAGTCGATGGTGCGGGCGGCGCGTTCGCGGTCGGCGCGGCCGGCGACGCCGCCGACGTGCGGCAGCCCGGACAGCGCCTGGAGGCCGCCGCCGACGAGGTCGAGTCCGTAGACGCCGACCTCCTGCGGGGTGTGCGTCAGGGACAGCGAGAGGGCCAGGGTGCGCAGCAGGGTGGTCTTGCCGGACTGCGGGCCGCCGATGATCGCGGCGTGGCCGCCGGCCAGCGTGAGGTCCAGGTACCACTGGCCCTGCCACTGCTTGGTCGGGTCGTCCAGCACGCCCAGCGGCACCTGGAGGGGGCCGCGCCGCTTGGCGAGCTGCATGCCGCGCGGGCCGACCTCCACCGGCCCGGCGACCTTGTCGAGGGCGACCGCGGAGGGCAGCGGCGGCAGCCAGATCTGGCGCACCGGGCGGGCCCCGGCGCCCTCCAACTGGTCGATGAGGACGCCCATTTCGGTGGGCCCGGTCTCCCGGCGCCGCACCTGGGGCTCCTCGGGCGCCGCGTTCTGCTCCTCGCCGAGGGTGTTGTAGGCCTCGTACTCCAGGGCGAGCGGCCCGGTGTCCTCGGTCTCGCGCTGCACGGGGCCGCGGTAGGCGCCGGACACGTAGCTGGCCTTGAACCGCTCGTAGTGGCTGGTGTCGACCTTGAGGTAGCCGAAGCCGGGCAGCGGCGGCAGGTGGAAGGCGTCGGTGGTGTCCAGGACGGTCCGGGACTCGTCGGCGGAGAAGGTGCGCAGGCCGAGCCGGTACGACAGGTAGGTGTCCAGGCCCTTGAGCTTGCCGCCCTCGATGCGCTGGCTGGACAGCAGCAGGTGGACGCCGATGGAGCGGCCGATGCGGCCGATGGACAGGAACAGGTCGATGAAGTCCGGCTTCGCGGTGAGGAGTTCGCCGAACTCGTCGATCACCACGAACAGGTGCGGCAGCGGCTCCAGGTCGGGGCGCTTCTCGGCGCGCAGCGCGGCGTAGTGGCCGATGTCGGCGACGTTGCCCGCGTCCTTGAGGACCTGCTGGCGGCGCTTGACCTCGCCGGCCAGGGAGGCGTGGACGCGCTCGACCAGGCCGGCCTGGTTCTCCAGGTTGGTGATGACGCCGGCGACGTGCGGCAGGTCGGAGAAGGGCGCGAAGGTGGCGCCGCCCTTGTAGTCGACCAGGACGAGGGCGAGGTCCTCCGGCGGGTGCGTGGCGACCAGGGCGAGGACCAGGGTGCGCAGCAGCTCGGACTTGCCGGAACCGGTGGCGCCGACGCACAGGCCGTGCGGGCCCATGCCCAGCTCGGAGGACTCCTTCAGGTCGAGCAGCACGGGCTCGCGGGAGTCGCTGATGCCGATCGGCACGCGCAGGAAGGCGCGTTCGCCGCGCGGCGCCCACATCCGGGCCAGGTCGAGGTGGGCGACGTCGTCGATGCCGAGCAGGTCGGCGAAGTCGACGGGTCCGGTCAGCGGGGCGTCCGCGCCCATCGAGTCCGCGGACAGCCTGAGCGGGGCGAGCATGCGGGCGAGGCCCTCGGCAAACGGGATGCCGACCTCGTCCACGGTGCCGTGCGCGGTCATCGGCTCGGCCTCGCGCAGGTCCTCGATGACGATGCGCTCGCCGTCGACGGTGATGCGCACGCCCACGTGGCCGGGCTCCTGGACCCGCTCGTCCAGCAGGTGCAGGACCGTGACGCCCATGTCGCGCAGGGCGACCGCGTCGTCGGGGCGGGGCAGGTCCACGGCGTCGGCGCCGTGCCCGTCGGCGACGACGAGCAGCCGGGACGTCATGGCGAGGGCGTCCTTGCCGGACAGGCCGCGGCGCACCTCGGCCGCGTAGGAGGCGCGGCGGCGCAGCTCGGGGCCGATCTGGCGGGCCAGCTGGGGCAGGGAGGGCGCGATGCGGCGGGCGGCGACGGGGCCGTCGAACTGCTCGGCGTCGAGCAGGTGCGGCAGCCACTTGGCCCACTCCCACTCGGTGATCCGGTCGCCGGGGCTGGCCAGCGCCATCGCCACGTCGTCGGGGGCGTGGGTGGCGGCGGTCTGCACGAGGAGCGCGCGGGCGACGCGGAGGGTGTCCTCGCGCGGGCCGATGAGGCTGACGTTGCCGACGCGGTCGAGGGGGACGGTGAGCGGGAGTTCGGTGCCGGTGCTGAAGCGGTTCACGAGCGCGGAGGCCTCGTTCAGCATGAACTCGTCGGGCGGCGTGAGCACCGAGCCGCCCTGCTGGGCGATCTTCAGGTCCCGCACCCGCATCTCGCCGGTGCCGACCCGGACGCGCAGGAAGTCGGCGTCGAGGCGGCGCCGCTCCCACAGCCGGGCCGGGTCGCGGACGATGTCGTACAGGGCGTCCGGCGGCGGGTTCAGCACCTGGGTGCTCTCCCGGCGCTCCCGTTCCTGCCGGGACAGTTCCTCGCGCTGGTCCTCCAGATAGGCGAGGTAGGCCTCGCGCTGGGTGCGGCGGGTGCGCTGGGCCTTGCCGCGCTGCGAGAAGACCAGGATCAGCGAGCCGGCGATGGTGACGACGAGGATGATCGCGCCCAGCGCCGCGAACTGGCTGTTGCGCATGACCGTCATCATCACGACGGACGACATCACACCGGCGACGGGCAGCAGCGAGGTCGCGATGGAACCCGCCTTGCCGTCGGGCAGGTTGGGCGGTGCCTCTATGGAGCGCGGCTCGGGTGCGGCCGGGGGCCGGGTGGTGCGGGCCGGCCGGTGGATCAGTCGGGTGCTCATCGTCTCGCCCTGTCCTCGAAGTCCTTCAAGTTCCCTTCCCGCGGGGGTGGTTCAGCGACGCTGCTGGGAGAGCTGGAAGACCTCCGCCGCCAGCCGGGTGGCCGCCTGCCGGGTGGCCCGCGCGAGCAGTTCGGTGCGGATGGTGCCGCCGGCCGCCAGATGCCGGTCGTAGGGCAGGACGCGTACGGTCGCGCCCGTCGTCTTGAGCCGCTCCGCCGCCTTGTCGAGGTCGAGGCCGAGGTGCGGCACGGTCTCGGTGAGGACGACGACGGTCGTGGTGGTGATGTCCCGGGGCAGGCCGCGCATCCACTGCAGGACCGCGTGCGTGCTGGCGATGCCCTCCAGGGTCGCGGGCACGGTGAGGACGCGGGCCTGGGCGGCGGACAGGGCGGTGCGGGCGACCTCGGCGGGCAGCGTCTCGCAGTCGACCACGGTCACGCCGAAGTAGCGCCGCAGCGACACCATGACCCGCTCGTAGCTGCGGGTGTCGAGCATGGCGCCGACCTGGCCCTGGCTGCCGGGCAGCAGCCAGGCGTTGTCGGGCAGTTGGACCAGGTAGCCGGTGACGTCGAGCAGCGTCATCTGCGGCTCCACGACGTCGGCGAGGTCACCGGTCGTCCAGCGCAGGCTCTCCGCGCCCAGCCGGATCGGCAGCGAGCCGAGCGCCGGGTCCGCCTCGACCATCAGGACCGGGTCCTGACGGTAGTGGGCGTACGTCGCGCCGAGCAGGGCGGCGATCGTCGTCTTGCCGGAGCCGCCGCGGATGGACGTCACGGCGATCTGCCGGCCCGTGGTGACCGGCTGCTGCAGGGCCTCGGCGGTCGCGGTGGTCTCGGCGACCTCGCGCGCGGCGGACGAGGACACGGTACGGCGTACGGCGCGCAGGGCGCGGGCGCCGAAGGGCTCGCCGCGGCGGGGCTTGAGCCCGGCGGAGGCGAGCTGCTTGTCCATCACCGGGGAGGAGTCGGGGGTGGAACGGGAGGAGCGCGGGCGCGGGGCGGGGGCCTGCGGCTGGGCCTGGGCCTGCTGCGGCTGCCGGCCGGGGTGGGCGCCGTCGGCGTACTGCTGCGGGTACGGCTGCTGTGCCGCGTGCCCCTGCTGGGCGTACTGCTGCTGGACGTGGGCCTGGCCGGGGTACGCCTGCGGCTGCTGCTGCGGGTAGCCGTAACCCTGGCCCTGCGCCTGCGGCTGCGCGGGCTGCTGCTGGGCGTTGGGGTAGCCGTACGCCGGGACCTGGCCGGGCTGTTGCGCGTGCGGGTCGTACGCGGCGGCGGCCTGGGCCTGCTGCGCGTGCGGGTCGTACGCGGCGGCGGCCTGGGCGTGCGGGTCGTACGCGGCGGCGGCCTGGGCGTGCTGCGAGCCGTACGGCGCGCCCTGGCCCTGGGCGTTCGGGTAGCCGTGGGCCGGGTCCTGGCCCTGCGGGTAGCCGTACGCGGCTGCCTCGCCCTGGCCGGGCTGCTGGGCCTGGGCCTGCGGATAGCCGTACGACGCGCCCTGCTGCGGGACGTCCGGTCCGGGCGCGCCCTGCTGCTGGGCCTCCGCCTGCTGCTGAGGCTCCTGCTGTGGCTGTCCGTCCGGTCCCGTGGCACGCCGCTGGGCCGCGCCACCCCTCAGGTCGCGCAGCACATCGCCCTGCCAGTTGTCCCCGCTCGGCATGTCGCCCTTCTCTCCTGCGACGCCTGCTTCGTCGTCCCGCGCGGAGGCGACGGCGCGTCGGCGTCTCGTCGTCGAAGCCTCAGAACTTGTTGAGCAGCTGCCCGTAGATGCCGAACGCCCCCACGGCGAGCGGGAACAGCCCGATCACACCGAGCGACTCGATCAGATCGGCGAACCGCCGCAGCCGGACCCGGACGTGCTCGGGCGGCTCGATGCCGAGGACCAGCAGCGGCAGCAGTGCCGCTGCGCCCAGCAGGACGAGCGCCCCGACGCCCCCGGCGTGGTCGAGCCACAGCACCGCGAGCCGTACGACGAGCAGTGCCGCCGCCCCGAACAGTGCCACGACCTCGGCGATCAGCGGGAAGGCCCGGGCCCGCGACAGCAGCACCCCGGCGGTGAGCGCGGCCAGGCCCACCGTCCACACGGTCGGTTCCTCCGCCGTGGTCAGCAGCCAGCCGCCGGCCGCGGCGGACGCGGCGGTGACCACGGTCGCGAGGGCGAGCCCGCGGTGGGTGGCGGCGAGGGCGTTGGCGACCTCGTGCCGGCTCACCGACGTACCGGAGGAACGCCGGTCGTCGAGTCCGGTGAGCCCGGAGGCCATCAGCGCGAAGCGCGGCAGCATGCCGAGCAGCACGACGGAGAACACGGCCATCACGGCACCGAGCCGGTCCGGCCGGTCCTGTACGGCGGCGACGATCTCCCACACGGCGGTCACGGCGGCGATCGCCCCGGCGCCGATGAGTCCGCCGCGGCCGAGCGGCGAGAAGTAGGCGAGCAGGACCAGGCTGATCACCAGCGAGGCGGCGACACCGGCCAGCCGGACGGTGCCGGACCAGTCGTGGGCGTCGGCGGCGGTCCAGGCGGTGAGCAGGCCGAGTCCGCCGGCGGCGAGCAGCAGCGCGGTGGCCAGGCCCCGGTTGCCCTGCCCGATCTTCGCGACGAGCGCGCCGGCGACGAGGAAGAGGGCGGTGACGGCCGCGAGCCCGGCGGCCACGTGCTCCAGCGCGAACTCGCGCCGGGCCAGCAGGGCCGCGGTCACGGCGAACACGACGACGGCCACACCGGCGCTCGCCCGGCGCGCGGCGGGGCGCCAGCGCCAGGCCCGCAGGTCGAGGTCGTCGGCGACCTGGTCGGTGACGTCGTGCACGACGGGCGCGGGCGGTGCGGCGTGCGCGCGCACGAGGCGCAGTACGGCACCGTCCGGGACCTCCGCCGAGGACAGGGTGGCGTCGTGCGGCAGCGCGGAGCCGTCGGACGTGATCAACTGCCGGGTGGTCGGCCGGGTGGCGGCCCGGTCGTCCAGCAACCGCAGGATGTCGGGGAGCAGTTGGCCGATCGCCGTGTCCGACGGAAGGACGAGGTCGGCGCGCCGTCGCTCACCGATCAGGGTGACCCGGCTCAACTGGGTGCGGGACGTCGTTGCTGTGCTCACCACTCACCGGAACCTATCATCGCGTTGTCTCGGCCCAGGGTGCCTTCCGGCAGGACCGGCGGGACCATGCGCATGACCATGTCGACCGTCGCGGCGGTCGTCGGAGCGGCGCTCACCGCTGCTCCGCGCCCTTGTCGGCGCCGCCCGACGGGGAGGCGCTCGGCTTCGGGTTGTAGAGCTGCTCCTGCTGCTGCCGCTGCTTCTCCTGCTCGGCCTTCTGCTTCGCCATCATCGACTGGACGAAGGACCAGCCGACGCAACCGGCGCACAGCACGGCCGCGATCGCGATGCCCGCGAAGAGCTTGCCGAGCCGTTCGTCCGCCGTCCGCCTGGAGCGTTGCGCGCCGAACAGCAGCGCGTCGCGCATCCGGCGCCGACGCACCGCCACCGACTCCAGCAGCTGGCTGTCGTAGTCCCGTGCCATTCGGTCGTCCCCGTGGGTGCGTCTTCCTGTAGGTGCGTCTGCGGGTAGGCGGAGTCGGTCTCCCGGAACCGGGCCGAGACCGCGTGCCGCGACGGCGTTCGCCCCGCGTGCGCCGCCGTACGGCGGGCGGGCGGCGGTTCCACCGAAGGCACGGCCGGCAGGCCGCAGCGCCCCGAGGTGCACCGGCGCCCGTCTGCGGCATGCGAGATCCCCCTACTTCGCTTCCGCAACATAAGGCATGGAGGGGCATTCAGTACACCCGGGGCGGGCGCCCTCAGGGCCGTCCGACGCGGGCCCGCGCAGCGCTCCGTCACGGTCCCCCGGCCAGCCCGGAGACGATCATCACGAGCACCCAGAGCACCGGAACGAGCCCGACGTACGCGAGCGGCCGGCGCCGTACGGGCACCCCCGGATCGAAGCGCGGCCCGCTCGGTCCCGGCCCCGGAGCCGCGAGTTTCCTCACGTGGCGCACGGCGAGGACGTTCCGGACCAGGGTGAGCGGCGCGAACACGAACAGCGAGAAGGGGCTCCACCAGCCCTGCCAGAGCGTGTACGTGGTCAGCGTCCGGTACACGGCCAGCCCGCACGTCAGGCACATCGGCCCGGCCATCTTCCGGGTCCGCATGTAGACGAGCAGTGCTTGATGGGCGCGGAACGTGACGTCCGCGGCGGGAGAACCTCCGCAGAATCTGCACACGGGTCCGGGCGGGGGCGGTGACTGCTGGGGACGGGGTGACGTGGGGCGATCCGTCGCGGTGGACGGCGTCGCGGCCGTCGTTTCGGTGGGTGTCGTCACGGCCGTCGTTTCGGTGGACGGCGTCGCGGTGGGTGCCGTCGCGGTGGCCGCCGTCCCGGTGGCCGGTACGGCGTTCCCCCCGGAGGCGTGCCAGGCGCGCAGGGAGGCGGCCACGGCGTCGAAGAGGCCGTCCTGCACGGACTCGGCGATGTGCCCGTCGCAGAACCGCTCCCCGCGCACGATCGCCGTCGCGGCGCGTACGGCGTCGGCCGGCGCCAGCATCTGCCCCTCCGGCGGCGGCTTCGGCATCGGGACGCCCATCCAGCGGTGCTCGGGGGTGACGGCGCCGACGCCGGACAGCGCGGAGACGGCGCGCTGCAGCGGCTTGCTGTAGAGCGGGAACGCGACGTGCGTCGCACCGCTCGGCAGCTTGTGCCCGCCGCCCCACTTCACGTCCCGGTCCTCGTCCGTGAGCGCGTCGAACGCCTCGGCGAGCTCGCGCCAGGCGTCGTCGTCCAAGGGCGCGAGCTGGGCGAGCAGCCGTCGGTCGTCGTCCGGGGTGACGATCCGGGCGAGTTCCTCGACGGTCTCCTTGCCGGGGGCCTCGGTGACGGGGCCGGCGCCGGGCTCGTGACTGAGCAGGTTGAGCACACCGAACGGGGCGAGCCCACGCTCGTGCGCTTCGCGGGCTTTGCGGGCCCATTCCTGTCCGGCGCGGTGGGCGGCGACGCTGCCGGCCCGCCGGTCCGTCCAACCGACGTCGGTGGCGTCGGCCCAGAGGAAGCCGACGACTTCTCCGTCGGGGGCGGTGACGGTGACGTACCGGACGGACCCGCCGGGGGGTACTGCGATCATCGACGGCTCAGCCTCGGGCTGCCAGCTCCTTGAGGGCGTCCAGGCTCGGCGCCTGGGTGAGGGAGTCCGGGACGGCGTGGCTCAGGTCGCTGTCGTTCGCGCCCCGCGCCAGCTCGGCGAGCAGGTCGGAGGGGGCGAGCCCACGGGCCTTGCCGTCGCGCAGCGCTCGGATCCAGGAGCCGCCGGCGTTGAGGGCGCTGCCCGGCAGTCCCTGCGGCACCACCCAACCGGCGGCGTCGTCCTCGTCGTTGGCCCACACGTATCCGATGACCGTGCCTGCGGGGTCGGCGACGCTGAGGTGGGAGACGGGCTTGTCGGTCCTGCGGGCGTACGTCGCCGGGCCGTCCACCAGCCTCATCTGCATGTCGTCGGCGAAGCGCGGGTTGACCGGCTGTTCACTGCTCATGAAGTCCACATTTCCTTACGTATGTCTGTCGCGCAACGACGGTCGGGCCGCCGGAGCCGTCCTCACGGCCTCGGCAGGACCTCACCGTAGACGTGCCACTTGCCGGCGTCGTCCGCGAAGACGCGCGTCACCTTGTACTGGGTGCCGCGGGCGAGCAGCAGTTCCCGTTCTCCGGGGTTCTTGGAGATGTGGTCCAGCCAGAGCGCGGGCGTGCCCTCCGGTACCCGCAGGTGCATGACCACGGGCTTCCACGCGAAGGCGGGCGGCACCGTCCTGCCGAGTGCCGTGGACGTGTACGCGTCGTCGCCGAAGGTCCTGCCCTGCATGTCGAGGGGCGAGTCCAGATCGAGGTGATCGATGCCCGTTCCCCGGACGACCATGATGTTCTCGGGCACGGGGCGGGTGCCGAGGACCCGGTCCATCTCGTCGATGGTCTTCAGGAGTTCGGGGTCCACGTTCGCGTACTTCGGGTCGCCGCGGAGGTGACCGTTGATCTCCGTGTACTCGGCACCGCTGTACGTACGAAGCGCCTCGCGTCCCGCCGGATCGAGGTTGTCGACGTAGTCGTTCCAGTACGCGTCGCCGTAGGCCTGGCCGGCGTCGTCGCTGAGGCTGGCCGCGGGGTTCGTGCCGCGCTCCAGCTCGGCCGCGGCGACGGCGTGCTTCTCCGCCGTCGTGAGCGCGTCGAACTCGTCGGCGGACACCTGCGGCTTGTACTCGAACGGCTCGTCGGCCACCCCGCTGCCCGGCACGTCCGTGCCCTGGTGGCCCGGCGTGCCCGGAACGTCGGTGCCGTGGTGCGCGGCGTCGCCGACGTCGGTGTGGTCACCGGCGTGCGCGGCGTCGTCGGCGGCGTGCGCGGTATCGTCGGCTGCGTGCGCCGCGTCGTCGGTGTAACCGCCGGGAACGTCGTGGCCGCCGGTGTGGTGGGTGCCGTTGTCGTAGGCGCCCGGTCCAGGGCCGTTGTCGTAGGCGCCGGGTCCGGGGGCGTTGTCGTACGCGCCCGGCCCCGGGACGTTGTCGTACGCGCCGGGTCCGGGGACGTTGCCGTACGAGCCCGGTCCGGGGACGTTGCCGTACGGCGTCTGCGTGGGCGTGTGGCCGTACGGCGTCTGGGTCGGCGTCGCGTCGAAGGAGCCGCCGGGGACGTGGCCGCCGGTGGGGTGGTTCACGCCGGGCTGGTTGTAGTGACCGGGGCCGGCGGCGTTGTCGACGGTGTGCACGCCGCCGTCGCCCGCGTGGACCCCGGCGTACACAGGCTGCTGGCCGCCCGGGATCGTCCAGTGCGCGGGCAGCGTCGGGGTGGTGCCCGGGGTGCCGTGCGGGACACCGGGCGTCGTCTCGTGCGGGACCGGTGTCGTGTCGACGACGCCGTTGGGCGCGACGATGTTGCCGTTCGGGGCGAGCGTGCGGCCGTCGGGCAGCTGGACGGAGCCGTCCGGGAGGGTGGGGATGTCGATGTTGCCAACGCCCTTGAGGCTGGTGGCGATGTCCCCGATCTTCGACAGACCGGCGCCGGCGCCCTTGGCGATGTAGGTCATCGGGTCGATCACCTTGCCCGCCGTGCCCAGCACCTTCGCCACCGCACCGGCCTTACCGGCACCCGCGACAGCACCGCCCGCACCACCCGTGAAGACGGTCGTCAGCACGTTGAAGGTGACCGCACCCGCCGCGCGAGCGGGGTTCTTGCCCCACTGGTCCCACGCCACCAGCGCCTTGCCCGTCTCCTTCATCGCGGTGCGCGAATCACGGATCCAGGAGGGGAGCTTGTCGTCGGGGAGCGTCCAGAACATCGCCCCCACACCGGGGATGGACGAGAGCGCGAGCCCGGTGGCGAGCTGGGCGAGACCCTTCCAGGCCTGGCCCATGGCCTCCCAGCCGCCGAAGCCCACCAGCGTCCCGAGGCCCTTGATCGTGCCCCAGATGCCGTCGACGATGAGCCCGTCCCAGACGAAGGACTTGACCCAGTGGCCGACCTCGTACCAGTGGTGCTTCTCCTCCACCGGGTCACCCCAGGGGAGTTTGGCGTTCTTCATGTCCTCGGCCGAGAACCCGTACTGGTCCTTACGGTCCGAGCCGTCCCCGGCGACCATCTGCGTGCCGCCCCACAACGCCGTGATCTTGTTGTGGCACGTCCGCTCCGCCGCCCAGAACGCGGCGACGGTCGCCGTGATCTCGTCACGGATCCCGTTGTGTTCCTCGACCTTGTCCCCGTCGTACTCCCACTCGTCGTCGTCCTTCACGGAGTCGACGAAGGTCTGTGCCTTGGTCTTGAGCTCCTTCAGCTTCGCGACCAGGGGCCGGACTTCGGTCGCGTAGGAGGACAGCGCCGAGGACACCGTCTCCAGGTCGTCGGCGAAGCCGTCCGCCCTGTCCTTCACCGGTTTGGTGGTGGCGAACAGCTTCTCCGCCTCGGGCGCCTGGTAGTACGCCGACAGGCCCTGAAACTGCGAGTGCACATCGGAACCGGCGCTGCGGACATTGCCCGCGTCCTTCTTCAGGCCCGCGTAGTCCGTCTCCAGCTGCGCCAGGTCGCCCGTGAACTGAGGAATCTGATCCGGCTGAATCACGCCTTACCCACCCCGGGCATGTCGATCTTCGGCGCGGCCAGCGTCTTGCGCTGCGCCTCGGCCGCCATCTCCTGATCACCGTTGAGATAGGCGGTGGTGGCATCGACCACGCCCTGCAACGACTTGCCCGCGCGGGCCGCCACGAACTGCAGGTCCTTGGAGGCCCGTTCCGCGTACTGCGAAAGGGCCAGGGCGACCAGGCCGCCCTGCGCCTTCTCACCGCCCCCGCCCCCGCCGCCCTCCGCGGAGATCGTGCCCG
>NZ_JARVKW010000072.1 GCF_029813775.1 Streptomyces sp. DH24 | reverse complement strand
ATCTGTGGCCGACCGATTCCGCGCCGTTCCGAGGACGGACACCCCCCGGCGCGGCCCCGACCCACCCCCGACGCGACAGCGCAACGCACGACACCCACCGCACCCGCACAGGCCGCCGCAGGCACCCCCAGCCACCGACCCGCAGGCATCCCACTCGCACGGCCCGCCGCAGGCACCCGCACCGCACCCGCACCCGCAGGTCCCCCCCCCCCACCCCCCGGCGAAAAGCGATTGCCCCCGCCCCCCGCGACCCACACAATCGCCCCCATGGGTCATCTCGAAGCCGCGCACCTGGAGTACTACCTCCCCGACGGGAGGGCGCTGCTCGGCGACGTTTCCTTCCGGGTGGGGGAAGGAGCCGTCGTGGCTCTCGTCGGACCCAACGGCGCCGGCAAGACCACCCTGCTCCGCCTCCTCGCCGGCGAGCTGAAACCGCACGGCGGCTCCGTCACCGTCAGCGGCGGCCTCGGCGTCATGCGCCAGTTCGTCGGCTCGGTACGAGACGAGACCACCGTCCGCGACCTCCTCGTCTCCGTCTCCCCGCCCCGCATCCGCGAAGCGGCCCGCGCCGTCGACGCCGCCGAGCACGGCATCATGACCGTCGACGACGAGGCCGCCCAGATGCGCTACGCGCAGGCCCTCGCCGACTGGGCCGAGGCCCAGGGCTACGAGGCCGAGACCGTCTGGGACATGTGCACGACCGCCGCCCTCGGCATCCCGTACGACAAGGCGCAGTGGCGCCAGGTCCGCACCCTCTCCGGCGGCGAGCAGAAGCGCCTCGTCCTGGAGGCCCTGCTGCGCGGCACCGACGAGGTCCTCCTCCTCGACGAGCCGGACAACTACCTCGACGTCCCCGGCAAACGCTGGCTGGAGGAGCGTCTGGCGGAGACCCGCAAGACCGTCCTCTTCGTCTCCCACGACCGCGAACTGCTGGCCCGCGCGGCACAACGCATCGTCTCCCTCGAACCCAGCCCCACCGGCGCCGACGCCTGGGTCCACGGTGCCGGCTTCGCCACGTACCACGACGCCCGCCGCGAACGCTTCGCCCGCTTCGAGGAGCTGCGCCGCCGCTGGGACGAGAAGCACGCCCAGCTGAAAAAGCTGGTCCTGAACCTCCGTCAGGCCGCCTCGGTCAGCCACGAGATGGCGTCCCGTTACCAGGCGGCGCAGACGAGGCTGCGCAAGTTCGAGGAGGCGGGCCCGCCGCCGGAGCCGCCGCGCGAGCAGGACATCCGGATGCGGCTCAAGGGCGGCCGCACCGGCGTACGCGCCGTCACCTGCGAGGGCCTGGAGCTCACGGGTTTGATGAAACCGTTCGACCTGGAGGTGTACTACGGCGAGCGCGTCGCCGTCCTCGGGTCGAACGGCTCCGGCAAGTCGCACTTCCTGCGCCTGCTCGCCGGCGACGACGTGGCGCACGCGGGCCGCTGGAAACTCGGCGCGCGCGTGGTCCCCGGCCACTTCGCGCAGACGCACGCCCACCCCGAGCTGCAGGGCCGCACCCTCCTGGACATCCTCTGGGGCGAGCACTCCCAGGACCGGGGCGCCGCCATGTCCCGGCTGCGTCGCTACGAGCTGACGGGCCAGGCGGAGCAGACGTTCGAACGGCTGTCGGGCGGGCAGCAGGCCCGGTTCCAGATTCTGCTGCTGGAACTGGAGGGCGCGACGGCGCTGCTGCTGGACGAGCCGACGGACAACCTGGACCTGGAATCGGCCGAGGCGCTGCAGGAGGGCCTGGAGGCGTTCGAGGGGACGGTCCTCGCGGTCACGCACGACCGCTGGTTCGCCCGCTCCTTCGACCGCTACCTGGTCTTCGGAAGCGACGGCCGGGTCCGGGAGACCCCGGACCCGGTGTGGGACGAACGCCGCGTGGAACGAGCCCGCTGAAGGCCGAGCCGCCCCGGACCACAAGCGCGCCCGAATCTGCCCCGGCCCTCGGCCCGGCCCCAACTCCCGCTCCGGGCGGGCCCCCGGCCCCGGCCCCGGGCCCGCCCCACTCCGTGGACGTCAGGCCCACCGCAGCAGAGCCCCCAGGCCACCCACCGGCGCCTCCTGCTCCGTGGCGGGCGCGGCCGTGACGGACAGCGCGGCGGCATCCGAGGCGACGGCCGAGCGGATCAGCGCGTCGTCGGCCCGGGCCGGCCAGGAGTGCTGTTCGCCGAGCGCCTTCAGGTCGGTCCGCCGCACCGCCAGCTGATCCGGGTCCTCGCCGATCCACACCTCGCGGTGCGCGTCGGGCCCGTCGGGCCGGATGAGCAGCTCGTCGATCCGGTGCTCACGGGCGGCCTCGACCAGCGCGGGCACGCCCTCGACGGCCCCGGCATGCCCCTCGGCGTCCGGTGTGCGCGCGGCGAGGAACCGGTCCAGCTCCGCGGCGGCGCGCAGCCGCACGTGCTCGGCGCGGGCCTTCTCCACGTCGTCGTCGAGCAGCCTGCTGCCGGTGCCGTGCGGCGCCTCGACGACCAGGTCGTGCAGCCGCTGCGGCAGCCGCTCGTGCACGGACCGCCGCTCCCGGTCGTCGCCGACGAGAATCAGCAGGTCGGCGCGGGTGTCCTCCTGGCACACGGCGAGAGCGTCGGCGATCTCGGCGGCGTTGGGCTCCCAGGTGTTCTCCACCCGGAGCTGGAAGTGCCGCTCGGACCAGTCGACGCTGCTGGTGCGGTGCACGGGCCACTGGCGTCCGGTGACACCGCCCGCGTCCGCGCTGCCAAGCCCGCTGCGCAGCTCGAAGTCGGCGCCCTTGCGGTCGACGTACGCCACGACGCAGACGGGGTCCTCACCGGCGAGTTCCAGCAGCGGTGTGGCCCGCGGCAGGGATGCCCACTGGGCCCAGTCGCGCTGCGGGGCCCGGGCCAGCGGCGGGTCGAGGACCACCTCGCCCGCGCGGGCGAACAGGGCCCGCCCGTGCGGTTCGGAGGAGTGCCGCAGATCCTCGATCGCGCTCTGCACGGCCCGGCAGGTGGCCTCGTCGGCGCCCTGTTCCGCGAGGTCCCGGGCCATCGCCCGGGCGGTCAGTTCCCGCTCGTGAGGGGTGTCCTCCGTGTGCCGGGAAGTGTCGACGTACACCGACGCCCAGGGCCCCGGGTGTTCGTACAGCGGGTGCAGAAAAGCGAGATCCATGGCTCCCTCCCGGATGCCGCTCGGGGGTAGTGCTCAGTTGCTCACGGGGCGGGTACCCGGACCGCATGAACGAACACGACGAGCGGGACACCACCAAGACCGGAGTCGACCCGAGCCGGCTGGACGAACAGCAGCTGATGAAGGAGCTGGAGACCATTCACCGCACGCGTCACGACACGCTGCTGTACGGCTCGAACGACGCGCTGCGGGCCCACAACGAGCGCATGGCGCAACTGGAGGGCGAGTACCTGCGCCGCAACCCGAGCCGTCCCGTGGCGGCGGGCCGCACCCGTGAGGGCGCCAGGGAACGCACCAGCGGCGAGACCGCCACACCGGGCACCCCCGGCACCTGACCGGGCCGCAGGTCAGGCCCGCCGACCCGCAGCACGCCCGAGCCCACAACCGCTCCCCAGGTACGGGTACCGCGCCCCAGAACGAGTACCGGGGCCCCGAGAACCCTCGGAGCCCCATGACTCGTACGCGACGTCTTGTACGCGATGACTCGTACGTGATGTCAGACGCGACGATTCGTACGCGCTGACCCGCCCGACCTCGTGCGCACTACCCGAACACCTCCAGGAATGTCTCGCAGAACGCCTTCAGGTCGTCCGGCTTGCGGCTGGTGACCAGCTTGTTCGGCCCGTGGTCGCACACCTTCACCTGCTCGTCGACCCAGGTGCCGCCCGCGTTGCGGATGTCGGTGCGCAGGCTCGGCCAGGAGGTCAGCACCCGGCCGCGTACGACGTCCGCCTCGACGAGCGTCCACGGGGCGTGGCAGATCGCGGCGACCGGCCGGCCCTGCTCGAAGAAGTCCCGCACGAAGGCCACGGCCTTGTCGTCCATGCGCAGGAAGTCCGGGTTGGCGACGCCGCCCGGCAGGACGAGCCCGCCGAAGGAGTCGGCGGACGTCTCGCCCACGACCTCGTTCACGGGGAAGGTGTCCGCCTTGTCGAGGTGGTGGAACGCCTGGATCTCACCGGACCGCGTCGACACGAGCACGGGCTCGTGGCCCGCGTCCACGGCCGCCTGCCACGGATCGGTGAGCTCGACCTGCTCGACGCCCTCGGGTGCGGTCAGAAACGCGATACGCATGATGCTTCGACTTCCTTTCGTGGCATGCGGGTGGCCCTCGGCGGCCACCGTGTCGTTCCGCGCGCCGTTCCTCGCGCGCTGTCCGCGCCGCGGCTCACGCGCCGCCCCGGGTGTCCGGCTCGGCGCGGCTGATGGCGGCCAGGGCCGAGCCGGGGTCCTCGGCCTCGGCGAGGTCGCCGAGGCTGACCATGCCGACCGGCATCCCGTCCTCCACCACCGGCAGCCGCCGTACCGCGTGCTCCCGCATCAGCGCGACCGCCGCCGACACCGGGTCGTCGGGTGCGACGACCAGTGGGTCGGGCGTGCACACGGCGCCGGCGCTCACCGTCTGCGGGTCGGTGCCGTCCGCGACGGCCCGTACGGTGATGTCACGGTCGGTGAGCATGCCGACTACCTCCTGGCCGTCGGCCACCACCACGTCACCGATGTTCTGCGTGCGCATCAGCTGCGCCGCCTCCACGACGGACGCGTCCGGGCGGACGGCGACCACGCCCGGCGTCATCACGTCCCTCACGAACTCAGCCATCACTGGGACCCCTCCTGCGTCCACGGCCGGCGGGTGTGCCGCGCCGGGCCGGCACACCCGTCTCGGCCTGTCCTTATGACCGGCCCCGCCGGCCGCTGCCCGTGAGGGCCTCGGCGAGCTGCTGGACGGTGCCGTAGCGCTCGTCGCGCGGCAGCCGTTCCACCCGCTCGACCAGCGCGTCGGGGGCGTGGCCGCGGCGCAGGGCGCGGCTCAGTGCGGGCGGGTTCGCGGGGAACGCCCCGCGGCTCAGGAGCCGGGCCAGTTCCAGCCGGACCGACTCCAGGGAGCTCGGTGCCCGGCTCGGCGTCACGGGACCGGACGCGACCTCGGGGTCGTCCTCGGCGGACGGCTCGGGGTCGTGCCATTCCTCGGTGCGCGTGGGGTGCCCGGACCTGAGCAGGCCCTGCAGTTCGTGCTTCATCTCCTCGTCGCGGTGGCGGCTCATCCGGTCGCTGCCTCGCTGCATGTCTCCCTCCAGACCTTCGGGGGCGCTCCCCGCGTACCCGAACCCCGGGAGCCGACACCGCCCGGCCCGTACCCGGACGAAACCGACCGAACGCGACCGGGCTCGACCGGCCCCGACCGGAAGACCGGCTCCTGACCCGGCCCCGACCAGAGCGGACCAGAACGGACCGGAGCGGACCGGAGCGGACCGATACGTGTCACCCCGCCCGCGATGCGGAGCCGCCCACCCCGGACGTACCGCGCACCGCCGGGGGTTTGCCGTACTCGGTGCGGGAGATCCGGCCATGGCCCCCCACGCTCGAATCCTGGGGAAGGACGGACCATGGCGATCCTCGCTGTGTTCATTCCGGTCCTGATGCTCGGCGTGGTTCTGGCACTCGGCCGGTACGAGGAACTCCTGCTGCCGGGTGATCAGGACCTCGTCAAGCCCGAACCGGCCGACGCACGGCCCCTCACCTCGGGCCCACTCACTTCTCCCGGTGCGGCAGGAACTCCTGCACCTTCGCCTTGAAGCCCTGCTTGAGCACCGCGCCCCGGTCCGCGTCGCCCTTCAGGATCGAGGCGGCCGTCGCCTCCATCTGCTCCCAGGTGGCGTGCGGCGGGATCGGCGGCACCGCCGGATCGGTCAGGAACTCGATCACGGCCGGACCGTCCGCCTCCAGACCGGCCCGCCAGGCCCCCGCCACGTCCTCCGGCTTCTCCACCCGGATCCCCGTCAGCCCGAGCGAGCGGGCGAACGCCGCGTACTGCACGTCCGGCAGCTCCTGCGACGGCACGAACGACGGGGCGCCGCCCATGGCCCGCAGCTCCCAGGTCACCTGGTTGAGGTCGCGGTTGTTCCACACGGCCACCACCAGCCGCGGGTCCTCCCACAGGACCCGGTACTTCGCCGCCGTGATCATCTCCGCGAGCCCGTTCATCTGCATCGCGCCGTCCCCGGCCAGCGCGATCGCCGGCCGGTCCGGATGCGCGAACTTCGCGCCGATCGCGTACGGCACCGCGCAGCCCATGGTGGCGAGCGTGCCCGACAGCGAACCGCGCATGCCGTCCCGCATGGTCAGGTGCCGCGCGTACCAGTTCGCCACCGAGCCCGAGTCCGACGTGACGATCGCGTCGGCCGGCAGCAGCGGATCCAGGGCGCGTGCCACGTACTCCGGGTTGATCGGGTCCGCCGACACCTCCGCGCGCCGCGCCATCACGTCCCGCCAGCGCGTCACGTTCGCGCACACCGTGTCGAACCACTCGCGCCCCCGCCCGGACTCGATCAGCGGGATCAGCCGCCGCAGGGTCTCCTTCGCGTCCCCGACGAGATTCACCTCGTACGGATAACGCATCCCCACCATGTGCGGGTCGATGTCGATCTGCACCCCGCGCGCCTTGCCGAAGTCCGGCAGGAACTGCGAGTACGGGAACGACGAACCGATCGTCAGCAGCGTGTCGCAGTCCCGCATCAGCTCGTACGAGGGTCGCGTGCCCAGAAGCCCGATCGAGCCGGTGACGTACGGCAGTTCGTCGCTCAGCGCGTCCTTGCCGAGCAGCGCCTTGGCGACGCCCGCGCCCAGCAGGCCGGCGATCGTGTCCACCTCGGCCCGCGCCCCGGCCGCGCCCTGGCCGACCAGGATCGCCACCTTGTCACCGGAGTTGAGGACGTCCGCCGCCCGCCGCAGCGACTCCTCCGACGGCACCGACGTCCAACCACTGTTGTCCAGGCTGGAGGGCACCATCTTGAACTCGTGCGTGGGCGGCGAGTAGTCGAGCTCCTGCACGTCGCCGGGGATGATGACCGCCGTGGGGCAACGGCGCGCGTACGCGGTCCGGATCGCCCGGTCCAGCACGTTCGGCAACTGCTCCGGGACCGTCACCGTCTCCACGAAGTCGGAGGCGACGTCCTTGTACAGCGAGTGCAGGTCCACCTCCTGCTGGTACGAGCCGCCCATCGCGGTGCGGTGCGTCTGGCCGACGATCGCCAGCACCGGCACGTGGTCGAGCTTCGCGTCGTACAGGCCGTTGAGGAGGTGGATCGCGCCCGGCCCCGAGGTCGCCGCGCACACCCCGAGCCGCCCGCTGAACTTCGCGTACCCGACCGCCTGGAACGCGGACATCTCCTCGTGCCGGGACTGCACGAACCGCGGCCGGTCGTCAGCCCTTCCCCACGCGGCGAGCAGGCCGTTGATGCCGTCCCCGGGATAGCCGAAGACGTACTCCACGCCCCACTCGCGCAGTCGCTGCAGGACATGGTCGGAGACCTTGGTGCTCATCGGGGACCTCCCGGCGTGAGGGGAATCGGGCAGCGGCTCTACGCGTCCCCGAGTCACCGAGCGCGCTGCCGGAAAACCTCGGGGTGTTTGCGGCGCGGGCGCGCGGGCAGGCGAACGGTCACAGTGCTTCGGACAGGAGGCACGCCCGTGGGAGCGGCACGCCCCCCGGTGCGCCCGTCCGGCACGTCGGCGCTCCCGCGGAGACCGTCCAACCCAAAGCACCTGCAAGGGAGTTGCGACGCATCATGCCGACACGAGTCAGCGCGAAGCACCCGCACGACGACGCCCCCGACACGGCGGCCGACTTCCGCACGCTCGTCGCGCTCCCCCCGGGGCCCGAGCGCGACGCCCTCCGGGACCGGATCGTCGAGGCGTGGCTGCCGATGGCCGAACGCCTCGCCGGGCGGTTCCGCAGCCGCGGCGAAAGCATGGACGACCTGCGTCAGGTCGCCGCCCTGGGCCTGGTCAAGGCCGTCGACCGGTACGACCCCGAGCTCGGCAACGCCTTCGAGAGCTACGCGGTGCCGACCATCACCGGCGAGATCAAGCGGCACTTCCGCGACCACATGTGGACCCTGCACGTGCCGCGCCGGGTGCAGGACCTGCGCAACCGCGTCCGGTTCGCCTCCCAGGACCTGTCCGCGAACCTCTCCGGCCGCCGGCCGACCATCGCCGAGATCGCCGAGCACGCGAACATCAGCGAGGAGGACGCCAAGGTCGGTCTGGAGGCGCTGGAGAGCTTCACCGCGCTGTCCCTGGACGCCGAACTGCCCGGCAGCGAGGACGGTTACAGCCTGAGCGACGCCCTCGGCGCGCCCGACCCGGCGCTGGACACCGTCGTGGACCGCGAGGCCGTCAAGCCCCGCCTCGCCGCCCTGCCCGAGCGTGAGCGGGCCATCCTGTACATGCGGTTCTTCGACGACATGACGCAGAGCCGGATCGCCGAACAGCTCGGCATCTCGCAGATGCACGTCTCCCGTCTGATCAGCCGGTGCTGCGGCCGGGTCCGGGAGCAGGTGCTGCGGGACGCCGAGTAGGGCCGTGCGGGACACCGAGCAGCGGCGCCGGCGGCCCGCGCGGTCCGGTGGGAGGCGTTGCCGGCGGCGGTCGTCCGCTCCGGGCGGCCGTCCACCCGCTCCCGGCGGTCCAGCGGCTGGCGTTGCCGGCGGCGGTCGTCCGCTCCCGGTGGCGGGCGCGGACCGGTGACGGGGGATGCAGGCGGCCCGCGCGGACCGGGGTCGGCGATGGTGGTGGCCGTCATTCGCTCCCGGCGACTGGCCACCCGCGCCCGGCGGCCCGCGCGGACCGGCGGTAGGCGACGTCGGCGGCCGTCACCCGCTCGGGCGTGCCCGTCCCGCTAATGGTGTCCGGCCGCGCGCGGCGCGCGGTGCGGCGGGCTGTGATGGCAGCACGGGTGCGACCACCGCGCCCCGCAGCCGCCGCTCGAAGGAGCCCGCCCCATGCGCCGCACCGCCCGCGCCCTGTCCGTCGCCGTCCTGGCCGGCGTCGTCGTCGGCGGCCCCGCCACGGTCGTTCGGGCGGACCCGGCCGCGGAGGTCAGCCCCGCGACCGTCCACCCGGGCGGCAGCGTCACGGTCTCCGTCTCCTGCGACCCCGGCGAGGGTCCCGCGCCGGAGACCCTCGACGCCACCTCGGACGCCTTCGCGGACGGCGTCGCCGAACTGCGCCGGGTGCCCGCCGACGACGACGACATCGCCGGGCCCGCCTACCGCGGCACCGCCCGCATCGCACCGGCCGCCGAACTCGACGCCGGTCCGGCGGGGGTCGGCCCGGACTCCGCGTGGACCGTCGACGGCACCTGTCCGGCGGCGCCCGGCGCGAAGGGGCAGCCGTGGAGCGCCACGTTCACCGTGACGCACGGCGGCGGCGCCTCCACGGCGCCGCCCAGCAGCCATCCCTGCCGGGAACCGCGTACGAAGCCCTGCGGCGGCGCCGTGATCCAGCGGGGCGTACGGGCGGGTGAGGGCGGCGCCTTCACGGACTCCGTCCCGGCCCTGGCCGCCGGCGGCGTGTTCATCGCCGCGGCCCTGGGCGGCGCGGTGTACCGGCTGCGCCGCAAGCGGCCGGCCACGGAGGGGTGAGACGGGCCGGCCAGGGAGGGGCGATGCGGGGCCGCCCACGGAGGGACGGTGCGGGCCGCCTATGGAGGGGACGATGCAAGGGGTCGGCCACGGAGGGGGACAGGCCGCCACGCAGCCCCCGAAGGCACGCCGCCGGGCGATCACGGCCCGACGCCGACCGGCGTCCCTGGGGCCGGCCGCCACCTCGGGAGCCCCTGGAGCGCCTTGTGGTCGTCGACAAGCGGCGCGGGTACCGCCGACCGGGGCAGCTGCGGCACCGCCTCCCGGGACCACCTCGGCACCGCCGCCCGCGGGAGCCCTGGCCGTCGACCAGGAGCATTCCGGCACCGACCGAAAGCCCCCGGCCGTCGTGCCGAAAGCCTGTGCCGCCGACCGGGACCACTTCGGCACCGCCGCCCAGGAAGCCCCCCCGCCGCCCGACCAGGCCAGGAAGAGTGCCGTCGACCGAGAGGCCTCGGCCGTGCCCGGAAGGCACGCGGTCGCCGACCGGGGGACAGGCACCACGGGTGGGGAAGCCCCGGCACCGCCGACCGGAAGCCCTCGGCGCCGACCGTGGACGTCGCAGCCGCGGACCGTGGCAGCCGCGGACCGTGGCAGTCGCGGTACCGCCGCCCCGCATGCCCCGGCCATCGACCAACACGACCACCGCCGACCGGCCCTCACCCCGCCCGCGCCCCGATCCCCGCCGTTGTGACCTGCGCGACGCGCGGCGGCGCCATGGGAAGGCGGCCCGGTGGGTACACGGGCCCCGACAGCACGAACCGCACCGTACGCCCCAGTGCCGGGCCGCCCGGCCAACCCGATCCACTCGACCCACTCGATCCACCACCCGGTCCACCCGACTCGCACCGCCCCACCGGAGCCGGGACGCCACGCCCACCGGCACGCGCGGGTGCCGCCCACCACGGAGGTACGGATGTCGCGGACGGCCCCCGAAGGCCATGGCCCCGTCCGCTTCGGGCCGCCGCTGCCCGACGACGGGCTGCCCGTGCTGCCCGAGGCCGCCGAGGTGCTCGCCGCCGCCGCGTCCCGCGCCGGGGCCGAGCCGGTCGGCGGCGGGGCGGCCCTGCAGGAGGCCGCCTGCGGCTACTGGGCCCGGCGCGGCCTGGCCGCCGAGCCCCGCCAGGTGGCCGCCGCCCCCGGCTCGCCCGCCCTGCTGGTCGCCCTGACCGCGGCCATCGGCGGCGACGTGCTCGTGCCGAGGCCGTGCGCCGCCTGGTGGGCGCCGTACGCCCGGCTGCTGGGCCGGCCCGCCTTCCACGTGGCGACCCCGGCCGAGTGCGGCGGCGTACCCGACCCGTACGCGCTGCTGGAGACCGTCCGCCGGGTCCGCGACGAGGGGGGCGACCCCCGGCTGCTGGTGCTGTCCGTCGCCGACGACCCCACCGCGACCGTTGCGCCCCCCGAGGTGCTGCACGAGACGCTCGAAGCGGCCACCGGCGAGGGCCTGCACCTGGTCTCCGACGAGACCTGGCGCGACACCCTGCACGCGCCGCCCGACACCGTGCTGCTCAGCCCCGCCGAGATGCTGCCCGAGCACGTCACCGTCGTCACCGACCTGGCCGGCGCGCTGCTGCCGCCGGGCTGGCCGGCCGCCGTCGCCCGGTTCCCGGCGGGCGACGGCGGGGACGGCCTGCACGCGCGCGTGCTCGACGTGCTCACCGCGCTCGGCGCCCGCGTCGCGACCCCGGTCGCCGCGGCGGCCGCGTACGTGCTGGACGAGCCCGAGCCGGTCACCGCGCGCGTCGCCGCCGCCGTACGCCTGCACGCGCGTGTGGCCGCCGCCGTGCACTCCACCGTCGTCGGCGCGGGCGCCGTGGCCCGCCCTCCGCAGGCCGGCCGGCACGTGTACGCCGACCTCGACCCGCTGCGGGCCGCGCTGGCCGCGCGGGGCGTCGGCGACGCGCAGGACCTGGAGGACTTCCTCGCGGCGCGGCTCGGCATGCCCGCGCCGGGCGGGCACCGGTTCGGCGACGACCTCGGGGCGCTGCGCGTGCGCCTGTCGACCGGTCCGCTGCTCGGCGGTACCGACACCCAACTCGAGGAATGCCTCAGAACGGCTGAACCGTTGGAACTGCCGCACCTGCAACGCGCGATGATCCACCTGAAGGCGGTCTTCGACGATCTCCGCGACGACGCTCAGCGATGGGAGTCTCCCCGATGACGCAGCAGTCCGAGTCGACCACCAGGAGTCCGGGTGCCCGGGACACCGGCGCGCCGGCGGCCCCGTCACTCTTCACGCCTCCGGCCTCGCCGCTCGCCGAGCCCCGGCCGCTGGGGGAACGGCGGGTGTGGCCGCGGACCTTCCACGACCGGCTGACCGCTCCGCTGCCCGGCCTCAAGGCCGTCGCCCGCTTCGCCCGCGAGGGCGCCGTACGCCCCGACCGCGAAGGCCTCGCCGACATCCCGCTGCTGCCCTACGAACCGGGCCCGCTGCCCCGCGTCGACGCCCGCACCGTCGCCGTGACCTGGGCGGGGCACGCCAGTTGGGTGGTGCGCATCGGCGGGCTCACCGTCCTGACCGACCCGGTGTGGTCCCGCCGCATCCTCGGCACGCCGGGCCGGATCACGCCCGTCGGCGTCGCCTGGAGCGCCCTGCCGCGGGTGGACGCGGTCGTCATCAGCCACAACCACTACGACCACCTGGACGCGCCGACGCTGCGGCGGCTCCCGCGCGACACCCCGGTGTTCGTGCCGGCCGGGCTGAGCCGCTGGTTCGAGCGGCGCCGGTTCACGTGCGTCACCGAGCTGGACTGGTGGGAGGCGGCCCAACTTGACGGCGTGCGCTTCGACTTCGTCCCGGCGCACCACTGGTCCAAGCGCAGCCTCACCGACACCTGCCGCTCGCTGTGGGGCGGCTGGGTGCTGACCGACGCCGAGGGGCAGCGCGTGTACTTCGCGGGGGACACCGGCTACGGCCACTGGTTCTCCCGGATCGGGCAGCGCTACCCGGGCATCGACCTGGCGCTGCTGCCCATCGGCGCGTACGACCCGCGCTGGTGGCTCAGCGACGTGCACTGCGACCCGGAGGAGGCGGTCCGCGCCTGCCAGGACCTCGGGGCGCGCCGCATGGCGCCCATGCACTGGGGGACGTTCGTGCTGTCCGCGGAGCCGGTCCTGGAGCCGCTCACGCGTGTGCGTGCCGCCTGGGAGAAGACGGGCCTGCCCAGAGAACACCTGTGGGACCTGCCGGTGGGCGCCTCCCGCGTCCTGGAACGCACCCGACTCGCCTGAACCGGGCCCCGACCGGGGCCCTCTCGCCCCCGGACCCGGCTGGACGAGCCCCCGCCCGGTGGCCCCCGCCACCGGCCCCGGCCGGGTCCCGGCCGGGGCCAGCGCCTCGCGCCCAGCGGAGGCGGAGCCGTTCACCGGCGCCCCGCGCCCGCCGCACCCGGCTGGATCAGGCCCCGCCCCCGCCACCGGCCGGGGCCCGCACCGGCGCCCCGCGCCCACCGGACGGGCTCCGGAGCGGAACCCCGTACCGGAGCCCGCCCACCGCTCCGCCCTCAGCGCGTCCGCGTCCCGCGCAGTCGCCGCCACACGCTCGGGGCCGCGCTGATCAGCAGGGTCAGCGCGACCGCCGCGACCACGCCCTCCCACGGCTCCGGGAACAGCGAACCGCCGAGAATCCCGATCAGCTGGTACGTCACCGCCCACGCCAGGCAGGCCGGCAGATTGCCCCGGGCGAAGCGCCGCAGCGGCCACCGCGCCAGCAGGCAGGCCAGCATCACCGGGATGCGGCCCGCCGGCATCAGCCGGGACAGCACCAGCACCGTCACCCCGTGCCCGGCGAGCTTCTCCTGCGCCTGCGCGAGCCGGTCCTCGGGCGCCCGCGACCGGATCGTCTCCAGCCACCGCGAACCGTTCTTCGAGTTCATCCCGCGCCGCCCCAGCCAGTACAGCGCCACGTCCCCGAGGAACGCCGCGAGGGACGCCGTCACGAACACCAGCGCCAGCGAGAACGGCGCCGTCTGGTGCACGGCGACCACCGCCGCCGAACTCACCAGCGCGCCCGTCGGCACCACCGGCACCAGCGCTCCGATCAACACCAGCAGGAACAGCGACGGATAGCCGATCGCCTGCTGCGTCGTCTCCGGGGGCACCGTCGCCGGGGCGGCGGCCAGCAGGGTCGCCGAGGCGGCGGCCGGCAGGCTCACCGGGTCGCCCCCGGGCGCACGCTCTCCCCGTGTTCCAGCCGGTGCACCGCCACCTCCGGCGCGCGCAGCGCCGAGAGCCGCACGAACTCCTCGCCCGGGGCGTGGAACTCGTGGGGGCGCACGCCGTCCAGCCCGATCGGCCAGTACGTGCCGTAGTGCACCGGGACCGCGCTGCGCGGCGCCAGCCGGACCAGCGCCTCCGCCGCCCGCCCCGCGTCCAGGTGCCCCTCACCGAGGCAGGGCCCCCAGCCACCGACCGGCAGCAGCGCCACGTCGACCGGGCCGACCTCCTTCGCCATCGAGTCGAACAGCCCGGTGTCCCCGGCGAAGTACGTCCTGGCCTCGCCCTCGACGACGTACCCGAGCGCGGGGGAGCGGTGCGGCCCGACCGGCAGCCGCCGCCCGTCGTGCCGCGCGGGCACGGCCCGTACGACGAGATCACCGACCGGCGTCACGTCGCCGGGCGCCACCTCGGTCAGCAGCAGGTGAGTGAGCCGGCGCAGCCCCGGTACCGCCCGTGGTGCGCCCCGGGGCACGAGCAGGCGCGTGCCCGGCGCGAGCCGCGCGAGCGACGGCACATGCAGATGGTCGGCGTGCAGGTGTGACACCAGTGCCACGTCCGCGCGCCGGGCCTCGGGCGGGGGCACGGCGCCGCGCCGGCGGCGCAGGTGCGCGAGCCGGCGCGCGAACAGAGGATCGGTGAGGACGCGTACGTCCGAGTCCGCGACCGTGCAGGTGGCGTGGCCCCACCAGGTGATCTCCACCGGCACCTCTTTGCCTCCTTCGCGCGACTCCCCCGAAGCCTACGGGCAGGAGTAGGGTCGGCGACGAAACCGGAGGTGAGGGGGACGCCATGGGACAACTGCGGGGTTTCCCCGGCGGGTCGGCCGCGGCGCGGGTACGCGTGACGGCCATCGCGAGCCTGACTCCGCTGGAGGAACTGGACGCCGACCCCTTCCTGGTGGACTCCCGCAGCCAGTACGCCATGTGCGCCCGCTGGGCCGCCGAACACGGCTACGTCGTCACCCGGGAGCTTCTGGTGCGCGGCCTGCGCCCGGACCACGGCGCGCTGTGGGAGGGCGTCCGGCCCGGCGTCGACCTGTTCGTCGCGCCCAGCCGCCGTGTCCTGGCGAGCGCGATCGCCTCCGTCGACGAGTTCACCGCCGAGTGCGCGCGGCGGGGGGTGCGGGTGGCGACCGTGGAGCACGCCGAGCCGTCGTACGACGCCGAGATGAAGGCGTGCGTGCACCGCAGGCTGTCGATGCCGACGGCCGGCTACGACGGCCGCTGACCACCACCGGCGCCGCGAGGCCCGTATGCCCGCGCCGCGCTTCAAGGCCACCACCGCCGCCGCCGCGGGCCCGGCGTGCCCGCGCCGGGCTGCAGGGCGACCACCGGCGCCGCGGGGCCCGGCATGCCCGCGCCGCATTCCAGCGCGACCGTCGGCCCGGCGTCGTCCGCCGGCCCGTGGCGCACCACACGTGGGGACGAACCGGCCCTTCCCGGCGTTGTGACAGTGTGGGCGGGGGCCCGCACCGAGGACGGGCCCGGGGACGTGAGGTGTGCGTGGCGTGGGTGCGGGGCGGTGGCGGCGGATCGCCAGTCAGGTCGGGCGGAGCGTCGCGGTGTGGGCGGTCTCCACGGTCACCATGCTCGTACTGGCCGGGATCCTGCCGGAGTTCCAGCTCCAGTCGGCCGACGGCGACAGCGCCACTACCATCGCCGTGACGGCCGCGCTCGGCGCCGGCGCCTTCGGCCTGCTGTCCGCGCTGGTGTGGCCCCTGCTGGTCCGGCTGCTGCTCCTGGTGCCGGCGCTGGTCCTGGGGCTGCTGGTGTTCTTTCTCAACGGCGCGCTGCTGCTGGTCGCCCTCGGCCTGAACCCGGGCGAGCGGGGCGCCGCCGCCCCGGAGACCGCGGTGGTCGTGGCGGCCGTGATGTCCGCCGTCGCCTCCGCCACCGGCGGCGCCCTCGCCGTGCGCGACGACGACGCCTACCGGCGCCGGCTCTACCGGCTCGCCGACCGCCGCCGCCGGAGAACGGCCCCGCCGAGCGCCACCGGGCACGGCACGGTCTTCCTGCAACTCGACGGCGTCGGCCACGACGTGCTGCTGGACGCCGTCGGCAAGGGCCTGATGCCCACCGTCGCCCGCTGGCTGTCCGGCGGCGACGGCCGCCGCCCCAGCCACCGGCTCACGCCCTGGCGCACCGACTGGTCCAGCCAGACCGGCGCCAGCCAGCTCGGCATCCTGCACGGCAGCAACCACGACGTGCCCGCCTTCCGCTGGTACGAGAAGGACACCCGCGAGGTGATGGTCTGCAACCGGCCCACCAGCGCCGCCGAACTCCAGCGCCGCGCCGTCCGGCACGCGGGCCACGACGGCCTGCTCACCGCCGACGGCGCCAGCCGCGGCAACCTGTTCGGCGGGGGCGCCGACGAGCAGGCCCTGGTGCTGTCCATCGCGACCCGGCGCCGCAAGGAGACCCGGTCCCGGGCGGGCTACTTCGCGTACTTCTCCGACCCGGCCAACGCCGTCCGCACCGCCCTGTCGTTCGTCGCCGAGGTCGGCCGGGAGATCGTCCAGTCCACCCGCGCCCGGCTCCGCAAGCAGCGCCCGCGCGTCTCACGCGGCGGCCTCTACCCGTTCATCCGCGCCTTCGCCACCGTCGTCGAACGGGACGTCGTCGTCGCCGCGGTGATGGGCGACATGCTCGCCGGACGCACCGCGGTCTACGCCGACCTCGTGGCCTACGACGAGGTGGCGCACCACTCCGGGCCGGCGAGCCGGGACGCCGAGCAGGTCCTCGCCCGCCTGGACCGTTCGCTCGTCCTGATCGAGAAGGTCGCCGAGCACGCGCCGCGCCCGTACCGGATCGTCCTGCTGTCGGACCACGGCCAGAGCCCCGGCGAGACGTTCCGCGCCCGCTACGGCCTCACCCTCGGCGACCTGGTCCGGGCGGGCTGCGGCCTGCCCGTGCCGCGCCGCGCGCGGCGCACCCGCAGCGGCGCCGAGGCCCGCGCGGCGGTGCGCGCCGCGCTGCGCATCCCCGTCGAGGAGGCCGGCGAGCAGTACCGCCCGTCGCGCCGCTCCGAGCCGATCGTGCTGGCGTCCGGCAACCTCGGCCTGGTGTCCTTCCCCGACGTGCCGCACCGCATGACCAAGGAGGAGATCGACGCCCGCCACCCGGCGCTGCTGCCGACGCTCGCCAACCACCCCGGCATCGGCTTCCTGCTGGTGCGCAGCGAGACGCACGGCGGGGTGGTGCTCGGCGCGTTCGGCGCGGAGATCCCGCTGGCCGAACTCGACGACAAGGCGGGCCCGCTGGCCGGATTCGGGCCGGGCGCCGCCGACGCCGTGCGCCGCACGCA
Organism: Streptomyces sp. DH24; assembly: GCF_029813775.1. Taxonomy (GTDB): domain Bacteria; phylum Actinomycetota; class Actinomycetes; order Streptomycetales; family Streptomycetaceae; genus Streptomyces. The sequence goes on along the minus strand of NZ_JARVKW010000072.1, from coordinate 904 downwards.
CTCCTTCCCGCACACCGCCGACATCATGGTCAACTCCTTCCACGACCCGTCCGACGGGGAGGTCCTCGCGTTCGAGGAGCAGATCGGCTCGCACGGCGGCCTCGGCGGCGCCCAGGCCAAGGCCTTCCTGCTGTCGCCGCTCGCGCTGTCCGCGCCGGTCGCCGACGGCGAGGACCTGGCCGGCGCCGAACACGTCCACCGCGTCCTGCGCCGCTGGCTGCGCGAGTCCCACGGACCCCAGGTGCCGCTGACGCACGCCCAGGAGGAGAACGCGGCGTAGGGCCGCAGGCGCAGGGGAGACCGCGACGGCGCGAGGGGCGCTCGCCCGGCGTTCACACGGCGTGCACCGGTCTTCCGGGTGCGCCGGGCCCGAGTGTGATCGGATGGGGTACGGAATCCGGCAACGGGCCCACACGCGAAAGGACTCATCGTGGCTACCACGCGCTCCGCACACACCGTCTGGGAAGGCACCCTGCTCGAGGGCAACGGCGTCGTCACCTTCGACTCCTCCGGCGCGATCGACCAGCAGCCGGTGACGTGGGCCGCCCGCACCCAGGAGGCGAACGGCAAGACCAGCCCCGAGGAGCTGATCGCCGCCGCCCACTCCAGCTGCTTCTCGATGGCGTTCTCCCACGCCCTCGCCCAGGCCGGCACGCCGGCCACCAAGCTCGTCACCTCGGCCGACGTCACCTTCCAGCCGGGTGAGGGCATCATGGGCATCCACCTCACCGTGGAGGGCACCGTGCCGGGCCTGGACAACGACGCGTTCGTCGCCGCGGCTGAGGACGCCAAGGTCAACTGCCCGGTCAGCCAGGCCCTGAAGGCCGTGCCGATCACCCTGTCGGCGAAGCTCGCCTGACCCGGCGTACCCACCGCGGCGCGCGGCCCGCCCACCCCGGCGGGC
>NZ_JARVKW010000071.1 GCF_029813775.1 Streptomyces sp. DH24 | reverse complement strand
TCGCCCACCAGGACGGACTCCAGCAGGCGCTTGGCCAGCTGCTGCAGCAGCCCGCCCCCACCAATCAAATACAAACCCTCAACCCAGGCACACCCCACCAACCCGCCAATCAACCACCCCCCCCCCCCACAACAAAAAAACACACCAAACACCCCACAACCCCAACAAAAAGCATGGGGAGAGCCATGAAGACCTCTTGGGGTTCTATTACGCCGTAATGGAACCCCAAGAGGTTCGGGCAGTGGGGGTGAGGGGTTGGTTACTGGGTGGGGTCGGGGGTGGGGGGAGATTGGTGTTTTTGGTGGTCGTTGAGGATGGCCAGCATTTTTTCGAATTCTGGAGGGCTCATCTTTCGGATCAGGTGCATGGCGATGAAGACGCCGTCGTCGTACGGGAGTCTTGGCAGGGGCTGGGGTTTGGTCTTCGGGGTGTTGGCGGTGCGTGGTTCTGGGACGGCTTCCGTGCGTGGGGGGGCTTGGTGTTCGGGAGGGGTGCGGTCGGTCGGGGGGGTCGGCTTCTGTGTCTCCCCTATTACGTCGTAATAGGGGTCTGGCGCGGAGGGCTGCTCGGCAGGGGGTTGCTTCTTGTGCTTGCCGGCCTGTTGTTCGGCTGTCTTGCGGGCTCGTGCCGTCTTCAGTTCTTCGAGGGCCGCTGCCTGTTGTGCGTGGGGCTTGCTGCCGACTGCGCGGAGGAGGTCGATGGGCTCCTGGCCGATGCGGGCCTGGAGTTCGGGTGTGAGGTTGAGCAGGGCGAGGCGTTGGGAGACCCAGCCTTGTGAGCGGTGGAGTCGCTTGGCCAGGGCGGTCTGGCTGCCGTGGATGGCCAGGAGGCGTTGCAGCGCGCGGGCTTCGTCGAGTTCGTCGAGGTCCTGGCGGTGGATGTTGGCGACGAGAGCCGATTCGAGGAGTTCTTCGGAGTTGGCTCCCTGGTCGTCGCTGACCATCACCTTGATGGTGGTGAGGCCGGCTTCGCGGGCGGCCGCGAGGCGGCTGCTGCCGTCGATGACGACGTGGGTGGTGTCGGGTTCGAGGTCGGCTTCGCGTTCGGGGTTGGCCTTGATGTAGGCGTCGCGGTTCATGACCGTGATCGCCTGCTTCTGGCCGTGGGTCTTGAGGCTTCCTGCCAGGTCGGTGAGGTCACCGAGGCTGGAGCGGGGGTTGTCGGGGTTGAGGCTGATGCGGTGCGGGGGGAGTTCCGTGGGCGGTGCGATGCCGTCGGTGGGGACTCCGGTGGCGGCGGCGACGGCTTGCCTGCGTGCGCTCACGGGGCGCACCGCTCCCCCGAAACGGCCGGTGCCCAGCTGGTCGGCCTTGCTCATGCGATCTCCCTGGCCAGTGCGCGCATGCCGATCGCTTGCTGCGATTTGGGGGCGTACGACAACAGAGGCTGCTTCACGCGGACTGCTTCCTTCTGTTCCTTGAGGTCGCCGATAAGGCCGACGACGCGTGGGTCCTTTATGTCGACCCACCCCTGTAGTGAGGAGGTGGCGATGAATCCGCGGCGGGAGTCGTAGAGGTTGACGACGATGCCGAGGTAGTCGATGTCGACCTGGAGGTCGCTGCGCAGGTCGTCGATCTGGGTGGTGAGGAGTTCGTAGGCGTCGGCGGAGCTGTCCTCGGCCTGGACGACGATGAGGGCTCCGGACTGGCCGGGCTTTTCGCCGTCGCGGCGTCGGCCGTAGTAGGCGGCGGCGTCCATGCTGAGGCCGAGGCTGGGCGGGCAGTCGACCAGGATGACGTCGTAGTCGGGTTCCAGCGGTGCCAGGGCGCGTTCCAGTGCGGCTTCTCGTGCGCGTACGGCGGACAGGCGTACGTCGAGGAGGAAGGCGTCGTTGCAGGCGGGCAGGAGGTGGAGGCGGCCGCCGAAGGTGGCGTCGTCGATGGAGACGATGAGGTCGCGGAGGTCGCCCTTGGGGTCGCCTGCCATGTGGTTGGTGAGGCTGTCGCCGTTGAGCGGTAGGGGTGCGGCGCCGAGCTGGTTGGTGAGGTGGCACTGGGGGTCGAAGTCGACCAGGAGGACGCGCAGTCCGAGGCCGGGGAGGTTTTCGACATCGAGGGGGTCGGTGGTCGCCTCGCTGTCGGGGTGGGTGTCGCTGGCGCGCAGGGCCTTGGCGAGTGCTTTGGCGACCTGCACGGAGTGGAGGGTGTTGGGGTCTTCGGAGAGTGCTTCGCCGAGGCCGGCGGTGATGGCTGTCTTGCCGACGCCGCCCTTCTGGTTGCAGACGATGATGCGGCGGGTGACTTCGGGGCGTTCGATGTCCGGTGCGGGGTTGGAGTCGAGCCAGAGTTGGACGGACTGGGCCAGGCCCTGGATGAGGGAGACGCGGCGGTCGGTGGCGACCTGGCGGAACTCTTCCCACTGGCCGGGGGGCAGGAAGGTGGAGAAGGAGTCGGCGCCGGAGGTGTCGACGGTTGCTGTGGTGGAGGCCAGGCCGCACCAGTCCCTGATGCCCTGTTCGACGGCGGCCTGGATCTCGATGCCGTGTTGAGCGGCTCTGATCTTGAGGTTCTGCCGGAGCCATCCCGGCAGCTTGGAGACGACCTTCTCGCGGTCGCTGGAGGTGGCTGGCGCGTTCATGGGGGACACCTTACTAACGTCCTTGATCCTTTGGGACGGCGACACGTTAGCTAGCCGGTTCTTGTTGGGGCGTCAGAGTGGCTGTCGGGCTATTACGCCGTAATAGCCGGGCTGTGGGTGCGGGGGAGGAGCGGTCCATTACGGCGTAATAGTGAGGCCGTGGGCGGCCGGGAGGGGTGGGCTATTACGGCGTAATAGGTGGCCTGGGAGCGGAGCGGTCGGGGAGGTCTTGCCCAGGGCGCGAGGTGCCGTCGTCGTCCGAGGTGTGGTCGCCCTCGTTGCGCAGCAGCGTCATGAGGTCCGCCGCCAACTCCGTAGTTGTGAGTGCAGTTCTGTGTGTAGTTCCTGATCACGTCTGAGGAGGGTGAGCGCTGTCGGAGCTGCTCGACGCGGTCGATGCTCTGCTCGCGCGGTCCGAGGTCATGCCGCCGCCGGACGTTCGTGCGCGGCTGCGGAAGGCGGACGGTCTGACGCAGGAAGACGTCGCCGCTGTCTTCGGGGTGACCCGGGTGGCCTTTCAACGCCTTCCCTACGGGACGACCTTCTTGCGCAGCCAGCACCGGCCGATTGACGAATCCGGGCACATCCGATTCCGGTCGGCCAAGAACGCGCGGGCGTTGGTCGGGAAGGACGCCGTCTACGAGTCGTTCGGCCGGCTTCTGGAGGCCGGTCATCTGCGCCGCCGGCCGCTGCCTCACCCGACCCTGCCCAGCCGCACGGGGCCGGCCGCTGAAGAAGACCAGCGGCGAGACTTCGTGGACCAAGTGCCTGCCGGGGTGGGTCGAGGACCTGCGCGGATACGCGTCGGTGCAGCCCGCCCCGCGCACAGCGCCTGTCGGGGGAGCGGGGCCCGCGTCGTCGGGTTCGCTCGTGGAGCCTGTGACGCATGCGACCAGTACGGCTGGCTCCTGGACGACGACAGCAACCCGCTGCGCCGCTGCACACATCTCGGCATCCCGGCGTCTCCCGCAGCAACGTGAGGGCGCTCCGGCGAGTTCCCTGACCCGACCCCTGAACCAGCCGACCGTTTCCGTGGATGCCGAACGCGCGGTGCTGGGCGCCTGCCTGATGGCGACTCCGCCGTACGACCCGGTGGCCGATGCCGTGCGGATCCTGTGGGACGGCGACCTGTACGAGTTCGCGCACGAGATGGTGTGGTCGGCGGTGGTGCGCCTGCACGGGGCCAGCCGTCCCCGTACCTCGCCGCGGACGGCGCGGGTGCCTGCGACGGCAGTTACGGCCGGTTCGGTGACGACTTGACGCTCGCCTGCACGGGCTGGCGACGTCGGTGCCGCCTGCCGCGGTCTCAGGGCTGGCCGACCTTCACGGGCTGCCGCTGTTGCTGGACTGCGCCACCCGCGCTGCCGCCAGCGCCTCGCGGCGAAGGCCGCTTCCCACGTCCCGGGGACCAGCAGCCGCACGCCGCGACCTGATGCACGCGACACGTACGCGTTTGGTACGCGAAATGTACGCTGTGCGTACGCTTTTGGCGATAGGGTGGGCGCTCGGGAGGTTCTCCATGTCCAAGCTGTTCGAAGCGGTCGACGCGCTCGTCGCGTCCGCGTCCCCGTTGCCGCCGCCCCCGGAGCGCAAGCGGCTGCGTCTGGCGCACGGTCTGACGCTGGACCAGGTGGCCGGCGCGCTGAACGTACGCCGGGCCACCGTCAGCGGCTGGGAGGCCGGGCGGACCGAGCCGAGGCCTCCGGAGCGGGAGGCGTACGCGCGGCTGCTGAACAAGCTCGCGGAGCTCTACCCCGCACCGCCCGAAACTGCCCCCGGTCCTGAGCCCGAGCCTGCTCAGGGGGCCGCCTCCGCCACCCCTCCCGCCGCCGCCACGACGTCCGGGCAGGGCGCCGCTGTGGCGGCCAAGGAGCCTACGGGGGCGGCTTCCGCGCCCTCGGCCAGGACGGCACCGCCACGTCGGCCTGCGGGGAAGCCTGCCGTGAAGCCCGCGGCGAAGAAGGCCGCGCCGAAGCCCCGGTCCGGGGCCGTCGCCGGTACCGGAGCCGATGCCGACCCGCGTTTCGAGAACGGGCCGCTCGCGGTCGTCGACGTGGCGGACGGCGAGGTCGTCGCGTACTGCGTCGGCGGGCTGGTGCTGGACGTGCCGGCGAGGACGCTGCCGTCCCTCGTCGACTGGACACTGTCGGAGGCGAAGCTCGGCGCGCCCCGGCTGAACTTCCACGGTAAGGACGCCGACCCGCTGGTCGTGCTGACCGAGGCCGCGTGCGAGCGTTACGGGCTTCCCGCGCAGCTGACGCAGGAGGAACGTATCGCCGGGCGGATTCCCGAAGGCCACAAGGTGGTCAAGCAGTTGGCGCGGGCCGACTGGAAGCTGACCAAGCGGGGCTTCGGGCCCTGGGCGCGGATCTACCGTCCCGCGCAGGGCTCCCAGCGGGCGTGCGTGCAGCTGTGCATCCCGTCCTGGGGCGCCCTCGACCCCCGGCACTGGGGCGGCACCGCGCGGCTGCATCCGGCGGACCTGGCCCGGCTGCTGGGCACGTACGCGACGCGGGTGATGACGCCGCGCGGGTCCACCGCGGTGACCGGGCTGGAGCTGATGACGGCCCTGCACCCGCCCACCCGGGCCGGAGAGCCGGATGCGACGGGCAGGCGCCACAGCGAGCACAATCCGGGCTCACTGGGCACCCAGCCGGTCGACTGCGCGCCGTGCGAGGCTCCCGACGGGCACCCGCTGCTGGCGGACCTGCCGCGCTTTCACCAGCGCACCCCCGCCGAGGTTCTGGTGGAGGAGGCCTACGACTGGGCGCGGCCGCTCACGGACGACGAATGCCTCCTGCCTCATGTGGTGGGCATCGACGTGAACATGGCCTTCGCGGCGGCCGCCAACGGCACGGTCGTCGGGCTGGGCGCGCCCGTGCACGTCAAGGCGCCGGCGTTCGACCCGAAGCTGCCCGGCTCGTGGCTGGTCGACCTGTCCCACGTGGATCTCTCCCGGGTCCTGGTCGGCAAGGAGCCCGTACGGCTCGCGGGGGAGATGCTGCCCAGCCCGTTCACGCCGCAGGGGGAGCGTCCCGAGGGGCCTGCCTGGTACGCGACGCCGACCGTCGCGTACGCGGTGGAGCTCGGGTACGACGTCGCGCCGATCGAGGCGTATGTCCGGCCGGACAACGGCCGTTATCTGGACGCCTGGTACACGCGGCTGCGGGACGCCTACGTCGCCACCATGGCCGAGCTGGGGGTCACTGCCGATCTGTCGCCCGAGGAGTTCCTGACGGCCATGGAGGGGCACCGGCAGCGGGACCCGCACCTCGCGGTCGTGCTGTCGGCCATCAAGGCGACGGTCAAGGGCGGCATCGGCAAGCTGCGCGAGCGCCCGCGCGGGGGCGGCTGGCGGCCGGGTCAGCCGTGGCCGGCCCTGGCCCGGCCGACCTGGCGTCCCGACATCCGGGCTGCCGTGATCTCCAAGGCGCGTGTCAACATGCACCGCAAGATGCTCAAGCACGCCGCCTTCACGGGGCAGTATCCGGTCGCGGTTCTCTCGGACTGCGCCGTGTACGCCTCCGGTGGTCCCAGCCCGCTGGACTTCCTGCCCTACCGGGACGGCAAGCCGCTGCCTGGGGGCTTCCGTCTGGGTGTCTCGCCGGGGATGGTCAAGCACGAGGGCACGCAGAGCACTCTGTGGGCGGAGGGCGTCCGTGAGGAGCACGGTCCCGAGCTGAACCTGGCCAGGTACATCAAGGACGGTCAGGTCACCACCAAGGACGACGGGGAGTAGGCCGCGATGGGCATGTTCGGCGACAGCCTGGACAAGGCGGTGCAGCAGGCGTTCACACGCCCGATTCCGAAGTCGGCCGGGGCGCAGATGCGTTACCTGGTCAAGCAGCTCAAGGGCACAAGGGCCGTCGCCCAGATGCTGCGCGTGTCCCAGCGGACCGTCGAGCGGTACGTCAAGGACCAGATCAAAAGGCCCCGCAGGGACCTCGCGGAGCGCCTGGAGGCCGAGGTGACCAGGCGGTGGCAGCCGCAGGTCCGGGCACGGGCACGGCAGGCCGCGGCCACCACCAACGGCATCGTCATCGACACCCGCGCCCGGTTCGGCTACACCGCCGCGCCCGGCACCACCGACGACGCCCGCCTGCGCCACCTCACCGTGGCTCTGCCGCCGCACTACGCCGCTCGGCTCTTCGAGGCGCGGGAACAGGGCGCGGGGGAGCGGCAGTTGCGGGAGATCGCCGCCGAGGGCCTGCAGGAGACGTACTTCAAGGACGGCGGCCGCCGTGCCGCGGGGCTCCAGGTCGAGTACACGGACCTGGAGCACGTCGAGTTCGGTCTGTAGGCCTCAGCGGGGCGGCACCAGGGGCCGGCAGGGCGCAGCGCAGGGCCAGGGACCGGAGGGCAGGGTCTGGCGTTGTTCGGTCCCTGGGCTTCAGTCCCTGCCAAAAGTGCAGGTCAGAGGGGTTCTGGGGGTCCAGACAGGGACTGAAGGGACTCAACTTCCCAGTTATAAGACATTAGCGCGTGTGCGTATGCGCGCGCGTACATATTGTCAGCCTTATATATATAGCTAGCTCATAATTGCGACTTTGAGTCCCTTCAGTCCCTTGCGGAGGGCTCATATGCCGTCTGACCTGCGAAAACATGCAGGGACTGAAGCGAGGGACCCAAGGGACGGATCAGGGGTTTGGTCCCTCGCTTCGGTCCCGGTCCCTGTTTTTGGGTCTCTGGCGGGGCCTCTCAGTCGAGTTCGGCTCGGGAGAGACTCAAGGGACGGTAGGGACCGAGGGACTGATGAACCGCCACGCGGGGAAGCTGCTGCCCCTGTGTCGGACCCGGGTCCTAGACTCTCTTCCGAAATACAGTCCCTACAGTCCCTCCCGGCAGAAGGACAGACACTTGCCCGGCCCTGGTGTGACGAGAGAGTCCGCAGCCCCAGCGCGGTCTGCCACGCCCCATGCCGTGGCCCGCTGGTGCGCGGAGCAGGGCTGGCCGGTCCATCCCCTCGCGCCGGGCCGCAAGACCCCCGTCGCCAACTGCCCCGATTGCAGGGACCAGCAGCACCAGCCCGCGGGCTGCGCCTGCCTGCCCGCCGGCCGCCCGTGCCACGGGTTCCACGCCGCGACCACCGACGTCGCGCGGATCGACAGCTGGTGGTCGCACACCCCCGCACGGGGCGTCGGCATCGCCTGCGGGGGAGCGGACCTGATCGTGATCGACATCGACGCGCACTCCGCGCCGGTCCCCGACCGCAACCGTCTGCTTCCCGGTATCCCCATCCACGACTCCGTGAACCTGCGGGGGCTTGCGTCCGGCTTCGACACCCTCGCGCTCCTCGCCGCGCTGCGCGGGCAGCCCAGCCCGGCCGACGACACCGGCACCCTGCGCGTGCGCACCCCCTCAGGGGGCCTGCACGTCTGGTACCGCAACCCGCACCCGGCGACCCGGTTCCGCTGCTCGACCGGGTCCAGCCCCAAGGTCGCGCTGGCGTGGCAGGTCGACGTACGCGCCGACGGCGGCTACATCGTGGCCCCCACCACCCGCACCGCCCAGGGGGCCTACCGGCCGGAAGGCGCGGCGCGGTTGCCCGCGCTCCTGCCGGAATGGCTCGGTGAGGAACTCGTGCGCACCGGTCACCTGATCCAGCCGCCGCCCGTCCGCTCCCGGCCCGCCGTTCCCCGCAGCCGCCGCTCCGGCCCGTCGTCCGCCGGCGGGCAGCGTGTCCTCGCGCCGCTGCTGGCCGACGTCGCCGAGTGCGCCGGTACGCCCGAGGGCGCGGCCTTCACCGAGAAGCTCAACAAGGCCGCCTACACGGCCGGAGGGCTCGCCGCGGCCGGGCACCTCGACGAGGAGACCGCACGCGCTCTGCTCCGCGAGGCCGCCGACACCGCGCGTCCCCGGCAGAGCGCCCGCAACGCACGCATCATCGACGACGCCCTCGCCGCAGGGTCCGCCCGCCCGCTCCACCTCAAAGGACGTTCATGAGCAGCGCCGAAACACCGCGCTTCGACGCCAGCGCCGCCGCTCAGCAGATGCTGGACCTCGACCAGGCGCAGCCCGGGCCGCCCGTTCTGCCCGCCCAGGCGCACGCTTCGCCGGTCGCCACGCCGTCCTGGGCGCAGTCGCCGCCGCTGCCGAGCACCCTGAGCGACCGCGGCAACGCCAAGCTGTTCGTCAGGCTCTACCGCGACCAGTTCCGCCACGTCGAAGGACTGGGCTGGTTCTCCTGGGACGGCTACCGCTGGAAGCGCACCGGCGGGGAGAAGGCTGCCCTGTGGGCGGCGGGCGAGATGGCCGAGGAGATGCCGGACAGCGACCCGCGGGGCGTGTTCAGCGACCGCGAGCTGCTCCGCCACAAGAAGCGCACCCTGTCCACGACCGGCATGAAGGCCCTCCTCACGCAGGCGAAGGCCTCACCGGACCTCTCCGTGGACCCCGACACCCTCGACGGCGACCCCTACGCGCTGTGCACCCCGGCCGGTGTCGTCGACCTCAACACCGGCCTGCTGCGCAAGCCGGACCCCACCAGGGACTTCCACTCCCGCGCCACCAGCGTCGCCCCGCAGCGCTGCGAGACGCCGCGCTGGCACCGCTTCCTGAGCGACACCTTCGGCGACGACGCCGAGGGCAAGGAAATGATCGACTTCCTGCACCTGCTGCTGGGGTACTCCATCACCGGCGACGTCGGAGCCCAGGTCCTGCCGTTCCTCCACGGCCACGGCAAGAACGGCAAGAGCGTCCTGCTCGACACCATGATTCAGATCCTGGGGGACTACGCGGACGCCGCCCCGCCCGGCTTCCTCATGGACCGCGGCGCCTTCTCCGAGCACTCCACCGAACTCACCGAACTGCACGGCCGCCGGCTCATCGTCTGCAGCGAGCTCAAGCCCAACGACAAGTTCGACGAGGCGCGCGTGCGGCTGCTGACCGGCGGCGACAAGATCAAGGCCCGCCGGATGCGGCAGGACTACTTCTCCTTCACGCCCACCCACCACCTGTGGCTGCTGGGCAACCACCGGCCCGAAGTCACCACCGGCGGCTTCGCGTTCTGGCGCCGCATCCGCCTGCTGCCCTTCGAGCGCACGGTCCCCGACCACCGCAAGATCGACAACCTGGCCTTCGAACTGGTCCGCGACGAAGGCCCCGGCATCCTGCAGTGGCTCATCGACGGCGCCCGCCGCTACCTGACCACCCGCGACAGCCTCGAAGGCCCCGACCGCGTCCGTATCGCGACCACCGCCTACGCCAACACCGAGGACCACATCGGCCGCTTCCTGACCGAGTGCTGCACCCGCGACGTCGAGGCGCAGCCCGACCTGCGCGTCGAACAGGGCCTGCTGTACACGGCGTACGCCGCCTGGTGCAGCGCCGGTGAAGGGATCCGTCCCGCCGGGGCCCGCGCGTTCGCCACCCGCGTCCGGCAGGAGGTCGGTCTCGCCTCACCCGCCGACATGATCAAATCCAACGGCCGCAAGTACTACCCCGGTCTCGCCCTGCTGGACACGCACTCATGAACCCACCGTCAGAACGTCACCCCGTACCGCCCCGCGGCCGCCGAAGCGCCGAGCGCACCCGGGCGCCTCTACACACTTGCGACCGCCCGGCCTACCATGAACCCGCGGCGCCAGGCCCCGCAGCGGACGGCACACGAGACCACGATGCGGACCGCCGTCCGGCCCGGCACACAGAGGAGGGGCAGCAGCCATGAGCTCGCTACTGACCGAGGGCGATCTCACCCACGAGGCACACGTGGTGTGGCTGGAAGACCCCGAGAACCTCGACTACGTCCGCCAGGCCCTCGACAAGACGCCCCGGCGCCGCAACAAGCCCCGCTACGCCAGGGACGGCCGCATGGTCGGCTACGCCGAACTCGACGACCACGCCGAGGCCGACCCCGACAGCGGCCTGTACCGCCGCCGGGTCTTCTTCCTGCTGCCGCACGACCGCGACACCCAGCCCGAGGGCCTCTACCAGGAGGGCGCGCCCGGCGAGGCCGTGGACCCCCGTACCGTCGACGTCCGGAAGGTCGGCGAGAAGACCCCGCGTTCACAGCGGGGCCCGGCCGCCGCGACCGGCACCCGGGTCTGACACCTCGGGATGCACCCGCGAGCGGGGCATCCAGCCCCACCACAGGGCGGCTTGAGGTGCCCTCGGCCGTCACGCCGCCGAACCGGACCGGCCTCAGTCGCTTTTCGGTCGCTGTGGCCGAACCCGTCGGCAGGGGCAGCGACCGGGGGACAGCTACGGAACGCGGCCTGAGCAGCTCCCCGCCCACGAGGAAAACCCGCAGGTCAAAGCGGGTTTGACGCTTCGGCAGCGACCTAAGCGACCCAACGTTTCGGTATATGAGGACATTGGCGTGCGCGCGCGTGCGTCATATATAGCGACCTTCAGTCGCTTCAGTCGCTGTTCCGGTCCTTCCGGGTGCTTTCACCTGCGCTGTTGCCGATCACCGGGGCACACTGCCCACCGGCCCCGGTCGCTGGCCCGTTTACCGCGTAAGTCGCTGCGTTCCCGCCCTGTGTCGAATGTTTGTTTCCCGTGAGCCACTGTGGTGCACTCAGGCTTCGCTACTCTGTGTCGGTCGCTCAGTCGCTTCAGTCGCTGGTGGGGGGTGCGCATGGCCTCTGAGCTGCGGGGCTCACTCGACTACTCAAGAAAGCTCGCGCCTGCCGCGCGTACGTCCTCAGGAGGCCGCTGATGACCTCCGACGACCAGGCCCTGTTCCGCTTCGACGCCGAGGCGGTCGCCGCGCAGATCCTCGCGCAGCCCGTCACCGTGCCCGCTCCCCGGCAGGCGCGCAGCGCGACCGAGGCCGCCGCCGACGGGCTCCTGCCGGACACGCTCAGCGACCGGGGCAACGCCAAGCTGTTCGTGAAGTTCTACTCCAACGACTACCGGCACGTGCCCGGACTCGGCTGGTTCCGGTGGGACAGCACCCGCTGGCAGATCGACGAGGACGAGACCGTGCTGTGGGCGGCCGGGGATCTGGCCGAGTCCATCGCCACCAGCGACCCGCGCGGCGTCCACAGCACCACCGCGCTGCAGCAGCACCGCCGGCGGGCACTGAGCACCAGCGGCATGAACGCGATGCTCACACAGGCGAAGTCCGCGCCCGGCATGGTCCTCAACGCCTCACAGCTGGACGCCGACCCCTACGCGCTGTGCACCCCGGGCGGCGTCGTCGACCTGCGCACCGGACTGCTCCACAGACCCGACCCGAACAAGGACTTCCACGCCCGCTCCACCACCGTGGCCCCGCAGGCGATGCCCACGCCCCGCTGGGACCGGTTCCTCACCGACACCTTCGGCGACGGACCCGAGGGCGCGCAGATGATCGAGTTCCTGCACCTGCTGCTGGGGTACTCCATCACCGGCGACGTCGGAGCCCAGGTCCTGCCGTTCCTGTTCGGCTCCGGCAAGAACGGCAAGTCGGTGCTCCTGGACGTGGTGATGAAGCTGGTCGGCGACTACGCGGACGCCGCGCCCCCCGGTTTCCTGATGGCCCGCCCCTACGAGGGCCACCCCACCGATCTCGCCGAACTGCACGGCCGCCGCGTCATCGTGTGCAACGAGGTCAAGCCCGGCGACCGCTTCGACGAGGCCCGGGTGAAGCTGCTGACCGGCGGCGACCGGATCAAGGCCCGCCGGATGCGGCAGGACTTCTTCAGCTTCCAGCCCACGCACAAGCTCTGGCTGCTGGGCAACCACCGGCCCGAAGTGGGCACCGGCGGCTTCGCGTTCTGGCGCCGCATGCGGCTCATCCCGTTCGAGCGGGTCGTCCCCGACGACCACAAGATCGACAACCTGGCGGACATCCTCGTCAACGAAGAGGGCCCCGGCATCCTCAACTGGCTCATCACGGGCGCACGCCGCTACCTGGCGGGGGAGAAGGACCTCACCGGACCCGAGCGCGTACGGATCGCCACGAACGCCTACGCCGAGACCGAGGACTACACCGGGCGGTTCCTGAGCGAGTGCTGCCGGATGGAGCCCGGTTCGAGAGCGGAACAGGCCCGGCTCTACGCGGCTTACAAGACGTGGTGTCAGAATGAAGGGGCCCCGGCCGTGTCGTCCCGGGCGTTCGCGGCACGTGTTCGCGAGGTGGTGGGGCTGGCGTCGCCCAAGGAGATGATCCTGTCCAACCAGCGCAAGTACTACCCGGGCATCGGACTGGTCGCCGACGAGGAGACAGCATGAGTGCCCTCATCGCAGAGGACGAAATCGTCCACGAGGTCGACTTCGTCTGGCTCGAGGACGTCAGCAAGCTGGACTACGTGCGCCAGAGCCTCGACCGGCTGCCGACCCGCCGCAGCCGGCCCGCCTACCACCGCGACGGCCGGATGGTCGGCTACGCGCTGCTCGGGCCCGAGGCCAAGCCGTCCCGCTCCTCGGGCACCTTCCGCCGCCGCGTCTTCTGGCTGCTTCCCCACGACCGCGACACCGACCCCGACGGCCTGTACGCCACGGGGGCGCCCGCGGAGGCCGTGGACCCGCGCACCCTCGCCCCGGGCGCCAAGGGCCGCAAGACACAGCGCTCCTGGGGCGGTCCGCCGTCCTCCGCGGTGCCGGAACTGGACATCACCCTGCCGTTGTGACCCGGGCGGGCGGCGGCAGGCGGCCCGTCACAGGCCCGTGCCGCCGGAGGCGTCGACGCACTGGCCCGTCACCCAGCGGGAGTCCTGCGAAGCGAGGAAGGCCACCACGTCCGCGATGTCGGCCGGGTGCCCCATCCTGCCGAACACCGAGTACGCGGCATGCTGCGCCTCGGCCTCGGGCGTCGCCCAGCGCTGCCGGTTCAGGTCCGTCCTGACGAAGCCCGGCGCCACGCAGTTCACCGTGATCTGCCGCGGGCCCAGCTCCTTGGCGAGCGTGCGGGTGAGGGCCTCCAGGGCTCCCTTGGCCATGGAGTAGGCGAGCGAGGACGGCAGGGCGACACGCGTCGCCGCGGAACTGATGTTGATGACGCGGCCGCCGTCGCGCAGCCGCCGCAGCCCTTCCTGCACCAGGAACAGCGGCGCCCTGGCGTGGACGGCCATCAGCCGGTCGAAGTCCTGCGGCGTCACCTCGGCCACCCCGCCCCGGACATTGAAACCGGCGTTGTTGACCAGGATGTCCAGCGCCGCCGGCTCGCCCAGTTCCCCCAGGCCGGCGTCCAGCCGCTCGTAGACCGTCCGGACGTCGTCGGGCACACCGAGCGGCCCGTGCAGGGCAAAGGCGCGTCCCCCGTCGCCGGTGATCAGGTCCACGGTCTCGCGGGCCGAGGCCTCGTCGCTTCCGTAGTGCACGGCGACGAGCGCGCCGTCCGCCGCCAGCCGGCGGGCGATGGCCCGGCCGATGCCCCGCCCGGCGCCGGTGACCAGAGCCGTTCTGTCCTTCAACGTGCCCATCAGTACCCCCTGTTGTGAGCGTTGGCCGGCACCTTCCGCTGCGGCGCGGGCACAGTCTCCCCACGCGTGTTCCGCCGGGCCGGGTCGGCGATCCCCGGGACGAGGATATCGGTTGAAGAAACCGCACGCCCGGTTTAATGTCATGTTGGTAAGGCCGCCGCGACCGGGGGAGTGGGCGCGGGGCCGTTGTCCTGCCCATCAGGCGCCGCGCGCCTCGGTTGCGCGGCTCGACGTTAGGCGGTTCTGTGATGGCCTTGCGGCATCTGCGTCTGATCGCGGTCAACATCGACGGGGTACTGCTCAACGACACCTTCAGCCCGGTCATCCACCGGTTCGTGGTGCGTCGCGGCGGCGTCTACACCGCCGAGCTGGAGCGGGCGGTGCTGTCCCAGCCGCAGCTCCGGGCGGCGGCCGCGATGGGCGTGCCGGGGACGCCCGAGGAAGTGGTGGAGGCGTACTTCCGGGAGCGGAGCGCCTACCTCGTGGACCACCCCGTCCGCGTCATGGAGGGGGCCGGCGCCCTGCTCGCGCGTCTGCGCTCCACCGGCGCGCACATGGTGTGTTACGGCGGGCTCGGGCGCGGCCACTTCGAGCGTCATCTCGGCCCCTACCAGGCGTACTTCGACGGGCCGGGCTATGTGTGCACCGACGCCTTCCGCCCCGGTGTCCGGGAGATCGCCGAGGACGTCTTCGGGGTCCGGACGGACCAGGCGCTGTTCATCGACGACGTGGCGCGGGTGGCCGAGGCCGCTCGGGAGCTGGGGGCGGCGTTCATCGGGCACCCGACCGCGTACGAGCACAGCTTCCAGCGGCAGCTGATGTACCGGGCCGGGGTGCGGCACCTGGTGGGCTCGCTCGGGGAGATCGACGAGCATCTGGTGCGGACCGTCGACGCCGAGGCCGCCGAGGGGCGTCTGTGGGGCGGCACGGCCGTGGCCGCCGCCTTCGGCGAGCCCGTCTGCGCGCTCGCCTGAAACGCCCGGACGGGCGCCGGACGGGCCAGAAACCTGCACAGCGGATGGTTTCTGGGTCCTGTCGCCCCGGGCGGCTCGATCGGGCTCGGCGGATGCCCGCACCGGGCCCTGGACATGCGGAAAACCCCGTAGAGTCGATCTGACCAGCACGGTTCTGCTTCGCAGCGAGAGGCCCGGCGCATTCCCGCCGGGCCGTCTCATGGGGCGAACACGGGAACAATGGGCAAACTCGGGTGCTGTCCTTTGCCAGCCTATAAGGATAAGGTACCTTCTGGACGGTTTGTTTTTGGGCTCCGCATGCACGGCTCCGGGCGTGCATGCGGGTGCGTTCAGGAGAGGGAGGTTCAGTGGCCCAGCAGGAACGTGCGGTCAGGACCCGTCGCGCAGTACTGGAGGCCGCTGCGGTTGTCTTCGCGGAGCACGGCTACACGGCGGCGACGGTCGCCGACATCCTCAAGACCGCCGGGGTGACCAAAGGTGCCCTCTACTTCCACTTCGACTCCAAGGAAGCGCTCGCCAAGGGCGTGCTGGAGGTCCAGACGGACCAGGCGCTGCCCGCGCAGGAGATCAAGCTCCAGGAGGTCGTGGACGTCGCCATGTCGGTGGCCCACCGACTGGTCCACGAACCCCTGCTGCGGGCCGGCGCCCGGCTCTCGGCGGACCCCATCGGCCGCAGGCACTACGGAAGCGCCTGGCCTTTGTGGGTCGACATGCTGACGGACATCCTCACCGAGGCCCATCAGCGCGGCGAGACCCTGGGGCACGTGGTGCCGCGCGAGGTCGCCGAGCTGGTGGTCAGCTCGTTCAACGGGGTTCAGCTCTACGCCCAGTTGGAGACCGGCCTCAACGACATCGAGCACCGGGCCTCCGTTCTGCTGAAGCATCTGCTGCCGTCCATCGCCTCGCCCGCGGTGCTGATGCGCCTGGACGTGGCGCCGGACCGGGGAGCCCGCATCATTCGCCAAGCGATCGAGGAAGCGGCGGCCGAACCGGCCCCCGAGCCGGCGTCCGAACCGACCCCGGTGCCCGCCTGAGGCACGCGAAAGCCGCCCTCCGCCTGCCTGAGTCGCTCCTCGACGGTGCACAGACATCGAGGTCACGCGGTTTCGGGCAGACGAAAAGCGACTGAAGCGACTCAAGTTCCCAGTTGAAGCGGCGCCCGCCGGAGCGGGGCGCCGCTTCGCTCTGCATGGCTTCACCCGACCATGGCTTCACCCGGCCATGGCTTCACCCGTTCACGGCGCGGCCGGTGCCACGGTGACGGCCGAAGTGAAGACGACGGTGCCGTCCTGCCGTCCGGTCACGAGCACGCGTTCCCTGCCCTGCGGGCACGGGGGAAGGGCGCACGCCTCGATCAGGCACGGGGCGTCGAGCTCCGCGTAGCGGGTGAACTCACTGGTGATGCCGACCGGCAGGCAGTCCCGCCCGAGGAAGGCGACGGTGGCCTGGCGGGCTGCCTCCAGCAGCACCATGCCCGGCACGTGATCGACGGGATGGTCGAAGAGCACCGGATGCCTGGTGTCCACCCTCAGCTGCCAGCGGTCGGATGCCGGCAGGGGGGACAGGACGACGTCGGTGGGCGAGAGGCGGCCGACGTTCTGCGGTGCCGTGGGGCTCGTCAGCGGGATCGGTGTGACACCGTCGTCACCGATCCGGGGCGCCCGAAGGCGCTGGTAGACAGCCGGTGAGGTGCAGGTGAAGGTGGCCCCGCCGGTCGCGGCCCGCTGCCCGTCGCGATGGATCACGGCGTCGAAGTGGAGCCCCGCGAGGTTCTTGCCGCGGCGCTTGATGTCCGAACAGGTGATCTCGATGACCACGGACGCCGGCGCCGCGCCGAGACGGAGCCGGCTGGGCGTGATGTCGACCGCCAGATCCCACATCAGGAACTTGTGGCCGAGCGGGACACCGAACTCGGCGTGTGCCAGAAGAAGACCCGCCTGGCGGATTGTTTCGGCCACCAGCAGCGGGTCGTGGTAGCCGTCGAGCGTGGCGAAAAAGCCGTGCAGGCGCGGCAATTGGGCGGTCACCGTGAAGTGTTCCTCGTCCAGGCGCTCCCAGTCGGTCAGCATCACCTCGGCGATGCTTGCGCGGTGGACGAACTCCTTCGGAACTGTGGTGGTCAGAGACGGGTAGCGAGGTGCTACGGCTCGTTGCGGGGCCCGGGTGTCGCTCTGCGTGTGCCGGGTGGCGAGTATCGCGCGTTCGACACGGAACGTGCTCGCAGACATGCTGTTCCCCCTGAGCGGCGTTGGCGTGTAGTTGCTGGTGGGTTTCTCAGGGCAGTGAAGATACATACCACCCGGTTTATTTTCTAGCGGTAGGAAGCACTCCGCCCGCACGATTTGTGGAATGGCGAATTCCGCATCGGTTCCGGTGGATCCCGCGAGAGGGTGCCGCCCTGGCCGCTGCCCGTTGGACCTCGGACGACGTGTGCGATTCGGCCGCCGTCGGGCCAGGTCATCTTCCGGTCCGAAACTGGTGCCGGGGCGGGACCCGTGCCGAGCCTCAAGCGATCCCTCAGTGCTTCTCGAGCGGCCTGATCGACTCTGGCCCAGAGTTTCGAGGAAGGCTGAGGAAGGCCGAGGAGGCCGAGGAAAGCCGAGGAAAGGGGACGGGCCGGATGGAGGGCGCAGAAGCCGTGCTCCGCGTGGAACGCGGTCAGGCCGGCGAGGAGGAACTGGCCGCTCTCACCGCGGTGTTGCTCGCCCTGCGGGCAGGCGGCCGGGCGGAACCCGAGCAGCCGCCGACAACGCTCGGATGGAGCTGGTGGAAGCGGCCGGAGCACTACGAGCCGCCCCGCAGCTGGCGATGAGCCGGCTGCCGCCCGGAACACCTTCCACCGCAGACGACGCGAACCGTGCAGGCGGTTTGACCAAGTTCTCCGTGGCACCGGGGCGGGATCTCCTCGGTCTCGTTCCAGAAAGGGACCAGAGATGGTGATGACGACTGCCCCGGCGGCGATCGGGACAGAGCCGACCGACATACGCGGTCACGTGGCGGAGTTGCACGCGATACGCGCCCAGGCACTGGCCGGGCCGAGTGAGAAGGCGACCGAGGCGCAGCATGCCAAGGGGAAGCTGACGGCTCGGGAGCGGATTGAGCTTCTTGTCGATCCGGGGTCTTTCCGTGAGGTCGAGCAGTTGCGGCGG
>NZ_JARVKW010000070.1 GCF_029813775.1 Streptomyces sp. DH24 | reverse complement strand
CGGCGCTCGTCTCCCGTCCCGCCAACGTGCGCGACCTCGCGGGCACCGCCCCCCGCGGCTCCGTCCTTCTCCTGGGCGCCACCGAGGACCTCCTCATCTGCACGGACCCCCCGGACGCCCACCCCACCCGCAGCGCCACCGGCTCCGACCGCCCCCTCCGGCCCCGCCCCGACGACACGCTGGAGGTCCGCACCCTCCCCACCCCCGGCCCCGACCCCGCCGCAGCCGCCGCCGAGGCGGCCACCCGGCAGGGCGCCGACTCCCTCGCCGTGGAGGAGCACCACCTCACCGTCGCCCGCCACCGAGGCATCCGCGAGATCGCCCCCCACCTGCGCCTCGCCGACCTCGGCGGCGCGGTCGAGCAGCTCAGGGTCGTCAAGGACGAGGAGGAGATCTCCTGCCTGCGCATCGGCGCGGAGATCACCGACCAGGCCCTGGGCGAACTCCTGGAATCGATCCTCGTGGGCCGCACCGAACGCCACCTCGCCCTCGAACTGGAACGCCGCCTCGTGGACCACGGCGCGGACGGCCCCGCCTTCCCGACGTCCGTCGCCACCGGCCCGCACGCCGGCCGCCGTGGTCACCGTCCCACGGACCGCCGCGTGGAGGAGGGCGACTTCCTCTCGGTGTGCCTGGGCGCCACCTACCGTGGCTACCGCTGCGAGATCGGCCGGACGTTCGTGATCGGTACCAGCCCCGCGGACTGGCAGATCGAGCTGTACGACCTGGTCTTCGCGGCGCAGCGGGCCGGACGCGAGAGCCTCGTCCCGGGCGCCGCCTACCGCGACGTGGACCGCGCGGCACGCCAGGTACTGGACTCCGCCGGGTACGCCCAGGCGCTCCCGGCGCTCACCGGACACGGCGTCGGGCTCGAAATCGACGAGGACCCTCAATTGGCCCCCACGGCCATGGGTAAACTGGACGCTTGCGTGCCGGTCACCGTCGAGCCGGGGGTCCACCTCCCGGGCAGGGGCGGCGTCCGGATCGATGACACGCTCGTCGTGCGCCCCGAGGCGGACGGCGGACCCGAGCTACTCACCATCACGACCAAGGAGCTGCTCGCGCTGTAGCGGCACAGCCGCGGCGCCTGCCCCGGGGTCGTCCACGTCAGTCCAGGAGATTCCGCAACCGTGGCTTCCACGAACGACCTCAAGAACGGCATGGTGCTCAAGCTCGAAGGCGGCCAGCTCTGGTCCGTCGTCGAGTTCCAGCACGTCAAGCCCGGCAAGGGCCCGGCCTTCGTGCGCACCAAGCTCAAGAACGTG
This sequence comes from Streptomyces sp. DH24, assembly GCF_029813775.1. Lineage (GTDB taxonomy): Bacteria > Actinomycetota > Actinomycetes > Streptomycetales > Streptomycetaceae > Streptomyces. The sequence continues at coordinate 17,450 of NZ_JARVKW010000070.1, read as the reverse complement.
CTTTCCGGCAAGGTCGTCGACAAGACGTTCAACGCCGGCGTCAAGGTCGAAACGGCCACCGTCGACAAGCGCGACATGCAGTTCTCCTACATGGACGGCGACTACTTCGTCTTCATGGACATGGAGACCTACGACCAGCTGATGGTCGACCGCAAGGCCGTCGGCGACGCCGCCAACTTCCTCGTGGAGGGCTTCACGGCCACCGTCGCGCAGCACGAGGGCGAGGTGCTCTTCGTGGAGCTCCCGGCCGCCGTCGAGCTGACGATCCAGGAGACCGAGCCCGGCGTCCAGGGCGACCGCTCCACGGGCGGCACCAAGCCCGCCACGCTGGAGACCGGCCACCAGATCCAGGTCCCGCTCTTCATCACCACCGGTGAGAAGATCAAGGTCGACACCCGCACGAGCGACTACCTCGGCCGGGTGAACAGCTAACCGTGGCTGCCCGCAACACGGCCCGCAAGCGTGCCTTCCAGATCCTCTTCGAGGGCGACCAGCGCGGCGCCGACGTCCTGACGGTCCTCGCGGACTGGATCCGGCACTCCCGGACCGACACCCGGCAGCCGCCGGTGAGCGAGTACACGATGCAGCTGGTCGAGGGCTACGCGGAGCACGCGAAGCGCATCGACGAGCTGATCTCCCAGTACTCGGTCGGCTGGACGCTCGACCGGATGCCGGTCGTGGACCGCAACATCCTGCGGCTCGGGGCCTACGAGCTGATCTGGGTCGACGAGACCCCGGACGCCGTCGTCCTCGACGAGATGGTGCAGCTGGCGAAGGAGTTCTCCACGGACGAGTCGCCCTCGTTCGTCAACGGACTGCTCGGCCGTCTGAAGGAACTGAAGGCGTCCCTGCGCCGCGACGAGGCGTAACAGGCACTTAAGGCACCGGAACGCCGGAGGGCCCGCAGCGATCCCGCTGCGGGCCCTCCGGCGTCCGTCCCGGGCCGCACACCCGGAGGCACGTTTCTGCTGTACCCCGTCCGTGCGATCCGGGGAACGGTCAGCTGTCCTCGTGGGCCACCGCGCGACGCGCGTCGGCGTCCAGCACGCCCCAGCTGATCAGCTGCTCGGTGAGGACCGACGGCGACTGGTCGTAGATGACGGCGAGAGTGCGCAGGTCGTCCTGGCGGATCGACAGCACCTTGCCGTTGTAGTCACCGCGCTGCGACTGGATCGTGGCCGCGTACCGCTGCAGCGGGCCCGCCTTCTCGGCCGGCACCGTGGCCAGCCGCTCCAGGTCCAGGACCAGCTTCGGCGGCGGCTCGGCCGCACCGCCGGGCGTCGTGCCCGGAAGCAGTTCCTGCACGGGAACGCCGTAGAAATCCGCGAGCTCGGCGAGGCGCTGCACGGTCACGGCACGGTCGCCGCGCTCGTACGAACCGACCACGACGGCCTTCCAGCGTCCCTGGGACTTCTCCTCGACACCGTGGAGGGAAAGGCCCTGCTGGGTGCGGATCGCCCGGAGCTTGGCCCCGAGCTGTTTGGCGTATTCGCTGGACATATAGCTCCCCGGCACTGTGTCGACGCGGCTGGTCTGATCCGTGCCGCGCGGCTGGTAACTCACTGTGAGGTTACGCAGCGTTACTCTTCCGCGTCAAGCCGAATGGGCCGCACCGACACTTCCGTGGCAGTGGCGCCCGACTGGGCCGAACGGGTGAGAGGAGGGCCCGGTCGGGGCGTGCCGCGGGCGCCTGCTACGGTTGAGAACGCAAATCCGACGTCCTTTAAGGTCCGTCCCGTGAGGCGGAGAAGGAGGTCCGTTTCGTATGGACAAGCACGACACGCAGTCCGATGCGCGGCCCGTTCTCGAAGGCCCCGACATCGCGCGGGTACTGACCCGCATCGCCCACGAGATCGTCGAGCGCGCCAAGGGCGCCGACGACGTGGTGCTCCTCGGCATTCCGACCCGGGGCGTCTTCCTCGCCCAGCGGCTCGCGGCCAAGCTCGAGCAGATCACCGAACGCAAGGTGCCGGTCGGCTCGCTCGACATCACCATGTACCGCGACGACCTGCGCATGCACCCGCCGCGTGCGCTGGCCCGCACCGAGATCCCCGGTGACGGCATCGACGGCCGCCTGGTAGTCCTCGTGGACGACGTGCTCTTCTCCGGCCGCACCATCCGCGCCGCCCTCGACGCCCTGAACGACATCGGGCGTCCGCGCGCGGTGCAGCTCGCGGTCCTCGTGGACCGCGGCCACCGCGAACTGCCCATCCGCGCCGACTACGTCGGCAAGAACCTCCCCACGTCGCTGCGGGAGACGGTCAAGGTCCTGCTCGCCGAGGAGGACGGTCGCGACACCGTGCTGCTCGGTGCCAAGCAGACCGCCCCGGGCGCGCAGCAGTAGGACACCGGCGTACGTCACCGGCGTACGGCCGTCCACTCACGCCCCTGCCTGCCCGAATTCTCCCTTATGAACTGCCTTACGGAGCCTGACAGATGCAGCGTCATCTCATCTCGGCCGCCGACCTCTCCCGCGACGACGCCGTCCTGATCCTCGACACCGCGGAGGAGATGGCCCGGGTCGCCGACCGGCCGATCAAGAAGCTGCCGACCCTGCGCGGCCGCACCGTCGTGAACCTCTTCTTCGAGGACTCCACGCGCACCCGGATCTCCTTCGAGGCCGCCGAGAAGCGGCTGTCCGCGGACGTCATCAACTTCTCCGCCAAGGGCTCCTCGGTGTCCAAGGGCGAGTCCCTGAAGGACACCGCCCAGACCCTGGAGGCCATGGGCGTCGACGCCGTGGTGATCCGGCACGGCGCCTCCGGTGCCCCGTACCGGCTGGCCAACTCCGGCTGGATCGACGCCGCCGTGATCAACGCCGGCGACGGCACCCACCAGCACCCCACCCAGGCCCTGCTGGACGCGTTCACCATGCGCCGCCGGCTCGTCGGCCGCGACGCCGGGCTCGGCCAGGACCTCTCCGGCCGGCGCATCACGATCGTCGGCGACATCCTGCACAGCCGTGTCGCCCGCTCCAACGTCGACCTGCTGCACACGCTCGGCGCCGAGGTCACCCTGGTCGCCCCGCCCACCCTGGTGCCGGTCGGCGTCGAGACCTGGCCCTGCGAGGTGTCGTACGACCTCGACAGCACCCTGACGAAGTCCGACGCGGTGATGATGCTGCGCGTCCAGCGCGAGCGGATGAACGCCGCGTTCTTCCCGACCGAGCGCGAGTACTCGCGGCGCTACGGCCTGGACGGCGACCGCATGGCGAAGATGCCGGAGCACGCGATCGTGATGCACCCCGGCCCGATGGTCCGCGGCATGGAGATCACCGCCGAGGTGGCCGACTCCGACCGCTGCACCGTCGTCGAGCAGGTCGCCAACGGCGTCTCCATCCGGATGGCCGTCCTCTACCTGCTGCTCGGGGGCAACGAGCCCGCCGTCACCCACGCCCGCACCGACGAGGAGAAGTAAGAACGATGAGCAAGACCCTGATCCGCGGTGCGAAGGTGCTCGGCGGCGAGCCGCAGGACGTCCTGATCGACGGCGAGACCATCGAGGCCGTGGGCACCGGACTGTCCGCCGAGGGCGCCGAGGTGATCGAGGCCGACGGCAAGGTGCTGCTGCCCGGCCTGGTCGACCTGCACACCCACCTGCGCGAGCCCGGTCGCGAGGACTCCGAGACGGTCCTGACCGGCACGCGCTCCGCCGCAACCGGCGGCTACACCGCCGTGTTCGCCATGGCCAACACCTTCCCGGTCGCCGACACGGCCGGCGTGGTCGAGCAGGTCTGGCGGCTCGGCAAGGAGCACGGCTACTGCGACGTGCGGCCCGTCGGCGCCGTCACCGTCGGCCTGGAGGGCCGCAAGCTCGCCGAGCTGGGCGCCATGCACGACTCGGCCGCGGGCGTCACCGTCTTCTCCGACGACGGCAAGTGCGTCCACGACGCGGTGATCATGCGCCGCGCCCTGGAGTACGTGAAGGCCTTCGGCGGCGTCGTCGCCCAGCACGCGCAGGAGCCGCGGCTGACCGAGGGCGCCGAGATGAACGAGGGCGTCGTCTCCGCGGAGCTGGGCCTCGGCGGCTGGCCCGCGGTCGCCGAGGAGGCGATCATCGCCCGGGACGTGCTGCTCGCCGAGCACGTCGGCTCCCGCGTCCACATCTGCCACCTGTCGACCGCCGGGTCCGTCGAGATCGTCCGCTGGGCCAAGTCCCGCGGTATCGACGTCACCGCCGAGGTCACCCCGCACCACCTCCTGCTCACCGAGGAACTGGTCCGGACGTACAACCCCGTCTACAAGGTCAACCCGCCGCTGCGCACCGAGCGTGACGTGATGGCGCTGCGCGAGGCGCTCGCCGACGGCACGATCGACATCGTCGCCACCGACCACGCCCCGCACCCGCACGAGGACAAGGACTGCGAGTGGGCCGCCGCCGCCATGGGCATGGTCGGCCTGGAGACCGCGCTGTCGGTGGTCCAGGAGACGATGGTGGAGACCGGCCTGCTCGACTGGGCGCAGGTCGCCGACCGCATGTCGTCCAAGCCCGCGCGGATCGGCCGGGCCGAGGGCCACGGCCGGCCCGTCTCGGCAGGTGAGCCCGCCAACCTCACGCTGGTGGACACGGCATACCGTGGGCCGGTGGACCCCGCGGGCTTCGCCTCGCGCAGCCGCAACACCCCGTACGAGGGCCGCGAGCTGCCGGGCCGTGTCACGCACACGTGGCTGCGGGGCAAGGCCACGCTCGTCGACGGGAAGCTCACGTGACATCTCTGATCCTGCTGGCCGCCGAGAAGGAATCGGCGGAAGTGACCGACTGGGCCGCCCGCATCGGCTGGGTGATCGGTCTCGCCCTCTTCGTCGTGCTCGTCTACTGGCTGATGCGCGAGGGCTGGAAGTGGCGCGGCACGCTCCAGAGCGACCTGCCGGACCTGCCCACCGCGCCGGACAGCCCCGGTCCGGCGAAACTGACCCTCAGCGGCCGGTACCACGGCTCGACCACCGCCGGGCAGTGGCTCGACCGCATCGTCGCGCACGGCCTGGGCACCCGCAGCCGGGTCGAGCTCACCCTGACGGACGCGGGACTGGACGTCGTGCGTCCCGGCGCGAACGACTTCTTCGTCCCGCGGGCGGCGCTGCGCGAGGCCCGGCTCGACAAGGGCATCGCCGGCAAGGTCCTGACCGAGGGCGGACTGCTCGTCGTCACCTGGGCGCACGGCGACAAGCTGCTCGACTCCGGGTTCCGCTCCGACCGGGCGGCGGAGCACAACGAGTGGGTCGACGCCATCAACACCATGATCGAAACCAACAGCACGGAAGGCGCCGAGCAATGACGACCTCCAAGCAGGGAAGCCCCTCGAAGAGGAAAGAAGCGCTTCCCGCCGTACTCGTCCTGGAGGACGGCCGGATGTTTCGCGGTCGCGCCTACGGGGCCGTGGGGGAGACGTTCGGCGAGGCCGTGTTCTCCACCGGCATGACCGGCTACCAGGAGACCCTCACCGACCCGTCGTACCACCGCCAGGTCGTCGTGATGACGGCCCCGCACGTCGGCAACACCGGCGTCAACGACGAGGACATGGAGTCCAGGAGGATCTGGGTCTCCGGCTACGTCGTGCGCGACCCTGCGCGCGTGCCGTCCAGCTGGCGCTCGCGCCGCTCCCTCGACGAGGAGCTGGCCGCACAGGGCGTCGTCGGCATCAGCGGCATCGACACCCGGGCCCTCACCCGGCACCTGCGTGAGCGCGGCGCCATGCGCGTCGGCATCTTCTCCGGCAACGCGCTGCCCGACGAGGGCACCATGCTCGCCGAGGTCCGCCAGGCCCCCGAGATGGCGGGCGCGGACCTGTCCGCCGAGGTGGCCACCACCGAGCCGTACGTCGTCCCCGCGATCGGCGAGAAGAAGTTCACCGTCGCCGCCGTCGACCTCGGCATCAAGGGCATGACCCCGCACCGCATGGCCGAGCGCGGCATCGAGGTGCACGTGCTGCCGGCGACCGCGACCGTCGAGGACGTGTACGCGGTCAATCCGGACGGCGTGTTCTTCTCCAACGGCCCCGGCGATCCGTCCACCGCCGACCACCCGGTCGCCCTGATGCAGGCGGTCCTGGAGCGCGGCACCCCGCTGTTCGGCATCTGCTTCGGCAACCAGATCCTGGGCCGTGCGCTCGGCTTCGGGACGTACAAGCTGAAGTACGGCCACCGGGGAATCAACCAGCCCGTGCAGGACCGTACGACCGGCAAGGTCGAGGTCACCGCGCACAACCACGGCTTCGCCGTCGACGCGCCGCTCGACAAGGTCTCCGACACCCCCTACGGCCGCGCCGAGGTCTCCCACGTCTGCCTCAACGACAACGTGGTGGAGGGCCTCCAGCTCCTCGACCGTCCGGCCTTCAGCGTCCAGTACCACCCCGAAGCGGCAGCCGGCCCGCACGACGCCGCCTACCTGTTCGACCGCTTCACGTCTTTGATGAGCACAGTCCTGATGGAGGGCCAGCGTGCCTAAGCGCACCGATATCCAGTCCGTCCTGGTCATCGGCTCCGGCCCGATCGTCATCGGCCAGGCCGCCGAGTTCGACTACTCCGGCACCCAGGCGTGCCGCGTACTCAAGGCCGAGGGCCTGCGCGTCGTCCTGGTCAACTCCAACCCGGCGACGATCATGACCGACCCGGAGATCGCCGACGCCACGTACGTCGAGCCGATCACCCCGGAGTTCGTCGAGAAGATCATCGCCAAGGAGCGGCCCGACGCCCTGCTGCCGACCCTGGGCGGCCAGACGGCCCTGAACACCGCGATCTCGCTGCACGAGAACGGCGTCCTGGAGAAGTACGGCGTCGAGCTGATCGGCGCCAACGTCCAGGCGATCCACAAGGGCGAGGACCGCGACCTGTTCAAGGAGGTCGTCGAGGAGGTCCGCAATAAGATCGGCCACGGCGAGTCCGCCCGCTCCTACATCTGCCACTCCATGGACGACGTGCTGCGGGGCGTCGAGGAGCTCGGCGGCTACCCGGTCGTCGTGCGCCCCTCCTTCACCATGGGCGGCGCCGGCTCCGGCTTCGCCCACGACGAGGAGGAACTGCGCCGCATCGCCGGGCAGGGCCTCACCCTCTCGCCGACCACCGAGGTGCTCCTCGAGGAGTCCATCCTCGGCTGGAAGGAGTACGAGCTGGAGCTGATGCGCGACAAGAACGACAACGTCGTGGTCGTCTGCTCCATCGAGAACTTCGACCCCATGGGCGTGCACACCGGCGACTCGATCACCGTCGCGCCCGCGATGACGCTGACCGACCGCGAGTACCAGGTGCTGCGCGACGTCGGCATCGCGATCATCCGCGAGGTCGGCGTCGACACCGGCGGCTGCAACATCCAGTTCGCGGTGAACCCGGCCGACGGCCGCGTCATCGTCATCGAGATGAACCCGCGCGTGTCCCGCTCCTCGGCGCTCGCCTCGAAGGCGACCGGCTTCCCGATCGCCAAGATCGCCGCGAAGCTCGCCGTCGGCTACACCCTCGACGAGATCCCGAACGACATCACGCAGGAGACCCCGGCCTCCTTCGAGCCGACGCTCGACTACGTGGTCGTGAAGGCGCCCCGCTTCGCCTTCGAGAAGTTCCCGCAGGCCGACTCCACGCTGACGACGACCATGAAGTCGGTCGGCGAGGCCATGGCCATCGGCCGCAACTTCACCGAGGCCTTCCAGAAGGCGCTGCGCTCGCTGGAGAAGAAGGGCAGCCAGTTCACCTTCGTCGGCGAGCCCGGCGACAAGGAGGCCCTGCTGGAGGAGGCCGTCCGCCCGACGGACGGCCGCATCAACTCCGTCATGCAGGCCATCCGCGCGGGCGCCACCCCCGAGGAGGTCTTCGCGTACACGAAGATCGACCCCTGGTTCGTCGACCAGCTCTTCCTCATCAAGGAGATCGCCGACGAGCTCGCCGAGGCGCCCGAGCTGACCCGCGAGCTGCTCGCCGAGGCCAAGCGGCACGGCTTCTCCGACCAGCAGATCGGCGAGATCCGCGGCCTGCGCGAGGACGTCGTCCGCGAGGTGCGGCACGCCCTCGGCATCCGCCCGGTCTACAAGACGGTCGACACCTGCGCCGCCGAGTTCGCCGCGAAGACCCCGTACTTCTACTCCTCCTACGACGAGGAGAGCGAGGTCGCGCCGCGCGAGAAGCCCGCGGTGATCATCCTGGGCTCCGGCCCGAACCGCATCGGCCAGGGCATCGAGTTCGACTACTCCTGCGTCCACGCCTCCTTCGCGCTGAGCGACGCCGGGTACGAGACCGTGATGGTCAACTGCAACCCGGAGACCGTCTCCACCGACTACGACACCTCCGACCGCCTGTACTTCGAGCCGCTGACGCTGGAAGACGTGCTGGAGGTCGTCCACGCCGAGCAGCAGGCCGGCCCCGTCGCGGGCGTCATCGTGCAGCTCGGCGGCCAGACCCCGCTCGGCCTGTCCCAGGCGCTCAAGGACAACGGCGTACCGATCGTCGGCACCTCCCCGGAGGCCATCCACGCCGCCGAGGACCGCGGCGCCTTCGGCCGCGTCCTCGCGGAGGCCGGCCTGCCCGCGCCCAAGCACGGCACCGCCACCACCTTCGCCGAGGCCAAGGCCATCGCCGACGAGATCGGCTACCCGGTCCTCGTCCGCCCGTCGTACGTGCTGGGCGGGCGCGGCATGGAGATCGTCTACGACGAGGCCCGGCTGGAGGCGTACATCGCCGAGTCGACCGAGATCAGCCCCTCCCGGCCGGTCCTGGTCGACCGCTTCCTGGACGACGCGATCGAGATCGACGTCGACGCGCTGTACGACGGCGAGGAGCTGTACCTCGGCGGCGTCATGGAACACATCGAGGAGGCCGGCATCCACTCCGGCGACTCGGCGTGCGCCCTGCCCCCGATCACCCTGGGCGGCTTCGACATCAAGCGGCTGCGCGCCTCCACCGAGGGCATCGCGCGCGGTGTCGGGGTGCGCGGCCTGATCAACATCCAGTTCGCGCTGGCCGGCGACATCCTCTACGTCCTGGAGGCCAACCCGCGCGCCTCGCGCACCGTGCCCTTCACCTCGAAGGCGACCGCGGTGCCGCTGGCGAAGGCCGCCGCCCGCATCTCGCTGGGCGCGACCATCGCCGAACTGCGCGCCGAGGGCCTGCTCCCGGCCAACGGCGACGGCGGCGAACTCCCGCTGGACGCGCCGATCTCCGTCAAGGAGGCCGTCATGCCGTGGTCGCGCTTCCGCGACATCCACGGCCGCGGCGTCGACACCGTCCTCGGCCCGGAGATGCGCTCCACCGGCGAGGTCATGGGCATCGACTCCGTCTTCGGCACGGCCTACGCCAAGTCGCAGGCCGGCGCCTACGGGCCGCTGCCGACCCGGGGCCGCGCCTTCATCTCGGTCGCCAACCGCGACAAGCGCTCGATGATCTTCCCGGCGCGCGAGCTGGTCGCGCACGGCTTCGAGCTGCTCGCCACGTCCGGCACGGCCGAGGTGCTCAAGCGCAACGGCATCAACGCCACCGTCGTGCGCAAGCAGTCCGAGGGCCCCGGCCCGAACGGCGAGCGGACCATCGTCCAGCTCATCCACGACGGCGAGGTCGACCTCATCGTCAACACCCCGTACGGCACGGGCGGCCGCCTCGACGGCTACGACATCCGTACGGCGGCCGTGGCGCGGTCCGTGCCCTGCCTGACGACGGTCCAGGCGCTCGCCGCGGCGGTCCAGGGCATCGACGCGCTCAACCACGGCGACGTGGGCGTCCGATCCCTTCAGGAACACGCGGAATTCCTGACCGCGGCCCGCGACTAGCAGCCCCGAGGGGGACACCGGAAACGGTGTCCCCCTCTTCATGAGGCTTCATGAGGACACCAGGACACCCATGTACAAGATCTTCTTCAATCTGGTCTTCCGGCGCATGGACGCCGAGCGGGCCCACCACCTCGCCTTCCGCTGGATCCGCCTGGCCGCCCGCGTCCCGGTGCTGCGCACCTTCGTCGCGGCGGTGCTCGCGCCCCGCCACAAGGAGCTGCGCACCGAGGCCTTCGGCCTGCGCATGCACGGCCCCTTCGGACTCGCCGCCGGCTTCGACAAGAACGCCGTCGCCGTCGACGGCATGGCCATGCTCGGCTTCGACCACGTCGAGATCGGCACGGTCACCGGCGAGGCGCAGCCGGGCAACCCGAAGAAGCGGCTGTTCCGCCTGGTCGAGGACCGCGCGCTGATCAACCGCATGGGCTTCAACAACGACGGCTCGCTCACCGTCGCCGCCCGGCTGGCCGCCCGCAACCCCGTCTTCAGGACCGTCGTCGGCGTCAACATCGGCAAGACGAAGGCCGTCCCCGAGGAGGAGGCCGTCGCCGATTACGTGAAGTCGGCCGAGCGGCTCGCCCCGTACGCCGACTACCTGGTCGTCAACGTCTCCTCGCCGAACACGCCCGGGCTGCGCGACCTCCAGGCCGTCGACCACCTGCGCCCGCTGCTCAGCGCCGTCCGCGAGGCCGCCGACCGGAGGGTCCCCGCCCGGCGCGTCCCGCTCCTGGTGAAGATCGCGCCGGACCTGGCCGACGAGGACGTCGACGCGGTCGCCGACCTGGCCGTCGAGCTCGGTCTGGACGGCATCATCGCCACGAACACCACCATCGCGCGCGAGGGCCTCGGCCTGACCTCCGACCCGGCCCTCGTCCAGGAGACCGGCGGCCTGTCCGGCGCCCCGCTGAAGGCACGCTCCCTGGAGGTGCTGCGCCGCCTGTACGCGCGCGTGGGCGACCGCATCACCCTGGTCGGCGTCGGCGGCATCGAGGACGCCGAGGACGCCTGGCAGCGCATCCTGGCCGGTGCCACGCTGGTCCAGGGCTACAGCGCCTTCGTCTACGAGGGCCCCTTCTGGAGCCGCGCCGTCCACAAGGGCCTCGCCGCGCGCCTGCGCACCAGCCCGTACGCCACCCTCGCCGACGCGGTCGGCGCCGACGTCAGGAAGCCCGTATGACAGTTCTGGAGCCCTTCGGCGCCCGCCTGCGCCGCGCCATGGACGAGCGCGGCCCGCTGTGCGTCGGCATCGACCCGCACGCCTCCCTGCTCGCCGAGTGGGGCCTGAACGACGACGTGGCGGGCCTGGAGCGGTTCAGCCGCACGGTCGTCGAGGCGGTGGCCGACCGGGTGGCCGTGCTCAAGCCGCAGAGCGCGTTCTTCGAGCGCTTCGGCTCGCGGGGCGTAGCGGTGCTGGAGAAGTCGGTCGAGGAGGCCCGCGCGGCCGGCGCGCTGGTCGTCATGGACGCCAAGCGCGGCGACATCGGCTCGACCATGGCCGCGTACGCCGAGTCGTTCCTGCGCAAGGACGCGCCGCTGTTCTCGGACGCGCTGACCGTCTCCCCGTACCTCGGCTACGGCTCGCTGAGCCCGGCGGTCGCGCTGGCCCGGGAGAGCGGCGCCGGCCTGTTCGTGCTGGCGCTGACCTCCAACCCGGAGGGCGGCGAGGTCCAGCACGCGGTGCGGTCCGACGGGCGCAGCGTGGGGGCGACGGTGCTGGCGCACCTGGCCGCCGAGAACGCGGGGGAGGAGCCGCTGGGCTCCTTCGGCGCGGTGGTCGGCGCGACGCTCGGCGACCTGGCGGCGTACGACCTGGACATCAACGGCCCGCTGCTCGCCCCCGGCATCGGCGCGCAGGGGGCGACCCCGGCCGACCTGCCGCGCGTGTTCGGCGCCGCGGTGCGCAACGTGGTGCCGAACGTCAGCCGTGGTGTGCTGCGGCACGGGCCCGACGCCGGGGCGCTGCGCGCGGCGGCCGAGCGCTTCGCCGAGGAGATCCGCGACGCGGTGACCTCAGGCTGAGCACGCCGGACCGTCCGCGGGGTGCTCCCGGAGTCCTTCCCCCCGCTTCCGGGAGCCGCGGCCGGATGATCCACCGCGGGCTTGAGCCTGGATACATCCTCAAATCCAGGGCATTATGTCCTAAATGTCTGGCCTGACGGAGGCTGACCAGGACTTTTCCGCTGTTCTCGCTGACTCTGGCGGACTTGCCCGCTAGTCTCCGACGAGTGAGGGCACCTCCCACGCCCTCCAGGCAGTGGGGAGAACGGGCTGAGCGTGTTGCTCGTGGCTCCCCAGGTGTGGGGCGACTAGGTTCCTCACCGGTCCGTATCCGACAGTTCGACATCCGAGGTGACGTAGGCGTGGCTCTTCCGCCCCTTACCCCTGAACAGCGCGCAGCCGCGCTCGAAAAGGCCGCCGCGGCTCGCCGGGAGCGGGCCGAGGTCAAGAATCGACTCAAGCACTCCGGCGCCTCCCTCCACGAGGTCATCAAGCAGGGCCAGGAGAACGACGTCATCGGCAAGATGAAGGTCTCCGCTCTCCTTGAGTCCCTGCCGGGCGTGGGCAAGGTCCGCGCCAAGCAGATCATGGAGCGACTGGGCATCTCCGAGAGCCGGCGTGTGCGTGGCCTCGGTTCCAACCAGATCGCCTCCCTGGAGCGCGAGTTCGGCGGCGCCGGCTCCTGAGTCCCGGGCACCCCGGGATTGCTGGAATAATCGCTGCATGAGTGAACGTCCGCGGCTGACCGTGCTCTCCGGCCCCTCCGGGGTCGGCAAGAGCACGGTCGTCGCCCATATGCGCAAGGAACACCCCGAGGTCTGGCTCTCGGTCTCGGCGACGACCCGCAAGCCCCGCCCGGGCGAGAAGCACGGAGTCCACTACTTCTTCGTCACCGACGAGGAGATGGACAAGCTGATCGCCAACGGCGAGCTGCTGGAGTGGGCCGAATTCGCCGGCAACCGCTACGGCACGCCGCGTGCGGCCGTGCTGGAGCACCTGGAGGCGGGTGTCCCCGTCCTCCTGGAGATCGACCTCCAGGGTGCCCGGCAGGTCCGCGAGTCGATGGCGGAGGCCCAGCTGGTGTTCCTGGCTCCGCCCTCCTGGGAGGAGCTGGTGCGCAGACTCACCGGCCGGGGCACCGAGCCGCCCGACGTGATCGAGCGCCGCCTGAGCGCGGCCAAGATCGAGCTCGCGGCCGAGCCGGAGTTCGACGAGACCCTGGTCAACACCTCCGTCGAGGATGTGGCGCGCGAGCTGCTAGCCTTGATGGATGTTGTGTGATCACGGGTGATGTGATCACGGCCGATCTTTTCCCATCCATCGGAAGGTAGAGCGTGTCCTCTTCCATCTCCGCGCCCGAGGGCATCATCAACCCGCCGATCGACGAGCTCCTCGAGGCCACCGACTCGAAGTACAGCCTCGTGATCTACGCGGCCAAGCGGGCCCGCCAGATCAACGCGTACTACTCGCAGCTCGGCGAGGGCCTCCTCGAGTACGTCGGTCCGCTCGTCGACACCCACGTCCACGAGAAGCCGCTCTCGATCTCCCTCCGGGAGATCAACGCGGGGCTGCTGACGTCCGAGGCCGTCGAGGGCCCGGCGCAGTAGTATTCACAGCTTGCAGTTGGTTTCCACAGGCCCGGCAGTCACGCTGCCGGGCCTGTGGTGTGTGATGGAGGCGTGCGCTCGTCGTCCGGCGCACCCGAGCCGAGCATGCGGGAGAGACGGTGGACAAGCCGAAGGTCGTTCTGGGGGTCAGCGGCGGCATCGCGGCGTACAAGGCCTGCGAGCTGCTGCGCAGACTGACGGAGTCGGGCCACGACGTCCGCGTCGTCCCCACCGCGTCCGCGCTGCACTTCGTCGGCGCGGCCACCTGGTCCGCCCTGTCCGGCCACCCGGTCTCGACCGAGGTCTGGGACGACGTGCACGAGGTGCCGCACGTCCGCATCGGCCAGCACGCCGACCTGGTCGTCGTCGCCCCGGCCACGGCCGACCTGCTCGCCAAGGCCGCCCACGGCATCGCCGACGACCTGCTCACCAACACCCTCCTGACCGCCCGCTGCCCGGTCGTCTTCGCCCCGGCGATGCACACCGAGATGTGGGAGCACCCGGCCACCCAGGAGAACGTGGCCACGCTCCGCCGCCGCGGCGCCCTCGTCGTCGAACCGGCCGTCGGGCGCCTCACCGGCGTCGACACCGGCAAGGGCCGGCTGCCCGACCCCGCCGAGATCTTCGAGGTCTGCCGCCGGGTGCTGGCCCGCGGCGTCACCGGGCCCGACCTCACCGGGCGGCACGTCGTGGTCAGCGCCGGCGGCACCCGTGAACCCCTCGACCCGGTCCGCTTCCTCGGCAACCGCTCCTCCGGCAAGCAGGGCTACGCCCTCGCCCGCACCGCCGCCGCCCGGGGCGCCCGCGTCACCCTGATCTCGGCGAACGCCGCCCTGCCCGACCCGGCGGGCGTCGACGTCGTCACAGTGGGCACGGCCGTCCAGCTGCGCGAGGAGGTGCTGAAGGCGGCCGCCGACGCCGACGCGGTCGTCATGGCCGCCGCCGTCGCCGACTTCCGCCCGGCGGCCTACGCCACCGGGAAGATCAAGAAGAAGGACGACCAGGAGCCCGAGCCCATCGCCCTCGTCCGCAACCCGGACATCCTCGCGGAGATCTCCGCCGACCGCGCCCGCCCCGGCCAGGTCGTCGTCGGCTTCGCCGCCGAGACGGACGACGTCCTCGCCAACGGCCGCAAGAAACTCGCCCGCAAGGGCTGCGACCTCCTCGTGGTGAACGAGGTGGGCGAGCGCAAGACCTTCGGCGCCGAGGAGAACGAGGCCGTCGTCCTGGGCGCCGACGGCAGCGAGACACCCGTGCCGCACGGGCCGAAAGAGGCGCTGGCCGAAACCGTGTGGGACCTCGTGGCCGAACGGCTGGGCTGAAAGCTGCACCCGGCTCACAGGTTCCTGAAACCACGCCCCTGCGGGCGCGGCGACTCTGGCCAAGCGCGCTTGCGATTGGGCAGAATGCGGGTGCCGCAGGTCACAGCGCTCCCGAGAGGCGAGACGGGGGGTCCAGTGGCCGAACGCGACCGATAAACTGTTTCTCGGACGTCGCCGGGCGCAGCCCCCGGCCCGTCCACCAATGATCAGCCAGCAGCCGCTGCAACCCCAGGGAGCGTTGTGTCCCGTCGCCTGTTCACCTCGGAGTCCGTGACCGAGGGTCACCCCGACAAGATCGCTGACCAGATCAGCGACACCATTCTCGACGCGCTCCTGCGCGAGGACCCGACCTCCAGGGTCGCGGTCGAGACCCTGATCACCACCGGCCTCGTGCACGTGGCCGGCGAGGTCACCACCAAGACCTACGCGGACATCGCGACCCTCGTCCGCGGCAAGATCCTCGAGATCGGCTACGACTCCTCCAAGAAGGGCTTCGACGGAGCCTCCTGCGGTGTGTCGGTGTCGATCGGCGCGCAGTCCCCGGACATCGCGCAGGGTGTGGACGCCGCCTACGAGGCCCGCGTCGAGGGCGACGAGGACGAGCTGGACCGGCAGGGCGCCGGCGACCAGGGCCTGATGTTCGGCTACGCGACGGACGAGACGCCGACGCTGATGCCGCTCCCGATCTTCCTGGCGCACCGCCTGTCGAAGCGCCTGTCCGACGTGCGCAAGAACGGCACGATCCCCTACCTGCGCCCGGACGGCAAGACGCAGGTCACCATCGAGTACGACGGCGACAAGGCGGTCCGCCTGGACACGGTCGTCGTCTCCTCGCAGCACGCCTCCGACATCGACCTGGACTCGCTGCTGGCGCCGGACATCCGCGAGTTCGTGGTCGAGCCGGAGCTGAAGGCGCTGGTCGACGAGGGCATCAAGCTCGACACCGACAGCTACCGCCTGCTCGTCAACCCGACCGGCCGCTTCGAGATCGGCGGCCCCATGGGCGACGCCGGCCTCACCGGCCGCAAGATCATCATCGACACCTACGGCGGCATGGCCCGGCACGGCGGCGGCGCCTTCTCCGGCAAGGACCCGTCCAAGGTGGACCGTTCGGCGGCGTACGCGATGCGCTGGGTCGCCAAGAACGTGGTCGCCGCGGGTCTCGCCTCCCGCTGCGAGGTCCAGGTCGCGTACGCGATCGGCAAGGCCGAGCCGGTCGGCCTGTTCGTGGAGACCTTCGGGACCGCCAAGATCGACGCCGAGAAGATCGAGCAGGCGATCGACGAGGTCTTCGACCTGCGCCCGGCCGCGATCATCCGGGACCTCGACCTGCTGCGGCCGATCTACGCCCAGACCGCCGCGTACGGCCACTTCGGCCGTGAGCTGCCCGAGTTCACCTGGGAGCGCACGGACCGCGTGGACGCGCTGCGCAAGGCCGCGGGTCTGTAGCCCGTCAGGCACGTCAGGAGGCCCGGCACCCTTCGGGGGCGCCGGGCCTCGGCGCGTCCGGGGCCGGAAACGGCTCGCGGACGGCTCCCGGGTCCGTGACGCCGGTGGTGGCTGACACCGCGGCGCCCGGTGCGAAGGGGGCGGACACCTCCGGGCTCGTGGAGCCCTCGCGGGTCGCATCCCGTCGTCGGCCGGGCATGCCCGGTGACGTGGCCGAGTGGTCGATGGCAGAGTGCGCGCCGCCGCCGAAGAGGATCTCGGGCGCCGTCGGATGTCAGCGGGCTTTGGTAAGAATGCAAGCGTGAGCAGCGAGAACGAACAGACCGACGGCGGCGCGGACGGCGCGCCGCCCGAGCAGCTCGCGCTCATCCGGGAGAGCGTGCGCAAGGCGAGGACGCCGCGTGCCAAGCCGCGGACCTGGCGGGGCGCCGCGCTGGCCAAGGACCTGCCCGTGGCCCGCGTCCTCGTCGACAAGGGTGTGCTGCACCTCGACCGGTACTTCGACTACGCCGTGCCCGAGGAACTCGACGCGGACGCCCAGCCCGGGGTGCGGGTGCGGGTGCGCTTCGGGGCCGGGCGGCACCGGGTGCGGGACGGGCGGCGCGAGGGCGGCGGCCTGATCGACGGGTTCCTCGTGGCGCGGCTCGCCGAGTCCGACTACTCCGGGCCGCTGGCCGCGCTGGCCCAGGTCGTCTCTCCCGAGCGGGTGCTCAGCGACGAACTGCTGGGGCTGGCCCGGTCCGTCGCCGACCGGTACGCGGGCAGCCTCGCCGACGTACTGCAGCTGGCCGTGCCGCCGCGCAACGCCCGCGCCGAGCAACGGCCCTCACCGGCGCCACTGCCACCACCGGCCGCACCGGACCCCGGATCGTGGACGCGCTACGAGCGCGGGCCGGCCTTCCTCGAGTCACTCGCCTCGGGAGGCGCGCCGCGCGCCGTGTGGAGCGCGCTGCCGGGCCCCGAGTGGAGCGACGAGCTGGCGCGCGCCGTGGGAGCGACGCTGGCGTCGGGACGTGGCGCGCTCGTCGTCGTCCCCGACGGCCGGGCCGTCGCGCGGGTCGACGCCGCGCTGACCGCGCTGCTGGGGGAGGGCCGGCACGCCGTGCTCACCGCCGACGCCGGCCCCGAGAAGCGGTACGCGCAGTGGCTCGCCGTGCGCCGGGGCGCGGTGCGGGCGGTCGTCGGGACGAGGGCCGCGATGTTCGCACCGGTCCAGGATCTCGGGCTGGTCGCCATCTGGGACGACGGCGACGACAGCCACAGCGAGCAGCACGCCCCGCAGCCACACGCGCGCGAGGTGCTGCTGCTGCGCGCCGCACAGGTCCGGTG
>NZ_JARVKW010000006.1 GCF_029813775.1 Streptomyces sp. DH24 | reverse complement strand
CCCGCGAACCGGCACCACCCCTGAACCCGAGCCGCAACGAGCCACGGGCAGGCACCCAAACTCAGACCCTCAGGCGCACCCGCATCCCACCACAACCGCACCCACCCGCACCCGCACCCGCACCCACCCCCCCACCCACAACCGCACCCCCCGCCCCCCCCCGCGGCCCCCCTTCCGTCACCCGTGCGGCGCGGCCGTCACGCGTACAGCGTGATGTCCTTGACCGCGGCGAACCCGAGACCGTACGCGCTCATCCCGCGCCCGTAGGCCCCCACGTGCACCCCGGCCCCGGTGGAGCCGGCCAGCACCCACCCGAACTCGGACTCGCGGTAGTGGAACGGCGTCGGCACCCCGTCCACCGGCAGCGTCAGCGTCGACCACTCGGGCCCCTCCAGGTCGTCCGCGAGGGCCCACGCCGTCTCGGTCTGCTGCTCCAGCCAGTCGTCCCGCAGGGTGTGGTCCACCTGGCCGGGCCAGGTGCAGGTGAGCAGCCCCACGCCCGCGAGCCAGGCCGCCGAGGACACCGACGTGGCCTCCAGCACGCCCGTGCCGTCGGCGCTGCGCCGTACGGGGTTGGCGGCGACGGTGACGACCACCGCGAACTTCTCCTTGGCGTCCTGGTCACCGCCCGCCATGTGCTCGTTGCGCACCGAGGGTTCGTCGCCGTGCCCGATCGAACCGTGCTCCACGGCCCCGTCGGCGGCGGTACCGACCTGCATCAGCCGGCGCGGCCCGGTGAAGGCCTCGTCGAGGCCGTACCACGGGAAGGGCGCGCGCAGGAAGTCGTCGACCGTGCGCCGGGCGGAGGCGGCCCGTTGTCCGTCCTCCGCGGCCGGCGCCTGCGCGACTGCCCTACTCGTCGTCTCCATGTGCCGGACGCCTCCTCGCTCTAGTTCGGACCGGCCGGCCCGCCCCCCTTCGGGCGTACTCGTCCGGTCCGCACAACAACTCGGCAGCATATCCACACCCGTGCACACAGCTCGGAAACCGCCCGTCGCGCGGGTCACCCGCGCGACGGCCGCGCGCCGTGCTCACGACACGAAAGGGCTGGACGGGGGGTGTGCGGCAGGTGACGCGTATGAGACGCGTCACGTACGGGCGAGGGTGAACCTCTCCCCCGTACGGCCCAGGTGGCGCCGGCGACGGATCAGGTGGCGTCCGCGTCGAAGGGCGGGCGCTCGTCGCGCCGGGGCTCCTCGGGCTTCTTGGCCATGTCGACGCGGCCGCCCGACGACGCCGGCGTGCCCGTCGCGGAGGAGGAGTCGGTGTCGCGGCCGTGCACGGCGTCCGTGACCTCGGCCATCTCCTTCTTCAGGTCGAAGCCGTTGCGGATCTCCTTCAGCCCCAGTTCGTCGTTGTCCAACTGCTTGCGGATGAACGTCTTGGGGTTGAGGTCCTCGAACTCGAAGTCCTTGAACTCGGGGCCCAGTTCCTGCCGGATGTCCTGCTTGGCGCTCTCCGAGAACTCCCGGACCTTCCGGACCGTCCGCATCACGTCCTGGATGACCTTGGGGAGCTTGTCCGGACCGAAGACGAGCACGGCGAGGACGACGATCGTCACCAGCTCGAGCGGTCCTATGTCATTGAACACCTGAAGCTCCTTGCGATGTCCTCGGTCCTCGGCCCTCGGTGGTCTGTGCGGGTCTTCCGTGGTCCGGGCCGGATCCACGGTACCCGCCGACCCCGCTCCACCGGTACCGCCCCGTGACGTCCGCGTGCGTGTATGCGCTCGGTTTTCGCATTGTTCGCCTGAACGATCCCGTTACGTGCCTGGTGGAACGGGGATGCGGGGCCCGGCGTGGGCCCCGCGTGCCACGCGGCCGGTCTCAGTCGCCCTGCGAGGAGCCGAGGACGAGGGAGATCGTCCGCTTCTCGCCGCCGCGCGTCAGGGTCAGTTCGAGACGGTCGCCGGGGCGGTGGGCGCGGGTCTTGACGATCAGCTCCTCACCGGAGTGGACGCGCTGCCCGTCGACCTCGGTGATGACGTCGCCGGCCTTGATCCCCGCCTTGGCGCCGGGACCGCCCGGGGTGACCGCCGGGCCGCCGTCGTTGCCCTTGGTACCGACGCGGGCGCCGTCGCCGCTGTAGTTCATGTCGAGCGTGATGCCGATGACGGGATGCGTCGCCCTGCCGGTGTTGATCAGTTCCTCGGCGACGCGCTTGCCCTGGTTGATCGGTATGGCGAAGCCGAGGCCTATCGAGCCGGACTGGCCGCCCTCCAGCTCGGCGCCGCTGTCGGCGGAGCGGATGGCGGAGTTGATGCCGATGACGCGGCCCTGGGCGTCGAGCAGCGGCCCGCCGGAGTTGCCCGGGTTGATGGGCGCGTCGGTCTGCAGCGCGTCCACGTACGAGACGTCGCTGCCGTCGCCCTTCTCGCCGCCCGCCGTGATGGGGCGCTGCTTGGCGCTGATGATCCCGGAGGTGACCGTGCCGGCCAGGTCGAAGGGCGCGCCGATGGCGACGACGGGGTCGCCGACGCGCACGTTGTCCGAGTTGCCGAGGGGCATCGGGGTGAGGCCCTTGACGCCGCTGACCCGCACGACGGCGAGGTCGTAGCCGCTGTCCCGGCCCACGACCCTGGCCCTGGCGGTGTCGCCGCTGTGGAACGTCACCGTTATCTCGCCGTCGGACCCGGCGGGCTCGACGACGTGGTTGTTGGTGAGGATGTGGCCGCGGTCGTCGAGGACGAAGCCGGTGCCGGTGCCCTGTTCGCCGCCGCCGCTGACGTGCAGCGTGACGACGCCGGGGAGGGCGCGGGCGGCGATCCCGGCCACGCTGTCGGGCGCCCGCCCGGAGGCCTCCTTGCCGGCCTGCGGCAGTTCGACGCCTCCGACGCCGCCGTTGCGTTCGAGGTAGGCGCCGACGACACCGCCGACGCCGCCGGAAACGAGCGCGACCAGCAGGATGCCGCCGAGCACCACCCTGCGCCCGCGCCGGCGCCGCTGCTCACGGCTCGGC
This sequence comes from Streptomyces sp. DH24, assembly GCF_029813775.1. Classification (GTDB taxonomy): domain Bacteria; phylum Actinomycetota; class Actinomycetes; order Streptomycetales; family Streptomycetaceae; genus Streptomyces. The sequence goes on along the minus strand of NZ_JARVKW010000006.1, from coordinate 264,631 downwards.
ACGGCGGCACCGGTCTGCTGCAGCACCCCGGCGCCGGCGGAAGCGGCCCAGGGGTCGTAACGCCGCCAGGGGTCGGGAGTGGCCTCCTGGGGCGCGGGAAGGGCGCCGGGGGCCGGTGAGGCGGCGGCGTGGGGCGCCTGGGGCTGGGGCGCGGGAGCGGCGGTCCCGTGGGCCGGCACGGGCGCCGGGTGCGGAGCCGGCGCCGCCGGACCGGGTCCGCCCTGACTCGGCAGCACGGCCGTCCCGGGCCCGGGTGCGGGCGCCGTGGGCTGGACCGGCGGCGGCACTGGCGTCCCTGGCTGGGGTGCGGGCGCAGTGTGCTGAACCGGCGGCGGCACGGCCGTCCCGGGGCTGGGTGCGGGCAACGTGGGCTGGACCGGCGGCACGGGCGACCCCGGCGCGGGTGCGGGCGCAGTGTGCTGGACCGGCGGCACGGGCGCCCCCGGCTGCGTCGCCACGGCCGTTCCGTGCGCCGGCGTGGTCGCCGGGTGCTGCACGGGCGGCGCGGGGGCCCAGGGCCCCGGCTCGCCGTACGGCGGGGTGCTGTACGGGTCCGGGTCGTGCAGCGGCTTGGGCCGCTCGTCTGCGGGGCTCAGGGGGGCGTGGGGGGCTGTGTGGGGGGCGGCGGTGTCAGGGCCGGTGCTGAGGCCGGTCGGGTCTCCGGTGAGGGGGGCGGAAGCGGCGGGTGCACTGGGGTCTCCGGCGACGGCGACGGCGACGGACGCGGTGGCGGAGGCGGACGCGGCGCGTGCCTCGGGGGTCGCCGTCCTCTCCGAGCTCTCAGCCCTCTCGGACACTTCGGCCGCCTCGGAGACCCCGGATACCTCGGACACCTCAGCAGCCTCGGCCGCCTCCGAGTCGGCCCCGGCGTCAGCCGTTGCCGGACGCTCCAGCTCATAGTCGCCGTCGGCGTCCGCACCCGCCTCGGACCGGTGTCCCGGCCCCGCCCCACCGGTGGCGCCGACCGACCCCGCCCCCTCCGACCGGTGCCCCGCCGACCGGTGCCCCGCGTCGTCGGTGGCTCCGGCGGCCTCCGACCCGGTTCGGTGTTCCGGCTCGACGGTGGCGGCGGCGCAGCTAGGTTCCGGGTGTCGCGGGTCGAAGTCCGCCCCCGCGTCGTCCGCGTGTGACCCCGTGGGGGTCGTGCCCGGCGTCAGCGGCCCGTGTGTCTCCGGCTGCCCCGGCACGCTTCCCGACGCCTCCTGCTGCCCAGCAGGGCCCTGTGTGGGCTTCCCCTCGTTCATGCTCTCCCCCCGCTGGCCGCGGCACGGCTCGTCGGCGGTGGCCGCGGTTCGTCGACTCCGCGCCCGGCACGCTGGCGGGGGCGCGGCCCACCCCGGATTCAATCAGGTTCGTGGGCCGGCGCGCAGACGCCGGGGAAGCGGAGTCCGGGGCGGCGGGCCCTGCGGACGTGTGGGCGGGCGTGGGCCGGGCAGGGCCGGCCGCGCCGAGCAGGAGCCGTTGCCCGGCCGCGGCCTGGTGTGCGGGACGAGTGCCGGTGGCCCGCTAGGGAAGGTGGTGGGAGGACGGGGACGGCACCGGCGTGGGGGCCGAGGTGGCGTCGGGGACGGTCGCGGCGAGCAGACCGGAGGGCGTGGGCCACGACGTCAGGGTGACCGGCGGGGTCGCGGACAGCGGACGTATCAGCGGGGACAGGACAGCCGCGCCTGCCTCGACAGGTGTGGTCAGCGGAAGCAGGTGCTGCCGGACCGCGGCCGGGGACGGCAGACCACCGGGCAGCAGCGGCGCGGACACCGCGGTCGGCGCGGCCGGGGTCTCGCCGAGCGCCTGCTGACCGCCCTGGGCGAGCACCGGTCCCGCCGTGCGGCGGCGCTGGGACTCGGGGGTGCCCGTGGCTCCCGTGCCCTGGGTGCGCAGCGGAGTGACGTTGCTGCCGGAGCCGCCGCGCGCCTCGGACGTGTCCGCCGTCGTGCCCGTGGTGACCCCGCCGAGCGCGATCGCGGCCAGCGACACGGCCCCGGCGGCGACGAACGCGAACCGCAGCCCGCGCGACGCGGGCCGGTCGGAGTCGTGGCGGCCGACGTCGTGGATGCGGAAGCCGCGGCCCGGGGAGGGCGGCAGCACCGCGGCGTGGGACGCGGCGGGGGCGTAACCGAACGGGAAGCGGTCGTCCCGCTTCACTCCGAAGGCCCCGGACGCCCCCAACCGGCCGGGCAGGCCGCCGAAGCCACCGTCGCCCAGGCGCGGGGAACCGCCGTCCGTGTCGCCGCCCGGCAGCCCCTGGAGGCGGGCCAGCAGGCTCTCGGAGGGCGGCGGCGGGGCCGTCTCCGCGAAGACGTTCTTCAGCCGGCGCTGCTCGTCCACCTCCGCCTTGCACTTCGGGCAGGTGGCGACGTGCGCCAGTACGCGCTCGCGCGCGTCATGACCGAGCTCACCGTCCACCAGGGCGGCGAGTCGGTCTCCCAGATGCTGTTCCGCGAGGTGTCCCTCGACAGGTTTCGGCCGTGACCCGCTCACGTGCTCGCGCCCCCTCCTCCCAGTGCCGGCACGCGGGCCATGAAGGAGCGGCGTTCGGCCCGGGCCTCCGGCGAGCGGTGCGCGAGGGCCTTGCGCAGCTGGGAGCGCCCGCGGTGGATCCGGGAGCGCACCGTGCCGAGCTTGACGCCGAGGGTCGCGGCGATCTCCTCGTACGACAGCCCTTCGATGTCGCACAGCACGACCGCGGCACGGAACTCGGGGGCGAGCGTGTCGAGGGCCTGCTGCACGTCCGCGTCGAAGTGCGCGTCGTTGAAGATCTGCTGCGGGTTGGGCTCCCGGCTGGGCAGCCGCTCGGCCGCGTCCTCGCCGAGCGCGTCGAAACGGATGCGCTGCTTGCGGCGGACCATGTCCAGGAACAGGTTCGTGGTGATGCGGTGCAGCCAGCCCTCGAAGGTCCCCGGCGTGTACGTCGACAGGGAACGGAAGACGCGGACGAAGACCTCCTGGGTGAGGTCCTCGGCGTCGTGCTGGTTGCCCGTGAGGCGGTAGGCGAGGCGGTAGACCCGACCACTGTGCGTGCTGACGATCTCCTCCCACGTGGGCGGAGTCCACGCCGACCCGTCCGCGTCGGTGGAGAACGTCGCGGTCTGCGGGTGATCAGCGGCGTGGCTGTGGTCAGCAGCGGTGTCGTTCACGGATCTCGGCCTGCCCGCCGATCCGAGGAAGCGCCGCAGCGCTCCTCTCCGATCCACAGGCGCAGCCGCACCTCCCCTGTCGGCTCTGGTGGTGTCCAGTGGAGCCCCTACCATAGCCACCTCGCCCGTTAGCTCCGGATAAGCGGTTTTACGAGAAATTGATCTCGGCTGGCACGGCTCGTACGGCTGCGTCAGCACTTGCTCGTCGTCCTGGTCCACCCGTCACCCCCCGTCACGGCATCCGCCACTCGCTCATCCCTTTAAACGACCGGTCCCATCTGCGGGTTCCCGGCGCCAACGGATACAGTCACGCCCAGGCAACCACGGGGACAGGAGAGGGTCATTAGCGGCAACCGGCAGACGAGCTGGGCGTTCGCCGACGCCTATGTCGCCGAGGACGACGCGCTGCACTGGGCCCGCGACCGGGCCCGTGAGGCAGGGCTGCGCTCGGTGTCGCCCAGCACGGGCTCCGCGCTGCGGTTGCTCGCCGCCGCCGTGGACGCGAAGGCCGTCGCCGAGATCGGGACGGGCTGCGGCGTGTCCGGGATTCATCTGCTGCACGGCATGCGGCCGGACGGGGTCCTCACCACGGTCGACCCGGAGCCGGAACACCAGCAGTTCGCCCGCCAGGCCTTCCGGGCCGCCGGCTTCGCCAGCAACCGGGCCCGTTTCATCCCCGGCCGCGCCCTGGACGTGCTGCCGCGGCTCGCGGACGCCGGGTACGACCTCGTGTTCTGCGACGGCGACCGGCTCGAGTACCTCGACTACCTCGCTGAATCGTTGCGTCTGCTGCGCCCCGGTGGACTGGTCGTTTTCGAGGGCGTCTTCGCCAACGGCCGGACCGTGGACTCGGGGCCCCAGCCGACCGAGGTGCTGCGGCTGCGCGAGGTGCTGCGTACGGTACGCGAGAGCCAGGAACTCGTGCCGTCGGTGCTGCCGGTGGGCGACGGCCTGCTGTGCGCGGTGAAGCGCTGAGGCCCACCCGGCCCGGCACCGGGCAGGCACCCGGCCGCTCGGAACAGTACTGAGCCGGAACGGGAATCTCCTCCTCACCGAGAAACCCGCACCGCGCCGAAAGTCCCTCGCCCGTGTCGAGAAGCACGCCGTTTCGCCGGGAATTCCCGGGAAAACAGCGGCCCCGGCACCGCACGCGGCGCCGGGGCACTGAAAGGGTATGGTCGCTTGCGCGTCAGCCGACGACCTTCTTGAGAGCGTCGCCGAGCGCGTCGGCCTCGTCCGGGGTCAGCTCGACGACGAGCCGACCGCCGCCTTCGAGCGGAACGCGCATGACGATGCCCCGCCCCTCCTTGGTCACCTCGAGCGGGCCGTCACCCGTCCGCGGCTTCATGGCCGCCATGCTCGTTCCCCTTCCTGAAACCAGCTCATCGTCAAAGCCGACGGCCCCCTGAAGGGCACGCACGGTCCGGAACGGGCACGCGCGCGACACCGGCATCGAACACATTGCTTCCCAGCCATTATCCCGCATCGCAGGACCCGATGACCAACATCGGTCGGCATCGCTTGGGCAACGCACGCGAGCAAAACCACTCAATTCGGCGAAGTGACTGCGATACTGCGCGCCCGCACACACTTCCACCGAACGGAAACGGCACGGAATTGTTTGACGCAGCTCACACGGCCGGTCGGTTCCGCGGTCGTTGATCTCCGCCATGCTGTCCTGCAGACAACCGCCACACGGAGGGGATACGCCATGGCCGACACCGTGCTCTACGAGGTGAGCGACGGGCTCGCGACGATCACGCTGAACCGCCCCGAGGCGATGAACGCGCTGAATGTCGAGACCAAGGTCGCCCTGCGGGACGCGGTGAGGTCCGCCGCGGACGACGACGCCGTGCGGGCGGTGCTGCTGACGGCCGCCGGTGAGCGGGCGTTCTGCGTCGGCCAGGACCTCAAGGAGCACATCGGGCTGCTGGCCGCGGACCGGGAGTCCGGCTCGGGGCAGACGATGAGCACGGTGCGGGAGCACTACAACCCGATCGTGCGGGCGCTGGCCGGCGCCGCGAAGCCGGTGGTCGCCGCGGTGAACGGCGTGGCGGCCGGGGCGGGCTTCGGCTTCGCCCTCGCGGCGGACTACCGGCTGGTGGCGGACACGGCCGCGTTCAACACGTCGTTCGCCGGTGTGGCGCTGACCGCCGACTCCGGCATCTCGTGGACGCTGCCCCGCGTCGTCGGTCCGGGCCGGGCCGCCGACCTGCTGCTGTTCCCGCGGAACATCGGCGCGCAGGAGGCGTACGAGCTGGGCATCGCCAACCGGATCGTGCCGGCCGCGGAGCTGCGGGCCGAGGCGGAGAAGGCGGCGCGGGCGCTGGCCGCCGGGCCGACGGTCGCCTACGCGGCGCTGAAGGAGGCCGTGGCGTACGGGCTGACGCACTCGCTGGAGGAGACGCTGGAGAAGGAGGAGGAACTCCAGTCGCGGGCGGGTTCCTCCGAGGACCACGCGATCGCGGTGCGGGCGTTCGTCGACAAGGAGAAGCCGCGGTACCTGGGCCGGTGAGCGCCGCCGGGACCCCGCGCCCTCACGCGCGGGGTCCGCGCGCCACGCACGTCTCCAGGTGGTCGTCCACCAGCCCGCACGCCTGCATCAGCGCGTACGCCGTCGTCGGGCCCACGAAGCGCAGGCCCCGTTTCTTCAGGGCCTTGGACAGGGCCGTCGACTCGGGGGTGACCGCCGGGACGTCCGCGAGGGTCTTCGGGACCGGGCGGCCGGGCTCGGGGGCGTGGGACCAGATCAGGTCGTCCAGGTCGCCCGGGGCCCAGTCGGCCAGCACGCGCGCGTTGGCGAGCGTGGCGTCGATCTTGGCGCGGTTGCGGATGATGCCGGTGTCGGCCAGGAGCCGTTCGCGGTCGTCGTCGGTGAAGGCGGCGACCTTGGCGATGTCGAAGCCGGCGAAGGCGGCGCGGAAGCCGGGGCGGCGGCGCAGGATGGTGATCCAGGACAGGCCGGACTGGAAGGCCTCCAGGCTGAGCCGCTCGTACAGCGCGTCGTCGCCGTGGACCGGGCGGCCCCACTCCTCGTCGTGGTAGGTCACGTAGTCCGGCGTGGACAGGGCCCAGGGGCAGCGCGGGGCGCCGTCGGGACCGGCGAGTGCCGTGCTCACTGCTCGTCCTCCGGGGCGGGCTTCTCCACGGCGGCGTGGTGGGCGGCGGCCCGGGCTCCGGCCAGCGCGGACTCCAGGTCGGCGATGCGGGCGTCCCGCTCGGCGAGCTCGGCGCCGAGGCGGCCGAGGGCGTCGTCCACGTCGGCCATGCGGTAGCCGCGCACGGCGAGCGGGAAGCGCAGGCGCTCCACGTCGGCACGGCCGAGCGGCCGGTCCGGCGGCAGGTGGTCCTGGAGCCGCTCGGGCGCGGCGTCGGGCAGCGGGGCGCGCTCGCCGCCGCCCACGACGGCGAGGGTCACCCCGGAGACCACGACGGCGAGCGCCACGATCAGGAACAAGAACATCACCATCGCTGGGGCCCCCACGTCGGATGGATCGGATGCGGATGTGTCAGGCTCCGATCGTGCCATGCGACTCTGACAGCTAGGGTCGCAGGCGGCCGTGGACGGGGACGCACAGGGAGAGGTCACAGGGGATGCTCAGGCTGGGCAGGCGCGCATTCGACCCGCACGAGCCGGTGATCATGGCCATCGTGAACCGGACCCCGGACTCCTTCTACGACCAGGGGGCCACCTTCCGCGACGAGCCGGCGCTCGCGCGCGTGGAGCAGGCGGTGGCCGAAGGCGCCGCGATCATCGACATCGGCGGGGTGAAGGCCGGGCCCGGCGAGGAGGTCACCGCCGAGGAGGAGGCGCGGCGCACGGTCGGCTTCGTGGCCGAGGTGCGGCGGCGTTTCCCGGACGTCGTGATCAGCGTGGACACCTGGCGGCACGAGGTCGGCGAGGCCGTGTGCGAGGCGGGCGCCGACCTGCTGAACGACGCGTGGGGCGGCGTCGACCCGAAGCTCGCGGAGGTCGCGGCGCGGTACCGGGTGGGCCTGGTGTGCACGCACGCGGGGGGCGCCGAACCGCGCACGCGCCCGCACCGGGTGACGTACGACGACGTGATGGCGGACATCCTGCGCGTGACGGTCGGGCTGGCCGAGCGGGCGGTGGCGCTGGGCGTGCCGCGGGAGTCGGTGCTGATCGACCCGGGGCACGACTTCGGGAAGAACACGCGGCACAGCCTGGAGGCGACGCGGCGGCTCGGCGAGATGGTGGAGACGGGCTGGCCGGTGCTGGTGTCGCTGTCGAACAAGGACTTCGTCGGGGAGACGCTGGACCGGCCGGTGAGGGAGCGGGTGCTGGGGACGCTGGCGACGACCGCGGTCTCCGCGTGGCTCGGGGCGCAGGTGTACCGGGTGCACGAGGTCGCCGAGACCCGGCAGGTGCTGGACATGGTGGCGTCGATCGCCGGCCACCGTCCCCCGGCGGTGGCCCGCCGGGGTCTGGCGTGACGTCCTAGCGGCCGGCTTCCTTCGAGACCAGGGCGACGGCCTCGTCCACGTCGTCCGTGACGTGGAACAGCATCAGGTCCTTCTCGGCGGCCTTGCCCTGGGCGATCACGGTGCCCCTGAGCCAGTCGACCAGGCCGCCCCAGTACTCGGTGCCGAACAGGACGATCGGGAAGCGGGTGACCTTCTGCGTCTGGACCAGGGTCAGGGCCTCGAAGAGTTCGTCGAGCGTGCCGAGGCCGCCGGGCAGGACGACGAAGCCCTGCGCGTACTTGACGAACATCATCTTCCGGACGAAGAAGTAACGGAAGTTGAGGCCGATGTCGACGTAGGGGTTGAGTCCCTGCTCGAAGGGCAGCTCGATGCCGAGGCCGACCGAGATGCCGCTCGCGTCGCAGGCGCCCTTGTTGGCGGCCTCCATGGCGCCCGGCCCGCCGCCGGTGATGACGGCGAAGCCCGCCTCCACCAGGCCCCGGCCGAGCCGCACGCCCGCCTCGTAATCCGGCGATCCTGCCGGGGTGCGGGCGGAGCCGAACACGCTGATCGCGGGCGGGAGTTCGGCGAGGGTGCCGAAGCCCTCGATGAACTCCGACTGGATGCGCAGCACGCGCCAGGGGTCGGTGTGCACCCAGTCCGACGGGCCGCCCGCGTCCAGCAGCCGCTGGTCGGTGGTGCTGGCCTGTACCTGGTCCCGCCTGCGGAGGACCGGCCCCAGGCGCTGCTCCTCGGGCGGCCGCCTCTTCCCCTCGGGGTTTCCGGTAGCCATGTGTGCTCCCTCCGTCGGCGTGTCGTTCGGCCTCAGCGTAGATCCACAGGGGTTACGTCAGGGGGACCTCCGCATGTCCGCGGGTGAAGCGCCGTAAACACGGCCCGGCCCGCGGCGGCCCGGGGTGTCACGCGGTGAGCCAGGCCCGCAGCCGCTCCTCGCCCGCCAGGATCTTCGCGGTGTCCACCCGTTCGTCCCGCTTGTGGGCCAGGTGCGGATTGCCGGGGCCGTAGTTCACCGCGGGCACACCGAGCGAGGAGAACCGGGACACGTCGGTCCAGCCGTACTTGGGCTGCGGGGTGCCGCCGACCGCCTTGATGAAGGCCGCCGCGGCGGGGTGGGACAGGCCGGGCAGCGCGGCGCCGCTGTGGTCGTCCACGACGAACTCCTCGACGCCGCAGTCCGCGAACACCTCGCGGACGTGGGCCAGCGCCTCGTCCTCCGTGCGGTCGGGCGCGTACCGGAAGTTGACGGTCACGACGCACTCGTCCGGGATGACGTTGCCCGCGACGCCGCCCGTGATGCCGACCGCGTTCAGGCCCTCGCGGTACTCCAGGCCGTCGATCACGGGGTGGCGCGGCTCGTAGGCGGCCAGCCTGGCCAGGATGGGCGCCGCCGCGTGGATGGCGTTGGAGCCCATCCAGCCGCGCGCCGAGTGCGCCCGCTCGCCCTTGGTCTTCAGCAGCACCCGCAGGGTGCCCTGGCAGCCGCCCTCGACCTGCCCGTCGGACGGCTCCAGCAGCACCGCGAAGTCGCCCTCGAGCCACTCCGGGTGGGCCTCGGCGACGTGCTTGAGGCCGTTGAGGTCGGCGGCGACCTCCTCGTTGTCGTAGAAGACGAACGTCAGGTCGCGGTTGGGGGCCGGGACCGTCGCCGCGATGCGCAGCTGGACCGCGACGCCCGCCTTCATGTCGCAGGTGCCGCAGCCCCAGAGCACGCCGTCCTCGTCCAGGCGCGAGGGGACGTTGCCGGCGATCGGCACGGTGTCGATGTGCCCGGCGAGGACGACCCGCTCCGGCCGCCCCAGGTTCGTGCGGGCCACCACGTTGTTGCCGTACCGGTCGACCGTCAGGTGCCCCAGGGCGCGCAGGGCGGTCTCGATCGCGTCCGCGAGGGGCTTCTCGGTGCCGCTCTCGGAGGGGAAGTCGACGAGCCGGGCGGTGAGCCTCGCGGCGTCCAGGGTGAGGTCAAGCGGGGTGTCGGCCATGCCGTCGACCCTAACGCCCCGGCCTCCGTGGCACTGTCCACACCCGGCTCCGGGCCGGCCCCGGCCTCAAGTACCTTGTACGCGTGTCAGAGCCGCCCCCCTCCTCCAAGCGCCGCGGCCGCCTCCTCCGGTTCGGGGCGGCCCTCGTGGTCCTGCTCGCGGTCGCCGGCTACCTCGCCGTGCAGTACGTCACCGGAAGCAGGGGTGGGCCCGGCTGCGAGGTCGTCTCCGCCAAGGGCGACGGGGCGACCTACGAGTTCTCGCCGGAGCAGGCGGTGAACGCGGCGACGATCACTGCTGTCGGCACCGCGCGGGGCCTGCCGGAGCGGGCCGTGACGATCGCGCTCGCGACCGCGCTCCAGGAGTCCGCCCTGCGCAACATCGATTACGGCGACCGGGACTCCCTCGGCCTGTTCCAGCAGCGGCCCTCGCAGGGCTGGGGCACCCCGGCGGAGATCATGGACCCGACGTACGCGTCGGCGAAGTTCTACGACCACCTGGTCGAGGTGCCCGGCTACACGCGGCTGCCGCTGACGGTCGCCGCGCAGCGCGTGCAGCGCAGCGGTTTCCCGCAGGCGTACGCCAAGCACGAGCCGGACGCCACGCTGCTGGCCGCCGCCCTCACCGGACGCTCGGCGGCCACACTGACCTGCGAGGGACGGCCGGGCGCCACCCGCGTGTCGGGCCCGGAGGCGGTGCGCGCGGCGCTGGTGCGCGACTTCGGGCGGGACGCGCTCCAGCCGGCGGGCGCCGAGGTGGGCGCCGCCGGGCCGGCGTCCACGCCGACGGCCTCCCCGGAGCAGGAGGGCGGCGCCGGTGGGCGCACGGTGGTGCTGCCGGTGACCGCCGAGCCGGGCTCGTCCGGGGAGCGGAACCGGGGGCGGCGCGGCTGGCAGCTGGCGCACTGGGCGGTGGCCAACGCCTCGGCGCTGCACATCCAGAAGGTGACGTACGCGGGCCGGGAGTGGACCGCGGGGCACACGGACAGCCAGTGGCGTCCGGTCGGCGGCGCGGGAGCCGCGGGCGCGGAGAAGGGCGCCGGCGCGGTCCGCATCGTGACCGCGCAGTAGTACGGGCCGTCACTCGCGAGGGTCACTCGCCCTGCCGCCAAAAGCGTTGCTGCGCAGGCTTTCGTCCGTCACCCCGAGCCGTCGGAAAGCCTTGGTAATCAAGGGCTGTAAGGATTCGGCACACTTTCACACCGGGCGGCATTTGCCCGTTTTCCTCCGCAGGCGATTATGCGACGCATTACCAACTCTTTACGTTGGTGCGCCGCAACCTTCGCGCGATTCGAGCGGTAGTCACTGGGTCCGAGCCCGGACGATCAACAACGAGTCGGTCAACTCCCGGGCCCGGTTCGACACTTCACCGTTCTCTCCCGTCGAAGGAGCATCATGTCCCTCCCCCTGACCCGCCGGATCGCCCGTGCCGCGCTGCTCGTCGCTGCAGGAGCGGCCGCCGGGGTCGGTGCGGCCGGCTCCGCCAGCGCGGCGCCCGAACTGCCGGCCACCCCCAACCTCGGCGGGCTCACCGCCCTGGACGGGGCGAACGCCGGCAAGACCCTCGACGGCGCGGCGCAGAACGTCACCAAGGCCGCGGGCAAGACCGGCGGCAAGACGGTCGAGAAGGCGGTGCCCGCCGTGGGCAAGACCGGTGGCAAGGCCGTCAAGCAGGCCACGCCCGCCGCGCAGCAGGCGGCCGGTGACATGGCCGGCTCCACCGGGGGCGTCGTCGGCGAGGCCGCCGGCAGCGTGACGAAGGGCGGCCTGCCGACCCAGCAGCTGCCCACCAAGGGACTGCCGCTCGGCTGACCCTCCCCCGCCGGGCACGTAACAGCGGCGGGGCCCAGGATTCCGTTCCTGGGCCCCGCCGCTTTCCGTGTGCGCGTACGCGCGCCTACGCGGAGGTCAGCCGCTGCGCCGCCGCCCGGATGCGCTCGTCCGTCGCCGTCAGGGCCACGCGGACGAACCGCTCGCCCGCCGGGCCGTAGAAGTCGCCCGGCGCCACGAGGATGCCGAGCTCCGCCAGGTGCGCCACCGTGTCCCAGCAGGACTCGTCCCGCGTGGCCCACAGGTAGAGGCTGGCCTCGCTGTGCTCGATGCGGAAGCCGTGCTTCAGCAGCGCCTCGCGCAGCACCTCGCGGCGGGCCGCGTAGCGCTCGCGCTGCTCACGCACGTGCGCGTCGTCACCCAGGGCCGCGACGGTCGCCGCCTGCGTCGGCGCCGACGTCATCATGCCGCCGTGCTTGCGGATCTCCAGCAGCGGGCCGAGGACCTCCGGGTCACCGGCGAGGAAGGCGGCGCGGTAGCCGGCCAGGTTGGACCGCTTGGACAGGGAGTGCACCGCGACGATGCCGTCGTAGGAGCCGCCGTTGACGTCCGGGTGCAGGACCGAGACCGGGTCGGCCTCCCAGCCCAGCTCCAGGTAGCACTCGTCGGAGAAGAGCAGCACGCCGTGCTCGCGGGCCCAGGCCACGATCCGGGTCAGCTCGTCCTTGGCCAGGACCCTGCCCGTCGGGTTGGACGGGGAGTTCAGCCACAGCAGCCGCAGCCCGGCCGGGTCCAGCTCGGTCGGGTCGTCGTACGCCTCGTGGTCGGCGCGCGCCAGCCGGGCACCCACCTCGTACGTCGGGTACGCCAGGCGCGGGTACGCCACCCGGTCGCCGGGGCCGAGGCCCAGCTGGGTCGGCAGCCAGGCCACGAGCTCCTTGGAGCCCACGACGGGCAGCACGTGCCGGTGCGTGACGTCCCGGGCGCCCAGCCGGCGCTCCACCCAGCCGGTGATCGCGTCGCGCAGCTCCGGCGTGCCCCACACCGTCGGGTAGCCCGGGGAGTCCGCCGCGTCCGTCAGCGCCTTCTGGATCAGCTCGGGCACCGGGTCGACCGGGGTGCCGACGGACAGGTCGACGAGGCCGTCCGGGTGCGCGGCGGCCGTCTGCTTGTACGGCGCCAGCCTGTCCCAGGGGAAGTCCGGAAGGCGGTCGCGCAGTGACCCCTCGGCGGGGCTGCGGCGGGCGACGGGCGGGCGGTCGGACACTGCGGACACGTTCTCTGGCTCGCTTTCGTGCTGTGCGGCGCGGCTCGGACCGCAAACGCCTCGGTCCCGTACGGCCGTCGCGGTGAAAAAGGCCGTACGGGACCGAGGCGGCGCGCTGTTCGGGCCGCCTGCGGGGATTACTCGGCGCCCTCGCCGGCCTGCGGCGGCAGCGCGGCGATGAACGGGTGGTCGCGCTCGATCAGCCCCAGCTTGCTGGCACCACCGGGCGAGCCCAGCTCGTCGAAGAACTCGACGTTCGCCTTGTAGTAGTCCTTCCACTCCTCCGGAGTGTCGTCCTCGTAGAAGATGGCCTCCACCGGGCACACCGGCTCACAGGCCCCACAGTCGACGCATTCGTCCGGGTGGATGTACAAGGACCGCTGGCCCTCGTAGATGCAGTCGACCGGGCACTCCTCGATGCACGCCTTGTCCTTGACGTCGACACAAGGCTGCGCGATGACGTAGGTCACGCTGTCGTTCCTCCTCGATAGGGCGCTGGCGGGCCTCCTCAGGCTCCGCCGCCTGGCGCGCGGGAGCGCGGCGTCGTCGATGCCCGCCCCTAGTATCTCCGTTCCTGGGCATGATCCGAACAGGAGGGGTGAACTGACCTGTGGAAATCTCTGCCGCCGGGCGCCTTGAGGTCCTTATCACCGCTGCTGACGTGGGCAAACGGGTCTCCGTGAGGTGCTTGAGGGAACCTGGGGCCACGCCGGAGAAGTTCACCGACACGGTCGGTGTTCTCACATCATGGACCGACGGTGTGCTGCTCATCACACGCAAGTCCGGCGAGAGCGTCCGCATCCCGTACACCGCGCTCGTGGCGGGCAAGGTGGTCCCGTCCGCCCCGGCCCGCCGCCGGGGGCCCGCCGCGTCGTACGAGGAGCTGGCCCGGATCTCGGCGCGGGCCTGGCGGCCGGTGGAGAGCGAGCGGCTGGGCGACTGGGAGCTGCGGGCGGCGCGGGGGTTCACCCGGCGCGCCAACTCGGTGCTGCCGCTCGGCGACCCCGGCAGGCCGCTCGACGAGGCGCTGAGCACCGTGCGCCGCTGGTACGGCGAGCGCGGACTGCCCGCCTACGTCCAGACCGCGACCGGCGCCGAGGGCACGCAGGAGCCGCTGTGCGCGGAGCTGGAGCGGCGCGGCTGGGTGCGGGAGGTGACGGCGGAGCTGTGGACCGGGGCGCTCGCGCCCGTGGCCGACCGGGGCGAGGCCGAGGGAGTGCGGCTGGCGCGGGAGGCGGACGAGGCGTGGCTGGCGCGCTACCAGCGCAAAGGCGTGAGCGAGGTGGCCCTGAGGGTGCTGGGGTCCGCCGGGCCGGGCGGGGCCGGGAGCGGACCCTCGGTGTGGTTCGCGACCGTGCCGGGCGCCGCCGGGAGCGAGGCGCCCGCGGCCGTCGGGCGGTGCGTGGTGGACGGCCGGTGGGCCGGGTTCGCAGCCGTCGAGGTCGATCCGGCGCTGCGGCGGCGCGGGCTGGCCACGGCCGTGATGACGGCGCTGGCCCGGCAGGCCCTGGACGAGGGCGCGTCGGCCGCCTGGCTCCAGGTCGAGCGGGACAACACGGCGGCGCGCGAGCTGTACACGCGCCTGGGCTTCGCTCCGCACCACGCCTACCACCACTACCGCGCGCCGGAAACCGGTGCCGACGGCCGGTACGAAGCACCGTGAGAGGGCACCAGCCTGCTATGCGTCCTCCCTTCCCGCCGCCCCCGGAACGGTCCGCCGAACTGCGTGACCGGTTCGCCGCCGAGGCCCGCTCCGAGCGCCCCGACCTGTCGCTGCTGTGCCTGCTGATCGGCGCGTCGGGGGACGCCACGCTGGACGACACGGGCATCGACGCCGCGCAGATCGAGCTGGACCGGCTGGCCGGGCTGCTGCCGTACCGGCCGGGCGGGCCGCGCGCCTGGGCGGGGGCGCTGCGGGACCTGCTCGGCGAGCGGTGCGGGTTCCACGGCACGCCGGGCGACTACCGGCGCCTGGAGTCGTCGTTGCTGCACGACGTGCTCCAGCGGCGGCGCGGGCTGCCGATCCTGCTGTCGGTGGTGTGGCTGGAGGTGGCCAGGCGGGCGGGGGCGCCGGTGTACGGGGTCGCGCTGCCGGGGCACTTCGTCGTCGGGTTCGGGCCTGCGGAGGATCAGGTGCTCGCGGACCCGTTCGACGGCGGGCGGGTGCTGACCGGGCCGGACGCCGAGCTGCTGGTCGTGGGGTCGACGGGGACGCCGCTTGATCCGTCGATGCTGGAACCGGCGCGGCCGCTGGAGGTCGTGCTGCGGATCCTGAACAACATCCGCGCGTGGGCCGCCGCGCGGCCGGAGCGCTCCGACGTGTCGCTGTGGGCGCTGGAGCTGTCGCTGCTGCTGCCCGCGCACCCGGCCCGGCTGCGCTACGAGCGGGCGCTGCTGCTGGTGCAGCGGGGCGAGTTCCTCGCGGGCGCCGCGGAGCTGGACGCCTACGCGGATCTGGTGGCGGCGGTGGACGAGGGCGCCGCCGAGAAGGTGCGCGGGGAGGCGCGGGTGGCCCGCGCCAAGCTGAACTGAGGCGCGCGCCGCCGTCCGGACCCGCGCCGTCCGGACCCGCCGCCCAGCGGGCCGCGCGGCGGCGGTGCACCCGAGTAGGCCGCACACGGCGGCACCGCATCCCTTCGCCGGCCGCGCGCCGACAAGGCCTCCGGGCCCTCCGCCCCACGGCAGCGGACCCGGCACGGCCGCACCCCGTGCAGGGCACAAGGGCACAGATACACAGAGCACAGGGCACCCGACGGTTGCCGGGTGCCCTGGGCGATCGGTGCGTCAGTTGGGGTTGGTCTCGATGACGGCGACGCGGTCGGTCCTGCTCGTCAGTACCTGGCGGAGGGCGACGTAGACGTCCTGCGGCGTGACCGGCGTCTTCTCGCCGTTGCCCCGGGTGATGCGCACGTCGTCGAACGCCTGGCCGTAGAGGTTCTTCAGGGCGGCCAGGTCGGGCTTGTCGACCAGCTTGCCGTTGACGGCCTCGACCCTGAGGAACTTCCACAGGGACTTCTGCGGGCTCATCGGGACCGAGTGCGCCGCGTCGGTCTGCACGGTCACGTTGGCCGACATCGCCGGTTCGGCGAACTCCTTCATCATCCGGTCGACCTCGGCCTTGGAGACCTTGGGCTGCTGGATGCTCGTCGGCACGTTCACCGGCGAGAAGGCGCCGGTCTCGACCTGGCCGCGGTAGGCCTGCTCCACCACACCGGCGGCCCTGGCGACGTGGATGCCCTTGCCCGCCTTGGGATACACGGGCACGGCCCGGCCCGACTCGAACCTGATCGTGCCCTCGGTCACGGAACCGGACCCGCCGGCCGCGTCCTGCAGGGCGGCGTGCAGCTTCTCCTCGTCGACCGGCATGACCGGCTCGACGACCCGGTGGTTGCCGAACAGGGAGCCGATCACGGAGACCGGGTTGTAGTCGCTCTTGGCCGCCTCGGCGACCGTGGCCTGCATGTCGAACTGGAGCCCGGCCTGGTCCGGCGTGAGCTCCACGGTCCTGCCGCTCACCGTCAGCTTCAGCGGCTTGGCCACCCGGTCCTCGAAGGCCGCGTCGAGCTTCTCCACGGCGTCGTCCCGGGTGCCGCCGCCGATGTCGACGCCGAGCACGGTGGTGCCCTTGGGCACGTCCGAGTGGTTCATCAGCAGGCCGGCGCCGTAGGCGACACCGGCGAGGAAGACCACGCCGCCGCACAGCAGCACGAGCTTGTTGCGGCCCTTCTTCGGCGGCTTCGCCGAGCTCGCCGACGGCGGCGGGACCGGGTCGGGCAGCTTCGGGGGCGTGTGCCGCAGCGGACCGTCGGAGGGCACGTCCGATCCGTAGGGCGCGTTGCGGTCGGTCGGGACGACCGGGATGCCGCTGGTCAGGGTGTGTCCGGAGACGTTGTCACCGGGGTGACCGTAGCCGTGGCCGTCCGGTTCGGGGGCCGGCTTCTGCGGGGTGAGGATCGCGGTGTCGTCGCTGAGCCCGCCACCGGGGCCGTGACCGGAGCCGGGCGCCGCGCCGGGACCCGCGGGGCCGCCGGGGCCGCCGATCAGACCGGGGCCACCGAGGCCGCCCGGACCCGTGCCGAGCGGCGGCGTCAGCGCGCTGCCGCCGGTGACCGGGCCGCCGGTGGGTCCGGCAGGACCGGGGTCGGTGAAGTCGTGGGGCCCGCCGTGGACCGGCCGGCCGTTCTGGTCGACGCGGGGCTGCCGGCCGGTCTGCTCGCCGTGCCCGCCGTCCGCGAAGTACGGCAGGCCGTCGCGGCCTGCGTCGGCGTCCGGGCCCGGACGGGGGCCACCGCCGAGCGGGCCCGCGGCCAGCGCCTCGGTCACGTCGAAGGAGCCGGTGCCGCCGCCGTGTCCGGGCGCCACGGGTCCGCCGGTCGCACCCGACCTCCCGGCGCCGTTCGCCCCGCCGGGCCGGGCGCCGCCCGGCGCGTTCATGGAGCCGGCCGCGCCACCGGGCCGTGCCGCACCCGCGCCGGACGCACCGGAACCGGCCGCCGCCGGACCCGGACCGGCCGGGGCGGCCGAACCGCCGGGCCGGCCCGCGCCGTTGGCGGCGCCTGCGCCCTGACCACCCTTGGGGGACACGGACTTGCGGGGCGCGAACCAGTCGCTGGTCTTCTCCTCGGCCTGCGGGCCGGGCGCGGCGGGAGGCGCCGCGGAAGCGGCCGGACCGGAGGCGGGGGCGGGCGCGGACTCGGCGTCCTGGTCGGCCCTGCCGCCGTCGGAGTCCCCGACGGGCTTGCGCACGACGACCGGCGGAATCGGCCGGGACCCGGGGATGTTGATCCGGACCCGGGTCGTCAGCTGGGTCTCGGTCTTGCGCTCTTCCGGCTGCGTGGCCGAACGGCCCGCCTCCGCACCGCCGTCGGCCCCCGTCGGGGTGCCGTACGGCGGGGTGCCCGAGGGGTATGCGGCTCCGCCGCGCCCGTTGGGCCCGGTGGACGGACTGTCAGTTTCACGACTCAAGGCAGGTTCTCCCGGTTGGCTCCGCCGCCCGTCACGTCACCTCACGCTGGGGGGCTCCCCCTGCCCGAGCGGACTCGGGAGCTCGGGGGAAGCTCGGCGGCGCGCACCACCATACTGGCCACTTCTGGCCCGTATCCCATGACCGCTGGGGAAACCCACACCGGATGCCCACGCGCGTGTCACGGCGAAGTGGTACGTCACTTCCCAAGTCGGGCGGGAGCCCCGTCGGGTTGCCGCACGGGCGCGAGCGTGGCACACATCACAGCGACGGCCATGCCGCCGAGCAGGAAGAGATACGCACCGCTGCCCGCGCCGAACATGAAGTCGCCCTCGGGGCGGCTGGCCGTGAGCAGGATGACGGTGAGCATCCAGCCGCCGGCGGGGGCGGCGGCCCCGCCCCGGCTGCCGAGGGCGCGCGCGGCACCCAGGCAGAGCCCGGCCTCGGCGGCCAGCGCGAGCAGCAGCCCGCCCGGGAACCACGCGGGCTGCACCAGCGCCCCGGCCACGGCGACGACGCCGCCCAGCAGGAAGAGGAGGAGGTAGGCGAAGGCCCGTCCGGCGGCCGGCGGGCGCAGCGGCCGGGCCATCGCCGGAGTGCGGTCGCTCATGCCGCCGCCTCCCCGGTGCCGGCGAACAGGTCGGTCTCCCGCAGCCCGGCGGCGCGCTCGCCCCGCACCAGTTCGTAGTACTCGGTGGTGAACAGCGGCTGGGCGAGTCCGTTGGAGAGCGCGAAGTAGGGCTCGGCCACCTCGATCTGGGTGGCGTGGGCGCGCATCGCGGCGGCCGTGGCGGCGGCGTGGGCGGTGCCGTCGATCTCGGCGGTGATCAGGTCGTCGCCGACGACGCCCGGGACGTCGTCGAGGGCGCCGGCCTTGCCCCCGGGCAGGCCGGGCAGGTCGTCGCCGAGCCGGGCGAAGGCGGCCTCTCCGACGGTGCGGGGCACGCGGTTCCAGTAGATCTTGGCGATGGGCGTGCCGGCGTCCTCGGCGAGTTCCGCGGCGCGCATGGCGACGCGGTGGGCCTGGATGTGGTCGGGGTGGCCGTAGCCGCCGTCCGGGTCGTAGGTGACGAGAACCTGGGGGCGCACCTCGCGGATCACCTCCAGGAGATGGGCGGCGGCCTCGTCGACGTCCGCCTGCCAGAAGCAGTCGGGGTCGTCGTTGTCGGGCAGGCCCATCATCCCGGAGTCGCGGTAGCGGCCGGGGCCGCCGAGCTGGCGGAAGTCCCGCACGCCGAGGGCGCGCATCGCCTCGGTGAGCTCGCGGTGCCGGTGCTCGCCGAGGGCGGGGCCGGTCAGGTGCGCGAGCTCGGGCGGGATGACCTCACCGCGCTCGCCGAGGGTGCAGGTGACCAGGGTCACATGGGCACCCTCGGCCGCGTACCTGGCCATGGTCGCGCCGTTGTTGATCGACTCGTCGTCCGGGTGCGCGTGCACCAGCAGCAGACGCCGGGCTGGCAGTTGCGTCATGGGTCCCACCCTACGAGGCGGGGGTCCCGGTCAGAACTTGATGCTGCCGATCATGCTCGCCACGCTCGTCGTCAGGTCGCTGATGGTCGGCGCCACGGTCGAGGAGGCGAGATAGAAGCCGAGCAGCATGCAGACGACCGCGTGACCTCCCTTCAGTCCTGACTTCTTGATCAGCAAGAAGACGATGATCGCCAGCAGCACCACCGCCGAAATCGAGAGTGCCACGGCGGCTCACCTCCAAGGACCCAGGGGACGCGGGGGATTGATATGTGGGACAAGCAGGTTCTTACCCACTGTGCGCCACTGATCATAACTATCCGTACGTGTGCATCGATCGGCGCACGGCAACACAAGGGGGCGCATGGCCAATATGGTCGGGGCATGACGACCGAGGCTGACTCCTTCCCCAGGCGGCACGCGCGCACCCAGCGGTTCACGCTCGGCGCGCCGCGTTCGTTCACCGTGGCGCCCGACGGTGAACGTGTCGTGTTCCTGCGCTCCGGTTCCGGTACGGACAGGGCGAGTTCGCTGTGGGTGCTCGACGTCCTGGACGGCGCCGAGCGCGTCGCGGCCGACCCGCGGGCACTGCTGGGCGGCGCCTCGGAGAACCTCTCGCCCGAGGAGCGGGCCCGGCGCGAGCGCAGCCGTGAGGGCGGTGCCGGCATCGTCGGCTACGCCACCGACGCGGCCGTGGAGTTGGCGTCCTTCGCCTTGTCAGGGCGGCTTTTCACGGCGGAGCTGCGCGTCGGCACGGCTCGTGAACTGCGCGTTCCCGGACCGGTGATCGACCCGCGCCCTTCCCCCGACGGACGGCACGTCGCGTATGCCGCGCGGGGCGCGCTTCGGGTGGTGGAGGCCGAGGGCGGGGCGGACCGGGCGCTGGCGGAGCCGGACGGTGACGGTGTCACGTACGGTCTCGCGGAGTTCGTCGCGGCCGAGGAGATGGGGCGTTCGCGGGGTTTCTGGTGGTCGCCGGAGTCCGACCGGCTGCTCGTGGCGCGCGTGGACGACACTCCGGTACGGCGCTGGTGGATCTCCGACCCGGCTCATCCGGAACGTGAGCCACAACACGTCCCGTACCCGGCGGCCGGCACCGCCAACGCGGACGTACGGCTGTTCCTGATCGGCCTGGACGGAGCGCGCACGGAGGTCTCCTGGGACCGGGCGCGCTACCCGTATCTGGCGCGTGTGCACTGGTCAGCGGCGGGTGCGCCACTGCTCCTCGTGCAGGCTCGCGACCAGCGCAGCCAGCTGTTCCTGGCCGTGGACACCGAGTCCGGGACGACCCGGATGGTGCACGCGGACGAAGATCCAACTTGGCTGGAACTTTTCGCCGGGGTGCCGTGCTGGAGCCCTTCCGGACAGCTCGTGCGGATCGCCGACGAGGGTGGCGCACGCGTGCTCGCGGTGGGTGAACGGCCGCTGACCGGACCACAGTTGCACGTCCGCGCGGTGCTGGACGTCACCGCCGACGACGTGCTGGTCCAGGCGTCGGCGGGCGAGGAGGCGGCCGAGCCGGAAACCGGTGAGGTGCACGTGTACCGGGTGAACGAGCTGGGCGTGGAGCGCCTGTCGCAGGAGCCGGGCGTGCACGCGGCGGTGCGCTCCGGGGACGTGACCGTGCTGGTGTCGGCGGCGCCGGACCGGCCGGGTGCGCGGGTCCGGGTGCTGCGGTACGGCAAGCAGGCAGCGGACATCGCCTCGTACGCGGAGGACCCCGGGATGTCGCCGCGCCTGCTGCTCACTCAGGGGGGCGCACGGCGTATCCCATGCGCCCTGCTTATGCCTCGGGACTACGACGGTGACACCCCCCTGCCGGTTCTGATGGATCCCTACGGTGGTCCGCACGGTCCGCGGGTGGTCGCCGCGCACAACGCGCACCTGACCTCGCAGTGGTTCGCCGACCAGGGCTTCGCGGTGGTCGTCGCCGACGGGCGCGGCACCCCGGGCCGCTCCCCCGCCTGGGAGAAGGCCGTCCACGGCGACTTCACCGTCTCCCTCGACGACCAGGTGGAGGCCCTGCACGCGCTCGCCGGGAGCCACCCGCTCGACCTGTCCCGGGTGGCGATCCGCGGCTGGTCCTACGGCGGCTGGCTGGCCGCGCTGGCGGTGCTGCGCCGCCCGGACGTCTTCCACGCGGGCATCGCGGGCGCGCCGGTCACGGACTGGCGGCTGTACGACACGCACTACACGGAGCGGTACCTGGGCGACCCGGCGGCGGACCCGGAGACGTACGCGAAAAGCTCCCTGGTGACCGACGAGGGGCTGTCCTCCCCCGCCGAGCCGCACCGGCCGCTGATGATCGTGCACGGCCTCGCCGACGACAACGTGGTCGTCGCGCACGCGCTGCGGCTGTCCTCGGCCCTGCTGGCCGCCGGCCGCCCGCACGAGGTGCTGCCGCTGTCCGGCGTGACGCACATGACCCCGCAGGAACAGGTCGCGGAGAACCTGCTGCTGCTTCAGGTGGACTTCCTGAAGCGGTCGCTGGGGATGGCGTAGGGCGTCGGCGGGCCCGTCGGGGCACCGGCGCGACCCGGCGCCGACGGGGTGGTGCCGCGTCCACCCGTGCCGCTCCGGCGGCACGCCGGCCCGCGCTCGGGCCGCACCCCGCGATCGCGCCGCCGGCCGACCCGCCGCGCACGGCAACGGGCCGGGGCGACATGGCGCGCCCCGGCCCGTTTACGGCACCCGCACGGCCGTACGCTGTTCAGCGTGCCGCGTCCGTATATCGGGACCGGGTCGGCCAAGTTGCCTGTGTGTTAACGACGTTCGTGCCTGTATGTGCGGTTATGCGCCCGTCGGCTCCGGGGGCACCACCCGCTTCTCCTCCGCGAAGTGGCAGGCCGAGTCGTGGGCCGCGGGTCCGCCCGCGCGCCGGAACTCCTCGGGGACCGCGAGCGCCGGCACCTCCACCGCGCAGCGCTCCCGCGCCTTCCAGCAGCGGGTGCGGAACCGGCAGCCGGACGGGATGTTCGTCGGGGAGGGGACGTCGCCGAAGAGGATGATCCGTTCCCGGTGCTCGCGGGCCTCCGGATCGGGCACGGGCACGGCCGACAGCAGCGCCTGGGTGTAGGGGTGGGTCGGGTGGTCGTAGATCTCGGCGTCCCGGCCGGTCTCCACGATGCGCCCGAGGTACATCACGCCGACCCGGTCCGAGATGTGCCGGACGATCGACAGGTCGTGCGCGATGAAGATGTAGGACAGGTCGAACTCGTCCTGCAGACGCTCCATCAGGTTGATGACCTGGGCCTGCACGGACACGTCCAGGGCGGAGACCGGCTCGTCGGCGACGATCACCTCGGGCCGCAGCGCCAGCCCCCGCGCGATGCCGATGCGCTGGCGCTGGCCGCCGGAGAACTGGTGGGGGTAGCGGTTGATGTACTCCGGGTTCAGACCGACGACGTCCAGCAGCTCCTGGACGCGCTTGCGGCGGTCGCCCTTCGGGGCCACCTCGGGGTGGATGTCGAAGGGCTCCCCGATGATGTCGCCCACGGTCATGCGGGGGTTGAGCGAGGTGTACGGGTCCTGGAACACCATCTGGATGTTGCGGCGGACCGCTTTCAGGGCGCGCCCGGACAGCCGGGTGATGTCCTCGCCCTTGTACCGGATCGAACCGGCCGTCGGCCGCTCCAGGTTGACCAGCATCTTCGCGACCGTCGACTTGCCGCAGCCGGACTCGCCCACGATGCCGAGGGTCTCGCCCCGGGCGAGCGCGAAGTCGACGCCGTCGACGGCCTTCACCGCGCCGACCTGCTTCTTGAACAGGATGCCCCGGGTGAGCGGGTAGTGCTTGACGAGCCCGCTCACCTCGAGGATCGGCTCAGCCATGCAGGCACTCCCTCCAGAAGTGGCAGGCGCTCCCGCGGTCGGCGTCCGAGTCGGTCACCTCGTACAGCGGCGGCACGTCGGTGCGGCACACCTCGCGGGCCATCGGGCAGCGCGGGTGGAAGGCGCAGCCGGGCGGGATGCGGGTGAGGTTGGGCGGCAGGCCCTTGATGGCGTAGAGCTCCTGGCCCTTCTGGTCCAGGCGCGGGATGGAGTCCAGCAGGCCGCGCGTGTACGGGTGGGCCGGCGCCTTGTAGATGTCGTGGACGGGCGCGGACTCCACGATGCGGCCCGCGTACATCACGGCGATCCGGTCGGCGACGTCGGCGACCACGCCGAGGTCGTGGGTGATGAGGACGAGGCCCATGCGGTACTCGCGCTGGAGCTCCGCGAGCAGGTCCATGACCTGGGCCTGGACGGTGACGTCGAGGGCGGTGGTGGGCTCGTCGGCGATGATGAGGGCCGGTTCCAGGGCCAGCGCCATGGCGATCATGATGCGCTGGCGCATGCCGCCGGAGAACTGGTGCGGGTACTGCCCCACGCGCTCCCTGGCGGCCGGGATGCGGACGCGGTCCATCAGCTCGACGGCCTTGGCGCGGGCGTCCTTCTTCGACATGCCGCGGTGCACGACGAACATCTCGCCGAGCTGGTCGCCCACGGAGAGCACGGGGTTGAGCGAGGACAGCGCGTCCTGGAAGATCATCGCCATCTCGGCGCCCCGGATCCTGCGGCGTTCGTCCTCCTTCAGCCTCAGCACGTCGCGGCCCTGGAAGAGGATCTCGCCCGCGGTGATCCGGCCGGGCGGCATGTCGAGGATGCCCATGATCGCCTGCGCGGTGACGGACTTGCCGGAGCCGGACTCGCCGAGCACGGCCAGCGTCTCGCCCGCTTCGACGCCGTAGGTGACGCCGTTGACGGCCTTGGCGACGCCGTCCCGGGTGTGGAACTCCACGTGCAGGTCGCGCACTTCGAGCAGCACGGCGGCTCACCTCAGCTTCGGGTCGAGGGCGTCGCGCACCGCGTCGCCGAGCATGATGAACGCGAGGACGGTGACCGCCAGCGCCCCGGAGGGCCACAACAGGGCGTGCGGGGCGTTGCGGATGTAGGGGGACGCGGCGGAGATGTCGATGCCCCAGGACACCGTGGGCGGTTTCAGCCCGACGCCGAGGTACGACAGGGTGGCCTCCAGGGCGATGTAGGTGCCGAGCGCGATGGTCGCCACCACGATCACCGGCGCGACGGCGTTGGGCGTGATGTGCCGCAGCAGCAGCCGGGAGTGGGAGGCGCCGAGGGCGCGGGCGGCCTGGACGTAGTCGTTCTGCTTGGCGGTGATGACGGCGCCGCGGGCGATGCGGGAGATCTGCGGCCAGCCGAGCAGCACCATGAACCCGATGACGGGCCAGGCGGTGTTGCTGGTGACGACGGAGAGCAGGACCAGGCCGCCGAGGACGACCGGAATCGCGAAGAACACGTCCGTGATGCGGGACAGGATCGCGTCCCACACCCCGCCGAAGAACCCGGCGAGGCCGCCGAGGACGCTGCCGAGGACGGCGACGCCGAGCGTGGCCAGGACGCCGACCGTGACGGACGTGCGGGCGCCGTAGACGGTGCGCGTGTAGACGTCGCAGCCCTGGCCGTCGTAGCCGAAGGGGTGGCCCGGCCGGGAGCCCTCCTGGGCCTTGGCCAGCTCGCACTTGAGGGGGTTGCCCGAGGCGATCAGGGACGGCCACAGGGAGATGACCACGAGGAAGACGATGAGCAGGCCGGAGACGATGAACACCGGGTTGCGGCGCAGGTCGCGCCAGGCGTCGGACCACAGGCTGCGCGGCTTGCCCTCGGGGCCGCCGGGCGGCCGTCCGCCGGGGGCGGCCGGTGACTGCCGTTCCAGGGTCTCCGCCTCGCTCGCGGCGAGGTCCATGGCGCCGCCCATGCCCGTCCCGGCGATGGCGCGCTCCGGTTCGTAGGGCTCAGGCATAGCGGATCCTCGGGTCGAGTACGGCGTACAGGAGGTCGACGAGGAGGTTGGCGACCAGGAAGACGAGGACGAGGACGGTCACGAAGCCGACGACGGTCTGGGTGTTCTGGCGCAGGATGCCCTGGTAGAGCTGGTAGCCGACGCCGTGGATGTTGAAGATCCGCTCGGTGACGATCGCGCCGCCCATCAGGGCGCCGACGTCGGTGCCGATGAAGGTGACGACGGGGATGAGCGAGTTGCACAGCAGGTGCCGGGTGACGACGCGGCGGCGCGGCAGGCCCTTGGCGACGGCGGTGCGGACGTAGTCGGAGCGGCGGTTCTCCGCGATGGACGTGCGGGTCAGCCGGGTCACGTACGCCAGCGACACGGAGGCCAGGACCAGGCCGGGGACGATCAGCTCGCCGACGGTGGCCTCCGGGGACACCGAGGGTTTGATCCACCCCCATTGGACGCCGAGGAGCAGTTGGAGCAGCAGGCCGGTGACGAAGGTGGGCACGGAGATGACGACGAGGGTCAGGACGAGGACGCCCGTGTCGACCGGCCGGCCGCGGCGCAGGCCGGTGACGACGCCGAGGGTGATGCCGATGACGATTTCGAGGACGACGGCGACGAGGGTCAGGCGGATGGTGACGGGGAACGCCGTCGACATCAGCTCGGTGACCTTCTGGCCGTTGAACGCGGTGCCGAAGTCGCCGGTGAAGACGTTCCCCATGTAGGTCAGGTATTGCTGCCAGACGGGCTTGTCGAGGCCGAACTCCCTCCTGAGCTGGGCGGCGGTGGCCGGGTCGCACTCGCGGTCGCCGCACAGGCCGGCGACGGGGTCGCCCATGACGTTGACCATCAGGAAGATCAGCAGGGTGGCGCCCACGAACACCGGGATCATCTGGAGCAGGCGCCGGACGACGTACCGTCCCATGGCGCCGCCTCAGCCGACCTTGATCTGGTCGTAGACGGGGACGCTGAAGGGGTTGAGTTTCACGCCGGACAGCCGTTCCGAGTAGCCGGCGCTGCCGTTCTGGTACCAGAGCGGGATGGCGGCCATGTTGTCGCGGACGACCTCCTCGGCCTGCTGGAACAGCTCGACGGCCTTGGCGGTGTCGGCCTCGGCGTTGGCCCGGTCGACGAGCTTGTCGAACTCGTCGTTGCTCCACTTGCCGTCGTTGGAGGAGGCGTTGGTGTAGTAGAGCGGCTGGAGGAAGTTCTGGATGAGCGGGTAGTCCATCTGCCAGCCGGCGCGGAACGGGCCGCTCATCTTCTGGTCGGTGATCTGGTTGCGGAAGTCGGCGAAGGTGCCGACGGGGTTGCCGACGCAGGCGCGGTCGTTGCCGAGGACGTTGTTGACGGAGTTGCAGACGGCGTCGACCCATTCCTTGTTGGAGCCGGCGTCCGCGTTGAAGGTGATCCTGACCCGGCCGCCGGGGAGGCCGCCGCCCTCCTGGATGAGCTTCTTCGCCTCGTCGGGCCGGTACTCGCAGGCCTCGCCGCACAGGCCCGCCCGGTAGCCGCCCTCCTCACCGAGCACCGGGGAGGTCCAGTCGGTGGCGGGGGTGCGGGTGTCGTGGAAGATCGTCTTGGTGATCTGCTCGCGGTCGATGGCCATGGACAGGCCGCGGCGGACCTTCTCCATTCCGGCCCTGCCCCAGTTCTTGTCGTAGAAGGGGAAGGCGAGCGTCTGGATGATGCCGGCGGGTGAGTTGATGTACCGGTCGCCCAGGTCCTTCTCGACGTTCCTGAGCTGGGCGGCGGGGACGTCGTCGACGAGGTCGAGGTTGCCGGCCATCAGGTCGGTGTAGGCGGTGTTGTTGTCGGTGTAGACCTTGAGGTCGACGCCGCCGTTCTGGGCCTTGTCGCTGCCGGGGTACTTGTCCCACTTGCGCAGCGACATCTGGGAGCCCTTGGCGTACGACTGCACGGTGTACGGGCCGTTGCCGACGGGCTTCGCGAGCCAGGCGTCGTGGTCCTCGAAGAAGGCGCGCGGGAGGGGGGCGAAGGCGTTGTAGCCGAGGGTGTCGGGGAACGTGGAGAACTTCTGGCTGAGCCTGACGGTGAAGGTGCGCTCACCGGTGACCTTGAGTCCGGACATCGTCTCGGCGCTCTGCTTGCCGCCGTCCTCGGGGTGGACCTTGTCGTAGCCCTCGATGTAGCTGAAGAAGTAGGCGTTCTTCTGGTTGTTCTCCAGGCCGGCGCCGTAGTTCCAGGCGTCCACGAAGGACTTGGCGGTGACCTTCTCGCCGTTGCTGAAGGTCCAGCCGTCCTTGACGGTGACGTGGAAGGTCTGCGAGTCCTTGGTCTCGATCTTCTCGGCGAGCATGTCCTTGGCCTCGCCGGTCTCCGGGTCGTACTTCTTCAGGTTCCGGAAGATCATGTCGAGGACCTTGCCGCCCTGCACCTCGTTGGTGTTGGCCGGCTCCAGCGGGTTCTGCGGGTCGCCCCAGGACGAGCTGAGCACCGCCCCGGCGTCGCCCGCACCGCCGCCGCCCCCGCCCCCGCCGCAGGCCGTCGCCGCGAGCGCTGCGGCCGCCGCGCAAGCGGCCCATTTGGCGTGCGTGGCTCCGCGCATGGAGTGCCTCCTCGTACGTACGCAGGTGTGCGCTGCCGCCAGCGCCGAAGCACTGATCCTTTCCGGCCAATATCAACCCAGAAAGCGCACACCGCACACGCACTCCCGCCGTACGGGTCCCCGGCGGGGCGGGGACGGGGGACGCGGGCGGAAAACGCCGGTTCCCGGCACCCCCTGAGGGGATGCCGGGAACCGGGTGGGAGACGAAAGGGTGTCAGGCCGCGTGGACGACGTCCTTCTCCTCCGCGAAGTGGCAGGCCGACTCGTGGGCGGCCGGGGTGTCCGTGCCCTTGAAGCGCTCCGGGACCGCCAGCAGGGGCACCTCCTCGGCGCACTTGTCCTGCGCCTTCCAGCAGCGGGTGCGGAAGCGGCAGCCCGACGGCGGGTTGGCCGGGGACGGCACGTCGCCGGTGAGGATGATCCGCTCGCGGTGGACGCGGGCCTCCGGGTCCGGCACGGGGACCGCCGACAGCAGCGCCTGGGTGTAGGGGTGCGTCGGGTGGTCGTAGATCTGCTCGTCCGTGCCGATCTCGGCCATCTTGCCGAGGTACATCACACCGACCCGGTCCGAGATGTGCCGGACGATGGACAGGTCGTGCGCGATGAAGATGTAGGACAGGTTGAACTCGTCCTGCAGTCGCTCCATCAGGTTGATGACCTGCGCCTGCACGGACACGTCCAGCGCGGAGACCGGCTCGTCGCAGATGATGATCTCGGGGTTCAGGGCCAGGCCGCGGGCGATGCCGATGCGCTGGCGCTGACCGCCGGAGAACTGGTGCGGGTAGCGGTTGATGTACTCCGGGTTCAGGCCGACCACGTCCAGGAGGTCCTGGACGCGCTTGCGGCGGTCGCCCTTCGGGGCCACCTCGGGGTGGATGTCGAAGGGCTCCCCGATGATGTCGCCGACCGTCATACGCGGGTTCAGCGACGTGTACGGGTCCTGGAACACCATCTGGATGTTGCGGCGGACCGCCTTCAGGGCCCTGCCGGACAGCCGGGTGATGTCCTGGCCCTTGTAGAAGATCTCGCCGGCCGTGGCCCGCTCCAGGTTCATCAGGAGCTTGGCCACCGTCGACTTGCCGCAGCCGGACTCGCCCACGATGCCCAGGGTCTCGCCCTGGTACAGGTCGAAGGAGATGCCGTCGACGGCCTTGACCGCGCCGATCTGCCGCTTGAACAGGATGCCCTGGGTGAGCGGGAAGTGCTTGACCAGGTTGCGCACCTGGAGGATCGGCTCACCCCGCTCGACCGGCGCCTCGATGGCGGCGACCGCCGCCGTCTCGGACGCGGCGTCCACGACGTCCACCTCGGAGACGTTGGGCGTGGCGTCCTGCGGCTCGTCGCTCTTGCTGAGCTCAGCCATGGATCGTCTCCTTCCAGAAGTGGCACGCCGACGCACGGCCGACCAGTTCGGACCCGTCCGGCTCGGTGACCGGGTGCAGCGGCGGGATGTCCGTACGGCAGATGTCCTGGGCCTTCGGGCAGCGCGGGTTGAACGCGCAGCCGCTCGGGATGCGCGTCAGGTTCGGCGGCAGGCCCTTGATCGCGTACAGCTCCTGGCCCTTCTGGTCCAGGCGCGGGATCGACTCCAGCAGACCCTTGGTGTACGGGTGCGCCGGGCGCTTGTACAGCTCGTGGACCGGGGCCTGCTCCACGATCCGGCCCGCGTACATCACGGCGATCTTGTCCGCGACGTCGGCGACCACACCGAGGTCGTGGGTGATGAGGATCAGGCCCATGTGGTACTCGCGCTGGAGCTCGGCCAGCAGGTCCATGACCTGGGCCTGCACCGTCACGTCGAGGGCGGTGGTGGGCTCGTCGGCGATGATCAGGTCCGGCTCCAGGGCCAGCGCCATCGCGATCATGATGCGCTGGCGCATGCCGCCGGAGAACTGGTGCGGGTAGTCGCCCACCCGCGCCGCGGCGGCCGGGATCTTCACCCGGTCCATCATCTCGATGGCCTTGGCCTTGGCGTCCTTCTTGGACAGGCCCTGGTGCACGCGGAACATCTCGCCGAGCTGGTAGCCCACCGAGAGCACGGGGTTGAGCGAGGACAGCGCGTCCTGGAAGATCATGGCGATCTTGCGGCCGCGCAGCTTGCGCCGCTCCTCGCCGGACATCTTCAGCATGTCCTGGCCGCGGAAGAGGATCTCCCCCTTCGGGATGCGGCCGGGCGGCATGTCGAGGATGCCCATGACCGCCTGCGCGGTCACGGACTTGCCTGAGCCGGACTCGCCGAGCACGGCGAGCGTCTCACCGGCGTCGACCGAGTAGTTGACGCCGTTGACGGCCTTGGCGACGCCGTCGCGCGTGTGGAACTCGACGTGCAGGTCGCGGACTTCGAGAAGGGGACGGGCCGCGTCCTGCGCGCCGTCCGGCGCGGGGCTGCCGGCCGTTTCGTCGATGATGGTCACGTACGCCTCCCTCAGCGCAGCTTGGGATCGAGGGCGTTGCGTACCGCATCGCCGAACATGAGGAACGAGAGCACCGTGATCGAGACCATCACCGAGGGGATGATCAGCGTGAACGGCGCGTTGCGCAGCTGCGAGCGGCCGACGGACACGTCCACACCCCACGAGACCGTCGGCTCGGCCAGACCGACGCCGAGGAAGGACAGCGTGGCCTCGGCCGCGATGTAACCGCCCAGGGCGATGGTCGCGACGACGATGATCGGCGCGAGGGCGTTCGGCAGGATGTGTCGGTACAGGATGCGGCTGGTGGAGGCACCCAGCGCCTTGGCGGCGACGACGTAGTCGGCCTGCTTGACGGTGATGACCGCGCCGCGGGCGACACGGGCGATCTGGGTCCAGCCGAGGAAGGCCAGCGCCAGGATCACGACCCAGACGGTGCGGTTCTCGAAGGTCGTGAGGACGACCAGGGCACCCAGCAGGAAGGGGATGCCGAAGAACACGTCGGTGATGCGGGACAGCAGGCTGTCGATCCAGCCGCCGAAGTAGCCGGCGATCATGCCGATGATCGTGCCGAGCACGGTCACCAGGATCGTGACGCCGACGCCGACGAGGATCGAGGCACGGGCGCCGTAGACGATGCGGGCGTAGATCGAGCGGCCCTGGCCGTCGTAGCCGAGCCAGTCCTCGGCGAAGAAGTGGCCCCAGTTCGGCGGCTGGAGGTAGTGGGCGGCCAGGTCGGCGTCGCGCGGCGAGGCGCTGGTGAACAGGCCCGGCGCGATCGACATGACCAGCAGCAGCACGATGAGCGCGGAGGACACCAGGAACATGGGCCGGCGCCGCAGGTCGTACCAGGCGTCGCTCCACAGGCTGCGGGCCTTCGCGGACGAGGCGTTCGGCTCGACGACGGCGGCGGCCGGCGCGGGGTCCTTGGCGGTCACCGGCGGCTGGTCGGTGTCGGTCTTCGCGGGTTCGGCGGTCTTCTCAGGCATACCGGATCCTCGGGTCCAGGACCGCGTACAGCAGGTCGACGAGCAGGCTGGTGGCGAGGTAGACCAGGACGATCAACGAGGCGATGCCGACGACGGTCGCGCCCTCGCGGCGGATGAGCGCCTCGTAGATGGCGTTGCCGACGCCCTTCACGTTGAAGATGCCCTCGGTGACGATGGCGCCGGTCATCAGGTTGCCGATGTCGGTGCCGAGGAAGGTGACCACCGGGATGAGCGAGTTGCGCATCAGGTGCACGCCGACGATGCGGCGCTTGGGCAGGCCCTTGGCGACCGCGGTGCGCATGTAGTCGGCGCGCAGGTTCTCCGCCATCGAGGTACGCGTCAGACGCGCCACGTAGGCGAGGGAGAGGGAGCCCAGCACGATGGCGGGCAGCAGGAGTTCACTGAAGCTCTCGGAGTCGCGCACCGTCGGCGTGGTGATCTGCCACTGGAAGGCGAACAGGTACTGCATCAGGAAACCCAGCACGAAGGACGGCATCGAGATGAGGACCAGGGTCAGCGTCAGCAGGCCGCGGTCCTGCAGCGTGTCCGGGCGCAGACCGGCGACGATGCCGAGGCCGACACCGACGAGGACCGTGAAGGCGAACGCGAACAGCGTGAGCCGGATGGTGACCGGGAACGCGTCGGCGATGATGTCGGCGACGGGTCGCTGGCTGGCGATCTCCGTGCCGAAGTCGCCCTGCACCAGACCGCCCAGGTAGTTGGCGTACTGCTGCCAGATGGGCAGGTCGAGCCCGAGGTCCTTTCTGATGTTCGCGACGACCGCCGGGTCGAACGCCTGATCTCCCATGAGGGCTCTGACGGGGTCACCGGGCAGGGCGTACATCATGAGGAAGATCAACAAGGTGGACCCGATGAATACCGGGATCATCTGGAGCAGTCGTCGTGCGACATAACGCCCCATGCGTGCCTCCGTGAGGGGTGTGCTACGGCCGAAGGGGGGCCGTCCCCGAGGGAACAGCCCCCATCGGCCTCCCGCCGCCGCCCGAGGGGCGGCGGCGGTCAACGGCCGAATGCGTTGAGGCCCGTGACCTCTTACTTGACGGTGACCTGGGCGAGCTCGATGTCGCCGTGGAAGTCGACGTTGACGTTGTCGACCGCCTCACCGTGGCCGCCGTTGATGCGGTAGTACCAGAGCGGGATGGCCGGCATCTTCTCGAGAAGCTTCTTCTCGACCTCCTGGTAGGCCTTCACGGACTCTTCCAGGGACTCGGCCTTGTCACCCTCCGCCATCAGCGCGTCGATCTCCTTGTCGGAGAAACGACCGTTGTTGGACTCGGCGTTGGTGTGGTAGAGCTCCTTGATGAAGTTCACGTTGACCGGGTAGTCCGCCACCCAGCCACCGCGGTACATGCCCTTGACCTCGTCGTTGTCACGGGCCTCGAGGTCCGTGGCGAAGTCGGGCTTCGGGTCGCCGACGCAGTCGACGCCGGTGGCCTTGCGGATGGACTCGCAGACCGCGGTCACCCACTCCTTGTGGCCGCCGTCGCTGTTGTACTGGATGGTGAACTTGTTGCCCGGGACGCCGCCACCCTCCTCGATGAGCTTCTTGGCCTTCGCCGGGTCGTACGTGAACACGTCCGTACCCAGGTCCTGGTTGCCCTTGACCTGCGGCGGGGTGAAGCTCGTCGCCGGCGTACGGGTGTTGTTCAGGACCGTCTTGGTGATCGTGTCCCGGTCGATCGCCATGGACAGACCCTGCAGCACCTTGGGGTCGATGTCCTTGAACGTCTTGCTGTAGAACGCCGGCACCAGGGACTGGATGGCCGCGTACGGCTGCTCGATGGCGCCGTCACCGAGGTCCTGCTTGTACTTCGGCAGGTCCGTCGGGCCGACCTGGCGGATGATGTCCAGGTTGCCGGAGACGACGTCCTTGTAGGCGGCCTCGAGGGTCGAGTAGTTCTTGAACTGCAGACCCTTGTTGGCGGCCTTGTTCGGACCCTTGTAGTCCGCGTACGCCTTGACCTGGATGAGCTTCTTGTGGTCCCACTTCTCGAACTCGTAGGGACCGTTGCCGACCGGCTTCTGGCCGAAGGCCTTCGGGTCGTCGTAGAAGACCTTGGGCAGCGGCGCCCAGGTGGAGTACCCCAGCTTGTAGTTGAAGTACGGGACGCGCTCGTTCAGCTCGATCGTGAAGGTGTGGTCGTCCACGACCTTCAGACCGGACATGGCGTCGGCCTTCGGGTCACCCTTCTCGGGGTGGACGTCCTCGTAGCCCTTGATGTCGGCGAACCAGAACGAGTTCTGCTGGTTGTTCTTGATGTTGGCGTACCAGTTCCACGCGTCGACGTACGACTTGGCCGTCACGTCCTCGCCGTTGTGGAACTTCCAGCCCTTCTTCAGCTTGACCGTCCACGTCTTCGAGTCCTCGGTCTCGACCGACTCGGCGTTCGTGTAGACGATCTCGCCCTTGGCGTCGAAGTCCAGGAGCTGAGTGAACAGGGACTGGATGACGTACGAGCCGTTGGACTCGTTGGTGTCGGCCGGGATCAGCGGCTTCTGCGGCTCGCCGACGTCGATCGAGACGTAGCCTGCGGGCCCGGAGCCCTTCTTCTGTCCCTCGCTGTCACCGTCGCCGCCGCCACAAGCAGTGGCAGCCAGAGCAACGGTTATTGCGCCCGCGACCCACTTGGCGCTCTTGGCACCACGCATGGGTTCCTCCTCATGAGTCCATTGGTTCACCGCAAAGGGGAGCACGCGACACGTCGCCGCCAACCGCCCGTCGCCGGTGCCGGAGATAGTCAGGTGCCCCCGTGCTCGTGAGTCGGCGCCGCCTGCAGCGCGTGCCCCGTTCATCCGAGCTCTACGCGCCTAACTATCTGCCAAGAGCCAACACCGAACCACCTTCCTGAGGTCTCGGTTCGATCACAGCTCGCGCCTACATCTTCCAAAATCCGGACAAAGGGTTTGGTGAAAGATCCCTGCGAAACGGACTTGTTACACATCTATCGGTAACAGGTGTCCGCATTCCGGACGCATGGGAGCGAAAAACCAATTGCGCGTACGGTGCCCGGTGTGCTGGGTGCCGTTCGGCATGCCCACCGGCCCGCGCAGGTACCTGTCGCACACTCAACGCGCCGCCGCGGAAGAACCGTTCAGGACGGTCGCCCGCCTCGCACGGCCCGCGCACAGGTGACTTTCCGCAGCAGGGTAGTGGCCGCGCGGACCCCCCACCGGGCGTCCTGAACAATTAGAGGGTTTTCCCTACCCTCCTCTTCACTCTCCGCCACAACGACGCCGGGCACCCCGCGGCGAGCGGGGTGCCCGGTGTCAGGCCGGAGCCGGCGTCAGCCGTGCTTGGCGCGGCTCGCGGCGCGGGCGCGCTCACGGGCGTCCAGGTTCACCTTGCGGATCCGGACGGCCTCCGGGGTCACCTCGACGCACTCGTCGTCGCGGCAGAACTCCAGGGACTGCTCCAGCGACAGCTTGCGCGGCGGGACGATCGACTCCGCCACATCGGCCGTGGACGACCGCATGTTGGTGAGCTTCTTCTCCTTGGTGATGTTGACGTCCATGTCGTCGGAGCGGGAGTTCTCGCCGACGATCATGCCCTCGTACACCTCGGTGCCCGGCTCCACGAAGAGCACGCCGCGCTCCTGGAGGTTCGTCATCGCGAACGCGGTGACGGCGCCGGCGCGGTCGGCGACCAGGGAGCCGTTGTTACGGGTCTGCAGGGTGCCGAACCAGGGCTCGTGGCCCTCGTGGATGGAGTGCGCGATGCCCGTGCCGCGGGTCTGGGTCAGGAACTCGGTCCGGAAACCGATGAGACCGCGGGACGGCACGACGAACTCCATGCGCACCCAGCCCGAGCCGTGGTTGGACATGTTGTCCATCCGGCCCTTGCGGACGCCCATCAGCTGCGTGACCGCGCCCATGTGCTCCTCGGGCACGTCGATCGTCATGCGCTCGACCGGCTCGTAGACCTTGCCGTCGACCTCCTTGGTGACCACCTGCGGCTTGCCGATGGTCAGCTCGAAGCCCTCCCGGCGCATCGTCTCGACCAGGATGGCCAGCGCCAGCTCGCCGCGGCCCTGCACCTCCCAGGCGTCCGGACGGTCGGTGTCGAGGACGCGGAGCGAGACGTTGCCGATGAGCTCGCGGTCCAGGCGGTCCTTGACCTGGCGGGCGGTCACCTTGCGGTCCTTGACGGCCGCCTTCGCGTCGGCGCCCTTGCCGGTGCCGCCGCGGCCGACCAGCGGCGAGGTGTTCGTACCGATGGTCATCGAGATCGCGGGCTCGTCGACCGTGATCAGCGGCAGCGGGACCGGGTTCTCCGGGTCGGCCAGCGTCTCGCCGATCATGATGTCCGGGATACCGGCGACGGCGCAGATGTCGCCCGGGCCGGCCTTCTCGGCGGGCTTGCGGGTGAGCGCCTCGGTCATCATCAGCTCGGAGATGCGCACGTTGGTCACGGAACCGTCGCGCTTCATCCAGGCCACGGTCTGGCCCTTCTTCAACTCGCCCTGGTGGACGCGCAGCAGCGCGATACGGCCGAGGAAGTTGTCCGCGTCCAGGTTCGTCACGTGCGCCTGGAGCGGGGCCGTCTCGTCGTACGTCGGCGCCGGGATGTGCTCCAGGATCGTGGAGAAGAACGGCTCCAGGCTGGTGGAGTCGGCCGGGACCGTGCCGTCGTCCGGCTTGGTCAGGGACGCGACGCCGTCACGGCCGCAGGCGTAGACGATCGGGAACTCGATCTGCTCCTCGTCGGCGTCCAGGTCGAGGAAGAGGTCGTAGGTCTCGTTGACGACCTCGTCGATCCGGGAGTCCGGCCGGTCCGTCTTGTTGATGCACAGGATGATCGGCAGCCGCTGCTGGAGCGCCTTGCGCAGCACGAAGCGGGTCTGCGGGAGCGGGCCCTCGGACGCGTCCACGAGGAGCACGACGCCGTCGACCATCGACAGGCCGCGCTCGACCTCGCCGCCGAAGTCGGCGTGGCCGGGGGTGTCGATGATGTTGATCGTGATCGGGTCCCCGCCGTCCTTCGGGTGGTACTTCACCGCGGTGTTCTTGGCGAGGATCGTGATGCCCTTCTCACGCTCCAGGTCGTTCGAGTCCATCATGCGGTCGTCGACGGAGTCGAGCTGGTGGGCGGCGAAGGCACCCGCCTGCTTCAGCATGCCGTCGACGATGGTGGTCTTGCCGTGGTCGACGTGAGCGACGATGGCGACATTGCGGATGTCGTGGCGCGTGGCCATATAAGGCGTACTCCCGGAGTGCTGAGGAATGCCCTGCGCGAACGCCTGCGGTGCGCGGGCCCTGCCGGGCTGAACATGCCACGGCCTCACCCCATGGTACGGGGCCGCTGCCGCAAGGGCTTGCCGGGTGACTCCGAGGGCAGCTCACGTGGGCTTTCCGGTGCGTCCGGCGCTGCTGCGGGACCGCTGGGGGCTGCCGCCCCCAGCGGCTCCGCTTCGGTCTGCGGCCCCGTCCTCAGACGCCGGACGGGCCGAAGGTTGGCGCGACCGCCTCGGCGGGTTCACCCCTTCTTCAGAAAGCCCATGTCCTCGTACACCGGCGTCTCGAAGCCGAAGGCTCCCGCGTTGGCGAGGTTCTTGCGGGCCGCCGTCAGCTGGGGGCGCTGGTAGAGGGGGATGGAGCCGGCCGCCGCCCAGATGCGGGAGTCGGCCTTGCGGATCAGGGAGCGGGCCTCCTCCTCGTCCAGCGTGCCCGCGGCCTGCTCGAAGAGCTGGTCGACCTGGTCGGTGCCGACCCGGGTGTAGTTCTGCTCGACGCTCAGGGAGCCGTCGGCGGCCGGGACCGGCTTGGCGAAGATCGGGCGGGCGTCGGTGGCGGGGAAGGCGGACGCGGGCCAGGAGTACAGGGCGAGGTCGTACTCGCCGGAGGCGACGTGGTCCTTGAAGTAGCTCTCGTCGGGCACCTTGGTCACGGCCGTGCGGATGCCGACGCGGTCCAGCATGCGGGTGATGCGGTCGGCGACGGTGCGCAGGGCCTCGGTGCCCGGGCCCGACGGCAGGACGAAGCGGAGGGTGAGGGTCTTGCCGTCCTTGGCGAGCCGGTCGGCGGCGGCGCCGGCGGGGGCGGCGGTGCCCTTGGGGGCGTAGGCGCCGGACGCGCTGTCCCGGGCCTGCCGCTCCCCGCCCTTCTGCTGCGGCTGCTGGTCGCGGTCGGCCTTGTCGTCGCCGTTGCCGCCGTCGTCCTCGCCGACGATGTACGTGCCGTCGTCGCCGTCCCCGGAGTCCTGCCCGGATTCCGTCCCGGCGTCCTTCCCCGTGCCCTTCTCGGCGTCCTTCTCGGCGGCCTTCTCGCCGTCCTTCTTGGTCTTCCCGCCCTCGGCGCCGGCGGCCTTCTCGCCCTTCTGTTCCTTGACGGGCCCGCCGCGCACCCAGCCGGCGTCCGCGAGCAGGGCCTGCG
Organism: Streptomyces sp. DH24; assembly: GCF_029813775.1. Lineage (GTDB taxonomy): Bacteria > Actinomycetota > Actinomycetes > Streptomycetales > Streptomycetaceae > Streptomyces. The sequence continues at coordinate 227,453 of NZ_JARVKW010000006.1, read as the reverse complement.
CCTCCTTGGTGTCCTGGCCCCCGAGGGCGCCGCTGCCGTCGGCGTAGGCGGCCTGGCCGGACAGCGCGAGGTGGCTGCCGACCGGCTCGGCGGGCAGACCGAGGGGCTTGAGGACGGCCCGGGCGATCTCCTCGCGGTCCAGGGCGCGGGCCACCGCCCGGCGGACCCGCTCGTCGGCGAGCGGCCCGTCGGCGCCGTTGAGGGCGAGCTGCGTGTAGGCGGGCTCCAGCGACTTGCGCACCTCGTAGCCGCGCAGTGCCCGCTGCCGGCGCGCCTCCTTCTCGGCCGCCCTGCGCAGCTCCTGCCGGGCCTCGGTCTCCCGCTCGGCGGCCTCCTCGTCGGAGCCGTTCGCGACGGCCCAGGAGCGCAGGGCGTCGGCGGCGGACCGGTGCCGTCCGGGGGCGGGCGCGAGGCCGGGGCCGGCGAGGGGGGCGCCGGGGCCCATCAGCGGCGTACTGGCCGTCTTCGGGCGGGCGGCGGCGGTGATGCGGCGGGCCGCGGCGGGGTCGATCTCGGCCAGGTCGATCGTGCCGGCGGTCAGCGCGGCGGTCCGCTTCTCGCGGGGCACGGCGCGCAGCTCGATCCTGGAGAGCTTGGCCGGGTCGCCCCACCAGCGCGGGTTGCGCACCAGGGTGACCTGCTCGTCCGCGCGGTCGACGCGTTTGACGGTGAACGGTCCGGCGGTGACCTTCAGCTTCCGGCGGGCGCCGTCGTTGAAGGCGTCGGGGCTGCCCGTGACCTCCTTCGGGTACAGCGGCGAGAACAGCGACTTCCAGTCGGCGTAGGGGCGGCTGAAGGTGACCTTGACCTCCAGGTCGTTGGCGCCGCGCTGGATCTTCTCGATGCGCTCGTACCCGGCGTTGCGGGCGGTCCAGTAGGCGGTGTCCTTGCCGGACAGGGCGCGCCACTGGGCGGCGAAGTCGGCGGCGCCGATCTCGCGGCCGTCGCTCCAGACGGCCTGCTGGTTCAGCTTGTAGAGCACGACCTGCTTGGGCTCGGTCTCGACGATCTTGGCCGATTCCAGGAAGTCGGGGTTGCGCTCGGCACGGCCGTTCGCGTCGAGCCGGTACATCGACGGCAGGACGGCCTGCGCGATCCGGGTGGTGGTGGAGTCGGCGTCCGACTGGAAGGAGTTCAGGGTCTCCGGCACCGAGTCGACCGCCCAGCGCAGGGTTCCCCCGTCGGCGATGCGGGCGCGGTCGGCGGGCGCGATGTCCTGCCCGGCGAGCGGCTTGCCGGCCTTGTCCTCGGAGCTGCAGGCGGTCAGCAGGGGCACCGCGAGGGCGCCCGCCGTGAGGAAGGCGACCGAGCGCAGCACCGCGCGGCAGCCGGGAGTCTGGCGAGAGGGCCGGGGTCCGACGCCGTGGTGGGACATCTCTGGGTTACCTCCGGGAAGCCGCGGGCGGTATGATCACTTTTGGCCGTATATGGAGCTGATCAGATGTATGCGGCCACTGAAGAGGAAAGGGTTCGGCAGCGGGTGACGACACGGCGGCGGGAGGGTCCAAGCCCACCCGTGCGGCGGAACGGGCCCGGGGCGCGTCGGGCACGGCGCGCGCCGGTGGGCGGGGACGCGCCCCGGCCAATCCGTGCATGTCCCTTCACACCGACCGGTGTGACGCGCGACACTCTCAGGCGCATGAACGTTGCCGCCTGGGTCGGAAACACCCGTGGAAGTGAGGGCAAGTCATGTCCGTGCACGACGATCTGACATCAGTCCAGCGTTGCCTCGACGACCTGAACCGGTCCGTGGGGCGCCTGGAGAAGCAGCTGGGCAGCGGCGGTCTGGAGATGCGCCGGGTCCGGACCGACGCCGAGCATCTGCGCGAGAGCGTCGCTCTGCTGCGGGCGGCCGCGGCCACCCCGGCCACGCAGAACCGGCCCGAGCTGGTCACCATCTCCGACACGCCGTACGACCCGGCGCTGTGGACCGACTCCGACGACGAGGGCCTCGGCGCCCGCGACCGGCACGCTCCCTGACCCCGACCGGAGACGAGACGTGGCCACTGGTACCGAACCTCCAGCCACAGACCCCCATCCCCCCGGCGGCGGCGTGCGCAGCGGTGCGCGGGCCGCGATCGCCGCCCCGCATCTGCGGACCGACCGCTGGTGGCTGGCGCCCGCCGCCACCGTGGCCGGTCTGCTGGCCTTCATCGTCTACTCGACCTGGCGGGCCTTCGCGAACGCCGACTACTACGCGGCGCCGTACGTCTCGCCGTTCTACTCGCCGTGCCTCGCCGAGAACTGCGAGCCGATGCGGTCCGGGCCGAACTGGGAGATCTTCGGCAGCTGGTGGGGCATCTCGCCGGCGGTCATCATCCTGATCTTCCCGCTGGGCTTCCGGCTGACCTGCTACTACTACCGCAAGGCCTACTACCGGGGCTTCTGGGCGTCCCCGCCGGCCTGCGCGGTGGCCGAGCCGCACAGGAAGTACACCGGCGAGACCCGCTTCCCGCTGGTGCTGCAGAACATCCACCGGTACTTCTTCTACGCCGCGATCCCCGTCGCCGTGATCCTCACCTACGACACGGTGCTCGCCTTCCGGGACGAGCACTACGCGTGGGGCCACATGGGTCTCGGCACGCTCGTGTTCCTGGTGAACATCGTGCTGATCTGGGCCTACACCCTGTCCTGCCACTCCTGCCGGCACATCGTGGGCGGCAAGCTGAAGCACTTCTCGCGGCACCCGGTGCGCTACCGCATGTGGCAGCTGGTGGGGAAGCTGAACGCCCGGCACATGCTGCTCGCCTGGACGTCGCTGGCGAGCGTGGCGCTCGCCGACTTCTACGTGTATCTCGTCGCGTCCGGGGTCTTCGACGATCCGCGCTTCTTCTGATGAGTGGGGCCTTGTGATGTCCGTGGTCGACCGGCAGGAATGGGACGTCGTCGTGGTCGGGGCGGGCGGCGCCGGACTGCGGGCCGCCATCGAGGCGCGCCAGCGGGGCGCCCGTACGGCCGTGATCTGCAAGTCGCTGTTCGGCAAGGCGCACACCGTGATGGCCGAGGGCGGCATCGCGGCGGCCATGGCCAACGCCAACGAGCACGACACCTGGCAGGTCCACTTCCGCGACACGATGCGCGGCGGCAAGTTCCTGAACCAGTGGCGGATGGCCGAGCTGCACGCCCAGGAGGCGCCCGAGCGGGTGTGGGAGCTGGAGACCTGGGGCGCCCTCTTCGACCGGACCAAGGACGGCCGGATCTCGCAGCGCAACTTCGGCGGCCACGAGTACCCGCGCCTCGCCCACGTCGGCGACCGCACCGGCCTGGAGCTGATCCGCACCCTCCAGCAGAAGATCGTCGCGCTCCAGCAGGAGGACTTCCGCGAGACCGGCGACTACGAGTCCCGGCTGAAGGTCTTCCAGGAGTGCACCGTCACCCGCGTCCTGAAGGACGGCGACCGGGTCTCGGGCGTCTTCGGCTACGAGCGCGAGTCCGGCCGGTTCTTCGTCGTCGAGGCACCGGCCGTCGTCATCGCCACGGGCGGCATCGGCAAGTCCTTCAAGGTGACGTCGAACTCGTGGGAGTACACCGGCGACGGGCACGCGCTGGCGCTGCTCGCGGGCGCTCCCCTGCTGAACATGGAGTTCGTGCAGTTCCACCCGACGGGCATGGTCTGGCCGCCGTCCGTGAAGGGCATCCTCGTCACGGAGTCGGTGCGCGGCGACGGCGGCGTGCTGCGCAACTCCGACGGCAAGCGGTTCATGTTCGACTACGTCCCCGAGGTCTTCAAGGACAAGTACGCCGAGTCGGAGGACGAGGCCGACCGCTGGTACGACGACCCGGACAACAACCGGCGTCCGCCCGAACTGCTGCCGAGGGACGAGGTCGCGCGGGCGATCAACTCCGAGGTCAAGGAGGGCCGCGGCTCCCCGCACGGCGGTGTCTTCCTCGACGTCTCCACGCGGATGCCGGCCGAGGTGATCAAACGCCGGCTGCCGTCGATGTACCACCAGTTCAAGGAGCTGGCCGACGTCGACATCACGGCCGAGCCGATGGAGGTCGGGCCCACCTGCCACTACGTGATGGGCGGGATCGCCGTCGAGTCCGACACCGCGGCGGCGCGCGGGGTGCCGGGGCTGTACGCGGCGGGCGAGGTGGCCGGCGGCATGCACGGCTCGAACCGTCTGGGCGGCAACTCGCTGTCGGACCTGCTGGTGTTCGGGCGCCGCGCCGGCTGGCACGCGGCCGAGTACGCGGCGGCCCTGGTCACGGCCCGCCCCCGGGTGGCCGACGAGGAGGTCGACACGGCGGCGGCCGAGGCGCTGCGGCCGTTCTCGGCGGAGGGCCGGGAGACGGTGGAGGACGACGGGCGGCCCCCGGAGAACCCGTACACCCTGCACCAGGAGCTCCAGCAGACGATGAACGACCTGGTCGGCATCATCCGCCGGCAGGGCGAGATGGAACAGGCGCTGCGGAAACTGGCCGAGCTGCGCGTACGGGCCCGGCGCGCGGGCGTCGAGGGCCACCGCCAGTTCAACCCGGGCTGGCATCTCGCCCTGGACCTGCGGAACATGCTGCTGGTCAGCGAGTGCGTGGCGCGGGCGGCGCTGGAGCGCACCGAGTCCCGGGGCGGGCACACCCGCGAGGACCACCCCTCGATGGACCGCGCCTGGCGCCCGGTCAACCTGCTGTGCGGCCTCACCGACCTGACGACCGGCGAGGCGGCCACGGACCCGGTCCCCGGCCGGATCTCCCTCACCCGCGAGACGACCGAGCCCATCCGCCCGGACCTGCTGGCCCTCTTCGAGAAGGAGGAGCTGGTCAAGTACCTGGCCGAGGAGGAGCTGTACGAATGAGCGGCTACGAGGCCCGTTTCCGGGTGTGGCGGGGCGACGCGGACGGCGGCGGCCTGGCGGACTTCTCCGTCGAGGTCAACGAGGGCGAGGTGGTCCTCGACATCATCCACCGCCTGCAGGCCACCCAGGCCCCCGACCTCGCGGTGCGCTGGAACTGCAAGGCGGGCAAGTGCGGTTCGTGCTCGGCGGAGATCAACGGACGGCCCCGGCTGATGTGCATGACGCGCATGTCCGTGTTCGACCGGGCCGAGACGATCACGGTCACCCCGCTGCGCGCGTTCCCGGTGATCCGGGATCTGGTCACGGACGTCGGCTTCAACTACGACAAGGCCAGGCAGGTCCCGTCCTTCGTGCCGCCCGCCGGGGTCGGACCGGGCGAGTACCGGATGATGCAGGAGGACGTGGACCGCTCGCAGGAGTTCCGCAAGTGCATCGAGTGCTTCCTGTGCCAGGACACCTGCCATGTGGTGCGCGACCACGAGGAGAACAAGCCGGCGTTCGCGGGCCCCCGGTTCCTGATGCGGGTGGCGGAGCTGGACATGCACCCCCTGGACGCGGCGGCCGAGAACGGGCTGGACCGCAAGAAGACCGCCCAGGACGAACACGGCCTCGGCTACTGCAACATCACCAAGTGCTGCACGGAGGTCTGCCCCGAGGGCATCAAGATCACGGACAACGCGCTGATCCCGCTGAAGGAGCGGGCCGTGGACCGCAAGTACGACCCGCTCGTGTGGCTGGGCTCGAAGATCCGCCGCAGGTCCGAGTAGGCCTGTGCTACAGCGATCCGGGGTCGGGCACCCAGCCCTCCCGGTACGCCCGCCAGTCCTCCTCCGTCGCCGCGAAGTCGACGTACAGGGCGACGCCGAAACGGGCACGGTCCGCGTCCGTGCGGGACAGCCCGAGGCGCACGCCCCGCACGGCGGCGGCGACCGTCTCGGCGTGCGCCCAGTGGCCGAAGCGGTTCTCGTGGAAGAACGGCAGGCCCATCAGCAGGTCGGTGGACTCCGGGGTGGCCTCCAGCGCGAGAGCCGTCTGGTGCGCGACATAGCCGCCGTACGTGCCCTCCAGCGGCTGCATCGTGTCGTACGACATCATCGCGATCTGGTCGACGCGGCGCGCGACCTGCCCGAAGAACTCCTGCGACCACCACTTCGGGTGCCCGGTGACCGTCCCCCAGAAGGAGTGGAACGCCGGCACCGGGTCGATCTGGTGCGCGGCGACGGAGAGGGGGACGCCCCGGGACCGGGTCTCGCGGTGCAGGGCGTCCAGGAGGGTCAGGTAGTGCCGGTCGCCGGAGTGCAGGGGCTCCAGGTCGAAGTGCACGCCGTCGAAGCCGGCGTCCAGGATCTGCCGGGTGGAGCCGAGGACGGCCGCGCGGGTCTCCTCGCGCTCCAGGCGCATGCCGTCGGGGCTCTCGGTGGCGAGCACGTCACCGAGCCAGGCCTGCACGCGGATGCCGGGCAGCTCCCGGTGCACGGCCCGGATCAGCCAACCCGCCCTCGGGTACAGGGACTTGGGCAGTGTCCCGTCGTGCTCCAGCGGACCGGCGTGCACGTACAGGTCCCGGATGCCGGTCCCGTCGAGCCGCCGCGCCAGCGCCGAGATGTCGGCGTCCTTCTTCCGCCCGTCGACCCAGGCGTGCCCGAGCCAGATCGCGTCACGGTCCCGCGTGTACGTGCCGTCCGCAGGGTCGCCCATGTAGTTCACGCGGAGGGCGGCCTCACCGACCAGCAGGGGCAGCAGGACGACCAGGACGACGGCGAGCACGACCCGCCTGGCCCATCGCCGTCGCCGGGAACGGCGGGTCGTGGCGGAGGCCGGGGCGGGGCTCGCGGCGGGGTCGTCGCCCGTGCCGGAGCCGACGGCCGAGGACTCGGCGGGGCCGGACTCCGGGACCGGCGGGACTGCGGACTCGGCGCCGTCCGGTTCCTGCGCGCCCGCGGAATCGGTCTTCTGCCCGTCTGCGGCAGCCGTCCCCGGCCGCTCGTCCGCCCCCGGGTTCCGGCTTCCCGTCGTTCCCCCGCGCTCTGTCGGTTCCACTGCGGTCCCCTCCCCCGGCGCCCCGCGTCGGACGCCCTCACCACGACCCCGGCTCCCGGTCGCGGAGCCGCTGTGCTGCTCATACGCTCCGGAATGTGACGCCTTCCTTCATCCGGGGCCTGGCGCGGCGCGCTTCCCCCTCGCACGCGGGCGTGCGGGTCGGGCACGCCGTGCTGGGCGGTACGGCCGGGGTCGTGTGGCTGGTGTTGCCGGTGATGACGAGCGGTGAGGCTGTTCCGGTTGCGATCACCACCGTCGGCCGGGTCGCGAGCGCGCCCGCGGCCGGAACCGTGTCCGCCACCGCGACCACGTCCACGACCACGTCGGCGACCGCGACCGCGCAGGAGGACGAGACGTCCGGCTTCGAGCTGATCCTCCCGGTCGCCGTGCTGGGCACGGCGGCGGCGCTCGCCGGATACGGCTACGTACGCCGCACTCGCCGGGCCCGCACGCGTACGACGCCGGGCGGCGCGCCCGTCGCCCCGTCGGCCGTCCCGGAGCTGGTCGAACTGGACGAGCGGGCAAGGGCGTTGCTCGTCGCGGCCGACGACTGGGTGCGCACCGGCGGGGAGGAGCTCGACTTCGCCGAGGCGCGGTCCGGCCCGGCCGCCGTCGCACCCTTCGCGCGGGCCCTGCGGGAGGCGGAGGCCGAGCTGGCGGCGGCTTTCCGGATGCGGCAGCGGTACGAGGAGGGCGTACCGGAGGACGCGACGGGACGGCTCCAGGCGCTGGTGGGGATCGTCGGGCGGTGCGAGGAGGCCGGGCGGCGGCTCGACGCGGCGGCCGGCGACTTCGACCGGCTGCGCGGCCTGGCGGCGGACGCCGGGGAGCCGGGCACCGGGGAGCCGGGCACCGGGGAGGCGCTGGGTGTCGCGGAGGCCCGGTTCCGGGAGCTGACCGCCCGTACGGCGGTGGCCGACGGCGTGCTCGTGGACCTGGTCAAGCGGTACGGGCCGGCCGCCTGCGAGTCGGTCGCCGGGTACGTCGAACAGGTTAAGGACCGGCTGGTGTTCGCCACCGCCTTCCTCAACGCGGCACGCCAGTCGGCCGACCGCGACGAACTCGCGCACACTGCCGCGCAGTTGCGCGCCGCCGAGGGTGCCGTGGCGCAGGCCGGTGTCTTCGTCTCCGGTGTCGAGCGGCTCGCCGCCGTTCTGTCCGAGGCCGAGGCGCTGGTCCCGGCCACGCTCACCGGCGCGGAGGCGGAACTGGCGGCGGCGCGACGGCAGACGCCCGGCGCCGGCGCGGTGGACGTCCCCGCCGGTGAGCTGCGCGCACGCCTGCTGCACGCGGACACCGTCCTGGCCACCGTGCGCAACGAACTGACGGCCGGGATCTGCGATCCGCCGGACGCGCTGCGCCGCATCGTGCGGGCCTGCGCGGCGCTCGGGGGCGGACGCGCCGGCGTACTCTCGGCCGCCGCGCTGCTGACCGCGCGCGCTTCCGTGTCCGGCGCGGACGACTTCGTCACGACGCACCGGGGTGCCGTGGGCTGGGCGGCCCGGACCCGGCTGGCGGAGGCGCGGCGGCTCCTCGCCTCGGCCGCGCCGGACGCACTTCCGGCCGCCGACGCGCTGGCCCTCGAAGCCCGCGGGCTCGCCGAGCAGGACGTGCGGACGTACGGGAATCCGTACGCCGGGGCCGACGGGCACGTGAGCGGGGTCGCCGGGGCCGTGGTCGGCGGCATCCTGCTCGACGCCGGGGTTTCCGATGCCTCGGACGCGCCGGACGGCACGCCGCCACGTGGTCCGGTCCGCGTGGCGAGTTTCGGCGGGCCGACGACGCGGGGGCGTCGAGGGTTGCCGCGTTTGTAGTGGTTCGGTGACAGTCCCGGCCCTTCTCCGGGACCTCTTTATATGATGATGGACCGCACTTGACGGTGCCTCACGCGAGTTGTCCGGCGCGTGAGTTGAGCCGGAGTGGCCGGTACGGGACGCACGGGGGTTGGGGGAAGGCGTGATCAAGCCGGGGGAGATTCCGCAGTTCACGGGCGATCTGGCGCAGTTGGAGAAGGACTACGGCGACCTGAAGAAGGACGCCGGGAACATCCGGGACACCGGCGTCGACGTGCACTCCCAGTTCCAGGGGCTGTCGGCGTACTACCAGGCGCCGGAGGCGGAGAAGCTCTTCGCGACGACGAAGCCGGTGAAGGACAGGGCGGACGGTTTCGCGGACGATCTGGAGAAGGTGTCGTCGGCGCTGTCGGAGTACGCGACCGAGGTCCGTCCGCTGGTCGACAAGCTGAAGCAGCTGAAGACCGACGCCGCCGCGTTCGTCGATTCGGTGAAGGACGACGACGAGTGGGAGTACGACGAGGACAAGGTCGGCGAGCACAACCAGCTGCGTGATGACATCACCGCGACGGTGGCCGCGTTCTGGGCTGCTGAGCGGACGTGCCACAACAAGATCACGGCGTTGTGGGGCGGCACGCAGATGGTCGCCGGTGACGGCTCGGACCGTAAGGACCAGTACGGGTTCTCGGCCGAGGACATGAAGAACGCGAAGCTTCCCTGGGGTGACCCGGTGGAGGAGAAGCACCACTGGTACGAGGTCGGCCACTGGGTGAAGTCGTTCGTGTGGGACGGCCTGATCGTGGACGGCGTCTGGGGCACGATCAAGGGTCTCGGCACGCTGGTGGGCTTCGGCGGCTGGGAGGCCATGGGCCAGGCGTGGAAGGGCCTGGCGCAGTTGGCGACGGGTCTGGTGCTGACCTCCATCCCTGGTGTGGGGGCGATGTTCTGGACGCTCCCCGACGACAAGTTGCCGTCCTGGATCCGTGATTCGCGTACGGCGATGAAGGAGACGGGCAAGGCGCTGGTGGCGTGGGACCAGTGGGGCAAGAACCCGGCGCGTGCGGCGGGTGCGGTCACCTTCAACGTGCTCACCACCGTCTTCACGGGTGGTGCGGGGGGCGCTGTCGCGGGTGCGGGTAAGGCCGGTGCGGTGGCGAAGGTGCTGGGCACGGCGGGCAAGGTGATCGACCCGATGACCTATATCGCCAAGGGTGCGGGTGCGGGTCTGTCGAAGATCGGGGACATCAGTGCGGCGCTGAAGGGTGTCGGCAACATCGACATCCCGGCGCTGCCCGAGGGTGCGATCGCGCTCCCGGAGGGTGCGGTGAAGCTGCCGGACGGCACGGTGAACCTGCCGGAGGGCGCGGCGCTGCCGGAGGGTGCGACGCGGCTGCCGGACGGCAACGTGAAGCTGCCCGACAACGCGACGGTCCTGCCGCCTGGCACGGTGAAACTGCCCACGGAGGACGGTGTCCCGGCCCAGTACCTGGACCCGGACGGCAACATCCTGGACGAGGGCGGCAACGTCGTGCAGAAGGGCGCGGACGGCCCCGGCGACATCGTCGACCAGCCCGACATGACCCCGCCGGCGTCGGGTGCGGACAACCCGCGGGTGGACTCCCCGGTGCGGGAACCGGCCCTGGTGGGCGCGGGCGCCGCGACGGTCGACAACGCGGGCCAGGTGATCCGCCTGGGCAGCGACGGCCTGGACGACATCGGCCGCGTCGGCGACGACCTGAACACCCCGGGCACGCGAGTCGAGGGCCCGGGCGGCACGGCCGACAACCTTCCCGGCGGCACCGCGGGCAACAACCTGCCGGGCGGCACCGCGGGCAACAACCTGCCTGGCGGCACCGCGGGCAACCTGCCGACCAACAGCATCGACACCCCTGCTCCCGTCGGTGCCGCGGACAATGCGACGCCCGGAACCACCACGGGCGACCACCTCCCCGGCGGTCGCGCCGACGACCTGGGCGGCGGTCCCTCCGGCAGCCACGACCTGCCCGGCGGCGGCACCACCGACGTACCGCCGCGCTTCGACGGTCCGCCCGGTGGCGGACTGGACGACCTCGGCCGTACCGGTGACGACGCCGCCGAGACAGGGGACAACGCCGCAGGCGGGCCCGATGCCACCACACCCGCGCGGGACGCGGAGGCGGCCCGGCCCGAGTTCATGCGGGACGGCGACAATCCGTACGGGCCGGAAGGCTCGCTCACGCCGGAGCAGATCCACGAGATCCAGGTCTACCGTGCCAACCACGAGCCCGGTTACTTCGAGGACTTCTACAAGTCCAACGGCAACCGGAAGAACCTGGACTTCGTCGACGAGAGCGGGAGGACGCCGCCCCAGCTCACGCGGGAGTCGCCGCAGCACCCGTGGACGTCGGTCAGGGACGCGCCCGAGCCCCTCCCGCCGAACTACCTGGGCGACGCGGTCAAGGGCGGGCGGGAGACCGCGAGCCCGGAGGCCCTCGCGCGGCTCGACGAGGCGGCGGCCAACCGGCACCACGCGGTCAACTACGACCAGGCGGCGGGACGCCACAAGGCCGAGGCCGTCGAGGCGCACAAGACCAGTCCCACTCCCGAGTCCGAGCTGACCCAGCTCGAGCGCACCAACGAGTACAAGGCCGCGCACCGCGACATGCGCGACAACGCGGAGGCGTACGGCGAGGCCATCGCCGAGCACCACGTCATCCCGGAGCACTACCCGAACGCCACCCGGGAGCCGCTGGACGGCCCGCTGAACGGCAACGACCAGTTCGACCAGGTGTGGCGCCGTGAGGACGGCGGCTTCGTCGTCGTGGAAGCCAAGAGCAGCACCACCACGGACCTCGGGGCACGCAACCTGCCGAACGGCAAGCGGGTCTCCCAGGGGACCAGGGAGTACTTCCTGGACATCCTGGACGAGATGCGCAAGCGCGGTGAGGACAATCCCAACGAGCTGCTGCTCGCGGACGAGCTCGAAGCGGCGTTGGCCAGGGGCGACGTGGACTACATAGTGGTCAAGGGTCAGAAGAACGCCGGTGAGTACGCTGGCTACAGCATGCGGAACTTCGACATCGCCGACAGGAGCACACCGTGACCGTCACCATTGCCCGGCACGGGGCGCCCGGGCCCAACGCCGAGCGGTTCGCCGAGGCTATGCGCGGGAGCACGGCCGCGTCGATCGAGCGGCTGGAGTCGGCGCCCGTCATGATCGACGCGACGTTCACCAAGTCCCTGCTGAACATGCGAGCGCAGTGCACGGTGGACGCCCGGGCCGCGAAGCTGGAAACGTGGGAGTCGGTCGTCACCGCCATGCAACTCGGCTCGGCGATGTTCGCCCTGACCGGCGGCACCGGCGGTGTCGTGGAGACCCGCATCGACCACAAGGTGCGGCACATTCCGGAGATCGGGCCGCGCCCGTACGCCGACGCGGGCAACTGGCTCACGGCGTTCTGGCTCGCCATTGTCTGCCGCGACCAGAAGCGCATGACCCGGCTCTGCGAGATCCCCCTCGACCGGCTCCGCTCGCCCGAAGGAGCGTACGACGAGTACGTCTACCACTGGGTGGACGCGCTGCAGACCTACTGGCTGCAAGGCCCGGGGCTGGTGGAGAAGCTCACCGCCGCCATCGAGGGCTCCAGCCCCGATGTCGCCACGACCGCTCCCCGCGACCTGCTGCAGCAGGTCCTGTATCCCCCGATCGACCTGTTCTACCGCTTCCTGCGCCAGGATCGCGACGGCTTCGACGAGGCGCTCGCCCAGGCTCTGAGCCTGCACAAGCTGTACTGGACGGCGGACGAGGACCGCGCGAAGGACGCCGAGGGCCGCATCGCCCTCGCTCCCCTCGCCATCGCCTGCCTCGCCCACGACGGCGGCATCCCCGTCGACGTGGAGTCGGAATATCTGCCCCACCACCTCCTCCAGCGCAGCTGGCTGGGTGAGTTCGAGACGTGAGCGCCGGACGGACGGTTCCGCGGGCACGGCCCTCGCGCCGGCGCAGCAGCGCTGTGCGGTGGACCCGCAGGCGGTGAAGTCCGAGACGGGGGAGGCGCGGGTCACGGTCATGCAGACCGGGTCCGCGCTGTTCGCCGCGGCGACCGCGCCCGAGTACCGGACCGCCGATGAGGCCCGTGCCGCCAGCGCCGACGGACTCGTCGCCCTCGGCCCGCTGGCCATGGCCTGCCTCGCCCGGGACCAGGGCATCACCGTGGACACCGGGTCCGAGTACCTGCCCAAGGCACTCCTGGACTACGCCCGGATCGGTGAGGCCGCCTACTGATCCCACCAAGCGGTCCCAGGCGGGCGTGGACCCGTACTGGAGCTCGTAGAGGTGCCCGGCCTTGACCATGGCGGTCGCTCCGGCGGGGCGGTCGTTGTCGGTGTACACCACCCGCAGTGTCAAGAGGACTTCCTGAGCCCGACGAGTCCGAGCGCGGCCCTCGGGCTCAGAACAGGCTCAGCAGCGCCTCCGCCGGGTCCGTCAGGCCGTTCTCGCCGTCCGGCAGCGGGAGTTCGAACCACACCGTCTTGCCGCGTGGCGTCCGGCGTGAGCCCCACGCCGCGCTGAGCAGGCCGACGAGCTGGAGGCCGCGGCCGCCCTCGTCGGTGTCGCGGGCCCGGCGACGGCGCGGCTGGACCAGGCCGGAGTCCCAGACCTCGCAGACCAGCGTGCGGTCCAGCAGCAGGCGGAGGCGGATGTCGCCCTCGCCGTACCGCAGGGCGTTGGTGACCAGCTCGCTGACCAGCAGTTCCGTCGTGTCGACCAGCGGTTCCAGGTCCCAGCTCAGCAGCTGTCCGCGGGCGTACTCGCGGGCCCGGCCCACGCTGCGCGGCTCGCGCGGCAGCGTCCAGTCGCCGACGGACTCGGCGGGCAGGCCCTGCACGCGGGCCATGAGCAGGGCGATGTCGTCCTCGCCGTGGTGGGTGTCCAGGGTGTTGAGGACGTGGTCGCAGACGTCCTCCAGGGGCTGGGTCGGGTCGGTGAGCGCGCCCACGAACGCCTGGAGCCCTTCGTCCAGCGGATGGTCGCGGGACTCGACCAGCCCGTCGGTGTAGAGGGCGAGCAGCGCGCCCTCGGGGAGTTCGACCTCGACCTCCTCGAAGGGTTCCCCGCCCACGCCGAGCGGCATGCCCGGCGGTACGTCGAGCATCAGCGCGGACTCCCCGGGTTCGACCAGCACGGGCGGCAGGTGGCCGGCGTTCGCGAAGGTGCAGCGCCGCGTGACGGAGTCGTAGACGGCGTAGACGCAGGTGGCGAGGTAGACCTCGGACAGGTCGGCCTCGCGGGGGCGGCGGGCGGCGCGGGTGGCCTGCTGGATGCCGCCGGGCGCGCCGAGGCCCCGGGCGATCTCGTCCAACTGGGAGAGGACCTCGGCCGGTTCCAGGTCCAGGAGCGCCAGGGTGCGCACGGCGGTGCGGAGTTCGCCCATCGCGACGGCGGCGCGCAGGCCGCGGCCCATGACGTCGCCGACGACGAGGGCGGTACGGTGGCCGGGCAGTTCGATGACGTCGAACCAGTCGCCGCCGACCTCGCTGGGCCGGCCGGTGGAGGCGGTGCCGGGCAGGTAGCGGCAGGCGATGTCGAGGCCGGAGGCCTCCGGGTCGCCGGGCGGGAGCAGGGACCGTTGCAGTATCAACGCGCGTTCGTGCTCGCGCCGGTACAGGCGCGCGTTGTCGATGCAGACGGCGGCGCGGGCGGCCAGTTCGACGGCGAGGTCGCGGTCCCGGTCGCCGAACGGCTCGCTGCCCTTGGTGCGGGCGAACTGCGCGAGCCCCACGACCATGTCGTGCGCCACCATCGGCACGGCGAGCGTGGACTGCACGATGCCGCCGTCCTCGCCGGGGACCATGCGCGGCCGTGCGGTGCGCAGGGCGTCCGCGCAGGGCGAGTTGAAGGCGTAGTGGTGGACGGCGCCGACGGCCACGGGCCGGCACGTGCCGCCGAAGGGCGCGTCGGAGACGGCGCTGGCGTAGGCGACGCGGCGCAGTTCGGCGCTGCCGTCGGCGAGGCCGGGCGGGGTCTCGTCGCCGACCAGGAGCCCCTGGTAGAGGTCGACGGTGGCGAGGTCGCAGAAGCCGGGGACGGCCACGTCGAGGAGTTCGCGGGCGGTGGTCTCCAGGTCGAGGGAGTTCCCTATGCGGGCGCCCGCCTCGTTGAGCAGGGCGAGATTGCGTCGTGCGGCGGCGGCCTCGCGGGCGGCGGCGCGGCGGGAGGTGATGTCGGTTCCCAGCCAGGCGACGCCGATGGGCCGGCCCGAACCACTGTGCACGCGGTAGAGGTTGACGGACCAGTGGCGGCGTTCCTCGGAGCCCGGCACGAAGCCCGTGACGTGCATGTCCGTGATGGACTCGCCGGTCTCCAGGACCCGGCGCATGGTCGCGGCGACCCGCTCGGCCTCCCCGCGCGGCAGGTAGTCGTGGACGCCCTGGCCGCGGTGGTCGTCGGGGGAGCCGCCGAAGACGGAGGCGAACCGCTGGTTGGCGCGGCGCACCTTGAGTTCGGTGTCGATCAGCAGGAATCCGAACGGAGATTGACCGAATATCGCCTGCGAGGCGGCGAGGTCGGTCTCGATGCTGCGCAGGGTGCGGATGTCGACGACGATGCAGACGGCGGCCTTCTCGCCCTCCTCGGTGCGCGTCGGCATGACGTACACCTCGGCGAGGGCCTCGCCGTACTCGCGGGGGCCGATGCCCGGCGCCTTGAAGGGGACCACTCCGGTCCACTCGCGGCCGTCGAGGATCTCGGCCATCTTGCGCCGGCCGTCGGCGCGCTTGTCGGGGTCGACGAACACCTCTATGGGGTCCATGCCGACGGCGCGCTCGGCGGGGATGCCGAAGATCTGCTCGGCGCGCAGACTCCACTGGTCGACGAGCCCGTCGGGGCCCACGGAGAAGGACGCGACCTTGATGTAGTCGTACATCGAGCCGGGCGGGCTGCTCTGCCACATGGCGTCGCCGGCCGGGGCATCGCCGGACACGAGGCCGTCGGCGGCCCGTCCTGTCGCGCCGCCCGCCGGGTCCTCGGACTCCGTGGCCTTCGCTGGTATCTCGCTCACGCGAACCGTCCCCTCCAGCTCACCGCGTCCGGCACCGGTCACCGGGGGCGGCTGCCCGCAGTATCCAGCACTACGGCGCCGCACGACACGGTGTTCACGATCACAGCACGGTTCCGGCGGTTTTCGGACCCGGCTGCGACAACACTTCCAGTCTTCTAACCAGGGAACACGTCGCCGAATCACACATCGGGGCACGGGCTGCCGGCGTGCGCCGGTCGTGCGACCTTCAGGGCACCGCGAGTTCGAACCACACCGTCTTCCCCACCTCGTCGGGCCGGGTGCCCCAGCGGCGCGAGGAGATGGCGACGAGTTCCAGCCCGCGCCCGCTCTCGTCGTCGGGGCGGGCGGCCCGGCGGCGGGGCGGGTCGGGGAGCGGGTCGGAGACCTCCACGAGGATGACGCCGGGCAGGCCCGAGGGGCGGCGGACCAGGCGCACGCCGATGGGGCCCGTGGCGTGCCGCAGGGAGTTGGTGACCAGTTCGCTGACCAGCAGCGCTGCCATGTCGGCGACGCTGTCGAGGTCCCAGTCGCGCAACTGGACGCGCACGGCGGCGCGAGCGGTGCGGACCGCGCCCGGGTCCGCGGCAAAGGTCCACTCGGCGCAGTCGCCTTCGGTGTCGATCACGCCGATCACTTCCCAGGCCAGCAAGCCCACCCATGTCCAGTTTCGTGGGGTTAATGGGCACATACCCGATATCCCGGCGCGGGTACCGCGCAGGAGGGCGCACTGTGGCACGAACGGCGTACGAAGGTCATGCGCCCACGCCCCCGGCGTGCACTCCCCGGCAGGCGCTATGCGCCCGTTACGCCCTCCACATCGAGGCCGAGGTGGGTGAGAGCGGCCCGGACGGCGGGCACGTCCTGGTCGAGCCAGTCGACGGACCAGATCTCGTCGGGACCGAGCCAGCGCAGCTCGTCGTGGTCCTGGAGCGCCTCGGGCGCGGGCGAACCGGGCAGCAGCCGGGCGGTCCAGACGTGCAGGGTGTACGGGGGCTTCAGCGGCCACTGGCCCGGGACGCGCTCGCCGGCCTCGCTCCGGACGCCCAGTTCCTCGCGCAGTTCGCGCACCAGGGCGGCGTCGGGCGTCTCGCCGTCCTCGACCTTGCCGCCGGGCAGCTCCCAGCGTCCGGCCAGCTCGGCGGGGGCACTGCGACGCGCGGCGAGCAGCCGGCCGCCGTCGAGCAGGGCGGCACCCACCACGATCCGTTCGGTCATGCCGGGAGCCTACGGGAAGCCCGGGCCGGGCACCGGCTAAGGCCTGCTGCCCGCCTCGCTCTGGCCGATCCTCTCGACCCAGTAGAGCCGCTTGTGGCCGCGCGCGTCGAGACTGTCCGCGATCTTCTGGGCCTCGGCCCGGGTCGCGTATCTGCCCACGCGGTAGCGATTGCCGTTGTCGTCCTGCCGGACGACGAGCCAGGGGAGAGTGACCGTGCCCTCGTTCATCGCGCCCCTCCATTTCCCGCCCGCGGTCCAGGCCGCACCCCGCCCGATAAGGAAACCGCAATCCGCATATGCCCGAGCCTACGCCCAACCTTCACGCAGCGAATACGGCTTTTCACGAAGAGGTACGCAACCAGCCAGGGGTCAGGGGGCGCACAACGCCGGATGCGCCGCCCGGGAAGGACGACGCATCCGGTCAGCGGCATGCCGCCGCTGCCGGAGCCGACCTGCGAAAACGGCGGAATCTCAACGGAGTTGGGGGTCGTGGCGACCGGGCGGGGCGGTCGGGCAGCGGGCGAGGCGGGTGCGCGGAGTGTGCTGCATCACGCTCGCGCGCCGCCCGGCGCATCCCGGAACGCGCCCCCTCCGAGGGTCCGCGAGGGCCCGGCGACCGCCCCCGGTCACACCCCCGGAGAGGTCCGGCTACTTCACCGGTAGGTGGTACGCCGCCCGGTACCGGTCCGCCGGGATCACCACGTCCGCCGTCTCCACGGGGCGGCCCGAGGCGTAGAAGGTGCGCTGGATGACGAGGACGACGTGTCCGGGGACGCCGCCGAGCAGGAGCAGTTCCTCGGCGAGGCCGGGGCGGGCGCCGACCTCCTCCACGACGTTGTCGACGACGACGTCGATGGCGGCCATGCGCTCGACGACGCCCATGCCGCCGAGCGGGCCCTCCTCGGGCAGCATCACCGGCGTGCGGCCCGTGACGGCGAGGGGCTCCCAGGAGGTGGAGAGCATCGTCGCCTCGCCGGCCTCCCGGAAGACGTACCGCGTGCACATCACGCGGTCACCGGGCTTGACGGCGAGCCGCTCGGCGACGGCCCGGCTCGCCTCGGTCTGCTCGCTGCTGGACTCCCAGGTGCCGCGCACGCCGAGGTCGGCCTGCTCCTGGCGAAAGGGCGTGGCGCCCCCGGCCGGGCGGAAGCCGGAGCGGGCGATCCTGCGGGGCACGGGCCGCTCACGCACATACGTCCCCGAGCCGGAGCGGCCCTCGACCAGACCTTCGGCCATCAGCACCTTGCGTGCCTCCAGCGCGACGGTGTCAGAGACGCCGTACTCCTCGCGGATCCGGGCCTGGGAGGGGAGGCGGGTGTGCGGGGGCAGCAGGCCGTCGACGATCTTCTTGCGGAGATCACCCGCGACACGCAGGTACGCCGGCTGCTCACCGAATGTCACTGGCCGCTCCCATCAGGTTGTACAGACAGCAACAGCCTGGCAACCGTGGGTTGTGCCATGCAAGCAAAGGCCAGAGAATCACCCGATGTGATGACTTGTGCCCACCACTCCCTTTACGCAGGCACTTTCTCCCCGCTATAAGAGCCGTCACACCTGAAGGCCGGGGTCCTCCGCCGCGTCTCCACCGCTCTCCTCATATGCGGGCGGAGTCGTGGCCAGGCCCAGAGCCTTGCGCGCCGTGACCGACCTCTGGGGGTCGGTCAGTTCCAGGGCCCTGTCGTAGTGCTCGTGGAAGGCGTCCGCGTCGGCGGCGCCGCCCGCCCGCGCCCACTCCTTCCGCGCGGCCTCCAGGTCCTCGACCAGGTCGGCGACCGGCTGCCTGGCACCGGCCGGCCAGTCGTGGCCGCGCAACATGCCGGCCTGCTCGGTCAGCGCGTCGGCGACGCCGTCCGCCCACGCCTGGTGGCCGGGCAGGTCGTCCTCGACGTACTCCTCCTCGGGGGCCTCGTCCATCGCCGCGTTGAGGACGCGGACCGACTCCAGGTAGGCGACCTGATGGCGGTCGAGCGTGGTCTCGTCGCTGCGCAGCGAACCCGTCAGCGAACCCTTCCCGTCCGTGTTGCCGAACACGCAGGTGATCTCGTGGTCGCCGAAGCGCCAGCTGTCCCGGGACGGCACGAGGTGGTACACGTCGACATGTCCCGGCACGGCCCAGCCGTCCATCGCGTAGGTGTCCTTCAGGGCGTAGCACTTGTCGTCGGCGGTGTCGGTGAGCGAGTCGTCGCCGGGGAAGGCGCCGCCGGGCAGGGTGACCACGGCGAACACCTCTCCGTCGTGCTCGCCCGCGCAGGGCACCGGGTCGACGTCGTACGCCATGCCCTCCAGGCCGCCGGGCGAGTCGAAGCAGTCGCCCTTGTCGAGGGTGAGCGTGGAGTTGCCGTTCGCGCCGTTCCTGAAGCCCTCCCACAGGTCGGACGCGGCGCCCGTGGCCAGCGACGCCGTCCACAGGGCGAGGCCGACGGCGGACAGCACGGCGCCGGCGATCGCCATGCCCCGGCCGCGCTCGCCGCGCCGCCTGATCTGCCGCAGCGCGATCAGCCCCAGGACGAGCCCCGCGGCGGGCAGGAAGCAGAGGATGCCGAGCACGAGCGCGGCGATGGCGACCCCGTTGACGGCCGCCCGGCCGCCGTACGGGACGGGCGCCGGTCCCCAAGGGCCGTACGGGCCCTGCGGAGGGGGCGGGTACGGCGGGTACGGCCCCTGCGGCGGCCGGTGCGGGCCGGGGGGCGGCGGAACGGACACGGGCACCGTGCTCCTGGTTCGGGCGGCGGGGCGTGGCGGGCACGCGGGGGAACTGATGTACGACTCGCCGCATCGTAAGCGAGCCCGCCGGCTCCTCCTGCCGCGCCGTCACCGCCGTCACCGGGTGTGCCCCGCCCCCGCGTCGGGAACGCGGGAGCGGGGCGGCTGCCCGCAGGGGCGAGGGTGCGTCAGAACTGCAGCGCCCAGGCGTCGATGCGGCCGGTGTCCCACGACGCGTTGTCGCTGACCCGCAGCTTCCACGTGCCGTTCGCCACCTCGGAGGAGGCGTTGACGGTGTACGTGGTGTCGATGTTGTCCGCGCTGCCGCCGGTGCCGTACGCCTTCAGCGTGTACGCCGTGCCGTCGGGGGCGATCAGCTGAACCTGGAGGTCACCGATGTAGGTGTGGACGATGCGCACCTCGACGGCCAGGTCCGAGGGCGCGTTGCCGGAGACGCCGGAGACGGTCACCGGGGACTCGGTGGTGGCGTTGTCGTTGATGGCGTAGTCGGCGCTGTTCTCGAAGCGCGGCCCGGTGGGCGGCGGGGTGGTGCCGCCACTGCCGACGTACAGCAGAAGGTTGGGCGAGCCGGTGCCGGGGCTGGTGACGACGCCGGTGGTGGCGGCGGACGTCAGCGCGGTGGAGACCTGGGCGGGCGTGGCCGTGCGGTTGTCGGCCAGGTAGAGCGCCGCGGCTCCGGCGACGTGCGGGGACGCCATCGACGTGCCGGAGATGGTGTTGGTGGCGGAGTCGCCGGTGTGCCACGCCGAGGTGATCGACGAGCCGGGTGCGAACAGGTCGAGCACCGAGCCGTAGTTGGAGTAGCTGGCGCGGGCGTCGGTGGAGGTGGTGGCGCCGACCGTGATGGCCTCGGTGACGCGGGCCGGGGACTTGGTGGAGGCGTTGGTGTTCTCGTTGCCGGCCGCGACGGCGAAGGTGATGCCGGAGGCGATGGCGTTGCGGACCGCGGCGTCGAGGGTGCTGTCCGCGCCGCCGCCGAGGGACATGTTGGCGACGGCCGGCTTGACCGCGTTGCGGGCCACCCAGTCGATGCCGGCGACGACGCCCGCGGTGGTGCCGGAACCGGAGTTGTTCAGCACACGGACGCCGACGATCTTCGCCTTCTTGGCGACGCCGTACGCGTTGCCCGCGACCGTGCCGGCGACGTGCGTGCCGTGGCCGTTGCCGTCCTGGGCGGTGTTGTCGTTGTCGACGGCGTCGTAGCCGTAGGAGGCGCGACCGCCGAAGTCGCTGTGGGTGATGCGGACGCCGGTGTCGATGATGTACGCCGTCACGCCCTGACCGGCGGAGTCCGGATAGGTGTAGGAGTTGTCGCGCGGCAGGTTCCGCTGGTCGATGCGGTCCAGGCCCCAGGAGGGCGGGTTGGGCTGCGTGCCCGTGATGGTGAAGGTGCGGTTCTGGACGACGGAGGCGACGGCCGGGTCGGCGGCGAGACGTTTCGCCTCGGTCTCGGAGGCCTCGATCGCGTAGCCGTTCAGGGCCTTGGTGTAGGTCCGCTCGATCGAGGCGCCGTACTTCTTGGCCAGGGCGCGGCCCTCGGCGGAACCGGCCTTCGCCTCGTCGGCCCTGAGGGTCACGATGTAGCTGTCGGCGACGGCGTTCGCCGCGCCCTCGTACTGGATCCGGCCTTCGGGCGCCGGGGCGGCGCCGGCGGGGAGGGCGGAGACGAGGCTCGCGGCGAGTGCCGCGCCGGCCACCGCGCCGATGGCGGTCAGTCTTCGCCGGGCATGACGCATCACTGCCATCTGAGGGGTCCTCCTCAATCGGTGGTGCGCTGGTGTGGGGATGGTGCGGTCGATCCACGCACGACGGAGCAGGCGCGTATGGCAGGGGCATGTCAACGCCATGTGCCGACGCGCCTGTGCGTCAGCCGAAAGATTGAGGCTTCCACAGGAATTGCACAAGAGGCCGTGCACGGACTTAACAGACAAGCCGCACGGCACGGCGGCCCGCGGCCGGCGCCCGCCCGTGCGGCGCCGACCGCGCGACCAGGCCCTTCACGCGTCGAACGCGGTGTTCCGGGTCCGCTTCTCCCACGCCGTCACCTCGGCGCGCACCCGGTCGAGATGGTCGAGCACGGCCGTGACCGCGTCGTCGCCGAGCGGCAGGCGCAGCGGCGTGTCCTCGGCGTCCAGCGCGGCCAGGACGAGCGCCGCCGCCTTCGCCGGGTCGCCGGGCTGCGTACCGTCGCCGCTCTCGACGTACGCGCGCGTCCGCGACACCTTCGGGTACCGCCCGCTGTCGGCGCTCACGCCCGCCCGGCCGCCCGCGAACAGCGACGTGCGGAACGCGCCCGGCTCGACGATCAGCACCTTCACGCCGAACTCCCGCACCTCGTCCGCGAGCGCCTCGGACATGCCCTCCAGCGCGAACTTCGTGCCGCTGTACGCCCCGAAGCCCGCCACCGACATCTGCCCGCCCATGCTGCTCATCTGCACGATCGCGCCCGAGCGCCGCCGGCGCATGTGCGGCAGCACGGCCCGCACCAGCGTGGCGGGACCGAAGACGTGCAGCTCGAACAGCTCGCGCAGCTCCGCGTCCGTCGTCTCCTCCAGGGCGCCGACGTGCGTACGGCCCGCGTTGTTGACCAGCACGTCGATCCGACCGTGCCGCGCCACGACGTCCCGCACGGCCGCCTCCGCGGCGGCGGTGTCGGTGACGTCCAGCGGCAGCGCCTCCATCTGGTCGGGGTGCGCGGCCACCAGGTCCGCCAGCGCCTCCGCGCGCCGGGCCGCCCCCACCACGACGTCGCCCGCGGCCAGCGCCGCCTCGGCGATCGCCCGCCCGAAACCGCTGCTCGCGCCCGTGATCAGCCAGACCTTGTGCATGCCCGCTCCCCTGTGTCCGTCGCTCGTTCTCGTCGTCCGCGCCCGCCGTCCGCGCTCGTCGTCCGCGCTCGCCGTCCGCGCTCCTGCTTGCGTGAACGAGCCTGCGGCAGTGGGCAGTTGCCCGTCCAAGACCCTGACTGATAACCGATGGTTATGACGACTGACGTTCATGTGCGGGACCTGCGCTACTTCCTGACCGTGGCCGAGGAGTTGCACTTCACGCGCGCGGCCGAGCGGCTGTACGTGTCCCAGCCCGCGCTCAGCAAGCAAGTACGGGCGCTGGAGCGGCAGTTGGGAGTCACGCTGTTCCGGCGCGACCCGTCCGGCGTGTCCCTCACCGCGGCCGGCGGCGCGCTCCTGCCGCACGCCCGGCGGGTACTGGACGCCTGGCGGGAGGGCGCTGCGGCCGTGGCGGCGGCCCGGGCGGCGGAGCGCGGCACGCTGGTCGTCGGCATGAGCACCAGCCCCGGCCGCGGAGGGCTGCTGCCCGCCGTGCGGTCGCGGTTCTCGGCCGCCTGTCCGGAGGCGGTGCCGCGGCTGCGGCAGGTGAGCTGGGAGGACCCCACGGCGGGCCTCGCGAACGGGCACGCCGACGTCGCCTTCGTCTGGCTGCCGCTGCCGGACCCGGAGCGCTACGAGTGGACGGTGGTCGCCGAGGAACCGCGCCTCGTCGCCCTCCCCGAGGACCACCCGCTCGCCTCCCGGCCCGGGATCGACTTCGCCGACCTCCTCGACGAGCCGTTCCTCGCGCTGCCGGGCAGCGCCGGGGTGCTGCGGGGCCACTGGCTGGCCCTCGACGCGCGCGGCGGGCGCGAGCCGCGTGTCGGGGCGGAGGTCGCCGGCACGGAGGAGACGTACGAGGCGCTGGTCGCGGGGCTGGGGGTGTGCCTGGTCGCGGCGGGCAACGCCCCGCTGATCACCCTCGGCGGCGTGGTGACCCGCCCGGTCCGCGGCCTCGCCCCGAGCCGCTACGCCCTCGCCTGGCGCCGGCAGGACGCGCACAGCCCACTGGTACGGGCCTACGCCGAGGCGTGCCGGACGGCGACAGGAGGGCGCGGGCCGACGGCAGGGTGAGGCGCCCTGCGGGGGGGCGGCGGGGGCGGCCAACGCTCGGCTGACTGCCCTGCGCGGCCGAGGGAGGCGGACCGGCGCTCGGGGGCTGCCCCGCACGGCCCACGGAAGCGGACCGGCACTCGGCGGACCGTGCCCCGCGCGAGCCACCCGGCGTCCGGTCGACCGCGCCCCGCGCGACCCGTCCGGCGTCCGGTCGACCGTGGCGCCGGGTTGCTGTGGGACCGCCGGCCGGCCCCCGGGGCCTCGGTGACGGCGGTGAGCGCGTCGACGAGCGCCGCACGCCGCGAGCGGCGGGCGCGAGCCGCGGAGCCGGGGCCGTCCTCAGCCGGCCGTGTCCTGTGCCGGTACCGCCCCGGTCACCCCCAGCCGGGCCTGTTCCTCCTCCACGATCCGGCGGGCCAGGGAGACGTCCGAGACGTCGACCGCGTCCGGCGTGGACTCGGCCACCGCGCTGCGGCGGGCGTAGGCGTCGAAGAGGCGGGTCTTGTTCTCCAGCATCCGCACCATCCGCTCGTCGACGCCGCCCGTGGCGAGCAGCCGGTGCACCTGCACGGAGCGGACCTGGCCCATGCGGTGGGCGCGGGCCACGGCCTGGTGCTCGATGGTCGGCTTGATCTGCGGCTCGCAGAGGATGACGACGGACGCGGCCTGCATGTTGAGCCCGACGCCGCCCGCCTCGATCTGCGCGAGCAGCACCGCGTGGCCGTCGGCGGCGGAGAACTCGTCCACCAGTTGCTGGCGCCGCGCGGGCGGCACGCTGCCGGTGATCGGCCCGTGCAGCCGCCCGGAGCCCGCGTCGAGCGCGTTCCGGACGGCGTCCAGGACGTCCCGGAAGGCCGAGAAGACGACCACTTTCAGGCCGTTCTGGGCCGACTCCTCGACCAGTTCCCGCAGCCGCCCGAGCTTCGCCGACCGCTCCGGACGGGCGTAGGCGGCACGGCGCATCGCCATGAAGTTCCCGGCGCGCACCGCCTCCCGGTACGCCTCCTCGTCCGCGGCGCTGAGCTCCTCCCACTCGTCCGTGTGCTGCAGGACGGGGAGTTCGGTGAGCACGTCCTGCTGGTTGCGGCGCAGGTAGACGGGCGCGACGGCCTTGCGGAACGCCTTGGACCCGGCCAGCGAGTCCTGGTCGTCCACGGCGTCGGCGAAGTCGGGCCGCAGGATGCGTACGAGGTTGCGGAACTCGGCGACCCGGTTCTCCATCGGTGTGCCGGTCAGGAACAGCACCCGCTCGCAGTGCCCGGCCCACGCGGTGACGGCTGCGGACCGCCGGGTCTCGGGGTTCTTGACGTAGTGCGCCTCGTCCACGACGAGCATGCCGATCTCGCCGCCGCCGGGCGTCGGGAAGCCGCGCAGCGCGTCGAAGGTGGTGATGGCGACGCCGCCGCGCCCCTTCCAGTCGGCGAACGCCTCCTGCCGGTCGGGCCCGTGCAGCGGCATGGCCCGCAGGGTGCTGCGGGTCTCGATCTCCCGGGTCCAGTTGATCAGGACGCTCGCCGGGCACACGACCATGAAGTGGCTGCGGCCCTCCGCCGCGAGGTGCGCGAGCGCGGCGATGGCCTGCACGGTCTTGCCGAGCCCCATCTCGTCGCCGAGCAGGACCCGGCGCTGGGCGAGCGCGAAACGGGCGCCGAAGGCCTGGTAGCCGCGCAGGGAGACCGAGCAGTGCGCGTCGTCCAGGCGCTGTTCCCGCACCCGTTCGGCGACGTCGTCGGGCAGGAAGCCCTCGGCCGCCGCGGTGTCGGGGCCCCGGCCGGAGATCTCCGCGAGGAGGCTGTAGTACTCGGCGGAGCGCAGTTCGAAGTCGACCCAGGCGGCGAGGTCGCCGTCGGGCCGGCGCAGCAGGTCGACGGAGGCCTGCGCCAACTGCTCGGGCACGCCGTCCCGTTCGGCCTCCTCGCTGATCCGCCGCAGTTCCGCGACGGCCGCCTGCGCCCGCTCCCGTTTCTCCCGCCCGGCGACCAGCGTCCGCCAGCGCCCGGCGAGCGGCAGGGCGTCGGCCAGCAGCGGGGCGAGCCGCGCCGCCAGCGCCGCACCGGTCTCGGCGGCGCGCCGCGCCTGGGCGCCGGCCTCGACCAGGACGTGCAGGGCGACGACGAGGGCGGTGGTGCGCGGCTCGGGGTGGTCGACGTCGATGCGCACGGCGACGGAGTCGCGTACCGCGTCGGCGATCTGCCGGGCCGCCGCGACCGCCTGGTCGGCGGTGCGCTGCCCGACGCCGGGCGTCTGCCGCAGCCGGTACGTCCCGGCGTCCAGCACGTCCCGTACGGTCCCGAAGCCGCCCTTCTCCAGCTCCCCGAGCCGCAGCCGGCCCTCGGTGACGTCCCTCAGCCGTGCGACGGGGATCCGGCCGAGCTCCTCCTCGGCCAGCCGGTCGTGCAGCGGCCGCAGCGCCTCCCGCACGTCGCCCAGGGCCCGTTCGTGATCCCCGCGAACCCGCCCGGCGGCCTCGGCCAGCCGCATCCCCCGCGCCACGGCCTCGCGCTCGTCCCGCCCCATCCGCTCCGCCTCGCTCCCCGGTGCCCCACCTGCTCCCGGCATCGTCCCACTGCCCACGGACACCGGCCGCATCAGGAGCGCACCGGACGAGGAGCGGCCCGCCGCGCCGGCCACCCGATCGGGTCGGACATCCCGCGAGCCCGCCCCTCCGCGCACGCCACTGGCATAGTCTCCCGGCATGCTCACCGGGTTGGCCTCCGGTGCGGGGCGGTCATTTCCGCGATCCATGGATATCGAGCAGGTGTGCGGAAAGGATCTCTCCTGAGAGTGGGTACTTACACACGTTTGGGGGGACGGGTGCGGCGCCACGAGCTGGAGTCCCACAACGAGTTGAGCGGCACGGTGCACGGCCCGGCCATCCAGGCGGGCACGGTCTACGGCGGGATACGCATCGGGGTCGAGGCCGGCTCCGCCAGGCAGACGCCCTGGCAGCTGCCGGCGACCGTGCGCGTGGTCGACCGGGCACGGGAGCTGGCCGCCCTGGAGCGGCACCGGGCCGGGGCCGAGCGGGCGGGGCGGCCCGCGCTGGCCGCGCTGAGCGGGCTGGGCGGGGTCGGCAAGACGGCCGTCGCGCTGAAATGGCTGCACGCGCTGCGCCCGCGGTTCCCGGGCGGGCAGCTCTACGCCGATCTGGGGGACCAGTCACCCGCCGGACCGGCGTCCCCGCCGGAGGTGCTCGCCCGCTTCCTGCGCGCTCTCGGGGTGCCGGCGCCGCAGGTACCCGCGACGCTCGCCGAACGGGTCGCGCTGTACCGGTCGTTGACCGCCGACCGGCCTCTCGTGGTGCTGCTCGACGACGCCGTGTCCGCCGCCCAGGTGCGGCCCCTGCTGCCCGCGGGCGGCAGTGTGACGGCGGTGACCAGCCGCCGGCGTATGCCGGGGCTGACCGTCGACGGCTGCTACCCCGTGCACCTGGAGCCGCTCGACCACGAGGCGGCCGTGGAACTGCTCGCGGACACCCTCTCCGACGGCCGGGTCGCCGCACAGCCCGACGACGCGCGCGCCCTGGTCGAACTGTGCGCCGGGCTGCCCCTGGCCGTCCGGGTCGCCGGTGCCCGCCTCGCGGCGCGACCGGAGCGGCGCATCACCACGATGGTCCGGGCGCTCGCCGAGGAGCACGACCGGCTGGAGGCCTTGGCCATCGACGGCGACCACAGCGTGCGGGCGGCCCTCGACCTGTCCTACGAGGCACTGCCCGCCCCGGCCGCCCGGCTCTACCGGCTGCTGGGGCTGCATCCCGGCCCGGAGTTCGGGGGCCCGGTCGCCGCGGCGCTGCTCGGGTCGGAGGGGAACGCGGAGCGGCTGCTGGAGACGCTGCACGACGCGAGCCTGCTCTTCGCCGCCGGCGAGGAGCGCCACCGCTTCCACGATCTGGTGCGCCTGCACGCCGTCGCCAAGGCGGACGAGGACGAGCCGCCGCAGGAGCGCGCGCGGGCCCTGCGCCGCATGGCCGATCACTACCTCGCCGGCGCGACCCGCGCCGAGGAGATCATCGACCCCCAGCACCGGACGATGGCCCGGGACTACGCCGCGGAGCCGGTGGTCGCCGCCGATGTCGGGGACGACGCCGAGGCCGCCCTGAACTGGCTGGAGCGGGAGCTGCCCAACCTGATGGCGGTGATCCGCCGGGCCCGCGCCGAGGGCTTCCCGACCGTCGGCTGGCAGCTCGCCGACGCCCTGTGGCCGCTGTTCCTGCGGCGCAAGTTCTACGACGACTGGCGCGCCGCCCACGAGGAAGGGCTCGCGGCGGCCGGGGAGTTGGGGGACGTGGCGGCCGAGTGCCGGATGCTCACCTCCGGCGGGGTCGGGGAGCTCGGCGCCGGGACCCACGACCGCGCCCTGCGCATGTTCGAACGCGCGGCGCGGCTCTTCCTGGACAGCGGCGACCGGCTCGGCCGGGCCCGCACCCTCAACTACCGGGGGCTCGCGCTCCAACGGCTGGGCCGCCTGGACGAGGCCGCCGACCTCTTCGGGCGCGCCGCGACGGAACTCCCGGCGTGCGGGGACGAACGGGCCGGCGGGCTGGCCCGGCTGAACCTCGCCGACGTCGCCCTCGCCGCCGGGCGCGCCGCAGAGGCGGTCGACCAGGCCGCTGCCGCCCGCAGGACGCTGCACGACGCGGGCGACACGTACAACACCGCACGCGCGGCCCTGGCCCTGGGCCGCGCGCATCTCGCTCTGGACCGGTTGGACGAGGCGGAGGAGCTGTTGTCCTCCGCCCTGGCGACGCTGCGCGCCATGGCCGCGAACTACGAGGCGGCCCGCGCCCTCGGGAGCCTGGCCGAGGTCGCCGAGCGGCGCGGCCGGCAGCGGCTCGCGCTCGACCGCTGCCGGGAGGCGCTGGATCTCTACTCCTC
Source organism: Streptomyces sp. DH24 (assembly GCF_029813775.1). Lineage (GTDB taxonomy): Bacteria > Actinomycetota > Actinomycetes > Streptomycetales > Streptomycetaceae > Streptomyces. Next base: position 199,087 of record NZ_JARVKW010000006.1, on the reverse strand, counting down.
CGTGGGCAGGTCCCGGTCGGACGAGGCGGAGGCCGCGCGGCAGCGGCTGACGCGGCTGGACGGCGGCGGGTGCGGGACGTGAACCAGGAAGAGGCACACGTGCCGCAGGGCCGCGCCGGACCGCCCGGCCGCCAGCCAGGAGTGCGCCAGCGAGGCGACGCCCTCCCACAGCTCCTCGTGGGGTGCCGGTCCGCCGCCGGCTTCGAGTTCGAGCACGGTGCCGTCCGGGCTCAGCCGGATCCAGCAGCGGGCGCCCTGATGGACCGCCACGACCAGAGCGCCGGGATGGGCGACCGCCACCTCGGCGGCCCTCGGCGCTCCCGTTCCGTACTCGACCAGCACGTCGCCCAGCAGCGCCCGGTCCTCCTCCCCCGCGGTCAGCCTGGCCCTGACGTGCTCGTCCACGGCCACGTTCCCGGTGACCGGGTCCAGCAGCACCGTACGGACACGGCGCAGCGGGCCGCCCGGCCCCGTGCCCCGGGGCACCGCCGCCGGCATCACCACGGCGCCGCCGCCACGCTGCCCGGCGCGTCGTAACGGACGGTGCGGGGCAGGCTCGCCGGTTCGGTGGTCGTCCGCCTGCGGGGCGCGCGCAGCCGGAGCTTGCGGTAGAGCAGGGCGCGCATCTTGTGGGAGAACTGGCCAGGTTCCGACGTGATGCGCGCGGCGACCCGCTCGTAGCGGTGCGCACCGCAGGCCGCGGCGCTCCGCCTGAGCTGGTGGTACAGCGGCCGGTCCCCGCGCAGCCGCGGCGCGAACGACATCAGCTCGGCCAGCGGCGAGCCCGGGTCGACGTCGGCGTCGGGCCGCCCGGCCATGAGCACGGGCACGCCGGTCATGGCGCCGTAGAGCGAGACCGAACCGTGGTCGCCCACCACGTAGTCGGCGGCGACGACGGCCCCGGTCCAGTCGGCGTACGGGCTGACCAGGACCAGTCCCGCGCGGGCCAGTTCGGCGAGCCAGGCGCGGACCTGCCAGTAGCCGTGCGCGTTCCAGATGTGCGGATGCAGGAGCGCGGCGATCCGGTACTCGTCGGCGGGCAGCTCGGCGACCAGGCGTTCCAGGATCTCCCAGCCCTGCCCCAGCAGGGAGTCGGTTCCCCAGGTGGAGCAGACCAGGACCAGGCGCTGCCCCGCCCCCGCACCCAGCGCCTCCCGGTACAGCGCCCGGGAGGAGACGCTGGCGGCGATGCGGTCGAAGCACGGGTCGCCCACCACCTCCGCCGCCGGCAGGGCCTCGGGGCATTCGTGGCCCAGCCTGGTCAGTTCCTCGTGGTGGGCCAGCACGATCACCTCCGGGACCACCGCGCCGTCCCGCACCAGCCGCTGCCTGCTGAGCCCGTACACGCCCCGCTGCGCCACCGCCCGGCCGCTCTGCCCGGCCGGGGTCACCTTGTTGTGTCCCGCGCCGTGCGGCAGCACGACCACGGGCGCGTGCAGTTCGTGGAGGCCGCCGTAGCTGGCGGCCAGGGCCAGGTCGAAGGTCGTCTGCACGGCCTGGCTCCACGGCAGCACCAGGCCCCCCAGTCGTTCCAGGAACTCCGCCACCCCGTTGCCGAACACGTCCGGCGCCTGGGTGAAGAAGGTCTGCACCCTGATGTCGCCCTCCAACTGGCGTATCGCGTCGAGCAGTCGCTGTCCGGCGATCACCGTGTGCACGACCACCAGGACCCGCTTGCGGGTCCGGCGGGTTGCCCACCGCTCGACGTCCAGACGCACCGGCACATGGCGCCAGAGCGGTTCGGGCACTGTCACGCTCATCCTTGAACTCCCCCGGTTCTTCGTCCGTGACATTCGCGGCGGCGCTGCTGCGCCGCCTGTCGGGGAGATGCCCGGGGGAATGGACGACGCGCTTGCAGGAATCCTGCACTCCGGTGGGACGGCCGCTCACGGCCCGTGCGCCCGCCGCGCTTCGGTGCGCCCCTGTCCACCGCCCCTGCACCCGCAGAACAGTGAACCGAGTGCCGCACGAACGTGCGGGCACTGCCGAAGGCGGCAGGAAGAAGCACGCCCGTCGGGGGTGATGGTGGACCTTCTTGCTCTGGGACCTCTTGAACTGTGGCACGACGGACGGCGTCACGCGCTTGGATCACGAAAACAGCGCTGCGTGCTGGCCGTGCTCGTCCACGCCCGGGGAGAACCGGTCGGCGTGGAGACGCTGCTGGACCGCCTGTGGGACGGGGAGCCGCCGCCGACGGCCGTGGACACCCTGCAGAGCTACGTGTCCCGGCTGCGCAAGCGGCTGCAGCAGGCGGTCGGAGACGACCTGGCGCGGATCGACCGGCCCTCCTCGGGGCTGTACCAGTTGCGGGCCGCCCCCGAACACATCGATCTGCTGCGCTTCCAGGGACTGCGCAAGGACGCCTCGGCCGCGGCCTCCCGGGGTGACCGCACGGCCGCCGTCGCGATGCTGCGCACCGCCGAGTCCCTCTGGCGCGGCGAGCCGCTGCCCGAGTTCACCGACAGCGCCTGGGCGCAGTCGGTGCGTGCCCGGCTGGTCGAGGACCATCGCCGGGTGCGGGAGGAACGCATCGGCCTGGAACTGGAGTTGGGCCGGCACGCGGATCTGGTCGGCGAGCTGCGCGAACTGGCCTCGCAGAACCCGTATGCCCAGCGGGTGATCGGCTCGCTGATGCTGGCGCTGTACCGCTCGGGGCGGCACGACGAGGCGCTGGAGGTCTACCGGGACACGCACACCGGGCTCCTGGACAGCCAGGGCATCGAGCCGGGCTCCGAGCTGCAGGAACTCCACCTCCGCATGCTCGAACAGGACCCCGCCCTGCTGCGGCCCGAACCCGTGCCCACGGCCACGACGCCCACGCCGGAGCCCCGCAACTGCCTGCCCCGCGACATCCGGGACTTCACCGGGCGCGCCGCCGAACTGCGCATCCTGCTCACCACGGCCGACCACACCGCTCCGACCGCCCTGCCGGTCACCGTCGTCCACGGCATGCCGGGCATCGGCAAGACGGCGCTGGCCCTGCACGCCGCGCACCGGCTGCGCGAGGCCTATCCGGACGGGCAGTTCTATGTGGACCTGCGCGGTTACGGCGGACCTCGGCCGCTCGACCCGGCCGAGGCGCTCGCCACGCTGCTCCAGTCGGCCGGGGTCACCGGCGAACTGCCGGGCACGCTCGATGAGCGGGCGGCCAGGTGGCGGGAGTGGACCGCCCGGCACCGGGCGCTCGTGGTCCTCGACAACGCGCGGGACGCCGCCCAGGTCGCGCCCCTGCTGCCCGGGGCGCCCACCTGCCGGGCCATCGTCACGACCCGCGGCCGGCTGGCCGGGCTGGACGGGGCCGCGCTCCTGCCGGTGGAGGCGCTGTCCCGGGCGGAGGCCGCCGCCCTGTTCACGAGGATCGTCGGGGCGGCGCGGCTGTCCGGCGCACACGAAGTCCTAAAGCGGATCGTGGACGTCTGCGGTTGCCATCCGCTGGCCCTCAACCTCTTGGCGAGCCGCTTCCGCCACCGGCACTCGTGGGACCTTCAGCACCTGCTCGACCGGCTGGTGCGCGCGGCCGACCCGCTCCACGAGTTCGATGAGCTGATGTCCGCGGTGTTCCACTTCTCCTACGCCGAACTCAGCCCCCGGGCACAACAGTTGTTCCGCCGCCTCGCACTGCACACCGGCCCGGACATCACACTGCCGGCGGCCGCCGCGCTGGCCGGCCCGGACCACGAGGGGGAGCCTGGCCTGCTGGAGAAATGCGTCGAGGAACTGCTGGACTCCAGCCTGCTGGAGGAACCGGTGCGCGGACGCTACCGGCTGCACGACCTGACCCGCGCCTTCGGCCTGCAGGTCGGCCGGAACACGGACACCGAGGAGGTCCGGCGCGCGGCGACCGGCCGCCTCGTCGCCCACCACCTCACCACCGCCCACCGGGCCGACCGGCTCGCCCACCCGCACCGCCGCCCGCTGCCGCCCACGCCGCAGACGCGGTCCCGCTACGCCCTGACCTTCTCCGACAAGGACGAGGCCACGGTGTGGCTCACCGTCGAACGCCCCAACCTGCTGGCCGCCGCCCGTACGGCCGCCGCCGGACACCCGGCGTACGCGGCGCTGTTCCCACGTGTGCTGGCGAGGACGCTGAAGCTGTGGGGGGCGCTGGACGTCGCGGCGGAACTCTTCGACGCGGCCCTGCCGGTGCTGCGCGCCCGCGGCGACCGGTCGGCGCTCGCCGGCACTCTGACCGACCGGGCGGACCTGCTCGCGCAGCTCAACCACGGCGAGGCCCTGCGCTGCGCGACGGAGGCACTGGCGCTCTACCGGGACCTCGGGGACGCGGGAGGACGGGCCGACGCCCTTCTGCAGTCGGGCCGTGCGCACCTCGCGGGGGGCCACGGCGGCCGGGCCATGCAGGACCTCGAACAATCGCTGACGCTGTACCGCGAGGTCGGCGACCGCGCGGGCGAGGCCGAGTGCCTCAACGTGCAGGGGGCCGCCCTGGTCTACGCGGGCCGGCACGACGAGGCCCAGCGGCGGGTGCGGCTCATGCAGGAGATCCACGAGGCGCTGCCCAACCCCTACGGTGTGGCTCGGGCGCTGAACAACCGGGGTGAACTGCTGTGCGCCCAGGGGCGCTTCGAGGAGGCCCGTGCCTGCTACGAGCGGTCGCAGGTCCTGATGCGGCAGCACGGCGGCCGATACGACCTGGCCATCCTGGACACCAATCTGGGTGTCGTGCACCAGGCGACCGGCCGGACCGAGCAGGCCCTCGCCTTCTTCCAGCGGGCCCTCGCCGCCCACCGGGCCAGCGGCGACGCGCTGGGCGTGGCCGACGTGCTGATCAGCATGGGCACGGCCTACGCCCGGTCCGGGCGGCGGGGCGAGGCGCTGCTGCACCTGACCATGGCGGAACGGGTCGCCGCCGACATCGACAATCCCTACGAACGCCTGCGGGCGTTGCTCGCGATGGCGGACGTGCAGCGGGAGTCGGGGCGGCTGGACGCCGCGCACAAGGGGTGCGGGGAGGCTCTCGGTGTGGCCCGGAGCATCGATTTCCCCATGGGGTGCGCGGACGCGCTGGCGGGGCTGGCGTGGACCGCCCATGTCAGCGGCCGGCCGGAACAGGCCCGCCGGTACGCCGTGGAGGCGGCGGACCTGTACCGGCGGCTCGGGGCCGGCGCCGAGGCGGACAAGCTGCTACCGCTCGTCACGCCCCGGGAGGCGGCCGGCCCCTGAGCGTCGTGCCGGGCCGGTGTCCTCACCCGCCCGCCGGTACCACCCACATCCAGCGGAGCACTTCCGCGGTCCCGTAAGCGACGGCCGGGGTGCAGCAGGTGATGATGACGGTCCGCCTCAAAAAGCCACTGTTCACGTGCACTTCCTCAAGTTGCCGAGGGCCGATCACATAATCCCATGATCAGCCGGGCAGACGAGGCTAGCGCCAGATTGGGAGTCTCTGCAAAATGATAGTGACTCGCAGAATTGGCATATCCCTCACGCATATGCCAGACGACTGCCCCGGTGCCCCGGCGTCAACTCCCCTCCGCGTCACCCTCGGGGGCCCGGGGAGCCGAGCTGTGGAACGTCAGGCCGGACAGGGTGATCTGCTGCCCCTGGAACACCGGCCCGTACTGCGTGCCGCCGCTCACGCTGTTGCGGACCGTCGCCGCCGGTGCCCCGCCGCCCTCCGGCGCGAGCTCCGCCAGCAGGGACCTGAGGTCCTCCGCCGCCGCGGGGTCGGCCTCCAGCGCCCGGCGCAGGCGCACGCGCCACTCCGCCTCGATGTCGGCGACGGCGGCCTCGTCCTGCGCGCCGCGCGCGGCCACCAACTCACCCTGTGCCACGCTCAGTTCCCGCTCGGCCGTCTCCCCGTCACCGCCCCGCGCGAAGAACCGCGCCACCCGCTCGCGCGCCTGCGTCCAGGTCTCCGACACCATCAGTCCCACCAGTGTGGTGGCCCCGGACGCCGCCAGCGCAGCCAGTTCGGCTTCCACTGAACCCCCTTGTGTCCATGGTCTGTTGAGCCCTCGGCAGCCACGGTAGAGGACCCGTGGGAGCCGGTCACGGTGCCAGCGGCGACGCCGGAGTCACCGCAATGCCCACGAACCGGGAACGGGCCCCATACCGCGCGCGGCCGATCCCGGTTGTGCTTGTATGGAAGGAGCGTTGGCCGTGGTGAGGCGCGAAGGGCGGGATTCGCTGAATGCTGGACGACGCCTCCCTCGCCGCGGCGGCAGCGGCCGGCGCCGCGGTCGCCGATGCGACGGGCACCGAGCAGTGGACGTTCGTGCGCGGCTGGGCGGCACGCCTCCTCGCCCGGGGTGACCTCCGGTCCGAGCAGGAGCACTTGAGACGCCTGGACCTCAGCGCCGCCGGCCTGCGGCAGTCGCACGACCCCGAACCGCGCATCCGCTTGGAGACCGCCCTCCAGACACGGTTCGAGCTGCTGCTTGAGGAGTCCGGGAGCGCCGAACGCCTCGCGCTCGTCCGGCAGTTGACGGACCTGGCACGGCTGGGCGGGCGCGCGTACGCCACCGTCGCGCCGCCCCTGTCGGGCGGTGCGGGCCCGTCCGGCGCCGGCCCGGACACGCCCGCCACGCTGGTGGGACGGATCCCCGCCGAGGCCGCGCAGTTCCGCCGGCGCGCCGAGGCCCTGCGGCTCGGCGGCCCGTCGGGAATCCAGGTGCTCACCGGCCCCGCGGGCACGGGCAAGACCCAACTGGCCGCGCACCTCGCCCGGCACGCGGTGCGGGACGGCTCGGCCGACCTCGTGGTGTGGGTGACCGCCGGGAACGCCGACGCGCTGATCTGCGGCTACGCCGACGCCGCCGCGGTCACCACCCAGCACGACCCGGCCCAGCCGGAACGCTCCGCCGAGGCGTTCCGCTCCTGGCTGAGCTGGACCGACCGGCGCTGGCTCGTGGTGCTCGACGGCGTGCCGGACACCGCCCACCTGGACGGTCTGTGGCCGCCGGCCCGGCTCAACGGCCGGGTCCTGGTCACCACCCGGCGCGCCTCCGCCCTGCCGGACGGCAGCGGATGCGTCGAGATCGGCCCGTACCTCCCCGACGAGGCGGCCGACCAGCTGACGCGTGAACTCCTCGCCCACGGCTGCCAGGACGACCCCGCCGAGGTCAGGGCACTCGCCGACGATCTGGCGCGGCACCCGCTGGCGCTGTCCACCGCGGCGGCCTGCGTCGCGCTGTCGGGACGGGGCTGCGCCGCCCACCGCGACCGTCTCGGCCGGCCGCCCGGCCCGGACGGGGCCCATCCCACCCGCAACGCGCTCGTCGCGGGCTGGTGGCTGGCGGTCGAGACGGCCGACCGGCAGTGCGCCGGCCTGGCCCGCCCGCTGCTCGAACTGGCCGCCGTACTCGATCCGCACGGCGTCCCGGTCACGGTGCTCACCAGCCCTCCCGCACTGGGTCAACTCGCCCGCCGCAGTGGACGACAGGCCGCCGGGGCGCCCTCACCCGTCGAGCCCCGGGAGGTGCTGGACGCCCTCGGGGTCCTGCACCGCCTGCGCCTGGTGGAGCACGACAGCGGCACGGCCGACCCGGTCGTCCGGCTCAGCAGCCTGGTGCAGACGGCCGTACGCAGGGCCGTGCCCGCCGAGGAACGCGACCCGCTGGCCCTGAGCGCCGCCGAGGCGCTGCGCGCGGTGTGGCGTACGGCGTCCGACCGGCCGCAGTCCGCGCTGTGCCGGGCCCTGCGGTCGGGCACGGACATCCTGGCCGGGCACGCCGGGGAAGCCCTGTGGCGGCCCCAGTGCCACCCGGTGCTGTTCCAGGCGGGCCGCAACCTCATCGACGCGGGGCTGGTGCGGGCGGCCCGTATCCGCTGGGACTGGCTGCACCCCCGGCTGGAGCAGCGTTTCGGCCCGGACCACCCCGACACGCTGGCCGCGCGCGGGCACCAGGCGCGCCTGCGCGGCGCCTCCCAGGACGCGGCGGGCGCCGTGGCCGCCTACCGAGATCTCCTCCGCGACCTGGAGCGGGTCCTCGGCCCCGACAACCCCGACGTGTTCACGGTCCGGGACAACTACGCGCGCTGGCAGGGCGTCGCCGGCGATCCGGGCCGCGCGGCGGCGGCCTACGGCGAGTTGCTGGCCGACCGGCTGCGCGTGCTCGGCCCCCTCCACCCGGACACGCTCCTGACCCGCCACAACGTCGCGCTCTGGCGGGGCCTGGCCGGTGACGCGGCCGGCGCCGCGGCGGCGTACGCCGGACTCCTCGACGACATGGTGGAGGCCTTCGACGCGACCCACCCGGCCGTCATGGAGATCCGCGACCAGCTGACCGAGTGGCGGAACAAGGCGGCGGACGTGGCCGCGGCGGCCCGCTGCCCCGCGGTCGGCGGGCCGCGCCCCGACCGGCCGGGACCGGACCTGTGGTCCCCGCCGTCGGCCGGTGCCGGACCCCGACCGGCGGAGAACGCGCTCCGCGCCGAGCAGTTGCTGGCGGACCCGCCCTGGTCCGCGCGGCTGCGCCGCCTGCTGACCCGGCGCGGCGCTCCGGCCGATGTCCGGCCCCGGTCCGTCGCGGGGCTCGGCTCCCCCATCGCCGGAAGCCACCGCGTCGCGGTGATCAGCCTGAAGGGCGGCAGCGGCAAGACCACCACGGCGGCCGTGCTCGGTGCCACCCTGGCCGGTCTGCGCGACGACCCGGTGATCGCCGTGGACGCCTCCCCCGAGGGCGGCACGCTCGGCCACCGGGTGCGCCGGCGGACCGGCCCGACGATCCTGGATCTGCTGGCCGCGCTCCCCGAGATGGACGGCCACGACGACTTCCGCCGGTTCACCACGACCGGCCCCAACGGCCTGGAGGTCCTCGCGCACGACGTCGCGCCCGCGCCGTCGGTGCCCTTCGGCGCCCAGCAGTACCAGCGGGTCCTCGACGCCCTGAGCGGCACCTACCCGATCGTCGTCACCGACTCGGGCACCGGCCTGACGCAGGAGGCCACGCGCGCAATGCTGGCGCTGACCGACCAGTTGGTGGTCGTCGCCACCGCGAGCGTGGACGGCGCGGCGGTCGCCGACGTGACCCTGCGCTGGCTCGCCCACCACGGCCACGGCGAGTTGGCCCGGCGCGCCCTCGTCGTGCTCTCCGCCACGCACCCCGGGACGACCCCGGTCCGGACCGACCTCATCGTCGAGCACTTCGCGCGCCGCTGCCGCGGGGTCGTCACGGTTCCCTTCGACGAACACCTCGCCACCGGCGCCGAGATCGACCCGGCCCAGCTGCGGACCGCCACCCGGCGGGCCTACGCCGAGCTGGCCGCTCTGGTCGCGGAGGGGTTCCCCCGGGCGACGGGGAGTTCGGGGCCGAGGGGCAGTTCGGGGGTGCGGGGCGAACAACCGGGAGCGCAGGCCGAACAGCCCGGGGTGCGGGACCAACAGCCGGGAGCGCAGGCCGTAGAGCCCGGGGTGCCGGGCGAACAACCGGGAGCGCAGGCCGTAGAGCCCGGGGTGCCGGGCGAACAACCCGGGGACACGGGGCGGACGGGACCGGCGGGACCGAGGGAATCGGCGGGGTCGGCTGGGCTGGGGGAATCGGCGGAGTCGGCAGGGCCGAGGGATTCGGGAGACCCGGCGGAATCGGGGAGGCCGCCGAGGCCGGCGGATGCGGCGGGACCGGCGGATGCGGCGGGACCGGCAGAGTCGACGAAGCCGACGGGTTCGCCGGGGCCGACGGAACCCGAGCGGCCGACGGCACGGCCCGGCGCGGCCCCGGCGCCCGCGCCGCCCGCCCCGGCCGTGCCACCCTCCGCCCCGGCTGCCGTGCCACCCTCCGCCTCGGCCATGGGTGCCTCCCACCCGGCCGAAGGTCCCGTCGTTCCCGCCGCAGGACCCTCCGTCCCGGCCGTGCCACCGCCCGCTCCGGCACCACCGGCACCACCACCGGCGGCCCCTGCGGCCCCGGCGCCGCAGGGCGGCGGGACCGCGCGCCCGCCCCGCCCCCCGCGGCGGATCCGGCTGACCGTGGCCGACGACGTCGTACGCGTCGGGGAGACCACCACCATCGAGTGCACGCCGGCCGTCACCGACCCGCGGGACGCGGACCTGGACAGGACGGCGCCGGTGTCGGTCCTCGTCGTCGCCACGTCCGCGTCCCCCTCGACGCTGGAACCCGCCGCCGTCGCCTGTTCCACGGACGACGCACGGCCCGCCCGGTTCGACTTCACCGCCCGGGAGGCCGGCGAGCACCGGCTGCGCTTCCGGGTGTACGACCCCGAGTACGGCACAGTGCTGCAAGTGGTGGAGACGACGCTCCCGGTCGCGGTCCCGGAACCGCTCGGGAGGCCATGACCCATGAACCACGTGCTCAGCACCGAGGTCGTGCACGACCCTTCCGGCGGCCTCACCCAATGGCCCGAGGACCACGGACTGCGGCCGATCGACCTGTCCGTCATCATCTCCGTCAAGGCCGAGGACCGCGTCGAGATGATCGCGGTCCCGCACGGCAGGCGCGCCCCGCGCACCGGTGTCCACCGGGCCGACCTCCAGCTCTCCGCCACCGCCATCCGCGACCTCGCGGACCGGCTGCGCGGTCAGTGGCACGCGTTCGTCCACCACCAGCCCGTGGACGCCGACGGGATGCCGTACGGGCCGCGCTACCCCTTCGCCGCCGATCATGACCTCCGGCCGGCCCGGGACATCGTCCTGCCGATGATCGAGGACCTGGCCAGGAGCGGGGACCGCACGCTGCGGCGGATCCTCTCGGGGGCCGACCGCGACCTGGAGTGGTTCCGTGAGTTCCTGCTCGGCGAACTGCGCCGGGAGGGCCTGCGCATCAGCTTCGACTCACGGGACCTGTCCCTGCCCTGGCCGATGTTCGCCGTGCGGACCGACGACTCGGCCACCCCCGCGTTCCTCGGCCACCGGCACGAGATCGACCAGACCGGGGCCTCGTACGCACCCGTCTACTCCCCGGCCGCCCGGCCCGTGCCGGTCACGAGCCTCAACACCGACACCGCGCTCGACGCCGCCGGCCGCTCGGAGGACGTGGCCGCACTGCTGCGCCGGCGCTCCCGGCTGACCGTGCGCACCCACGCCGACGACCTGCTGAAGTCGCTCGCGGACGCGGAGTTCGACGAGGACCTGATGTACTTCTGGTGCCACGGCGCGTTCAACGAGTACGGCGCCCACCGCACCGTGGGGATCCGCCTCTCCGACGACAAGGTCATCGACGCCGACCGCGTCCACGAGCACCGGGAGGAGGCCGGCACCGGGCAGGGGTCGGTGTTCCGGCCGTTCGTACTGCTCAACGCCTGTCACGCGGGAGTCCCGGCGGCGACGGCCGAACTGGAATACCTCGGCCGGGCCTTCATCAAGCACGGTGCGACCGGGGTGCTCGGCCCGCAGATCGAGATCCCCCAGGTCTTCGCCTCGGAGTACGCGCACGCGTTCCTCGACCGCTATCTGTCGGGATCGCGGACCGCGGGGGAGATCTGCCGCGACCTGGCCCGCCACTTCCTCGACGACCTTCACAACCCTCTCGCCCTGGCCTACCTGCTGTACTGCGGCATCGACAGCGTCCTGGAGATCCGACCGTGCACCTCACCACCGTTGACCTCGACGAACGAGGACGGCTCCGCTCGCCCGACGGCCGCCGTCCCGTCCCAGGCCATCGGATCGCCGAACATCTCGCCGAGCACGTCCGCACCCCGGACCGGGTGACGGACATCTATGTCTACGTCCACGGCTGGCAGACCCCGCCGGCCACCGCGCAACGCCGCGCCACGGCCCTGCTGACGCGGGCCCTGGACCTGCGCGCCGCCCACCCGGACCGCTATCCGCAGCTGACCCGGGGCTACCGGCCGGCGGTCGTGGTCGTGCGCTGGCCGTCGTCGAGCCTGCCCTCGCTCGGCGGCTACCGCCGCATCCGGGACCGCGCCCACGCGATGAGCGCGGCCGGCCGGGGCAACGCGCCGCACGTCCTCGCCCATCTCCTGGGATACCTCGACGCGCAGCGCTGCGACCCGACCGCTCCCCCGGTGCTCGCCAACCGCGACGGCCAGTACCTCCACCTCGTGGGGCACTCCTTCGGCGGCCGCTTCCTGTGCGAGGCCGTGCAGTGGGCGGCGACGCCGGACGCGCCGCGGGTCCTGGGATGGAGCACGCCCGCGCTGCCCGGCCGCCCCTTCACGGTGGACAGCATGCTCATCTTCCAGATGGCCGCGCCCCGCGACGCGTTCGACCGGATCTTCCCGTCCCTCTTCCCGTCCGGCGCGAAGTCCGGCGCCCCGCTGCGCGGCCCCCTGGTGCTGACCCACTCCCGCTGGGACCGGGCCACCGGCTTCTGGCACCTGCGGGCGGAGGGCTCCTCCGGAATCGGCCACACGGGGGCGGGTGCGGCACCGGTGCCGCAGTTCCACACCCGGCTGCTGCCCGTGCACGAGCCCTACCGCCCCTCGACGCTGGACCACCGCCTGGTCAACGTGGACGCCAGCGCCCGGTTCCGGGGCGGCACCCGCACCCGCCTGGCCCCGGCCGGCGCCCACTCCGACTTCGACCACCCCGAGTCGGCCCACCTACTGCTGAGCCTGGCGGCGCTGTCGCGGTGACTGGGGACGCCAACCCTGCGTCGTGGTCCAGGTGGCCCGAGCCGGTGCTCCGGTCGTCCACGCCGTCCTCACCAGGCCCCTGGCACCTCGAATCGTTCAGCCCGAGTGGCGGTTCAAGCCTGGTGCTGAGTGATGAACGTCTGGATGACCTGAGTCAGGCGCCGACGATCCCCCTCCGTCATGCCTGAGGATTCCCCCACCTGTGCGAGGAAATAGCTCAGGCTCGCAGTACAGATGTCGCCCTGTCGGTCCGGGAGGCTGCATGAGATGGACCTACCAGCCGGCCCCTGTGCCATGTCGGACACGAACAAGGCGAACGTGCCGTAGCGCGGCGGTACGCCGCCCCACACGTCCGAGCGGGTGTTGGGCTGGGTCCAGACAAGTGAGGCGTGCAGGTCGCGGACGCCGGTTGACAGGGGCGTCACCTCGTGACCTGGGGGTTTGGTGCAGTCCCCGCCCGGTGACAATCGGGCGACCTCAGGAAGGTACTCGCACCCATAACGGGCCGCGTAGGCGGACCCGCCAGGGGAGAACACGTCCCGCACTCCCGAACGGCCGTCCGTCGGCCCGAGGGAGATGTGGATACTGCTGGCTCCGAGGACGAAGTGACAGGTCCCCGTGTCCGCACCCAGTATGTAGTGGACGGCGTTGCCGCGCCCCGCGCGGAGGCCGGCAACGGCCGCTCCCCGGGGAAGAGTCAGTGGGCTGGGCAGACGGACGGAGTCCGGTACCGGGTCGCCCGGAGCGTAGCTGAGATGGGATTGGTTCTTGCAGGTTCGGACATCGGCCACCCTCTTTCCGTGGAGGTCCGCGCCGGGACGCCCTGAAGTCGGGGTGGGTTGCGGCCGCTCCGGCCGATCGGAGCAGCCTGCGACGAGCAAGACGGTGGCCAGGACCACCGCGCCCGCCATGCCGAAGAAGCCTGATCTCGATCTCGGCTGGTGGTCCGCCGAAAGGCAACCGCGCGACAACTCCGCCGACCGCACTCCATACATGAAAGTGACTGCTTCCTCTGGCCATGGCCACACACCGCTCCTGCAACGGCGTCCCACCGGTCCTCGTCGCCTGATGTCCAGCTGGGGATGCAGGTCCCGCAGACCGCGGTCGCGACCGCGATCCGGCGAAATGAGCGGTGGGTCGGACACCTGGCTGTTTGGGGACTCCTGAGAGGTTACAGCGGCGTGTACGTTGACCAACAGTGCCGCACAGGAGGCGAGTTGATGGAGTCCGTGGACAGGTTGTCGTTGGAGGACGGCGGGGAGATCGTGTTCGAGGTGGTGCCAGGGGCCGCCCTCCTCGCCGGGGACGGACCTGTGAAGGCCGGCAGGATGGCGGACGCCGCGAGGAGGGTGCCGCAGACGTTGCGGGGCGCTCTCGAACCGGTACGGGAGATGACACGTACGGTGGTGACGCAACTGCGTGAGGCCGGGCCGGCTGAGGTCGAGGTCGAGTTCGGATTGAGTCTCTCGGGTCAGGTCGGCGTGATCGTCAACAAGGGCGAGGCGACTGCTCACCTGAGAATCAGGGCACTGTGGCGCAGCGAAGCAAGCGCAAGCGACGACGTGTGAGCCGAGGGGATGCCAGCAGGAGAGGGTCTCTCTGCCGCCGGGGCTGACAGGCCTCATGACCCGGTCGGTTCGGCGGGATCCGGCGCAGCTCCAGTCTCCGAGGTGCCCGCTGCCGTGGCGCAAGTCGTCACCGCGGACGGTGGGGTGGCAGGTGCCGGCTTCCTGGGAAGCGGGGACGTCGTCATCACGTGCGCTCATGTGGTGCGCGCAGCTGGCAGCGGCCCCGGTGACCGACTGGCACTGCGCTTTCCTCATCTGCCTGCCGCACCGCTGGCCGAGGGAACGGTCCTGGCCGAAGCGTGGCGCCCACCGGAGGCGGAGGATGTCGCCGCTGTGCGCCTGGATGGAGTGCCCGCCGGGGCCCGCCCCGTATCACTCGGGTCGAGTGCCGGATGTTCGGGGCACCGGATCTCCTCGTTCGGGTTCCCTGATCAAGCGCCCGACGGCGGCCACTTCGGTTACGGCACAGCAGGTGACTTGCTGCCCGACGTCGGAACGGGCGCGCTGCTGCAGCTGACGGGTGCGAATGACCTGACGAGAGGCTTCAGCGGCGGGCCGGTGGTCGACGAGGTGACCGGCCTGGTCATCGGCATGGTCTCCGCGATCACCGTCCCGGACGTCCACGGCCGAGGGCTGGAAATCGCCTACGCGACGCCGGCCGAGGTGCTACGGACGGTCGTGCCGGGGCTGACGGAGCGCCAGGTGCTCCCGTATCGGGGGCTGGCGCCCTTCACCGAGAGGGACGCCGAATGGTTTCACGGCCGTCGCACCGTGGTGCACGGTGTGCTGGAGCGCCTGCGCCACCACCGGCTGATACTGGTGCTGGGCCCGTCCGGAGCGGGGAAGTCCTCCCTCGTCCGGGCCGGCGTGATACCCGCACTGCGCGACGGCGGACTGCCGGGCAGCGATCGATGGGTACATCTCCTGGCTCGGCCTGGTCAGAACCTTCTGATCGAGTTGGAACGGTCCGGCCTGCGTGATGCCGCGACCGCTGGCATTGGCCCGGCGGTGGACCGTTGTCTGGAGGCGGAGCCGGCAGACCGGTTGCTGCTGGTCATCGACCAGTTCGAGGAACTCCTCACCCGGCCGGTGGCCGACGACCGGGGTTCCGGTACTCCCCTGTCCGTCGTCGGGGAACTCATCGCGGCGATCGATGCGCACCCCGTACTCAGCGTCATTCTCGTCATGCGGAACGACTTCTATCCACGCCTGGCCGAACTGTGCCCGGAGCTGCTGGAAGTGGCCAAGCCGGGGTCGCTGGACATGTCCGCCCAGCTCACCGTCTCCGAACTGCGCGAGATCATCGTCCGGCCGGCGCAGGACGCCGGCGCACGCTTCGAGGCGGGTCTGCCGGAGCGCATCGTCGAAGACTTCCGGGCCGCCGACCCTCGTGGCCGCACGCCGGCCACGCTCTTGCCCCCTCTTCAGCTCGCGCTGGCCGACCTGTGGGAACGTCGCACCCACGGCCGTATCACGCACGACGCCTACCAGCGCATCGGCGAGGTCACCGGCACTCTGACCGCCTGGTGCAACAACGCCATCAACGCTCTGCCCGCCGGGCACCGACCCATCGCGCAGCGCGTCCTCACCGCGCTGGTCCATCCCGCCGACGACACCCGTGCCATACCGGCCACCCGTCAGCAAGTCACCCTTGCCCGTCTGCGCATCCTCGCCCATGACGTCAAGGACGCGGAATCCACGCCGAGTACCGCCTTCGACGAAGTCATCGCCTCATTGAGCCGTGACCGCATCATCATCACGAGCACCACACCGGGCCCCGACGGCCGCTCGGGCGAGCCCGTCGCGGAACTCATTCACGACGCGCTCATACGCGACTGGAGCGATCTGCGTGTATGGATGGCGCGCGACCATCGCTTCCAGACATGGCTGCGCCAGGTAACCGAACTGTGCAATCGTCACGCCCGCACCGGTCTGCCCGCGGACCTGCTCGTCGGCACCGCCCTCGTAGAAGGTCTGGACTGGGCCCGTCAACGCTCGGTTCCCGCCGAGATCACCGCTTTCCTGACCGCGAGCGAACGCCGCCAGCAATCCGTCGTTCGCCGCACGCGACGCCTCAACATTCTCCTGGCCGGACTTCTGGCCCTCGCTCTCGTCGGCACCGGCCTGGCCCTCTGGCAGCGTCAAGAAGCCCGCGACGCGCAGCGCCAGGCACAGTCCCGGCAACTCGCCGCGCAGTCCCAGGCACTGCTGGACACCGATCCCGACCTCGCTTCCCTCATGGCGATCCAGGCATACCGAACCTCGCCCACCGTCGAAGCACGTGCCGGCCTCCTGCGCGCCGCCGACCTCAGTCTCGCCCATCTCCTCAGGACGGACGGCGGTGAGGCGCAGTCGGTGGCGTTCAGTCCGGACGGGAAGACCCTCGCCGTCGGCGCTGAGGACGGCAAGGTGCTGCTGTGGGACGTCGCTTCGGGCAAGCGGAAGGAAAGTCTCCCCACCTCTCACAGGGGCCTGGTGCGGTCGGTGGCGTTCGCTCCGGACGGCAAGACCCTCGCCGTCGGCGGTGACGACGACAGGGTCCGGCTGTGGGACGTGGCCGCGGGCCGGTGGCGACGCGAGCTGGCAACCGACGGGGGATGGGTCTGGGCGGTGGCGTTCAGTCCGGACGGAGAGACCCTCGCCAGTGGCGGCCAGGGCGGTGGAGTGCGGTTCTGGGACACGGCTTCAGGCAGGGGGTGGGGTAGCTCCGGCGCCCACGACGGCGAGGTGCAGTCCGTGGCCTTCAGCAGGGACGGGAAGGTACTTGCCAGCACCAGCGCCGACTCCCCCGAGGACGGCAGAATACGACTGTGGGACGTGTCCACGGGCCGCCAGCGGGACCGCTCGCTCACCCATCGCGGCGGCCAGGTGTCGTCGGTGGCGTTCAGCCCGGACGGCAAGACCCTCGCCGGCGGAGGCGAGGACGGCAGGGTACGGCTGTGGGACGTGGCTTCCGGCCGGCAACGGGATGACCCTCTGCCCCCCGGTGGCAAGGTGCGGACAGTGGCGTTCAGTCCGGACGGCACCACACTCGCCAGCGGCGGTGACGACGGCAGGGTACAGCTGTGGGACGTCGCTTCCGGCCGACGAGTGGGCAGCACCCTCGTACACGGCAGTCCGGTGTCCTCCGTGGCGTTCAGCCCGGACGGTGAAACGCTCGCCGGTGGAGGTGGTGGCACGGTCCGACTGTGGAACGTGGACGTCGGCGAGCAACCAGGCAGCTTCCTCTCCGCTCTCGACGGCTCACTGTCCTCGCTCGGGTTCAGCCCGGACGGCAACATGCTCGCCGGCGGCAGTACCGGCGCCAGCGCGGTCCATCTCTGGGACTTGGCTTCCGGCCGACGCCAAAACAGCCTCCTGGATGACCGCACCGGCCCCGTCACTTCGGTGGCGTTCAGCCCGGACGGCAGCACACTCGCCGGCGCCGTTGCCGACGAGGGCATACGGCTGTGGGATGTGTCCACACGCGAGCAACGAGGTGGCCTCCTGCCGCGTCCCGGCGACAACGTGACGTCCGTTGCGTTCAGTCCGGACGGCACCACACTCGCCGGCGGAGGCCAGGACGGCAGGGTACGGCTGTGGGACGTGGCGCACGGCAAAGAGCGCAGTGCCGCACTCGTCCACGGAAAGCCGCCTGGGACGCAGGTGGACTTGGTGGCGTTCAGCCCGGACGGCAGCACACTCGCCAGCGCGGGCAACCGGACAGTGCGGTTGTGGGACGTGGCCACAGGCCGGCAACAGGGCTCCGCTCTGACCGCTCACGGCGAGGTGTCGTCGGTGGCGTTCAGCCCGGACGGCACCACACTCGCCGGCGCCATCACGAACGCCGCCGGTGGAGTGGTGAGGCTCTGGGACGTGGCCACAGGGCGGCAGCAGGCCGACCTCGCCGGCAACGACAAGGTGGTTTCGTCGGTGGCGTTCAGCCCGGACGGAAACACGCTCGCCAGTGTTGGCGCCACGGAGAGCCCCGACACCAGCTATCCCTCCAACTCCATCGGCAGCGGGATCCGGCTGTGGGACATGGCCACGGGTCAGCAGCGGGCCGAACTCACCGATCATGACGGAGTGCTGTCAGCGGTGGCATACAGCCCGGACGGGAACACCCTGGCGAGCGTCTCCGTCACCACACCCGATCCCGGCAGTACCGAGACGGCAAGCACCGTCCGCCTGTGGAATGTGACGCTCCCCGATCCCGCTCAGGCCATCCGGAATATCTGCCGGGCTCTCGCCCGCGACTTCACCGATGCCGAACGGTCCCGTTACCTCGCCGACCTGCCAACCGAGCCAGTGTGCATGTGAGCAGGCGGAACGGATGCCGGGTACGCGCCTGCCGCCTTCGCCTCGGCGGCGGCTTCTCGCGCTTGCGGGCCTTGGCCGGAAAGTAGCTGCTCGGGGCGAGCACCGTTGCCACTCGCGCCGCAGGGGCCTGAGCACGGCGGCAACAGATGGAGAACAACGGAGAACACAAGAGGCAACGGGCAACACCGCCGAACCCCGATTCCTGAGACGCAGCTCGTGTCAAACTCATTCTCGGATGCGAAGCGAAACGGCTCCGTCACAACGGGTGTTCGCCGTCGGTCTTCGTGCCGGTCAGTGAACGTCGAACGAAAAGTTCCTCGTGAGGGCGCAGGGCTCTCGCGGTCGCTGTTCAAGGGGGAGGTTGACGATGAGCACAACTTTACGTTTCGGCCCGGAACTTCGCCGTTTACGACAGGAAGCGGGGCTGACTCTGACCGAGTTCTCCGTGGCGCTCAACTACGACAAGGGGTACCTCAGCAAGGTCGAGCGCGGGGAGCGTTCCGCGTCCCCCGAACTGGCCCGGCGGTGTGACGCCTTCCTCGGCGCGAACGGCGAGCTGCAGCGCCTGGTCGTCCACTCCGAACCCGACTCGGACACCGCCGAAACCCCCGCCACCCCAAGCCCTTGGCTCGTCGGGCGCCGGGCGGTCCTCGCGGCGGGTACCGGGTCGCTGATCGACCTCGGCCTGAAACTCGGTGGTCAGGCGTCCTCTGCCGCCGCCCCCCTCCTTCCCTCCTTCCGCACGCAGTTCGACCAGCTGCGCAAGCTCGGCCAGTCCACCGCGCCGAAGGTCCTGCTTCCCCTGCTGGAGACGCAGACGCGCACGGTCGCCGGGCTGGCCGCCGGCACCCCGTCCGCCACCCGGGCCCCCGCGCTCCTGCTCGCGTCGCGGTTCGCGGAGTTCACGGGATGGATGGCCCAGGAGGCCGGGGACAACGGCGCGGCGCTCGCCTGGACCGCCGAGGCCGCCGAACTGGCGCGCGCCGGGGGCGATCCCTACCTCGGTTCCTACGCGCTCGTGCGACGCGCTCTGGTCACGTTCTACGACGGGGACGCCGCGGGCACCGTCGCCCTGGCCCGCCGGGCCCAGAGCGAGGGACTCCCGCCGCGCATCCGGGGTCTCGCGGCGCAGCGGGAGGCGCAGGGACACGCGATCGCCGGTAACGAACGCGGCTGCCTCCGCAGCCTCGACAGGGCGCGAGAACTACTCGACAGCGACGACGCCCACAGCAGCGCCGAACCCGTGATCGGCACCAGCCACGTGGGCGATCCGGCGGCGATGACGACCGGCTGGTGCCTGCACGACCTCGGTCGTCCCAAGGCCGCCGCCGAGGTCCTCGACCGGGAGTGCCGCCGCCTCCCGCCGCACGCGCTGCGCACCCGCGCCCGGTACGGCTTCCGCAGGTCCTTGGCCCATGCCGCCTCCGGAGAGGTCGAGCACGCGTGCACGATCGCCGGGGAACTCCTGGCGGTGATGCCGGCCCTGCCCTCGGCGACGGTGAACAGCGACGTCCGGCGTCTCGCGCGGGAACTCTCCCGGTTCCGGAGCAGCCGGGCCGTACGCGATCTGCAACCGGCACTGGCACGGGTACTCGCCCCCGCGCACGACTGACACGGGTTCGAGCCACCTGGCTCGCAGGCCCCCGGAGACCCTTCCGGCCTTCCGAAGCCGCGATCCCGGACCGGGCCCTCTGAATCACTACCGACGCGTCGTACCGCGCCTCCGGCTTCTTCAGTCGGCCCGCGATCAGTGACGCGTCGGGCGGCGCACCTCCATCCGTACGCCCTCCCGTGAACGCGCCATGCCGTCACACGGTCGGCACCTCATGGCCGGGTGGACCGGGGCCTTGGAGCCCCGCTCCACAGCACCGGCATTCACCCCCGACTTCCGCCTTCCTCTCACGAAGGGAACCTTCATGCCCGACGTCTTCGTCAACTACCGCACAGGCGACGAGGAATCCGCGGCAACCATGATCGCTCGGGAGCTCGCCCGGCGGTTCGGCAGCGAGCGGATCTTCTTCGCCAGCAACTCCATCGAACTCGGACACCGCTTCCCGGTGGAACTGGTCAAAGCAGTGGAGGAGTGCCAAGCACTCCTCGCCGTGATCGGCCCGCGCTGGGCGGAGGTGCGGGGGGTCGACGACCGCCCCGCCCTCGAATCCGAGCAGGACTGGACCCGCCGTGAGATCCGGACCGCGCTCGACCGCGGGATCCTGGTGATCCCTGTGCTCGTCGGAAAGGCCACGCGGATCGACCGCGCCGTACTGCCGGACGACCTCCGGGAGCTGGCGGACTGCCAGTACAAGCGGTTCGACCACCGCAACGCCGAGTCCGACCTGACGGCGCTCGGTGACACCCTCGCCCGGTTGCTGCCCGAGCTGGGCGCGGTGGACCGCGACGCCCGTGCGGCGCGGGAGCGGGCGGAGGCGAAGTCCCGCAAGAAGTCGGCTCAGGACGTCGGGCACAGCAGGATGCGGGCACGTGACGTCGAGCAGCGCGTCCGCGGCGGGATCGGAAACCTCAACGGAGACCTGTCCGGCACCTTCGTCAACGAGCCCCAGGCGCCCGTGAACACCGGTCGGGGCCACCAGTACAACGCTCCCCACTTCCAGGGCGACAACACCGGGGTTCAGTTCACGGCGGGCGACAACAGCGGTACGGTCCACCAGCGCTTCGAGCGAGAGCGCCGACGTTCGGACGACGAACGATGACCGAGCGGGACCACGTCACCGTCAACGATCCGCGTGGCCCGGTGAACAACGGCGTGGGGTCCCAGTACGTCTTTTACGGGGCCGGCGTGGACTGGATGATCCGCAAAGGGGTCGAGTCCCTCCGGATCGTCCGCGAGGACCGGGTGCGCCTGGCCGACCGGTTCGTTCCGCCGCTCGGCTACCGCATCGCCGCCGACCGCTTGGAGAAGCCCGGGTCGGTGGTGTTGCTGGAGGCTCCGCCGGGCAGCGGCCGGCGCGCCGCGGCGATCATGCTGCTGCACGGGCTCGGTGAGGAAGGGGGCGCCGACGAGGAGGGGGTCCGGTTCGAGGAGCTTCCCGCCACGGACAAGGACGAGGCCCCTCTCAGCCCCGGTGAGGGAGACCGTTTCCTCCTCGACCTCTCCGATTTCACGGACGAAGAGGCCTACGCCAAGGCCCAGCGCCGCCTGGCCGTGTGCCGGTCACAGGTCCAGGAGGCGATGGCCCACATGGTCGTCGTCCTGCCGTCGGGCATGGAGCACGCTCACGCACCGGACCTCGAACCGCACACGGTGACGCTGGGACGCCCCCGGGGCCTCGCCGTCATCACCCGGCACCTCCGCATGGACCGGATGGTCTTCCGGCCCGCAGACCTGCGGAGTGCCGACCTCCAGCGGCTGTGCGAACGCTCTCCCATGCGGGAACTGGCGCGGCTGGCAAGGCTGGTGAGGGCCGCGCGGGACAGCGGCCGGTTCGGCGTCGACTTCGCGGGATGGCTCGACCAGGCGATGCACGCGGTGACCGACCGTGCCGGCGAGGTGGGCCAACAGGTGGCCACGGTCCGCGCCGCGCCCGAGCGGGCCCTGCTGCTCGCGACGGCGGTGTTCGAGGAGGCCCGCGCCGACACCGTCTACGAGGCGTGGCACAGCCTGATGAGGACGGTGGGGCACGAGGAAGAGGCGACACCCGAGCTCGCGCGGACGGATTTCGGGGAGCGGTTGAAGGCGCTCGGGATCGAGCGGGACACGGACGGGCGGCTCCGCTTCGGGCGGTTGGCCTACGCCGACGCGGTACGGGCGTACTTCTGGGCGAACTTCCCCGGGATGCGCGACGACCTCAGGGACTGGATCGGCCATGCCGCCGGGCTCCGCGGTCTGACCACCGACGACCGGGTGAACGCCGTCGTTCGCTTCGGCGAGCGGTCCCTGGCCGTCGGACGGCCCGACCACCTCTTCGACCTTGTGGTCCGATGGGCGGACAGCGCCACCGGGGCGTCCTGCGACCCGCGATCCGTGGCGGCTGTCGAACTCGGGCTCAGCCACGAGAGGTTCGGGGGATGGTTCCGCAGGCGGATGTACGAGTGCGTGAGGTCCGGCCACTTGTCGGACGGTCTCGTCCGCGTCCTGACCGCCGCCTGCCGCCAGAGCCTCGCCGCGACGCACCCGGATCAGGCGATGGTGCGGCTCCACTACCTCGCCGTACGGAAGGGGGAGGCGGCGCGTGAGGCCCGGGAGGCACTTCTCGGCCTCGCCGGACGCGACCGTCGGCTCTACCGGCTGCTGGTCGATCGCCTGCGGGACCGGACGCGTCGGGAGCCGCGCGGGGCGGAGCCCCATCTCTCGCTGCTCACGGAGCTGTTGGGGAGCGACCGGGCACCAGACCCGCCGCCCTGGCCGGACCTTTTCCTGGGATGGGAGACGGTCTTCTCCCATTCGCCGACGGAACTCTGGACCCCGCTCGTGAGCAGCTGGCTGCAGGCCGTGGCGGGCGACAGTACGCGGGAGATGGCGCTGGAGGTGATGGTCCGCTCGGCACGCGGCCGAGCGGCCGCTCTCCATCGCCTCTACGCCATCGCCTGCCAATGGGCGGGCGCCGCGCGCCAATCCTCCCGGGCGGCCGTCGCCGCCCTCTTCTGGCAGTACATCGACCACGCGCAGTACGCCCGCACGGAGAGTGCGGAGCGTGCGGGCGCCGGACCACGGACCACGGAAGAGGCACGATGAGACACCGCTTCCCCAGCCTGCTGTTCGTCGCTCTCTGCGGCCTCGCACCGGCTCTGGTCGGAAACCTCCTGCACTGGTCGGCGTGGCTGTGGGGCTTCATGTCCATGGTCACGACCTCGGGCTCCCTGCTGCTCGTGATGACAATCCTCAGCGGTGGCCGCGCGCCGGCCGACCCGTTCGAACCCGGGGTACCCGAACCGCCCGCGGCCCCGACGGAGCAGCCGTACCAGGAGACGCGGGTGATCGACGCGGCGCTGCCTAGCGCGGCGGACGGCTACGACTTCCTCTTCTCCGCCACCGTGTGGTGGAGGCCGGTCCCCGACCGGCCCGACGGCGCCTCCCCGGCCCTCGCCGTGTCCTCGATCGTCAGCCGGGCCCTGGAGGTCGTCCGCAGCGAGGAACCCGACCGGGCGAGCTTCGCGCGGTATCTCCTGGAGGGGGAACTGGGCGTCCCGCTGCCGGACCGGAGCGGACGAGTGAGGGCCATGGCGGCCGATGTCACTCTGACCCTCTCCCCCGCCGACCGCGAGCGCCTGCGGAAGCTGAACGACCTTCGCAAGGACGAGGAGATCTGGGAGTACGAGCGTCAGCACGAGCGCAACAAGCGGCGCTACCTCGGTGACGACGTGCTCAAGAGCGCCGGCAGCGCGGTGGTGTGGTGGCTGGCCCGTCACGAGGACGACATCGAGAAGGCGGTCGACATGATCGGCCCGCTCGCCCAGATCGCTGCGGCGGCCAATGACGAGGAGGTGCCCGAACTCTTCCGCCACCTGCTCGTCCCGCCCGTGGGCGCGCGCAGCGAGGCGACCGTCGGGGGCCCGTCGTGGGACGGGCAGGGAGGTGGAGCGTTCGACCGCGAGGAGGAAGTAGGGGTTTCGGACCGGCTGCTCCTGTTGCTGGCGGCGGTGGGCCTGAAGCCGGACATGGACGAATACACGGTGTTCGTGCACCGTGTGGTGCGGAGCCTGGAAGCGGCCGGGCTGGACGAGGCCGCCGAGGAGATCAGGCGGACCCTCCTCACGAGGCCCGACGAGGACGGGGGCGAAGAGTCGGCGGACGGCCCTTCGGTCGAGGGGGACGCCGCAGGCCCCTGGTCGCCGCGCTCCCCCTGGCCCGAGGGCTCGCCCTTCACCGACCCGACCGCGAATCCGGATGCCGACGCGGGCGCGGGCACGTTCGCGCCTGGGGCGGCGGAGAGCGGCGCGGGCGAACGGAACCAAGGCTGCTGGGAGACGAGCGAGAACGGGACGGCACCCCAGTACTTCTGGGACATCTCGCACAGCCCGCAGCGCCCCACCACACCCCCCGCACGGGGCGAGGAGCGCGAGGAGCACGAGGAGTACGAGGAAGACGAGGAGGGGAGCTGATCGGGTAGGCGGCCGGCTCTCCGACGCTTCGCTCACAGGTCACACCAAGTCGGCACGGGAACGAAAGAGGGGTCTGCCCTCATCAGGGCAGACCCCTCTGACCTGGATGTCGCAAGATCAGCTACGTGCTGCGTCACTCGCTCACACGTTGAACCGAAACATTCAGTACAGGCTCTCACCTGCGGAAATGCTGGTTCTGGAGATCCCATCCAGCGCGCATCCAGCACGGCGAAAATCATCCAGCACGACCTGGAGTTTCCGAGACCAGTAGCCATTGTGTACACATGAGACATCCGGTACCCTTGAGCGTATGACACAGATGCCCACAGAGTCCATCCGCGACGTCCGCGCACACTTGGCCGAGGTCGTCGAACGCGCCGATCGCGACGACACGCCCACAGTCATCACGCGACGAGGCAAAGAAGTCGCCGCCATCGTGTCGATCGAGGTGCTCCGCAAGTACCAGGAATGGGAAGAGCGCGAGATCAACCGCCTCATCGACGAGCGCATGGCGACCCGGTCGGCCGGCATCCCGATCGAGGACGTCATGAAGGAGACGCTGGCGCGAAGTGAGTGAGTACCGCACCGTCTTCCACCCGGAAGCCCGAGCCGAACTCCGCAAGGTTCCGCGCGACACCGCACTCCGCATCCTGACCAAGCTGACGGAACTGGAAATCGACCCGTTCGGCTTCAACACCACCGCGCTCGTTTCCCAGCCCGAGCGCCGCCGCCTCAGAGTCGGCGACTACCGCGTCATCTACACCGTCGACAACGGCGAACTGATCGTGTGGGTCATCCGCGTCGGACACCGCTCCACGATCTACGACACATGATTCGCCCTGACGAAGGATCAGAATTTCCAGCAACCATCCAGCACGGGAAATGAAGGGGTCCGCCTCCCGAGGAGGCGGACCCCTCCTGACCTGCATGCTTGACGAATTACCTAACGCAGGGTACGCACACGACTACACGTTGAACCGGAACTCCACCACATCCCCGTCCTGCATCACGTACTCCTTGCCCTCCATCCGCGCCTTCCCCTTCGCGCGGGCCTCGGCGACCGAGCCCGCCTCGACCAGGTCGTCGAAGGAGATGACCTCGGCCTTGATGAAGCCCTTCTGGAAGTCGGTGTGGATGACACCGGCGGCCTCGGGGGCGGTGGCGCCCTTCTTGATGGTCCAGGCGCGGGATTCCTTGGGGCCGGCCGTCAGGTACGTCTGCAGGCCGAGGGTGTTGAAGCCGACCCGGGCGAGAGTGGCGAGGCCGGGCTCCTCCGCGCCGACCGACTCCAGCAGCTCCATGGCGTCGGCCTCGTCCAGCTCGGCGAGGTCCGCCTCCAGCTTGGCGTTGAGGAAGATCGCCTCGGCGGGGGCGACCAGCGCGCGCTGCTCGTTCTTGAAGTCCTCGTCGACCAGCTCGTCCTCGTCCACGTTGAACACGTAGAGGAACGGCTTCGTGGTGAGCAGGTGCAGGTCGTGCAGCAGTTCGTTGCGCTCGGAACCCTGGACGATGCCGTGCGCGAAAAGCGTGTCGCCCTTCTCCAGGATCTCCTTGGCCTCCTCGACGGCCTTCACCTTCGGCGCGAGGTCCTTCTTGATCCGCGACTCCTTCTGCAGGCGCGGCAGGACCTTCTCGATGGTCTGGAGGTCGGCGAGGATCAGCTCGGTGTTGATCGTCTCGATGTCGTCCTTCGGCGAGACCTTGCCGTCCACGTGGACGACGTTCTCGTCCTTGAAGGCGCGGATGACCTGGCAGATCGCGTCGGACTCGCGGATGTTCGCGAGGAACTTGTTGCCCAGGCCCTCGCCCTCGGACGCGCCGCGCACGATGCCGGCGATGTCCACGAAGTCGACGGTCGCCGGCAGGACCCGCTGGGAGGAGAAGATCTCGGCCAGCTTGGTGAGGCGGGCGTCCGGGACGCCCACGACGCCGACGTTCGGCTCGATCGTGGCGAACGGGTAGTTGGCCGCCAGCACGTCGTTCTTGGTCAGGGCGTTGAACAGGGTCGACTTGCCGACATTCGGCAGACCGACGATTCCGATCGTGAGCGACACGTTGCGACTTCCCGTACGTGAGGAGGAGGGCGGACTGGCGGAGTGGGCTGTGGGCCGATCCACCAGTCTACGGCGTGCCGCACCCCGTCCCGGCGACCCGTCGAACGCCTGGCCAAGCGGCTCCGTCGGCGTGTCTCATGGGTGATTCGGCACATTAACCGACCTAAGTTGGTCCAGTGGAGCAACACAGGACGCGACCTGCGCAGTACGGACCGCGACGCGGCCGGCCGCCGCTGCCCCCACAGGCGGACCGGGCGGCGGGCGGCGGTACGACCCGGCCCGCACCCCGCCCACCGGGCCCGGCCCACGGCGGAAGCGGAAGCGGCACCGGCAGCGGCGGTGCCAGCAGAACCGGTGGTGCCGGTGGTGCCGGTGGCGCCCCCGGCCACGGGTCCGGGTCAGAGTCCGGGCCCGGCGCCGGTACGACCTCCGGGTCAGCGCCCCGGCCCCGCTCCGAATCCCGGCCCCGCTCGGAACCCCGGCCCCGCTCCGCACCCCGGCCCGGCACGCCCCGGCGCCCGCTCGCCGTCCGGCGACCCGCCTCGGCGGCACCCGGCGGTGCCAACCTCCGCTTTCCCGACCCCCGCCTGACCGGTCTCGGCGGCGGCCTCTTCTGCGTGGCCGTGATGGTCGTCCTCGGCTCGCTCGTCCACCTGCTGTTCGGGGCCTCGCTCACCGTCTACGGCGTGCTGTTCGTGCCGGTGTGCGTGCTGACCGCGCTGTGGGTGCGGCCCAGTGATCTGCTGACCGCGCCCGTCGTCGTACCGATCGCCTTCGCGCTGGGGCTGCTGCCCGTGGCGCCGCGCGGGGACGGCGCGGGCGACCGGCTGATGGGGCTCGTGACGGCGCTGGCCATGGAGGCGGGCTGGCTGTACGGCGGGACGCTCGTCGCCGGCGCGATCGTGATCACCCGCCGGATTCGCCTGGTCCGGCGCCGCACCGCCGCCCGCGGCCGCGCGACGGCCTGAACACCGCCCCACCCGCGGCCCTCCGCGCCCCGACCCGGCGATCCCGCCGCAGCCGTCGGTCACCTGCCCGCCCCAGAGCATGCCCGCGCGACCGAGCAACCGCACGCTCGCCCCGGGACACCGCCCAGGACCGCTCCGGTACCCGCGCGCCCGCCCAAGACCGCAACCACGACCCGCGACCCACGAGGCAGCGGTACAGCCGTCGTGACGTCCGCTACTGCCGCTCCGCCGCCCGCATCGCCGCCCCGACGATGCCCGCGTTGTTCTGCAGCTGCGCCGGGACGATCTCCGCCTTGATGCCCTCGATGAGGTGCAGGAACTTGTGGGACTTGCGGCTGACGCCGCCGCCGATGATGAACAGCTCCGGCGAGAACAGCATCTCGACGTGGGCGAGGTACTTCTGGACGCGGTGCGCCCAGTCCTCCCACGACAGGTCGTGGTCCTCCCTGGCCTTGCTGGAGGCGCGCTTCTCCGCCTCGTGGCCGTGCAGTTCGAGGTGGCCGAGTTCGGTGTTGGGCACGAGGGCGCCGTTGAGGAAGAGGGCGCTGCCGATGCCGGTGCCGAAGGTCAGCAGGAGGACCGTGCCCCGGCGGCCCCGGCCGGCGCCGAAGTGCATCTCGGCGACGCCCGCCGCGTCCGCGTCGTTCACCACGGTGACCGGCAGGCCGCCGAGGCGGTCGCCGAGCAGGGCTCTCGCGTCGGTGTCGACCCAGGCGCTGTCGACGTTCGCCGCGGTGCGGATCGTGGCGCCGTCGGTGACCACGCCGGGGAAGGTGATGCCGACGGGGCCCGTCCAGCCGTAGTGCTCGACGACCTGCTTCACGCCGTCGGCCACCCCGTCCGGCGTGGCCGGTTGCGGGGTGAGCACCTTGAAGCGCTCCTGGGCGAGGTCGCCCCGCTCCAGATCGACCGGGGCGCCCTTGATCCCGGATCCGCCGATGTCCACACCGAAGATCTGCATGGCCCTACGTTACGACGTACGACTGACAGTCACGTGCCCGGTGCGGTCACTCGCCCGCGGTGCCCGCAGTGCCCGCGGCGCCCGTGCCGCCCCGCTGGGCCGCCAGTGCCGCCGCCTCCTCGCGCAGGTCGCGGCGCAGTTCCTTGGGCAGCGAGAAGGTGATGGACTCCTCGGCGGCCTTGACGATCTCGACGTCCTCGAAGCCGCGCTCGGCCAGCCAGTCCAGGACCTGCTCGACCAGCACCTCCGGCACGGACGCGCCCGAGGTGACGCCGACCGTGGAGACGCCCTCCAGCCAGGCCTCGTCGATCTCGTCGGCGAAGTCGACCAGGTACGCCTCGCGGGAGCCCGCGAGCTTGGCGACCTCGACCAGCCGCTTGGAGTTGGAGGAGTTGCGGGAGCCGACCACGATGACCAGCTCGGCCTCGGCGCCCATCTGCTTCACGGCGAGCTGCCGGTTCTGCGTGGCGTAGCAGATGTCGTCGCTGGGCGGCGAGATCAACTGCGGGAACTTCTCCTTGAGGGCGTCGACGGTCTCCATGGTCTCGTCCACGGACAGTGTGGTCTGGGAGAGCCAGACGACCTTGGACGGGTCGCGGACCTCCACCTTCGCGACGTCGTCGGGGCCGTCCACGAGCTGGATGTGGTCGGGGGCCTCGCCGGAGGTGCCGATGACCTCCTCGTGGCCCTCGTGCCCGATGAGGAGGATGTCGTAGTCCTCGCCGGCGAACCGGACGGCTTCCTTGTGGACCTTGGTGACCAGCGGGCAGGTCGCGTCGATGGTGGCGAGCCGGCCCTGCCTGGCCTCTTCGTGGACGGCCGGAGCCACGCCGTGCGCGGAGAACATGACGATGTTGCCCGGCGGCACCTCCTCCGTCCGCTCGACGAAGACGGCGCCCTTCTTCTCCAGGGTCTGCACGACGTACTTGTTGTGGACGATCTCGTGCCTGACGTAGACGGGGGCCCCGTACTGTTCCAGGGCTTTCTCGACGGCGATCACGGCGCGGTCCACACCGGCGCAGTAGCCCCGGGGGGCGGCGAGCAGGACACGGCGGCCAGACGAAGCGGTCATGCGCACCATCGTAAGGCCGCGTGCGCCGGCCCGGAGATCGCGTCCGGGCGGACCGCCCGGGTGGTGACGGCGTCCGGCACGCGGGCGCTGTCGGCGGCTCCGACTACGCTCACCGGCATGGCTGTCAACACGTCCGCGGAAGCGCCGCTGCCCGTCGGTGAGGTGTCGCGTCTCATCGGCGGCTGGATCGACCGGCTCGGGGCCGTGTGGGTCGAGGGGCAGATCACCCAGCTCTCGCGGCGCCCGGGCGCGGGTGTCGTGTTCCTGACGCTGCGCGACCCGTCGTACGACATCTCCGTCGGCGTGACCTGTTACCGGCAGGTGTTCGACGCGGTCGCGGACGTCGTGAGCGAGGGCGCCCGTGTCGTGGTGCACGCGAAGCCGGAGTGGTACGCGCCGCGCGGGCAGCTGTCGCTGCGGGCCGCCGAGATAAGGCCGGTCGGGGTCGGGGAGCTGCTCGCGCGCCTGGAGCAGCTGAAGAAGTCGCTCGCGCGGGAGGGGCTTTTCGCGCCGGAGCGCAAGAAGCCGCTGCCGTTCCTGCCGCAGCTCGTCGGGCTGGTGTGCGGGCGGGCCTCCGCCGCCGAGCGGGACGTCCTGGAGAACGCCAGGCACCGCTGGCCCGCCGTCCGCTTCGAGGTGCGCAACGTCGCGGTGCAGGGTGTGCACGCGGTCCCGCAGGTGGTGCAGGCGGTGAAGGAGCTCGACGCGCTCGACGCGGTCGACGTGATCATCGTGGCGCGCGGCGGGGGCAGTGTGGAGGACCTGCTGCCGTTCTCCGACGAGCAGTTGGTGCGCGCGGTCGCGTCCTGTCGTACGCCGGTGGTGTCCGCGATCGGGCACGAGCCGGACAATCCGCTGCTGGACCACGTGGCCGACCTGCGCGCCTCCACGCCCACCGACGCGGCCAAGAAGGTCGTGCCGGACGTGGGCGAGGAGTACGAGCGCGTGCGGATGCTGCGGGACCGGGCGCGGCGCTGTGTGGAGGCGTATCTGGAGCGGGAGGAGCGCGGGCTGGCGCACGCGCTGGCCCGTCCGTCGATAGAGGACCCGCACCGCATGATCGACACGCGGGCCGACGAGGTGACGGCGCTGCTGGACCGCGGGCGGCGCTGTCTGCGGCATCAGCTGGACCGGGCCGACTCGGAGCTGGCGCACACGCACGCGCGCGTGGTGGCCCTGTCCCCGGCCGCGACCCTGAAGCGCGGGTACGCGGTGCTGCAGCGGGCGGACGGGCACGCGGTGCGCGATCCCGGCGAGGTGACGGCCGGGGAGGCGCTGCGGGCGCGGGTCTCCGAGGGCGAGTTCTCCGTACGAGTCGATGCATAGGGTGAGTGGATGACCAGCGAGGTGGACAACGTGGCGGAGCCGGCGGCCGTGGCCGAGGGGCTCGGGTACGAGCAGGCGCGGGACGAGCTGATCGAGGTCGTACGGCGTCTGGAGGCGGGCGGTACGACGCTGGAGGAGTCCCTCGCGCTGTGGGAGCGGGGCGAGGAGCTGGCCAAGGTGTGCCGGCGCTGGCTGGACGGGGCGCGGGCGCGGCTGGACGCGGCGCTGGCCGAGGAGTCGGGGGCCGGGCAGGCCGGCGAGGAGGGCGAGTAGCGCGGGTGGCGCGTCGGTGTGAGACGGGCCACCCGAACACCGTCTTTGTTGAACGTTGAACATCTATCGCGTACGGTCGATGCCGTCAGCCGATCTTCGGACCCGACATCGAGAAAGTGCAGACATGTCCCTCGTTCTTGACCCCGCCGCCCAGGACCTGCTGTTCCGTGAGGCCCGCACCGCGAACACCTTCTCCGCCGAGCCGGTGACCGACGAGCAGGTCCGGGCGATCTACGACCTGGTCAAGTACGGCCCGACCGCCTTCAACCAGTCGCCGCTGCGCATCACGCTGGTCCGCTCCCCCGAGGCCCGCGAGCGCCTGGTGCAGCACATGGCCGAGGGCAACCGGCCCAAGACCGTCTCGGCGCCGCTGGTCGCGATCCTCTCCGCGGACAACGAGTTCCACGAGGAACTGCCCCAGCTCTTCCCGCACTTCCCGCAGGCCAAGGACGCGTTCTTCGCCGAGCGCCCGGTCCGCGAGAACTCCGCCGCGCTGAACGCCACCCTCCAGGCCGCGTACTTCCTCGTCGGCGTCCGCGCCGCCGGTCTCGCCGCCGGCCCGATGACGGGCTTCGACTTCGAGGGCGTCCGCAAGGAGTTCCTGGACGACGACCACACCCCGCTGATGGTGGTCAACATCGGCAGGCCGGGCCCCGACGCCTGGTTCCCGCGCTCCCCGCGCCTGGCCTACGACGAGGTCGTCACCACCGTCTGACAGCCCCCGCGCACCCGAGAGGCCCCCGGCTCACCGCCGGGGGCCTCCTCGCGCTCGTGGGCCGGGCCGCCTACTTCATCTCCAGCGCCTCGGCCATCGTCGTCAGCTCCGCGAACGACGCCGTGCCCGCGACGACCGTCGTCTCGCCGGCGTCGCCCTCCAGCACCAGCGCGTCGTACCGGCCGCCGCTGTACCGGGTCCAGGTGCGGCCGTCGATCTCGTCGGTCGTGCCGGTCGCCTCCGAGCCCTTGGTCGCCTCGTCGACGAACTGCGTCCGCTTGCCCGTGGACTGCTTGATCACCACGTACTGACCGTCGGGGGCGTGGAAGCCCAGGTGCCACGCGTCGGAGTTGTCGCCCTCGAAACGGACCGAGGTCGGCTTCCAGCTGTCCGGCAGCCCCACGGGCGCGGCCACCGGGTACGACGCGGCCCTGCGCGCCGTGAGCAGCTCGACGCGGTAGTCCACCCGCTCGACGGGCGGCTCCTTGTCGTCGTCGTGCGGGATGAAGAGGTACATCACTCCCGCCGCGAGCAAGATGACCCCCAGGGACAGAACCATGTCCAGGGCCGACTTCTGCTTGCCATTCCTACCTGCCACAGCGCCTATCGTCGCAGGTGCCCGGCCCGCTCATCCGTGGGGGGCCCTGCTCATTCTGTCGGTCTGACGATAGAGTCGGGCCCAACACCCTCATCCGGCCGTCGTCGTACAGAAAGGTGCGCTCCGATGACCGAGCATCATCACTTGCCGTCCGAACTGGATGTGCCCTCCGAGGCTCCCGACCGGAACCTCGCCCTTGAGCTGGTACGCGTCACCGAAGCGGCGGCGATGGCCGCCGGCCGCTGGGTGGGCCGCGGTGACAAGAACGGCGCCGACGGTGCCGCCGTGCGCGCCATGCGGACCCTCGTCTCCACCGTCTCCATGAACGGTGTCGTCGTCATCGGCGAGGGCGAGAAGGACGAGGCCCCGATGCTCTTCAACGGGGAGCGCGTCGGCGACGGCACCGGCCCCGAGGTCGACATCGCCGTCGACCCGATCGACGGCACCACGCTGACCGCCAAGGGCATGCCGAACGCGATCGCCGTCCTCGCGGCCACCGAGCGCGGCGCGATGTTCGACCCGTCCGCCGTGTTCTACATGGACAAGCTGGTCACCGGCCCCGAGGCCGCCGACTTCGTGGACATCAACGCGCCCGTCGCCGTGAACATCCGCCGGGTCGCCAAGGCCAAGCGGTCCACGCCCGAGGACGTCACCGTCGTCATCCTGGACCGGCCGCGCCACGAAGGGCTCATCGACGAGGTCCGGGAGACCGGCGCCCGCATCAAGCTGATCTCGGACGGCGACGTGGCCGGGTCCATCCTGGCGCTGCGCGAGGGCACCGGCATCGACCTGCTGCTCGGCGTCGGCGGCACCCCGGAGGGCATCATCTCGGCGTGTGCCGTGAAGTGCCTGGGCGGCACCATCCAGGGCAAGCTGTGGCCCAAGGACGACGAGGAGCGGCAGCGGGCGATCGACGCCGGGCACGACCTGGACCGCGTCCTGACCACCGACGACCTGGTCTCCGGCGACAACGTGTTCTTCGCCGCCACCGGCATCACCGACGGTGAGCTGCTGCGCGGGGTGCGCTACCGCTCCGAGACGGCGACGACGTCGTCGATCGTGATGCGGTCGCGGTCCGGCACGGTGCGGCGGATCGACTCCGAGCACCGGCTGAGCAAGCTGCGGGCGTACAGCGCGATCGACTTCGACCGGGCCAAGTAACTCGCCGAGCGCGGTTACTCACCCAAGAAGGGGCACCCCCGGTGCGGAGGGGGTGCCCCTTCTTCTCGTTCTTCCCGTTCTTCTGCTGCTCTGCCTTGCGTGCTTCAGCCCGCCGCCGCTATGCGGCCCGTCGTCCGTGCCGCCTTCTTGAGTTCCACTTCGCGGCGCCGGCCCCGCGCCAGGACCACCCGGCGCTCGGCGGCGGTGAGGCCGCCCCAGACGCCGTAGGGCTCGGGCTGGAGGAGGGCGTGCTCGCGGCACTCGACCATGACGGGACAGCGCGCGCAGACGCGCTTGGCGGCCTCTTCGCGGGAGAGCCGGGCGGCGGTGGGTTCCTTGGACGGCGCGAAGAACAGGCCGGCCTCGTCGCGTCGGCACACCGCCTCGGTGTGCCACGGGGCGTCCTGGTCCCTGTCGCGCGCGGGCACCCGCTGGGCCGGCACGGCAGCTACCTGCAGGGACGAATGCGGCGGTTGCAGCACGGTCTACTCCTGACGACGGCTTCGCGAGCGAGAGACGATGCAGCAAGGCCTACCCGCTGTGCGCGCGCCTATGCACTGAGTTCCGAACCGCCCGGTCTGCAGGGGCCGTTGGGAAAGTGCCCCGGGCATGCCCGGCGCCGCTACAGGTGCTTGCGCGTGCCCTTGTCGACCGTGCGGTGCACGCGGTCGAGGATGTCCGCGACGAGCTTGCCGCGCTTGGGCCGTGCCTCGATGTTGCCGAGGACGGCCCACCCGTCGACGTAGACCACGGGGGCTTCCGCTTCGGTCGAGTCCCTCGTGTCCACGTCGAAGTTGCCGAGGACGCCGCCGCCGATGCCGCGCAGCGACACGTTCTCCGGGACGCGGACCTGGATGTCGCCGAAGACCGACATCGCCTTGATCACGACCTGCTGGTGGTCGAAGAGGGCCTCGCTCAGGTCGATCTCGACGCTGCCGAAGACCGCGTAGGCGTGGATGCGGCGGCCCGTGCGCCAGCGGCCCTTGCGGGCGGCGGCGCTGAACACCGCGACCACGCTGTCGTCGGGGTCGACCGGGATGGCGCCCGCCGTGGGACGGCTGGGCGCCGGGGTCCACGCCGGGGCGGCGGGCCGGGCGTGGGCGGCGGGCAGGTCCCGGATGAAGACCTCCAGCTCGCCGACCGTCTTGGCGCTCAGCACCCCCTCGACCCGCTCCGCGTGCTCGTCGGCGGTGAGCCGGCCCTCGGCCAGGGCCTCGCGCAGGATGTCGGCGATCCGGTCGCGCTCGGCGTCCGACGCGCGCAGTTCGCCGGGGCGCGCCGCCGTGCCCGGTCGCGGGTCGTCCACTGGGGCGTGCTTCTGAAGGTCCACGGCAGCAGCGTACC
Source organism: Streptomyces sp. DH24 (assembly GCF_029813775.1). Classification (GTDB taxonomy): domain Bacteria; phylum Actinomycetota; class Actinomycetes; order Streptomycetales; family Streptomycetaceae; genus Streptomyces. The sequence goes on along the minus strand of NZ_JARVKW010000006.1, from coordinate 164,178 downwards.
GAAACGCGATAGATCGCGACCAGGGTCTGTGGAGAACCGCCCGCGACCGGCCGGGGACGAACTGAGCCTTACCTCACAAGCTCGCCGCCCGGAGCAGGTTCTACGCTGGTGGACGCTGCCAACGGAGGTCAGCCGCAGTCCGTCGAGTGAGGAATGGGCGAGATGCCTGAGTTCGCGTACACCGATCTGCTCCCCATGGGAGAGGACACCACCCCGTACCGGCTGGTGACCTCCGAGGGTGTCTCCACCTTCGAGGCCGACGGGCGGACCTTCCTCAAGGTGGAGCCGGAGGCCCTGCGCAAGCTGGCCGAGGAGGCCATCCACGACATCCAGCACTACCTGCGGCCCGCGCACCTGGCGCAGCTGCGGCGCATCATCGACGACCCCGAGGCGTCGGGCAACGACAAGTTCGTGGCCCTCGACCTGCTGAAGAACGCGAACATCGCCGCCGCCGGCGTGCTCCCCATGTGCCAGGACACCGGCACGGCGATCGTCATGGGCAAGCGCGGGCAGAACGTCCTCACCGCGGGCGAGGACGAGAAGGCGCTGTCCAAGGGCATCTACGACGCCTACACCCGGCTGAACCTGCGCTACTCGCAGATGGCTCCGCTCACCATGTGGGAGGAGAAGAACACCGGCTCCAACCTCCCGGCGCAGATCGAGCTGTACGCGACCGACGGCGGCGCCTACAAGTTCCTGTTCATGGCCAAGGGCGGCGGCTCCGCCAACAAGTCGTTCCTGTACCAGGAGACCAAGGCCGTCCTGAACGAGTCCTCCATGATGACGTTCCTGGAGGAGAAGATCCGTTCGCTCGGTACGGCCGCCTGCCCGCCGTACCACCTGGCGATCGTCGTCGGCGGCACGAGCGCCGAGTACGCGCTGAAGACCGCGAAGTACGCCTCCGCGCACTACCTGGACGAGATCCCGGCCGAGGGCTCGCCGCTCGGGCACGGCTTCCGGGACAAGGAGCTGGAGGAGAAGGTCTTCGAGCTGACGCAGAGGATCGGCATCGGCGCGCAGTTCGGCGGCAAGTACTTCTGCCACGACGTGCGCGTGGTGCGCCTGCCGCGGCACGGCGCCTCGTGCCCGGTCGCCATCGCCGTCTCCTGCTCCGCCGACCGCCAGGCCGTCGCGAAGATCACCGCCGAGGGCGTCTTCCTGGAGCAGCTGGAGACCGACCCGGCGCGCTTCCTGCCGGACACCACGGACGAGCACCTGGACGAGGCCGGGGACGTCGTCCGGATCGACCTTAACCAGCCGATGGACGACATCCTCGCCGAGCTCACCAAGTACCCGGTCAAGACCCGGCTCTCGCTCACCGGCCCGCTGGTCGTCGCCCGCGACATCGCCCACGCCAAGATCAAGGAGCGGCTGGACGCGGGCGAGGAGATGCCGCAGTACCTGAAGGACCACCCGGTGTACTACGCGGGCCCGGCGAAGACGCCCGAGGGCTACGCGTCCGGTTCCTTCGGCCCGACCACGGCCGGCCGCATGGACTCCTACGTGGAGCAGTTCCAGGCGGCGGGCGGCTCCAAGGTGATGCTGGCCAAGGGCAACCGCAGCAAGCAGGTCACGGACGCGTGCGCGGCGCACGGCGGCTTCTACCTGGGCTCCATCGGCGGCCCGGCGGCCCGTCTCGCGCAGGACTGCATCAAGAAGGTCGAGGTCCTGGAGTACGAGGAGCTCGGCATGGAGGCGGTCTGGAAGATCGAGGTCGAGGACTTCCCGGCGTTCGTGGTCGTGGACGACAAGGGCAACGACTTCTTCCAGGACCCGGCGCCCGCCCCCACCTTCACGTCCATTCCGGTACGGGGTCCGGGACTCGGCTGACGGTCCGTGTGACGGCGCACCTCCACGGGGAACAGTGGTCGGGTCCCTGGTGCTGTGACACGTGGAGGTGATCGTCGATGACCGACGAGCAAGGCAGCGGCAGCTACCGCATCGAGCACGACTCCATGGGCGAGGTGCGGGTGCCCGCGCATGCCAAGTGGCGGGCGCAGACGCAGCGCGCCGTGGAGAACTTCCCGGTCTCCGGGCAGCGCATCGAGCGGGCCCACATCGAGGCGCTCGCGCGGATCAAGGGCGCGGCGGCGAAGGTGAACGCGGAGCTCGGCGTGCTGGACGAGGACGTCGCCGCGGCCATCCAGGAGGCGGCGGCCGAGGTCGCCGATGGCCGCTGGGACGAGCACTTCCCGGTCGACGTGTTCCAGACCGGTTCCGGGACGTCGTCCAACATGAACACCAACGAGGTCATCGCGACGCTCGCCGGTGAGCGGCTGGGCCGGGACGTGCATCCCAACGACCACGTGAACGCCTCCCAGTCGTCCAACGACGTCTTCCCGTCCTCCATCCACATCGCCGCCACCGCCGCCGTCACCCGGGACCTGATCCCCGCCCTGGAGCACCTCGCCGCGTCCCTGGAGCGCAAGGCGGCGGAGTTCGCCGACGTCGTGAAGTCGGGCCGTACGCACCTCATGGACGCCACGCCCGTCACGCTGGGCCAGGAGTTCGGCGGCTACGCGGCGCAGATCCGGCACGGCGTGGAGCGGCTGACGGCCTCCCTGCCCCGGCTCGCCGAACTGCCCCTCGGCGGCACCGCCGTCGGCACCGGCATCAACACCCCGCCCGGTTTCTCCGCCGCCGTCATCGAGGAGGTCGCCCGCGTCACCGGCCTGCCGCTGACCGAGGCGCGCGACCACTTCGAGGCGCAGGGCGCCCGGGACGGCATCGTGGAGACCAGCGGGCAGCTGCGGACCGTCGCCGTGTCGCTGACGAAGATCGCCAACGATCTGCGCTGGATGGCGTCCGGGCCGCGTACGGGGCTCGCCGAGATCTCGCTGCCCGACCTCCAGCCCGGCTCGTCGATCATGCCGGGGAAGGTCAACCCCGTCATCCCGGAGGCGGTGCTCATGGTGGCCGCGCAGGTCGTCGGCAACGACGCGACCGTGGCCACCGCCGGAGCCGCCGGGAACTTCGAGCTCAACGTGATGCTGCCGGTCATCGCGAAGAACGTCCTGGAGTCCGTCCGGCTGCTCGCCAACGTCTCCCGGCTGCTGGCCGACCGCACCGTGGCCGGCATCGTCGCGGACCGCGAACGGGCCCGCGAGTACGCCGAGTCGTCGCCCTCCGTGGTGACGCCGCTCAACAAGTACATCGGCTACGAGGAGGCCGCCAGGGTCGCCAAGAAGGCGCTCGCCGAGCGGAAGACGATCCGGCAGGTCGTCCTGGAGGGCGGGTACGTCGAGCGCGGCGACCTGACCGCGCAGCAACTCGACGAGGCGCTCGACGTCCTGCGGATGACACGGCCGTGACCACGGCTCGCGGCGCCCGGCCCCGGCGCGCGAACCGTGACGCGCGCCGCAGCGTCGTATGCCTGTGACACCTAGTATCTGCGCATGGCGGACGGTGATGCGGTGAGCACGGAAACGGGAGCGGGAGCGGGCGGGGCCGCGGGTCACTGGAGCCCCGGGACACAGATCCTGTGGCGCTACCGGGAGAACGCCGGCGAGCGCTTCCACATCGCGCGTCCCGTCACCGTCGTCCAGGACGACGCGGACCAGCTCGCCGTGTGGCTGGCGCCCGGCACGGAGTGCGTGAAACCGGCGCTCGCCGACGGCACGCCCCCGCACCTGGAGCCGCTCGCCTCCCGCTACACCAAGCCGCGGACCGTGCAGCGCGACCGGTGGTTCGGCACGGGCGTGCTCAAGCTGGCCCGGCGCGGCGAGCCGTGGTCGGTGTGGCTGTTCTGGGAGCCGGGCTGGCGGTTCAAGAACTGGTACGTGAACCTGGAGGAGCCGCTGACCCGTTGGGAGGGCGGCGTCGACTCCGAGGACCATTTCCTGGACATCTCCGTGCACCCGGACCGCAGTTGGCACTGGCGCGACGAGGACGAGTTCGCGCAGGCCCAGCGGGACGGTCTGATGGACGCCCGGCTGGCCGAGCGGGTGCGGCAGGCGGGCCGGGACGCGGTGGAAGTGATCCGCGCCTGGGGGCCGCCGTTCGCGGACGGCTGGCAGGACTGGCGCCCGAATCCGTCCTGGGGGGTACCGTCTCTGCCGGATGACTGGGACCGTACGCCCGCGCACGTGTCCTCATGAGACCCTTGATGCGCCCCCGGGCAAGAAACGTAGGATCTTCCTCCGCAAGGGCGCGCAGTGGCAATCACCGGAGCACGCGCTGGGCTTGACCGATCGTCACCGAGGGGCGGCTGGACGTGAGCGAGGGGTACGAGGGCACCACCGGCAGGAGCCGCGGTCGGCCTGCCGGTTGCACAGAAGCAACCTCTGACCACGCGGGAATTCCGTTCCGGGGGCACTCATTCCGGGTATCGGAATTTCGGCGGGACGAACTGCACGCGCGGCGCGCAGCCCCGGACGGATGGATTCGACACGCGTGACCGAGCAGCCGACCTCTTTCGAGCGCTCCCAGACGGGCGCCGACCCTGCGGACCCCCGCGGGGCGCTCCTGCGTACCCCGACGCCGCCGCGTTCCGCCCCGGGTTTACCCCCTCAGGCCCGCGCCGCCGGCGGTGATCCGGGCGCGGCGGTACCGTCGGGCACCGCGCCGGTGCCGGCCGGTTCGGAGCACTCCCAGCCGGGTGCCGAGCAGTCCGCCGAGCCCGAGGCCCACCGGCCGCGCCCCGTCCCCGAGGCCATACCGGCCCAGCCCGCCGGGCAGCCGGACGAGGCGCCGCAGTCGCCGGACGGGCCGGAGCGCCGTACCGGCCAGGTCCCGCAGCGGAACCGGCCGACGCCGATGCGGCGGGACGGCGACCGGCTGCGCTTCGTCGGCGCGGCGACCCGGCGGATCGCCCGGGGCATCGACCTCGACGAGATCGTGATGGGGCTGTGCCGGGCGACCGTGCCCACGTTCTCCGACGCGATCCTCGTCTACCTGCGCGACCCGCTGCCCGTGGGCGACGAGCGGCCCACCGGGCCCCTGGTGCTGCGCCTGCGCCGCACCGACCGCATCCCCGCCGAGCGCGACACCGAGGGCGGTTTCATGCCCGCCGCGCAGCCGGAGCCGTCCGAGCTGGACATGGTCGGCAGCGAGCTGTGCGAGGTGCGGCCCGGCAGCGCGCTGGCCGAGGTGCTGCGCGGGGTGCGGCCCGTCTTCACGGACGCGCCGGCCGCCCGCGCCGCGCTGCCCGAGCTGCTCGGCGAGGGCAACGACATCGTCGTACCGACCGGGCAGCGCGCCATCCTGGCGCCGCTGCGCGGCCGGCGGCGGGTGATCGGCGCCGCGCTGTTCCTGCGCCGGCCCGAGCGCCTGGCCTTCGAGACGGACGACCTGCTGGTGGCGGCGCAGCTCGCCACGCACAGCGCGCTGGGCATCGACAAGGCGGTGCTGTACGGCCGTGAGGCGTACATCGCCGACGAGCTGCAGCGCACCATGCTGCCCGAGACCCTGCCGCAGCCGACCGGCGTGCGGCTCGCCTCGCGCTACCTGCCGGCCGCCGAGACGGCCCGCGTCGGCGGCGACTGGTACGACGCGATCCCGCTGCCCGGCAGCCGCGTCGCCCTCGTCGTCGGCGACGTCATGGGGCACTCGATGACGTCGGCCGCGATCATGGGCCAGCTGCGCACCACCGCGCAGACCCTGGCCGGGCTGGACCTGCCGCCGCAGGAGGTGCTGCACCACCTCGACGAGCAGGCGCAGCGGCTCGGCACCGACCGCATGGCGACCTGCCTGTACGCGGTGTACGACCCGGTCTCGCACCGCATCACGATCGCCAACGCCGGCCACCCGCCGCCCGTGCTGCTGCACCTGGGCGGCCGGGCCGAGGTGCTGCGCGTCCCGGCGGGCGCGCCCATCGGGGTCGGCGGCGTCGACTTCGAGGCGGTGGAGCTGGACGCGCCGGCCGGCGGCACGCTGCTGCTGTACACGGACGGGCTCGTGGAGTCGCGTCTGCGGGACGTGTGGACCGGCATAGAGCAGCTGCGCGAGAAGCTCGCCGCGACCGCGCAGCTGACCGGCCCGGACCATCCGCCGCCCCTGGAGGCGCTGTGCGACGAGGTCCTGGACATGCTCGGTCCGGGCGACCGGGACGACGACATCGCGCTGCTCGCGGCCCGCTTCGACGGGATCGCGCCGAGTGACGTGGCGTACTGGTTCCTGGAGCCGGAGGACGCCGCCCCGGGCCGGGCCCGGCGGCTGGCGCGCCGCGCGCTGGCCCGCTGGGGCATGGAGGACCTCACGGACGCGGTGGAGCTGCTGGTCAGCGAGGTCGTGACCAACGCGGTGCGGTACGCCTCGCGCCCGGTCACGCTGCGGCTGCTGCGCACGGACGTGCTGCGCTGCGAGGTCGGCGACGACGTGCCGCAGCTGCCGCGGCTGCGGCAGGCGCGGGCCACGGACGAGGGCGGACGCGGGCTGTATCTGGTGAACCGGCTGGCACGGCGCTGGGGTGCGACGCGACTGAGCACCGGGAAGGTGGTCTGGTTCGAGCTGAACCGGGGGTGACGGAACACCCCCGATGGTCGGCTTTGTCCAAATGTTGCCGACCTCCCGTCGTCGGAGTTCACTGCTGAGGGTGAGCGACGCCACCTGACGCACCCCCTCACGCACGACGGGAGGACGCTCCGTGACCCAGGCACCCCAGTCCGTTCCCTGGACGACCACCAACGCCGGCATTCCGGTGGAGAGCGACGAGCACTCGCTGACCGTCGGACCGGACGGCCCGATCCTGCTCCAGGACCACTACCTGATCGAGAAGATGGCCCAGTTCAACCGGGAGCGGGTCCCCGAGCGGGTCGTGCACGCCAAGGGCAGCGGCGCGTACGGCGTCTTCGAAGTCACCAACGACGTCAGCCAGTTCACGAAGGCCGACCTGTTCCAGCCGGGCAGGCGCACCGAGATGCTGGCGCGTTTCTCCACCGTCGCGGGTGAGCTCGGCTCCCCCGACACCTGGCGCGACCCGCGCGGCTTCGCCCTGAAGTTCTACACGGAGCACGGCAATTACGATCTGGTCGGCAACAACACGCCGGTCTTCTTCGTCCGTGACCCGCAGAAGTTCCAGGACTTCATCCGCTCGCAGAAGCGCCGCCCGGACAACGGGATGCGCGACAACAACATGCAGTGGGACTTCTGGACCCTGTCCCCCGAGTCCGCGCACATGGTGACGTGGCTGATGGGCGACCGGGGCGTCCCGAAGACGTACCGTCACATGAACGGCTACTCGTCCCACACCTACATGTGGGTCAACGGCGGCGGCGAGAAGTTCTGGGTCAAGTACCACATCAAGACCGACCAGGGCATCGAGTTCCTCACCCAGGAGGAGGCCGACCACCTCGCGGGCGCGGACGCCGACCTGCACCGCCGTGACCTGTGGGAGGCCGTCGAGCGGGGCGAGCACCCGTCCTGGACGATGCACGTCCAGGTGATGCCGTTCGAGGACGCGCCGGACTACCGGTTCAACCCGTTCGACCTGACGAAGGTGTGGCCGCACGGCGACTACCCGCTGATCGAGGTCGGCCGGATGACGCTGGACAAGAACCCCGAGGACCACTTCGTCCACATCGAGCAGTCCGCGTTCGAGCCGTCCAACATGGTGCCGGGCATCGGCCCCTCTCCGGACAAGATGCTGCTGGGCCGGCTGTTCTCCTACCCGGACACGCACCGGTACCGCATCGGCCCGAACTACAACCAGCTGCCGCCCAACCGGCCCCGTTCCGCGGTCAACTCGTACGCCAAGGACGGCCCGATGCGCTACGACCCGGCGAACGTGGCCATGCCGTACGCGCCCAACTCCTACGGCGGTCCGGCCGCTGCCGTGCAGCAGTTCGGCGACGTCGCCGGCTGGGAGACGGCGGGCGAGATGGTGCGCGAGGCGTACCGGCTGCACCGCGAGGACGACGACTTCGGGCAGGCGGGCGCGATGGTCCGCAACGTGCTCGACGACGCGGCCCGCGACCGGCTCGTCTCCAACGTCAGCGGGCATCTGCTGAACGGCGTGACCCGCCAGGTCGTCGACCGCGCCCTGCAGTACTGGCGCAACGTCGACAAGAACCTCGGCGACCGCATCGCCGGCCGGGTCAACGGCGGCTGACCGCCCCGCACGCGCCGGTGCCGGACGCCGCGCGGCGGGCGCCACAGCGCGGACACGGCCCAGGGGCGCCCGGCACTGTGCCGGGCGCCCCTCGTCGCCTGCGGGCTACTCGTCCCCGTCCCGGTCGCTGCCGGGCTCCACGGGGTCGAGGGTGATGTCGTCCGAGGGTTCGCCCGTCGGCGGACCGGTCGTCGGCGCGCCGGTCGCGGTCCCGGTCGGCGTCCCGGAGGGCGGCTCCGTGGTGGGCGTCCCGGACGGCGCCTCGCTCGTCGGCTCCTCCGAGGTCGGGGTCTCGCTCGGCTCCTCGGTGGTCGGCTCCTCGCTGACCGTCGGGCTCTCGGTCGGCTCCACGCCCGCGCCCTGCCGGGTCTCCAGGTCGAACTCGCTGACCTCGTCCAGCACGCCGAAGGTGTACGCCGACCAGATCAGCGCCGGGAAGCCGCCGCCGTTGACCCGCTCCATGCCGCCCGCGCCGTACATCTTCGTCTGGGCGTGGGTCTTGGCGTCCTCGCCGAACAGGCCGACCGAGGTGACCAGGTCGGGCGTGTAGCCGGTGAACCAGGCCGACTTGTTGTCGTCGGAGGTACCGGTCTTGCCCGCGACCTGCTGGCCGTTGCGCAGCGGGTTGTCCCGCACCGAGACGCGGGCCGTGCCGTCGTCGACCACGCCGGTCAGCACGGACGTGACCGTGTCGGCGGCCTCCCGGCTGATGGCCTGGTCGCCGACCGCGTCCGGCATGGTGACCGTGCGGCTCAGGTGCTCGGCGGACTTCACGATGGTCGGCGTGACCTTCTTGCCGTGGTTGGCGAGGGTGGCGTAGACCCCGGCCATCTCCAGCGGGCTCGCGCCCATACTGCCCAGGGTCTGGGCGGGGACCGCCTCCATGCCCTCGATGTCCATGCCGAGCCTGCCGGCGGTCTCCACGACCTTCGGCATGCCGACGTCGACGCCCATCTGCGCGAAGACGGAGTTGATGGACTTGTTCATCGCCGTCTGGACGGTGACGTCGCCGTAGTCCTTGTCGTCCTCGTTCTCGGGTGCGAAGCCGACCTCGGTGCCGTTGTCCACGACGGGGCGCTCGCTGGTGCCGTCGTAGATCGTGTCGGCCGTGATCGGCGTGCCGTCCTGGGTCTCGGCGGCCTCCTCCACGGCGGCGGCCAGGATGACCGGCTTGAAGGTGGAGGCGGGCTGGTAGTCGGTGCGGGTCGCGTTGTTCAGGTAGTGCTTGAAGTAGTCGACGCCGCCGTACATGGCGACGACCCTGCCGGTCTTCGGGTCGACCGAGACGGCGCCGGCCTGGACGTTCCCGTCGACCTTGCGCTTCTTGGCGTCCAGCTTGCTGGTGAGCTGGGTCTTGGCGGCCTCCTCCAGCGCCTTCTGCTTCTTCTTGTCGATGTTGAGCGTGATGGTCCAGCCGCCGTTGTTGACCATCGTCTCGGCCTGCTTGAGGTTCTCGGCGGCACCCTCGGCGACCAGCTGCTTCTCCAGCTGGTTGTTGGCCGCGTTCACCAGGTAGCCGGTCTGGCCCTCCATGCCGGGGGCGCCCCGGGGCTCCTCCGGCACCGGGAACTCCATGCCCCCGCGGTCGGCGCCGCTCAGCCAGCCTTCCTCGACCATGTTGTTCAGCACGTAGTTCCAGCGGTCCTTCACCAGCCGCTTGCCGGTGTCGGAGGCGACGGACCAGTCGTACTGGCTGGGCGCCTGGAGCAGCGCGGCGAGGTACGCGCCCTGCTCGACGGAGAGTTCCTCGGCGTCGGTGCGGTAGTAGGCCTGCGCGGCGGCCTGGATGCCGTAGGCGCCGCGGCCGTAGTAGCTGGTGTTGATGTAGCCGGCGAGGATCTCGTCCTTGGACTTCTCGCGGTCCACCTTCAGCGCGATGACCAGCTCCTTCAGCTTGCGGGAGACGGTCTGTTCCTGCGTCAGGTAGTAGTTCTTGACGTACTGCTGGGTGATGGTCGAGCCGCCCTGGGCGCCGCGGCCGGCGAGCGTGTTGAACACGCCGCGCGCGGTGCCCTTCAGGTCGACGCCGGCGTCCTTGTAGAAGGTCTTGTTCTCGGCGGCGACGAAGGCCTTCTGGACCTCCTTGGGGACCTTGGCCAGGTCGACGATCTCGCGGTTGCGCTCGCCGGAGCGGGCCATCATCGAGCCGTCGCTGTACTTGTAGACGTTGCTCTGCAGCTCGGCGTCCGCGTTCCCCTCGGGGATGTCGATCATCATGTACAGCACGACGAAGGCGCCCATGCCGAGCAGGCAGAGGCCGAAGAAGGTGCCGACGATCTTCTTGAAGGTGAACAGCCGGCGTATGCCGCCCCTGCCGCCGCCCCGGGCGGCGCGCCGGGCCGCGGCCCGGCCTCCGACGCCGGCCGACGCGGTCCCGGACGAGCGTCCGGGCGCGGCGCGACGGCCGCCGCGCTGCCGCGCTCGTCTCTCTTCCGCTCGTCCCATGGGTCCGATCCGCTCCGCTTCACTCAAGTGCGATCAGGAATCACACAGGTTCGCCGCTCAGGTCAGCTCAGAAAGCTAACACCGGGATATGTGGCACGGGGTCGCCGATCCGGTCCTTTACGGACGTGACAATCAGCACCTGTCCCACCGGAACCGACGTACGAGAAGGGTTCAGGGTTGCCATGACCGGGAAAAGTGATATCACTTAGATAGACCACAGCCAGTCGCGCCGCTCGCCGGTGCAGAACGGGGGAACCCACCATGTCCACGGAGAACATCCAGGTCAGCGCCGACGTGCCGGAGATGCCGACGCCACGCGTGCGGGAGATGCAGGCGCACAGCATCGGCGGCGGACTCGCGCTGCTGCTCGGCCTGCTCGGGCTGCTGGCCGGCGTCGGCCTGATCGTGAGCGCGACGGCGGTCGCCGCCACCGGCACCAAGGCCGTCCTGATCATCGGCGGCATCGTGATCGGCATCGCCGCGTTCCTCGCGATGTGCGGGCTGAACATGGTGGCGCCGGGCGAGGCGCGGGTGGTGCAGCTGTTCGGCCGCTACCGGGGCACGATCCGGCAGGACGGGCTGCGCTGGGTGAACCCGCTCACGTCGCGCACCAAGATCTCGACCCGGGTCCGCAACCACGAGACGGCCGTCCTCAAGGTCAACGACGCCTACGGCAACCCGATCGAGCTCGCCGCGGTCGTGGTGTGGCGGGTCGAGGACACCGCGCAGGCCACCTTCGAGGTGGACGACTACATCGAGTTCGTCTCCACGCAGACGGAGGCGGCCGTCCGGCACATCGCCATCGAGTACCCCTACGACGCCCACGACGAGGACGGTCTGTCGCTGCGCGGCAACGCCGAGGAGATCACCGAGAAGCTCGCCGTCGAACTGCACGCGCGCGTGGAGGCGGCCGGTGTGCAGATCATCGAGTCCCGCTTCACGCACCTCGCCTACGCCCCCGAGATCGCCTCGGCGATGCTCCAGCGGCAGCAGGCCGGCGCGGTCGTCGCGGCCCGGCGCCAGATCGTGGACGGCGCGGTCGGCATGGTCGAGGCGGCGCTCGCCCGGATCGCCCAGCAGGACATCGTGGAGCTGGACGAGGAGCGCAAGGCGGCGATGGTGTCCAACCTGCTGGTCGTGCTGTGCGGGGACCGTGCCGCCCAGCCGGTCGTCAACGCCGGGACCCTCTACCAGTGACGGCCCCCTCCGATCCTTCCGAGGAGCCGACTCCCCGGCGTCGCGGGCCGCAGCAGCGCAAGCAGGTGCTGCTGCGGCTCGACCCGTCGGTGTACGAGGCGCTGGCGCGGTGGGCGGGGGACGAGTTGCGGTCCGCCAACGCGCAGATCGAGTTCCTGCTGCGCAAGGCGCTGTCCGACGCCGGCCGGCTGCCGAGGGACACGGGGCCGCTGCCGCGCCGGGGCCGGCCGCCCGGGGGTTCCGCCTCCGGCCCTCCGCCGGCCTGACCGGCCTCACCCCCTGGACGCCGGGCGGGCGGAGCCGGGCGCGCAGCCGGGCCCCGCCCGCCGCACCGCCCGACCTCGGCCCGCCCGACCTCAGCCCGCCGGCCTGACCCCGCCGGCCACCGCACCGCCCGGCCGCAGCCCCGCCGGCCGTGTGGCAGAACCGTGACAAACGGCCGCCACCTGCGTCGCCGTACACCCCGCCATGATCCGCGCACTCGGCGTATACACCCAACGTATACACCGTGTGTAGAGTGCGCTCATGTCCATTGGTCACACACTCCTCGGTCTGCTGGAGTCGGGCCCGCGCCACGGCTACGACCTCAAGCGGGCCTTCGACGAGAAGTTCGGTCAGGACCGGCCCCTGCACTACGGCCAGGTCTACTCCACGATGTCCCGCCTGCTGAAGAACGGCCTCGTGGAGGTCGACGGCATCGAGCCCGGCGGCGGCCCCGAGCGCAAGCGGTACGCCATCACCGACGCCGGCGTCACCGACGTCGAGCGGTGGCTCGCGACGCCGGAGAAGCCCGAGCCGTACCTCCAGTCCACCCTCTACACCAAGGTCGTCCTCGCGCTGCTCACCCGGCGCGACGCGGGCGACATCCTCGACACGCAGCGCGCCGAGCACCTGCGCATGATGCGGATCCTCACCGACCGCAAGCGCAAGGGCGACCTCGCCGACCAGCTGATCTGCGACCACGCCCTGTTCCACCTGGAGGCCGACCTGCGCTGGCTGGAACTGACCGCCGCGCGCCTCGACAAGCTGGCCCAGGCGGTGACCCGATGACCCCGCCGCCCGGCTCCCTGCTGGTGGCCGACCAGTTGCGCAAGGCGTACGGGCCGACGACGGCCCTGGACGGCGCCGACTTCTCCATCCACCCCGGCGAGGTCGTCGCCGTCATGGGGCCCTCGGGGTCCGGCAAGTCGACGCTGCTGCACTGCCTCGCCGGGATCGTGACGCCGGACTCCGGGTCGATCAGGTACGACGGGCACGAGATGGCGACCATGAGCGACGCCCGGCGCAGTGCGCTCAGGCGCTCGGAGTTCGGGTTCGTCTTCCAGTTCGGCCAGTTGGTGCCGGAGCTGACCTGCGTGGAGAACGTGGCGCTTCCGCTGCGGCTGAACGGCACCTCCCGCCGGGAGGCCGAGCGGACGGCGCTGGCCTGGATGGAACGGCTGGAGGTCGACGACCTGCGCGCCAAGCGGCCGGGCGAGGTGTCCGGCGGTCAGGGCCAGCGGGTCGCCGTGGCCCGCGCCCTGGTGACCGGGCCCCGGGTGCTGTTCGCCGACGAGCCGACCGGCGCGCTCGACTCGCTCAACGGCGAGCGCGTCATGGATCTGCTGACGGACGCGGCCCGGTCGGCGGGCGCGGCCGTGGTGCTCGTGACGCACGAGGCGCGGGTGGCGGCGTACTCCGACCGGGAGATCGTCGTCCGGGACGGCAGGGCGCGGGACATGGAGCGCGTCGTATGAGCGTGCGTAGGTGGTACGGGGACCTGGCGATGGGGGCGCGGTTCGCGTTCACCGGCGGGCGCGAGGGCTGGGTCCGGGCCCTGCTGACGGCGGTCGGCGTGGGACTCGGGGTGGCGCTGCTGCTGCTGACGACGGCCGTCCCGAGCGCCCTGGCCGCGCGGGACCAGCGGGAGAGCGCGCGCACGGACTTCACGTTCAGCGGCGAGCAGGTGCCGAAGGGCGAGGACACGCTCCTCGTCACCAACCTCTCGACGACCTTCCGCGACAAGGAGGTCCGAGGCCGGGGCCTGGAGCCCGAGGGGACGCGGGCGCCGCTGCCGCCCGGCGTGACCCGCTTCCCGGCGGTGGGCGAGATGGTCGTCTCCCCCGCGCTGGAGCGGCTGCTGGCGTCGGACGACGGCAGGCTGCTGCGGGAGCGGCTGCCGGAGCGGATCGTCGGCACCATCGCGGAGAACGGCCTGGTCGGCTCCGCCGAACTCGCCTTCTACCGGGGCGCGGACGGCATGACGCCCCACCTCCACGACGGCCGGGTGACCCGCGTCGAGCAGTTCGGCGACCCGGACCCGGCGTCGGAGCCGATGGACCCGGTGCTGCTCCTGCTGGTGCTGGTCGTGTTCGTGGTGCTGCTGATGCCGGTGGCCGTGTTCATCGCGGCGGCCGTGCGGTTCGGCGGCGAACGGCGCGACCGGCGGCTCGCGGCACTGCGGCTGGTGGGTTCCGACAGCCGCATGACGCGGCGGATCGCGGCCGGGGAGGCGCTGGCGGGCGCGACGCTGGGGCTGGTGTTCGGCGCGGTGTTCTTCCTGGCCGGGCGTCAGCTGGCCGGGTCGGTCGAGGTGTTCGGGGTCAGCGTGTTCCCGAGCTACCTCGACCCCTCGCCCGCGCTGGCGCTGCTGGTCGCGGTCGCCGTCCCCGCGGCGGCGGCGCTGGTCACCGTGTTCGCGCTGCGCGGCGTGGTGATCGAGCCGCTCGGCGTGGTGCGCAGCGCGAGACCCCGGCGCCGCCGGCTGTGGTGGCGGCTGCTGCTGCCGCTGGGCGGACTGGCGCTGCTGTACCCGATGATCGGCCAGGGCCGCGAGAACGGCGACTTCAACCAGTACCTGGTGACCGGCGGCGTACTGCTGCTGCTGATCGGCGTGACCGCGCTGCTGCCGTGGGTGGTGGAGGCGGTCGTGGCGCGGCTCGGCGGGGGCGGCGTCGCCTGGCAACTGGCCGTGCGGCGGCTCCAGTTGAGCAGCGGCACGGCGGCCCGCATGGTCAACGGCATCGCGGTCGCGGTGGCCGGGGCGATCGCGCTGCAGATGCTGTTCGCCGGGGTGGAGAGCGACTACAGCAAGAACACGGGCCTGGACCTCACGCGGGCGCAGATGCAGGTGTCGCTGTCGGACGGCGTGCCGGTCGACACCGCCGCCGAGAGGTTCCGGCGCACCGAGGGCGTGCGCACGGCGTACGCCTTCGCCGAGGGGTCCGCCGGGGACCGGCGCAGCGACCCGCGGTCGAGCACCTCGGTGACCGTCGGAAACTGTGCGGCGCTGCGGCAGGTGGCCGACCTGCCCTCCTGTCGGGACGGCGACGTGTTCGCGGTGCGGGGCGCCGAGTACGACACCGAGACGCCGAAGCTGGCGAAGCCGGGCCGGACCCTGTACCTCGACCCCTTCTACGAGGGCGGCTCGCGGGAGCACGCGGTGGCCTGGACGGTGCCGCGTGAACTGAAGCCCGCCGCGGCCCGGATCGGCATGAACGGCACCGACCGCGGCGGGTTCCTGGTCACGCCGAAGGCGCTGCCCGCGGCGGCCGTGCCCGCCCTGAACGGGGAGGTGTACCTGCGGCTCGACGCATCGGTGCCGGACGTGCGGGACCTGGTGCGGAACACGGCGGCGGCCGTCGATCCGCTGGCGGACCCGATGACCTGGTCGGCGACCGACAACTCCGAGCGGTACACGGCGATCCGGACCGGGTTGTTCGTCGGCGCGGCGTGCGTGCTGGCGCTGATCGGGGCCAGTCTGCTGGTGTCCCAGCTGGAGCAGTTGCGGGAGCGGCGCAAGCTGCTGTCGGCGCTGGTCGCCTTCGGCACGCGGCGCCGGACGCTGAGTCTGTCGGTGCTGTGGCAGACGGCGATCCCGATCGTGCTGGGGCTGGCCCTGGCGTGCGCGGTGGGGCTGACGCTGGGGGCCGTGCTGCTGCGGATGACGAACACGACGGTGCGGGTCGACTGGGCGAGCGTGCTCTCGGTGACCGGCATCGGGGCGGGCGTCGTCCTGGTGGTGACGGCACTGAGCCTGCCACCGCTGCTGCGGATGATGCGGCCGGACGGACTGCGCACGGAGTGAGGGCGGGGACGGCGGAAGCGGCCGGGACGGCCTGCGGACGGCCGCGCAGTCGGGGCAACGGGTCCGGCCTGAGCAACGGGGGGGGTTCTGGCCTCGGCAACGGGTCCGGCCTGAGCCACGGGGTTCCGGTCTCGGCAACAGGTCCGGCATGAGCAACGGGGGTTCCGGTCTCGGAAGGGGGCCCGGCCAGGCCCCCGGCGACGTCAGTCCCGGCCTCGGCAAGAGGGCCCCGACCAGGGCGGCCGAGTCCCTGAGGCCGAGGGCTCGGGAAAGGGCCGACACCCGTTGCACCGGGCGACACCCCGCCGCGCCGGGCGACACCCCGCCGTGCCGGGCGGCGTCCGGCCGTACCCGGCGACATCCGGCCGTACCCGGCGGCGTCCGGCCTTACGCGGCCTCACGCGGCCAGTATCCGTACCGGCAGGTCCTCCATCGCCTCCCGCAGCGCCGCCGCCAGTTCCTCGTACTCCGCGGAGCGCGCCGCGCCCGCCCGCATCGCGAGCGCGACGCGGCGGGTCGGAGCCGGGTCGGTGAAGAACCCCGTGCGCAGGCCGCTGGAGCGGGAGATCTCCACCTTGACGGCCGTGCGCGGCAGCAGCGTGACGCCGAGGCCGCCCGCCACCAGCTGCACCAGCGTCGAGAGACCGGCCGCCGTCGTGGTCGCCGGGACGTCGTCGCGCCCGGCGTCCCGGCAGATGTCGAGGGCCTGGTCGCGCAGGCAGTGCCCCTCGTCCAGGAGCAGCAGGTTCAGCTCGCGCAGCGCCGAGCGCGGTATGTCCCGCTGTCCGCCGAGCGGGTGGTCCAGCGGCGTGACGAGCACGAAGTCCTCGTCGAAGAGGGGCAGTTCGGCGACGCCGGGCACGCCGAGCGGCACCGCGAGCAGCAGCAGGTCCAGCCGGCCGGCGGCCAGCCCTTCCAGCAGGTTGGCGGTCTGCTCCTCGTGGACCTGGAGGTCGAGGTGCGGGTAGCGGTCGTGGACGAGGCGCAGCACGGTCGGCAGCAGGTAGGGCGCGACGGTCGGGATGACGCCGAGCCGCAGCGCCCCGGTGAACGGCGCCCGTACCGCCTCGGCCTCCTCCATGAGCGCCCCGACCTCGTCCAGGACGGCCTTGGCGCGCACGGCGAGCCGCTCGCCGGCGGGCGACAGCAGCACCTTGCGGGTGGTGCGCTCCACGAGGGTGACGCCGAGCGCCTCCTCCAGGGCGGAGACGGCACCGGACAGGGCGGGCTGGCTCATCCCGATGGCCGCGGCGGCATCCCGGAAGTGGAGATGCTCGGCAACGGCGGCGAACGCCCTCATCTGGGCGAGGCTCGGCTGCCTCTTCTTACCCACGGTCACTAATAGCCACCTCCGATCAACACGACCGAGTGTAGCTATTTCCGCAATCAATGCACCGTGTGCCAACATCACAAGAGTCCAACCCATGGGAAACACCAGCGATCCCGGTGTTTCCTCGCTGCAAGGAGAGCGTGTGCTCACTGTCGGTGACAAGTTCCCCGAGTTCGAACTGACCGCCTGCGTCTCGCTGGAGAAGGGCAAGGAGTTCGAGACGATCAACCACAAGACCTACGAGGGCAAGTGGAAGATCGTCTTCGCGTGGCCCAAGGACTTCACCTTCGTGTGCCCGACCGAGATCGCGGCCTTCGGCAAGCTGAACGACGAGTTCGCCGACCGCGACGCCCAGATCCTCGGCTTCTCCGGTGACTCCGAGTTCGTCCACCACGCCTGGCGCAAGGACCACGACGACCTGCGTGACCTGCCGTTCCCGATGCTGGCCGACCCCAAGCACGAGCTGATGCGCGACCTCGGCATCGAGGGCGAGGACGGCTACGCCAAGCGCGCGGTGTTCATCGTGGACCAGAACAACGAGATCCAGTTCACGATGGTGACCGCCGGCTCCGTCGGCCGTAACCCGAAGGAGGTCCTGCGGGTCCTGGACGCCCTGCAGACCGACGAGCTGTGCCCGTGCAACTGGAGCAAGGGCGACGAGACCCTGGACCCGGTCGCGCTGCTGGCCGGGGAGTGACCTGACATGTCGCTCGACTCCCTGAAGTCCTCGATACCGGACTACGCCAAGGACCTGAAGCTCAACCTGGGCTCGGTCATCGGCAACTCCGAGCTGCCCGCGCAGCAGCTGTGGGGCACGGTGCTGGCGACCGCCATCGCCTCCCGCTCCCCCATCGTGCTGCGCGAGCTGGCGCCCGAGGCGAAGGCGAACCTCTCGCCGGAGGCGTACACGGCCGCCAAGGCCGCCGCCGCCGTCATGGCGATGAACAACGTCTTCTACCGCACCCGCCACCTGCTGTCGGACCACGAGTACGGCACGCTGCGCGCGGGTCTGCGGATGAACGTCATCGGCAACCCCGGCGTCGACAAGGTCGACTTCGAGCTGTGGTCGTTCGCCGTCTCCGCCATCAACGGCTGCGGCATGTGCCTCGACTCGCACGAGCAGGTGCTGCGCAAGGCCGGCATGGACCGTGACACGATCCAGGAAGCCTTCAAGATCGCGGCCGTGATCCAGGCCGTCGGCGCCACGCTGGACGCCGAGGCGGTCCTCGCGGAGTAGTCCCTCCGCGCACGCACCGGGGCCCCGGCCACCTCCCAGGTGGCCGGGGCCCCGTCGTGCTGCCCGCGCGCCGCTACTCGGTGCGCTCGGCCGGCCCGGACGGCGGCACGGGCGGCACCGGCGGCGCCACCGACGCCACGCCGGAAGCCGTCGCCCCGCGCGGCTTCGGCGCGTACCTGAGGGCCGCCTCGTGCGAGTACGACCGCAGGTAGCCCGCGACGGTGTTGGTCACCGCCACCAGCGGCACGGCCACCACGGCTCCGCCGATGCCCGCGACCAGGCCGCCGGCGGCCACCGACAGCACCACCGCCAGCGGATGCACCCGCACCGCGCGCCCCAGGATGAACGGCTGCAGGATGTGGCCCTCGATCTGCTGCACCGCCAGCACCACCACCAGCACCATGACGGCCGTGAACACGCCCTGTGTGACGAGCGCGACGACCACCGCGAGAGCGCCCGAGACGACCGCGCCGACCAGCGGCACGAAGGCGAACAGGAAGATGAACACGGCCAGCGGCACGGCCATCGGCACATCGAGGAAGTAGATGCCGAGACCGATGAAGATGGCGTCGATGAGGGCGACGATCACCGTGCCGCGCACATAGGCGGTGAGCGTCCGCCACGCGCGCGGACCCGCGCCCGCCACACCCGGCCGGGCCGCCGCCGGCACCAGCCTCAGCGTCCACTCCCAGATGCGCTTGCCGTCGTAGAGCAGGAACAGCGTGGAGAAGATCGTCAGCAGGATGCCGGTCAGCGCCTCGACGACGACCGTCACGCCCTCCAGGCCCGCCGAGGTGATGGCGTCCGTGTTGGCGCCCACCGCCTCGCGCAGGTTCTTGGCGATCTCGTTGATCTGCTTGTCGGTCACGTGGAAGGGGCTGTTCAGCAGCCACCTGCGCAACTCGTCGATGCCGTCCTGGACCTGGCCGGAGAGGTCGTCGATGTTCTCCATGACCTGCCAGGTCACGAACCAGCCCATCAGGCCCATCACGACGAACCCGAGGATCGCCGTCAGCGCGGTGGCCAGCCCGCGCGGCACCCCGCGCCGCCGCAGCCGCGCCACGGTCGGCTGGAGCAGCGCCGTGATGAGCAGCGCCCCGACGAACGCCAGCACGACCAGTTGGACGGCGCTGATGACCCGCATCAGGACCCAGAGCGTGCCGGCCAGCACCAGCAGCCGCCAGCCCGCCTCGGCGGCGACCCGCACTCCCCACGGCACGGCCTGCGCCGGGTCCGGGCGGGCCGGGATCTCCGGGGCGTACTCCGGGGGCGGCGGAACGTACTGGGCGGAGGACTCGGGGTCGTCGTTCTCCCGCTCCGCCTCGGCGCGGCGCTCGTCCAACCGCCTGCTCACTCCGGTGAGTCCGGCACCCAGCCGACCGAGCCACCCTGGCACTCGTGACATGATCAGTCCTCTTCCCCCGTCTCTCCCCACCACTCCCCCCTGGAGTCGTACCGACCGACCGTACATGGCGAAAGCCCCCCACCGTAGGACGGTGAGGGGCTGCGCCGGGTTGAGCGGCCGGAGCGCGGGACGCGGCCCGGCGGGCCCGGGTGAGGCTCAGTACCAGTGGTTGGCCTGCCAGAACGACCAGGCGTCGCAAGGGCTGCCGTAGCGCTCGTTCATGTAGTTGAGGCCCCACTTGATCTGGGTGGCCGGGTTGGTCTGCCAGTCGGCGCCGACCGACGACATCTTGGAGCCCGGCAGGGCCTGGAAGAGACCGTAGGCGCCCGAGGACGGGTTGACGGCCCGGTAGTTCCAGTCGGACTCGTGGTCCACGATGTTGCTGAAGCACTGGAACTGGCCGGCGGGGACCATCTGACGCGCCATCGCCTGGATCTGCGCGACGGAGTACGAGCTCTGGACGGCGAAGTCGGAGGCGTCCCGGGCGGCGCTGCGGCTGGCCGCCGCCTCTTCCGCCGCGCGCTTCTTCGCTTCCTCGGCCGCCTTGGCCGCCTTCTCGGCGGCCTCCTTCTTGGCGATGGCCGTCTCGGCGGCTGCCTTGCGGGCCGCCTCTTCGGCGTCCTTCTTGGCGCTCGCGTCCGCGGCGATGGCCTGTGCGTCGGCCTGCTGCGTCAGGGATGCGGTCTGCACCTGGGCCTGCTGACCCGAGGGGATGTCCGCGAGCAGCGTTGCCGCCTCAGCTGCCGTCGCTTCGGCGTCGTTGTTCTGCGCGGTGCTGCCCGAGGCAACGCCGACGACGCTTCCGACAGCGGTGACCGCCGTGGCCGAGGCCACTGCGAATCCCCGGACCGAAATCCGGCTCACACGGTTTTCCTTCCAGCATCGCCCGCTTCGGTGACCCTGGCGGACGCAATCGTGCCCCTGGCACTGGCCTCCCCAACTGCGGGGTCACGGGAGGCTCGGGCCCGGTGGGCAACTCCCTCGCGGGGAGCGCCGCGTGGTGCGCGGGCGGCATACGACATCGCTATGCAGTTGGTGCTGATGCTTTTGTGGTGCCGTACCGCTGGGGGTACAGATGTGTCGTATGCGGGGCCTGACAGGAGTGAGACTCTGCCGCACCCGGCCGCCGCGAGGCAATTCCATCGTGCGTGTGAAAGCTCACACCTCGTTTGCGCCAGGGGGTTTCAGGAAAGCCGCACACACGCGGACGCCGCCCGGCTAGGCTCTACGCCTTTCCGGACGGCGCCAACTCCCGCGCGACCGGCCCTCACCGGGCCGTACGGAGTGAATCCGTCAGATCTGTCCGTCCTCCAGCATTTCGGTCACAAGGGCAGCGATCTGGGACCTCTCGGACCGCGTGAGCGTGACGTGCGCGAAGAGCGGATGACCCTTCAGTTTCTCCACCACGGCGACCACACCGTCGTAGCGCCCGACGCGCAGATTGTCCCGCTGTGCCACGTCATGGGTCAGAACGACCCGCGAGTTCGCGCCGATGCGGGACAGCACGGTCAGCAGGACGTTCCGTTCGAGCGACTGCGCCTCGTCCACGATGACGAACGCGTCGTGGAGGGAACGGCCCCGGATGTGCGTCAGCGGGAGGACCTCCAGCATCCCGCGCGCGGTGACCTCCTCGATGACCTCACGGCTGGTGACCGCCGACAGCGTGTCGAAGACCGCCTGGGCCCAGGGGCTCATCTTCTCGGCCTCGCTGCCGGGGAGATAGCCGAGCTCCTGCCCGCCCACCGCGTACAGCGGACGGAAGACCATGATCTTCTCGTGCTGGCGGCGCTCCAGGACCGCCTCCAGGCCAGCGCACAGCGCCAGCGCCGACTTGCCGGTGCCGGCCCGGCCGCCCATCGACACGATTCCCACGTCCGGGTCGAGCAGCAGGTCGAGGGCGATGCGCTGCTCGGCGCTGCGCCCCTTGATGCCGAACGCCTCCCGGTCGCCGCGCACCAGCCGGATGTTGCCCTCGGGCGTGACCCGTCCGAGGGCCTTGCCGCGCTCCGACTGGATGGTCAGACCGGTGTGCACCGGCAGGCCGGCCGCCTCGGGGGCGTACACGTGTCCTTCCTCGAAGAGGACGTCGACCTGCTCGCCGGGCAGGGTCAGTTCGGACATGCCGGTCCAGCCGGAGGCGTCCGTGATGGCGAGCTCCGCGCGGTACTCCTCGGCGAGGAGTCCGACGGACGACGCCTTGATCCTGAGCGGCAGGTCCTTCGACACGACGGTGACGTCGAACCCCTCGGCCTGCAGATTGCGGGCCACCGCGAGGATGCGGGAGTCGTTGTCCCCCAGGCGGTAGCCGCTGGGCAGCACGCTGGGGTCCGAGTGGTTGAGCTCGACACGGACCGTTCCGCCGAGTTCCCCGATCGGGATGGGGGCGTCCAGCCGGCCGAACCGGACCCGGTAGTCGTCGAGCAGCCGCAGGGCCTGCCGGGCGAAATAGCCGAGTTCCGGATGGTTCCGCTTGGCCTCCAGCTCCGTGACCACCACGACGGGCAGCACGACCTCGTGCTCGTCGAAGCGGCTCAAAGCTTTCGGGTCGGCCAGCAGAACGCTGGTGTCGAGAACGTAGGTGCGCCGGTCTGGCTTGTGGCGCTTTGTGCTGGTCACCACGGAAGGACGTACCCCCTCGGATGAGGTCGGGGAGCGACGGAGTCGAGCTGGACCGGTCCTCGGCCGCGAAGCACCGCGGGCCGGGAACCGGCCCTCCGCGTCCTCCGTGCCGGTACCGCACGGTCGGGCTGGTGCAAAGGGCCTCCCGGGCGGACGGCCCCGTGCCGTCCGCTGAGATCCGACACCCGTGGTTCGGGCGTCGACCTGCTTGGCTTATGCCCTCGAACGAGCACCGCCATGCCACGACGCGGCACGGCGGCCCGGTGAACTCCGTGTTACGTCCGGACCCCGCGGGGTACCCGGTCTCGCTTCGCCCCCGGTGACCGGAAAATGACCACCGGTCGGGCGGCGGCGCGGTCAGCCGCCGAAACGACGGTGGCGGGCCGCGTAGTCGCGCAGGGCGCGCAGGAAGTCGACCTTGCGGAAGGCCGGCCAGAAGACGTCGCAGAAGTAGTACTCGGAGTGCGCGCTCTGCCAGAGCATGAATCCGGACAGCCGCTGCTCGCCGCTGGTGCGGATCACGAGGTCGGGGTCGGGCTGGGCGCCGGTGTAGAGGTGACGGCCGATCATGTCGATGTCGACGGACTCGGCGAGCTCCGCCAGCGAGGTGCCCCGCTGCTGGGCCTCGAACAGCATCGAGCGCACCGCGTCGGCGATCTCCTGGCGGCCGCCGTAGCCGATGGCGACGTTGACCAGTATCCCGGTGTTGTCGGCCGTGGCGCCCTCGGCCTCCTTGAGGGCGGTCTGGATCTGCTGCGGCAGCAGGTCCATCGTGCCGACGTGGTGCACCCGCCAGCGGCCGTCGGCGGCGAGGGTGCGCACGACGTCCTCGATGATGTCGAGGAGCGGGCCCAGTTCCTCCTGCGGCCGGTCGAAGTTGTCCGTGGACAACAACCAGAGGGTGACGACCTCGACGTCCGTCTCGCTGCACCAGCCGAGGAACTCCTCGACCTTGTCCGCGCCGGCCCGGTGTCCCTGCGCGGTGGTGGACCCGGCGGCCTTCGCCCAGCGGCGGTTGCCGTCCATGATGACGCCGATGTGCTTGGGCACCTGAGCGTGGTCCAGGTGGCCTTCCACCCGGCGTGCGTACAGCCTGACCAGCAGGTTGCGCAGCTTGTCGCGCAGGTTCACGTGATTGTCAGCCCCTCCGGACGGATCGGACAGGTCGGAACCGGGCCCGCGACCGGCGGGCAGGAGCGGCCGAGGGCGATTCCCTGTCCGCATGGCGGTACCCCGGGGCGAAGCCTACCCCCGCCGCCGTCCGGCGCCCGAAAAAGGGTGTCAGGTGCCGTACGGCCCATACGGCGCCTGCGGGGGCACGCCGTCCGAGTTCCGCCGGAACCAGGCGCGCGAGGACGCCGGCGTCAGCATGAACAGCAGGGCGATGGTGCCGGCCAGGGGGAGGAACGCGCCCGCGGTGCCCCGCCCGGTCGCGCCGAGCGCGATGACGATCTGCACGGACGCCAGCACGATCGAGGCGACGCGGACGCCGTTGCCCGCGGTGGCGTAGCGGAAGGCGAGGACGAACAGGGGCACCGTCATCAGGTACATGGCGAAGTAGCGCCCGGCGGACTCGGCGCCCGAACCGCCGGCGACGAGCGCGGTGAGCAGGACCGCGAGCCCGGCCATCACGAAGATCACGACCTGCGCGGCACGGACGGGGCCGGGCATGGCGAGGGGTGCGGTCGGGGCGTGCGGGGCGTAAGGAGCGCCGGGCGGGGCGTAGGCGCCGGGCTGCGGGTACGGTCCGGGCTGTCCCGGCTGACCGGGCGGGGCGTACTGCGGGCCGGGCGGGGCGTACGGGCCCTGCTGCGGGGGCGGTGCGGGGTGGGGCGGGTGGCCGTTCGGGTGATCGTTCGACATGCGCAGGACTGTATCGGGGGCGCAGGGGAGCAGGCCGGTCGCACGCATGAAAAACGGGCCGGTCCGTGGGGGGGAGACGGACCGGCCCGAGGGGGGGTTTCCACCATAACCCTTTGTATGTGGTGCTGCGTGCATCGGCGTGCCACAACTACTCTCCGAAACCGCCCGGCAACGCGGCGACGACGGGACACAACCACACAAAGGGCGACATCACGACGGGGCCTGTCCGAATACGGCGGGCGCACGGTGTCCCCCCGACGGGTGAACACGGGGTGGGCGCCTCTTGACCAGGATTGCGGCTCCGCGCAGCCCCCTCCACTGCGCGGTGCCGCCCGCGCAGCTTTGCTCACGCGAATTACCTTGGTCTGAACTTACGTGAAACCGCCGTCCGGATGCGAGCCGCGCGGATAACGATGTGGAAAACGGGTGAGGGCGCGAGCACAGAAGTGCAGGTGAACGGCACAGCGGCCAGGATGTGGTCTCTTTCACCCCTGCCGTCGGCGGCTCATGCCGGCGCGCGAGCACCCGCGGGTCACGGGGAACGCCGCGAGCGCGGGGAGCGGGGCGCGGGGCGCGGCAGCTCGGTCGCCGGCCCGGCCGGCTCGCGCGGCTGTGCCGGTTTGCGGAGGACGAAGAGGTGACGGGCGCTGTGGGCGATGAAGGGGCCCTCGGTGCGGATCTTGTCGTGCAGGGCGCGGAGTTGGGGCTCGTAGGCCTCGGTGGTGAAGCCGGGCACCATCCAGACGACCTTGCGGAGGAAGTGCACGACGGCGGCGATGTCGTGGAACTCCATGCGCAGCCGCTCCGCGCGCAGGTCGACCACGTCCAGCCCGGCGGCCTCGGCGTCGGCGCGTTCGCCGTCGGGGTGGCGGCCGGCGCGCGCGTCGTCCGGCAGGGGACCGAGGAGGTACTCCACGAGTTCGAAGGCGCTGGCGGGGCCGACGTGCTGGGCGAAGTACGTGCCGCCGGGGGCGAGGACGCGGGCGATCTCGGTCCAGTGCGGGCGCACGGGATGGCGGCTGGAGACGAGGTCGAACGTCCCGTCGGCGAACGGCAGCGGCGCGTCCTCGCCGGAGGCGACGACGGGGACGCCGTACGGCCGGAGCCGGGCGGTGGCCCGGGCGGCGTTCGGCGGCCAGCCCTCGGTGGCGACGGCGAGGCCGGGCCGCGCCGGGGCGGCCGTGCGGAGGGCGGACTCCAGCACCTCCCCTCCCCCGGTCTGGATGTCGAGCGCGGCCCGCGCGGCACCGAGCCGCGTGGCCAGGGAGCGCGCGTACCCCCAGGAGGGCCGGGCCTCGGTGGCCCGCCCCTCGAACCAGGAGAAGTCCCACCCCTCGGTGGGCACGGAGGCGCCTTCGGCGACGAGTTCCTCGAAGGAACGGTCGTTCATGGGATGTCCGGCGCTCACGGTACGAGGGGACGGACCCGCTCGGCGACGAAGCGCACGAAGCCCTCCGGGTCGGGTTCGTCGGCGGTGGGCTGGAGGATCACGGTGTCGGCGCCGGCGTCGGCGAGGGCCCGTACGGCCTGGGCGACGGTGTCCGCGTCACCGGCGACGCCCAGGTCGGGCACGTCGGCGACGCCCTCGGCGACCAGGTCGGCCCGGAGCCGGGCGGCAGCGTCGGGTCCGGTGGCGGCGAGGAGATAGACGACGACCCGATGCGGCGCGTCGAGCCGGCCGGCCGCCGCACGTCCCTCCTCGATCAGGGCACGGGCACGGCGTACACCGTCGGGCGGCGTGGCCGCGGTGAGGATCGTGCCGTCGGCCGCCTCACCCGACAGCCTCAGGGTGCGCGGTCCGGTGGCGCCGGCGAGGACGTCGACGGGGTGCTCGGGCGGCCAGTCGAGGGCGACGTCGTCAAGGGTGACGTAGCGGCCGGCGGTGGTGAGGCGCTCGCCGCGCAGCAGGGCGCGCAACGCGTCGAGGTGCTCCCGCAGCAGAGTCAGCGGCGACTCGGCCCGCGCACCAACCTGGCCCATCCAGTCCTGCACGCCGTGCCCGACGCCGATGACCGGACGGCCCGGGAACATGCGGTGCAGGGTGGCGGCCTCCATGGCGGTGACGGCGACGTTCCGCAGCGGCACGGGCAGCAGCCCGACACCGATCCGCACCCGCTCGCTCCAGGCCAGCGCGGCCGCGGCGGCGGAGATCCCGCCCTCCCGGAAGCAGTCCTCCCACAGCCAGAGCTCCTGGAGCCCTGCGCCGTCGGCGACTTGAACGACGTCCCGCAGCCGCTCGGGGGCGAGCTGCGGGCGGAAGACTGCGCCCAGATCGGTCATGGGATCTTCCTACCCGGGCGGTACGGGCGCCGACAACTGGATTTCGGGGGCGCCCGGGAATGTGCGCGGGTGGGCCTGCCCTGAGGCACAGTGGTCTGGTCGTGCGTCTCGTCGTGGTCTGGTCGTGCGTGTCGTCGTGGTCTTGTGGTGGTCTTGTCCTCTCGGGGTCTTTGTGAGCTCGGGGGGTTGTTGGGCTCGGGGATTCTGGCCGACTCAGGGGGTTCTCCCGGCTCGTGGCTCGGACGGAGGGGTGTCGGTATGGGGCGGTGGCGGGACGGTCGGGGGCAGTTGCTCGTGCACGCGGAGGGGGCGGGCGCTTCGGGGGTGCCGGTCCGGGTGCCGCTGGAGATCGCGGGCTCGTACCGGGCGCGTACGAAGGGCCTGTTGGGCCGGGACTCGGTCGACGGCGCGATCCTCCTCACCCCCGCCAACAGCGTGCACACCTTCCGCATGCGCATCCCCATCGACGTCGCCTACCTCGACCGGCACCTCGGCGTCATCGCCGTACGCACCATGCGGCCGGGCCGGCTCGGGCTGCCCCGGCTGCGTTCCCGGCACGTTCTGGAAGCGGAGGCGGGGGCCATGGCGGGGTGGGGGCTGCGGGCGGGCGGCCGGGTGGAGGTGCTGGCCGAGCCCGGGTGAGCGGCGCCGTCCGGGGGCACCGGGGCCGCAGGGGCCACCGGAAGCCCGCCGTCGTCGCCTACGCGCGGGACGTCCGCGCACCCCACGACGGGCCCTCCCGGCCGTGTTGAGTCCGCGTCAGTCCGAAACGATGTGGAGCAGGGCCGTCCCGTCCTCGTGCCCCGTCACCTGGATCACCACCGCGCCGGGCTGCGGGCTCGGGCGGGTGTCGTCCAGGCCGCCTCCGCAGGAGTTGCCGGAGCCGTTGCCGCGGAGCACGGTGAGGCATCCCTGTCCCGGGCCGCTCGCCCCGCCCCTGGAGCGGCCGTTGCCCGACTTCACGGTGTACTCGACCTCGTTGCGGCCGACCTTGGTGACGGACAGGGTCGCCGCCCTGCCGTCCGGGCCCGCGAAGCGGAAGGTGACGGGTTCGGTCACCGCGATCTCGCAGTTCGCGTCGGCGCAGGCGGCCGGGTCCGTCCCGTCGGCCGCGGTGATCGTCGGGGTCGGGGTAGGGGTGAGGGTGGGGGTGGGCTTCGTCCTGGCGGGTGCGGAGCCGGTGGCGCCGGTGGACGGGGTGCCGGCTGCGGCTTCGCGGTCGGGTTCGCCCGAGTCGCCTCCGCAGCCGGCGGTGGTGAGGACTGTGACGACGGTCAGCGCCACCAGCGCCGCCCTTCGTGCTGCTGTCGTCGATGCCATGACTGTTCGTCCCGTCCCCATCCCCGTCCCCGTCCCCGTCCCCGTGAATTGGTCGTGCCGCTGTCCGTCGCGTCAGCCGTTCCCGCGCGGGAAGGAGACCTCCACGCGCCGGTTCTTCTTGCGGCCGGACTCGGTCGAGTTGTCCGCGATCGGGTACTGCTCGCCGTAGCCGCGCACCTCGTAGGTGAGGTTCGCGTCGTTCAGCTCCTGGTCCAGCACCTTCTGCACGGCGTCGGCCCGCTGCCTGGACAGGACGTCGCCGTGGGCGGAGGAACCGAGGTTGTCCGTGAAGCCGAAGACGCGGATCCTCGTCGCGTTCTGCGCCTTGATCTCCTCGGCGATCGTCGAGATGCGTGCCTTGGCGGCGCCGCTCAGCTTCGCGCTGTCCTTCGGGAACAGCACCTCGGCCTGGAGCGCGAATTTCACGTCCGAGTTGGTGTCCTCGCGCCGCTCGTCGCCGCTCTGGTCCTCCACGACGGACTTGATGTCGAGGACTTTGGGTTCGGCGAGGGTGGCGCCTTCGGGGAGCTTCAGATCGGGGTCGTTGCGGTCGACCTCGACCGGTGCCGCGGCGGAGGCCTGCGAACCCGGGGGGACACCGGGGCTCTCGTCGGCGTGGGACGTCGTGGCGCCGTAGATGTTGGTGACCACCATGAGGGTGGCCGCGGTGACCACCAGGCTGAGGCGTGGATGTGCTGTCCGGGTGTGGGTTCGGGTCATGGTGGGCCTCACCCGGAGATCTTGATCGTGCCGCTGCTGAAGGTGGGCACCTGCAAGTCGGCCTCGTTCGTGCTGGTCGGCGGTGCGGGGAACTGCATGAAGACCGGCAGCGTCTGGCCCGGCTCCAGGTTTCCCAGTCCCGTGGTGGTCAGCGGCCGACCGTCGGTGTCGCGAAGTACGTAGTAGCGCTTCTTCCCCTTGGAGTCGACAAGTGTCGCGCCGCCCAGCGAGGGACCGTGCTTGATGACCTCGGTTTCGTCGCCGCTTGTCTGGGGCGGAATCACCACGGACTTGGCTCCGTCGTTCTTGACGGTGCCGTTCACGGTGATGAAGCCGCCCGCGTCCCGCTCAGCAGACGTGATCTGGAGCAGTAGCCCTTCGATGCCCTTCAGTTCCGCCAAGGGCGTCTCGGGCTTCCCTTCCTGAGCACTCGGATTGGAGCCACCGTCCGGCGAGGCCGATGCGGAAGGGCTCGCCTTGTCGTCGTCGCCCCCACCGCCGCAACCGGCCATGCCGAGGGCCAGCCCGGCCGCCACGGTCAGGGCGACCATCCCCCTGCGGGCCTTCGCAGTGAACCGAATGCTCATCTCTCTGCTTCCTTCTCCACTCATCGTTCGCTTCTTCAGTCAGCCAGGTGGACGTCGAACAGGTCCTCGGGTTTCGGCAGAATCGTGAGGTCGTCCGGGTCGAGGTCCCAGTCCCTGCCCTTGCAGGAAAGCCGCGGCAGCGTCTCTGCAGGAGCGTCCTCGGCAGGGAGCTTGAAGGCGCAGCGTGGTTCGATCACGGCAGTGGCAGTCGCGTTCGCCTG
This sequence comes from Streptomyces sp. DH24, assembly GCF_029813775.1. GTDB lineage: Bacteria > Actinomycetota > Actinomycetes > Streptomycetales > Streptomycetaceae > Streptomyces. The sequence goes on along the minus strand of NZ_JARVKW010000006.1, from coordinate 134,841 downwards.
CCGGTTCTCCGTGCCGGGAACGACCGAGTCTCCCACGCTCTTGTTCGTCTCGACTTCGACGCTGAAGCGCAGGATCCCGGGATCGCAGTCGACCAGACGCGCGTCATTCCGCGCCGCGAGTTGCCCCGCCCGCCCGCACGTCGGGGCCAGTGTCCCGCCCGGATCGCCTTCGAAGATGTCCTGCCACTTGTTCGGGTCGAGCACGTTTCGCACCCAATTGCCGGCGAGTTGGTCCCGCCTCTCCTGAGCCGCCGCGAGTGCTGCCGCGTCGGCGGCCGTCTGGGCGCCGTTCCGATTCGCCGCTGCCTGGCCGACCGCGAAGTACGCGAACGCGAGAAAGAGCAGGCCCCCCACCACAGTGATGTAGATGGGGAAGGCCTGCCCTGCGTCGCCGTACCGACGGAGTCGGATCAAGGAGCGACCTTGGCGATCTGCGCCTGGATCTTGCCGAGAATCGTCTGTCCGATGTTGGTACCCGTAATCGCCAGCACGATCGCCACCACCACCGCGATGATGCCCAGGTACTCGACCGCGGTCTGGCCCCTGTCGCCGGCGCCGCGGCGCTGCATGGCCTCGACCGTGGTGTTCTTCCAGCCGTTGACGCGCACCTTGGTCGCAACGGCGGTCTTCAGCATCAGGTCGCTCATGGGGTTCCCCTCCGGATGTGGCGTCAGCGGCTTCCTCCTTGCCGGTGCCGCTCTCGACAGGAGGAACGTACGGCGCAACGGCACGTCCGGCAGAGGGTCCCAGGGCCCAAACGCGGGCCCAATCCGAGGCCTCGGAGGCCCAGTGACGCCGTGTGTTCTTCGCCCCGACGGTCATGGCCGGTCACCCCACCCCTCGGCCGGAGCCGGGCGCCGTGCCCAGCCACTTGGCGGCGGCCTCGGCGCGGCTCGTGCTGTGGAGCTTGGCGAAGATGCGGTTGATGTGGTTCTTGACCGTCTTCTCGCTGATGAAGCACGTGGCGGCGATCTGCTGGTTGTTCATCCCGGACGCGATGAGGTCCATGATCTCCGCCTCCCTCGTGCTGAGTTGGTAGCGCGACCTGTCGGGGGCGGCCGGACGGCCACCTGTCCACCCAGACGACGACTGTCCCACATTCGGTTGCAGCTGCGAAAGGTTTTCCGGAGAAGTGGGTGCGGGCGGCACCGGCGGCAAGCGCAAGGCGGCTGTGTCGTGCGGCAGTAGAGGCGCCGTACGGTCGGTCTTTGCCGCCGGATTTTCATGTGCAGTCGCATTTGCTCCGCCCAGTCCGTCCGGCAGTGCCGCCCCACTGTGGCCCTCCCTCAGCTGGGCCAGCAGCGCGCCCGCCGCCGTCGCCGTGAAGTGCGGTCTGCCCTCCTTGATGTCCCGTACCGCCGCGACCAGTTGGTCGGCGGTGAACTCGCCGTGGACCAGGTAGCCGCCCGCCCCCCTGCGCAGCGCCTCCCGGACGATCTCCGACTCCCTGCTGTACGTCAGCATCACGACCGGGGCGATCTGCACCAGGTACGGCAGGGCCGAGATGCCGTCCACGCCGGGCATGCGGACGTCGAGGAGGACGACGTCCGGGCGTTGCGCGCGGGCGGCCTCGTAGGCCTCGCGGCCGTCGGCCGCCTCGGCCACGACCGTGATGTCCGCGCGGCCGGAGAGCAGGGCGGTGAGGCCCGCGCGGACCACCGGGTTGTCGTCGGCCACCACGACCCGCAGCGGGGGACGCGGCGGGGCGTCCGCGAAAGGGCTGGGGGGCGGCTGCTCGCCGCCGGGTGACGGTGTGGTCGGGTCCGGCATGGGGCTGCCTCCTCTCGTGTGGTGGGGGGAGCGGCGGGCTGGGTTCATGGGGCCGGTCGGGTGGTCAGGGCCGCCAGGGGGAGTTCCAGGCGGACCTCGGTGCCGCGGGGGTGTGTGCCGCGGCCGATGCGGATCCGCGCGCCGACCGACGCCGCCCGTTCCACCATGCCCACCAGGCCGAAGTGACCGGCCCGGCGGAGTTGTTCGAGGGTGGTGCCCGGCGGGAGGCCGCGGCCGTCGTCGTAGACGCTGATCCGGAGGAGGTCGCCGTGGATGCCAGCGCTCACCTCCACGTGGGTGGGCGCGGCGTGGCGGTGGGCGTTCTCCATGGCCTCCGTGGCGATCGTCAGGAGCTGGCGGGCCACGGCCGGGGGGACGGGGGGTACGGCGTGCTCGGCGGCGGCGCGGTACGTCGCCGGGAGGCCCGTGCGGGCCGCGAAGTCGGTGGTGCGGGCGGCCAGTTCGGCCGAGACGTCCGTCGCCTGGTCGGGGTCGGACTCGCGGCGCAGGTCCGACAGGAGTTCCCTGGACTCCGCCGCGGCGCGGCGGGCCGAGCGGGCGACCAGTTCCGCCTGTTGCCTGATCAGGGCCGGGTTCACGGGGTCGCGGCCCGCCGAGCAGGCCAGGCCGTCCGCCACCAGGGCCACGCCGTGCAGTGTCTTGGCGACCGAGTCGTGCATCTCGCGGGCGAGACGGGCGCGTTCGGCGCTGACCGCCTCCGTGACCGCCAGGCGGGCCTGGACCGTCGTCAGGGCCTGGGTGGCTTCGCCGAAGCGGAGCATCAGGCCGCGCAGGCTGGAGCCCACGGCGCCGGCGATCACGCACAGGCCCGGCAGGAGCGACGACTCGGCGATGCCCGGGTCCGGGTTCTCCAGCGTCGCGTGGACCAGCAGCAGGATCAGGACCTGGAGCGAGGCGAACGCCGCGGCGCCGCGCCAGCCGTAGACGAGGCCGGCGAGCAGCGGGGTGCAGACGCTGACGTAGGCGAGGGTGGTGTCCGGGCCCGCCGAGACCAGGAGCAGGAAGCCGAAGAGGGTGTCCACGACCAGCAGGACGGGGTGGCGCAGGAGGAGCGGGCCGAAGCGTTCCCAGTCCCTGAAGAGGACGTAGGACGCCATGAAGGTGACGACGACGGCGATGCCCACGAGGCGGGTGCCGAGGCCCGGGTTGGCGTTGAGGAGGGCGGCGGGGGCGGCGAGGGCGATCATGGCCAGGCGGAAGCCGAAGACGTGGCGGCACATGGCCTGCAGGGCGTTGACCTGGATGGCGAGGGTGGGGCGCGGGGGCTGCGACGCGGTCCGCCGCCGGCCGGTCTTGTCGTCGGCGGCGTCGGTGGCGGTGGCAGTGGCGGTGGCAGCGTCGGTCATGACATCGGCGGGGGGCGTTCCGGTCCGGGCCTCGGACGGGCCGGTGGCTTCGGACGCGACGAGGGCTTCGGGCGGGACGAGGGCTTCGGGCGGGACGGGGGGTTCTGACGGGACGGTGGCTTCGGACGCGACGGGGGTACCGGCCGCGCCGTCACCCGTGCGGCGTTCGCTGCGGGGTGCCGGCTGTGCGGGGCCGGCCGCCCTGTCGTCGTACGCGACCGCCCGCGCGCCCTCCGCCGGTGCCCACCCCGGTGGCAGTGCCGGGGTCGCCGTGGTGACCGGGACGTCCGGGGCGCCCGTGCGGGCGTGGGCCGGCAGGACCGTGCCCGTCGGCGGGGTCGTGATCTCCGGCGTCCTCGGGCGGCGGCGCAGCAACCGGGTGCGGGTGGTGGGCAGGCCGGTCACGTCGCCCGCGCCCGCGTCGCCCTGCGTGCCCTCCGCCACCTTCGTCACTCCCCCGTGATCGTGCCGAAGTCCGTGCCCGAACCCAGGATCAGGCCCGCGCCCAGCAGCAGCATCGTCGCCGGGACCATGAACGTCGTGATCATCATCGTGGCCTTGGGGACCGCGCGGGCGGCCTTGCGGCGGGCGTTCTGGGCGTCCGTACGGCGCATGTCCTTGGCGAGGGCGACGAGCGTGTCGACGATGGGCGCGCCGAGTTCCTCGCCCTGCTGGAGGGCGGTGACGAACATGGCGACCTGCTCGGAGTCGTTGCGGCGGCGCAGTTCCGCGAAGGCCTGGCGGCGGCTCATGCCGAGGTCCATCTGGCGCAGGGTGATGCGCAGTTCGTCCGCCCAGGGGCCCTCGTACCTGGAGGCGACGCGGTCCAGGGCCTGGCGGAAGCCGAGTCCGGCGCTCACGACGACGGCGAGGACGTCCAGGAAGTCGGGCAGGGTCCGTTCGATCTCGTCCTTGCGGATGCGGATCGCCGCCCAGATGCCGACCTCCGTCCAGAACGCGCCGAAGGCCAGCAGCAGCAGAGCCACGAAGAAGTCGCCCCGCATCAGGAACACCAGGCCGCCGAAGCCGCCCAGGAACCCGTACACCGCGCGGCGGGCCGCGTAGCGGTCGATGGTCAGGCCGCCCGGGTTGCCCGCCAGGTCGATCTTGCGGCGGTACTTGGCGACCTGCTTCGGGCCCATCATCCGCAGGACGGCGGGGGCGTAGCGCATGCCGAGGCGGTCGATGAGGGAGTCCACCGCGCCGGTGCGGGTGGCGCCCACCTCCAGGGCGAGGAGCAGGTCGGCGGGGAGTTTGGCCTCCGCGCGGTACATGCGGACGCCGGCGAAGACGCCCCAGACGCCGAGGGCCATCAGGAGGGCCAGCACAAGTGCCATGAGTCGATATCCCCTCTGCTGCTCAGACGTCGATGCGGGACATGCGGCGGATGAGGACGAAGCCGACGGCGTACAGCGAGAACGCGATGATCACGGCGGCCTGTCCGAAGCCGGAGCCGGTCATGCGTTCCAGGGCGCCGTCCTTCACGCCGTTCATGAGGAACAGGGAGCCGACGCCCAGGACCGGGACGGCGTACGACGTCATGTTGACCTGGGACAGCTGGGTGCGGACCTCGCGGCGGGTCTCCTTGCGTTCCTCCAGGGTCTCCGTGAGGTTGCGCAGGGCGCTCACCACCTGGCCGCCCGCCCGGTTGGACAGGACGAGGGTGGTGACGAGGACGACGAGTTCGCGGGACGGGAGGCGTTCGGCCAGCTCGCCGAGGGCGTCGTCCATGGAGGCGCCCACCGCCAGTTGTGCCGCGACCTTGCCGAGTTCCTCGCCGGCCGGGGCCTCCAGTTCCTCCGCCGCCATGCCGATGGCGGTGCGCAGGGCGAGGCCGGCCTGGGTGGCGTTGGCCAGGATGCGGGCCAGTTCCGGGAGCTGGTTGATGAACCGCTCGATGCGTTTCTGGCGTTGCCAGTTGAGGAACTGGAGGGCCACCCAGATGCCCAGCAGGCCGGCGAGCGGGCCGAAGAACGGGGCCAGGGTCGCCTGTCCGACGAGCCAGAGGCCGGCGACCGTGGCGAGCATGCAGACGAAGAACTCGCCCGGTGTGACGTCGAGGCCGGTCGCGGCCAGGCGCAGTTCGAGGTTCCTGCCCGCCTTGGTGCGGCGCAGCCGGCGGTCCAGGCCGGTGAAGTTGCGGCGGCGGCCGGCCACCGGGGTCTGGCCCGAGGCCGACAGACGGTCCACCAGGGCCTGCCGCTGGGCCCTGCCCTGGGCGTAGAAGTGCAGGCCGGTGACGGCGAGGACGCAGGTCAGCAGGGTGACGCCGGTGGTGAGGGTGACGAGGGTCTGCAGTTCCATGGCGGCACCTACCTGGCTTCTCGGGTGGCCAGCTGGTCCGCCGACTCGGCGACACCGAAGGCCTGGGGTATGGGCTGGCTCGCCATGTAGAGCCGGTCGGCGGCGCGGCGCGGCAGCGGGCAGTACTCGAACGCGCCGTGGATGCGGCCGTCGGCGGCCATCGGCCGCGCGTTGAAGCGGGCGACGGTCACCAGCCGGTACGGCTCGCTGCCGTGGCTCTCCAACAGGGCGATCTCGGTGACGCGGCGGGCGCCGTCCGCGAACCGGGTGAGCTGCACGATGACGTCGACGGCGCTGTTGATCTGGTCGTGCAGGGCGGGGAACGGGATCTCCACGTCCGACATGGAGGCCAGGGTCTGCAGCCGCATCAGCGCGTCCTCGGCGCTGTTGGCGTGGACGGTGGCCAGGGAGCCGTCGTGGCCGGTGGACATGGCCTGGAGCATGTCCAGGGACTCGCCGCCGCGGACCTCGCCGACGACGATGCGGTCGGGGCGCATGCGCAGGGAGTTGCGGACCAGGTCGCGGATGGTGACCTGGCCCTTGCCCTCGACGTTGGGCGGGCGGGACTCCAGGCGGATGACGTGGGTCTGCTGGAGCTGGAGTTCGGCGGAGTCCTCGATGGTGATGATGCGTTCGGTCTCGGGGATGAGGCCGGACAGGGCGTTCAGCAGGGTGGTCTTGCCGGTGCCGGTGGCGCCGGACACGATGATGTTGAACTTCGCCTGCACCAGCCCGGCCAGCAGGTACACCATCTGCTCGTCCACGGAGCCCAGGCCGATCAGCTCCTGGAGGGTGAAGGAGCGCGGGAAGCGGCGGATGGTGAGCGTGGGGCCGGTCAGGGACAGCGGCGGGATGATCACGTTGACGCGCTCGCCGGACGGCAGGCGGGCGTCGACCATCGGGTTGGACTCGTCCACGCGGCGGTTGACCGTGGACACGATCCGTTCGATGGTCTGCATCAGCTGGTCGTTGGAGGCGAACCGCAGCGGGAGCTGTTCGACCCGGCCGCCGCGCTCCACGAAGATGGCGTCCGGGCCGTTCACCATGATCTCCGTGATGGAGGCGTCCTCCAGCAGGGGTTCCAGGATGCCGAGGCCGAGTGCCTCGTCGACGACCCGGCGGATCAGCTGGGAGCGCTCGACCGTGGACAGCACCGGGCCCTCGCGGCTGATGATGTGCCCGAGCACCCGCTCCAGGCGGGCCCGCCGCTCGGCGGCGGCGAGCGAGCTCATCTCCGCGAGGTCGATCTCCTCCAGGAGTTTGGCCCGGTAGGAGGCGACCATGTGGCCGTCCTCGCCCCGGTTCCCGTTCTCCTCGGGGGAGTTGATGCGTGCCCGCAGGCTCATTGCTCCGGTGCTCCTTGTTGCTCGGTCAGTGGTCGAGCGGCATCGTGGCGGTCTTGCGCGCCGGGTCGAAGTCCCAGCCGGGGACCACGGAGGGGATGTCGACGGTCGCGGTCACGGTCACCTCGTCGCCGAGGTGCGCGCGGGCGCAGTCGAGGCCGTCGGCCAGCCAGCCGCTGACCGCCGCCCGGCAGTCCGCCGCGTACGGCCCGTCCAGCGAGGCACTGCGCGCCCCGGCCCGCGCCGCCGTCCCCGCCTGCTGCGCGGCGTAGGAGATCAGGCCCAGCTGGACGGCCGCCAGGGCGACGATCAGCAGAATCGGGATGAAGCCGAGGTATTCGAGGGCCACTTGCCCCCGGTCGCGGCCCCGCCGCTGATACGTCCGTCCGGTGCTCCCCGTCATCACCGTGTCGCCTCCTCGACGGCCCCCGCGTGCCCCTTGACGGTGAACGGGAAGTCGATCGTGCCCGGGAACAGGACGGGCACCTTGAGGCTGACGTCGGAGGTCACGTAGCCGTTGCCGGTGGTGCAGCTCACGTCGGCGCCGTCCCTCCACGCGTTCGACAGCTTGTCCAGGCCGGCCGCCGAGCACTTGCCCGGGCGGTCGTACTCGGCCGCCGTCCCCGCCCGTACCGCCTCGTCGGCAGCGTTCCCCGCGAGGGTGAAGGTGTACCCCACGAGAACCACCTGCCACAGCACCACCAGCGTCACGATGATCGTCGGGGTCATGCCGAGGAACTCGATGGTGACCTGCCCGCTGTCCCGCCGAAGGTGCCGTGGCCTCACGTGTCTCATCCGCCCGCCTCCCTGCGCCGCCGCAGGCTCACCGCGCCCCGGTCGCCCCGCGACCTGCCGCCCTTCTGGGCGCCTTCGGGGGCCTTGACCAGACCGAGTTCACCCGCGAGAGCCCACAGTGCCTGCTTCACCGTGCTCTTGCTGTCGAGTTCGTGCAGGCGGCCCGCGTCGACCGCGCCCTGGAGTTCCTTGAAGTTGGCGGGGACCGACGTGCGGGCGACCCGCGTGCCGGTGATCTTCTGGATCAGGGGCGGCTGGATCTCCGTGACCCGGCTGTGGCGGTTGACGACGATCGTGGTCTCCTCCGCCTTGCGGATCTGCAGCCGGTCCCACATCCGCACCGTGCGCTTGGCGCCCCGTACGGCGATCACGTCCGGCGTGGCGACCAGCACCGCCGTGTCGGCCATCTCGACGGCGGCGGCGCCGGCCCCGCCGAGCTGGGCGCCGCAGTCGATGACGACGACGTCGTAGCGGGAGCGCAGGGCGCTGACGATCTGGCGGACGGCGCGGTCGGTGACGTCCTCGCCGCGTTCGCCCTCGCCGGGCGCGAGCAGCAGCGCGAGCCCGGAGTCATGGCGGAAGACGGCGTCGGCGAGGACGCGCGGGGAGATGTCGGTGATGGCGGCCAGGTCGGCGACGGACCGGCGGAACTGGACGTCCAGGTAGGAGGCGATGTCGCCGGTCTGGAGGTCCATGTCGACCAGGGCGGTGGCGCGTCCGGAGGTCTGCGCGGCGAGCGCGAGCTGCACGGCCGTGAGGGTGGTGCCGACGCCGCCCTTGGCGCCGCTGACGGTGACGACGGTGCCGCCGACGCCGGTGAACACGTCGCCGCCGGTGCCGAGGTGGCGGCGTACGCCCACCGACCACTGGGCGACGGCCTGGACGCGGCTGGCGAGTTCCTCGTAGCTCAGCGGGAGGGCCACCAGGCCCCGGGCCCCGTAGTCCATGGCGGCCTGGAAGAGGCCGGGGCTCGCGTCCGAGGTGACGAGGATGACGCCGACGGCCGGGAAGCGCAGGGCGACCTCGCGGACCAGCTCCAGCGCGGGGACGGGGCCGATCCGCTCGTGCACCACCACGACCTCGGGCAGTTCGTCCACGGACTCGGCGGCGAGCCGCGCGAGGGTGTCGACGAGCTGCGTGGAGTCCACCACCGGGGCCACCGGCTCGGCGTCCGGGAGCTGGCTGAGCAGTGTCGTGATGGACCGGACCGCGTCCGCGTCGCCGACTGCCGGGAGGATCCTCGTGGGCATGCGGGCCTCTCACTTGTCCTTCGCGAGTTCGTACGTCCGCTCCCGGTCGGGGACGGTCGTGTCACTGCCGGGCGCGACCAGCGCGAGCCGGACCCGCTGGGCGAACGACTCCGCGTAGGTGATGCGCTGGGCGTCGAGCGTGGACAGCGCGAAGGTGATCGGGACGGCGTCGGTGGGCTCCTGGGTGCGGTCGCTCTCCTCGGGGTCGAGGGCGGTGATCTCGCCGACGTCGAGGACCTTGGCGTTCGTCACGATGATCTTGGACTGGGAGGGGGCGCCCTCCCGTTCGCCCTCGAAGGTGGCGTACACGTTGACCGTGGAGCCGGGCGTGATCTTGCCGGCGACGCCGGTCGCCGCGTCGACCATGATGGCGACCTCCTGCTGCCCGGGGCGCAGGGCGGGCTGATCGACGATCATGTCGCTCTGCAGCAGGGAGCCCTCCCGCAGCGTGGTCACCGCGATCTTGCCCCGGATCTGGGAGAGGTCGGTGACGGCGTTCTCCGACAGCCACCGTTCGGGCATCTCGATCTTCTCGAACTGGCCCGTGCTGAGGGTCGTGTAGGGCGCCACGTCGGCCTTGAGCCGGTAGGCGGTGACCTCCGGCCCGACCTTGGACTTCACGTCACTGATGACGGAGAGCACGCCGGTGAAGGCGCCCAGGGCGCAGACGACCGACAGGAGCAGGAGTATCACGCCGCGGCGCTGACGGGAGTTCATGAACCGTGCAACCTCATTGGGGGATATCGGTCGAGGGGACTTCGGTCGGGGCGAGCGGGGCCGGGGCGGCCTCAGCCGGCGGGCGTTCGGTGCTCCAGTCGGTGCTCCGGTCGGGTGTGGTCGCGGGGGTCCGGCGGTCCGCCGTGGTCCGGCGGGGTGGCGGAGCAGAAGACGCAGCGGTCGCCGATGACGTCGATGCCGCACCAGTGGCAGACGCCGCGCCGCACCGACGTGACGAGCTGGTAGAGGACCGACAGGTCGGGCAGGAATCCGGCGAACTCGATCAGCCTGCCGGTGCCCCACCAGCGGGCCGACTCGGCGGGCAGGACCGTTTCTCGCAGTCCCTGCGCGTTCCAGGACTTGGCGAGGGTGCCCGTGACCCAGTCGGACTGCAGCTGCCCCTTGCCGACCAGCATCCACGTGCCGAACTCCGGGCCCGGCAGGGCGGCGTCGGGGCCCAGGCGGACGAGCTGCGGCTCGGGGTGGGCGAGCACGGCGAACTGGCTGCCGGGCACCCAGGACCGGGCGTGCGACTTCAGGCTCACGGGGATGCGGTCGAGGCGGGCGACGGAGCCCAGCAGCGCCCCGGCGTGGACGTAGTGGGTGAGCAGCCGCCCGGCGGAGGCGAGGACACCGGGACTGATGTCGCAGGATGCCAACTGCCTCAACTGGCGGGCCAGTACGGCGACGCCGAGCGGGGGCAGGTCCGGGCGGAACAGGGCTATCCGGTCGCTCTCCAGCAGGGCGCGCACGGTGCGCAGCCGGCGTTCCACCGCGGGGGGCACGGCCCCCGAGTACACGACGACGAGGTGCCCGTACTGGTCGAGCAGGACCTGGATGTCGGACAGCACGTGGTCGAGCGGGCGCCGGTCGACGTCGTGCAGCACGACGGCGGGCACGGTCCGGTCGTCCTGCGGCGGCAGCGCCATGTCGGCGCTGGTCACGGCTACGGCAGTTGGCACGCGCAGCTCCCCGTTTCCCCATGCCCGACGGCCCACCGGTGTGCCACTCGGATGCACCTGGTGACTTCACCGCGTGACTTCCTCAGCACTGTATCCACGGCTCTGTGACCGGAGAACAGCGTTTGTGTAGCTGATGAGGAACTGGCATCACACAAGAGGCGTCAAATCGGGGCAGGCTGAGCATCTCGCCGGCCGAAACGGGCGAGTTCCGGGTGTGGGCCCTGTGCGCCGCGTTGACGCTGGGCCTCCCTTTGGGCCCCCGGGCCCACGCCCCGCCCGGCCCCGCGTGCCTACTCTCGCCGTCCACGGGTGAGGCCACTGGCGAGGAGGGGTGCCCGGTGACTGACGGGGGCGGCATACGGACGCGCGGCCGGACACGCGTCTACGACGACCGGGGCGCCACCGGCACCGAGTATCTGGGCATGGTCGTCGTGAGCGCGGCCGTCGTGCTCGGCATCTCCGCGACCGGGCTCGGACAGCTCGTCCACGACAGGATCGCCACGCAGATCTGCCGGATCGCCGGCGGCGGTGACTGCGGGTCGGGCACGGACCAGGGCAGGCCGCTGACCGACGCCGACTTCGAGCCGTCGCTGTGCCAGGTCTCCTCGGTCACCGACAAGGCGGGCTCCAAGGCGAAGATCTTCTTCTGGGAGATCGGCAAGGAGTACGGCTTCCAGGAGCAGCGCCTGAAGGCGAACACGGACGTCAACGGCGACGGCAGGGTCGACGACAAGGACGAGATGGTCTACCTGACCTTCACGGACGCGGCGTCCGTCGCCGCGAAGAAGGACTTCAAACCCGGCATGACGGTGGGCCGGTTCGGCGCCGACAAGGTCGAGCTCGGGCTCGGCATCAAGGTGACCAACGGCGACACCTGGGTCTTCAAGAGCCCCGAGGAGGCCCAGCGCTTCCGGGACGACATCGAGAAGCTCCAGATGTACGAGATGCGGCGCACGATGCCGGGCGGCGCGGAGGCGAGCGTCGGCGACAGCATCCTGTACCTGTTCGGGACCGGCCCCCTCAAGGACGAGGAGGAGACCCGGGAGCGCGTCGAGAACGGCCTGGGCGACAACCGGAAGATCACCTACGGCAAGGTGGGCCTGGAGGCGTCGGCGTCCGCCGGTCTGCAGATCTCGGCGGCCGACGAGAAGAAGCTGAGCGCCACGCTGGGCGGCAGCTTCAAGTACGCGCCGGAGGTGACCTGGACGGACAACGCCCACAGCAACACCAAGTCGTACACGTACGCCTCGTCCGTCGAGTACGGCACCAAGGTCGGCTACGAGGCCGGCCCGCTCGGCGGCGAGTACTCGGCGAACACGCGGCAGACCGGCACCATCACCGTCACCTACGACAAGACCACCGGGAAGCTCGTCCGCGTCGACATGACCCGGACCGTCGAGGAGGGCGGCCGGCGGGACGGCGCCAAGGCCGGCGGCGACAACGGCAAGTCGGGCGGCGACAAGCGGGGCGGCAGCGGCAGCGTGAAGGGCACCGACAGCTCGACCGGCGTCGAGATCGTCTCCCACTCGGTGAGTTTCCCGCCGGGTCCGGAGGGCGACGCCGACCGGGCCGTCGCGGAGCAGTGGCTGGACAGCTCCAACGAGCAGGTGGCGACGCCGTTCCAGTACATGTTCGACGACCACGCGCCGACGTCCCGGCCGGGCGCGGACGACCCCTTCGGCCGGCTGCTGTTCGACAAGGGCCAGTCCAGCCGGATGACGTACACGGGCGAGGTGAGCGCGGCCGAGTACGGCTTCGAGCTGAACCTGGGCATGAGCCTCGGCCTGTCGGTGAGCACGGAACAGAAGGCGGAGACCCTGACCGATGCGGAGTTCCTGGGCGCCCCTCGCGGGAACGGCCGTTCCTACGTCCCGTACAGCTACTGTGCGAACTGATCGGGGAAGGAGCCGTCACGATGAAGACGCGCCGTACGCATGTGGCCGCAGGCCTGCTGTCCGCTCTCTCGCTCGCCTGCTGCGCGGGCCTCGCCGGCTGCGGAAACTCGCAGCCCGGCTCCGGTTCCGGCTCCGTGCCCGACGGCTGGGGAACGCTGGAGACGAAGGGCGTCTCCGTGGCGTACCCCAAGGGCTACGACGAGTGGAGCGCGGCCGAGCGCGGCAGGCACAATGCGGCGGCGGCCGGGCGCGCGGAGGGCGGCCGGACGGTGTCGGTGATCACCGTGCAACTCGGCTTCACGCAGGCGAACTCGGCCGAGCAGGCGGCCATCGCGGCCGAGGCGGGCATCCAGATGGGCGCCCGCGTCGAGGGACAGCGGGAGGTCGAGCTGGCCGGTACGGACGAGGCCAGGCGGATCGACTTCACCTTCAAGGCGACCGGCGAGGACGGCGGACCGCCCAGGGGCACGCCCGTCGAGGGCGTGATCCTCACCGGCCTGGACTCCTCGGACACGGCGTTCGCGGTGCGTGTCGACGCGGCCCGGGGCGAGCTGTCCGACGGGGACCTGGAGAGGATCGTCGAGTCGGTGGAGGTGCGCTAGCCGTGGAGGTGCCGGGCGCCGGTCACGTCGTCCTCGCGCTGCTTGCCGCGTTGTTCGGCGCGCTGTCCGCGAAGTACGCGCGGCGGCTGGCGACGGTGGCGCGGGTGCTGCGGCGGGGGGCGCGGGCGGGCGGCGAGTGCGTCCGCGTGGAGACCGAGCCGTACCAGCGCTCCGACGCCAAGCGGCACTTCTTCGCCTTCCACACGGCCGGCGGGGAGCGCGTCGAGTTCGAGGACCTGGCGGCCTGGTCGATGACGGAGGGCACGCCGGTCACCGTCGCCTACGACCCACGCGACCCGCGGGGCACGGCGACCGTCGCGGGCCGCGGCAGCTGGTCCCCGGTGCTCCTGGCCCTGGTGCTGACCGCCGGCTGCGGCATGGCGGCGCTGGGCTTCGCGACCCTGCTCTGCTACGAGATCATCGGAGGCTCCTGATGTCGCGGTACGGCACGTCCCCGCCGGCCGGGACGGCCTCCGGCCCGGCACTGGCCCTGGTGCGGGCCTGGGCGGCGGGTGTGCTCGTCCTGCTGCTGACCGAGTACGCGCAGATGACGACGGTGTACGACACCTTCGTCGGGCCGCGCGGCGTCGGCTCGTTCGGCGCGGCGCTCGCGCTGGTGCATCTGCCGAACCTGGTGTGTGTGGTGCTGGCGACGTGGGCGGCGGCGCGGGTGCACCCGGAGCCGTGGCGCGAGGTGCCGGTGCGGCACGCGGCGGCGGGGTGCGCGGTGCCGGCCGCCGCGCAGGTACTGACGCTGTCGCTGCACTGGGACCGGGCGGGGCCCGCGACCCTGGCGTTCTGGATGTCGACGGCGGTGCTGCTGGCGGGGTGCGCGGTGGGGATGCTGCTGGACGCGTGGTGGGAGGGGCGGGACTGAGAGCCGCGGGGCGCCCCCTGCGGTGGTCCTTCCGGGGGCCGCACGGCGCTCAAGGCCCCGCGGTTCCGGGCGGGTTGACCTGCTATTTGGTCTGGACCTCTTGACAGTTCAATTGGTCTGGACCAACTTGTACCTCCAGCGGTGGCCACCGTCAGCCCTCCCTTCGCACCACCCCTCCTTCTCCTCCCTTCTCCCCCACCGGAGGCCCCAGTGGACCGCGCACCAGGCATGCCCGGACGCCGACGGCTGTGGGCGGCGACCGCGCTCGCCGCCCTCGCCCTCTCGTTCGCCGGAACCGGCCAGGCGTCCGCCGCGGACGTCAACAACACCAAGAACGCCGGTTTCGAGTCCGGCCTCAGCAACTGGACCTGCTCCGCGAACAGCGGCACGACCGTCTCCTCCCCGGTGCACGGCGGCACGACCGCGCTGAAGGCCACGCCGGCCGCGCAGGACAACGCCCGGTGCAGCCAGACGGTCGCGGTCCGGCCCAACTCGACGTACTCGCTGAGCGCCTGGGTGCAGGGCGGGTACGCCTACCTGGGCGTCACGGGGACGGGCACCACCGACGTGTCGACCTGGACGCCGGACTCGTCGGCCTGGAAGCAGCTGACCACCCGCTTCACGACCGGCTCGGCGACGACGTCGGTGACGCTCTACACGCACGGCTGGTACGGGCAGGCCGCGTACTACGTGGACGACGTCTCGGTGTTCGGCCCGGACGGGGGCGGCGGCACCGACCCGGACCCGGTCGTGCCGAGCGCGCCGGCCGGCCTGACCGCCCCGTCGACGACGTCCTCGTCGGTCTCGCTGGCCTGGAACACGGTCTCGGGCGCCACGGGTTACACGGTCTACCGGGACGGCACGAAGGTCACGGCGGTCGGCGGCACCTCCGCGACCGTGACGGGCCTCGCGGCGGACACGTCGTACAGCTTCCAGGTGACCGCGAGCAACGCGGCGGGCGAGTCGGCGAGGTCGGCGGCGGTGACGGCCCGTACGAAGCCCCGGCAGGACGGCGGCGGCACCACGCTCCCGAAGCACGTGGTGACGGGCTACTGGCAGAACTTCAACAACGGGGCGGCGGTCCAGAAGATCACCGACGTGCCGAACCACTACGACATCATCGCGGTGTCCTTCGCGGACGCGACCTCCACGCCGGGCGCCGTCACCTTCAACCTGGACTCGGCCGGGCTCGGCGGCTACACCGTCGACCAGTTCAAGGCCGACATCAGGACCAAGCAGGCGGCCGGCAAGAAGGTCATCATCTCGATCGGCGGGGAGAAGGGCACCGTCACGGTGAACGACTCGGCGTCGGCGACGAACTTCGCGAACTCCGTCCACACGCTGATGCAGACGTACGGCTTCGACGGCGTCGACATCGACCTGGAGAACGGCCTCAACGCGACGTACATGACGCAGGCGCTGCGGGCGCTGTCGGCGAAGGCGGGGCCGTCGATGATCCTCACGATGGCGCCGCAGACCATCGACATGCAGTCGACGTCGAACTCCTACTTCCAGACGGCCTTGAACGTGAAGGACATCCTCACGGTCGTCAACATGCAGTACTACAACAGCGGTTCGATGCTGGGCTGTGACGGCAAGGTCTACAGCCAGGGCTCGGTCGACTTCCTGACGGCCCTGGCCTGCATCCAGCTGGAGGGCGGCCTCGCCCCGTCCCAGGTGGGCCTCGGCGTTCCGGCGTCCACGCGCGGCGCGGGCAGCGGATACGTCGCGCCGTCCGTGGTGAACGCCGCCCTCGACTGCCTGACCAAGGGCACCAACTGCGGCTCCTTCAAGCCGTCGAAGACGTACCCCGACCTGCGGGGCGCGATGACGTGGTCGACCAACTGGGACGCCACGGCGGGCAACGCGTGGTCCAACGCGGTCGGACCGCACGTGCACGCGCTGCCGTAGCGGCGGCGGACTGAACGAGCGACGGGCAGGGCCGGCCCCGCGCACCGCGGTGGCCGCCCCTGCCCGTCCGGCGTCCGGCGTCCGGCGTCAGCTCCGCCGGCTCAGTCCGTCGCCGGCAGGAGCGAGGGCGCCGCGCCCTTGGCCCGCCGGCGCCGCAGGTTCCCGGCGAGCGGCACGAGGGAGATCGCCACCGCGCCGAGCACCGCCGTCACGGCGAACACCGTGAAGCCCAGGCCCGCGTCGCCGCCCGCCAGGACCGCGCCGCCGAGGGTCGGGCCGACCACCGCGCCGGTCCGGCCGATGCCCGTGACCCAGCCGAGGCCGGTGGCCCGCTCGCGCGGCGCGTAGACGCGGGCTGTGGCGGCGTACACCATCACCTGGGCGCTGAACAGCCAGATGCCGGTGACGAAGACGACCGCGTAGGCGGCGCCGAGCGGGAGCTTCGCCGTCAGCAGGAACGTCCCGGCGGCGGTCAGCAGGAACCACAGCGCGGACACCTTCACCGGCCCGAACCGGTCCGCCGTGCGGCCGGCGATCAACATGCCGACGATGCCGCCCGCGTTGATGATCATGAGGAAGGTGACGGAGGAGGACAGGGAGTACCCGGTGGCGCGCATCAGCTCGGGCAGCCAGGTCGAGACGCCGTAGACCAGGAGGAGGCCCGCGAAGGACGCGATCCACAGCAGCGGCGTCGCCCAGCGGGTGCCGGGCGCGAACAGCGCGGTGATCGCCGCCATGCGCCCCTTGGCACCGGCTTCGGGCGCCTGCCGCTCGCCGGGCCGCTCCAGCCCGTACCGGTCGGCGACGGCGTAGGCCTCGTCGGCGCGCCCCTTGGCGAACAGCACGCCGGGCGACTCGGGCAGCCACTTCACCACCAGCGGCACCGCGATCAGCGCGGGCAGGACGCCCGCCCAGAACACCCAGCGCCAGCCGTGCTCGGGGGCGACGACGAGACCGATGCCGGTGGCCGCCATGCCGCCCGCGTGGTACGAGGTCATCATCAGGCCGGTGGCGAGGGCGGCCCGGCGCGGCGGGGCGAACTCGGCGACGATGGCGAGCCCGACCGGCATGAGCCCGCCGAGCCCGAGCCCGGACAGGAACCGGCCCGCGCCGAACACGGTGGCGCCGGGCGCGAGGGCGCACAGCGCCGAGCCCAGCGAGAACAGCACGACGCTGCCGGTGACGAGCGGCTTGCGCCCCAGCCAGTCCGTGAGCGAGCCGGCGGCCAGGGCGCCGATCAGCATGCCGAACGTGGTCCAGCTGCCGATCGTCCCGGCCAGTGCGGGCGTGAAGCCGAGCCCTTCGTCGGCGAGGAGGTGCGGCATCGTCGCGCCGTAGATGTTGACGTCCATGCCGTCGAAGAACACGGCGAGCCAGCACAGGGCGATGACCGGACCGACAGCACGGAAGGTGCGCTCGGGCGGGGACGCGGTCGGGGCGGCCACGGGGCTCTCACTTTCTGCCACGGCGGTGTGGCGGGGAGGGCGCTTGCTTCGCTCTCTGTTCGCACAGTGAAGAAAACTTCGAGCTTGGGTCGTGAGAGTTTCTCCGGGCACCACACCTCTGTCAATGGTTCCGGTCCGCCCCGCGGGACTCTGTGAGCCGGCCGTGAAACATCTCCCCGGACCGCCGACACGCTCAACGCCGGCTCGGCCGCCGTGCGCATCCGGTGCGTCCGTGCGCTCGCCCGGCCGCGGGAGCTGCTCGGCGAGGAGATCGGCGAGTACGCCAGACCCTGACCCCGCGCCCACGCCCGCGGGTCAACTCGCCCGTCCGTCCCTTCCCGTCCACGCCTCTTCGACACCCACGCGGAAACGGTCGTCGGCCATGCCCGTCGACCAGCACAGCGACCCCTTCGAGGAAGAACCCGCCGACGCCCTGCGCCGCACCGGCGGCGCCTTCGAGACCGACCGTGCCGCGCTCGTCGCCGGCGGCCGGGCGCGCGGGCGGCGCCGTCTCCGGTGACGACGTGCTCGGCACGCTCAAGGACCTGCTGACGGAGGCGAGTTCAGCGGGGAGGAGTCGGGCGGCGCCGACGAGCGGACGGCGAGCGCGCCCCCGCCCGCCGCCGGGACGTGCGTGCCCCAACCACGTCTAGAAGAACTCCGACCAGGGCTGGTCCCAGATCTGCTTGACGCACAGCACCAGGAACAGCAGCCCGGCGACGGCCAGCATCACGTTGCTGAGCGGGCCGCTGCGCCATTCGCGCGGGGTGCGGGAGGAGTTGAGGAGCCAGACCAGGGTCAGCGCGAGGAACGGCATGAACGCCGCGCCCAGCACGCCGTAGATGATGACCAGGCGGAAGGGCTGGCCCTGGAACAGCAGGACCATCGGCGGGAAGGTCAGCCACAGCAGGTACGCGCGGAACGGCCAGGACCGCTCCCGGTCGCCGGACGCGATCGCCTCGCCGCGCGCCTCGGGGCGGCCCGCGCGGGCCGCCCGTTCGCGGGCCACGAAGTCGGAGAACATCAGGCTCACGCCGTGCCAGACGCCGATCAGCGAGGTGAAGGAGGTGGCGAAGAAGCCGATCAGGAAGAACGTGGCGGTGGCGGTGCCGTACTCCCGTTCCAGGATGTCGCCGAGCTGGACGAGGCCCTTGTCGCCGCTCGCGAGGGAGACGTTGGCGGCGTGCAGCAGTTCCGCGCCGACCAGGAGCATGGCGACGACGAACACGCCGGTCGTGATGTACGCGACCCGGTTGTCCAGCCGCATGACCTTCATCCAGCCGGTGTTGGTCCAGCCCTTGGCGTTGACCCAGTAGCCGTACGCGGCGAGCGTGATGGTGCCGCCGACGCCGCCGATCAGGCCGAGGGTGTTGAGGACGGAGTCCTTCTCGTCGGGGAGGACCGGGAGCAGGCCGGCGAAGGTGTCGCCGAGGTTCGGCGTGACCCTGATCGCCAGGTACACCGTCACCACGAACATGACGCCCACCAGGACCGTCATGACCTTCTCGAAGACCGCGTACTTGTTGAACCAGACGAAGACCAGGCCGACCAGGCCGCAGGCCACGCCCCACCATTCGAGGTCCATCACGTCGGGGAACAGGGCCTGCAGCGGCAGCGCGCTGGACGACATCGCCGCCGCGCCGTAGACGAAGCCCCAGATCACGACGTAGACGACGAAGAAGTACGTGGTCCAGCGGCCGAGGCTCGCCCAGCCGTCGAAGAGGGTGCGGCCCGTGGACAGGTGCCAGCGGCCCGCCGCCTCCGCGAGGGAGATCTTGACGAGGCAGCCGAGGACCGCGGCCCACAGGAGCGTGTAGCCGAAGTTGCTGCCCGCGATGAGGGTGGCGACGAGGTCGCCGGCGCCCACGCCGGTCGCGGCGACGACGATGCCGGGGCCGATGTAGCGCCAGCTCGACTTGCGGGGGCCGGAGTCCGGCGCGCCGCCGGCCGCGGCCTTGCTGGTGTTTCCCGTGGTGTCCGCCATGCAGGTCAAGTAAGCCCATCGATGCCGGTGGGGCAAGAGGGCCTGCGGGGATCTTCACGCGATGCGCGTACGACCGGCTCGGTCGGCGGCGCCTGTGACGCGGGCGGCACGCGCGGCTCGTACGGCTGTCGCCGACCGCAGCCGTCCGGCCCGCACGTGCCGGCCCGGAACGCCGGTAGGGAGCCGGAGCGTCCGGGTCCCCCGCGTGAGGGACCCTCACTGTCTCCCGGGACGTACATATATGCACGCACTTGTCACACACACGAGTGCATTTCGCGCGTCAAGTCCCCTCGCGTGACCGGCATGCGTACACTGCGCGGCCGATTTGCGGTCGGTTCACGTCATTCGCCCCCGGTTCTCTATTGACCTGCGCATGCCACGACCTGAACGATGAGCGGCAGCCCGCACACCGGGCGCCCCACCCGCACGTCGCTGAACCACCCCCCTGCTCCACTCCCCACTTCCGGTGACCCCGGAATCCCTGGAGAACCAAGGAGACTTCATGCGACTCCGCATCCGAGACTCAGGCATCCGCGGCGGCAGACGAACCGCCGCCCTCGCCGCCCTGCTCGCCCTCGCCCTCGCGGCACCCATCTCGGCGACGGCATCGGACGCCGACGCCGACAGCGCCCGCCGAACGGCCCCGTCGGCCGACGACGTCCGCCAGTACGAGATCCACGTCCACCACAGCACCCCGGCCATGCGGACCGCCATCGCCGCCGCGGGCGTCACGGTGGACGAGGCCGACGAGGAGACCGTCGTGGTCTCCGGACGCGCGGCCCAGATCAAGCAGTTGCGCAAGCAGGGCTACGAGGTCCAGCCGCTCGGCGCCGCCCCCGACCGCTCCTCGCCGGCGGACGGGATACGCCTCTACGACTTCCCGTCCGCCGACTCGCGCTACCACAACTACGCCGAGATGAACGCGGAGATAGACCAGCGGCTCGCCGCCTACCCGCGCATCATGAGCAAGCGCGTCATCGGCAAGTCGTACCAGGGCCGCGACATCGTCGCCGTCAAGATCAGCGACAACGTCACGGCCGACGAGAGCGAGCCGGAGGTGCTGTTCACGCACCACCAGCACGCCCGCGAGCACCTCACCGTGGAGATGGCGCTGTACCTGATCCGCGAACTGGGCGCCGGCTACGGCAGCGACTCGCGCGTCACCAACATGGTGAACAACCGCGAGATCTGGATCGTCCCGGACCTCAACCCGGACGGCGGCGAGTACGACATCGCGTCCGGCTCCTACCGCTCGTGGCGCAAGAACCGCCAGCCCAACTCCGGCTCCTCGTACGTCGGTACGGACCTCAACCGGAACTGGAACTACCGCTGGGGCTGCTGCGGCGGCTCCTCGGGCTCGCCGTCCTCGGACACGTACCGCGGTCCGTCGGCCGAGTCGGCGCCCGAGGTGAAGGTGGTCGCCGACTTCGTGCGCAGCCGGGTCGTCGGCGGCAAGCAGCAGATCACGGCCGGGATCGACTTCCACACGTACAGCGAGCTGGTGCTGTGGCCGTTCGGCTACACCTACGCCGACACGACGACCGGCATGACGGCGGACGACCGGAACGCCTTCGCGGCGGTCGGTCAGAAGATGGGCGCCAGCAACGGCTACACGGCGGAGCAGTCCAGCGACCTGTACATCACCGACGGGTCGATCGACGACTGGCTGTGGGGCAGCCAGAAGATCTTCGGCTACACCTTCGAGATGTATCCGGGGTCGAGCTCCGGAGGTGGTTTCTACCCGCCCGACGAGGTGATCGAGCGGGAGACGTCCCGCAACCGCGACGCGGTGCTCCAACTGCTGGAGAACGCGGACTGCATGTACCGGTCGATCGGCAAGGCCGCGCAGTACTGCGGCTAGCCGGCGCTACTCGCCCGCCTCGTCGTCGAAGTAGGCGTCCAGGACCTTGTCCAGCTGCTCGTCCCAGTCCTTGTGCTCGGACCTGGACCCGGCCAGGATCTCGATGGGGTACCAGCGGCGGTCCGGGGTGTGGACCGTCACCGTGAACAGCTTGCCGAAGCGCGGTGACTCCGTTTCCACGGCGCCGATCTCGTCCCAGCGGAACTCGCACTCCTGGTCGTCCAGACGCAGGCGTACGCCCCGGTGGTCGGCGACGATCCGCGCGCGGAAGTCGGACGCCTCGAAGACGGGTCCGTCGCGGTCGGCCTCCTCCTCGAAGGGGGCCGGCTCCTCCGCTTCCGGCGCTGCGGGCTCCTCCGCCTCGGGGGCGGCGGGCTCCGGCTCCTCACCCTCCTCCGGCTCGGCCGCGTCGTCCGCGGCCCGCTCCGGCCTGGCGTCCTTGCCGGACGCGGGAGAGGTGAGCCCGGGGATGAAAGCCGGGTCGAACCCGGCGCCCTCCAGGGGCTGGCTGCTCGAACCTATGCGCTGCTCCACAGCGGAGCAGTATGGTCGACAAACCTGTGCCGAGCACAGCCAGCCCCTACTTCGTTATCAGACGCCTACACGAACCCCCCGGCGTCTACAGGAAGAAGCTCAGCACGGCCGCCACCGCGAACCCGGCCACCGACAGCACGCTCTCCAGCACGGTCCACGTCTTGAGGGTGTCCCGTTCGCTGATGCCGAAGTACTTGGCGACCATCCAGAAGCCGCCGTCGTTGACGTGCGAGGCGAAGATGGAGCCGGCCGAGATCGCCATGATGACCAGCGCCACGAACGCCTGCGAGTGGTCGCCCTCGGCGAGCAGCGGCGCCACGATGCCGGCCGTCGTCACGATCGCGACGGTCGCCGAGCCCTGCGCCACGCGCAGCACCACGGAGATCAGGTAGGAGAGGACGATCACCGGCAGGCCCACGCCGTTGAAGGTGTCCGACAGGGCCTGGGCGACCCCGCTCGCCTTCAGCACCGCGCCGAACACGCCGCCCGCGCCGACCACCAGCAGGATGTTGCCGACCGGCTTCAGGGACGCCGTCGAGACGGTCTCCAGGGACTTGCGGGACCAGCCGCGCCGGATGCCGAGCAGGTAGTAGGCGAGGACGAGCGCGATGGTCAGGGCGACGAACGGGTTGCCGAAGAACTCGACGACCGAGCGCAGTGTGGACGGGTCCAGGGCGATCGAGGAGAACGTGGCGGCGAGGATGAGGATCAGCGGCGTGCCGATGATGCCGAGGACCGTGCCGAGCGCGACCGGTTCCTCGCGGGGCTCGACGCCTGCGGCGCGCTGCTCGTCCACGACGGCCCGCTTGGCCTCGGCGGCGGCCTCGACCATGTCCTGCGGCACGGCGACGAAGATGCGGCGGCCGATCCACGCGGAGAACACCCAGGCGGCGAGCACGGCCGGGATGCCGCAGACGACGCCCATGAGGATGACCCAGCCGAGGTCGACGTGCAGCAGTCCGGCGGCGGCGACCGGCCCGGGGTGCGGCGGCAGGAACGCGTGGGTCATGGACAGGCCCGCGAGCAGCGGAAGGCAGTAGAGCAGCACGGACTTGCCGGACCGCTTGGCTGCGGCGTACACGATCGGCGCGAGGACGAAGATGCCGACGTCGAAGAAGACCGGGACGCCGAAGATGAGGCCGGTCAGGCCCATGGCGAGCGGTGCCCGCTTCTCGCCGAACAGGCCGAGCAGCCGGGACGCCAGCACCTCGGCGCCGCCGCTGACTTCGAGGATCGCGCCGAGCATGGTGCCCAGGCCGATGATGATGGCGACGTGGCCGAGGATGCCGCCCATGCCGGACTCGATGGTGGAGACGGCGTCGGAGCGCTGGACGGTGCCGAAGAGTTCGGTGACGGACAGGCCGGCGAGCAGGCCGACGGCTATGGACACGGCGAGCAGCGCGACGAACGGCTGGAGCCTCGTTTTGATGATGAGGAACAGCAGCAGCGCGATGCCGATGGCGGCGACGGTCAGCAGGCCCGCGGTGCCGTCGACGAGCAGGAGCAGGCCGCCGGTGTGGGGTGGGGTCCCGGCCGGAGCCGGGGCGGCGAGCGGAAGGGTGAGGGACGGGAAGGACATCGGGGGGTCCTCTGGGTAAGTGCACGGAATGCATGGGGCTTTCGGGCAGGGGGGATCGCGGCACGGCGCCCGGGGGTGTGGGCGCCGCGCCGTGACCGGGTGCGGGGTGCGGGGGTGTGGGGAGTCGCGGGTGTCCTCAGCCGAGGACGGCCAGCGCGTCGATCTCGATGAGGAGTCCCGCGGGCAGGCCGACGTAGACCGTGGTGCGCGCGGCGGGCGGCTGGGTGAGGCCCTGCTCCTCGAAGTAGGTGTTGTAGAGGTCGTTCATCTCGGCGAAGTGGGCGGTGTCGGTGAGGTAGACGCGGATCATCATCACGTCGTCCCAGCCGGCGCCGCCCTCTTCGAGGATCGCCTTGACGTTGGCGAGGGTCTGGAGGGTCTGCTCGCGCAGGGTGGGACCGGCCGGCGTGGGCGGCTTGCCCTCCTCGGCCGGGAGGAAGCCGACCTGCCCTGCGACCTGGAGGATGTTGCCCTTGCGCACGCCGTGCGAGAACTTCGCGGGCGGGGTGGTGTGGGTCTTGGGGGTGAGCGCGGTCTTCTCGGTCATACGGTGCCCTTTACTGGTGTCCTGCCGGAGTACTCGCCGCTGATGGCGTCCGCCGTACGGCGCACCAGCGGGAGCAGTGTGAGGAGTTCGTCGGCGGTGACGACGACGTTCGGCGCGGAGACCGACATCGCGGCGACCACCCGGCCGTCGGCGCCGCGGATCGGCGCGGCGACGCAGTTGATGGACTCCTCGTGGCCGCCGAGGTCGGTGGCCCAGCCCTGTTCGCGCACCGTGGCCAGCTCCTTCAGGAAGGCGTCGGCGTTCGGCGTCGAACGGGCCGTGTACATGGGGTAGTCGAGCTTGTCCGCGACGGCGCGGCGCTCGGGCTCGGGCAGGTCGGCGAGCAGCAGCTTGGCGACGGCCGCGACGGTGATGGCGACGGGCTTGCCGATGCGGGAGTACATCCGCACGGGGTAGCGGCTCTCGACCTTGTCGATGTAGAGCACCTCGTTCTCCTCGTAAACGGCGAGGTGCACGGTGTGCCCGCAGGTCTCGTTGAGGCGCACGAGGTGGGGGTGGGCGATCTCTCGGACGTCGAGGTTCTCCATCGCTTCCTGGGCGAGCGCGATGAGGCGGGCGCCGAGGCGGTAGCGCTGGTCGGACTGGCGGTAGACGAAGCCGTGCTCGTGCAGGGTGCGCAGCAGGCGCAGGGCCGTGGACTTGTGCACGCCGAGGCGGTCGGCGACCTGTCCGAGGTCGGCGGGGCCCTCGGCGAGCAGCGGCAGGATGCTCAGTGCTCTGTCTACGGTCTGGCTCATGGTGTGCGTACCTCCTCGTCGGCCCGGTCGTCGTCGGCGGCTGTCCAGCCGGGGCCGAGTCGCAGTCTCCCCCACGCGGCGTCGTCCAGGGCGGCCAGGCGGTCGGCGTGGGCGCGGGCGGGAGGTGCGGCGAGGTCGCCGGGGGCGGTGAGGGCGGCGGCGGCCGTGAGGTGGCCGTGGCGGAGGCGGGTGCGCAGCGGGAGGCCGCGCAGGGTGGCCGAGAGGAAGCCGGCGGCGAAGGCGTCGCCCGCGCCGGGGGCGGCCGTGACGGTCACGTGGGGCGCGGGTTCGGTGAGCGGTGTCGCGCGGGACGCCGGGCCCGGCGCGGGGTGTGCCAGCGCCGTCGCGCCGTCCGCTCCGCGCTTGACCACCAGCAGTTCCGGTTCGGGCAGCGCCTCCCGGATCGCCGACGGGCCGCCGGTGATGCCCCAGGCCTCCTCCGCCTCGTCCTCCCCGACGAAGACGAGGTCCGCCCTGCGGGCCAGGTCCAGCAGGACGCGGGCCTCGGCGGGGGCGGACCGCCACAGGCCGGGGCGGTGGTTGACGTCGAAGGAGAGCAGGGGGCGGCCGGGGGCGGGCGCGGTCAGTTCGCGCAGCAGGTGCAGGCAGGTCTCCGAGAGCGCGGCGGTGATGCCCGTCAGGTGCAGCACGCGGCCGGCGCGGCAGGCGGCCAGGTCGGTGTTGCCCACGCTCATCGCGGAGGCCGCCGAGCCCGCGCGGTAGTACGCCACCTCGTGGGCGTCCGTCGCGCGGTCCCCGGCGGTGCGGAAGTAGACGCCGGTCGGGCGGGCGGGGTCGCGGCGCACGGCGCTGGTGTCGACGCCGTGGGCCGTGATCGTCTCCACCAGGTGGTCGCCGAAGCCGTCCGCGCCGACCCTGCTGACCCAGCGTGTGGTGTGCCCGGCGGCGGCCAGCACGCAGGCCACGTTGGACTCGGCGCCGCCGATGGCGCGGTCGAAGGAGGGCACGTCGGCGAGGCGGCCCGGCCGGGAGGGCAGGAACGTGACCATGGACTCGCCGAGCGCGACGACGTCCACGACGTCGGGGGCCTTGCGGGGTCCGGTTGCGGTCACGATCGTCGTAGCTCCTCGGCGCGGGGGGTCGGGCCGTATCCGTTGACCCCGTGTTGGCCGAGATGTTAGACAGCGGTAAGCGATATACGCAACGGCTGTTGCAGAGAATGCAACTTGCCTGATCAGGGAGGCACGTCATGAGCAGCGAAGCTCTCGACCGTCTGGCCGAGGAGCGCGTCGACCACCGGTTCAAGGGCCTCCCGCCGGACGCCGACGGCCTGACCGTCGCCGAGCTGGCCGCGCAGCGCCGCAACCTGTTCACCGGCGGCTTCACCACCCCCGTCCTGGCCCTGTCCGCCGAGCGCCTGGAGCACAACCTGGCGCTCATGGAGACGTACGCGGCCCGGCACGGCCTCGCGTTCGCCCCGCACGGCAAGACCTCCATGGCGCCGCAGCTGTTCCGGCGGCAGATCGAGCGCGGGGCGTGGGGCATCACGCTCGCGGTGCCCCATCAGGTGCGGGTGGCGCGGGCGTTCGGGATCGAGCGGGTGTTCCTCGCCAACGAGCTGGTGGACCCCGCCGCCCTGCGCTGGATCGCGGGCGAGCTGGCCGCCGACCCGGCCTTCCGGCTGGTCTGCTACGTCGACTCCGTGCGCGGCGTGCGCCTGATGGACGAGGCGCTGCGCGGCGCGCCCCGCCCGGTGGACGTCGTCGTGGAGCTGGCCGGGGGCGAGGGCGCCCGGACCGGCGTGCGCACGGAGGCGGAGTGCGCGGCGGTCGCGGACGCGGTGGCGGCCGTACCGACGCTGCGGCTGGTCGGGGTCGCGGGCTACGAGGGCGAGGTCCCGCAGGCGGACCCGGAGCGGGTGCGCGCCTGGCTGCGCCGGCTGGTGGCGCTGGCCGTCGGCTTCGACGAGGCGGGGCGCTTCGAGGGCCTGGACGAGATCGTGGTGAGCGCGGGCGGCAGCGCCTGGTTCGACGCGGTGGCCGACGTGTTCGCGGAGGTTCCGGAGCTGTCCCTGCCGGTGCTGAAGCTGCTGCGCTCGGGCGCGTACGTCTCGCACGACGACGGCCACTACCGCAGGCTCACCCCGTTCAACCGGGTCCCGGAGGAGGGCGCCCTGGAGCCCGCGTTCCGGCTGTGGGCGCAGGTGGTGTCCCGGCCGTCCCCGGAGCAGGCGTTCGTCAACGCGGGCAAGCGGGACGCCGCCTACGACCTCGACCTGCCCCTGGCCCAGGTGGTCCGGCGCGACGGCACGGAAAGGGCGGCGACCGGCGTCACGGTGACGGCCGTGTCCGACCAGCACGCCTGGGTGCGCACGGAGCCCGGCGCCGACCTGGAGGTGGGCGACTGGCTCGGCATGGGCCTGTCCCACCCGTGCACGTCCTTCGACAAGTGGCCGCTGATCCCGGTCGCGGAGGCGGACGGCACGGTGGTCGACTACATCCGCACGTTCTTCTGAGGGGGCCGGCGATGGAAGACCTCGTCATCCGGGACGCGGACGTCGTGGACGGCACCGGCGGCCCGTCGTACCGCGCCGATGTCGTCGTGGACGGCGGCAGGATCGTGTCGGTCGTGCGGGAGGCGGCGGCAGCGGGCTGCCAGCGGCCGCGCGCGACGCGGGAGCTGGACGCGGAGGGGCTGGTCCTCTCCCCCGGCTTCGTCGACATGCACGCGCACAGCGACCTGGCGCTGCTGCGCGACCCCGACCACAGCGCGAAGGTCGCCCAGGGCGTCACGCTGGAGGTCATCGGCCAGGACGGCCTGTCGTACGCGCCGGTGGACGACCGCACGCTCGGCGAGGTGCGCCGCGCCATCGCCGGCTGGAACGGCCACGGCGACGACGTCGACTTCGACTGGCGGTCGGTGGGCGAGTACCTGGACCGGCTGGACCGGGGCTTCGACGGGCAGGGCATCGCCGTCAACGCCGCCTACCTGATCCCGCAGGGCACGGTCCGCGCGCTGGCGGTCGGCTGGGAGGACCGGGAGGCGACCGGGGCCGAACTGGACCGGATGCGGCAGCTGGTGGCGGAGGGCCTGGAGCAGGGCGCGGTCGGCATGTCGTCGGGCCTGACGTACACGCCGGGCATGTACGCGAAGGACGCCGAACTCACCGAGTTGTGCCGGGTGGTGGCGCGCCACGGCGGCTACTACTGCCCCCACCACCGCAGTTACGGCGCGGGCGCCCTGGAGGCGTACCGGGAGATGGTGACGCTGACGGGCGAGGCGGGCTGCCCGCTGCACCTGGCCCACGCGACGATGAACTTCGGCGTGAACGAGGGCCGGGCGCCCGAACTGCTGGCCCTGCTGGACGAGGCGCTGGCGGCGGGCGCCGACATCACCCTGGACACCTACCCGTACACGCCGGGCTGCACGACCCTGGTGGCGATCCTGCCGAGCTGGGCGAGCGAGGGCGGCCCGGAGGAGATCCTGCGCCGGCTGGCCGACGACGCGACCGCCTCACGGATCCGCCACCACCTGGAGGAGGTCGGCTCGGACGGCTGCCACGGGGTGCCGGTGGAGTGGGAGACGATCGAGATCTCCGGGGTGTCGGACCTGTCCCTGACGGAGTACGTGGGCCGCACGGTGGCCGAGTCGGCGGCGGCACGGGGCGAGACGCCCTGGCAGGTGGCCCGCGGACTGCTCCTCGCCGACCGCCTCGCCCCGACGATCCTCCAGCACGTCGGCCACGAGGAGAACGTCCGGACGATCATGCGGCACCGGGTCCACACGGGCGGCTCGGACGGCATCCTCCAGGGCGCGAAACCGCACCCGCGGGCGTACGGCACGTTCCCGCACTATCTCGGCCGCTACGTACGGGAGTTGGGGGTGCTGTCCCTGGAGGAGTGCGTGGCGCACCTGACCGGGCGCCCGGCGGCCCGGCTGCGCCTGCCGGACCGCGGCCTGGTCCGCGAGGGGCACCGCGCCGACCTGGTGCTCTTCGACCCGGCGACGGTCGCGGCGGGCTCCACCTTCGAGGAGCCGCGCGCGCTGCCGACGGGCATACCGCACGTCCTGATCGACGGCCGGTTCGTGGTCGAGGACGGCCGGCGGACGGACGTCCTGGCGGGGCGGGCGGTGCGCAGGACCCCGGTGTGAGCCCCGCGCGGGCCGCCCGCCCCTGCCCGGCTGCCGGTTACGGCTTGGGCAGGACGCACCCGTCGGCGCCGAGGTCGAGCTTGTTGCCGATGCCGAAGCAGGCGGGGATCGGGTAGGTCTGCTGGGCGTAGTTGATGCCCTCGCGGACCGTCACGGTGCCGGACTCGTCCACCTCGCAGGGGTTGTTCACCGTGCAGCGCTCGCCGCTCTCGTTGCCGGTGTTGTTGACGGCGACCACCTTGCCGGTGGCCTCGTCGACGACGGGCGAGCCCGAGGTGCCGCCGACGGTGTCGCAGGCGGCGGTGTAGCGGACCGAGTCCTTCCAGGTCCAGTCGCCCTCCTTCAGCCGGTGGGCGAAGCCGTCGACGGAGCAGCGGTAGATCCGCTTCCAGTACCCGGAGACGACGCTGATGGCGGTCCCGGCGGCGGGCCGGGTGTCGTTCAGGGTCAGGGGGGCGATCCCGGACGCGGCCTTGATCTGCGCGTAGGTCTGGGTGAGCCGGTACACGGCGACGTCCGTGTCGGTCATCGTCGCGTAGGCCAGCCTGGCGGCGCGCAGGGTGGCGACGCGGGTGCCGTTCGCGTCGAGCAGGCCGAAGGAGCGGCTGGAGGCCTGGTCGACGACGACCTCGCCGGGGGCCGGGAAGCCGGACTCCAGACAGTGGCCGTTGCTCATGACGAGCGCCGGGTCGTCGTCCCGCGAGTCGGGCATCCGGATCAGGGAGCCGGAGCAGTTGCTGAGCGACACGCTCCCGGCGAAGCCGACGGCCTGGGCGCCCGGGGTGGGGGTCGGCGCCTGGGGCACTGCCCTGCCGAGGTCGGTGGCGATCCTGCCGACGCTCTCCGTGACGGGGCGGAGGTCGACGACCGGCTTGCCGGTGTCGTCCGCGGCCGCCGCGGGTGCGGCGCCCGCACCGGCTGCCGCCAGCGCGAGACACGCGGCGACGAGAGGTTTTCTCATGTGGGGGGTCCCCTCTTACGGCTGGAGCGGCCGGAAATGCTCCAGCCGCCCGCCATGCACATCTTTGTCATGCGCATTCTGAGAGGGGAGATACAGCAGATCAAGGCCTGCTTCGGCCCTGTTCGACCCCCGCCCCGACCCGGCACAGGCCCCACACCACCTCTGCACCGGCTCCCCTCCGGACGCCCTGCCGGCTCCCCTCCGGACGCCCTGCCGGTTCCGCACCGTACGGCCCGTTTTCGCGCCGGAGCGCCCCGGCCCGGGCCGCGCATTGCGGGGACGAGCGGGGCCGGTGGGACAACGGCCGGCGATAACCACCCAAACCGCCGCGTCTCACGTGGCGGAAAACACGGCCCGAGCGGCCTTACCGGCCCGTAAGCTCCCAGACATGCAGGTGATCCAGTCGACCAAGCTCGCCAACGTCTGTTACGAGATCCGGGGCCCGGTGCTCGAGGAGGCGATGCGGCTGGAAGCTGCCGGTCACCGCATCCTCAAGCTCAACACGGGCAACCCGGCCGCGTTCGGCTTCGAGTGCCCGCCCGAGATCCTGGAGGACATCCTCCGCAACGTGTCGTCGGCGCACGGCTACGGCGACGCGAAGGGCCTGCTGGCCGCGCGCCGGGCGGTCGTCATGCACAACCAGACCCTCGGCATCGAGACGGACGTCGAGCACGTCTTCGTCGGCAACGGCGTCTCCGAGCTGATCGTCATGGCGATGCAGGGCCTGCTGGACGACGGCGACGAGGTGCTCGTACCGGCGCCGGACTACCCCCTGTGGACCGCGGCCGTCTCCCTCTCCGGCGGCACCGCCGTGCACTACCGGTGCGACGAGCAGTCCGACTGGATGCCCGACCTCGCGGACGTGGAGCGCAAGGTCACCGACCGCACCAAGGCGATCGTCGTCATCAACCCGAACAACCCCACGGGAGCCGTCTACGACGAGGCGGTCCTCAAGGGGCTCACCGACATCGCCCGCCGCCACAACCTGCTGGTCTGCTCCGACGAGATCTACGACAAGATCCTCTACGACGGCGCCACGCACACCCCGACCGCGAAGATCGCCCCGGACCTGCTGACCCTGACCTTCAACGGCATGTCGAAGGCCTACCGGGTGGCCGGCTACCGCGTCGGCTGGATGGCGATCTCCGGCCCCCGCGCGCACGCCGACTCCTACATCGAGGGCCTGACGATCCTGGCGAACATGCGGCTGTGCGCCAACATGCCGGGCCAGCACGGCGTGGTCGCGGCGCTCAGCGGACGCCAGACGATCAACGACCTCGTGCTGCCGGGCGGTCGCCTGAAGGAACAGCTGGACGTCGCGTACGAGATGCTGACGCAGATCCCGGGCGTGACGTGCGTGCGCCCGAAGGGCGCGCTCTACCTCTTCCCGCGCCTCGACCCCAAGGTCTTCAAGATCAAGGACGACCGGCGGATGGTCCTGGACCTGCTGCGCCGCGAGAAGATCATGGTGGTCCAGGGCACCGGCTTCAACTGGCCCGAACCGGACCACTTCCGCGTGGTGACGCTGCCCTCGGTGACGGATCTGCGGGACGCGGTGGGCCGGATCGGCCGCTTCCTGGACGGCTACGGCCAGCCGTAGCGACCACAAGAGAACCGACGGCACAACTTTAGACGGAATCTAAGGTAGGATGGTTTCCTGTTGAAGCTCAGGAGGCCGTCCCATGTACGAACCGATCCGCACCAAGTCGGTCCACAGCACGACGGCCGACACGGACTTCCCGCACCGGTCCCGTGAGGAGGAGCTGGACATCCAGCTCGCGGGCCACCTCGCCGCGCTGCTCGCCGTCACGGACGAGCTGCGGGCCCTGACCCCGTGCGCCGACCTGGACGCCGCCTCCGAACGACTCGCCGCCCAGGTGACTCGGCTGCGGGGCGGACGCCCGCCGGCCCGCGCCGCGGCGACCACAGCCGCGTCCGCGGCCCGGAGCGTCGCCCTGCACCGGCGGGCGCACGCCCTGGCCGGGCGCGCCCTGGTCGTCGCCGCATCCCGCGCCGACACGGCGGCCGCCATCCTGGCCGCCGAGCGCATGGACGCCCACGCCGCGGCCCTGGAGCCGCGCGAACTCGCGTCCCGCTGAGCCCACCCGGGCTCCCCTGACGGCCCCGGTCCGCGTGCACCCGCAGCGACGCGCGGACCGGGCGCCATGAAACCACGCCACCGCACCGGGAGGACCCGGTGCGGTGCACTCATCGCCTGACGAACACCGTCGCGGCGGCCGACGAGCCCTCGTGCAGGTCGTCGCCCGGCCAGCTCACCGTGTACGTGACCTCACGCCGCTCGCGCGGGATGTCGTGGACGGTGAAGGTGCCGTCGGCGGCCACGGTCACCGAGCTGAGCACGCCGCTGCCCTGACGGTCCGTGCGCTCCACCTTCAGCGTGGCCCGCTCCGGCAGCGCCTTGCCCTGCGCGCCGAACGTGCCGGTGATCGTCACGCCGTCGAGCGTGGCCTCCGCCGGGGCGGTCAGCGTGATCGACGAGGCCGCCTTGCCGACGTCGACGGTGTGCGTGACGTCGGCGGCCGGGCGGTGGGTCAGGTCGCCGAGGAAGGACAGGGTGTACGTGGCCTTCCCGACCGCGTCCGGCTCGTCCAGCACCGTGAAGCTGCCGTCCGCCCTGACGGTCGCCGTGCCGACGTCGCGCGTGCCGGTCGCGTCGGTGCGGGTCGCCTTCACCTTCAGCGGCTCGGCGGGCGCCGGCCCGTCGACCTCCAGCGTGCCCCGCACCGCGAGCGGCTCACCGGCGACGGCCCCGGCGGGACTGTGGGTGACGCCGCCGGTGAAGCGGGCGTCGTACTGGACGGCCGGCGGCTGGATGACGTGCAGCCAGTACTGGCTACCGGCCCGGTCGGTCGTCACCGTGAACAGCCGGGACCCGTCGGCCGACCACTCCGTGCCGCGCGGCACGACCCGGTCGCCGTCCAGGCTGCCCTCGAAGACGAACTCCAGCGGCGGGGTGGAGTCGGCCGGGTCGGCCGGCTGCACCAGCAGGTCGGGGACGGAGCCGGTGGCGGCGGCGCCGCGCGCGACGTACTTGCCGTCGCCGCTGAAGGCGACCGCGGAGGCGGTGGCCCCGGCCGGGAGCGGCGGGTAGCCGGTCGCCGCGTCCGACAGGTCGGAGGTGTTCAGCAGCCGGGTCCCGGCGGAGGCGTCGGCGACGGCGACCTTGCCGCCGTCGGCGGAGAACGCCAGGTCCTTCACGTTCAGCGCGCCGTTGCCCGCAGCGTCGGCGAAGCGCCGGGCGGCGTTGCGGACGAGGGAGCCGTTGCTCGTGTCGAACACGGTGAGGAAGGGGTCGGCCGCCTTGGCGTTGCGCGGCTGGCCCATCAGCATCCGGTCCCCCGGGCCGGACTCCAGCAGCAGGTCCCCGTAGTCGTTCCAGCCGGTGCGGGTCAGGCCGCCGTTCACGACCGCGTCGAGGTTGGTGTGCGCGACCGGGCAGTCGCTGGTGTAGTAGGCGTACGGCGTCGTGAGGTACACCTGGCCGCCGGACTGGGCGAGTTCGCGACCGCAGTAGTCGGTGCTCGCGTAGGCGACGTGGGTGCGCTGGTAGGTGGTGGTGTCGAAGGCCTCGACGCGCTCGCGCTGGCCGACGTAGAGCTTGTCGCCGTCGTCGCTGACCGCGAGGCCGGAGACGTGGGACTGGGCGGTGGTGAGCGTGGTGAGGCGCTCGCCCGCGAAGTTGTACACGGCGATGGTGCCGGAGTTCTGGTAGTAGCCGACGTTGCTGTCCGCGACGAAGACCTTCTGGTGGACGTTGTCGACGGCCAGCGCCGAGAACGACGAGATGGGCAGCTTGGCGACCACCTCGGACGCGGCGGCGTGCGCCGCGGGCGCGGCGGCGACGGTCAGCCCGGCCCCGGCGAGCGCGCCGGCGAGAACGGTGGCCGCGAGACGTCTGGAACGGTGTCCGGTATTCAACTGTGCCCCCCACAGTGCGCGTTGGGCCACGCCTACGTTGGCGGGGCCCGTGACCCGCCCATGCAACAGCAGTGAAGATCCTGTGAGCAAGGGGGCGCGGCGGCACGGCCCGCACGGCCGTCCGCCCGCACGTTCACTTCAGGGACGCGACGAACGACGTCCAGGCCGGGGCCGTGACGGTGAGGACGGGCCCGTGGGGAACCTTGGAATCACGGACGGGGACCACGGCGACGTGGGCGTCACAGACCTCGACGCAGTTGCCTCCGGTGCCGTTGCTGTATGTGCTCTTGCGCCAGCGGGCGGCACCCGGGAAGGCCTCGGCTATCTCTACGCAGTCGCCGCCGTCGCCGTTGCTGTAGCTGCTCTTGCGCCAGGCAGCCGTGCTCAAGTCAATCCCCTTGCTTGCCATTTCGGTCATCCTCAGCCGCTTGCTCGATCAGGGCGAGGGACGCCTCCGGAGGCAGTGCGGCGGCCCTGAGCCGATCGTATGCCTTGCGGTACTGCTTCACGAGGGCCGGATCGTCGATGGTGTCCCCGCTGTACTGCGACTCCACATACACCAGTGGCGGGGCATCAACGAAAGCCATGACCTTGGCCATACCCATCATGAGCGGGTGCGGCCCGCAGTTCCACGGAAGGATCTGGGAAACGATCCGGTGGCGTCGGGCCAGTTCCGTGACGCGCTGCCATTGTTCGGCATGCTGCTCCGGCGGCAGGATCGGCTGACGCAGCAGCGACTCGGGGAGGATCACCCAGTACTCGGGGGTCTTGTGGTTGTCCTCGAAGAGGCGGGCCCGCGCCAGCCGAGCGGACACCTTCTCCTCCACCTCCTCGTCCGGCGCCAGCGGATGCGCGGACCGCACCACCGCCCGCGCGTACGCCTCCGTCTGCAACAGCCCCGGAACCAGCGTGGGACACCACTCCTCGATGGTCTCCGCGTGCTTCTCGGCCTCCAGCACCCGCTCGAAGTACCGCGCGTGACCCCGGCGTTTGGCCCTCCGCACGTCCTCGCAGCGCCGCCGGAAGAAGCCGTCCGTGCCCAGCACCTTGTCCACGTGGTCGGCCAGGTCGGCCGGCATCCGCCGTGTCCCCCGTTCGATCTCGCTGAGGTGACTCGGGCCGTAGAAGCTGCCCTCGACCAACTGCTGGAGCGTCAGCCCCGCTTCCTCCCGTTTCCAGCGCAGCTCGCTGCCGTAGAAGGTGGGGACGCCCGTCGAGCCGTCGATGTCCTTGCGCTGACCCATCGTTCACCGTCCTTGGTGTGCCGTTACCGTCCGCTCCCCGGCGTTCCCCGGCCCCTGCCAACTGCCGGACCGCATATGTGCAGTTCAGGACCGGGATGCCGAATGGCTGTCACGCTACGCGGACCGGCGTCACAGTGTGAGTGGTTCGTCACACAGAGCACCGGAAGGCGTGATCCCCCATGCACAGGTCCACCGAAGCCGACGTCTGCGCCGAGGAGTTGCGGGCGGCGCTCGCCGCGCACGGCATCACCCTGCCGTCCCTCGGCGTCGACCTCCCGACCTTCGCCTCCGGCTGCCCCGTCCGGACCCTGATCGCGCTCGGCAACTGCAATCTCGTCACGGCCCGCGCCCTGACCGCCGCGCTGCGCAAGGGGGCCGCGTGATGCGGCCGGCGCTGACGCTCGACCTGCTCGCGGCACCGGTCGAGGTGTCCGGCGTGCGCCGCGCCCTGGGCGCGTACGGCGCCGACGTGCAGCTCTGTGCGAGCGAACTCGTCACGAACGTGATCCGGCACGTCGGCGAGGGAGTGCCCGTCACCGTCCGGGTGTCGTGCGAGGACGACGGCCGTACGCGTCTGGAGGTCACCGACCCGGACCCGCGTGCGCTGCCCGTCCTGCGGGCGGCCGTGGGCGCCGACGAGGAGTCGGGGCGGGGGCTCGCGCTGCTGGACGCGCTGGCCGTGAAGTGGGGCGTGACGCACGGGCCGCCCGGCACCGGCAAGACCGTGTGGTGCGAGCTGGGCCCGGGAACGGCCGAGCGCCCCGGTCGGCGGGGTTCGCCGTCCGGGGCGCTCGCTCACCCATCGGCACGTTCGTGAGAGCCCGCGGGGCGGGCCGGGCCGATGAGGGCGGGGCGGACCGGCCGCCGCGTGTCCGTCGGGGCGGACGGAGTGCGGCGGCGGCGGCCCGGAACCTCGCACGCCGTTGTGCGGGTCCCCGCGGGTCGTGTCCCGCGACCGGCCCGTGACGATCACTGGTCAGGGCTCCCATCGGGGCCGGTCGCGGGGGTTCTCGGGGGGATCAGCCCAGGCGCTCAACCAGCGCGCGGTACTCGTCCCACAGTTCCTTCGGCGTGTGGTCGCCGAAGGTGTTGAGGTGCTCGGGGATCAGCGCTGCCTCCTCCCGCCACACCTCCTTGTCGACGGTGAGCAGGAAGTCGAGGTCCTCGTCGGCCAGTTCCAGGCCGTCGGTGTCGAGGGAGCCCTTGGCCGGCAGCACGCCGATCGGGGTCTCGACGCCCTCGGCCCGGCCCTCCAGGCGCTCCACGATCCACTTCAGGACGCGGCCGTTCTCACCGAAGCCGGGCCAGACGAACGCGCCCTCGTCGTTCTTGCGGAACCAGTTGACGTAGTAGATCTTCGGCAGCTTGGACTGGTCCTTGTCCTTGGCGACGTCCACCCAGTGACCCATGTAGTCGCCCATGTTGTAGCCGCAGAACGGCAGCATGGCGAACGGGTCGCGGCGCAGCTCGCCGACCTTGCCCTCGGCCGCGGCGGTCTTCTCGGAGGCCACGTTGGCGCCGAGGAAGACGCCGTGGTTCCAGTCGAAGGACTCCGTCACCAGCGGTACGGCGGTGGCGCGCCGGCCGCCGAAGAGGATCGCCGAGATCGGCACGCCCTTGGGGTCCTCCCACTCGGGCGCGATGATCGGGCACTGCGAGGCCGGGACGGTGAAGCGGGCGTTGGGGTGCGCGGCCGGGGTCCCCGAATCGGGCGTCCAGTCGTTGCCCTTCCAGTCCGTGAGGTGGGCCGGGGGCTGCTCGGTCATGCCCTCCCACCACACGTCGTTGTCGTCGGTGAGGGCGACGTTGGTGAAGACGGCGTTGCCCCACAGCGTCTTCATCGCGTTGGCGTTGGTGTGCTCGCCGGTGCCGGGCGCGACGCCGAAGAAGCCGGCCTCCGGGTTGATCGCGTAGAGGCGGCCGTCCTCGCCGAACCGCATCCAGGCGATGTCGTCGCCGACGGTCTCGACCGTCCAGCCGGGGATGGTCGGCTCCAGCATGGCGAGGTTGGTCTTGCCGCAGGCGCTCGGGAAGGCGGCGGCGACGTACCTGGCCTCGCCGCGCGGCGGGGTCAGCTTCAGGATCAGCATGTGCTCGGCGAGCCAGCCCTCGTCGCGGGCCATGACGGAGGCGATGCGCAGGGCGTAGCACTTCTTGCCGAGCAGGGCGTTGCCGCCGTAGCCGGAGCCGTAGGACCAGATCTCGCGGGACTCCGGGAAGTGCGAGATGTACTTGGTCTGGTTGCAGGGCCAGGGGACGTCCGCCTGGCCGGGCTCCAGCGGGGCGCCGAGGGTGTGCACGGCCTTGACGAAGAAGCCCTCGGAGCCGAGCTCGTCCAGGACCGGCTGCCCCATCCGGGTCATCGTGCGCATGGAGACGGCGACGTACGCCGAGTCGGTGATCTCGACGCCGATCGCGGACAGCGGCGAGCCGAGCGGGCCCATGCAGAAGGGCACGACGTACATGGTGCGGCCGCGCATCGAGCCGCGGAACAGGCCGCCCTGCCCGCCGGAGCCCCGGAAGATCTCCCGCATCTCGGCGGGGGCCTTCCAGTGGTTGGTGGGACCGGCGTCCTCCTCCTTCTCGGAGCAGATGAAGGTGCGGTCCTCGACGCGGGCGACGTCGGTGGGGTCGGACGCGGCGTAGTAGGAGTTGGGGCGCTTGATCGGGTCGAGTTTCCGGAAGGTGCCCTTCTCGACGAGCTCCTCGCACAGTCGCTCGTACTCGGCCTCCGAGCCGTCGCACCAGACCACGGAGTCCGGCTGCGTCAGTTCGGCGATCTCGTCGACCCACGAGATCAGTTCCTGGTGGTTGGTGGGGACCACGGAGGGAGCCGCGATGTCGCGCGCCACGATTGCTCCTAAATGAGGGATTTTTTGGTTGGAGGCCCCGTGGGGGCTGCGACCCGGATGCTTCACGGTTCGATCTCTGGCGCTCATCCGGTGCCGACCGCACTCATTTGATCATCCGACGAGAGTGCCCATATGTCCAGAGGGGCCCACAGGTGAGCGGAGTGAGCATCGCCACTCGTCCCGATGTTTTCCGAGTGTCACCACCCCTTCACCGGGGGTACTCCGTCAGTGTCCGTGGCCGGGTATCCCGTGAGACCATGGCCACTCCCGGCCCTCAACGGCGTCCTCGAACGCATAACTTACGGTTCCGTAGGTACGATGAAGCGCATGACAGCGTCCGCTCCCGACGCGCGCACGGAGTCGTCGGCCGCCGGCCGGGGCCCCGTCGCGCTCTCCCTGCCGCATCCCGTCAAGCCCAAGCTCCGGGGCTGGCTGCACCTCGGCATGTTCCCGGCCGCCCTGGTCGCCGGCCTGGTGCTCACCGCGTTCGCCCCGTCCACCCGCGGCCGCGTCGCCTGCGGGATCTACGCCCTCACGGCGTGCCTGCTGTTCGGCGTGAGCGCGCTGTACCACCGGGGCGACTGGAGCCCGCGCATGGACGGCATCCTGCGCCGGCTCGACCACGCCAACATCTTCCTGATCATCGCGGGCACCTACACCCCGCTGACGATGCTGCTCCTGCCCGGCGCCAAGGGCCAGTGGCTGCTGTGGGGCATCTGGGCGGCCGCCGCCGCGGGCATCCTCTTCCGCGTG
Organism: Streptomyces sp. DH24; assembly: GCF_029813775.1. Lineage (GTDB taxonomy): Bacteria > Actinomycetota > Actinomycetes > Streptomycetales > Streptomycetaceae > Streptomyces. The sequence goes on along the minus strand of NZ_JARVKW010000006.1, from coordinate 96,478 downwards.
TTCTGGGTCGGCGCGCCCCGCTGGCTCTACACGCCCTGCTACATCGCCATGGGCTGGGCGGCCGTCTTCTACCTGCCGGACTTCATGCGGGCCGGCGGCGTGGCGGTCCTCGTCCTGGTGATCGTCGGCGGCCTGCTCTACAGCGCGGGCGGCGTGATCTACGGCCTCCAGCGCCCCAACCCCTCACCGCGCTGGTTCGGCTTCCACGAGGTCTTCCACTCCTTCACGCTGGCGGCGTTCATCACGCACTACGTCGCGATCTCCCTGGTGGCGTACCAGCACGGGTGACCCGTCCGGGACGCCCCCGGAAAAGCACCGGCCGGGCAGGCGGCCGTCATGTCATCCTGACCGGGTGAACCGCCCGGAGATCCACGTGGAATTCGCCGCCGAGCTGCACCTGTTCGTGCCGGGGGAACGCCGCGGCGGCGCCACCGCGCTGCGCACCGACGGCGTCTCGGCCCTCGGCCACGTCGTCGAGTCGCTCGGCGTCCCGCTCACCGAGGTCGGCGCCCTCGTCGTCGACGGCCGTGAGGTGCCCACCGCGCACGTCCCCGCGGCCGGCGAGTCGGTGACCGTCCGGCCCGTGCGGCGCCCGCAACAGGTCCCGGGCGCCCCGCTGCGCTTCCTCCTCGACGTGCACCTCGGCACGCTGGCCCGCCGGCTGCGGCTGCTCGGCGTGGACACGGCGTACGAGTCGACGGACATCGGCGACCCGGCGCTCGCCGCCCGCTCCGCCGCCGAGCAGCGCGTCATGCTCAGCCGCGACCGGGGCCTGCTGCGCCGCCGCGAACTGTGGGCCGGCGCCTTCGTCTACAGCACCCGGCCCGAGGACCAGCTCCGGGACGTCCTGGACCGCTTCCAGCCCCGGCTGCGCCCCTGGACGCGGTGCACCGCCTGCAACGGGCTGCTGCGCGAGGCCTCCAAGGAAGAGGTCGCGGACCAGCTCAAGGGCGGCACGCAGCGGTCGTACGACGTGTTCGCGCAGTGCCGGGAGTGCGGGCGCGCCTACTGGAAGGGCGCGCACCACGAACAGCTGGAAGCCATCGTGGAGCGCGCCCTCGCCGAGTTCTCGCCCGGCCGCAGCGTCTAACGGCGCCGCACGTCGCCCCTGCCGCAGGCGGTGCCGTCCTTGTCGCGGTCCAGGCGCAGCGGGTCGTCCCTGCCGTTGACCTCCAGACGGCCGTACTCGTGCTGCTCGAGCCAGGCGCAGCGGGCGGCGGTCGTCGGCTTCACCTCGGCCGGGGACCTGGTCCTCGGCGTCAGACCCCGACGACGTCGCCGCGGCAGTGCGGCAGCGCCGTGTTCATGGCCTTCGGCTTGTTCTTCTTCGCGTGGGTGTCCACGACCACGCGGACCCGCGGGTCGCGCGCCGCCGCGTACTCGGCGACCTCGGCGGTCTCCGGATCGTCGTGCCCGACGATCACGATGATCGGGGAACTGTGAAGCACGGGGGCTGTTCCGATACCTACCGCGTTTCCCAACGGAGCGGCGGCCAGCGGGAGTTGATCGAACAGCCGCCCAATCCGGTCATGCCCCACCGCACCTTTTGCCGTAGCCGTCATCCCCCCAGCGCGGTACGCAACCGCTCCGGGTCGGTCGTCGGGGCGTCACACGTGAAGTTGCGGCAGACGTACGCCGCCGGTTCCCCGCCCACCAGCGGCCGGTCGGCGAGCAGCGGGAACTCGTCGCTGCCCGGCGTGCCCACCGCGACGACCGCGCCGGGCGCCGTGCCCAGCAGCGCGGTGCGGTGCAGGGCACGCGTCGCGGCGTCGTCCGGGGCGGGGCCGACGACCGCGATCTCGCGGGGCCCGTCGAGGACGGCCTCGGCCACCGCCAGGCCCCAGCCGATGAAGCGCGGGACGCGCGGACCGAGCGCCTTGACCACGCCCAGCGCCCGCTCGGCGGCGGTGCGGTGCGGCTCGGACCCGGTGTGCGCGGCGTAGCTCAGCAGCGCGCCCGCCGCCGCCGTCCAGCCGGACGGGGTGGCGTTGTCGGTGGGGTCCTGCGGCCGGCGGATCAGCCGCTCGGCGTCGGCCGCCGTGTCGTACAGCCCGCCGGACTCGCCGGTGAACCGCGCCAGCACGTGGTCGACGAGGAACCCGGCGAACTCCAGCCAGACGCCCTCGCCCGTGACGGACGCCAGCGCGAGGAAGCCCTCGGCGACGTCGGCGTAGTCCTCCAGCACGCCCGCGTTCGCGCCGGCGCGGCCGTCCTTGCTGGTGCGGACCAGCCGGACCTGGTCGTCCAGGTGCAGCCGGACCAGCAGGTCGGCGGCGGCGACGGCGGCCTCGACCAGGTCGGGCCGGTCGAAGTAGGCGCCGGTCTCGGCGAGCGCGGCGATCGCCAGGCCGTTCCAGGCGGCGACGACCTTGTCGTCCCGGCCGGGCGCGGGCCGCTCGGCACGCGCCGCGAGGAGGCGCGCCTTGACCGACTCGATCTTCTCGGCGTCGAACACGCCCTCCTGCAGCGGGAGTTGCAGGACGGACGAGCCGTGCTCGAAGGTGCCCTCCTCGGTCACGCCGAAGTACTGGGCGGCGAGGCCGGCGTCGTCCCCGAGGACCTCCCGCAGCTGCGCCGGAGTCCACACGTAGTAGGCGCCCTCGACGTGCCGTCCGCTGCCGTCGTCGCTGTCGGCGTCCAGCGCGGAGGCGAACCCGCCCTCGGCGGTGCGCAGTTCCCGCACCATGAAGTCGGCCGTCTCCAGCGCGACCCGGCGCGCCAGCTCGGAGCCGGTGGAGCGCCACAGGTGCGCGTACACGCGGCACAGCAGGGCGTTGTCGTACAGCATCTTCTCGAAGTGCGGGACGACCCACTCGCGGTCCACGGAGTACCGGGCGAAGCCGCCGCCGAGCTGGTCGTAGATCCCGCCGCGCGCCATGCGCTCGCAGGTGTCGGCGGCCATCTGGAGGGCGCCCTCGGCGCCGGTGCGGGCGTGGTGGCGCAGCAGGAACTCGATGACCATGGACGGCGGGAACTTCGGTGCCCCGCCGAATCCGCCGCGCTGCTGGTCGTACTCCCGGGTGAGCCCCAGCAGCGCCTGCGCGAGCTCCTGCTCGCCGGGCACCTGCGCGTCCCCGTACGACAACTTCCGCCCGGCCAGGTCCCGCACGATCTTCCCGGCGACCTCGGCGACCTCCTCGCGCCGGTCGGTCCACGCCGCGTGCACGCCCTCCAGCACCTGCCGGAAGGACGGCATGCCGTGCCGGGCCTCGGGCGGGAAGTACGTGCCGAAGTAGAACGGTTCGGCGTCCGGCGTGAGGAACACCGTCATGGGCCAGCCGCCCTGCCCGGTCGCCGCCTGCACGGCCTCCATGTAGACGGCGTCCACGTCGGGACGCTCCTCGCGGTCGACCTTGACGCTGACGAAGTGCGCGTTCAGGTAGTCGGCCGTCGCCGCGTCCTCGAAGGACTCGTGCGCCATGACGTGGCACCAGTGGCAGCTCGAATAGCCGACGCTCAGCAGCACGGGCAGATTCCGCTCGCGCGCCGCCTCGAAGGCCTCGGCGGACCAGGGCCACCAGTCGACGGGGTTGTCGGCGTGCTGAAGGAGGTACGGGGACGTCTCGTGCGCCAGTCGGTTCGGCATACCCCCATCTTTCCGCACCCGCCCCCGCCTCGCGCATGCGCCACAGCGTGCCCCTGCCGGCATCCACGCCGGGAAGCCGGCACAGGCCGGTGCCACGACCGGGGCCGGCGGCACGGCGGGCCGCTCCCGCCGGCAGGTCCAGATGAGCCGGTCGTCGGCGCGCAGCACCGGCAGCAGCAGCTCGCGCAGCTCCGGTACGGCGCAGGCGTCGCCGCCGAGGGTGCCGAGCCGGGTCACGCCGGCCACGAGCACGTCGTCGACCGCGCGGTGCGGCGCGGTGGGCGTGGTGCGGTGCGGAGCGCCCGGAGAGCATCAGCAGGGCCGGGCCCTCGCCGGTCCCCCGGTCCTCCAGCCGTACCGCGCCCTCTGTCCGGATCCGGTGTCCCGGCGGCCGGGACGCTCCCGCGCCGGAGTCACCGGTGATCGCCGCCCCCTCGCGCTGACGCCCCGTCCGAAGGACACTCGTAGGCGAATCAGTCGCCGCCGGAGGGGGACGTGACATGCGGGACAGTCATCGGGCCGACGCCGAACGGCTGTTGGCACGGGCCGTCGAGGAGGAGGTCCGGCGCTCGGGCGGCAGACTCGACGGGAACGTCCTGCTGTCCCGCGCCCGCGGCTCCCTCGACGCCATGGCCCGCACGGCCGCCGACGAGTACGCCGCCTACACCCGCGCGCTGGACGAGGCCGCCGCCGGACAGCTCACCCTGCGCCAGCGCTACGCCCGCCAGGGCGGCGGCACCCCGTTGCTGGTGGCCGGCGTCGCCGCGGTCGCGGCCACCGTCGCCGACCTGGCCCTGGGCACCAGCGCCGGGACCGCGCTCGGCGCCGGGGTGACCGTCGGCGTCGTGGGCGCCGCCGCGACGGTGGTGAAGGTGGTCGGCTCCCATCTGCCCGCCGCCCACCACCGCGCCGGCGCGGCGAGCCAGCCCGGCGGGCCCGAACAGCTGAGGCTGCAGTGGCTGACGGCGCTGGAGGTGCGCGGCATCCGGCCGTTCCTCGACCAGCAGCGGGTGCTGAGCGCGTCCACCGGCCCGAAGAACGAGGGCGGCCCGCAGCTGCGCGGCGCCGACAAGAGCGCGGCGGCCCGCGGCCGCAACGTCCTGGCGCAGTCCTTCGCGCAACTCCCGGTGGCCTCAGGGGCGTTCGCGGGCCGGCGGCAGGAGATGGCCCGCATCCGGCAGTGGGTGCAGGCCGCGCGGGCCGGCACCGAGACCCGGCCGACGGTCGTCGTGCTGCACGGCGCGCCCGGCAGCGGCCGTACCGCCCTCGCGGTGCGCGCCGCCCACGACCTGAAGGACTACTTCCGCGGCGCGTGCGTGGTCGATCTGCGCGGCGACAGCCGGCAGGAGTCACCGCTGTCCACCCGGGACGCCCTGCTGCACCTGCTGAACCGGCTCGGCGCGCCCCGGGAGCAACTGCTGTTCCGGGAGCGTTCGTCGCCCGGCCAGCAGCTCAAGCGGCTGAGCGAGCTGTACCACCAGCATCTGACGGGCCTGCCGGTCACGATCGTCCTGGACGACGCCTCGGACCCCGAACAGGTCCGCGCCCTCGTCCCGGAGCGCTCCGACAGCCTCGTCCTGGTCACCGCCCGGCAGCCGCTGGACCTGCCGGCCGACCTGCCCGCCCGGGTCCACGAGCTGCCCGTCGAGCCCTTTGACGCCGCCGGCTCGGAGGAACTGCTCACCGCCGCCGCGCAGGACAGCACGGCGCCCTACGACACCGAGTCCGCCGACCGCATCCGGGAGCTGTGCGGCGGGCTGCCGCTCGCGCTGCGCACCGCGGGCTCGGCCCTCGGCCCGCGCTCGCCGCGCCGCCTCGCCGCCGACCTCGGCGCCTACGGGCCCGTGGAGCCGGTGGAGCGGGCGCTGTGGCTGCGCTACAGCGACCAGTCCGAGACGGCACGTCGGCTGCTGCGCCGCCTGGCGCTGGCCGGCCGCACGTCACTGGGCGCCGCTGCCGCCGCCGCGCTGCTCGCGACCGACGAGACGGAGGCGACCCGCCGGCTGGCGGAGCTGTCCCGGGCCGGCCTCATCGACCAGGTGCGCGGCGACCGCTACCGGCTGCACGAGCTGGTGCGGTCCTTCGCGCAGGCCCGCCTCCTGGACGAGGAGGACCCGGCGGAGCGCACGGCGGCGCAGGAACGCCTGATCGTCAACTACGCCGACCTCGCCGACTCCGTGCTGCGCCTGGTCGACGGCAACATGTCGACCCGCTCGGACCGGTTCGGTTCGCACGGCTTCACCTCCCTGGACGAGGCGCTGCGCTGGCTGGACGACGAGTCGAGCTTCATCACGGCCGCGCTGCGGCACGCCGAGGGCGTCGACCAGGCGGCCGTGCTGAACCTGCTGGGCGCGCTGTGCGACTACTGCCTGCTGCGCGGCGACCTGTACCGGCTCGGTGAGATCAGCGAGCTGGCCCAGTCCGTCGACCAGGGCCTGCTGGTCCGCTCGGTGCAGTGGCGCACCGGCATCGCCGCCCGCCAGCTCGGCGAACTCGACAAGGCGCGCACCACCCTCGCCTCCGTGGTCGACCTCTACAGGGAGGCCCACCACGACGCGGGCGTGGCCCGTGCCCTGTGCTCCCTCGGCATCACGCTGCACCACCAGGGCAATCTGACGGAGGCGGCGGCGAAGCTGCGGGAGGCGCTGGACCTGCAGGCCTCCCCCGAGCTGGCCACGGACCGGGCGTGGACGATGCACGCGCTGGCCGCGGTGGAACGCGACCGGGCCCGCCTCGCCGAGGCCCTCGGCCTGCTCACCGAGTCGCTGGTGCTGCACCGCGCGGGCGAGTCCGTGCACGGCCAGGCCTGGGCGCACTACCAGCTCGGCCAGCTCAACCTGCGCATGGGCGACGTACCCCGCGCCGAGTCCGAGCTGCGCACGGCCCTCGACCTGTACGGCCGCACCCGCGACGCGCGCGGCGAGGCCTGGGCGCTGACCCAGCTGGCGCGGGCCCGCCTGGTCGACGGGGACGCGGCGCCCTCGGTGGAGGAACTGCGGCGCGCCGCGGCCCGGCACCGCGACAACGAGGACGCCCGCGGGGAGGCCTGGACGATCTACTACCTGGGCCAGGCGCTGGAGGAGACCGGCGACCTGGGCCGGGCGGTGCGCGAGCTGGAACGCTCCCGCCAGATGTTCTCCCGCATGCGCGACGTGTACGGCCTGGCCTGCGCGCGGCACCACTCGGCGCGGGTCACCCGCGACCAGCGGGCGGCGCAGACGGGTTCCCTCCGGAACTCCGGCTTCGCCCGGCAGCTCCTCGTGGACGCCCGCGCCGACTTCCACCGCATCGGCGTCGCCCACGGCGAGGCCTGGACCTGCCTGGAGCTCGCGGTGGTCGACGCGGGCAACGCGCGCACGCAGCCGGCGCTGGCCCTGTGCGACGAGGCGGCGGCCCTGTTCGCCTCGTACGGGGACCTGCGCGGCGCGGACTGGGCCCGCTTCCTGCGCTGCACCCTGCTGCCGTACGCGGCCCCGGGCGGCGTCGAGGTCGGCACGGCGGTGGCCCAGGAGGAGCTGGCCCAGCTGACCCGCGCGAACCATCCGCTGCGCGACCCCAAGCTGGACGACTGCGCCGACGCCTACCAGCTCCTCCTGGAGCGCGGCATCACCCTGGAATCCGGCTGGCAGGCCTGGCGCCTGGGCATGACCCCGACCCGCCACTCCCGTGAGGTCATGGGGGTGCCGGTCCGGACGGCGGAGCGGTGACGCGGGCCGGGCAGGGGGCCGCCGAGGGCGGGCCGGGCGGCGCCGGAGCCCGCTCCGCCCCGGTGCCGTGGCCCGGGCGCCGCGCGGGGCGCCCGGGAACAGGAGTCAGCCCTTGCGCGGCTTCGCCGGGCCGGAGGCCTCGGTCTTCTCGGTGCCGGCGTCCGCCGGCTCCTCGAAGTCGACCTTCCCCATGTGCCGGTTCATCGACTTCATCAGGGCCCACACCGCCAGCGCCATCGCCGCGAAGACGATGAAACCGAGGACGCCGGGGGTGACCTTGTCCTCGTCCACCTCCTTGGCGAGTACGACGAGGTGCGTCATTGCCTGGCTTGCGCTTGCGCTCATGTCAGGCATTGTCGCGGATGCCCGCGAAGAGGTCGTCCTCGGGGAGGGAGGTCGCGACGAGAGACTTCGCGAGCTCGTACTCCTCCGTCGGCCAGACCTCCTTCTGGACGTCCATCGGCACCCGGAACCAGCCCCCGTCGGGGTCGATCTGCGTGGCGTGCGCGATCAGCGCCTTGTCGCGGATCTCGAAGAAGTCGGCGCACGGCACGTGCGTGGTGATCGTCCGCTCCTCGCGCTGGAACTCGTCCCAGCGCTTGAGCCACTCCCCGTACGGCGACTCCAGCCCCCGGTCCAGCATCGCCTGGTGCAGCGCCTCGGTGCGGGGCCGGTTGAAGCCCTGGTTGTAGTACACCTTCAGCGGCTGGTACGCCGGACCGAACTCGGCCTCCGGGTACTTCCCGGTGTCGGCCGCGCCCTCGAAGGCCACCATCGTGATCTTGTGGGTCATGATGTGGTCGGGGTGCGGGTAACCGCCGTTCTCGTCGTAGGTGGTGATCACCTGCGGACGGAAGGAGCGGATCTGCTTCACGAGCTCGCCGGCCGCCTCGTCGACGTCCTGGAGGGCGAAGCAGCCCTCGGGAAGCGGCGGCAGCGGGTCGCCCTCCGGCAGCCCGGAGTCGACGAAACCGAGCCACTCCTGCTTCACGCCGAGGATCTCGCGGGCCTCGTCCATCTCCTTCTTGCGTACCTCGTGGATGTGCTCCTCGATGTACTTGTCGCCCTGCAGCTTCGGATTGAGGATGGAGCCGCGCTCCCCGCCCGTGCAGGTCACGACCAGCACGTCCACCCCCTCGGACACGTACTTCGCCATGGTGGCCGCGCCCTTGCTCGACTCGTCGTCGGGGTGGGCGTGGACGGCCATCAGTCGCAACTGGTCAGTCAAGACTCGAATCCTCAGTCAGTCGGCGCCCGTGTGCGTCGGCGCATTCCAATGGTGCCGCCCTGTCGGGGCGTCCTTGAGGGGCGGCGGTCGGGTGGCAGGTGGAGGCTTCTATAGTGACCGAATCGGGGGACGAATAATTCCGGGGCCGGGCTCCAGGGCCCCTTTCGGGACAACTGTCCCTTTCCTGCCGAGAGGACGATCATGAGCACGGCGAGCACGCGACCGCCCGAGGGCCGCTACGGCCGTGCCTCGGCGGGACGCGACGACCGCACGCTCAGGATCGTCGGCGCCGTCCTCGGCGCGGCCCTGCTCGCACTGCTCGGCTACTTCGCCTACCACTACGTCGGCCAGAACAAAATCAGCGCCGAAGTGATCGAGTTCGACACCTCGAAGAACGCCGTGAAGGTGCACCTGGAGGTCCGCAAGGACGCCGGCGCGAGCGGCTACTGCACCGTGCGGTCCCAGGCGGAGAACGGCGCCGAGGTCGGCCGGGCCGACTTCCGCTTCGAGGGCGACGCCACGCGCATCGACAAGGTCGTCACGCTCCGTACGACCTCCCCGGGCACCACCGCCGAGCTGCTCGGCTGCCACGCCGACTGACCCGGCACCCCGGCCCGCCCGGCGGGCGCAACTTTCCCACCCCGCCATCACCCGGAATACGTAGGGGCTGACCTGCGTTGACGTGATTCTGATCGCTTATGTCCTCCCCCTTCGGGCATTGAATTGTTAGGCTCGTGGTTTCGCCCTTCCATGAAGGAACATGCTTCTGGGTAGGGCGATGCTTTGTCTTCCCAGTACCTACGAGGAGCACCTGTGACCCAGACCAGCGAGAACGTCACCTGGCTGACCCAGGAGGCGTACAACAAGCTCAAGGACGAGCTTGAGTACCTTACTGGTCCCGCGCGCACGGAGATCGCCGCCAAGATCGCCGCTGCGCGTGAGGAGGGCGACCTGCGTGAGAACGGCGGGTACCACGCGGCCAAGGAGGAGCAGGGCAAGCAGGAGCTCCGTGTGCGCCAGCTCACCCAGCTCCTCGAGAACGCCAAGGTCGGCGAGGCCCCGGCCGCCAACGGCGCGGTGGCGCCCGGCATGGTCGTCACGATCGCCTTCGACGGCGACGAGGACGACACGCTGACCTTCCTGCTCGCCTCGCGCGAGTACGCGAGCGCCGACATCGAGACGTACTCGCCGCAGTCACCGCTCGGCACCGGCGTGATGGGCCACAAGGTCGGCGAGGACGCCCAGTACGAGCTGCCGAACGGCAAGAAGGCGTCGGTGCGGATCCTCAAGGCCGAGCCGTACGACGGCTGACCCGCCCGCAGACGTCCCGAGTCGTGCCCCCGGCGCCCTTCAGGCACCGGGGGCACACTCATGCGGTCGCGGTGGCCGTCGCGGGGGCGGGGGCGGTACGCGCGGACCGCCAGTGCCGTACGGACGAGTCCCGGCTTGCGTCTCTACGTCAGCCGATCACGAGATAGCCCGCGTCCTGCAGGGCCCGCTCCACCTCGGCGCAGTGCGCCGGGCCCTTGGTCTCCAGGTGCAGCTCGACCTCCGCCTCCGTGAGCCCGAGCCGCGGATCGGTCCGCACATGGCTCACGTCCAGGACATTGGCGTCGGCCTCCGACAACACGCCGAGCAGCGTCGCGAGCGCCCCCGGCCGGTCCGTCAGACGCAGCCGGACGGCCAGGTAGCGGCCCTGCGCCGCCATGCCGTGCCGCAGCACCCGCTGCATCAGCACCGGATCGACGTTCCCGCCGGACAGCACCGCCACGACCGGGCCCTCGAACGCGTCCGGCCTGCTCAGCAGCGCCGCCACCGGGCTCGCCCCGGCCGGTTCCACCACCAGCTTGGCCCGCTCCAGACACAGCAGCAGCGCCGCGGACAGCTCGTCCTCCGTCACCGTACGGACCTCGTCGACCAGCTCGCCGACGATCGTGAACGGCACGTCACCGGGCCGCCCGACCTTGATGCCGTCCGCCATCGTCGCCGGGTTGCGCACCGACACCGGACGGCCCGCCGCCAGCGAGGGCGGATACGCCGCGGCGCCCTCCGCCTGCACGCCCACGATCCGCACGTCCGGCCTGAGCGACTTCACGGCCACCGCGATCCCGGCCGCCAGCCCGCCCCCGCCGATACCCACGACGACCGTGCGCACCTCCGGGCACTGCTCCAGGATCTCCAGGCCGACCGTGCCCTGGCCCGCGATGATGTCGTGGTGGTCGAAGGGGTGGATGAACACCGCGCCCGTCCGCTCCGCGTACTCCTGAGCGGCGGCCAGCGTCTCGTCGACCACCTGGCCGTGCAGCCGCACTTCGGCGCCGTACTCCCGGGTGGCGCTGATCTTCGGCAGCGGGGCGCCCTTCGGCATGAACACCGTGGACCGCACCCCGAGCAGCGCCGACGCGAGGGCGACACCCTGCGCGTGGTTGCCGGCGCTCGCCGCGACGACCCCGGCGGCCCGCTCCTCCGGCAGCAGCCCGGCGATCCGCACATACGCGCCGCGCAGCTTGAACGATCCCGTCCGTTGCAGGTTCTCGCACTTGAGGTGGACAGGGGCGCCCACCATCTGCGAAAGATGCCTGCTGCCCTCCATGGCGGTCACCCGCGCGACCCCCGACAGCATCTTCTGGGCGCCCCGCACATCGTCCAGCGTGACGGTCCGCAAGGAGTCAGCCGTGCTGTAGCTCATGACACAAGCATCGCAGTTCAGGGCGGAATCGGCCGCTGTGACCAACGTCCGAGACGGGATGCCGCGCAGCCGGTACAGCCCGCCCCCCGTCCGCGTACCCTGTCCCCCAACCAGCAGCCCTCCACGAAGTGAGCCCCCGGCCATGCCCTCACCTGAAATGTCGATGGACATGACGACCGTCGGTGACACCGGTCTTCTCGAAACGCTGCAGCACGAGGTGGCGCTCTTCGCGCGCCGTGCCGAACAGACCCGGCTCGGCGGGGTCGGCCAGGTGCGCAGCTTCATGGACCGCGCCGCGTACCTGCTGCTCAACCGCCTCGACAAGGAAGGCCCGATGGGCGTCAAGGCGCTCGCCGCGAGCATGGGGATCGACTCCTCCACGGTCACCCGGCAGGTGGCCCCGCTCGTCGACACCGGGCTCGTCAAGCGCACCTCCCACCCCGAGGACGGGCGGGCCGTGGTGCTCCAGCTGTCCCCGCGCGGACAGTCCCGGCTGGACGAAGTGCGCTCGTCGCGGCGTCAGTTGATGGCCGAGCTGACACACGACTGGGCACCGGAGGAGCGCGAGGCGTTCTGCACGCTCCTCGCGCGCTTCAACACCGCCCTGTCCGCCCGCATGGCCGGACAGGACGCCCCGAGCACGGAGCCGTCGCCGGCCTCCTGAACGGGCAACCGGACCGCCGCGCCGACGCGCCCGCCTCCCGCACCCCGGCTCTCGCACACGCGCGTACCGCCCGGCTCGTGATCCGCACCGGACCCGTGCCCACCACCTGAAGCCGTGATCCGTACCCGGCTCTTGACCCGCGGGCCACCCCTGGCCTCATATGAGACCGGGCCCCCGGCACAGGCGGCCGGGCCCCGACAGCTCAGATATCGCCCTCAACGGGGAGGCGCGGTGCGAGAACGGCACGCGTTCCAGGACGCCCGCCGGGCCCGTGAGTTCGAGGCGTTCGTCGCGGGCGCGGGCGGGCGGCTGCTGCACGCCGCGACACTCCTGACGGCGGAACGCCCCGACGACAACCCGCGCGCCCGGCGCCTGCTGACCCTCGCCCTCGCGCACACGTACGCGTGCTGGCACCGCATGCGCGGCGAGGACCCCTACGACCACGCCCGCCGGCACCTGGCCACCCGCTTCGCGCGCGGCTCGTGGCACCGGTACGGCGGCCTGGTCCGGCCCCGCCCGCACCCCGCCGGCCCACTGGCCCGCCTCACCCCGCAGGAACGCCTGATCCTCGTCCTGCGGCTGTACGAGGGAGTCGCCGAGGAGCAGGCCGCCGCCCTGCTCGGCCTGTCCACCGACCGCGTACGGGTGATCTGCGACCGGGCGACGACGGCGCTGCTGCGCCCGCCACGCGGCCCGGCACCGGCGGTCGGCGGCCCGAAGGCGGCGCCGTCATGAGCCGGCCGGGACACCGGCACGACCCGCGCGGGAGGCGGTGGGCGTGAACGAGCGCGACCGGCAGGCCGCCGTACGCCGGGCCATGGAGCAGTCGCCGCCGCCCGTGCCGCCGGAGGTGTACGCGGAGGCTCTGCGGCGCGGCGGGCGCATGCTGCGGCGCCGGACCGTCGCGCGCCGGCTGCTGTGGCTGGTGCTGGTCGCCGCGGCCGTGGCGTTCTTCGTCTGGGCGACGGTGGAGCGGCCCTGGGTGGAGCCGCCGTCCGACACGACTCCACCGCTGACCGGCTGGTGACCCCGGACCACGCCGGGCCCCGGCCCGGGACGCGTGGCGGAAGTCCCGCCCACCGGCCTCACGGGCGGACGGCGGGACTTGCGCGGCACGTCCTAGCCGAGCGCCTGCTGAAGGTCCTGGAGCAGGTCGTCGGCGTTCTCGATGCCGACGGACAGCCGCACCAGGTCGGCCGGCACCTCAAGGGCCGAACCGGCCGCGGAGGCGTGCGTCATGCGGCCGGGGTGCTCGATCAGCGACTCCACGCCGCCGAGGGACTCGCCGAGCGTGAACACCTTCGCGCGGTTGCACACCTCGACGGCCGCCTCCTCGCCGCCCCGCACCCGGAACGACACCATGCCGCCGAACGACCTCATCTGCTTGGCGGCCACCTCGTGACCGGGGTGCTCGGGCAGCCCCGGGTACAGCACGCTCGTCACACGCGCGTGCCGGGACAGCATGTCGGCGACCTTCACGGCGTTCTCGCTGTGCCGGTCCATGCGCACCGCGAGCGTCTTCGTGCCGCGCAGCACCAGCCACGAGTCGAAGGGGCCGGCCACCGCGCCCATCGCGTTCTGGTGGAAGGCGAGCTCCTCGCCGAGACCCTCGTCGTCGACGATCAGCGCGCCGCCGACGACGTCGGAGTGGCCGCCCATGTACTTCGTCAGCGAGTGCACGACGACGTCCGCGCCGAGCGCGAGCGGCTGCTGGAGGTACGGCGTGGCGAAGGTGTTGTCGACGACGAGCCGGGCGCCCGCGTCCCGGGCGATCTGGGCGACGGCGGCGATGTCCGTGATGCCGAGCAGCGGGTTGGAGGGCGTCTCCACCCACACGGCCTTGGTCTTCGGCGTGATCGCGGCCCGCACGGCGGCGGGGTCGGAGGTGTCGGCGACCGACCACTCCACGCCCCAGCGGGAGACGACCTTGGCGAACAGGCGGAATGTGCCGCCGTACGCGTCGTTGGGGATGACCACGTGGTCGCCGGGGCTGAGCAGCGTGCGCAGCAGGCAGTCCTCGGCCGCGAGCCCGGACGCGAACGCGAGGCCGCGGCGCCCGCCCTCCAGGGCGGCGAGGTTCTCCTCGAGGGCGGTCCGGGTGGGGTTGGCGCTGCGGCTGTACTCGTAACCGCCGCGCAGCCCGCCCACGCCGTCCTGCTTGTAGGTCGAGACCTGGTAGATCGGCGGGACGACCGCGCCCGTGAGGGGGTCGGCGGTGTTGCCCGCGTGGATCGCCAGCGTCTCGAAGTGCTCACTGATGTGCCTGTCGCTCATGGGCACCGAGCGTAATGCGCCCGGGGCCCCGATGACGGCCCACCGGACCCGGCAGGAACCGGCCAGTGCCCCCGGGCCGCCCGGCGGCCCGCTCACCGGGCCCCGCCCGCCCGCTCGCGCACGAGGTTCTGCACAGGTCCGTGCACCGGGTTGGCCAATTGTCGGCGCGGTCTGGTTCGCTGGTGACATGGAGATTCTGTGGGTTCTGATGGCCGCGGTCATGCTCGGCTTCGTGCTGCTTCCCTTCCTGAGGCGCCGCCGCGGCATGATCGAGCAGGTCCACCCGGGCCACCCGGACGCCGCGGACCCGGAGAACTACGGATTCGTCCGCGAGGAGGAGCTGGACATCCGCATGCCCGGCCCCGACCAGGACCTGCTGGACGTCCTGGACGTCGTGCAGCGCACCCAGGACTACCGGGCGGCCCAGCAGCTCCTCGCCGGCACCGAGGCGGAGGGCGAGCGGCGCTGGCAGCGGGTGCAGGCGTTCGCGGGCGCCGCGTCGCTGGAGCTGCAGCAGCGGCCGGGCGGCGCCGGCGAGTCGCCGGGCGGCCAGTGGCTGCGGGTGTGGCGCGCCGAGGCGCCCAAGGACGCCGGGGGCGCGGCGGTGCACGCCGAGTTCCTGGTCCAGCAGGCGTGGCGGACGGCGACGCCGGGCACGGACGAGTTCCGGATCATCATGGAGGAGGCCAGGGCGGCCTGCGCCGACGCGGCGCTGCTGGCGCCCGGGGACCCCGTCCCGTACATCGTCGAGCTGTCCGTCGCGCGCGGCCTGGCCTACCCGCGGGCCGAGTTCGAGCAGCTGTGGCTGAAGATCCTGGACCGCGCCCCGGCGCACATGGGCGCGCATCTGGCCGCGCTGCACTACTGGTGCGAGAAGTGGCACGGCTCGCGTGCGCTGGCCCACGAGTTCGCGGAGGCCGCGGCGGCCCGCGCCCCGAAGGGCTCCCTCCTCTCGGCGATGCCGCTGTTCGCGGTCTTCGAGCATCTGCCGGAGGTGAACCTGGTCAGCGGCTTCTACCAGAGCGAGGTCGTGACGAAGGCGATGCACGGCGCGCTGCACGCGGTGCACTCGGCGCGCCCGGACGACCCGATGACGGCGCACGTCCGCCATCTGCTGGTGTTCTTCCTGGTGCGGGCCGAGCGCTGGGCGGAGGCCATGAACCAGCTGGTCCACGTCGACGGCCATGTCGGCGCGCTGCCCTGGACGCTGTCCCAGGACCCGGCGGCGGAGTTCGCGGTGTACCGGGCACTGGCGGTGGCGGGCTACGAGGCGAACGGCGGGAGCCCCGCGACGCTGCCGCACTGAGCGGGCGGGCCGCCCGGAATTCGGCGGCGGCGGCGCACGTTCACTGAATCGGTGCCCTGTACCGGTGCCTCGATGGGAGTGGGAGACCGCATGTTCCTCTACAGCCGTACGCCTCAGTTGCCGACCCCCGAGCAGGCGCTGGCCGGTCGCCCGGAGCCGGCGTTCGCCGTCCCCGACCGCCACACGGTCCTCGGCACCCCGCTCCTCGGCCCCTACCCCGAGGGCCTGGAGGTCGCCGACTTCGGCATGGGCTGTTTCTGGGGCGCCGAGCGCAAGTTCTGGCAGCTCCCGGCCGGCGTGTGGACGACCCTGGTCGGCTACCAGGGCGGCTACACCGAGAACCCCACGTACGAGGAGGTCTGCTCGGGCGGGACCGGCCACACGGAGGTCGTCCGCGTGGTGTACGACCCGGAGGTGACGTCGTACGAGCGCCTGCTGAAGACGTTCTGGGAGTCCCACGACCCGACCCAGGGCTTCCGCCAGGGCAACGACGTGGGCACGCAGTACCGCTCGGCGATCTACACCCACACCCCGGAACAGGCGGCGACGGCGGAAGCCTCCCGGGAGGCCTACCAGAAGGTCCTGACGGCTTCGGGCCACGGCACGATCACCACGGAGATCCTCCCGGCGGAAGACCGCGCCTTCTACCCGGCGGAGGCCTACCACCAGCAGTACCTGGACAAGAACCCGGCGGGGTACTGCGGGATCGGCGGGACGGGCGTCTCCTGCCCGATCGGTGTCGCCCCGGCCGGGGAGTGACACCGCTCACCGACACCGCCGGGCCGCCGGCGGCCACGACCGGAGAGGACGAGGGGACGCGCATGCCGTTCGCACGGAAGCACCAACTGCGCCTGCCCACACCCGAGGAGGCCCCGCCCGGCCGCTCCGCCCCGGCGTACGAGGTGCCCGAGAAGCACGCCGTTCTCGGAACGCGGCTTCTCGGCCCCTACCCCGAGGGCCACGAGGTCGCCGACTTCGCTCTCGGCTGCTTCTGGGGCGCCGAGCGCAGGTTCTGGCAGCTGCCCGGCGGCATATGGACGACCCTCGTCGGCTTCCAGGGCGGCTTCACGCCTCACCCGGTGGACGACGAGATACGGACCGGGCTGACGGGGCACGCGGAGACCGTGCGGGTGGTCTTCGACCCGGCGAAGGTCCCGTACGAGCGTCTCCTGCGGCTGTTCTGGGAGTCGCACGACCCCACCCAGGGCTTCCGCCAGGGCAACGACGTCGGCACCCACGTCAGGTCGGTCCTCTTCACGCACTCCCCCGCCCAGCTGCGGGCCGCCGAGCGAAGCCGGGAGACCTACCAGCGCGCACTGACCGCCGCCGGGTACGGCAGGATCACCACCGCGATCCTGCCCGCCGAGGACCACGTGTTCTATCCGGCGGGGGCCCGTCACCAGCAGTACCTGCACTGGAATCCGGCGGGGTACTGCGGGGCCGGCGGGACGGGCGTCTCCTGTCCGGTCGGCGTCGCCCCCGCACCCGACGTGAGCGGCAAGTAGCCGCTCGGGCCGTTCAGTTGCCGCCTCGCAGTGCGGGGCGGCGATGTTCTTGTGACGGGCGTACCCATAAGGTGCTTCCGTGACTGCCACATTGAGTTCCGGGAAGACCCGTGCCGCGCTGCGTACCTCCGCGCGTGTGTCCGGGGAGTTGCTGCTGGTGTTCGTGATGCTCGCGGTGGCTCTGTGGCTCATGGGCCGGATGTGGTCCGTGGTCTGGCCGCTCGTGGTCGGGCTGTTGCTGACGACGCTGACCTGGCCGGTCGCCCGTTTCCTGCGCCGGCACGGGTGGCACCCCGCGCTCGCCGCGTCGGCCGTGACCGTGCTGTTCCTCGCGGTCGCCGCGGGGGTCGTGGCGCTGATCGCGGTGCCGGTGGCGTCGCAGTCCGGTGAGCTGACCGACGGCGTGGTCGAGGGCATCCAGCGGCTGCGCGAGTGGGCGGCCGGGCCGCCGTTGAACATCGGTGACGCCCAGATCAACAAGGCCTTCGACAGTGCGGTCGCCCGCGCCCAGGACGGCCTCGGCAGCATGGTCGGCGCTGTCGTCACGGGCGTCGGCACCGTCGTCAACGGCATCGTCACCGCCGTCCTGGCGCTCTTCCTGATGTTCTTCTTCCTCAAGGACGGGCCGCGGTTCCTGCCCTGGCTGGCCCGTCAGCTGCCCGGCCGGCTGGCCACGGACGTCCCGACCGTGGCGGCGCGCGGCTGGGAGACCCTGGGCTCGTTCGTGCGTTCCCAGGCGGCCGTGGGCCTGCTCGACGCCGTCCTGATCGGCCTCGGCCTGTGGGTTCTCGGGGTGCCGCTGGTGCTGCCGCTGGCGGTG
Source organism: Streptomyces sp. DH24 (assembly GCF_029813775.1). Lineage (GTDB taxonomy): Bacteria > Actinomycetota > Actinomycetes > Streptomycetales > Streptomycetaceae > Streptomyces. The sequence continues at coordinate 78,699 of NZ_JARVKW010000006.1, read as the reverse complement.
CTGACCTTCGTGTCCGCGTTCGTGCCGATCGTCGGCGCGCTGTTCGCGGGTTTCGTCGCGGTCCTCATCGCGCTGGTCTACAACGGCCTGACGGACGCGCTGATCGTGCTGGCCCTGATCGTGGTGGTGCAGCAGTTGGAGGGCAACGTGTTCCAGCCCATGATCCAGAGCCGGGGGCTCGGCCTGCACGCGGCCGTGATCCTGCTGGCGGTGACGCTGGGCGGCAGCCTCGCCGGCATCGTGGGCAGCCTGCTCGCCGTGCCGGTCGCTGCGCTGATCGCGGTGGCCTGGAACTACGTGCACGAGCAGCTCAGCGACCCGGAACCGGAACCGACACCGGCACCCGGCGCACCAGCCCAGTAGGCCGGACCCGCCCGTCGGCGGTCCCCGCCCCCGCCCGTAGGCCGGACCCGCCCGTCGGCCAACCGGCCCCGCCCGGTGCGCCGGCCTCGCCCGTCAGCGGACCTCGCCCCGTACACGGGGCGCGACCCCGCCCGCCGGACCACCTGCCCCACCGCGCACACGCCCCTGGCCCGGGGCCCCGGCGACGCCTCCGAGGAGGACGTGCCGGGGCCCCGGGCCAGGGGCTCGCTCACACGACGGGCGTCAGATCGTCGCCGTGTCGATGACGAAGCGGTAGCGGACGTCGCTCGCCAGGACGCGCTCGTACGCGTCGTTGATCTCCGAGGCGGCGATGAGTTCGATCTCCGCGCCGATGCCGTGCTCCGCGCAGAAGTCGAGCATCTCCTGGGTCTCGGCGATGCCGCCGATCATGGAGCCGGCCAGCGACTTGCCGCCGCCGATCACCGAGAACAGGTTGAGGGAGATCGGCTCCTCCGGGGCGCCGACGTTCGCCAGGGTGCCCTGCGTCGTCAGCAGGGACAGGTACGCGCCGAAGTCGAGCGGGGCCGAGACCGTGGAGACGATCAGGTCGAAGGTGCCCGCCAGCTCCTCGAACGTCTTCGGGTCGCTCGTGGCGTAGTAGTGGTCGGCGCCCAGCTTCAGGCCGTCGTCCTTCTTGCGCAGGGACTGCGACAGCACCGTGACCTCGGCACCCATCGCGTGCGCGATCTTGACGCCCATGTGGCCGAGGCCGCCCAGGCCGACGATCGCGACCTTCTTGCCGGGGCCGGCGTTCCAGCGCTTGAGCGGGGAGTACAGGGTGATGCCGGCGCACAGCAGCGGCGCGGCCTCGTCGAGCGCGATGCCCTCGGGGATGCGGACGACGTAGTTCTCGTCGACGACGATCTTCTGCGAGTAGCCGCCGTAGGTGGGCTCACCGTCCCTGCCGACGGCGTTGTACGTGCCGACCATGCCACCGCCGGTGCAGTACTGCTCCAGGCCGGCCCGGCAGTTGTCGCACTCGCGGCAGGAGTCGACCATGCAGCCGACGCCCACGCGGTCGCCCACGGCGAACCGGGTGACGCCGGAGCCGACCTCGGAGACGACGCCGGCGATCTCGTGGCCGGGGACCATCGGGAAGATCGCCTCGCCCCAGCCCTCCCGGGCCTGGTGGATGTCGGAGTGGCAGATTCCGGCGAACTTGATGTCGATCAGCACATCGAACTCACCGACGGACCGGCGCTCGATGGTGGTGCGCTCCAGCGGAGCCTTGGCGGCGGGTGCGGCGTACGCGGCGACAGTGGTCATGCCGAGGGTTCTCCTAGCAGAGGTCGTGCGCCCGGCTGCCTTCTGTCCGGGCACGGCGTCCAGCCTGCCGGACGGCCGGGCATCCGCCCAGGCCATGGCTTTGCGTACGTTCGGCGTGCGTACCACTGGCGAGGTCAGGCTCCCGGTCGTACGACCGGGAATACTGGACACATGGACATACAGCCCGAACCCCCGCGGGAGACCGGCGGAGGCCTGGACCGGCGCGCCGAGCTCAGCGAGTTCCTGCGCACCCGGCGCGCCCGGCTGAAGCCGGAGGACGTGGGGCTGCCGGACTACGGGCGGCACCGCCGCGTACCCGGGCTGCGCCGCGAGGAGCTGGCGCAGCTCGCCGGGGTGTCCGTGGCGTACTACACGCGCCTGGAGCAGGGCAACGGGCGGAACGTGTCGGCGGAGGTCCTCGACTCGATCGCCCGCGCGCTGCGGCTGACCGACGCCGAGCACGCGCACCTGACGCATCTGGCGAAGCCGAAGCAGCACAGGAAGAAGCCGGTGGCGCGCACCCAGCAGGTACGGGTGGCGCTGCGGCAGCTGCTGGACTCGATCGACGGGGTGCCCGCGTACGTCACGGGCCGGCGCTCGGACATCCTCGCCTGGAACGGCATGGCGGCGGCCCTGTTCGGCGACTGGGCGGAGCTGCCCGCGCAGGAGCGGAACTGGGCGCGGCTGGTGTTCCTGAAGCCGGAGTACCGCGAGCTGTTCGTGGACTGGGACCAGAAGGCGTCCGACATGGTCAGCTTCCTGCGGATGGACGCGGGCTGCCATTCGGACGACCCGCGGCTGTCCTCGCTGGTGGGCGAACTGTCCGTCAAGAGCGAGGAGTTCCGGCGGCTGTGGGCCACCCACGACGTCAAGGAGAAGAGTCACGGCGTGAAGCGCATGCGCCATCCGCTCGTCGGTGATCTGACGCTGAACTTCGAGACGTTCCGGCTGGTCGACGACTCCGAGCAGTCGTTGATCACGTATCACGCCGAGCCGGGCTCCCCGTCGGCCGAGGCGCTGCGGCTGCTGGCGAGCTGGGGCGCGGACGCGACCCGGGCGGGCACCGGATCGTCGGCCCCGTAAAACCGCCGTAGGCCTCCGGGCAGCGCGAAGGGCCCGCCGGAAGCACGGCTTCCGACGGGCCCCGCTCATGTCACGCCGGTGTCAGCGGGCTACTTGCCGTAGTACGCGTCGTAGATCGTCACCTTGGAGACGTTGCCCTTCTTGTCGGTGACGGTGGCGCGGAAGGAGATCGACTTCCCCTTCGCCGGGTTCTTGACGCTGATCGCGCCCTTCTTCACGGCCGCCTTCTTCCAGGTCTTGCCCTGGTCGTACGACACGTACGTCGTCAGCGACTTGAGGTTGGCGCCCTTGGCGGCGCCCTGGACGGTGACCGGGACGCTCACCTTCTTGCCCGCGGGGGCCGTGCTGTCCAGGCCGGTCTTGGCGTTGAAGCGGACCGTGGAGGCGGGCAGCTGGGTGAGGTCGGCGGTCTTCTTCGAGCGGAACGTCCAGCTCGCGTCGATGCGGCTCGCGGCCGACGCGATCTTCGCGGCGCGCTTGACCGACGTGGTCAGGCGGTACTGCGCGTCGCCGGACGGGACCTTGAACTGCTTCTCGCCGAACAGCGGGTCGTCGTGGGAGCCGACCTTGGTGCCGTTGCGGTAGAGGGTGGTCTTGACCGAGCCGAACAGCGACGAGCCGGCGTTGCCCCGGCCGTCGGCGAACAGCGGCAGGCTGCCGTACAGGTCGTTGCCCTCGCGGAAGAGGCCGAACTGCGCGTTCAGACGCGGGCCGAAGACGGCCGTGTTGAAGGTCTTCGTGTAGCTCTTGCCCGCCGTGAACTTCTGCTGCGCGCCCAGCGTGTAGAACGCCTCCGTGACCGGGAAGCCGTCGGCGTCGACTCCGCCGTGCTGCTGGAAGTCGATCTCCCAGGCCACGCCGTCGCCGGTGGACAGGTGCAGGGTGCGGGTGCTGGGCAGGGCCTGCGCCATGCCGATGCCGGACGCGCCGAAGGCGCCGGGCAGCCATCCCGTCGCGGAGACCGCGCCCTTCTTGCCCTTGGCCGATGCGCCCAGGCCGGCCTTGACCTCGGCGAAGTCGCCGGTCTTGTAGCGGCGGGTGAATCCGGTGGCGAGCTGCTCGACCGGGCCGCCGGCCACGGTGTCGTACTGCTCCTTGCCGCCCTTGGTCCAGTGGCCGTCCCACTGCTGGCTCAGCGAGCCGTCGGTGACCTTCGGGCCGAGGTGCTTGGTGCGGAAGTTGTCGTAGGTGTCCAGCCACCAGCCGAAGGCGTACCCGGCGTCGCGCGTCTGGATCGAGAAGTCCGCGGAGGCGAACACCGACTTGGCGGCCCGGTCCGGCACGGTGATGTTCACCGGCTTGGCGGTGCGGGCGTCCAGTGTGACGGTGGTCTTCTTCGTGACGTCGAGCTTCGGCTGGGCGATCCAGTCGGCGCCCTTGTAGACCTCCGGGTCGTCGCCGGCGTAGAGCGCGGAGTTGAGGACGTAGCCGCCCCTGGGCACGCGCAGCGTGACGGTGCCGTCGGCGTCGTACGGCGTGAACCACTTCTGGTCGGCGAGACCGGAGACGCCGGTCAGGTCGGTGTTGTAGTTGCCGGTCGGCTTGCCGTCCCGGCCGAGGACCTTCAGCGTGACGTCGTACGACTCCACCTCACGCTGTACGGCGGCGGCCGTGCGGACGCTCTGGCCGCCGCCCGTCGCCGTGACGTACGCGGAGTAGGCGCCGTCGACGGTGCCGCCGAGCCGGGTGTCGACGGTCACCGGGACGGAGGCCGTGCCGCCCGCCGGGTCGGTGACCTCGGCCTTGCCGACCGTGAAGAAGCCCGCCGGGGCCGCCTGGCCCTTGGGGTTGGTGGCGGTCGACGCCAGGGTCAGCGTGACGTCCTCGGTGCCGAGGTTGCGGTAGGTCAGCTGCTCGGTGACGGGCTTGTCGTCGGTGTGCGGCCACTGCTGGACGCCGAATGACACCGACACCGGTTCCGCGATCACCGTCTGCCCGATGGCCCGGTCGACCTGGATACGGCCCGAACCCTGCTGGAACGCCGTGTACTTGCCGCCCTTCGTGGAGCCGGTGAGGGCGCCCTTCAGCTCGGCGTACGTCCACTCGGGGTGCTGCTGCTTGAGGATCGCCGCCGCGCCCGCGACGTGCGGGGTGGCCATGGACGTACCGGAGATGGACAGGTAGCCGGCCGGCTTCTCGCCGACCTCCTCCGCGATGGCGCTGCCCGGGGCGGCGGCAGCCGTGATGTCCACGCCCGGCGCGGTCACGTCGGGCTTGACGGCGCCGTCGAGGCCGGGGCCGCGGCTGGAGAAGGACGCCAGCTTGTCCTGGTCGTCCACCGCGCCGACGGTCAGCGCGGACTTCGCGCTGCCCGGCGAGCCGACGGTCTGGTCGCCGAAGTCGCCGTCGTTGCCGGCGGCGACGGCGAACAGGATGCCCTTGTCGGCGGACAGCTTGTCGACCGCCGCCTCCAGCGGGTCGGTGTCGGGGGTGTCGGCGCCGCCGAGGCTGAGGTTGACGACGTCGGCGCCCTGCTCGGCCGCCCACTCCATGCCGGCGAGGATGCCGGAGTCGTCGCCGTAGCCGTCGTCGCTGAGCACCTTGCCGTTGAGCAGCTTCGCGCCCGGTGCGACGCCCTTGTAGGCGCCGCCGCCCTTGGCGCCGGTGCCGGCCGCGATGGACGCGACGTGCGTGCCGTGGCCGACCTTGTCGGTGGCGTCGGCGGAGGTGGAGAAGTTCTTGGCGGCGATCACCTGGTCCTTGAGGTCCGGGTGGGTGGCGTCGACGCCGGTGTCCAGGACGGCGATCTTGACGCCCTTGCCGTCGTATCCGGCGGCCCACGCCTTGGGGGCGCCGATCTGGGGCACGGACTTGTCGAGGTTGGCCTTGCGGACGCCGTCGAGCCAGACGTGCGCGATGCCGGACGCGGTGCGGTCGCCGTTGGTGACGGCGGCCCACAGCTCGGGCGTGGCCTCCCGCGGGGCCTGCACGGCGTCCGCGTTGAGGGACTTCAGGGTCCGGCGGAGCGTGCCCGCGTCGCGGACGTCGGCCTTGGTCGCGGCTGCCGCGCCCCGGTATCCGACGATGACCTTCAGGCCGCCGCGGTGCGCCTTGCGGGTGGCGGCCCTGCCGAGTTCGGTGACGTCGAACAGGCGCCGGTCGAGTGTGCCGGTGGCGACCAGGCGGGCGGCGTCGGCCGGGACGACGAGGGTGTGTCCGTCGACGCGGCGGATCTGGACGGGTATGTTCTCCCGGCCCTTGGCCCGCTCGATGCCGGTGACCCGGCCCTTGGCGTCGACGGCGACCCGGTCGCCGGTGATCAGGGTGATGCGGTGCTTGCCGGAGTGCTGGGCCGCACCGGTCGTGGCGGGCTGCTCGGGCTGCGCCGCCGCCGGGCTGGTCAGACCCGCGGCGAGCGCCACGGCGGCCGCCGCGGCGAGCGCCACGGCGGCCGCCGTGGCGACGGTGGCCGCGCATGCCTTCTTCACTTGTCTGCGCAAGTTTCCCCCTAGCCGAAGTTCCGGACGAATCCCCGTTCGTCCGGCCGGGGGTGGTCCCGCACGTATGCGCGCATCCCCCGGATTCCGCAGTATGCCGGGGGCCGTTCGGGCGTCTCAATGGCCACGGGAAAGGTCGGCAAACCGCCTGCCGTCCGTAACGCGACCGCGCGAACTCCGTTACACGTTCGCGTGGTTGACGCGTTCGTCTCGGGCGGCGGGGCCAGGTCGGCGCCGTCGAGCAGGACGTCGCCGGACGGCCCGGAAAGAAAACACCGGTGCCGCCCCGAGGGGCGGCACCGGTCGACAGGATTCGGAGGGGAAGGCCGGCGTCAGACCGCCGAGCCCGCCTTCCACTGGTCCCAGCTCATGTTCCAGCCGTTGAGGCCGTTGTCCGGGGCGACGGTCTTGTCGCCGGTGTTCTGCACGACGACCACGTCACCGAGCATCGTGTTGTTGTAGAACCAGCCGCCCGGCGTCTTCGGGTCGTTCGCGCCCTTCTTGTCCTGCAGGCCGACACAGCCGTGGCTGGTGTTGGCGTTGCCGAAGACGGACGGCGCGCCCCAGTAGTTGCCGTGGATGAAGGTGCCGGAGCTGGTCAGGCGCATGGCGTGCGGCACGTCCTTGATGTCGTACTCGCCCTTGCCGTCGTCGTCGGTGAAGCCGACCGTGGCACCGTTCATCCGGGTCTCCTTGAACTTCTCGGAGATCACCATCTGGCCCTCGTACGTCTTGTTCTCGGGCGAGCCGGCGGAGATCGGGATCGTCCGGATGGTCTTGCCGTCCTGCGTGACCTTCATCTGCTTGGTCTTCGCGTCGACGTAGGAGACCTGGTTGCGGCCGATGGTGAAGGTGACCGTCTTCTGCTGGACGCCGTAGACGCCCTCGGCGCCCTCGACGCCGTCCAGGGCGAGCTTCAGGGTGACGGTCTGGTTCTCCTGCCAGTAGTCCTCGGGGCGGCAGTCCATGCGGTTGGCGTTGAACCAGTGGCAGGCGACCTCCTGGCCGCTACTGGCGCTGACGGTGATGCCCTTCTGGACGGCCGCCTTGTTGGTGATCGCCTTGTCGAAGTTGATCGACACGGGCATGCCGACGCCGACGGTTGTGCCGTCGTCCGGCGTGAAGTTGCCGATGAAGCTGTTGTCCGGCGAGACCGTCGTGAACGAGGCGTTCTCGTGGGCGGCGCGGCCCTCGGAGTCCGTGGCGCTCGCCGAGAGCTTGTAGGTGGTGGCGCGCTCCAGCTGGACGCTGGGCTTCCAGCTCGTCTTGTCGGCGGATATCTCGCCCTGGACGGTCGTGCCGTCCGACGTCGTCATCGTCACCTCGGTGAGCGTGCCCTTGCTCACGGTGACGGTGGCGGAGTTGTTGATGGAGGCGTTGTTCGAGCCGTCCTTCGGTGTGATCTTGATCTGGGCCTCGGAGCTCTTCTCGGCCGCCGCCTCGTCCACCTTGGCCTGGGAGGAGGCGTCACCACCCTTGCCCCCGTCGCTGGCCGAGGCGCCCTCGCCGCCGGAACAGGCCGAGAGCACCAGTACTCCGCCGAGCAGTGCGGACGCGACCGTGAGGCCCCTGCGCCGCTTACTGTCCGTCATCACACGCTTCTCCATCGTTGCCGAATCCCGAAAAACCCCGAGAGTCCCCGTCAAGAACCTTCAACGCTACGACCGGTGCGTCCCGTTCCACATTCCCCTGATGTGTGGGGCACACCACGTCGCCGGACGGCGAGCGGGTGCGGGGGTCGGTCTGTGCGCCCCTTGAGACGACGAAACCCCGGGTGGCGGTTGCCGCCCGGGGTCACCAATTTCCCCGAGCCGTCAGCCGACCGCCTCTTCTTCGTCGTCCTGCGCGCCATCATCCTCGTCCAGGTCCCAGTCGGGCGAGTCAGGGTCGTAGTCGATCCGCTCACCGCTCCACGAGGCCTGCTGGAGTGCCACCCCCGGCACCTCGCTGACCAGGTCGAACGGGTCGACGAGATGGGCGAGGGCCTCCGCGGTGTCTTCCGTCACAGCGCCCTCGGCGTGCGCCCGCTCCGCCTCGGGCATCCCGGCGTCGCCGGCGATCCGGGCGAGCGCGGCTCCGGTCAGAGCGGCCTCGTCCTCTACTTCGAGAACGAGTTCCACGCGAACACGCACAAAACGTGATGTCTCTTCAGTGGTCATGCCCGGAGCGTACGGCCCCCGGTCCCTGTCACTTTCCCGTGACCCGCGCCTTTCACTAACATCCTCTCCACGGCCAATTCGCCAGCGCCACAAGGGGATCGATATTCCGTGTCATCCGCTCGCCGATCGTTGCTGACCGCCACCGCCGCGGGCACCCTGCTGGGCGCCCTGTGGTTCGTTCCGTCCGCGAACGCGACGGCGGAGAGTCCGGCCAGAGCGCTGTCGTCGTCGAACCCCGCGCCCCAGGTCACGACACAGGCGAGGGTCGCCGCGGCGGATGCCTCCGACATCGGGCAGGAGGATGTCCGGCTGGCCGACACCGGCAGTTTCGACAGCACGCCGTACGTCGTCGGCGGCACGCTGTCCCTCACCCTCGGCGCGGGCTTCGTGGTGTATTCCGTACGCCGCGAACGCCTTGGTTTCTGACGCACTCGACGGTCCTTCCGAAGGGCCGTAGGCGGGGCTCGAAGGGCCGGGGGCCAGGTTCTTGAAGGGCCGTCGGCCAGGTTGCCGTCGGCCAGGTTCTCGAAGGGCAGTCGGCCGGCTCGCCGGGCGAAGACATGAGCGGGGCCCCGCCGTGCGGCGGGGCCCCGGCCCGGTCGGTCACCACATCGGTTACTTCAGCGGGCCGACGACCTTCTCCACCGCCGCGACGACCCGCCCCTCCCGTACGAACGTCTCCGCCGCCGCCAGGTCCGGCGCCAGGAAGCGGTCCGGGCCCGGCCCCTGCACGCCGGCCTCGCGCGCGGCCTCGATGACGGCCCGCGTGGCCGGGGACGGGGTGAGGCCCTCGCGGAGCTGGACGGCGCGGGTCGCGGCGTACAGCTCGACGGCGATGACGCGGGTGAGGTTGTCCACGGCGGTGCGCAGCTTGCGGGCCGCCGACCAGCCCATGGACACGTGGTCCTCCTGCATCGCGGAGGACGGGATCGAGTCGGCGGACGCCGGTACGGCGAGCCGCTTCAGCTCACTGACCAGGGCGGCCTGCGTGTACTGAGCGATCATCAGGCCCGAGTCCACGCCCGCGTCGTCGGCGAGGAACGGCGGCAGGCCGTGGCTGCGGTTCTTGTCCAGCAGCCGGTCGGTGCGGCGCTCGGCGATGGAGCCGAGGTCGGCGACGGCGACGGCGAGGAAGTCCAGGACGTAGGCGACCGGGGCGCCGTGGAAGTTGCCGTTGGACTCGACGCGGCCGTCGGGCAGCACGACCGGATTGTCGACGGCGGCCGCCAGTTCGCGCTCGGCGACCAGGCGGGCGTGCGCCATGGTGTCGCGGCCGGCGCCGGCGACCTGCGGGGCGCAGCGCACCGAGTAGGCGTCCTGGACGCGCGGGGCGTCGTCCTGGTGGTGGCCGGTCAGGCCCGAACCCTTCAGTACGGCGGCCATGTTGGCGGCGCTGGCGGCCTGGCCGGGGTGCGGCCGGATGGCGTGCAGTTCGGGGGCGAGGACCTTGTCCGTGCCGAGCAGGGCCTCCAGCGACAGGGCGGCCGTGACGTCGGCGGACTTGTAGAGGGTGTCGAGGTCGGCGAGGGCCATGATCAGCATGCCGAGCATGCCGTCGGTGCCGTTGAGGAGCGCGAGGCCCTCCTTCTCGCGGAGTTCGACGGGCCGGATGCCGTGCTCGGCGAGGAGTTCACCGGCGGGCCGTACGACACCGTCGGGGCCCTCGGCGTCGCCCTCGCCCATCAGCGTGAGCGCGCAGTGGGACAGCGGCGCGAGGTCGCCGGAGCAGCCCAGCGAGCCGTACTCGTGCACGACCGGGGTGATCCCGGCGTTGAGGACGTCGGCCATGGTCTGCGCGACCTCGGGGCGGACGCCGGTGTGCCCGGAGCAGACGGTCTTGAGCCGCAGGAACATCAGGGCCCGGACGACTTCCCGCTCGACACGCGGGCCCATGCCGGCGGCGTGCGAGCGGACGATGTTGCGCTGCAGCTGGGCGCGCAGCTCCGGGCTGATGTGCCGGGTCGCCAGGGCGCCGAAGCCGGTGCTCACGCCGTAGACGGGGTCGGGCTTGGCCGCCAGGGCGTCCACGATCTCGCGGGCCGCGGCGAGTGCGGCCACGGCCTCGGACGACAGCTCGACGCGGGCACCGCCGCGCGCCACGGCGAGCACGTCGGCCGTGGTCACGCCGGACGCCGGTCCGGTGCCCATCACGACGGTCTCCCGGCCGCGCTGCGCGCCGTCCCCGTTCACCACAGTGTGCATATCCATATTCAGGAGCGTACGCACTGAATTCAAGACTGTCACCACTGGGGGCGGAGCTCACCCCTTACCGATAGGTCACACAGGGCCGGCAGGTCACACGCGCCGGCTCACTCGGGGGGCGCGTGACGGCCCCGGAAGCGGCGGCGCTCGCCGTTCCGCTCCCCGGAGGGCGAGTCCGCGAGCCGGACCACCGGATCGTCGGGGCCCTCCCGCCCGGCCACCACCGGCCTGGTGGCCCGTACGGCCTTGGCCTGGTACTGGGCGGCGTCCGCGAGCCGGAACAGCCGCCGGGCCGAGCGCACCTCCCCGATCGGGTCCTCGGTGGAGGCGACCCCGCAGGCCACGCCCTCGCCGAGCTCCAACTCGGCGGCGCGACGGCACAGTTCGTCGGCCACCTTGACGACCTCGTCGGCGGACGGCCCGACCGCGAGCAGACAGAACTCGTCGCCGCCGAGCCGGGCCGCCAGCGCGCCCGGCAGTATCGCCCCGCACAGCGACAGCACGGACCCGAAACGTTCCAGCAGGCGGTCGCCGACGGCGTGCCCCTGGGTGTCGTTGACGCGCTTGAGCCCGTTCAGGTCGCAGACGACGAGGCTGACGACCACACCGTCCGCGCGGTACCGCTCGACCGCCTCCTCCAGCCCTACGTCGACGGCACGGCGGTTGGCGAGCCCGGTGAGCGCGTCGGTGAACGCCAGCCGCCTGGCCTCCTCGATCCGCTCGGTCTGCGCGAGCCCGGCGGCCACGACGGACGCCAGGACGGTGGCGAAGTCGGCGTCGGACCGCTCGAAGACCGGCTCGCCCACCGGCCGCGCCACGTACAGCTCGCCCCAGGCCCGGCCGTGCAGCACGATCGGCGCGACGACGCAGCAGCCCCGTCCCCGGCGGCGCAGCGCGGCGACGCGCTGATGGACGTAGCCGGGGCGGCGGTCGGCCGCGGGCCCCTCCACCGTCTCCACCCAGGCGTCGGGCTCACCGCCCTGCGCCCACCGCTCGTGCAGGAACTCGGTGATCTCCGGGAACTGGTGCACGGGGTACGCCTCGTTCTCCGGGAACTCCTCCTCCCCGGCCGCGCGGTGCCCGACGTTGACGAGGACGCGCAGCCGGCCCAGCTCGCGTTCCCACACCGACAGCGCCGCGAAGTTCCCGCCCAGCGCGTCGCACGCGCCGACGGCCGCCGCCCGCCACGTCTCACGCACGTCGTGTGCGGCGGCCATGCCCTGCGCCAGCGCCACCACGGCCGTGAGCCGCCTGTCCTCACCCATCACTCCAGGCTAGGGACAATCGGAGGCAATCGGGATGTCGGCGTTCTGGGGTTGGGCCGATTGTGCGGGTCGGCAGCCCTTGGGAGCCCGGCCCCGGGACGCCACTACGGCCGGGTGCGGACTACTCCCCCGGCCACTGCGGCGCGCGCTTCTCGTTGAAGGCCGCCACGCCCTCCGCCCGGTCCGCCGAGAACGCCACCGAGCGCCAGGCCGCGTCCTCGACCTCCAGGCCCGCCCGCAGGTCCAGGCCGTGCCCGAGCCGCAGCGCCCGCTTGGCGGCGCGCAGCCCCACCGGCGAGTTCGCCGCGATACGGGCCGCCAGCGCCAGCGCCGCCGAACGGTCCTCGCCCTCGTCCACCAGCTCGTCCACCAACCCCAGCTCACGCGCCTCCGGGGCCTCAAGACGCCGCGCCGAGAAGATCAGCTCCGCCGCCCGGGCAGCGCCGACCCGCCGCGGCAGCAGCTGTGTACCGCCGCCGCCCGGGATGACCCCCACGGACACCTCGGGGAGCCCCACCACGGCCGTACGGTCGGCCACGATCAGGTCGCAGGACAGCGCCAGCTCGAAACCGCCGCCCAGCGCGAATCCGTGCACCGCCGCGATCGTCGGCATCGGCAGCTCCAGCACGCCGGTGTACGCGGCGCGCGCGACCGGGCGCTGGCGCATCAGGTCGGCGTCGGTGAAGGAGTTGCGCTCCTTCAGGTCGGCCCCGACGCAGAACGCCCGCTCGTGCGTGGAGGTCAGGACGACGACGCGTACGCTCCTGTCCTCGCCGAGGGCCGTGCAGGCGGCGGCGAGGGACCGGGCCATGCCGGTCGAGACGGCGTTCATGGCCTTGGGCCGGTCGAGGGCCAGCTCCGCGACGTGCTCGTGCCGCCGCACCAGCACGAACTCCCCGAACCGCTCCTCACTCATGACACCCTCCCGGTTAACGCGGGTTAACAAGACTGGCCCGATCATCGCAGCCGGACGCGCACGGCGAAACCCCGGGCCCCCGTCGACGCCTTTGTCACGCCCCGTCCACCCGTTCGAGTGACATCGGGTCAACCCTGCGCCGCATCACCCACCCGCCCCATAGCGTGCGTTCACCACGGCGCATTGGGGGGCGTGCGTGGGTGGGGAGGGAGCACGATGACTACGCATACGCCGGGTACGGCAGGGCCGGACACGCCGGGGGCGGTGGACGGGGCGATGGACCGCCCGGGGACGCCGGGGGCCGGGGAGGTGGCCGGGCCTGCGGCTGCGGCGGAGCGCGCGGCGGACGGTGGCCGGCCCGCGGATGCAGGGTCCCGGACGGCCGGCGAGCCTGCGGCTGCGGCGGAACGGGCGGCGGACAGTGGCCGGCCCGCGGAGGCGGCAGAACGCGCGCCCGAGCGGCCGGCGGACGGGGACCGGCCCGCACCCGCACCGGCTTCGGTCCCGTCGGCGCAGACCGCCGGGGATGAACCGCAGAGCGCCGGGGACGGACCGCAGACCGCCGGGAGCGAGCCGCAGGCCGCCGGGAGTGAGCCGCAGACCGTCCCGGGACCCGAAGGCGGGCAGGACGGCGGACACGGCGGACAGAGCACCGGAGAGGGCCCCGGCGGGAGCCCTGACGGGGGCCCGGGCGAGGAACGCGACGGGGACCCCCACGAGGACCCCGAACAGGTCCACGAACACGTCCCCGAACAGGTCCCCGAGCAAGCGCCGGTGCCGAACCCGGAGCCGGCCCCCGGCCAGGCCCGCACCGCCCTCGGCACCGGTCCCGCCCCCGCCCGAGCCCCAGCTTCTGGCCCAGCTCCAGCGCCAGCACCGGCCCCTGCCGCTGACACCGGCCGGGGTCCCCGCGGCCGGCACCGCCGTCCCCGTCGCCACCCCCGCAAGCTGCTCCTCGCCGCCGGCGGCATCGTCCTGGCGACCGGCGCCCTGGGTCTCGTACGGCTGACGCCCGAGTCGGGGGTCGGGAGCGTGGACGTGGCCGAGGCGGCACCCGGGCGGGGCTCCGGACCCGTCACGGGCCGGGCGACGCTCCCCGTCGAGGGCGGCGCTTCTGATGTGCCCCGGATGAGCCCGTCCTTCCCACCTGCGGTACTCGGCGGCGCGAGCCCGAGCCCGCTGCCCGACGGCGCCATTCCCGCACCGGGCGCCACCGCGACCGCCCCCGGCGACAGCACACCCCCGGCGGCTCCGACCGCCCCGCAGGCCTCCGACGGCCCGGCCGCTCGCCCGGCACCCGAAGAGACCACCGCCCCGGCGCCGACCAGCAGCGCACCCCGCCCGCCGGCGACCAGCAGGCCCCCGCAGTCGAGCCCGCCGCCCCCGGCACCGCCCGACGCGGACCGACCCGGCCTCTGCGTACCGGTCATCGGCGTCTGCGTGGACCTGAACCTCGGCGACTGGTGACCGGGAGGGCCATCCGACTCACCCACGCCGCAGGCGCCCCGGCGCCCGGGCCTCCCGACCGCTATCCCGCCGACGACGCCCCGTTCCGCCTCGTCAGCAGCCACGGTTCGACCACGCCCAGGCCACGCACCGGGCGCTGCCACATCGGCTGGAGCGCGCAGCGGTAGGACGGGGGTTCCTCGCCCTCCTTCTCGGCGGCGGCCGCGGCCTCCGCTGCCGCCGCCTCCGAGGCGGGGGCGTCGCCGGTGCGGACGAGTTCCTCGGCGAAGGCGCTGTCGACGAGGACCGCGTCCCGGGGCGCTATCGACGTCAGCCGGGAGGCGAGGTTCACGGTGGTGCCGAAGACATCGCCCATCCGGGTGGTGACCGTGCCGAACGCCATGCCCACGCGCAGCTCCGGCATGGTCTCGTCGTGCGCCATGGTCTCGATGAGGCGCAGGGCGATCTCCGCGGCGGTGCCCGCGTCGTCGGCCACGTACAGCACCTCGTCGCCGAGCGTCTTGATGAGCCGCCCGCCGCGGGCGGCCACGAGGTCGGCGGCGGTCGTCTCGAAGGCCTCGACCAGCTCGCCGAGCTCCTCCTCCTCCATGCGGCGGGTCAGCCGGGTGAAGCCGACGAGGTCCGCGAAGGCGACGGCGAGGCGCCGGTCGACCATCTCCTCGTCGTCGGCGGCCTGCACGACGCGGCCGGCCGACGCGGCGAGCTGGCGCCGCCACACGTAGACGAGGAACTCCTCCAGCTCGGGCAGGAGCAGCTCGACGATCGGGTACGTCACCTCGGTGCGGGTCATGCCCGGCTCGGGCGGCTCGGTCAGGCCCTCCAGGAAGGAGTCGATCTGCCACTCGGCGAGCCGGCCGGTGGTCTGCCCGGTGGACCGGGCCACCTGCACGGCCATGGCCTCGCTCAGCAGCCCGGCCTCCACGAGACCGGCCAGGCGCCGCAGCGCCAGCACGTCCGCCTCGGTGAGCGCCTTGGCCTGCCCCACGTCGGCGAAGCCCATGGCGCGCCAGAATCGGGTGGCCAGCTCCATGGTGACGCCCGCGCTGCGCGCCGCCTGGAAGGGGGTGTAGCGGCGCTCGGCGCCCAGGATGAGCTGTTCGAGGCGCAGCGCGAGGGGGTTGTCCTCACCGGAGTCGGCGGGGTCGGGGTCGACCCGGCCGTGCGCGCCGGTGTCGGAGCCCGAGTCGTCGACGGTCACGCCTGTTGCCCTTCCGATCTGCCGCGGTCAGGTATCGACCGGCCTCAACTGTACGGCAGGTGTGGGCCACCTCACTCCCTCGCCGACGTGGCCGGTGGGGGCGTGGGCGGCCCCCGTGTCACGCCGGTCGCAGGTGCACGATGTCCCCCGCTCCCACGGGTTCCTGCACGCCGTTCTCGGTGGCGAGCACCAGCCTCCCGTCGCCGTCCACGGCGACGGCCTCGCCGCTGATCGAGCGGTCCCCGGGCAGTTCCGCGCGGACCACTCGTCCGAGGGTCGCGCAGCCGGCCGCGTACGTCTCCTGGAGGCCGCTGGCGGCGGGGTCGCCGCCGGTGCGCCGCCACTTCACGTACCACTGTTCGAGCGATCGAAGCACGCCCCGGAGGATCGGGTCGCGGTCGGTGCCGGTGGCGCCGGCGAGGGCCAGCGACCCGGCCTGCGGCACCGGCAGCTCGTCGGCGCGCAGGGAGACGTTGACGCCGACCCCGATCACCACGCCGTCGTCGCCGGCCCGCTCGGCGAGGATGCCGCCCGTCTTGCGTTCCTCGCCGCCGACGGTGACCAGGAGGTCGTTGGGCCACTTGAGTGCCGTGTCGACGCCCGCCGACCGGGACAGGCCGGTCGCCACGGCGACGCCGGTGAGCAGCGGCAGCCAGCCCCAGCGGGCCACCGGCACCTCGGTGGGGTTGAGCAGGATGGAGAAGAAGAGACCGGAGCGGGGCGGCGCGGTCCACTGCCGGTCGAGCCGTCCCCGGCCGGCGGTCTGTTCCTCGGCGATCAGGACGGCGCCCTCGCGGGCCTCGCCCTTGGCCGCCCGGTCCACCAGGTCCGAGTTGGTGGAGCCGGTCCGCTGCACCACGTCCACCTGCGACCACAGGCCGCCCTCGCGCACCAGCGCCCGCCGCAGGGCCGCGGCGTTGAGGGGCGGGCGGTCGAGGTCCGACCACCGGTTGTCGTTCGCGTCTGAAGCATCTCGCGGCGTCATGCAAGCCACCCTAGGTGTGGTAAACGCCGCACTGCCGATCGGTAGGCCCCCCACTACGCTACGGATGAGTAACCGTCCCCCCTTTTGAGCAGGCAGGGAGCCGAATCCCGATGTCCGAGCCGGAAGAGCTGCAGCAGCCTGACATTCATACGACCGCGGGCAAGCTCGCGGATCTCCAGCGCCGCATCCAGGAGGCCACGCACGCCGGTTCGGAACGTGCCGTCGAGAAGCAGCACGCCAAGGGCAAGCTGACGGCGCGTGAACGGATCGAACTCCTCATGGACGAGGGCTCCTTCGTCGAACTGGACGAGTTCGCCCGGCACCGGTCCACCAACTTCGGCCTGGACAGCAACCGCCCCTACGGCGACGGCGTGGTCACCGGTTACGGCACGGTCGACGGCCGCCCCGTCGCGGTGTTCTCCCAGGACTTCACCGTGTTCGGCGGCGCGCTGGGCGAGGTCTACGGCCAGAAGATCGTCAAGGTCATGGACTTCGCGCTGAAGACCGGCTGTCCGGTCGTCGGCATCAACGACTCCGGAGGCGCCCGCATCCAGGAAGGCGTCGCCTCCCTCGGCGCGTACGGCGAGATCTTCCGCCGCAACACCCACGCCTCCGGGGTCATCCCGCAGATCAGCCTGGTCGTCGGCCCCTGCGCGGGCGGCGCGGTCTACTCCCCGGCGATCACCGACTTCACGGTGATGGTCGACCAGACCTCGCACATGTTCATCACCGGTCCCGACGTCATCAAGACCGTCACCGGTGAGGACGTGGGCTTCGAGGAGCTGGGCGGCGCCCGCACCCACAACTCCACCTCGGGCGTGGCGCACCACATGGCCGGCGACGAGAAGGACGCCATCGAGTACGTCAAGCAGCTGCTGTCGTACCTGCCGTCCAACAACCTCTCCGAGCCTCCCGCGTTCCCCGAGGAGGCCGACCTGGAGGTGTCGGACGAGGACCGCGAACTCGACGTGATCGTGCCGGACTCGGCGAACCAGCCCTACGACATGCACACGGTGATCGAGCACGTCCTGGACGACGCGGAGTTCTTCGAGACGCAGCCGCTGTTCGCGCCGAACATCATCACCGGCTTCGGCCGCGTGGAGGGCGCCCCGGTCGGCGTCGTCGCCAACCAGCCGATGCAGTTCGCCGGCTGCCTGGACATCCAGGCCTCCGAGAAGGCCGCCCGCTTCGTGCGCACCTGCGACGCCTTCAACGTGCCCGTGCTGACCTTCGTGGACGTCCCCGGCTTCCTCCCGGGCGTCGACCAGGAGCACGACGGCATCATCCGCCGCGGCGCCAAGCTGATCTACGCCTACGCCGAGGCCACCGTCCCGCTGATCACGGTGATCAC
Source organism: Streptomyces sp. DH24 (assembly GCF_029813775.1). GTDB lineage: Bacteria > Actinomycetota > Actinomycetes > Streptomycetales > Streptomycetaceae > Streptomyces. The sequence goes on along the minus strand of NZ_JARVKW010000006.1, from coordinate 60,986 downwards.
CCGCAAGGCGTTCGGCGGCGCCTACGACGTGATGGGCTCCAAGCACCTCGGTGCCGACCTCAACCTGGCCTGGCCCACCGCTCAGATCGCCGTCATGGGAGCCCAGGGCGCCGTCAACATCCTGCACCGCCGCACCATCGCCGAATCGGACGATCCCGAGGCGGCCCGCGCCCGGCTGATGCGGGAGTACGAGGAGGCCCTCCTCAACCCCTACGTCGCCGCCGAACGCGGTTACGTCGACGCCGTGATCATGCCGTCCGACACCCGCCGCCACATCGTCCGGGGCCTCAGGCAGCTGCGTACCAAGCGGGAGTCGCTGCCGCCGAAGAAGCACGGCAACATCCCCCTGTAGGCCCGATCACCCTGGGAGCGGACATGAACATCAAGGTCGTCCGGGGCAACCCGACGCCGGAGGAGCTGGCCGCCGCACTGGCGGTGGTCCGGGCGCGCGCCGCGGCGGAGGCAGCGACACCGCCCGGCGCGCCCACCCCCCGCGACTCCTGGTCCGACCCGGCCCGCATCGCGGCCCGGCACCTGCCCCAGCCCGGCCCGGTGTCGTGGTCGCGCACGTACTGGCCGGCCTAGCCGGGTCCGCGAAGTGAGGCCTGCCGCGCGACGCCACTTCGCGGTCCCGGCCTAGAGAATCCTCGCCAGGGCCTCGGCCATCACCTCGTACCCGGCGTCGTTGGGGTGCAGGTGGTCGCCGAAGTCGTACGCCGGGTGCAGCCGGTCCGGGTCCTCCGGGCCGGCCATCACCCGGTGGAGATCGACGACCTCCGCGTACTCCCCCGAGCCGCGGATCCATTCGTTCAGCTCGTGACCCACCTTCGCCGCGTGCGCGCCCCAGTGGTCCGAGCCGCCGAACGGCAGCAGGGTCGCGCCGATCACCCGCAGCCCTTGGGCCTGCCGCAGCAACTCGCGGTGCCCTTCGATCAGTTCGGCGGCCTCCACGACCGGCGCCGGGTGGTACGTCGGCTGCTCGGTCGTCTCGCTGAAGCCGATGTCGTTGAGGCCCAGCAGGACGACGAGGGTGTCGACCCCGGGGTGCTGGAGGACGTCGCGGCGCAGCCGGTGCACGGCCTTCTCGCCGTACCAGGCCGAGTCGTTGAGCAGCAGGTTGCCGCCGATCCCGGCGTTGAGGACGGGCCGCCCGGTGCGTGCGGCGAGCGCGTCGGACCAGCGGCGGTCGGCGCCCGGCGTGGAGCCGAAGCCGTCGGTGATCGAGTCGCCGATGAGGGCGACGGCGTCGGTGCGACCGGCGTCCACCTCCACGGCCGTCAGGAAGTACCAGGACTCGGTCGTCGCGTCGAAGCCGTCCCCGGACACGTCCGTGAGCAGGTCGCCGGGGCCCCGGTGGCTGGTCGTGAAGGCCTGCGCGTGGAAGGTGGCGGGGCCGCTGACGGCCTCGAAGTACAGGGTGACGGCGAGCGGCTCGTGTGCGTCCACGGCGAGTTCGGCCGGGTCGCTCAGCAGTTGTCCGCGCGGGGGGATCTCGGTGCCCCGGGCGCCCTGGAAGGTGAGCCTGCGCAGCGATCGCGGCTGTACGCGGGCGCCTCCTCGGGAGCGGCCCACGGTGGCGCCCGCGAGGCGGACGGGCGAGGTGCCGTAGGCGTTCGACAGGCGGATGCGGAGCCGGTCGCCGCCCGCGCCGGGGCGGACGGTCTGGCGCACCGACTGGCGCCAGAAGCCCTCCCGGGACCAGTTGGGGGTGAAGCCCTCGCTGGGCTGCTGTGGTGACGCGGTCCAGACGGTGGTGAACATGGCACACCCTCTCCAAATGGAACTGAAGTCCCTTTAACTCTAGACGCATCTCCGCCCTTAACGAAACCCCAGACCCCTTTACGGAAAGTGAGTACGCGTACTCAGGCGCCGCGCCGGCCCCGCGATCGACCATGGAAGGCATGCTGTGGTCCGACCCCGAGAACGAGCCGCCCCGAGAACTGCGCGAAACGCAGGAGATGTTGCGGCGACTGGGCGTTCTCGTGGCGCTGGCCATGGTGCTCGCGATGCTCGTGATCGGGGTGAGATGAGCCCGTCCGGCACCGCCGATACCCTGACCGCATGACAGATCAGCCGCGCCGTCGACTCGTACTCGCCTCCCAGTCCCCCGCCCGGCTCGGACTGCTCCGCCAGGCCGGACTCGACCCCGAGGTGATCGTGAGCGGCGTCGACGAGGACGCCGTCACCGCCCCCACCCCCGCCGAACTGGCACTCGCCCTCGCCGAGGCCAAGGCCTCCGTGGTGGCCGCCAAGCCCGAGGTCAAGGGCGCGCTGGTGATCGGCTGCGACTCGGTACTCGAACTGGACGGCCAGGCCCTCGGCAAGCCCGCCGACACCGAGGAGGCCACCGCGCGCTGGAAGGCGATGCGCGGCCGGGCCGGCACCCTCCAGACCGGCCACTGCGTCTACGACACCCTCAGCGGGCGGTACGTCTCGGCCACCGCGTCCACCGTGGTCCGCTTCGGCGATCCCACCGACGAGGAGATCGCCTCCTACGTCGCCTCCGGCGAGCCGCTCCACGTCGCCGGCGCGTTCACCCTGGACGGCCGGTCGGCGCCGTTCATCGACGGCATCGACGGCGACCACGGCAACGTGATCGGCCTCAGCCTGCCCCTCCTGCGACGCCTGCTGGCCGAACTGGGCGTGGGCATCACGGAGTTGTGGGCGCCGGCGGAGGAGTGACCGGGGAACCGTCCGGCCCGCCGCCGTCACCGGGCACGGCGTCGGCGGGCTCCTCGGGCCGGGCGGGACGGTCGTACGTCATCAGCAGCAGCACGACGAGTCCGAGCACCAGCACCATGAACAGGAACGCGTGCCAGCCCACCAGGCCCCAGGTGACGGCACCGAGCACGGCGTGCACCACGGCCGCGCTGATCAGCAGGACCCGGCCGAGACCGGCCGGCGGGCGGTTCCGCAGCGCCACGAGCAGGGCGACCAGGCCGCACAGCGCGAAGTACAGGCCGAAGACCAGGCCGCCGATCTTCGACGACGTCGACATCATGTCCGGGTCGAGACCGGCCAGCGACATGTCCTGCCGGTCCACGACGACACCGAGGAACCAGTTCAGCGCCGCGACGCCGACCGCCTCGGCGAACAGCACGACAGCCACGATCCACGCCACCGGCCTGCGCACCACGAACCCCACCCTCTTTCAACCGTCACTCCAGCGCGCCGGACAACACTGGCGTTACCAGGAGTACGTTCGAGTCGTCCCGAACGCTACTAACGGGTAAACGCCGGGACAAGGGTTCTGTGGAGGGCAAAGAATCATTGGGCCATTCGTAGGGACTCCACAAAGAAACGGAGTGGGCCGCAGCACGCTCTCACAGAGACCTTGGCCACATCGGAAGGCTAGGGTTTGCCGAAGGAGTCCTGCGTACCGAGGTGCTGCAAGGGATTTCGCAGGTCGGGCGAGTCCCGTATCACGCTCCGTGTGGGGAAGCTCACCACTGGGGACGGGTCGAAGTGACGTGTCGGCAGTCCCTAAACTCGGCTTGTTTCAAGGAGGGAGCCTCAATCGTGCGCAAGGTGCTCATCGCCAATCGTGGCGAAATCGCTGTCCGCGTTGCCCGGGCCTGCCGGGACGCCGGGATCGCGAGCGTGGCCGTCTACGCCGACCCGGACCGGGACGCTCTGCATGTCCGCGCCGCGGATGAGGCGTTCGCCCTGGGCGGTGACACCCCGGCCACCAGCTATCTGGACATCGAGAAGGTCCTGAAGGCCGCCCGTGAATCCGGCGCGGACGCCATCCACCCGGGCTACGGCTTCCTCTCCGAGAACGCCGACTTCGCCCAGGCCGTCCTCGACGCGGGTCTGATCTGGATCGGCCCGCCCCCGCAGGCCATCCGCGACCTCGGTGACAAGGTCGCCGCCCGCCACATCGCCCAGCGCGCCGGCGCGCCGCTGGTGGCGGGCACCCCCGACCCGGTCTCCGGCGCCGAGGAGGTCGTGGCGTTCGCCGAACAGCACGGCCTGCCCATCGCCATCAAGGCCGCCTTCGGCGGCGGCGGCCGAGGCCTGAAGGTCGCGCGGACCCTCGAAGAGGTGCCCGAGCTGTACGACTCCGCCGTCCGCGAGGCCGTGGCCGCCTTCGGGCGCGGCGAGTGCTTCGTCGAGCGCTACCTCGACAAGCCCCGCCACGTCGAGACCCAGTGCCTGGCCGACCAGCACGGCAACGTGGTCGTCGTCTCCACCCGTGACTGCTCCCTGCAGCGCCGCCACCAGAAGCTGGTGGAGGAGGCCCCTGCGCCGTTCCTGTCGGACGAGCAGGTCGCCGAGCTGTACTCGTCGTCCAAGGCCATCCTCAAGGAGGCCGGCTACGTCGGCGCCGGCACCGTGGAGTTCCTGGTCGGCGTGGACGGCACGATCTCCTTCCTGGAGGTCAACACCCGCCTCCAGGTCGAACACCCGGTCACCGAAGAGGTCTCCGGCATCGACCTCGTCCGCGAGATGTTCCGCATCGCCGACGGCGAGGAACTCGGCTACGACGACCCGCCCCTGCGCGGCCACTCCTTCGAGTTCCGCATCAACGGCGAGGACCCCGGCCGCAACTTCCTCCCGGCCCCCGGCACGGTCACGAAGTTCGACCCGCCGTCCGGCCCGGGCGTCCGCCTGGACGCCGGCGTCGAGTCCGGCAGCGTGATCGGTCCGGCCTGGGACTCCCTGCTGGCCAAGCTGATCGTCACCGGCCGCACCCGCGCCGAGGCCCTCCAGCGTGCCGCCCGCGCCCTGGAGGAGTTCCAGGTCGAGGGCATGGCCACCGCGATCCCGTTCCACCGCGCGGTCGTCAAGGACCCGGCGTTCGCACCCGAACTCACCGGCTCCACCGACCCGTTCACGGTCCACACCCGCTGGATCGAGACCGAGTTCGTCAACGACATCAAGCCCTTCGCCGCCCCCGCGGACGCGGAGGCCGAGGACGAGGCCGGTCGCGAGACGGTCGTCGTCGAGGTCGGCGGCAAGCGCCTGGAGGTCTCCCTGCCCGCCTCGCTCGGCATGAGCCTGGCCCGCACGGGTCTGGCCGCCGGGGCCAAGCCCAAGCGCCGCGCGGCCAAGAAGTCCGGCCCCGCCGCCTCCGGCGACACCCTCGCCTCCCCGATGCAGGGCACCATCGTCAAGGTCGCCGTCGAGGAGGGCCAGGAGGTCAAGGAGGGCGACCTGGTCGTCGTCCTGGAGGCCATGAAGATGGAACAGCCCCTCAACGCGCACAAGTCCGGCACCATCAAGGGCCTGTCCGCCGAGGTCGGCGCCTCCCTCACCTCGGGCGCGGCGATCTGCGAGATCAAGGACTGACACCCGTACGACGGTGACAGCGCCCGGCGGTCCGACACGGACGGCCGGGCGCTGTCGCATGTCCGGCGGTCCGACACGGCCGGGCGCTGCGTGTCCGGGTGTTAGGGGGTGCCGTGGCACAGCGCGGGCACCGGGAGGCACCGAAGGGCGGATGCCCTGGCACAGTGCGGGCACCGGGAGGCACCAAAGGGCGGGCGCCCTGGCACAGTGCGGGCGGACGGCCGCCGTGGAAGCACCGAGGGGTGCCCCGGGGCGTTGTCGGGCGCGGCCGGGCGGCCGTGGGCAGCCGCACGGCCACGGGGGCGGCCAGGGGGCGGCCAGGGGGCGGCCACGAGCGCGGCCAAGGCCGTGCGCCGGGCTGCCGCGCCGGCGCGAGGCGGCAGCCGGCGCGGGAGGCTAGCGCCGTCGCAGGTCGGCGACCCTGGCGCGCTCCTGCGCCGCGGGCTGCTCACCGAGGACCGTGGCCGCGCTCCGCAGCCCCGCGCCCGGCACCTGGCGGCGTGGTCCGGGGACCGGCACGTCCCGGCGCTGCTGGCGCGCCGGGTTCGCATCACCCCCCGAGCTCCCGGACCCCGTCGAACCGCCCGAGCCGGACGCGCCGGCCACGGCGATCTGCACGCCCTGGTCGGCGAGCGCCTGGAGTTCGGTGGCCGCGCGGTCGTCGTGGGCCGGCGGCTCGTCGGTGACGAGCCGGGTGATGAGGTCCGTCGGCACGGTCTGGAACATGGTGTCCGTACCGAGTTTGGTGTGGTCGGCGAGGACGACGACCTCGGCGGCGGCCTGCACCAGCGCGCGGTCGACGGACGCCGACAGCATGTTGGACGTGGACAGCCCGCGCTCGGCGGTGAGCCCGCTGCCCGACAGGAAGGCCCGCGAGACCCGCAGCCCCTGGAGGGACTGCTCCGCGCCCGACCCGACGAGGGCGTAGTTCGAACCGCGGAGCGTCCCGCCGGTCATCACCACCTCGACCCGGTTGGCGTGGGCGAGGGCCTGGGCGACGAGGAGGGAGTTGGTGACGACGGTCAGCCCGGGAACCCGGGCCAGCCTGCGCGCCAGCTCCTGCGTGGTGGTGCCCGCCCCCACGACGATGGCCTCGCCCTCTTCGACCATGCCCGCGGCGAGGTCGGCGATGGCCGTCTTCTCGGCGGTCGCGAGATGTGACTTCTGCGGAAAGCCGGACTCCCGCGTGAACCCGCCCGGCAGTACCGCACCGCCGTGCCGGCGGTCGAGGAGTCCTTCTGCCTCCAGTGCGCGCACGTCCCGCCGTACGGTCACTTCGGAGGTCTGGACGACGCGGGCGAGTTCACGGAGCGACACGGCCCCGTTCGCTCGCACCATTTCGAGGATCAATTGACGACGTTCTGCAGCGAACACGAAACTGACAGTAACCCCAACGACCGTCTGGTTTCAGCAGTTTGCGCCGAATAACAGAAGTTGTTCGCAACGGGTTACCGGAAGTGGTATAAGGCCTACCCGCCCCGACTATGCCAACCGCATGGGCCGCGACTCCCCGTAATCGGCGGGGAGTTGACGCCGAACCGGGCTCAGCCCTCGCCGTTCATCTTCCGCGTGTGCAGCTGGCGGGCCACCTCGGCGATCGAACCCGAGAGCGAAGGGTAGACCGTGAAGGCGTTGGCGATCTGCTCGACCGTCAGGTTGTTGTCGACCGCGAGCGAGATGGGGTGGATCAGCTCGGAGGCGCGCGGCGCGACGACGCAACCGCCGACCACGATGCCCGTACCCGGCCGGCAGAAGATCTTGACGAAGCCGTCGCGGATGCCCTGCATCTTCGCGCGCGGGTTGCGCAGCAGCGGCAGCTTCACGACGCGGGCGTCGATCTTGCCGCCGTCCACGTCGGCCTGCGTGTAGCCGACCGTGGCGATCTCCGGGTCGGTGAACACGTTCGACGACACGGTCTTCAGGTTCAGCGGGGCCACCGCGTCGCCCAGGAAGTGGTACATGGCGATACGGCCCTGCATCGCGGCCACCGAGGCGAGCGCGAAGACACCGGTCACGTCACCGGCCGCGTACACGCCCGGAGCGGTCGTCCGGGAGACCTTGTCGGTCCAGATGTGCCCGGAGTCGCGCAGCCGGACGCCCGCCTCCTCCAGGCCCATGCCCGCGCTGTTCGGGATGGCGCCGACCGCCATCAGGCAGTGCGAGCCCGTGATGACCCGCCCGTCGGACAGCGTCACCTCCACCCGGTCGCCGACCCGCTTCGCGGACTGCGCCCGCGACCGCGCCATCACGTTCATCCCGCGTCGCCGGAAGACGTCCTCCAGCACGGCGGCCGCGTCCGGGTCCTCCCCGGGCAGCACGCGGTCGCGCGAGGACACCAGGGTCACCTTGGAGCCCAGCGCCTGGTACGCACCGGCGAACTCGGCACCGGTCACACCGGAACCGACCACGATGAGCTCCTCCGGAAGCTCGTTCAGGTCGTAGACCTGGGTCCAGTTCAGGATGCGTTCGCCGTCGGGCTTGGCGTCGGGCAGTTCACGGGGGTGACCTCCGGTCGCGATCAGCACGGCGTCGGCGACGAGCGTCTCCTCGCTGCCGTCGGCGGCCGTCACCACGACCTTGCGCGAGCCGTCGAGCGCCTGCATGCCGTCCAGCCGGCCCCGGCCGCGCATCACCCGGGCGCCGGCCCGGGTGACGGAAGCGGTGATGTCGTGGGACTGCGCCAGCGCGAGGCGCTTCACACGCCGGTTGACCTTCCCCAGGTCCACGCCGACGACCCGGGCGGGCGTGTCGATGTGCGGGGTGTCGTCGGCGACGATGATGCCCAGCTCCTCGTACGAGGAGTCGAAGGTCGTCATCACCTCTGCCGTCGCGATGAGGGTCTTGGACGGGACGCAGTCGGTCAGCACCGACGCCCCGCCCAGGCCGTCGCAGTCGACGACGGTCACCTCCGCGCCGAGCTGGGCGCCCACCAGCGCCGCTTCGTATCCGCCGGGTCCGCCACCGATGATCACGATCCGAGTCACGTACTCCATTGTCCCGCACGCTTCAACGCTTCACCGCCCCGGGGCCCCGACCGACGTACCTCTGTTACCGGAGTGACGCCACCGCGCCTGCCGTACGCTCTGAACCATGTCGCTCTACGCCGCGTACGCCGGCAACCTCGACGCGCGGCTGATGTCCCGCCGCGCCCCGCACTCGCCGCTGCGCGCCACCGGCTGGATGAACGGGTGGCGGCTGACGTTCGGCGGCGAGCACCTGGGCTGGGAGGGCGCGCTCGCGACGATCGTCGAGGACCCGATGTCGCAGGTCTTCGTCGCGCTCTACGACGTCGCCCCCATGGACGAGGACTCCCTGGACCGCTGGGAGGGCGTCGGCCTGGACATCTACCGCCGCACCCGGGTCCGCGTGCACACCCTGGAGGGCGAGGAACGGGCCTGGTCGTACGTCCTGAACGCCTACGAGGGCGGCCTTCCCTCGGCCCGCTACCTGGGCGAGGTGGCCGACGCGGCCGAGTCCGCCGGGGCGCCGCACGACTATGTGATGGAGCTGCGGAAACGGCCCTGCTGACCCCGTCGGCGGCCGCCCTCTCGTCGGAAACGACAAGACAACGATCGCCATCCCGTGAGCTCCGTCATCTACGCGCGTAGGCCCTGACCGGCTACTCTCGTCGGCGTGAACGCATCTCTTCTTCCGGACGACATCCAGGGCGACCCCCACGCCGCCGCCGACGCCGCCGCCGCGCGCCTGCGCGAACTCACCGGCGCCGAGACCCACGACGTCGCCCTCGTGATGGGGTCCGGCTGGGCCCCGGCCGTCGACGCCCTCGGCGCTCCCGACGCCGAGTTCCAGGTCACCGAGCTGCCCGGCTTCCCGCCGCCGGTGGTGGAGGGCCACGGAGGCAAGATCCGCTCCTACCGGATCGGCGCCAAGCGCGCCCTGGTCTTCCTGGGCCGCACGCACTACTACGAGGGCCGGGGCGTGGCCGCGGTGGCGCACGGCGTCCGTACCGCCGTGGCGGCCGGTGCCAAGACGATGGTCCTCACCAACGGCTGCGGCGGCCTCCGCGACGGCATGCGGCCCGGCCAGCCGGTCCTGATCAGCGACCACATCAACCTCACGGCGACGTCCCCGATCGTCGGCGCGAACTTCGTCGACCTCACCGACCTGTACTCGCCGCGGCTGCGCGCCCTGTGCAAGGAGGTCGACCCCACGCTGGAGGAGGGCGTCTACGCCCAGTTCCCCGGCCCGCACTACGAGACGCCGGCCGAGATCCGCATGGCCCGGGCGATCGGGGCGGACCTCGTGGGCATGTCCACGGTGCTTGAGGCGATCGCCGCGCGCGAGGCGGGGGCCGAGGTTCTGGGGATCTCGCTGGTGACCAACCTCGCGGCCGGCATGACGGGGGAGCCCCTCAACCACGAGGAGGTCCTCCAGGCGGGCCGCGACAGCGCGACCCGCATGGGCAGCCTGCTGGCCCAGGTGCTGGGGCGCCTGTAGGACGTTGCCGTTGCCCTCTGTCCGTGGGTGGGCCGGGGGCGTGGGTGCGGGGCGAGCCCGCCGCGGGTCGCGCCCTCGGGCCGGCTCATCAGTGGCCCTCGGGTGGTAGCCGGCCAAGCGGCGGGCTCGCCCCGACCCACGCCCCACTCCGGTAGTGCGGCGGCCCTCCCGGCGGTGTGGTTGCCTGCCTGCAAGCGCCAAGCGCCGGGCCCCGCACCTGAGTTGTACGGCGCTAACTCCCGCCGGAGCCGCGCAGGCGCCCGCAGGCATCCCGTACCGCATCAACCCCCCACCCCGCACGCACACACGAGAGGTGACCCATCGTGCACGACGACCTCCTCGCACGGGCCCAGGCGTGGCTGGCCGAGGACCCCGACGCGGAAACCCGTGCGGAGCTCGCCCGCCTCATCGACGGCGCGGACGTCACCGAGCTCGCCGCCCGGTTCGGCGGCACCCTCCAGTTCGGCACCGCCGGCCTCCGCGGCGAACTCGGCGCCGGCCCCATGCGCATGAACCGCTCCGTCGTCATCCGCGCCGCCGCGGGTCTCGCCGCGTACCTCAAGAAGAACGGCCACACCGGCAAACTCGTCGTCATCGGCTACGACGCCCGCCACAAGTCGGCCGACTTCGCCCGCGACACCGCCGCCGTCATGACCGGCGCCGGCCTCCGCGCCGCCGTCCTCCCGCGCCCCCTGCCCACGCCCGTTCTCGCCTACGCGACAAGGCATCTCGGCGCGGTCGCCGGCGTGGAGGTCACCGCCAGCCACAACCCGCCCCGCGACAACGGCTACAAGGTCTACCTCGGCGACGGCTCCCAGATCGTGCCCCCGGCCGACACCGGCATCGCCGCCGAGATCGACGCCGTCCGCTCCCTCGACGACGTCCCCCGCCCCGAATCCGGCTGGGACACCCTGGACGACTCCGTCCTGGACGCCTACCTGGCCCGCACCGACGCGGTCCTCGGCACGGACACCCCCCGCACCGCCCGCACCGTCTACACGGCGATGCACGGCGTCGGCAAGGACGTCCTCCTCGCCGCCTTCGCCCGCGCGGGTTTCCCGGAGCCGGTCCTGGTCGCCGAGCAGGCCGAACCCGACCCGGAATTCCCGACCGTCGCCTTCCCCAATCCGGAGGAGCCCGGCGCGATGGACCTCGCCTTCGCGAAGGCCCGCGAGGTGCACCCGGATCTGATCATCGCCAACGACCCGGACGCGGACCGCTGCGCGGTGGCGGTGCCCACGGCCGACGGCGACTGGCGCATGCTCCGGGGCGACGAGGTGGGCGCCCTCCTCGCCGCCCATCTGGTCTCCCGAGGAGCGCAGGGGACCTTCGCGGAGTCGATCGTCTCCTCGTCCCTCCTCGGCCGCATCGCCGAAAAGGCCGGTCTGCCCCACGAGGAGACCCTCACCGGCTTCAAGTGGATCGCCCGCGTCGAAGGCCTGCGCTACGGCTACGAGGAGGCCCTCGGCTACTGCGTGGACCCGGACGGCGTACGCGACAAGGACGGCATCACCGCGGCGCTCCTGATCACTGAACTGGCCTCCGTGCTGAAGTCGCAGAACCGCACGCTGCTCGACCTGCTCGACGACCTCGCCGTGGAGCACGGCCTGCACGCCACCGACCAGCTGTCGGTCCGCGTGGAGGACCTCTCGGTGATCGCCGCCGCGATGCGCCGCCTGCGCGAGCAGCCCCCGACCGAGCTGGCGGGCCTGCGCATCACGCGCTCCGAGGACCTCACGCGGGGCACGGACCGCCTCCCGCCCACGGACGGCCTGCGCTACACGCTCGACGGCGCCCGGGTCATCGTCCGCCCGAGCGGCACGGAACCGAAGCTGAAGTGCTACCTGGAGGTGGTGGTCCCGGTGACGTCGCACGAGACGCTGCCGGAGGCCCGCACGAAGGCCTCGCACCTGCTGTCGGCACTCAAGCGGGACCTGTCCACGGCGGCAGGCATCCAGTCCCCCTAGTTCCCCCTGGCTACGGGCTCAGCGGACTGCCGCCCGGTCGTCCCACGACCGGGCGGGCCGTCCGGCCGCGCTCCTCAGCCGAGCCCGACCAGAACCGCCAACAGCACGCCTCCCGCGACCGCGGGCGCCAGGACCTCGTACGCCCACCGCACCGTGACCTCCCCCTGCGCGCTCGGGGCCTCGGCCCGAGCCTCCTGGCGCTCACGCAGCTCGTCCATGATCCGGTCGGTCTCGGCCCGCACGGGCGCCTGCGAAGCACCCGCGCCCCGGGCGGCCTCCGCCGCGGCCCGCATCTCACGCCGTGCCGCCCGCTTCCGGGCCCGCAGGGAGACCGGAATGGCCCACAGCTGGTACTTGGCGCCGGTACGGTCGACGACCTCGTTGGAGTACCCGGACCGCAGCGACCCGACCTGGCCCCAGGGCAGCACGACGACGCGGAAGGGGTTCCGTACGCGCAGCCGGTCGTCGTTCACCTGGACGGCGGGGCGCAGGGTGAAGGCGACGACCAGCGGCACGACGAGAAGCAGCGTGGCGAGGGCCAGCCAGGGCGTGCGCCCCTCCCCGTAGATCATCGCGTCGATACCGAGCCACCCGGCGATGGCCAGCAGCAGCACACCGCCCACGATGGCCGCGGAGGACCGGTGCACCCGGTCCTGGGGCGCGGGTTCCGAGGCTTCCGAAGGCTGAGGCTCTGAGGGCTCGGGGGTCGTCATGCAGCAGATTCTGCCCGACGCACGATCCACCCCGGGACCCGCACCACGCCTCGCCCCTTGGGTCCGGGTAGCGACACCCTCTCAGCCCGCCCTCCGCGCCCCATCACCCACTCCACCTGCTCCACCAGCTCCACCTGCCCCACCCGCTCCTCCGATCGCCGCCCTGTTTCGTCCCGGGGATTGCAGCCGGGCCCTGTACAGCCGCTACGCGCGTAGATATGCTCGTCTGGTGACCATGCCCACCAATGCACCCACCGCCGCACGTGCCCTCCCGGACGTCACCGCGTCCGACAGCACGCTGCGCCGCTTCCTCCACGGGCTGCCCGGCGTCGACGCGGTCGGCCTGGAGGCGCGTGCCGCCTCGCTCGGCACCCGTTCCATCAAGACGACCGCCAAGGCGTACGCCATCGACCTCGCCATCTCGATGGTCGACCTGACGACGCTGGAAGGCGCGGACACCCCGGGCAAGGTCCGGGCGCTCGGCGCGAAGGCGGTCCGCCCCGACCCGACCGACCGCACGACCCCCGCCACGGCCGCGGTCTGCGTCTATCCCGACATGGTGGCCACCGCCAAGGAGGCCGTCGCCGGTTCCTCCGTGAAGGTCGCCTCGGTCGCCACCGCCTTCCCGGCGGGCCGCGCACCGCTCGCCGTGAAGCTGGCGGACGTGCGGGAGGCCGTCGCCGCGGGCGCCGACGAGATCGACATGGTCATCGACCGCGGGGCGTTCCTCGCGGGGCAGTACATGAAGGTGTACGACGAGATCGCCGCCGTGAAGGAGACCTGCGGCGCGAGCGCGCGTCTGAAGGTCATCTTCGAGACGGGCGAGCTGTCGACGTACGACAACATCCGCCGCGCCAGCTGGCTCGGCATGCTCGCCGGGGCGGACTTCATCAAGACGTCGACGGGCAAGGTCGCCGTGAACGCGACCCCGGCGAACACCCTCCTCATGCTGGAGGCCGTCCGGGACTTCCGCGCGCAGACCGGTGTCCAGGTCGGTGTGAAGCCGGCCGGCGGCATCCGCACCAGCAAGGACGCGATCAAGTTCCTGGTCCTGGTGAACGAGACCGCCGGGCCGGACTGGCTGGACAACCACTGGTTCCGCTTCGGCGCCTCCTCGCTGCTGAACGATCTGCTGATGCAGCGTCAGAAGCTGGCCACCGGCCGCTACTCCGGCCCCGACTACGTGACGGTGGACTGATCACCATGGCATCCGCATCCCCCTTCGAGTACGCACCGGCGCCGGAGTCCCGCGCGATCGTCGAGCTCGCGCCCTCGTACGGCCTGTTCATCGACGGCGAGTTCACCGAGGCGGCCGACGGCAGGGTCTTCAAGACCGTCTCGCCGTCTACCGAGGAAGTCCTCGCCGAGGTCGCGCAGGCCGGTGAGGCCGATGTCGAGCGAGCCGTGAAGGCCGCCCGCAAGGCCTTCGAGAAGTGGTCCGCGCTTCCCGGCTCGGAGCGCGCGAAGTATCTCTTCCGCATCGCCCGCATCATCCAGGAACGCAGCCGCGAACTGGCCGTCCTGGAGACCCTGGACAACGGCAAGCCGATCAGGGAGACGAGGGACGCCGACCTGCCCCTGGTCGCGGCGCACTTCTTCTACTACGCGGGCTGGGCGGACAAGCTCGGCCACGCGGGCTTCGGTCCGGACCCGCGCCCGCTGGGCGTGGCCGGCCAGGTCATCCCCTGGAACTTCCCCCTGCTGATGCTGGCGTGGAAGATCGCCCCGGCGCTGGCGACGGGCAACACGGTCGTCCTGAAGCCCGCGGAGACCACCCCCCTGTCCGCGCTGTTCTTCGCGGACATCTGCCGCCAGGCGGGCCTGCCGAAGGGTGTCGTCAACATCCTTCCGGGCTACGGCGACGCGGGCGCGGCGCTGGTCGCCCACCCGGACGTGAACAAGGTCGCGTTCACCGGTTCGACGGCCGTCGGCAAGGAGATCGCGCGCACGGTCGCGGGCACGAGCAAGAAGCTCACGCTCGAACTGGGCGGCAAGGGCGCCAACATCGTCTTCGACGACGCCCCGATCGACCAGGCCGTCGAGGGCATCGTGAACGGCATCTTCTTCAACCAGGGCCAGGTCTGCTGTGCGGGCTCCCGCCTGCTGGTCCAGGAGTCCGTCCAAGGCGAGCTGCTGGACGCGCTCAAGCGCCGCCTGTCGACGCTTCGCCTGGGCGACCCGCTCGACAAGAACACGGACATCGGCGCGATCAACTCCGCCGAGCAGCTGGCCCGGATCACCTCCCTCGCCGACCAGGGCGAGTCGGAGGGCGCCGAGCGCTGGTCCCCGGCCTGTGAGCTGCCGTCGTCCGGCTACTGGTTCGCCCCGACGCTCTTCACCAACGTCACGCAGGCGCACACCATCGCCCGCGACGAGATCTTCGGCCCGGTCCTGTCGGTCCTCACCTTCCGTACCCCGGACGAGGCCGTCGCCAAGGCCAACAACACCCCGTACGGCCTGTCCGCCGGCATCTGGACGGAGAAGGGCTCCCGGATCCTGGCCGTGGCGAACAAGCTCCGTGCGGGCGTCGTCTGGTCCAACACGTTCAACAAGTTCGACCCGACCTCGCCGTTCGGCGGTTACAAGGAGTCGGGCTTCGGCCGCGAGGGCGGCCGCCACGGCCTGGAGGCGTACCTCGATGTCTGAGAAGGAAAAGACCGAACAGCGACTGTCGGTCTTCAAGACATACAAGCTGTACGTGGGCGGGAAGTTCCCGCGTTCCGAGAGCGGCCGGGTGTACGAGGTGACCGACTCCAAGGGCAACTGGCTGGCGAACGCACCCCTGTCCTCCCGCAAGGACGCCCGTGACGCCGTGGTCGCCGCCCGCAAGGCGTTCGGCGCCTGGTCCGGCGCGACGGCGTACAACCGCGGACAGGTCCTGTACCGCGTCGCGGAGATGCTGGAGGGCCGCCGGGACCAGTTCGTGCGCGAGGTCGCCGACGCCGAGGGTCTGTCGAAGGCGAAGGCCGCCGCGCAGGTGGACGCGACGATCGACCGGTGGGTCTGGTACGCGGGCTGGACCGACAAGATCGCCCAGGTGGTGGGCGGCGGGAACCCGGTGGCGGGACCGTTCTTCAACCTTTCCTCCCCCGAACCGACTGGCGTGGTGGCCGTACTGGCCCCACAGGAGTCATCGTTTCTGGGCCTCGTTTCGGTTCTCGCCCCGGTGATCGCGACCGGCAACACGGCGGTCGTGGTGGCGAGCGAGAAGTCCCCGCTCCCGGCCCTGTCGCTGGCCGAGGTGCTGGCCACCTCGGACGTCCCGGGCGGCGTGGTCAACGTCCTGTCCGGCCGTACGGCGGAGATCGCCGCGCCGCTCGCCGCGCACCAGGACGTCAACGCGATCGACCTCGCCGGCGCCGACGAGGTCCTGGCGAAGGAGCTGGAGATCGCGGCGGCGGACAACCTCAAGCGCGTCCTTCGTCCACAGCCTGTGGACAACGTGGACTGGGCGGCGACGCCGGGCATCGAGCGGATGACGGCGTTCCTGGAGACGAAGACGGTCTGGCACCCGACCGGTTCCCTGGGCGCCTCCGGCTCGTCGTACTGACGTACTCGGTCGTACCGATGGACCGCGCCGTTGACGGCGGGCTCCCGCAGCCGCCCGCCGCGAGCGGCCCTCCGCACAGCTGAAGAGCCGCGCCTTCCCTCCGTCCGGGGAAGGCGCGGCTCTTCGCCGTACGCGCGGCTCAGCCGCCCAGCAGTCCCGTCACCTGCCCGACCGCCGGGACGCTGTCGATGGACGGGGCCTGCGCGACCGGCCCGGTCAGGGCCGTCGAGGTCAGCGGCTGGAAGTCGGCGAGCTGGGTGCCGACGCCGTTGTCGAGCGGGTCGACGCCGGTGCCGGCGAGCGGGTTGGGCTTCAGCCCGGCGATCGGCCCGGTGACGTACGCCAGGGTGCCGCTGGCCGCCTGGAGGCCGGCCTGCGGGTCGATGTCGCCGAGCGAGGTCGGCCGGGTGCGCACCACGTCGAGGCGGACCCGGCGTCCGCCGCGGAGGCCGTCGCCGCACCTGCGCCCAGGGCGACTCCCGCGGTCGCGAGGGCGACCAGGGCGCGCTGTGCCGTGGTGTTCCGGGGGGACGTGTGTCGGGCCATCTCTGCTGCCACCTCTGCTTGCGTTCTCAGCTGCTCCCGGTAATGGGACAGACACGAAGGGTAATTGAGGTGTGACGCACGCTTCAAAGCCGACCCGCGGGGTCGTTGGAGAGCGCGGGAATGCCTCACACTGGTGTCCCGTGAGCCCTCATCCGCACATACCTGCGCGAGTCGTGCTGCTCTGCGGCCCTTCCGGTTCCGGCAAGTCCCTGGTCGCCGCCCGCTCCGGTCTCCCGGTGCTGCGGCTCGACGACTTCTACAAGGAGGGCGACGACCCCACGCTGCCGCTGGTCGCCGGGAGTTCCGACATCGACTGGGACCACCCGGACTCGTGGGACGCGGACACGGCCGTCGCCGCGATCGAGGAGCTGTGCCGCACGGGACGTACGAGTGTCCCGGCGTACGACCTCGCGCTCAGCGCGCGCACCGGCGAGGAGACGGTCGACATCGGCCGCACGCCGCTGTTCATCGCGGAGGGCGTCTTCGCGGCGGAGATCGTGACACGCTGCCGGGAACTGGGCGTGCTGGCGGACGCGCTGTGTCTGAGCCGGGGCCCGGTGCGGACGTTCCGGCGCCGGTTCCTGCGGGATCTGCGCGAGGGCCGCAAGTCGGTCCCCTTCCTGCTCCGCCGAGGCTGGCGCCTGATGCGCCTGGAGCGCACGATCGTCGCCCGCCAGACGGCCCTCGGCGCACACGCCTGCGACCGCAACGAGGCGCTGACCCGCCTGGCGACGGCGGCAACGGGGCGCCGCGCCACGAACAGGACACCGGCGTAAGGATCGACCGGGCGCGGGCTTCCGCCCGCATGCGGCAGCAGCACCTGCCTGCGCCGGCGTTCCCGGCACGGACACCGGCTTCGCGGGCGTCCGCCTGGGCAGTTCGGACCTGCTCCCGCGGAGGAACCGGCTCGGCGTGGGCGTCACTGATGACCTGCCCCAGCTGACGACCTGCCCTACTGGAAGTACTTGCCGAGCGCGGACGCGCTGAGCGTTTCGCCACCGATGGCCCGGGCCTGCGCGGCGATCTTCGCGTCGTCCCGCGCGTGGAGCTTCCTGGTGAAGTCGAGGTGGTTGGAGATGTGCGCGCAGGCCTGGAGCACGGACTGCGTCTGGGAGGTCCAGATCTCGACGGTCCTGGCCAGCCCGGCGCCCATGGCGAAGCCGTGGGCCGTGAGGGCGGCGGCGGCCCGGTCGGTCGAGCCGGTGCCGTGCTTGTCCGCACCCGCGCCCGCGATGTCCGCCGTCGTGCGCAACTCGTCCCACAGGACGTAGGCGTCGTGGCCCACAGCGCCCAAGTCGTCCTGATGCACCACCAGATCGCCGGCCACGGTGCCGCCGGCCCCCTGGTCGGCCGGCAACTGGTTGAGCCGCAGCTGCGCCGACCGCCCGTCCGTCGCGGTGGCTTTCGCCTGCTCCCATTCGTCCCACGCCATGCGCGGAGCCTCCCCCGTGTCCTGGTTACCCCGTTGCCCGTGGCACCCTGCCCACCGCGCCGGACTGTACTCGCCGCATCGCGTGCAGTGCCCCTCCAGCGCGCGGCCCGCGCTCTGTCGACATCGCGTGTGAGCCGCCTTCGCGTGTCCGGGACGTCGCGTCCTCACATTGCACCCGGTTCACGGCCGGGGGGGCGACCCCGGTCCGGCATGCCCGGCGGCGGTCCGAATGCCGGGCCCAGACGGCACGGCACGGCACGACGCAACGAAAAGCGGGACTGGACGGACCCCCCGGCCCTCCAGTCCCGCTCCCCTTGGTGCTTCCCCCAGGGATCCCCCGATCCCCGTTGGTCCCCCGTGTTCCCCGTTTCCCCCGTTTCCCTGTTCCCCCTCGGGATTCCCCGTCGTCCCCCGTGGACCCGCCGCCCCCGTTGGCCCCCGTGCCGCGGGTCCCCGCTTCCGGGCTCCCCTTAGGGAGAGTCCCGAAGTTCCCCCGTGATACACCCGGATTGACGAACGTCCCCCGTTCTCCGGGTCCTCCCCCGTTTCCCCCCGCCCCCGGGGCTGGTCCCCCTCGCCCCCCAGCCCTCAGGCCACCAACTCGCCGAAGGCGTCCTCCTCGTCACGGCCGAAGCTGAGGACCTCGTCCTCGCGCAGCCGGCGGAGCGACCGCCAGATGCTGGACTTCACCGTGCCGACGCTGATGCCGAGGATGTCCGCGATCTCCGGGTCCGTGCGGCCCTCGTAGTAGCGCAGGACCAGCATGGTGCGCTGGAGCTCGGGCAGCCGGGCCAGTGCCTGCCACAGGACCGCGCGCAGTTCGGTGCCGCGCATCGCGTCCGTGTCGCCGGCCGTCTCCGGCAGTTCCTCGGTCGGGTACTCGTTCAGCTTGCGGCGGCGCCACGCGCTGATGTGCAGGTTGGTCATGGTCCGGCGGAGGTATCCGCCGACGGCCGCCTTGTCGGTGATCCGGTCCCAGGCCCTGTAGGTCGAGAACAGCGCGCTCTGCAGCAGGTCCTCGGCCTCGAAGCGGTCCCCGGTCAGGTGGTACGCGGTGGCGTACAGGGAGGCGCGGCGCTCCTGGACGTAGGCGGTGAACTCCGCCTCCGACAGCGAACGGCGCTCCCCCGGCTCCTCCCTGTACGCGGCTCCCCCGTGCGTCTCCCCCGTGTTCGCGTCAACCACCGTCATGATCGCGGCGTGCTGACGCCCGGTGCCACGAGCGCACCCCCGCCCTCCCCCACGCTCGAACGCGCTCACGCGGGAGGGGCCGCCATCGGCACCGGACTTCTCGTTGCTCCGGTGCACGTCGTGCAGACGCGTGATCACTGCGCTGGTGCTGGTGCCGTGCAGCGTGTTCATCTCGCGCCCCCCGTCGTGGACTTCCGGACTTCGGCTTGCTGTGTTGCCTGTGCCGAGAAGCTTGCCGCCGTCACTTCATGACGGTGTCCGCCGACTGTCACAGACGTGTCACAGGGGGTGCCTCTTATAAGGGGGGACGGAGAGAGGGCGGTGCGGAGGCGGAATCGATCACTCAGAGACTCTCTCCGGCTACGCAGACGTACGACGGACCCTGATCGGTTGCGGTAAATGTGTGGGAGCGCTCCAGGAGTCGAAACCCCGCCCCGCCATGGGCCAGAATGAGGCCCGTGCCTTCCCTGTTGCTGATCGAGGACGACGACGCCATCCGTACGGCCCTGGAGCTCTCACTGACGCGCCAGGGACACCGGGTGGCGACTGCTGCGAGCGGTGAGGACGGTCTGAAGCTGCTGCGCGAGCAGCGGCCGGATCTGATCGTGCTGGACGTGATGCTGCCGGGCATCGACGGTTTCGAGGTGTGCCGCCGCATCCGGCGCACGGACCAGCTGCCGATCATCCTGCTGACCGCGCGCAGTGACGACATCGACGTGGTCGTCGGTCTGGAGTCCGGTGCGGACGACTACGTCGTCAAGCCGGTGCAGGGCCGGGTGCTGGACGCCCGGATCCGGGCGGTGCTGCGGCGCGGCGAGCGGGAGTCGAGTGACTCGGCGACGTTCGGCAGCCTCGTCATCGACCGCTCGGCGATGACCGTGACGAAGAACGGCGACGACCTGCAGCTGACGCCCACCGAGCTGCGGCTGCTGCTGGAGCTGAGCCGGCGGCCGGGTCAGGCGCTGTCGCGTCAGCAGTTGCTGCGCCTGGTGTGGGAGCACGACTACCTCGGTGACTCGCGGCTGGTGGACGCCTGTGTCCAGCGGCTGCGCGCGAAGGTCGAGGACGTGCCGTCGTCGCCGACGCTGATCCGTACCGTGCGGGGTGTCGGCTACCGCCTGGATCCGCCTCAGTGACGAAGCGGCAAGGGGGATTCCGCGGCTGGGCCGCGGCTCGCAAGGGGGTCTGGTCGCGGCTGCGTTTCACCAGCCTGCGACTGCGTCTGGTGGTGGTGTTCGCCCTGGTGGCGCTGACGGCGGCGGTGTCGGCGTCGGCGATCGCGTACTGGCTGAACCGGGAGGCGGTCCTCACCCGTACCCAGGACGCGGTGCTGCGTGACTTCCAGCAGGAGATGCAGAACCGGGCGGGGGCGCTGCCCGAGCGCCCGACGCAGGACGAGCTGCAGCACACCGCGGGGCAGATGGCGAACAGCAGTGAGCGGTTCAGTGTGCTGCTGGTGGCGCGGGACGCCGACGGCCGGACGGTGTACGGCAGTTCGGGCGGCCTCAGTGGTTTCTCGCTGCACGACGTACCGAAGTCGCTGCGCGCGGCGGTGAACAAGAAGCAGCAGGTCACGTCCGCGAACAAGGACGCCTACCACCTGTTCTGGCAGCGGGTCGTCGAGGACGACACCCCGTATCTGGTGGCCGGGACCAGGGTGATCGGCGGGGACGCGACCGGTTACATGCTCAAGTCCCTGGAACCGGAGGCGAAGGATCTGAACTCGCTGGCCTGGTCGCTGGGGATCGCCACGGCGCTGGCGCTGATCGGTTCGGCGCTGCTGGCGCAGGCCCTCGCGACGACGGTGCTGAAGCCGGTGCACCGGCTCGGGGTGGCCGCGCGGCGGCTCGGCGAGGGCAAGCTGGACACCCGGCTCAGGGTGTCGGGCACCGATGAACTGGCCGATCTGTCACGCACGTTCAACAAGGCCGCGGAGGCCCTGGAGAAGCGGGTCGAGGACATGGCGGCGCGGGAGTCGGCGTCCCGGCGGTTCGTGGCGGACATGTCGCACGAGCTGCGGACGCCGCTGACCGCGATCACCGCGGTGACCGAGGTGCTGGAGGAGGAGCTGGACTCCGAGAGCGGCAGCGTCGACCCGATGATCGAGCCGGCGGTGCGGCTGGTGGTCAGTGAGACGCGGCGGCTGAACGACCTCGTGGAGAACCTGATGGAGGTCACCCGCTTCGACGCCGGTACGGCCCGGCTGGTGCTGGACGACGTGGACGTCGCCGACCAGATCACGGCGTGCATCGACGCGCGCGCGTGGCTCGACGCGGTGGAGCTGGACGCCGAGCGCGGCATCGTGGCCCGTCTGGACCCGCGCCGGCTCGACGTGATCCTCGCGAACCTGATCGGCAACGCCCTCAAGCACGGGGGTTCCCCGGTGCGGGTGTCGGTGCGGGAGGCGGACGACTCGGTGGTCATCGCCGTGCGGGACCACGGGCCCGGCATCCCGGAGGACGTCCTGCCGCACGTCTTCGACCGGTTCTACAAGGCGAGCGCGTCCCGGCCGCGGTCCGAGGGCAGTGGCCTCGGTCTGTCCATCGCCCGGGAGAACGCGCACATCCACGGCGGCGAGATCACCGCCGCGAACTCCCCCGAGGGCGGCGCGGTGTTCACGCTGCTGCTGCCCCGGGACACGGCGGACCCGGCGGTCGGCGACGAGAACGGCGGGACGCGGAAGTCCGCCGAGACCGACGGGAGCACGGGCGAGGGCTCTGAGGGGGACGCCTGATGAACGTACGCCGGCTGCTCGCGCTGCCCCTGCTCGCCGGGGTGCTCGCCGGGTGCGGCATCCGGGCCACGGAGGTGCCGACGGACTTCGGTCCGGCGCCGTCGCAGGCGCGCTGTGCGCCGGCCGAGCCGGATGTCATGACGCAGACGTCGCACGGGATGGCGGTGCAGGTGTTCCTGCTGTGCGGCTCGTCACTGGTGACCGTGGACCGGGCGGTGCGGGTCCGGGACGGCGCGGCGGACTCCGAGCGGCGCGTGCTGGTGGCGCAGGGGCTGCTCGACCAGCTCGCGGCGACGCCGTCGCGGGCCGAGCGGGAGGCCGGGTACACCACCGACGTGCGGGACGGTGTGCGGGTGACCGGGCCGCGTGCCGGGGATCCGGAGGACACGCTGCGGATCAGTACCGCGCCCGGCGACCTCACGTCGTACGCCCTCGCCCAGATCGTCTGTACGTTCTCCGACTCGGCCGCGGCCGAGGGCGACGGTTCGGTGATCCTGGGCGGCCCCGGTGCGGACCGACCCCGTCGGTACGAGTGCACGGACGAGGTGCGGGTCCGGCCGGGCAGCGCGGAACCGCCGTCGGGCGAGGTCGTCGAGGGCTGACGCCGGGTGCGGCGCACGTCACGTGCTCCTGGCGGGCGCCGGGCAGGAACCGCTCCGGCCGGTTGCCGCGTCTAGGGGGGCGTGCAGCGTCAAGGCTCCGACGGCAGCAGCGCCGCGATCCGCATCCGTGTGACGGGAGGCGTCCTCCTCGTCGCCCACCTCGTGTTCGTCGCCTGGTTCGCGCTGCGGCCGCTGGACGTGCCGTGGGTGATGCCGGCGAATCTGCGGCCGTTCGCCGGGATCCGGGCGGATCTGGCACTCGGCTGGCCGGAGGCGGCCCGGCGGATCGGGGAAGGGCTGGCGCTGCTGGCGCCGCTGGGTGTCCTGCTGCCGATGGCGAACGGCAGGTGGGCCGTGTCGCCGCTGGCGTCGCTGGCGCGTACGGTCGCCGCGGGCGCCCTGCTGTCGCTGGGCATCGAGCTGCTGCAGACCGGGGTGCCGGGGCAGGTCGTGGACGTCGACTCGCTGCTGCTGAACGTGACGGGCGTGGCGCTGGCGCATCTGGCGGTGGTGCCGGCCGGCCGGCTGTGGGTCCGCCGCAGGGCGGAGCGGTACGGCGCTACCGCCGTCCGGCGGGACGAGACGCCTCAGGGTCGGACCCCGACGATTCCCAGGGTCGGCGTCGCACCGTAGAGCGACGCTTCGTCCCTTCCGTCTCCGTAGCGTGGAAGGCATGAGAGGCAGCCGTTCAGGAGCCTCCGGCCGACGCACCCGCGGGTGCGCTATCACGAAGGAGCCGCGATGAACCGCCCCGCCCGCCCGACCGAAGGCCGCGTGATCGGCGGAGTGTGCGCCGCGCTGGCCCGCCGTTTCGGCACCTCGGCGACGACCGTGCGCGTCGTCTTCCTGGTGTCCTGTCTGCTGCCCGGCCCGCAGTTCCTGCTCTACGTCGCGCTGTGGATCCTGCTGCCGTCGGAGCAGAAGACCCGCGCGGCCTGGTGACCTCCCGGCGTGCGTACGCCGATGGGCGCACCCCCGGATGCGGGGTGCGCCCATCGGCGCGTGACGGTGCGGGTGTCAGCTGAGCGGCAGGCCGTTGAGGCCCGTGCCCTGGCCGGGCAGCGCCTGGCCGACCGGGAGGCCGCCGATGAGTCCCTGGACCGGCGCGGTGGGGCCGCCGCTGAGGAGCTGCTGGGCGGCGGGCTGGACGGCGGCGAGGCCGGTGCCGACCACGTTCTGTCCCTGCGCCAGCGCCTCGGCCGCGCCCGGCAGGACCTGGGAGACGTTCTGCGTCGGCAGCGTCTGGGTGACGGTGCCCAGCGCCTGGCCCGCGTCCGGGGCGGCCGGGGCGGCGTTGGCCGCACCCGCGCCGGCGGCGGCGAAGGCGGCACCGAGGGCGGCGACACCGAGGGTCTTGGCAGCAGACTGCTTCATGAAAGTGCGTCCTCGAAATGGGGTTGCGGGGAACTGAGCGGTAGTCCATGACCGTAAACACGGAATGCCGCCCGCCGCAAACATCGAAATGCGGACGGCTTGTGAAAACCGTCCGCGTATTCGAGCCCGGAAATTTCGGGGATCAGTCCTCGGAGTCGGCAGAACCGCTGGTGGAGGCGGTCTGCTGGAACAGCCATTCGGATTTGAGCTCGGCATATCCGGGCTTGATCACGTCGTTGATCATGGCGAGTCGTTCATCGAAAGGAATGAACGCTGATTTCATCGCATTGACGGAGAACCACTGCATGTCGTCGAGCGTGTAACCGAACGCCTCGACAAGGTGCTCGAATTCCCGGGACATGCTGGTGTGGGACATCAGGCGATTGTCCGTATTGACGGTGGCCCGGAAATGGAGCCGGCGCAGCAGTCCGATCGGGTGCTCGGCGTAGGAGGCGGCGGCCCCGGTCTGGAGGTTGGAGCTGGGGCACAGCTCCAGGGGGATCCGCTTGTCCCGGACGTAGGAGGCGAGCCGGCCGAGCTTCACCGAGCCGTCCTCGTGGACCTGGATGTCGTCGATGATCCGCACGCCGTGCCCGAGCCGGTCGGCGCCGCACCACTGCAGGGCCTGCCAGATGGACGGCAGCCCGAAGGCCTCGCCGGCGTGGATCGTGAAGTGGTTGTTCTCCCGCTTGAGGTACTCGAACGCGTCGAGGTGCCGGGTGGGCGGGTAGCCGGCCTCGGCGCCCGCGATGTCGAAGCCGACGACGCCCAGGTCGCGGTAGCGGTTGGCGAGTTCGGCGATCTCCAGCGCGCGGGCGGCGTGCCGCATCGCGGTGAGCAGGGCGCCGACGCGGATGCGGTGGCCGTTCTCCCGTGCGCGCCGCTCGCCCTCCCGGAAGCCCTCGTTGACGGCCTCGACGACCTCTTCGAGGCTGAGCCCGCCCTCCAGGTGCTGCTCGGGGGCGTAGCGCACCTCGGCGTAGACGACGCCGTCCCCGGCGAGGTCCTCGGCGCACTCGGCCGCGACCCGGACGAGGGCGTCGCGGGTCTGCATGACGCCGACGGTGTGCGAGAAGGTCTCCAGGTACCGTTCGAGGGAACCGGAGTCGGCGGCCTCGCGGAACCAGAGGCCGAGCCGGTCCGGGTCGGTCTCGGGGAGCTGGGTGTAGCCGGCGTCGCGGGCGAGGTCGACGACGGTGCCGGGGCGCAGCCCGCCGTCGAGGTGGTCGTGCAGCAGAACCTTGGGCGCCCGGCGGATCTGGTCCGGCGTCGGGGTCTTCGCGGTGGTCTGGCTCGTCATTGGCGCACTCTACCTCCTACGCGCGTAGATCACCTGTTGTGGACGGTGTACGAATCCGTCGATACGTAACAGTGACCCGGAGGACCGGTCGCGTACACCCGGTCTTCTGACACTGTTCTGTCATGGCACAGCAAGCGACGCCGGTTCGCACGGCCCGGCTGGGAAGGGCGTTCGGTCCGGAGCCGACCGCGGTCAGCGGGGTGGTGCTGCTGCTCCCCGGTGGTGACGAGGTCTCGGACCGCAGACCGTCGCCGCTCCTCGCGACCGCCTCCGTACGGGCGTTGGGGCGCCGGCTGGCCCGCGCGGGCCGCGCGGAAGGGCTCGCCGCGCACGTCGTGCACTACCGCTACCGGGGCTGGAACGGCAGCGAGGCGCATCTGGCGCGCGACGCGGAATGGGCCGCCGACGCGGCCGTACGACGCTACGGCGATGTCCCCGTGTGTCTCGCCGGCCTGGACATGGGCGGCCGGGCGGCGCTGCACGCGGCGGGCCACGAGGCGGTCAACTCCGTGCTGGCGGTGGCGCCTTGGCTGCCGGAGGACGACGTGGCGGCGGAGCCGGAGCCGGTGCGGCAGCTCGCCGGGCGACGGGTGCTGATCGTGCACGGCACGAACGACGAGCGGACGGACCCGGAGCTGTCGTTCCGGCTGGCGGCGCGGGTGAAGAAGGCGAACCGGGACGTGTGCCGGTTCGAGGTGCACGGCGACCGGCACGGGTTGCACCAGTACCGGGACGAAGTGCTGGCGCTGGCCGAGGACTTCGTGATGGGCGCGCTGTTCGGGCGGCCGTTCTCCCGGCCGGTGGAGGACGCGTTCGCCGCGCCGCCTCCGATAGGGCTGCGGATGCCGCTGGCCGCGGGGTTCGGGTCCACGTTGCGGCGGTAGCGCCGTCACCGGTGCGCCGGCCGGTCTCACGGGTGGGGTCTCCTCAGTCGGGCAGCAGGTTGCCCCTGCGGGACAGCAGGAACTTCTTGAAGGCCGCGACCGGGGGTGTGTCCGGGTGGCCGTCCAGCCAGGCCACGCCGATCTCCCGCGCCGCCCTCGGGGCCGTGACCGTCAGCTCCGCCACTCCCGGGCGCGGCACGGCCGGTGGCGGCAGCAGGGCGACGCCCAGGCCCGCCGCCACCAGGCCGCGCAGGGTCTCCGCCTCCTCGCCCTCGAAGGCCACCCGGGGTCTGAAGCCGGCCTCCTTGCAGAGGTCGTCGGTGATGCGGCGCAGGCCGTAGCCGGGTTCCAGGGTCACGAAGGCCTCCTCGGCGGCCTCCGCGAGGCGGACGCGTTTGCGGGCGGCCAGGCGGTGGTCCGCGGGGACGACCAGGCGCAGCTTCTGCTCGTCCAGGCGGCGGGCGACGAGGTCGGGGGCGTCGGGGACCGGGGAGGTCAGGCAGAGGTCGAGTTCGCCGGCGCGGAGGCGTTCGAGCATCGCCTCGCCGTAGTTCTGGACGAGGCTGAAGCGGACGCGGGGGTGGTCGGCGCGGAAGGCGTGGATGAGGCCGGGGACCGTTTCGGCGCCCATGGTGTGCAGGAAGCCGAACGCGACCTTGCCGGTGGTGGGGTCGGCGTCGGCGCGGACCTCCTCGGCGGCGCGCTCGATCTCGGCGAGGGCCCGCTCGACGGAGGTGAGGAAGGTGCGTCCGGCGGGCGTGAGGGAGACGGTGCGGCCGCGGCGGGCGAACAGGTCGACGCCCAGGTCCTGTTCCAGGCGGACCATGGCGCGCGACAGCGTGGACTGCGGGACCTGCATCTCCTGGGCGGCGCGCGTGACGTGCTCGGTGCGGGCCACGCCGGCGAAGTAGGCCAGGCGCGGCGCCAGCAGTCTGGACATGTCTGTCGTGTCTTCTGTGTCACTGGACTGTGACAGGCGGGGCTGTGACCTCTGCTGATGCACCATGGGAACGATTATGACGATTCCATGCATTGGACGGATCAGTAAGGCGCTTCGTACGTTCTGGGTATGACTCCCGCCAGTACCGGGGCGTCCACCACCGTGGGCGCCGTGCCGTCTGTTTCCTCCACCGCCTCTGCCGGCGCCTCTTCGCCTGCCTCTCCCGGCGTCTTGGCCGCCGACTCCCGGGTGTCCCCCGGCGGGCCCGGTTACCGCCGGATGAGTTTCGCCCTCTTCCTGGCGGGCGTGGCGACGTTCGCCCTGCTGTACTCCACCCAGGCGCTGCTGCCGCTGATCTCCGGCGAGTTCGGCGTGAGCGCGAGCGACGCGAGCTGGACCGTGGCGGCGGCGACGGGCGGCCTGGCGGTGTTCGTCCTGCCGATGAGCGCCCTGTCCGAGCGGTACGGACGCCGTACGGTCATGACGGCGTCCCTCGCGGTCGCGGTGACCGTCGGTCTGCTGGTGCCCTTCGCGCCCTCGCTCACCGCGCTGGTGGCGCTGCGGGCGGTGCAGGGCGCGGCGCTGGCCGGGCTGCCGGCGTCGGCGACCGCGTACCTCGCGGAGGAGGTCACGCCGAAGGCCCTGATCACGGCGATCGGCCTGTTCGTCGCCGGCAACAGCGTCGGCGGGATGAGCGGCCGGGTCATCACCGGCTGGGTGGCGCAGGAGTGGGGCTGGCGGGTCGCCGTCGGTGTGATCGGCGCGATCGCGGTGGCGTGCGCGGTGGCCTTCCGGGTGCTGCTGCCCGCCCCCAGGCACTTCCGGCCGGGCTCGCTGCGCCCGCGGGTGCTGGCCCGCACGGTCCGCGGCCACCTGTCGAACCCGCTGCTGCGACGCCTGTACGCGATCGGCGCCCTGTTCATGACCGTGTTCGGCGGTGTCTACACGGTGATCGGCTACCGCCTGACCCAGGCCCCGTTCGGGCTGCCGCAGGGCATCGTCGGCTCGATCTTCCTGGTCTACCTGGTCGGTACGGTGTCGGCCTCGACCGCGGGACGCCTGGTGGGACGGCTGGGCCGCCGGGGCGCGCTGTACGCGGCGGGCGGCACCACGGCGACGGGCCTGCTGCTGTCCCTGGCCGGCTCGCTGCCGCTGGTCCTGGCGGGCCTGGTGCTGATCACGGCGGGCTTCTTCGCGGGCCACGCGGTGGCCTCGTCCGCGGTCAGCAAGACGGCCACGCACGGCCGCGCCCAGGCGTCCGCGCTGTACCAGTCGGCGTACTACATCGGCTCCAGCGCGGGCAGCACGGTGGGCGCGCTGGCCTACCACGGCGGCGGCTGGGCCGGGACGGTCGGCGTCGGACTGCTGGCGGTGCTCGGCGTCGTGACGATCACGGTGTTCGGGACGCGGGCGGCGCGGTCGCGGCGCCGGCTCGCGACGGCCGCCTGAGGAGTGCGCCCCGCGCGGATGGCCGGGGCGCGCGTACCGTACCAGCCGCCCCTCTCCTGACCAGCCGTTTCGCCGAGACGACAGGCCGTTGTCAGTGCGCTGCGGTAGCTTCCGAAGTGCTGGGCGCAAAGGCGCGACAGGACGGCCACAGGGGTGGGTGGACCATGACGAACAGCACGGCGACACCAGAGCTCGACGTAGCGCTGGAAAAGCACCGGACCGAGCTGACCGGGTACTGCTACCGCATGCTCGGCTCGTCCTTCGAGGCCGAGGACGCGGTGCAGGACACGCTGGTGCGCGCCTGGCGGAGCTACGACAAGTTCGAGGGCCGCTCCAGCCTGCGCTCCTGGCTCTACCGCATCGCGACGAACGTGTGCCTGGACATGCTGAGCGCGGGCAACAAGCGCGCCCGGCCCGTCGACCTCACGGAGTCCACGCCGCTCGCCCGGGCGGCCCTCACGCCCCGCCCCGACCACACCTGGCTGGAGCCCATGCCCGACGCGCGCGTACTGCCGACGGTCGAGGACCCGGCGGAGGCCGCGGTCGCCAAGGAGTCCGTCCGGCTCGCCTTCATGGCCGCCCTCCAGCAACTGCCGCCCAAGCAGCGGGCGGTGCTGATCCTGCGCGAGGTGCTGGCCTGGCGGGCGAGCGAGGTGGCCGAGCTGCTCGACACGTCGGTCGCGTCGGTCAACAGCGCCCTCCAGCGGGCCCGCGCGACCCTCGCCGAGCGGGGGCGCGACCGGGGCGCCGACGCTGCCGTGTCCGACCCGCTGGACGACGAGCAGCGCAAGCTCCTGGAGCGCTACGTCGCGGCCTTCGAGGGCTACGACATGACGGCGCTGACGGCGCTGCTGCACGAGGACGCGATCATGACGATGCCGCCGTTCGACCTGTGGCTGTCGGGCCCGGCGGACATCACCGGCTTCATGACGACGCTGGGGGCGTCCTGTGCCGGGTCGCGGCTGCGGCCGGTCGAGGTCAACGGCCTGCCGGGCTTCGCGCACTACAAGCCGGACCCCGAGCAGGGCGGGTTCACGCCGTGGGCGGTCCAGGTGCTGGAGATCTCAGGGGGGCGGGTCTCCGGATTCCACTTCTTCCTCGACACACAGCGCTGGTTCCCGCTGTTCGGGCTGCCCCTCCACCTCGACGACGAGGCCGACCAGATCGAGGAGGGCCGGTAGCGCGGGGTCGGGAGAGCGCAGCCTGATCCGGCCGCCGGCCCGCCGGGCGGCGAGCTGGAGCCGCGCCAGCAGGTCGACGTGGGCGAGCCCCGGCGGACCCAGCCCGCCGACGTCGCAGACCACGACACCGGCCCCGGTGTCCTCCAGCCGGGCGCGCACCTCGGCGCACAGCCGCGGCAGCTCCGTCCGGGAGACGGGGCCGGGCAGCACGAGTACGGCGGGTGTCATGGCGTCCACGTACGGTAGACCGGCGCCGCGCCCGTAACTCATCGCGCCCCGACAGCCGGCCCACCCCGGCCGGCTGCCACGCCGTGCCCAGGCCGCCCCGTGCCCAGGCGGCCCTCCACCGCCGCGCACCGCTCCGGCCCGACCCGGCCCGACCCGCTCCGGACCGCTCCGGACCGCCGTAAGGATCACATTGACCCGCGTCCGGGGTTGCCCGGAGGGTTGGGTGTATGGCCCACAGATCATGTCCGTCCGCGTCGGCGCATGCCCTTCTCCCGGTCGAGGGGGCGCCGTGCGGGGCGTGTTGAGCGGGTTCGCGGTCATCGCGGTCGTGATCGGGGTCGGCTACGCGATCGGTAGGCGGGGGCACCTCGGCGTCCACGGCCGCGAGGTGCTGACGAAGCTCGCGTTCCATGTGGCGTCCCCGGCGCTGCTGTTCACGATGCTCGCCGGGGCCGACCTGTCGGTGATCTTCTCCAGCCGGCTGCTGGTGACGGCGATGAGCACGGCTGCGGCGGCGGGCGTGTTCATCGCGGTCGGTGCCGTGCGCGGCTGGGGCGTGGGCCGCACCACGATCGGCGCGCTGTGCTCCAGTTACGTCAACTCCGGCAACCTCGGCATCCCGATCGCCGTGTACGTCCTCGGCGACGCGTCCCTCGTCGCCCCCGTGCTGCTGTTCCAGCTGATCGTCGTGACGCCGGTCGCGCTCACGGTGCTGGACCTGTCGGGCCGGGGCGGCAAGGGCCCGCTGTGGCGCCGGCTGCTCACCCCGGTCGGCAATCCGATAGCCGTGGCGTCGCTGGCCGGTGTGGCGGTCTCGGCGGTCGGCATGGAGATACCGGGGCCGGTGATGGACCCGCTGACCCTGATCGGCAACATGTCGGTCCCGGCGGTGCTGCTGGCCTTCGGGATCTCCCTGCACGGCAGCACGGCACCGGGCCGGGGCGCCGACCGCACCCCCGTGTTCCTGTCGGTCGCCCTGAAGGCGGTCGGCCAGCCCCTGGCCGCCTGGGCGCTGGCGGCGTACGCGTTCGGGCTGCACGGCGCGGCCCTGCTCGACGTGGTCGTCACCTCGGCGCTGCCCGCCGCCCAGAACCTCTACACCTACGCGAGCCGCTACCGCGTCGGCGAGACCCTGGCCCGGGACGCGATCCTGCTCTCGACGGCGGCGTCGGTACCGGTCCTGGTGCTCGTGGCGACGCTGCTCGGGTGAGGGACGCCTGCGCCGGGCTCTCGTCCGCCCCGACGCGCTTGCGCGGAAGGGCCGGTGCCCGGTCCGGCACCGGCCCTTCCGTGAGGGATGCGCGCCGCTCAGGCGATGCGCTCCAGCACCACCGGCGACGCGGTGAACGGCGTGCCCGGGGCCGCGATGTCGTACGAGCCGTCGACCGCCTCAAGGGCGTAGTCGAAGCGCTCGGGGGTGTCCGTGTGGAGGGTCAGCAGGGGCTGGCCCTGGGTCACCGTGTCGCCCGGCTTGGCGTGGAGTTCGACGCCCGCCGCCGCCTGCACCGGGTCCTCCTTGCGGGCGCGGCCCGCGCCGAGGCGCCAGGCGGCGATGCCGATGTCGTAGGCGTCGAGGCGGGTCAGGACGCCGGAGGCGCCCGCCTTCACCACGTGCTGTTCCTTCGACGTCGGCAGGGGCGCGTCCGGGTCGCCGCCCTGGGCCGCGATCATGCGGCGCCAGACGTCCATCGCCGAGCCGTCGGCCAGGGCCTTCGCCGGGTCGGCGTCCTGCACGCCCGCCGCGTCCAGCATCTCGCGGGCCAGGGCGAGGGTCAGTTCGACGACGTCCGCGGGGCCGCCGCCGGCCAGGACCTCCACGGACTCGCGGACCTCCAGGGCGTTGCCCGCGGTCAGGCCGAGCGGCGTCGACATGTCCGTGAGCAGCGCCACCGTCCTCACGCCGTGGTCCGTGCCGAGGCCGACCATGGTGGAGGCCAGTTCGCGGGCGTCCTCGATCGTCTTCATGAACGCGCCGGTGCCGGTCTTCACGTCCAGGACGAGCGAGCCGGTGCCCTCCGCGATCTTCTTGGACATGATGGAGGAGGCGATCAGCGGGATCGCCTCGACCGTGCCGGTGACGTCCCGCAGCGCGTACAGCTTCTTGTCGGCGGGGGCCAGGCCGTCACCGGCCGCGCAGATCACCGCGCCGACGCCGTCCAGGACGCTCAGCATCTCCTCGTTGGAGAGCAGCGCGCGCCAGCCGGGGATGGACTCCAGCTTGTCCAGCGTGCCGCCGGTGTGGCCGAGGCCGCGGCCCGACAGCTGCGGGACGGCCGCGCCGCAGGCCGCGACGAGCGGGGCCAGCGGCAGGGTGATCTTGTCGCCGACGCCGCCCGTGGAGTGCTTGTCGGCGGTCGGCCGGGACAGCGACGAGAAGTCCATGCGCTCGCCGGAGGCGATCATCGCCGCCGTCCAGCGGGAGATCTCACGGCGGTTCATGCCGTTGAGCAGGATGGCCATGGCGAGGGCCGACATCTGCTCGTCGGCGACCTCCCCGCGGGTGTACGCGTCGATGACCCAGTCGATCTGCTCGTCGCTGAGTTCGCCGCGGTCCCGCTTGGCGCGGATGACGGAGATGGCGTCCATGGCCGTGACTTCCTTCCGAGGGTGCGAAAAGAGCGCGGCCCCTCCGAGCACCTGACCAGCTCGGAGGGGCCGCACGTGGGTTTACTTGCCGAGGTACTCGGGCCCGAAGGCCTGCGGCAGCATCCGGGACAGCGGCAGGATGCCCTCCGGGGTCTCCAGCAGCAGGTCCGGGCCGCCGAACTCGTACAGCAGCTGACGGCAGCGGCCGCACGGGACGAGGATCTCGCCGCGGCCGTCGACACAGGTGAAGTGCGTCAGCCGGCCGCCGCCGGTGCGGACCAGCTCCGAGACCAGTCCGCACTCGGCGCACAGGCCGATGCCGTAGGAGGCGTTCTCGACGTTGCAGCCGGTCACCGTGCGGCCGTCGTCGACCTGGGCGGCGGCGCCGACCGGGTAGCCCGAGTACGGGGCGTACGCCCGGCACATGGCCTCCCGGGCCGCGGCCCGCAGGCTCTCCCAGTCGACGTCCGTCACTTGCCCTGCCCCTTCCGGTACGGCATGCCGTTGGCCCTCGGCATCCGCAGCCGCTGCGCGGACAGCGCGAGCACGATCAGCGTGATGACGTACGGCGTGGCGGAGACGACCTGGTTCGGGACCTCGTTGGTGCCGGCGTACCAGGCGAACACCAGGGCGCCGACGACCACGGTGATCACGGCCTGGACGTACTTCTTGCGGATCAGAAGCCAGATCGCGCCGATGACCAGCAGGATCGCGCCGAGCAGCAGCAGGGCGTGCACGTTGGCGGAGCCGCCGCGCAGGTTGAGGCTGTCGGTGTAGCCGAACAGGCCGGCGCCGATGGCGAGGCCGCCCGGCATCCAGTTGCCGAAGATCATCGCGGCGAGGCCGATGTAGCCGCGGCCGCTGACCTGGCCCTCCAGGTAGAACGGGTTGGCGACGATGGCGAGGAAGACACCGCCGAGGCCGGCCAGTCCGCCGGAGATGATCACGGCGAGGTACTTGTACTTGTAGACGTTGACGCCGAGGGACTCGGCGGCGACCGGGTTCTCGCCGCAGGAGCGCAGCCGCAGCCCGAACGGGGTGCGCCACAGGATCCACCAGGTGGCCGGGATCAGCGCGACGGCGACCAGGGTCAGCCAGGACACGTTGGTGACCAGGCCGCCGAGCAGGCCGGCGACGTCCGAGACGAAGAACCAGCCCTTGGCGTTGAGGTCGCGCAGCGCGTCGGACAGCCCCGGCACCGTGAAGTGGCCGAGGGACTCCACCGCCGGGGACTGCTTGGCGGAGCCGCCCTGGTGGCCCTCGAAGGCCAGGGGGGCGAGGTAGCGGGTGGCGCCGAGGGCGAGGATGTTGATGGCCACACCGGAGACGATGTGGTTCACGTTGAAGGTGACGGTGACGAGGGCGTGCAGCAGGCCGCCGATCGCGCCGCCGAGGATGCCGACGAGCACGCCGGTCCACGGGCCCCACTGGAAGCCGGCCCAGGCACCGAACCAGGTGCCGAGGATCATCATGCCTTCGAGGCCGATGTTGACGACGCCCGCGCGCTCGGCCCACAGGCCGCCGAGACCGGCGAGGCCGATCGGGACGGCGAGCTGGAGCGCGGTGGACATCTGGCTGACGTTGGTGATGCCGTTCGCGTCGGTGATGATGCGGACGATCGACGTCAGCGCCAGGGCCGCGGCGATGATCAGCAGCAGGACGGGCAGCGACAGGCGGCGGCCGGTCGGCGCCGCGGGCTGCAGCGTGGGCTGGTTGACGTCGACCGCCGAGGTCGGGGACGTGGTCATCGGCCAGCCACCTCCTTCTGGGTGTTGTCGGTGGCGCCGAGGACGTGACCGGCGGCGAGTTCGGCGCCGACGCGGCGCTGCTGGCGGCGCAGGCCCCACTCGCGGACGGCCTCGTAGGAGACGACGACCGAGAGCACGATCAGGCCCTGCATGATGACCGCGATCTCCTTGTCGTAGCCGTGGAAGTCGAGCTCGGGCGAGGCCTTGTCGAGCCAGGCCCACAGCAGGGCGGCGAACGCGATGCCGACCGGGCTGTTGCGTCCGAGCAGGGCGATGCCGATGCCGAGGAAGCCGATGCCGGTGGGGAAGTTGAGGCTGTAGGTGTGGGTGTCGCCCATCAGGATGGGCAGGCCCGCGAGTCCGGCGACGGCGCCGGAGATCAGCATGGCGGTGAGCACCATGCGCCGGGGGTCCACGCCGCTGGCCGCCGCCGCGGTCTCCGAGGCGCCCGAGGCGCGCAGGTCGAAGCCGAAGCGGGTGCGGTTGAGGACGACCCAGTAGCCGATGCCGAGGACGACCGCGAGGAGGACCAGGCCGTAGATCTCGCCGGCCGCGCCCATGCCGATGCCGGGCACCCAGCCGGATTCGTGCATCTCGCCGGTGGTGTTGTTGTTGCCGACCTTCACGCCGAAGACGTCCGGCAGCCACAGGTAGGCGATGACCGAGGTCGCGATCGCGTTGAGCATGATCGTGGCGACGACCTCGCTGACGCCGCGGGTGACCTTCAGCAGGCCGGCGATGCCGGACCAGAAGGCGCCGGTGCACACGGCGGTGAGGATCAGCAGCGGGATCTGGAGGACCGCGGGCAGGTTCGCGTGGGCGCCGACGACGGCGGCCATCATGGCGGCGAGCTGGTACTGGCCGTCGACGCCGATGTTGAACAGGTTCATGCGGAAGCCGATGGCGACCGCGAGCGCCGCGATGTAGTACATCGAGGCCTGGTTGACGATCAGGACCTGGATGTCGGAGAACGACGCCTGCTCGAACATCAGGGCGAACGGCTCGACGGGGTTCTTGCCCGAGGCGATCAGGACGATCGCGCTCAGGACGAAGGCCACGGCGAGCGCGATGACCGGGCCGGCCACCGCGAGGAGCACGCGCTCCTTGTCGAACTTCTTCATCAGCGGGCCTCGTCTTCCGGAGCCTCGGGAGACTTGCGGAGGTCGGGAGTCTCGGGGGTGGTGTCCGCCGCCGTCCCGGGGGTCTCGTCGTGTTCGAGGTGCCCGGTGGCGGCGCCGGTCATGGCGGAGCCGAGTTCCTCCGGGGTGATGGTGGCCGGGTCGGCGTCGGCGACCAGCTTGCCGTTGTAGATCACGCGGAGGGTGTCGGACAGGCCGATCAGCTCGTCGAGGTCGGCGGAGATCAGCAGCACGGCCAGGCCCTCGCGGCGGGCCTCGCGGATGTGGTCCCAGATCGCGGCCTGCGCGCCGACGTCCACACCGCGGGTGGGGTGCGCGGCGATGAGGAAGCGCGGCTGGTGGCTCATCTCGCGGCCGACGATCAGCTTCTGCTGGTTGCCGCCGGACAGGGAGGCGGCGGTGACGTCGATGCCGGGGGTGCGGACGTCGTACTTGGTGACGATCCGCCGGGTGTCCTCCTGGGCGGCCTTCGGGTCGAGCCAGACGCCCTTGGCGTTGGGCTTCTCGGTGACGTGGCCGAGGATGCGGTTCTCCCACAGGGGCGCTTCCAGCAGCAGGCCGTGGCGGTGGCGGTCCTCGGGGATGTAGCCGATGCCCTCCTCGCGGCGCCTGCGGGTGGGCCAGGCGGTGATCTCGTCCTCGGCCAGCCGGATGGTCCCGGAGTCGGGTGCCCTCAGGCCGATGAGCGCGTCGACCAGTTCGGTCTGGCCGTTGCCCTCGACGCCCGCGATGCCCAGCACCTCGCCGGCGTGGATGGTGAAGGTGATGTCGTCCAGCAGGGCCTTGCCGCCCGGCGCCTGCAGGCGCAGCTTGTCGACGGTGATGACGGGCCGGTCGGTGACCGTCGACTCGGCGGTCTCCGGCGTCGGGAGCTCGCTGCCGACCATCATCTCGGCGAGCTGACGGGGCGTCGTCTCGGCGGGGACGGCCGTGCCGACGGTGGTGCCGCGCCGGATGACGGTGATCTCGTCGGCGACGGAGAGGACCTCGCCGAGCTTGTGGGAGATGAAGATGACCGACAGGCCCTCGGAGCGCAGTTCGCGCAGGTTGGCGAAGAGGGCGTCGACCTCCTGCGGGACGAGCACGGCGGTCGGCTCGTCGAGGATGAGCGTGCGGGCGCCGCGGTAGAGGACCTTGAGGATCTCCACGCGCTGGCGGGCGGCGACGCCGAGTTCCTCCACGAGGGCGTCGGGGCGCACGTCGAGGCCGTAGCGCTCGGAGATCTCGTTGATCCTGCGGCGGGCCCTGGCGCCGATGCCGTGCAGCTTCTCGCTGCCGAGGACCACGTTTTCGAGCACGGTGAGGTTGTCGGCGAGCATGAAGTGCTGGTGCACCATGCCGATGCCGCGGGAGATGGCGTCGGCCGGCGACGAGAAGGTGACCTGCTCGCCGTCGACGCCGATGGTGCCCTCGTCCGGCTTCTGCATGCCGTAGAGGATCTTCATCAGGGTCGACTTGCCGGCGCCGTTCTCGCCGACGAGGGCGTGGACGGTGCCCTTGCGGACCGTGAGGTGGATGTCGTGGTTGGCCACGACGCCCGGGAATCGCTTCGTGATCCCGGCGAGCTCGACGGCGGTCGTACCGCCTGCCGCCGCTCCGGCCGGAGGGCTGCTGGACGCGTTGATGGCGCACTCTCCTGTGGACGGGGGTCGTCTACGCGCGTAGCGCCCCTACGGCATCGATGGGAGTGACGACCGGGACAACGGGGCACAGGGAGGCAGGCCTCCCCGTACCCCGTTGAGCGGACGTAACCCCGGGGTTACACGCTGCTCGAAGTCGTGCTGTCAGCTGCTCTTGACCTTGATCTCGCCGCTGATGATCTTCTCCTTGGCCTCTTCGACCGCCTTCTGGAGCTCGGCGTTCTCCTTGAACTCGGGGTTCGAGTCGGAGAGGCCGACCTCGCCGGTCTTCAGATCGCCCCTGACGATACCGGTCTGCGGCTTGCCGTCCTCGACCGACTTCGCCAGGTTGTAGACCGCCTTGGCGACGTCCTTCGTCGCCGAGGTGAGGATCGCGTCCTTGAACTTGGCGAGGGCCGCCTGCTTGTACTGGTCGGAGTCGACGCCGATCGCCCACACCTTGTTGGCGGCGGCGGCCTCGATGACGCCCTGACCGGACAGACCGGCCGCGGCGTAGACGACGTCGGCCTTCTTCTCGATCTGGCCCTCGGCGGCCGTCTTGCCCTTGTCCGGGCTGGAGAAGCCGCCCTCCTCGGCCGTCTGGGTCAGGTACTGCGTCAGCACCTTGGCCTTGGGGTTGGTGTCCTTGACGCCCTGCGCGAAGCCCGCCTGGAACTTGTGGATCAGCGGGATGTCCACCCCGCCGACGAAGCCCACGACGTTGCTCCTGGTGGACTTGGCGGCCGCCACACCGGCGAGGTAGGAGGCCTCTTCCTCGGAGAACACGAGGTCGGCGACGTTCTTCGCCTCGACGGTGGAGTCGTCCACGATGCCGAAGGTGGTGTCCGGGAACTTCTCCGCGGCGCCCTTGAGGGCGGTGGCGTACGCGTAGCCCACCCCGATCACCGGGTTGTAGCCCTGCTTGGCCAGCGATTCCAGGCGCTGCTGCTTGTCGGCGTCGGTCTCGCCCTCGGTGGGCTCGATGTCGGCCGTGTCGTAACCGAACTCCTTCTCCGCCTTCTCCAGGCCCGCGTACGCCGCGTCGTTGAAGGACTGGTCGCCCCTGCCGCCGACGTCGTACGCGATGGCGAGGCCCTTGTCGCCCTTCGACTCGGACGAGCCGGCGGAGGTCGAGGTACCGCCGCAGGCGGACAGCGCGAGGGCCAGGGAGGCGGTCGCTGCGCCTGCGACCGTGATCCGGGAAATCCGGCGCATGTGTTGGTGCTCCTGTCGTACAAGCGCCGGGACGGTTCGGCTGCGGCGCTGGCTTCCGCCGCAGATTAACGCGCGTAGACCTGCCTGAAAACCCCTTCTGTCCACCTTGTTATGCGCCCGTGGCCTGAGGCGCGCGACACGGCGGACGGGGCCGTCCGGGACCTTGCCGAACGCAAACACCGGGTGGCGTTCGGTGACCTTTCCGGGACGCGCGAAGCGGGCGGGCGCCGTCCGGCGCCCGCCCGCTTCACCGGGTTCGGTCCCGGCCCTACTCGGTCTTCACCTTGATGGAGCCGTCGATGATGCCTTCCTTCGCCTTGGCGACCGCGTCCGCGAGGCCCGCGACCTTGGCGAACTCCGGGTTGCTCTCGGACAGGCCGACGCCGTTCTCCTTCAGGTCGAAGGTCTGGGTGCCGGTCAGCGGCTTGCCGTCCTCGACGGACTTGGCCAGCGTGTAGACCGCGCCGCCGACGTCCTTGAGGGCGGAGGTGAGGATGTACTGCTTGTACGCCGACAGCGCCGCCTGCTGGTACTGGTCGGAGTCGACGCCGATCGCCCAGACCTTCGCCTTGGCGGCGGCCTCGATGACGCCCTGGCCGGACAGCCCGGCCGCCTGGTAGACGACGTCGGCCTTCTTCTCGATCTGGCCCTCGGCGGCGGCCTTGCCCTTGTCGGGGCTGGAGAAGCCGCCCTCCTCGGCCGTCTGGGTCAGGTACTGCGAGACGACCTTGACCTTGCCGCCGCTCGTGTCCTGCACACCCTGCTTGTAGCCGGCCTCGAACTTGTGGATCAGGGGGATGTCCACGCCGCCGACGAAGCCGACGGTGTTGGTCTTGGTGGCCTTGGCCGCGGCGACGCCGGCGAGGTAGGAGGCCTGCTCCTCGGCGAAGACGAGGGACGCGACGTTCGCGCCCTCGACGACGGAGTCCACGATGCCGAAGGTGGTCTTCGGGTACTTCTTGGCCACGGCCTCCATCGCGGGGCCGTAGGCGAAGCCCACGCCGATGACCGGGTTGTAGCCCTGCTTGGCGAGCGACGCGAGGCGCTGCTCCTTGTCGGCGTCGGTCTCGCCCTCGGTGGGCTCGATGTCGGCGGTCTTGTAGCCGAACTCCTTCTGGGCCTTCTGCAGACCGGCGTACGCGGCGTCGTTGAAGGACTGGTCGCCCTTGCCGCCGATGTCGTACGCGATCGCGAGGCCCTTGTCGTCCTTGGTCTCGTCGCCACCGCTGCCGCTGTCACCGCTGGTTCCGCCGCAGGCCGTGGCGGCCAGCGCGAGCGACGCGACCCCCACCGCGACGCGGGTCAGTTTGGTCATCCGACGCATTGTGAGGTTCCCCATTCTCCAAGCCCCGCCGTGGGTGCTGAGTTCGGCGCACATTAACGCGCGTAGACACTTCTGGGAACGGGGTTCCGCCGGGCCGTTATCCATTCGTGCCGATGGCCGGTTACGGCCTTGTGAACCACCGGAATGAATGGGTGCGCCCGGGACAGAGGTGCGCCCGCTCCACCCCGCACGGCGTCAGGCTCTCCCGCCCCGGCCCCGGCCGCAACCGGAGTACGCGCATCCGGTGACGGCCGGGACGGTTCTGCGGCCGGTGTCTACTGGGTCGCGTCGAGCAGCGCGGCGGCCGTGAACAGCTCGACGCCCACGTCGATCGCCGACTCGTCGGCGTCGAAGTCGCCCTGGTGGAGGTCCCGCACCAGGCGCTCCCCGGGGGTGCGCACACCGAGCCGCGCCATGGCGCCCGGCACGTGCTCCAGATACCAGGAGAAGTCCTCGCCGCCCAGGCTCTGTTCGGTCCCCTCGACGGAGAGCACGCCGCGCCGGGCGATCATGGCGTCCCGCAGCAGACCGACCACGTCGGGGTCGTTGACCACGGGCGGCACGCCGCGGACGTAGTCGATCTGCGGCTTGGCCCCGTGCAGGTTGGCGACCTCGTCGATCGCGGCGACCAGCAGGTCGGGGGCCTGCCGCCAGGCCTCGATGTCCAGGCAGCGCACGGTCCCGGACAGCTCGGCGTGCTGCGGGATGACGTTCGGCGCGTGGCCGGACTCGATGCGGCCCCAGGTCACGGCGACTCCGCTGCGGCTGTCGACGCGCCGCGCGACGAGGGCGGGCACGTCGACGGCGACCCGGGCGGCGGCCGTGACCAGGTCGGTCGTCAGGTGCGGCCGGGCGGTGTGGCCGCCGGGTCCGTCCAGCGCGACTTCGAGGCGGTCGCAGGCCGAGGTGATCGCGCCGTGCCGCAGGCCGATCTTCCCGGCGTCCACGCGGGGGTCGCAGTGCACGGCGACGATCCGGGCGACGCCGTCCAGGACGCCGCACGCGATGGCGTCGGCGGCACCGCCCGGCAGCACCTCCTCGGCGGGCTGGAAGATCAGCCGCACCGGCCGCGGCAGCAGCCCGGCCCGGTGCAGATCGGCCAGTACGAGACCGGTGCCCAGCACGACCGTGGTGTGCACGTCGTGTCCGCAGGCGTGCGCGCGGTCCGGCACGGTCGAGCGGTACGGGCACTCACTCTTCGTGTCCGGGATGGGCAGCCCGTCGATGTCGGCCCGCAGCGCGAGCATGCCGGGGCCCGGGTCGAGCCCCTCACCGATGTCGCACACGAGTCCGGTACCGCCGGCCAGCACGCGGGGCCGGAGGCCGGCCTGCTCCAGCCGTTCCTTGATCGCGGCGGTGGTACGGAACTCCTGGTTGCCGAGCTCGGGGTGCATGTGCAAATCGCGCCGGAACACGACAAGCTCGGCACGGAGCGCCTCGGGGAGCGCACCGGGAAGCACGGCTTCCCCGGGGAGGTCGGCCTCGGACTCTGGAGACATCAGTTGCTTCACCCTCTGAAGGGTAGGACGCCGGAGTGGTCGACCGACCCGCGATCAACAAAACTTCAACCCGTTCGGGAAGAAAAAATTGACCGGCCGACGCATAGCTGTCGATGGAGGCGGGTAAACTGCCCGATTTTCTCACGGCTTGGATCATGAGAGCCACGGAGAGTAACCCGCTTCTCCACAGGTACC
The DNA here is from genome assembly GCF_029813775.1 of Streptomyces sp. DH24. Classification (GTDB taxonomy): domain Bacteria; phylum Actinomycetota; class Actinomycetes; order Streptomycetales; family Streptomycetaceae; genus Streptomyces. The sequence goes on along the minus strand of NZ_JARVKW010000006.1, from coordinate 19,820 downwards.
ACGGCGCGCGCAGCCCATCCCGGCGATGTTCACCCATTGGACATCGCTCCACCGGTGCTCCGGGGGGGTGGGGTTCAGCCGGCGCTGACCGCAGCCAGCCGGTCCACTCCCCGGGCCGTGCCGGTGACGCCGGACAGGAAGCCGCGGGCCCGCGGGGACGCCCCCTGGGTCAGCCACGCGGGGTCGATGTCGCACACGGCCACCCGGACCTCGGTGCCGGCGAGCGCCAGCGGCAGGGTGTGCACCACGGTCGACGGGAAACTGAGGATGGTCCGGCCGATGGGGCCGCGCCGGGCGATGAGCTCCAGGGGCAGGTCGGGCCGGACGACCTCAAGGCCCGTGTCCACGGCCAGCCGGTGCAGTTTGTCGGCGCTCTCCCGGCGGTGGGCGAAGTAGCGCGTCGCGCCGTGCGTCTTGGCGAGCGCCCGCACGGCGTCCAGGTAACGCTCGCCGTCCACGACCCCGGTCTCCACCAGGGAGGTGCCCACCATGTCGGCGCCCTTGGTGATGCGGGGCGGGCCGAACCGGGCGCGGGTCCAGCCGAAGTCGTGGGCGGTGACGGTCACACCGCGCGGCGTCTCCTCGATCGGCATCGAGGTGAAGATCTGCACCCTGCGCCGCTCGCTGGGGGTGAGCCGGCGCCGGGCCGAGGACGACACCGGCGCGAACACCAGGTCCCTCGGCCCCGGGCGGCCGCCCTTGCGGTGCCAGCGCACGAGGCGTTCGCCGCGGGCGAGCTGGCCGACGAACTCCATGGTCGCGGTGCCGTCGTCGACGACGACCAGTTCGTTCGCCCGGGTGATGGTCAGCAGGAGCTGCACGTACCGGGAGAACGGGTCCCCCAGCACGACGCGGCCGGCCCGGCGGAGGAGGCCCGCCAGGCCGCCGATCGTCTGGAACGGTGCCGCCGCACCGCCCCGGGCTTCCTCCCAGCGGACCTCGTAGCCCTCCTGACGGGCCAGCTCCGACATGCGCCGCAGCTGGCCGCGCGTCATCGGGTCGTTCGGCGAGAGCACCACGAGGGTGACCCCCGCCCGCGACGCCGCGTCCCCTCCCCCGCCGTCCCCCGCGCCCGGGGTGTGCGCGTGCGCCCACTCCAGCACGTTCAGCAGCTGTACCGGGCTCTCGACGAAGGCGAGAGTGTGGGGGCCGGCATTCCCGGCGCGGGGGCTCATCGGCGTACGACCGTCCCGTCTGGGCGTCAGGGCGTGGGGGAGGGTGGGGCAGGGATCAGACCGTGACCGGCTCGCCCGCGGCGTCGGCGATCTCCGCCTCGGCGACGACGCCGGCGACGCGGCGCAGCTTCTTCATCGGGCCGAGCTCGGACTCGTAGACCTTCTTCACGCCGTCGCCGAGGGAGGCCTCGATGGTGCGGATGTCGCGCACCAGGCGGGTCAGGCCCTGCGGCTCGACGGAGGCGGCCTGGTCGGAGCCCCACATGGCGCGGTCCAGGGTGATGTGGCGCTCCACGAAGACGGCGCCGAGGGCGACGGCGGCGAGCGTGGTCTGCAGGCCGGTCTCGTGGCCGGAGTAGCCGATCGGGACGTTCGGGTACTCCTTCTCCAGCGTGTTGATCACGCGGAGGTTGAGCTCCTCGGCCACCGACGGGTAGGTCGAGGTGGCGTGGCACATGAGGATGTTCTCCGAGCCCAGGACCTCGACCGCGTGGCGGATCTGCTTCGGGGTCGACATGCCGGTGGAGAGGATGACCGTGCGGCCGGTGGCGCGCAGGGCGCGCAGCAGCTCGTCGTCGGTCAGCGAGGCGGAGGCGACCTTGTGGGCCGGGACGTCGAACTTCTCCAGGAAGGCGACGGCCTCGGTGTCCCACGGGGAGGCGAACCAGTCGATGTTCTTCGACTTGCAGTACTCGTCGATCCGGCGGTACTCGTCCTCGCCGAACTCCACGCGGTGGCGGTAGTCGATGTACGTCATCCGGCCCCAGGGGGTGTCGCGCTCGATGTCCCACTGGTCGCGCGGGGTGCAGATCTCCGGCGTGCGCTTCTGGAACTTGACCGCGTCGCAGCCGGCCTCGGCGGCCACGTCGATGAGCTTGAAGGCGTTGTCGAGGTCGCCGTTGTGGTTGATGCCGATCTCGCCGCAGATGTAGACGGGCCTGCCGGGGCCGACCTCACGCGAACCGAAGGTGCGCAGGCGGGAGTTGGTGCTCATGTCAGGGAGTTCCTTACTTGGTGAGGGAATCGAGAGAGTCGAGCGAGGGTCCGAGAATCCAGCCGGCGATCTCTCGGATCGCGCCGTCGCCACCGGGGACGGTGGTGACCGCGCGTGCGGCGCCGCGCACGACGTCGTGGGCACTTCCGACCGCCACGGGCCAGCCGACGAGGGCGAAGCACGGGAGGTCGTTGACGTCGTTGCCGACGTAGAGCACGCGCTCCGGCGCGATGCCCTGCTCCTCGCACCACTGCTTCAGTGCGAGGTCCTTCCGGTCGATGCCGTGCAGGACCGGGATCTGCAGCTTCCGGGCCCGCGCGGCGACGACCGGGTTCTGTTCCGTGGACAGGATCAGCATCTTCAGCCCGCTCCTGCGCAGGGCCGCGATGCCGAGTCCGTCCCCGCGGTGCACGGAGACGAACTCCCGTCCATCGGCGTCGATCAGCACCCGGTCGTCCGTCTGGGTGCCGTCGAAGTCCAGTACGACCGCGTCGATGTCGCCGGCGGTCGGGAGGGCGCCGGGCCGCGTGGCGTCGAACAGCGGCGCGAGCGCGCGGGCCCGGGCGAGGTCGTGCGGGTCGTCGATCTCCAGCACCCGCGCCGGGTCGGTGCGCACGAGTTCGGTGCGGCCGAAGAAGCGGTGCTGGTGCTTGCGGAAGCCGGCCGCGTCCATCGCGTAGGCGGCGCCGGTCTCCAGCAGGTCCTGGGGGCGGTCCTGGCGGCGCGGCCGGAACGACTTGTCGTGGTTGACGCCGTACCCGCCGCCGACCGCCGCGTCGGCCTCGGGGGCGCTGCCCGCCGTGACCGCCGCGTCCTGCGCGTCCCGCCAGACGAAACCGTGGAAGGGGGCCACGGCCACCGCCGTGTCCGCGCCGTTCTCGACGACGGCCGCGGCGACGCCGTCGACGTCCTCCCGGACGATGAACGGGCTGGTGCACTGCACGAGGAGCACCGCGTCGACGACCGAGCCGTGCAGCGCCTCGTGGGCGTCCATGGCGTGCAGGACGGCCGCCTCGGAGGTGGCCGTGTCGCCGGCGATGGCGGCGGGCCGCAGCACCACCTCGGCGCCGGCTTCCCGCGCGGCGGCGGCGATGGCCTGGTCGTCGGTGGAGACCACGACGTCCGTCACGAGCCGGGCGGCCCGGCACTCGCGCACGGCGCGGGCCACCAGGGGTACGCCGCCGACGGGGGCGAGGTTCTTCGCGGGCACGCCCTTGGAGCCGCCGCGCGCGGGAATCACCGCGAGCACGCGGCGCACCGAAGCGCCGGGTCCCGCTTCCGGGTTGGACATGGGCTGTACTCCTTGGGCTCCTTGGGAGGAATCGCGGGGGCGAGGGCGGGGGCGGCTCACAGCTCCCCCATCCGCCGGATCACCGGAGCGACGCGCTGCACCCCGTGCCGGTAGGCCCCGCGGGCGGCGCGGCGCACGATCTGCCGGACCGGTCCCGGGTCCTTGTCGGCGGCCGGCGCACCCGGCAGCGGGGTGCCGTCGGGGCCGAGGTGGTGACGGGCGAGGATGCCGGGCAGATAGCCGGGCGCGGTGCCGGGGGTGTAGTACGGGGTCAGCGGGGGCAGGCCGCCGGGCCGGTCGAGCAGCTTGGCGATGCGCTCGCGGGCGGTGTCGAACGCGGTCGCGTACGAGCCGTCGGCGGCGACGCCCTGCCGGGCCACCCACTCCTCGTCGGGCACCGGGCGGTGGCCCTCGTCGAGCTGGTCCCAGGAGGCGAGGCAGCCGGAGCCGACGAAGTGGTGGTTGCCGAGGCTCTCGCGGACGCCGAGGTCGGTGAGGACGACGGTCGGGATGCGGCGGTGCAGTGATTCCAGGGCGGCCGTGGAGCTGACGGTGACCAGCAGGTCGGTCCGGTCGAGCACCTCGCCCATGTGGCCGTACACCAGGCGGAAGTTGGCCGGCAGGTCGAGCCGCTGGGCCAGCTTCTGGTACGGCAGCTCCTCGATGTGCGTGGTGTGTTCGCCGGGCCGGGAGCGCAGCTTGAGCAGGACCTCGCGCTCGGGGTGCCTGCGGGCGTGCCGTACCAGCCGCTCCAGCAGGTAGGTGCGGTCCTTGCGGCTCTCCGGGACGGAGGGCTGCGCGGCGAAGGTGACCGTGTAGGGGTCGTGCTCGCCGGTGTAGGGCGCGCCGCCGAGGAAGGGCAGGGCCACCTCGGTCACGCACGACGCGTCGGCGCCGACTCCTTCGTACACGGCGCGGAAGCGGTCCGCGTCCTGGCGGGAGTTGGCGAGGACAAGGTCCGCGCCGTGCCGCAGCAGCAGCCCGTCGGCGAGCTTCTCGTAGACCACTCCGACGTAGCCGGTGACGACGGCGGGCCGCGCGGTGCGGTCCTCCCAGACGCGCTTGAGGCCGTGCAGCATGGCCTGGACGCCGCCGCCGACCAGGGCGAGGACGAGAACGTCGTAGGACTCGTCGGCCATGGTCCGCAGGAACTCGACGGCGGTCACCTCGCGCAGGGAGTCGGCGCGGACGCCGACCTCCTGGAGCTGACGGGCCGTCGGGGTGGCGCGTCCGCGCAGCAGGTACCCGTCCAGCACGACGTCCGCGCCGCCGGAGCGCACCGGGGCGATACGGTGCGCGGTGAGCGCACCCCATTTCCACCGGGTGTCGGAATCGGCGAGGACGGCGACCCTCGGGGCCTTCGAGGCCTTCGATGTACTTGCTGGCACGTCGAAGACGCTAGAAAGCCTTTCCGAGGAACCGCCCAACCCGAACACAACAAACGGTTAACAGCACATCGCCGAATGGCGAATCCGCTCGTGGCAGACTCGTAAACGCGTTCGCTTCACGGCTTCGCCACGCGTCGTTCACCTCGCATCAAGGTGCGGGTAAAGACGAATGACGGGCCGCCGCCTAACGTCACCTGCGTGCCCAAGCTCTCCGTCATCGTGCCGTTCTACAACGTGCAGCAATACGCCCCCGAGACCCTGAGAAGCCTGCGCGCGAACACGCGTGACGACTTCGAATTCATCCTCGTCGACGACTGCTCGACCGACGGGACCCCCGGCATTCTCGCCCGCGCGGAGCGTGAACTGCCGGGCGCGGTGCTGGTCCGACACGAGCAGAACGGTGGTCTGGCGACCGCCCGCAACACCGGCATCGACCGGGCGCGCGGCGAGTACCTGACCTTCCTGGACGGCGACGACTGGCTGGCCCCCGGCTACTACGCCAGGCTGGTCGACGTCATCGAGGAACTGGGCTGCGACTTCGTGCGCACCGACCACGTGCAGTGCACCGCGCGCGCCCGGACCGTGCACCGTGTCCCGCACGGCAGGCGGGGCGTGGTGCTGAACCCGCGCGACGCGATCCTGCCCGCCCACCGCTCCACGTCCGTCGACTACGCGTACGCGTGGGCGGGCGTCTACCACCGCCGGCTGCTCGACCGCGGCCTGCTGCACTTCACCGACGGGCTGCGCACGGCCGAGGACCGGCCGTGGATCTGGAAGCTGCATCGGGAGGCGGAGTCCTTCGCGGTGTCCGGCCTGCTCGGTGTCTTCTACCGGCGCGGCGTGGCCTCGTCGCTTACCCAGATCGGGGATGCCCGGCAGCTCGATTTCATTCGCGCGTTCGACCAGGTGGTCGCCGAGACCGCCGAGGACGCGGAGGCCGCGACACTGCTGCCGAAGGCCGTCCGCACCTACTGCGCCATCATTTCCCACCATCTTGGATCCATCGAAAGGTTCGAGCCTCCCGTGGCCCGGAAACTGAAGGCGATGAGTACCGCCGCGCTGCGCCGCATGCCGCAGGACGCGCTCGACGAGGTGCTCGACTCGATGGACGCCGAGCGCGCCACGCGGCTGCGCCGGCTGCGCCGCCGTCCGATGCCGGCCGCGGAGGTGGCGGCGTGACCACGCAGATCTTCATGGCGTCGACGCTGTACGGCGCCGCCACGGTGGCCGCCGCCCTGGACGCCGGCTGCTTCGACGCCGCCGACCGGCGGATCCTGCTGGTGTCCAACAACGCGGCGAACCCGGAGACCGCGCCCGCCGTGGACGTGATGCCCGGCTTCGAGCGGCTGCGGACGCGGTTCGACGACGTCGTGTCGTGGAACGAGACCATCTTCCCGTTCCACCCGGGGGGTTGGTCGCCGCGTGTCGAGGACGCCCCCATCTGGGAGCGTCACCTGCGGCTGGCCTGGGGGCTCGGGGACGACGACGTGGCGCTGGCCGTCGAGTCGATCCAGGTCCAGCCCGCGCTCGGGGTGGCGCAGATGTTCCCGGACGCGCCGCTGACCGTCTACGCGGACGGCCTGATGAGCTACGGCCCGACCCGCAACAAGCTCGACCCGCTGGTCGGCACGCGCGTGGAGCGGCTGCTGCACCTGGACCTGGTGCCGGGCCTCGAGCCGCTGCTGCTGACGGAGTTCGGGGTGCCGCCGGAGGTCGTGCCGACGGCCGCGTTCACGAAGGTGCTCGCGGAACTGGTCGACACCGGCGCCGGCCTGCCGGACGTCGAGGAGCCCGCGCTGCTGCTCGGGCAGTACCTGTCCGCGCTGAACATCCTCTCCGCCGACGAGGAGGAGGACCTGCACGTACGGATGCTGAAGGGCGCCGTCGAACTGGGCCACTCCCGCGTGGTGTTCAAGCCGCACCCGTCGGCGCCGGCCCGCTTCACGCGCCGTCTGGAGGAGGAGGCCGAGAAGCTCGGCGCCGACCTCACGGTGCTGGACACGCCGGTGCTCGCGGAGGTGCTGTACCAGCGGATGCGCCCGGCGCTGGTCGTCGGCTGCTTCTCCACGGGCCTGCTCACCGCGTCCGCGCTGTACGGCCTGCCGGTCGCCCGGGTCGGCACGGACACGCTGCTGGAGCGGCTGACGCCGTACGAGAACAGCAACCGCGTGCCCGTCACGGTGGTCGACGCGCTGCTGCCGGAACTGACCGACCGGGAGGCGGTCGCCGCGCAGCGCAGCGGCCTGGACACCGACGCGCTGGCCGCGCTGGTGCGGACCGTCGGCTTCGCGATGCAGCCGAAGATCCTGCCGGAGCTGCGCTCCGAGGCCGAGCGGTACCTGACGGGCAACCTGAACGCGCACACCTGGCGGTACTTCAAGAAGAAGCGCCTGACCTCGCTGGGGCTGCCGGGCGGTGTGCCGAGTCAGCTGGCGTTCCTGCCGCGCAACGCGGCCGTGCGCCGGGCGGTGCGCAAGGCGCGCAGCCTGAAGCGGGCCGTGCGGCGCTGAGCCCGGCGAAGCGGCCTCGGCAGGCTCCGTCCGACGCCCGACGACGCCTCCGCCGGACGGGATCCCCGGCTCGCAGGTGAGCACCTGGGAGCCGGGGTTCCCGCCCGGGCCGCCGTGCGTGCCCCCGCGGCCGGCACGGCCGCGGGGGCGGGCGCCGGGTCGGTCAGCCGAGGATGCGGCGCAGTTCGGCGGCGTTGTCCTCGGTCACCTTCCACAGCAGCCGCTGCCGGTCGTGCACGTCGGCGACGGCGGCCGCGTGGTCGTCCAGCATCGCGACCGCCTTCTCGGTGAGGATCGCGCCGAGGTTCCGGTCGTGCACGGAGACGCCCCACTCGGGCCGCTCGATGTCCCTCAGGAAGTACGCCATCTTCGGGTGCGAGATCAGGCTGATGACGGGCGTGCCGACGCCGAACGGGATCATGCCGGCGTGTCCCCGCATGCCGATGACGAGCCGGGTCCTGGCGTACGTCTCCCGGATGGCGTCGTTGTCGTAGTCGTACATCGGGACGACCGGCAGCGAGATGCCGTGCTCGCGCCGCAGGTCGAAGGCGATCCGCTCGTCGTCCAGGGAGTGCGCCACGCACCGCACCTCGGTGTGGCCGCCGATCGCGCGCACCGCCTTCGCGGTCTCGGCGAGGAAGTGGCCGTAGTCGTGCCCGAAGCGCAGGCCCGCCCGGTCGTAGGCGGCGTTCAGCAGGACGGTGTCCTCGCGGTGCGCCGGGTCGGTCCAGCCGGGGACCAGCTGACGGCTGACCGTGGTGGGGCAGGGCTGGAAGCGGACCTTGTCCCGCAGTGCGGCGGGCAGCAGTGCCCGCACCTTCTCGATGGAGCCGTGGTTGCGCAGCCCGAAGAACGCGGCCTTCTCCACCAGCAGCCGCAGGCTCGCGTGGAACCGCCCGGCCCGGTACGACTGCCCGTCGAAGGCGTTGAAGCCGACCGCGTACACGATCACCGGTACGTCGATGCCGCGCAGGTGCTCGTCGGGGACGTTCCACTGCCAGGCGCTGTTGCCGTTGGGCATGGTGTCCGGGATGAACAGGCCGCCGCCGCCGATGACCAGGCCGCGCCGGGAGTTGACGCGTTCCAGGGCCGCCCTGTCGAACAGGCGGTGGGCGTGGACGGAGTGCCAGCGCCGGGAGGTGGTGTCGGGCCCGAAGCCGAGCCGCACGGTCTCCGGGAGCAGCTTGTCGCCGGCGTTGCCCTGCCGGTCCATGTAGAAGGCGACGTGCGCGAGCTGGTCCTCGGGCGCGCCGAGTTCCTGGGCGGGCACGGCGGCGGCGCGCTGCGCCCACAGCCGGCTCGAACGGTGGGTGGGGTCGACGGACAGGCCGGCGGTGGCGTACTTCAGGGCCTCGGCGTTGTCGCCGTGCACCCAGGCCAGCTGGGCGAGGCGGGCGAAGGCGGTGGCGGCCCGGTTGGGCGCGGCGGTGGCCAGCAGCAGCCGCGCCCTGGCCTCGTCGTCGCGGGAGACGCTCATCAGGGCGTGTCCGAGGACCTCGTGCGGCCAGGCCTCGTCCAGCGGGATGTGCACGCCGGAGAGGATGTCGAGGGCCTCCTGGTACTCGCCGGCCGCGAGGTGCGCGGCGGCGACCCTGCGGGCGCTTTCGACGTCGCCGGTGCGGGCGACGTGCGGGGTGCCGTAGTGCACGAGCAGGTCGTGGTGGAGGGTGCCGGGCCGCGCCAGGTAGGCGGCGTGGAACTCGGCGTCGGACATCTCGAAGGACCGCCAGCACTCCTCGGCCAGGGAGTAGCCGGTCTCGCCGCCCTGCCAGGGCTTGTGGCGGCCGGTGAAGTGCAGGATCGCGGTGTCCTCGGGGACGGGCAGGTCGCCGGACAGCCGCCGCTTGACGTAGTTGTAGCGGGCGTCGAGGGGGACGAAGTCGCCGTCCAGGACGGCGTTGAGGATGCCCTGGTCGTGCTTGTCGAGTTCGTAGTCGCCGCTGCGTCCGGTCGCGTCCAGCCGCGCGCAGAACGCGTCGCTCAGGTACTCGCGCTGGACGACCAGCAGGCCGGAGTTCAGCTTGTGCTGCCCGTAGAAGAACTGCGGGACGGCCGCGATGCCTTCGCGCAGGGCGAGGAGTTCGCCGAGGTCGCCGAGGACGACCATGTCGGTGTCGAGCGTGATGACGGTGTCGTACTCGCGCAGCCGGAACACGTCGAGGATGAAGTACGCCTTGCGGACCAGGTAGTTGTCCTGGTCGCCCTTGCGGTACGCGTCGTAGTGCGCGGTGTTCACGCGGCGCAGCACGATGCGCGGGTGCAGGGCGCGGATGCGGGCGACGGACGCGGGGCGCAGGTCGTCGTGGAGGACGACGAAGTCCTCGCACACCCCCGGGTTGGACAGGGCGAGGCTGCGGAGCAGGGCGAGGAAGCCCGGCAGGTAGTTCTCGTCGACGTAGGACGCGAAGGCGATGCGGCGCTTGCCGGTGAGGTCGCGCGTGGAGGCGGCCGGGGCCGGGGTGCTGGTCCCGGGCTGGAAGGTGACGGTCATCGCAGGGATATCCTCAGGTCGGTCACGCGCTGGGCCCGCTGCATGACCCATTCCTTCTCGCTGGTGTATTCGTGCACGGACGTGATGGGCATCCTCATCGCCTCCGGCACTCGGTAGGCGCCGCTCTCGTAGAAGTCGAAGCCGATCAGGTCGAGGGTCGGGCTGACGTCCAGGAAGTCCAGCAGGAACAGCATGTTGAAGCCGGTGGTCGGGATGGCCGGCCAGACGTCGGTGCCGAGCCGGCCGATGTTGCGGACGGGCCAGCGCAGGGATTCGTCGCCGAGGTGGGTCTGGGCGCCGGGGACGAGGCGGTTGCGCAGCGAGTGCTTCCAGTCGCCGGAGACGCCGCCGAAGACGAGCCGGGTGTCGACCCGCTGGTCCCAGTTGAAGCCGTGCTTGTGGATGGTGGCGTGGATGTCGGTGCGGCTGCCGGTGTGCCGCGGGTCGATCCGGTAGGAGTTGAAGCGCACCACCAGGTCGTAGCCGTCGATGTCGCCGCCCAGAGAACTGGCGCCGACGCGACCGGAGTTGGCGACCAGGCAGACGGACTTGCCGGCGATCAGGTTGCGGAACTCGCCGAGCCCGATCCACCGCACGCCGCCGACGGTGGGGTCGCCGACGGGGCCGCGCATGCGGGTGCGGCGCTGCTCGGCGTAGAGCGTGAGGGCCTCGGTGAGGCCGGGCAGGTCGTCGTCGGCGGCGGTGCGCAGGTCGAGGTACTGGCTGAGCAGCTCCTGCCGGTCGGCGACCGGGGCGCCCTGCTCGGCGAGGGTCAGGATCGCTCCCACCAGGCGCGGTTCGGCCTCGGTCCAGTCGCCGACGGCGTGCGCGGCCAGGCCCTCGGCCCACACGTCGGTGGCGGGGCGGCCGGTGAACCCGGTGGCGCGCGGGCACTGCGCCGCCAGCAGGGCGAGCAGTTCCCGTTCGGTCGTGCCGGCGGCGCGCAGCCCGGCGACCCGGGCCCGGACGCCGAAGCCGTCGTCGTCGGTGAGGCCGAGGTAGCGCTCGTACGCCTCGACGGCGGCGTCCTCGTCGCCGAGGGCCTCCAGGAGGCGGGCGCGCAGCCGCCAGCCGGCGCGGGAGTTCCGGCGCAGGGCGAGGACGGTGTCGCTGATGACGAGGGCGAGGTCAAGCTCGTCGTCGTAGCCGCACTCCAGGGCCTTGTTGGCGGCGGCGAGCAGGGCGTCGAGGAGCTCGTTGGAGATGCCGGACGGGGGCGTCGCCGGGCCCTTGACGGCGCGCTTGAGCAGGGCGGCGGCACCGCCGGCCGGGGCGGGTGCGGGGGCCGGCTGGGCGGGCGGGGCCGTCGTGGCGCACACGACGAGCAGTTTCCGCAGCTGTTCGGCGAGTTCGGTGCGCCGCTTGTCGAGACTGCCGACGAGTTTGCCGCTGTGCACCGCGCAGGCGCGCACACAGTCGTCCAACTCTCCCCCACGTCCCCTTGTCCGTCTGTTCTGGACCCTCGTCATGGCACTCCTGGTGAGGTGCAAAGCACGGTCGAATTCGCGACCGCATTGGTTGCTTTTTCTACGACGTGGGGGGATGTCGGGAAAATTTAGGAAGCGAAAACGTCCTCCGGGTGAACTCGTCGGGACCACGCGGCGAATCGTTGGGCTGTCAACCAAGTCGTTTCCGCGAATAGGACTAATGTGCTGGCGGACCCACAGGAAGGGATTTCCCTTGACCAGCACTGCCGTCCGCCCCGCCATCGAGGTTCCCGTGGGGCCGGAGCGGACCCGGCCGCCCCGCCACAACCGGCTGCGCGCCCTCGACGGGCTGCGGCTGGTCGCCGCGCTGATGGTGGCGGCGTACCACTACGGCGGCCGGGGCGGCGAGGTCACCGAGGCCTGGGGCAGCTCGCCGAAGCAGCAGTTCCCGACGCTGCACGAGTTCTTCGCCTACGGCTGTCTCGGCGTGCAGGTGTTCTTCGTGATCAGCGGTTTCGTGATCTGCATGAGCGGCTGGGGGCGCCCCCTGAAGTCGTTCTTCGCCTCCCGCGCGTCCCGGCTGCTGCCCGCCTACTGGGTGGCGGTGGTCCTGGTGACGGCGGTGTTCGCGCTGCCCGTGGTCGCCTACGAGGCGGTCTCCCCGAGCGACGCCCTGGTGAACCTGACGATGCTTCAGCAGCCGCTGGGCGTGGACCGGGTGCTCGGGGTGTGCTGGACGCTGTGGGCGGAGGTCCGGTTCTACGCGCTGTTCGCCCTGTGCGTGGTGCTGCCGGGCGCGAACAGGCGGCGCGTGATCATGTTCTGCGCGGGCTGGACGCTGGCCGCGGTGATCGCCGAGGCCGCGAACGAGCCGCTGCTCGATCTGGTGCTGATGCCCGAGTACGCGCCGTTCTTCATCGGCGGCATCGGCCTGTACCTCGTCCACCGCGACCGGCGGGACGCCTACGCCTGGGGCATCGTGGGCGTGAGCTGGCTGATCGGCCAGCACTACGCGGTGCGGAGCCTGTGGCACGCCCCGGACGCGGGCGGCTTCTCGTACCGCTCCTCGCTGGGCATCACGGCCGTCGTGACGTTCGGCTTCGTGGCGGTCGCGGCGATCGCGCTCGGCCGGCTGCACTGGGCCGACTGGCGCTGGCTGACGGTGGCCGGGGCGCTGACGTACCCGTTCTACCTGGTGCACGAGCACCTCGGCTGGGTGGTGATCCACGCGCTGCACCGCGGCCTGGATCTGCCGTCGGCGGTGACGTTCACGCTGACGGTGGCGGCGATGCTGCTGCTGGCCTGGCTGCTCAACCGGTTCGTCGAGAAGCCCCTCACCCCACGTCTGCGTAGCGCTCTGGCCAAGGGTCGTTGAGCTGTTCACGTGACGTTCAGCCCCGGGTCAGTTCGCGCGCGGCCGAGTGAGCAGGCTCACTCCATGGCCAACGCACAAGCAACCCTCACGCTGCCGGGCGAGCTGAACGACGTACCTGGCTGGTTCCCTCCCCTCGACCAGATGCTGTTCACCTGGTTCCTCGACCGCCAGGAGGCCGGCGGCGTCCGCGGCGACCTGCTGGAGCTCGGCGCCTACCTGGGCAAGAGCGCGATCCTGCTGGGCGCGCACCTGCGCGGCGACGAGCGCTTCACCGTCTGCGACCTGTTCGAGAGCGACGCCCCGGACGGGGCCAACCAGGCGGAGACCGCGAAGTCGTACGCCTCGCTCACCCGGCAGGCCTTCGAGCGGAACTACCTCTCCTTCCACGACGAGCTGCCGAGAGTCCTCCAGGCGCCCAGCTCCGTGATCTCCGGGGAGGTCGGGCCCGGCACCTGCCGCTTCGTCCACATCGACGCCTCGCACCTGTACGAGCACGTCCACGGCGACATCGGCGCCGCCCGCGACATCCTGCGGCCCGACGGCATCGTGGTCCTCGACGACTTCCGCTCCGAGCACACGCCGGGCGTCGCGGTCGCCGTCTGGGAGGCCGTGCTCAACCGGGGCCTGAAACCCGTCTGCCTGAGCACCCAGAAGCTGTACGGCACCTGGGGCGATCCCGAGCCGGTCCAGGAGGAGCTGCTGGCGATGCTGCGGGAGCGGGACGACTGCGGGCTGAGCGTCCAGCACGCGGCGGGGCACCGGCTGGTGCGGGCGCGGTCCCGGGGCGTGCAGCCGCCGCCGTTCCCGCGCTCGAAGCACTACGTGGCGCCCGAACCGGCGCCTCCCGCCGCCCCGGCTGCTCCCGCGGCCTCCGCGTCGCGCGCCCCGAGCCCGTCCCCGGCGCCCCGCCGGCCGCGCTCCCGGGCCCGCAGGCTCGCCGTGGACCTGCTGCCCCCGCTGCTGGTCCGCAACCTGCGGCGGGCGCGCGCCCGCCGCGCCTGACCGGTCCGGCCGTTACGCGCTCGCCAGCGACAGCTTCACGGCGAAGCCCAGGAACAGCGCTCCCGCCGCCGAGGTCGCCCCGGCCGTCAGACGCCGGTCGCGGCGGAAGGCGGCGGCGAGCTTCGTGCCGCCGAATATCAGCGCGGTCAGGTAGAGGAAGCTGGCGAGCTGGGCGAAGGCGCCGAGGACGACGAAGGACAGGGCGGGATAGGCGTACCCCGGGTCGACGAACTGCACGAAGAAGGCGACGAAGAACAGGATCGCCTTCGGGTTGAAGACGCTGATGAGCAGGGCGCGGCGGAACGGCCGCTCGTCGGGGGCGGCGGGCTGCGCCGCGGCGGCCCCGGACGGCTCCCGCCGCGTCCGCCACATGCTCCAGGCGGCCCGCAGCAGGCCGACGGCGAGCCACGTCAGATACCCGGCCCCGGCGAACTTCACGATCCCGAACAGCACGGCGTTGGCCTGGAGCAGCGAGGCGACACCGGCCGCCGACAGCGTCATCAGCACCGTGTCGCCGCACCACACCCCGGCCGCGGCGCGGTACCCGGCCCGCACGCCGCGCCGGGCGGCGACGGACAGCACGTACAGCGAGTTGGGGCCGGGCAGCAGGACGATGAGGATCAGGCCTGCCAGGTAGGTGGGGAGATCGATGACACCGAACATGGACAGGAGTGTCGCACGCGGGTACGACACTCCGGTCCGTCGGTGCGGGGCTCCTCCGGACGCCCGGTCAGAACGCGTCCGAGGGCACGTAGGTGCCCCAGACCTCCCGCAGCGCGTTGCACACCTCGCCCACCGTCGCGCGGGCCCGCAGGGCGTCCTTCATCGGGTACAGGACGTTGTCCTCGCCCTCGGCGGCCTTCTTCAGGGCGGCCAGCGCGGTGTCCACCGCCTGCTGGTCGCGCTCGGCCCGCAGCTTGGCCAGCCGCTCGGCCTGCTGCGCCTCGATCGCCGGGTCGACACGCAGCGGCTCGTACGGCTCCTCCTCGTCGAGCTGGAAGCGGTTGACGCCGACCACCACGCGGTCTCCGGCGTCGGTCTCCTGCGCGATGCGGTAGGCGCTGCGCTCGATCTCGCCCTTCTGGAAGCCGTGTTCGATCGCGTTGACCGCGCCGCCCAGTTCCTCGACCTTCTCCATCAGCTCCAGCGCCGCCGCCTCGACGTCGTCGGTCATCTTCTCGATGACGTAGGAACCGGCGAACGGGTCGACGGTCGCGGTCACGTCCGTCTCGTAGGCGAGGACCTGCTGCGTGCGCAGCGCCAGGCGCGCGGACTTGTCGGTGGGGAGCGCGATGGCCTCGTCGAAGGAGTTGGTGTGCAGCGACTGCGTGCCGCCGAGCACCGCCGCCAGGCCCTGTACGGCCACGCGCACCAGGTTCACCTCGGGCTGCTGGGCCGTCAGCTGGACGCCCGCCGTCTGCGTGTGGAAGCGCAGCATCAGCGACTTCGGGTTCTTCGCGCCGAACTCCTCGCGCATCACCCGGGCCCAGATGCGGCGGGCGGCGCGGAACTTGGCGACCTCCTCCAGGATCGTCGTACGGGCGACGAAGAAGAAGGACAGCCGGGGCGCGAAGTCGTCGACGTCCATGCCGGCCGCGACGGCCGTGCGGACGTACTCGATGCCGTCGGCCAGGGTGAACGCGATCTCCTGCGCGGGAGAGGCGCCCGCCTCGGCCATGTGGTAGCCGGAGATCGAGATCGTGTTCCACTTCGGGATCTCGGCCCGGCAGTACTTGAAGATGTCCGCGATCAGGCGCAGCGAGGGCTTCGGCGGGAAGATGTACGTGCCCCGGGCGATGTACTCCTTCAGCACGTCGTTCTGGATGGTGCCGGTGAGCTGGTCGGCGCCGACGCCCTGTTCCTCGGCGACGAGTTGGTACAGGAGCAGCAGCAGCGCCGCCGGGGCGTTGATCGTCATCGACGTCGAGACCTTGTCCAGCGGGATGCCGCCGAACAGCACCCGCATGTCGTCGATCGAGTCGATGGCGACGCCGACCTTGCCGACCTCGCCGTGCGCGATCGGGGCGTCGGAGTCGTGGCCCATCTGGGTCGGCAGGTCGAAGGCCACGGACAGGCCCATCGTGCCGTTGGCGATCAGCTGCTTGTAGCGGGCGTTGGACTCGGTGGCGGTGCCGAACCCGGCGTACTGCCGCATGGTCCACGGGCGGCCCGTGTACATGGACGGGTACACGCCGCGCGTGAAGGGGTACTGGCCCGGCTCGCCCAGCTTCTCGGCGGGGTCCCAGCCCTCAAGGGACTCCGGCCCGTAGACCGGCTCGATGGGCAGTCCGGACTCCGACTCGCGCGCCATGGTGTTGATGCCTCCCGCTGAGCGATGTTTCGGGTTACCCGTCGGTTACCTGCCAGTACCGCGACCCTTCGACGGACTGTAGCCGCGGGCGTGCACCCCGTGGAGGTGCGCCGGCTGGGAGCTTGCTCACAGCCATCTTGCGGTACCGGTCACACCGCTGTCGCGTTGTTCACGGCCTTGTTCACGACCGTCGCGTGCGGGGAACACCTCTAGGACGCCGGGTCACGCCCGGCACGCCGGTGAGTCGTGGGGGGCCGCAGTGCGTTTCAGGGGCATGGGCAGGAGTGCCGCGGCACTCGTGGCGCTGGCCGCGGTGGGCGGCGCGGGCGCGCTGAGCGGGTGCAGGGTCGAGCCCGCCCCGGGGGCGGACGGACAGCGCGCCCCGATCCGCGTCGAGCTCCCGAGCGGCACCCCGTCGGCCCGCGGCGCAGCCCCCGCCCCGCGGGACGACGACCGGCCCGCGGCCCCGCCGGCGTCCCCGGTGCTGTGGTCCCGCGGCGACAGCGGCCCGGACGTGCGCGAACTGCAGGCGCGGCTGCGCCAGGTGGCGTGGCTGCACGACGGGCCGACCGGGACGTACGACGACCTCACCGAGCAGGCGGTGCGGGGCTTCCAGGGCAAACGCGGGCTGCCGCGGACCGGCGCGACGGACCGGGTCACCTGGCAGCGGCTGCTCGGGATGACGCGCGAGCCGGGCAAGTGGGAGCTGTACCTGATGGGCGGGCAGCCGCCCGACGCGCCGGACCCGCGCTGTCTGACCGGCCGTGTGCTGTGCGTCAGCAAGACGAGCCGGACCCTGCGCTGGATGGTCGACGGGCGGACCCTGTCCACGACGGAGGTCCGGTTCGGCTCGCGGGGCACCCCGACCCGCGAGGGCGAGTTCCGCGTGTACTGGAAGTCCCGCGAGCACTGGTCGACGCTCTACGACTCGCCGATGCCGTACGCGATGTTCTTCAGCGGCGGCCAGGCCGTGCACTACTCCGCCGACTTCGCCGCCCGGGGCTACGCCGGTGCGTCGCACGGCTGCGTCAACGTCCGGGACGAGGCGGCGGTCGCGGCGCTGTACGCGCAGGTGAGGAACGGCGACAAGGTCGTCGTGCACTGGTGAGAGTGAGGCGCGGGCGGGACCGGGGGAACGTGTCCCGCCCGCGCAAGGTGCACGAGCCGTGGGTACGGGGGGAACCCCGGCTCTGTGCGACGGCCGATGACCAGTCGGCTCACTCAGTACTGCGCGCGAGCGGCCGAAAGTGTCACACCCTTGGCGCAGAAAAATCCATGAACCAAGAAACAGCAGGTCAAAGAGGGTGATGACTCAGAAGCCGGTCTCGAGCGTCGAGGTCGCCGGGGTCTTCTCGGGGGCGGTCATCAACGTCGGCGCGACGGACTCGGCCGGCAGGGCGGCCGCGCCGTCGGCACGACGGCCGTCGCCCGGGACCGCGCCGGAGCCGCCTTCGGCTCCGCCCTTGCCCTGCTCGCCGGAGCCGTTCGAGTCGTCCCGGCCGTTGCCGCCGCCCTGCCCCGACCCGTTGTCGCCGCTGCCGCCCTGGCCCCCGCCCCCGGGGGAGCCGTTGCCCGCGTCGGCCAGGACGCCCTCGCAGTACGTCCACACCCGCGACGCGCTGCCCGCGGCGCCCTCCAGGACACGCTTGCGGTCCGCGCTGAGCTCCTTGCCGTCCCGCATGTCGCGGCAGGCGGAGGTGATCCGCTCGGCCCGCTCCGCCGTGGCGGCGGGGTCCTCGTCCTCCTCGGCGGGCGGGGTGCCGCCGCCGTCGGCCGGGCCGCCGTCGCCCGCCTCGTCCCGGCTTCCCTCGCTCGCGCCGGGCGTCGCGCCGCCCGGGGAACCGCCGGGGCTGCCCTTGCCGTGCGGGGAGCCGTCCGGCGACGGGGAGAGCAGCGGCTCGTCGCTCACGGCGACCGACACCGAGGCCGCGGGTTCCGGTTCGTCCACGTGGAAGGGCGAGGGCAGGGCTCCGGTGCCCGCCGCGACGGCCACGCCGCCGACCATGCCGACGGCCAGCGCGGCGGCCAGACCGAGGCGCGCGGGCTTGCCCCAGCGGCGGCGTTCCCGTCCGCCGGGGCGGTCCAGGCGGACCACACCGGCGTCCGACGCAGCGCCCGCGCCGCGGACGCCCACGGGAGCGGAGACCGCGCCCCGCTCGGCGTGCACCTTGCGGAAAGCGGCCAGCGCGGCGGCCTCACCGGGGAGTTCGTCGCTGGTCAGCGGGGGTGGCGCGGAAAGCGCGCCCAGGGTTTCGGCTAGCTGCTCGACCTGCTCACGGGCGGCGGCGTCGACAGCTTCGAGGGGCTCTCCGCTCAGCAAACGCTCCGCCGTTTCGCGGTCCAGCCACCTGTACTGCTCGTCGGCCATCACATGTCCTTCTGCGTCCGCGCGCGCGTATCCGTCACACCTGCGGACGTCACCGCGCGGCCGCGCGGTTGTCGCTGGGGAGGCAGGGCATCGAGCCCGCCGGGCGATTCCGGATCGCCGGCGAGCAGTTCCGCGAGCCGTTTCAGGCCGCGGTGCGCCGCCGTACGGACGGCGCCGGGCCGCTTGCCGAGCGTCTCGGCCGCGGACTTGGCGTCGAGGCCCACGACGACCCGCAGCACGACCGCCTCGGCCTGGTCCTGCGGCAGCTGGGCTATGAGGGAGAACGCGCCGTCGGTGGCCAGCGCCTCCATCGCCTCGACCGCGGTGTCGGACTCGGCGGGCCGCGCGGCCAGTTCGGTCTCGTCGCCGCCGACGGCGGGGCGGCGTCCGCGCATCCGGATGTGGTCCAGGGCGCGGTTGCGGGCGATGCGCGCGGCCCAGCCGCGGAACCGGTCGGCGTCGCCGCTGAACCTGTCCAGGTCGCGGGCTATCTGCAGCCAGGCCTCGGACGCGACGTCCTCGGCGTCCGGATCACCGACCAGTGTCCTCACGTACCCGAGCAACCGCGGGTGCACGGCGCGGTACACAGTCCGGAACGCGGTCTCGTCCCCGTCCTGTGCCGCGTGCACCGCGGCGGTCAGCTCCGCGTCGTCCCCCAGCACCGAGCCCCTCTTGCGCCTAAGCCGGCGCCGCTTTCGCGGACCGGGTCCTCGCCGTCGTGGTTCCTTGATCCATGGTTGCGGTCAAGGACGCAGGTGGTTGCGGTGGTCGGTCCGCCTCCGCACCGGCGCGAACGGCACGTTACGGCGTGAAACCACTCCCCGTCCATGTTGGTACAAGAGACAACCAACTCGTGATGAAGGGGGGTGTGACACATAACGCACTCGCGGCGCTGTAGAGAGTACGGGCCGCCGCGCGGCCCGTGCCGCGCGACGGCCGGGGCCTCTCCTGTGGGGGGTGGCGGCCCCGGCCGTTGCCTTGGCAGCCGGGTCCGACGGGTTCTTCGGACACCCTCGGGACACACACGCGAGCGCGCACACGGGCCCGCTTCGGCGGATGTCCGCGCCGGTCCTCCGTGACGTGTCCACCGGTTCCGGGCGTCGTCCTCGTCCTCGCCCGCGGCCGTGAGTTCCCTACTCGTTCCGGGCGTTGTCCGCGCCCGCGTCCTGGCGGCTGTCGCCCGCGTCCGCGGCGTCCCCCGTGACGCCGCCCCGGTCCCGGGCCGCCGGCGTGGCCGGGGCCGCCGCGGTCGGGGTGACCGGGGCCTTCGTCGTGGGGGTTGCCGGGATGTCCGGGGCGGCGGGCGTGGCCGGGATGTCCGGCGTGGCCGGGACCCCGGAACTGCCGGGCGTGCCGGGCCTCGCCCGGCCCTCGGCCTCGGCCTCGGCCAGGCTGCGGGCGCACTAACCCGCGACCATCTTCTCGCCCCCGGCCACCACGACCAGCCCCCCCCCCGCGGCCCCCACCAGGCTCTTGCCGCGCCCCAAG
>NZ_JARVKW010000069.1 GCF_029813775.1 Streptomyces sp. DH24 | reverse complement strand
CCACGGGCGCGGTGCCGCGCGCGAGCAGCCGCGGTCCCGCCGACACCAGCGCGGCCGGGGCCGCCAGCAGTCCCATGCCCATCAGGCTCCTCATCCTTTCGTCAGCGCTGCCGGCCGGTCGGCCGGTGGTCGTGCCGCGTCAGCTTCCGGTCCTCCCGGTCGTCCGGCCGCGCCGCGCGGTGGTGCCGCTCGCGGCCGACTTGGCCTTGGGGCGGCTGGAACCCGTACTGCTGCTGGTCCTGCTCGACGTCGACTTCGTACGGGACGTGCTCGCGGTCCCGGCCGACTTGCCACGCCCGGTGGACGCCTTGGTGCCGGAGGAGGGCCTGCTGTCCGACGCCTTGGTGCCGGACGACGCCTTGCCACCGGACGCCTTGGTGCCGGACGTGGTCTTGCCGCCCGACGTCTTGGTGCCGGACGTGGTCTTGCCACCGGACGTCTTGGTTCCGGACGAGGCCTTGCCGCCCGACGTCTTGGTGCCGGACGACCTGGTGCCGCCGGAGGACGTGGTGGACCTGGAGGACGTGGTGGACGTGGTGGGCGCCTTGGTACCGGTGGCGGAGGACTTGGTCCCGCCGGACGCCTTCGTGCCGCCTGAGCCGGACGACGTGGTCTTGTCGCCGGTCGCGGACGTGCCGCCGCCCGCCGTCTCCGACTGCCCGCGCCGGGGCTGGGTCAGCCAGGCGACGGCCGCGCCGGTGAGGGCGACGGGCCACTCCACGACGCCCGCGACTCCGAGGACACCGGCGCCGGTGTAGACCGCGATGCGCCGGCCGCGCGGCGACACGGCTCCGACCTTGTCGAGCGCCCCTTCGGCCGCCCTGCCCACCGTTCCCGCGCCCGGCACCTTCCGCAGCGCGGAGGCCGCCGTCAGCAGCGGCGCGGCCGCGGTGCGCAAGGGCGCAGGGAGGGTCGTCGACGACTGCTGCTGCCTTGCCATGACTCACTCACCTCGCGTCCCATCGCTGAGACCTGCCGGGTTCCCGCAATCGCGCAGGTCATCCGCCCGGGCCGAGATCCGTACGGTGACGTCCTCCGGAAGGGGTACGCGGGCCACCCGCCCTCTCTCGGCGGGCACCTCCCGTCACTCCTGCCCCAGGCATGGCGCAGGGAGCGTCCCGTCGGTGGGCGACGGACACGATCCGGCACGCGGCCCCGGCCCGCCGGTGCTCACCGCGGACGCGGGCGCGAGCGAGAGCCGCCGGCGGACTGGATGCCGCGAGCGCACGAGGAGCCGCCGGATGGACCGCGGGCGTGGAAACCTCACGCTCCAGGCCTGCGCCCGGCGACGCCACACACCGGTGACCGGAGGCGACGGCGGCCCCCGGTCACCGGAACGTGCGGGATGCTCAACCGGACGTGCAGGCCGAGCCGTTGAGGGTGAACGCGGTCGGCGCGGCCGGGTTGCCCGTGTGGTTCGCCTGGTAGCCGACGGTGATGCTCGCGCCGGGTGCGACGCGCGCGTTGTACGCGGCGTTCACGGCGGTCACCGCGCCGGAGGACGGCGTGTACGTGGCTCCCCAGCCGCCGGTGAGGCTCTGGCCGGCGGGCAGCACGAAGCCGAGCCGCCAGCCGTCGACCGGGGCCGTGCCGGTGTTGGTGATCGTCACCGAGGCGGTCAGGCCTGTGTTCCAGGTGTTGGTGGCGACGGTCACCTTGCAGGGATCCGGCTGCGGCTGGGGCGTGGGGCCGCCGCCCCCGGCCAGGCCGAAGAAGGTCAGCGCGCGGGCGGCCATGCCGGTCGTGTACAGGTTGTGGCCGACGCCCTGAAGGCTGATTGCCTCGACCGGGGCCCGGTCACCGGTGCCGCCGTAGCGGGTGCGGGTCCAGCCCGGCTGCGGGGTGTCGGTGGCGGCCGGGGTCTGGGAGACGCCGAGGACGTTCGTCCACTGCTTGATCTCCTCGCCGAAGTTCGGGTACCGCAGCGTGTCGTCCTCGGTGCCGTGCCACACCTGCATGCGTGGCCGGGGCCCGCTGTAGCCGGGGTGGGCGCCGCGGACGAGGTCGCCCCAGGCCTGCGGCGTGCGGGTCACGGTGCCGTTGGCGCAGGCGCTGTTCCACTCGGAGCCGTCGGTGGTGGCGAAGCAGCCGAAGGGCACGCCCGCGAAGGCGGCGCCGGCCGCGAAGACGTCCGGGTAGTCGCCGAGCAGCACGTTGGTCATCATCGCGCCGGACGAGATGCCGGTCGCGAAGATCCGCGAGGTGTCGGCGTCGTAGGTGCGTACCACCCAGTCGACCATGGACTTGATGCCGATCGGGTCACTGCCGCCGCCCCGGCGCAGGGCCTGCGGGGAGGAGACGTCGAAGCACTTGCTGGACCGGGTGACCGACGGGTACACGACGACGTAGCCGTGGCGGTCGGCCAGGGAGGCGAACTCGGTGCCGGAGTACATCGCCGGGCCCGATCCCGTGCAGTAGTGCACGGCCACGACGACCGCCGGGTTCGCGGTGACGGAGTCCGGGACGTAGAGGTACATCCGCAGGTTGCTGGGGTTGGTGCCGAAGTCGGTGACCTCGGTGAGCTGGGCCGTCGGCACGGCTTCGGCGCGCGGTGAGGCCGAGGCCGGCGGCGCGGTGAGCACGGTGGTCACGAGTAACGGCACGAGCGCGGCGACGAACGCGAGGACCGCCGAACGCAGCGGTCTCCGCACGGAGTTGAAGGCAGGGTTCGGCACGGGATGGTCCCTTTCCGGTGCGGCTCGGGGGCGTCCGGCCCAGCATCGTGGCATGCGCGCGCCCGCCATGGAAGCGCTCCCACGGACAAAGCGGAGGCCGATCGGCGGCGAGCCGGGAGTGACCGAATGTGTGGTGCGCAAACCGTTGACTAGAAAGCGCTTGCACTCTACGTTCCGTTCAGCAGTGTGACCGACCCCCATACAGTCGGCCTCGCTGTGGAGGCATGACGGCCAACATCATGACGGCTGTCCTCATACATGAACACCGAGGCCCCTCCTGAAGGGACGCAATCCGCATGCGTGCACACCCCCCACGTACTCACGCACGAAGGACCGTACCGATGGTCGCGGCGGCAGCGGCGGCGCTGGTCGCCGCGACCGTTCTCGCCGTCCCGCAGCCGGCCGGCGCGGCCGAGAGTTCGCCGGTCGGCTTCGGCGCCGGCACGACCGGCGGCGGCAGCGCCCCGGCGGTCACCGTCTCCGGCCTCGACGCCTTCAAGGCGGCCGTCGCGGGCAGTTCGGCCAAGGTCGTCAAGGTGAACGGCCTGATCCCGCTGAGCGGTCAGGTCGACGTCGGCTCCAACACCACGGTGCTGGGCGTCGGTTCGTCGTCCGGCTTCACCGGCGGCGGCCTGCGGCTGAAGAACGTGTCCAACGTCGTCATCCGCAACCTGAACATCAGCAAGCCGGTCGCGCCCGCCGACGGCATCACCGTGCAGGCGTCGACCAAGGTGTGGGTGGACCACAACTCCTTCTCGGCCGACCGGAGTCACGGCAAGGACTACTACGACGGTCTACTGGACATCACCCACGGCTCCGACGACGTCACGGTCTCCTGGAACACCTTCAAGGACCACTTCAAGGGCTCGCTCGTCGGCCACAGCGACAGCAACGCCTCGGAGGACACCGGCCACTTGAAGGTGACGTACCACCACAACTCGTTCAGCAACGTGTTCTCGCGCATCCCCAGCCTCCGGTTCGGCACCGGGCACTTCTACAACAACTACGTGTCCGGCGCCGACACCGCCTGCCACTCGCGGATGGGCGCGCAGATGCTGGTCGAGAACAACGTCTTCCGCTCGACGAAGATCGCCGTCACCACGAACCGCAGCAGCGACGTCGACGGATACGCCAACCTGCGCGGCAACGATCTCGGCGGAGCCGCCACCGAGATCTCGCGGGTCGGCACCTTCACCACCCCGCCCTACGGCTACACCGCCGAGCCCGCCTCGTCC
The DNA here is from genome assembly GCF_029813775.1 of Streptomyces sp. DH24. GTDB lineage: Bacteria > Actinomycetota > Actinomycetes > Streptomycetales > Streptomycetaceae > Streptomyces. The sequence continues at coordinate 14,947 of NZ_JARVKW010000069.1, read as the reverse complement.
GTCGTCGCCTCGGTGACGTCCGGCGCGGGGGCCGGGAAGCTCTGACAACCCCTCACACCACGACAGAAGGAAACGGGACATGACTTCTGCGACACGACCGCGCGCACAGGGCCGCGCACTGACCGGGGCCCTGGCCGCACTCGGCCTCTCGCTTGGCATGATCATGACCAGCGGCGCCCCGTCGGCGAGCGCCGCCACCTGGCCGACCCCGAACGGCAGCCAGGCGGTCTCCTCCACCATCTCGGTGTCCGGCACCAAGGACTACGGGATGCAGCGCCTCTACGGCTCCGGGGACCTCGGCGACGGCGGCCAGGGCGAGGACCAGGGCCCGATCCTCCAGCTGGAGCCGGGCGCCGTCCTGAAGAACGTCATCATCGGCGCCCCCGCCGCCGACGGCGTCCACTGCAAGGGCAGCTGCACCCTGCAGAACGTCTGGTGGGAGGACGTCGGCGAGGACGCGGCGACCTTCCGCGGCTCCTCGTCGTCCAACGTGTACACCGTCACCGGCGGCGGCGCGAAGGAGGCCAGCGACAAGGTGTTCCAGTTCAACGGCGCCGGCACGCTCAACGTGTCGAACTTCGCCGTCAAGAACTTCGGCACCTTCATCCGCTCCTGCGGCAACTGCTCCACGCAGTACAAGCGGACGATCAACCTCAACACCGTCGAGGTCGCCTGGAAGGGCAGCCGGATCGTCGGCATCAACACCAACTACGGCGACAGCGCGACCCTGCGGAACATCACGATCGTCGGGGACAGCGACCGCAAGATCGTGCCGTGCCAGAAGTACATCGGCAACGACGACGGCGACGAGCCGACCCAGAACGGCTCGGGACCCGACGGGACCTACTGCAAGTACTCCTCCTCGGACATCACCTACAAGTAGTCCACCCCCACGGTGAAGGCGGCCGTACGAGACGTCCCCGCAGGGCGTTTCGTACGGCCGCCGCGTCATGCCCGCCCGCCGTCGTCCCGTGCGGTCACGGCGCGCGCCGTCTCGCGCTGGTAGCCGGCGTACGCGGCGCGCAGCGCCGGGCCCGGCCAGCCGGCGGGCAGGAGGGCGGGCGGCAGCACCGGGTCGGCGAGCAGGTGGCGCACGACGGCCGCGAAGGCGGCGAGCCGGGCGGCCGGGCGGTCCTCGCGTGCGACGCGGTCGAGCAGGGCGCGGGCCCTGGCGGACCAGGCGTCGAGCGGCCACAGGTCTGCCGCCGCCTCGGGCGCGGGACGGCCGGGGCAGGCCGTGTAGTGCTCGGCGACCCGGCCGAGGTCGTCGGGCAGCGGGCGGATCAGATTGGCGGGGCGCAGCCAGACGCCTTCGCGGAGTTCGGCGAGCCGCAGGGCGGCCAGCCGGGTGCGCAGCTCGGCCCGTTCGGCGGGGCCGCGGCCGGTCGCGGTGACCACGACCATCTCCCAGTCGCCGTCCCACGCGCGCGTGCGGGGCTCCACGGCCTCGTCCTGGCGGCGCTGGCGCTCAAGGAGGCGGTCACTGAGGCGGTAGCCGGTGTCCGTGCGGCGCAGGTCGCCGGCGGCCACCATCCGGCTGAGCGCGGCGCGCAGGGTGGAGCCGCCGACGTCGAAGCGCTCGACCGCGCGGGTCAGTTCGCGCACCGGCAGTTCGGCGGGGTGTGTGCCCAGCAGCAGGCTGAGCACGACCGACCGCGCGGACAGTGGCCGCAGTTCCAGCTCGCCGGGCCGGTCCGGCACGTTCCTGCGCATGGTCACGTACTGTACGGGTCCGGTTTTCGTGTTGCACTATTGCTGCGACCGCAGGCTGAGTGCAACACTCGCGGCATGGTCCCGACTCCCGCGCAGTTCCCCCGCCCCCGGCACGGGGCGTACGACGAACCGGCCACGCACACCGTGACCAACCAGCCCCCGCCCGCGGCCCCCTACGACGCCTCCGACGACGCGGCCCTGCTGGAAGGGCTGCGGCGGGAGGGCGCCGGCTGGGCCGAGGAGGACGTCAGGCGGCTCGGGAAGCGGGCCGGCGGCGCCGAGGCGCAGGAGTGGGGCGAGCAGGCGAACCGGCACGAGCCCGAACTGCGCACCCACGACCGGTACGGCAACCGCGTCGACGAGGTCGACTTCCACCCGAGCTGGCACCACCTGATGCGCACGGCGGTCGCCGAGGGCCTGGCCGGGGCGCCCTGGGCGGACGACCGTCCCGGGGCCCACGTGGCGCGGACCGCCGGCGGCCTGGTGTGGGGGCACACGGAGGCCGGGCACGGCTGCCCGACGTCCATGACGTACGCCGCCGTTCCCGCGCTGCGCGCCGAGCCGGAGCTCGCGAAGGTCTACGAGCCGCTGCTGACCGGCCGGGAGTACGACCCCGTGCTGAGGGTCCCGACGGAGAAGCGCGGGCTGCTGGCGGGCATGGGAATGACCGAGAAGCAGGGCGGGTCGGACGTCCGGACCAACACGACGACCGCCACGCCCACCGCCGAGCCGGGCGTGTACACGCTGCGCGGGCACAAGTGGTTCACGTCGGCGCCGATGTGCGACCTGTTCCTCGTGCTGGCCCAGACGCCGGGCGGGCTGTCCTGCTTCCTCGTGCCGCGCGTCCTGCCCGACGGCACCCGCAACCCGTTCCGCATCCAGCGGCTGAAGGACAAGCTCGGCAACCGGTCCAACGCCTCCTCCGAGCCCGAGTTCGACGGGACCGTGGCCTGGCTGGTCGGGCCGGAGGGGCAGGGCGTCAAGACGATCATCGAGATGGTCAACTGCACGCGGCTGGACTGCGTCATGTCGTCGGCGACGCTGATGCGCAAGACGCTCGTGGAGGCCGGGCACCATGTGCGGCACCGCAGCGCGTTCGGCGCGCGGCTGATCGACCAGCCCCTGATGCGCAACGTGCTCGCCGACCTGGCGCTGGAGTCCGAGGCCGCGACGACGCTCACGCTGCGGCTGGCCGGCGCGGCCGACCGTGCCGTGCGCGGGGACGCGGGCGAGGCGGCGTTCCGGCGGATCGCGACGGCCGTCGGCAAGTACTGGGTCACCAAGCGGGGCCCGGCCTTCACCGCCGAGGCCCTGGAGTGCCTGGGCGGCAACGGCTACGTGGAGGAGTCGGGCATGCCGCGCCACTACCGGGAGGCGCCGCTGCTGTCGATCTGGGAGGGGTCCGGGAACGTCAACGCGCTGGACGTGCTGCGGGCGCTCGGCCGGGAGCCGGCGGTCGCGGAGGCGCTGTTCGCCGAACTCGCCCTGGCGCGCGGGGCCGACGACCGGCTCGACGCGGCCATGACGCGGCTCAAGGACCGGCTGACCGGTGCGTCGCCGGCCGGCGCCCGGCGGCTGGTGGAGCTGATGGCCCTCACCCTGCAGGCGTCCCTCCTGGTCCGGTACGCGCCGCCCGCCGTCGCCGACGCCTTCTGCGCGACCCGGCTGGGCAGCGACTGGGGGCACTCCTTCGGGACGCTGCCGGACGGCGCCGACCTGACGGCGGTGCTCGACCGCGCGCTGCCGGGCGCCGTCTGACCGGCCGGGCCCGTCCGGCCCGCGACACCCCCTCCGACCTGCGGCGCGGTCCGCTCCGGAGGTGACTGTCAGTGGTGGGGTGCAGACTGGCCCGTGTCCGAGACGAAGGCGTCGAAGGCGACGTCGCGGAGGTGTGTGGCATGACCGAGGTCCTGCTTGCCGTGGGCACGCGCAAAGGTCTGTTCATCGGGCGCCGGCGGGGTGGCGCCTGGGAGTTCGACGAGAGCCCCTACTTCAACGCACAGGCGGTCTACTCGGTCGCCATCGACACCCGCGGCGCCGCGCCGCGGCTGCTGGCCGGGGGTGACAGCACGCACTGGGGCCCGTCGGTGTTCCACTCGGACGACCTGGGCCGGAGCTGGACCGAGCCGTCCCGGCCGGCCGTCAAGTTCCCCAAGGACACGGGCGCTTCGCTGGAGCGGGTGTGGCAGCTGCACCCGGCCGCGGCGGAACCGGACGTGGTGTACGCGGGTACGGAGCCGGCCGCGCTGTACCGCTCCGAGGACCGCGGCGTGACCTTCGAGCTGGTCCGTCCGCTGTGGGAGCACCCCACGCGCTCGAAGTGGGTGCCGGGCGGCGGCGGTGAGGGCCTGCACACGATCCTCACCGACCGGCGCGACCCGGGGGCCGTGACGGTGGCCGTCTCGACCGCGGGCGTGTTCCGCACGACCGACGGCGGCGCGAGCTGGGCGCCGTCCAACTCGGGGGTGTCCGCGGTGTTCCTGCCCGACCCGAACCCGGAGTTCGGTCAGTGCGTGCACAAGGTCGCGCGGGACTCGGCGAACCCCGACCGGCTGTATCTGCAGAACCACTGGGGTGTGTACCGCAGCGACGACTGCGGCGCGCACTGGACGGACATCGGAGAGGGCCTGCCGTCCACGTTCGGTTTCGCCGCGGCGGCCCATCCGCACCGGGGCGACACGGCGTACGTCTTCCCGATCAACGCCGACTCGGACCGGGTGCCGGCCGACCGGCGCTGCCGGGTGTTCCGCACGACCGACGCGGGCAAGTCGTGGGAGCCGCTGACGGCGGGGCTGCCGCAGGGGGACCACTACGGCACGGTGCTGCGGGACGCGCTGTGCACCGACGACGCGGACACGGCGGGCGTGTACTTCGGCAACCGCAACGGCGAGGTGTTCGCCTCCGCCGACGACGGCGACAGCTGGCAGCAGCTCGCCTCGCACCTGCCGGACGTGCTGTGCGTGCGGGCCGCGGTGGTCGGATGAGGGCAGCCGCCCTCGGCAACGGGGGGTCTGCGCACGGGAGTCGGCGACCCGGTCGCCCTCGGCCGGCCCCCGGCCACGGGTTGATCCCCGCCGCCCGTACGGCAGTAGGGTGACGCCCGTGGCACCACGACCCTTGAACGAGATCGTCGAAGAAGGCTGGGCGAAGGCCCTCGAACCCGTCGCCGGGCGCATCGCCGCCATGGGTGACTTCCTGAGGGGTGAGATCGCGGCCGGGCGCACCTATCTGCCGGCCGGGCCGAACGTCCTGCGGGCCTTCCAGCAGCCCTTCGACGACGTACGTGTCCTCATCGTCGGCCAGGATCCGTACCCGACGCCGGGGCACGCGGTGGGGCTGTCCTTCTCGGTCGCGCCCGAGGTGCGGCCGCTGCCCGGCAGCCTCATCAACATCTTCCGGGAGCTGAACAGCGACCTGGGGCTCCCCCAGCCGTCCAACGGTGACCTGACGCCGTGGACGCGGCAGGGCGTGCTGCTGCTCAACAGGGCGCTGACCACGGCGCCGCGCAGTCCCGGCGCGCACCGCGGCAAGGGCTGGGAGGAGGTCACCGAGCAGGCCATCCGCGCGCTGGCCGCCCGGGGCAAGCCGCTGGTGTCCGTCCTGTGGGGCCGCGACGCCCGCAACCTGCGCCCGCTGCTCGGCAGCCTGCCCGCGGTGGAGTCCGCCCACCCCTCCCCCATGTCCGCCGACCGCGGCTTCTTCGGCTCCCGCCCCTTCAGCCGCGCCAACGAACTCCTCGTCCAACAGGGCGCGGAGCCGGTGGACTGGCGTCTGCCGTGACCGGGGAGGCGGCGGGGGCACGGGCGCCGCGGGGCACGGACACCGGGCCTCGTGATCCGGCGTCCGCCGGGGGCGCGGAGCGCGCAGGTACGCCGTCCCGCGCGGCCGGGGGACGGCACGGCCCGGGGGCGTCCGCCGACGGGCAGGGGCCGGGCATCCCGGCTCACCGTCCGGCGTCCGCCGAGGACGCCGGGGGGCTGCCGGATCACGCCCCGCGTCCAGCCGGCGCGCGGGGGTTCGGCGACGCCGTTCCCGGGGCCGGGGCACGGCTCGGCGTGGTCGGTGAGGGCGGGGCGGAGCATCCGGTCGGGTTTCTCGCGGTGGACTCCGGGGGGTCGGGGCTGCGCGTTGTCGTCGGGGTTCCCGGGCGGGGTCCGCTGGCCCGGCGGGAGTCGCGGGAGCCGGTGCGCACCGGAGCCCGGGGGATCGATCCGGATCACCTGCTGGAGCAACTGCTGCCCCTGGCACGGGCATTGGCCCACGAGGCGGGGGTGGCGCGACTGGAGACGGCCGTCGTCGGTGCCGCCGGGCTCGCCACGCTCGGGGACGCGCTGCGCGCCGAGCTGCCGGGCGCGCTCGCGCGGGAGCTGGGGGTGCGGGCGCTGGCTCTCGCCGCCGACGCCGTCACGGCGTACGTCGGCGCGCTCGGTCCACGGCCGGGGGCGGTGGTCGCCGCCGGTACGGGGCTGATCGCCGTCGGCACCGACCTGTCCGTGTGGCGCCGCGCGGACGGCTGGGGGCATCTGCTCGGCGACTGCGGTGGCGGCGCCTGGATCGGCCGGGCCGGTCTGGAGGCCGCGCTGCGCGCCCACGACGGCCGCGAGGGCGGCTCGGCGAGCCTGCTGGCCCGCGCGCAGGAACGCTTCGGGCCGCCGGCCGCGCTGCCCGGCACGCTCTATCCGCGTGCCGACCGGGCCGCCGTGCTCGCCTCCTTCGCGCCCGACGTGGCCGCCTGCGCCGACACCGACCCGGTCGCCGGGGAGATCCTGCGCGCGGCAGCGCGGCACATGGCCGACTCCGCGGCCGCCGTCTGCCCGCCCGAGGGCGAACCTTGGGTCTCGCTCACCGGCGGGCTCCTCAACATGGGCGCCCCGCTCCTCGGACCCTTGGCGGAGGAACTGGCGAAGCGGCTGCCGCACGCGGTGCGGGTCCCGGCCGAGGGGGATCCGCTGCACGGTTCGGTCCGCATCGCGGCCGACCTCGCGACCGGTTCGCTCGCGCTCCCGGCCGACGGCACCATGCTCCACGTCGTGACCGAAACAGGGTGACCGGAAACAGCCGCTGAATCCGGTGGCGCCTGCCCCCTGACTCCGTTCCCAAAACGGGAAAACCCCCCGATCACCGCCGATCACTTGCGCTTCGTACGTTACTCATCCGACAAAACCGGACGGATGCCGCTCACCTGCACCCTCTCCGAACAGGGAAGCCCAGGAAGCAAGTAACATGCGGCGCCATGAGCTCCCCCACTGGGCCCGCGTCCGGCCTGCCAGTACGAATGCCGCGACCCCGCCAGCCCGGGCGGCACCGCCGTCCCGAGCCGCTGGCGGCTCCCGAGGGCGCGCCCGCGCTCGTCCTCGCGGTGCCGGGCACGCCCGGCTCCGCCACGCGCAGCCTCGCCGAGGAGGTCGTGAGCATCGCGCGCTCCGAGCTGCCCGGCCTGGACGCGCGGATCGGGTATCTCGACGGGGACGACAACGAGTTCCCCTCGCTGCAGATCGTGCTCACGTACGCCGCCGAGGAGCGCACCGCGCGCTATGAGCGGGCGCTCGCCACCGGTGCGGACGCCAAGGAGCCCGACGGCCCGGTCGCCGTCGTCGTGCCGCTGCTGGCCGGTCCGGACAGCGCGCTGCTGCGCCGGCTGCGCCAGGCCGTGATGGACAGCCGCGTCGCGGCGGAACTCACCGATGTGCTCGGCCCGCACCCGCTGCTCGCGGAGGCGCTGCACGTCCGGTTGTCCGAGGCCGGTCTGGCCCGCGCCGACCGTGCCCGTCTGTTCACCGTGGCCACCGCCGCCGACGGCATCATCCTCGCCTCTGTGGGCGGCGAGGAGGCCGTGCAGGCGGCCGGCATCACCGGCATGCTGCTGGCCGCGCGCCTCGCCGTTCCGGTCATGGCCGCGGCCCTGGACCAGGAGGGCTCGATCGCGTCCGTCGCCGAGCAGCTGCGGTCCTCGGGCTCCCAGCAGCTGGCGCTGGCCCCCTACCTGATCGGCCCGGAGATCGAGCCGGCCCTGATCGAGGAGGCGGCCAAGGAGGCGGCCTGCCCGGCCGCGGAGCCGCTCGGCCCGTACCCGGCGATCGGCAAGCTGGCCCTGGCCAAGTACACGACGGCGCTGGGCATCACGCCGCAGCAGCCACAGGGCACGCCCGCCCGCTGACGCGCGGCGCGACCCGCCGCGTGACTTGTCGAGGACTCTTGACGTCAAGGGCCCGCTCCAGGCGCAGGAGCGGGCCCTTCTTCCTGTCCGGACGACGCGGCGCAGCGGCCGGTCGGCGGAGCGGACCGGCTCAGTCGAAGACCACGCAGGACGCCGCCGGGACGCGCACCGACCCGGCGCGGCGGGGCACGCCGTCCGCCGGGTCGAGGGCGAACCACGTGACGTCGCCGGAGCGCTCGTTCGCCACGTACAGGACGCCGTTCGACTCGGTGATCGCCCGGGGCCAGTGGCCGCCGCAGGGCACCGTCGCCAGCAGCCGCAGCGCGTCGCCCTCGGCTGCGAGCACGGAGAGCACGTCCTCGCCCCGGGTGGCCGTCCACACGAAACGGCCGTCGGGCGAGACGACGACGCCCGACGGATAGGCGTCGCCGGCGGGAGCGCCGGGCAGCAGCGGGACCTCCGCCAGCGGCTTCAGCGAGCCCTCTGCTGCGTCCCAGCGGCAGACGACGACGGTCGGCGTGAGTTCGTTGACCACGTAGGCGTGCGAGCCGTCCGGGTAGAAGGCCAGGTGCCGGGGGCCCGAGCCGGGGCGCAGGGCGATCTCGCGGTGCAGTTCGAGGCCGGCCGCGGTCAGGGCGCACACGCGGACCGAGTCTGTGCCGAGGTCGACGCTCACGGCCCAGCGCCCGCTGGGGTCGGGCTGGACCTGGTGGGCGTGCGGGCCCTGCTGGCGCGGTGCGCAGGGTCCCGCGCCGGTGTGCTGGAGCACCGCGCTCGGGCCGCCCGCGAGGGTGCCGTCGGGGCGCAGGGGCACGGCGGTGACGCTGCCCGAGCCGTAGTTGGCGGTCAGGACGTGACCGGCGAACACGCTGAGGTGCGTGGGGGCGTCGCCGCCGACGGGCACGGGCGCCCCGGCCGGTTCGGGCGCGTCACCGGTGACGTCGTACGCGGCCACCTTGCCGTCGGCGGTCTCGCTGACCGCGTACAGGGTGCGCCCGTCCGGCGCGAGGGCCAGGTACGCGGGGTCGGGAACGCCGTTCAGGCTGCTGAGGACCGTGAGCGCGCCGTCGGCGGCCACGGCCGCCGTGACGATGCCGGGGCCGCCGGCCGCCGTGAACGACCCGATGAACGCCCGTTGCCGCCGACCGCCGTGTGCCACCGCTGTCCCCTCTCGTCCTGTGCCGTCCGGGGTGACGGTAGCAGCCGATCAGAGGAGGTCTAGACCAAATGAGTGATCCGGTGCCCGGCCGCACCATGACCACCAGGCAGGTCTCGGGAGCGGGCGGGGGCGCCGGACCGGCACGGGTGCGTCCCGCGGCGGCGCCGGCGGCCCGGGGCCGGGCACCTCTCAGGCGCGCGCCAGCGGTGACTTCGACGGGGTGCGCAGCGGAGTCGCGAGTTCCGACAGGGCGCGTTCCAGGCCGTGCAGATGGGCGAGGGCCGGTTCCGCGGCGGGCGTTCGGGGCTCGGCGGGCGCGAGTGTGGTGGCTCCGCCGCCGGTCAGCGCCTCGACCGCCGCCTCGACCCGCCAGCAGGCCGCGGCCAGCCGGGCGTCGTGGGAGGCCTCGGGGTCGGCGGCGACGGCGACCAGGCCGCGCACCTCGCGCGCGCAGTCGTCGAGCAGGTCGAGCACCCGTCGGGCCCGCGCCTTGCGGCCGAGCATCGGGTTGAGCGGGTGGACCAGCGGCGCGACCGACAGGCGCACCCGGCCGAGCAACTGCTCCAGCTCGGCGACGCGCGGTGCCGGGTCGGCGTGCGCGTCGCCCGCGAGTCGTGCGGCGGTCTCGGCGGTGCAGGCGTGGACGCAGCGCAGCGCCCGCTGGATCCAGGCGTCCGTGACGGCGTGCGTGGTGACGGGCAGCACGAACAGCACGGCGAGTGCCGCGCCGAGCGCGCCCACGCCGGTCTCCACGAGGCGCAGGGCGAGCAGCGCGGGTTCGAGGACGCCGAGGAGGCCGTAGAGCAGTTCGGCGAGCAGGGTCACCCAGAGCATCATCCAGGTGTAGGAGACGGCGGCCGTGTAGAAGATCCCGAAGACGCAGACGGCGGTGAGCAGGGCCGTGGGCACCGGCGCGCCGTCCACCGGGAGCGCGACGAGCACGCCGAGGCCGATGCCGATGACCGTGCCGAGGACGCGCCGGAAGCCGCGTACCAGGGTCTCGCCGCGCGAGGTGGTGTTGACGAAGATCCACCAGGTGGCGCCGATCGCCCAGTACCAGCGCTGCCCGGACACCAGCTGGCCCACCACGAGGGCGAAGCCGGCGCCGGCGGTCGCCTGGACGGCCTGCCGGGTGGTCACACGGGCCAGGCCGGTGCCGCCGGGCGGGGCGGGCAGGGGAGCCGGGGGCAGCCGGCGCTCGTAGCACCAGACGCCGAAGCGGACCACGGCCGCGGACAGCACGGACAGGACGACGGAGCCGCACAGTTCGGGGAGCCGGCCGGGGGTGGCGTGCAGGAACTGCGCCACGAAGAAGGTCATGAACGCGAACACGCCGAGGCTGTGCCCGCGCGGCCCCCAGCGGCGGGCGTAGACACCCGCGCCGACGATCGCGAGGAAGGTCAGGTCGCGTGCGACGGGCTGGTCGTGCAGTTCCGCGGCGACGGCCAGGACCGGCAGCCCGACGGCCGGCAGCAGCGCGGTGGTGACCGCCTGCCCGCGGACCGTGGCGTCGGTGACGGTGAACAGGGCGAGCAGCGCGGCGAGCCCGCCGGTGACGGCGCCCGCGAGGGAGTGTCCGGCGAGGCCGCAGACCACGACGGCGAGCCCGATGCCGAGGACGGCCCGGGCCGCGAACCGCAGTCGGGTCCGCCCGGGGTCCGGAGCGACGAACACCCTCTTCAGCACTGACTACCGCCCCCTTCGGACACGTCCACGAAACCGATGTACAGGCCATGGATACCCGCACGAAAAGGGCGCCGCGGGATCCGCAGCGCCATCGACGCGTCCATCTCAGCATCCTTTCCGCCCCTGGCTCAACTCGCTCCATTTTCGCTGGGCCATTGGCACAGCCCGGACGGCACTGGGGCAGCCAGTCGCGAGCCATCGGTTCACGGGTCGGTGGCTCTGCCGGGGCGAGTACCGGAGGGCCATTGGTACAGTCGATGATGATCACCTAGGCAGGAGGAGGGCGGTCACCATGGCCGTCGACGAGCTCGACACCCGCATCCTGCGGCTCCTGCTGGAGCAGCCCCGGACCAGCGTGCGGGAGTACGCCCGCATCCTCGGAGTGGCGCGCGGCACGCTCCAGGCCCGCCTGGACCGGCTGGAACGGGACGGCGTCATCACCGGCACGGCCCCCGACCTCTCCCCCGCCGCACTCGGCCACCCGGTGCTGGCGTTCGTGCACATCGAGGTCACCCAAGGACACCTGGACGACGTCGGCGACGCGCTCGCCGAGGTGCCCGAGATCGTGGAGGCCTTCTCGATCACCGGCGGCGGGGATCTGCTCACCCGGGTCGTGGCGCGGGACAACGCCCACCTGGAGGACGTGATCCAGAAGCTGATCAGCCTGCCGGGCGTGGTCCGCACCCGCACGGAGGTCGCGCTGCGCGAACGCGTCCCGCACCGGCTGCTGCCGCTGGTGGAGTCGATCGGGCGCGCGGCCCGGACCTGACCGCCGGTGCGCCGTCCGGGCCCGAACCGGCGTTTGCCATCCTGGACGCCATGAGCACACTCGGCGCGACCGCGGTCGTCTTCGATCTCGACGGAACGCTGGTGGACAGCGAACCGAACTACTACGAGGCGGGCCGGCGGGTCCTCGCCGAGCACGGCGTCCCGGACTTCACGTGGGCGGACCACGAGCGGTACGTCGGGATCAGCACCCAGGACACGGTGGCGCTCTGGAAGGAGCGGTACGGGCTGCGGGCCCCGGTCGAGGAACTGCTCGCCGACAAGAACCGCCGCTATCTCGCGCTGGCCCGGGCGGGCACGCGCGTGTACCCCGAGATGCGCGCGTTCGTCGGGCTGCTCGCGGCGGAGGGCGTTCCCATGGCGGTGGCCTCCGGCTCGTCCCCCGAGGCGATCGAGGCGATCCTCGCCGGGACCGGTCTGGACGCGCACCTGCGGACGGTCGTCTCGGCCGACGAGGTGCCGCGCGGCAAGCCCGCCCCCGACGTGTTCCTGGCGGCGGCCCGGCGGCTCGGCGCCGACCCCGCCGACTGCGTGGTCCTGGAGGACGCCGCTCCCGGCGTCGTCGCGGCACACGCGGCCGGGATGCGGTGCATCGCGCTGCCCTACGTCGCGGCCCAGGCGGACGCGCCGGAGTTCGCCACCGCCGGTCTGCTGCTGCGCGGCGGACAGCGGGAGTTCACGGCCCGGGCCGCCTTCGACTGGCTCGCACGGTCGACGCCGGGGGCGTGAGAGGGCTCGACCGCCGGCGCCGGGGGCGTGAGAGAGCCCGACCGCCGACGCCGGGGGCGTGAGAGAGCCCGACCGCCGACGCCGGGGGCGTGAGAGAGCCCGACCGCCGGCGCCGGGCGCCCGAGACGTCCGCCGGGCCCCCACTGCCGCCCGACCGTCCGCGCCGGACGCTCACTACCGGCCACCGTCGCGCCGGGCGCCCAAGGCGGTCCGCGCCTGACGCCCGCCGCCGCCCGACCGTCCGCGCCGGACGCTCACTGCCGGCCACCGTCGCGCCGGACCCCCGAGACGGCTTCGCCGTACACGCCGCCCATCTGCGCACCCACGCACCGAAGACGGCCACCGGTCCACGCCGGACCGCCCGACACTCCCCCGCCGGGCCACCGTGAGGCACCGCCCACGGTCGGCCCGGGTCCCGCGGTCCCTACTCCTCGTCCGCGCCCAGCAACCGCAGGTACAGTGCCGTCGCGTCGCGGACGCACTCCTCGTAGGTGTCCGGCCGCTCGGCGGTCTGCCGGGCGAACTCGACGCACAGCGCACCGACCGCCCGCGCCACGGCGAGCGGGTCGGCGGCCGGGCGGACGCGGCCCTCGGCGGCCAGGCGGCGGATGTAGCGGGCGTGCCGGTGCACCGGCCGCTCGCGGATCTCCTGCCACAGCTCCCGCAGCCCGGCGTCGGTGCGCGCCTGCTGCTCCAGCAGCCCCAGCAGCGGCAGGTGGCGCGCGTACGCGGCGACGAACGCGCCGACGGACGCCTCGGCGACGGCACGGACGTCGTCGGTGTCGACGCCCGGCACGTCCTGCGCGGTGAGGAACGCGTCCCGGACGCGCGCCGCGAGGACGCGGAAGATCTCTTCCTTGGACGCGAAGTACACGTAGAAACCCGCCCGGGACACCCGCGCCTCGGCGGTGATGTCGGCGACGGTCGCCGGGCCGTGGCCGAGCCGGGCGAAGACGGCCTCGGCGGCGTCCAGGAGCCGGGCGCGGGCGGGTGCCTCGCTGCGGTCGCGGGCGGTGCGGACGGACCAGGCGTGGGGTGAGCGTGCCACGCGGCCAGCGTATTGACGTTGACGTCAATGTCAACCAGCATGACCGGGCCGAGCGTTGACGTCCTGGAGGGCTCCATGGGTTCTGCCGCCGTGCTGGTCGCCAACCGCGGGGAGATCGCCGTACGCGTGCTGCGGTCGGCGTCGGAGGCCGGGCTGCGCACGGTCGCGGTGTGGGCCGGGGACGACGACGCGCACGTGCGCGCGGCCGACGAGGCGGTGCGGGTCGGTGACTATCTGGACGCGGAGGCCCTGCTCGCCGCCGCGGAGCGCACGGGCTGCGGTCTGCTGCACCCGGGGTACGGGTTCCTGAGCGAGGACGCGGGGTTCGCGCGGCGCTGCGCCGCCGCCGGGGTCGGCTTCGTCGGGCCCTCCCCCGAGGTGCTGGAGGTCTTCGGGGACAAGGCGCGGGCGCGCGGACTCGCGGCCTCGATGGGTGTTCCGGTGCTCACCGGGAGCCCCGGGGGCGTCGGGCCGCGGGAGGCGCGGGAGCTGCTCGCCGACGGGCCCGTGATGATCAAGGCGGTCGGCGGGGGCGGCGGGCGCGGCATGCGGGTGGTGCGGCGCGTCGAGGACCTGGCGGAGGCCTGGGAGCGGTGCCGTTCGGAGGCCGAGGCGGGTTTCGGGCGCGGCGAGTTGTACGTGGAGCGGCTGCTGGAGGGCGCCCGGCACGTGGAGGTGCAGGTCGTCGGGGACGCGACGGGGGCCGTGACGCATCTGTGGGACCGGGACTGCAGCGCGCAGCGGCGGCACCAGAAGCTGATCGAGATCGCCCCGGCGCCCGGACTGCCCGCCGGTGTGCGGGAGAAGCTGCTCGACAGCGCGCTGCGCATGGCACGGGCCGCGCGCTGTACGAGCCTGGTCACCTTCGAGTTCCTGGTCAGGGGCGAGGAGTTCCACTTCATCGAGGCCAATCCCCGGCTCCAGGTGGAGCACACGGTCACCGAGGAGGTCACCGGCGTCGATCTGGTCGCCGCGCAGTTGTGGCTGGCGGGCGGTGGGACGCTGGCCGGGCTGGGGCTGGCGGGCGGGCCGGCGGAGCCTCGCGGGTTCGCCGTGCAGGCGCGTGTCAACGCCGAGGTCACGGGCGCGGACGGCGGGGTGCGTCCGTCGGCGGGCCGGATCACGCGGTTCGACGTGCCGACGGGTCCGGGCGTCCGGGTCGACACGGCGGTGCGGGCGGGCGTCGAGGTGGGGACGCGTTACGACCCGCTGCTCGCGAAGGTGATCGCGCACGTTCCGCACGGCGAGGTGGGCGCGGCCTGCGCGCGGGCCCGCCGGGCGCTGGGCGAGTTCGCCGTGGAGGGCGTACGGACGGGCATTGCGCTGGTGCGGGACGTCCTCGCGCGGCCGGACTTCTGGGCGCGGCCGGGCGTGGTGGAGGAGGCGGCCCGGGCCGTCGCCGACGCGGCCCCGCCGGCCGGGGACGGGGCCGGTGAGGGTGTGGTGGTGGCGCCGATGAGCGGGACGGTCGTGGCCGTCGGCGTGTCGCCCGGTGACGTGGTGCGCGCCGGGCGGCAGTTGCTGGTGGTCGAGGCCATGAAGATGGAGCACGTGGTGCGGGCGCCCGGTTCCGGGGTCGTGGACGCGGTGCACGCCCGCGTGGGCGAGACGGTCGGCGAGGGCGCCGTGTTGGTCACCTTGGCCGGGGTGACCGAGGAGGGGGCGGGCG
>NZ_JARVKW010000068.1 GCF_029813775.1 Streptomyces sp. DH24 | reverse complement strand
GGAAGGGGCGGCGGGGGCGGGGGCGGGCCAAACCCGCACACCCACCCCTACGCGAGCAGCACCAACAGCCCGAACCCGACCCCCAGCACGATCCCCACAGCCCCGCAGATGATCCCGGCGAGCGCCTGCCCGGCATTCGTGGCCTCACCCCGCGACACCTTCGCCCGCCCCACGGCCCCGAAGATCACCGCCAGCACACCCCCCACGATGGCGACGGGCCACAGACAGAACACGGCCGCCGAGACGATCCCGAGCACCAGCCCGGCCGTCCCCAGCCCGTTGCTGGGCAACGGCGCCGCACCCCACCCGTAGTACCCCTGCTGCGCCCCGGCCCCGTACGCACCCTGGCCGGCGGCCTGTCCGGGATACCCGTAACCCCCGGGACCCCCGGGATAGCCGTAGGGCACCTGCCCGGGCCCGTCGGGCGCGACGGGCGGCGGCGGAACGGCATCCTCCGGCGCGGCGAACGGATTGGCGGGGAACGGGCGGCCGGGGAACGGGTCGGCGGCGGACCCCGCGGCGCCGTACGGCGGCGGCGCGAAGGCCCCGCCGTACCCGGGCCCGGAGGTTTGCGGCGGAGCGACGGGCGTGGCCCAGGGCGAGTACGGAGCCGGAGCCGGCGGAACGCCGCCGGGCGCGGGCGCCGACGCGGAGCCGGGCGGGACCTGCGGCGCGCCCCCGTCGCCCATGGCCGGCAGGGAGGTGACCGTCTGCTGGTCGTGCACGGACGGCGCGGGCCAGGTCAGCGCCTCCCCGGACGCCATCGTGGAACCGGGCCCCGGACCCGGCGTCCCCTCCCCCGTCCCCGCCCGGGGATCGGCCCGCCCCGGGGACTCCCCGCCGGCTGCCGGCTGCTGCGCGTCGTCGGACATGCCCGGGCCCCCTCTGTCGACCGTCCCGTCATGCTACGGCCCGTCCCCGGTCCCCGCGGCCCCGGCCTACGATGATCCCGAGTCACCGATCAGCCGATCACCCGCGTCCCGCCGGCGTACGTCCCGGCCGGGACGCCGTTCCCGGGGAGGAACCCTTGACCGAGCACCTCGTCGAGCCACGTGTCCCGCGCGACCTGCGCGCCTTCATCGCCGGGCTGCCCAAGGCCGAACTGCACGTGCACCATGTCGGCTCCGCCTCCCCCCGGATCGTCGCGGAGCTGGCCGCCCGCCACCCCGACTCCGAGGTCCCCACCGACCCCGAGGCCCTGGCCGACTACTTCACGTTCACGGACTTCGCCCACTTCATCCAGGTGTACCTGTCCGTCGTGGAGCTGATCCGCACCCCGGACGACGTGCGGCTGCTGACGTACGAGGTGGCCCGCGAGCTGGCCCGCCAGCAGGTGCGGTACGCCGAGCTGACCGTCACGCCGTACTCGTCCGTCCGGCGCGGCATCGACGAGCGGGCGTTCATGGCGGCCATCGAGGACGCGCGCAAGGCGGCCGAGGCCGAGTTCGGGACCGTGCTGCGCTGGTGCTTCGACATTCCCGGCGAGGCCGGTCTGGAGTCGGCGGAGGTGACGACGCGGCTCGCCACGGACGACCGGCTGCGC
Source organism: Streptomyces sp. DH24 (assembly GCF_029813775.1). GTDB lineage: Bacteria > Actinomycetota > Actinomycetes > Streptomycetales > Streptomycetaceae > Streptomyces. The sequence goes on along the minus strand of NZ_JARVKW010000068.1, from coordinate 17,439 downwards.
CCGGAGGGCCTGGTGTCGTTCGGGCTCGGCGGGCCGGAGATCGGCGTCCCCCGGCCGCAGTTCAAGCCGTACTTCGACCGCGCCGTCGCCGCCGGGCTGCACTCGGTGCCGCACGCGGGTGAGACCACGGGCCCGGAGACCGTGTGGGACGCGCTGACGCATCTGCGGGCGGAGCGCATCGGGCACGGCACCAGTTCCGCGCGGGACCCGAAGCTGCTCGCGCACCTCGCCGAGCACCGCGTCGCGCTGGAGGTCTGCCCGACCTCGAACATCGCCACGCGCGCGGTCCGCACGCTGGACGAGCACCCGATCAAGGAGTTCGCGCGGGCCGGCGTGCTCGTCACGATCAACTCCGACGACCCGCCGATGTTCGGCACCGACCTGAACAACGAGTACGCGGTCGCCGCCCGCCTGCTCGACCTGGACGAGCGGGGCCTGGCCGACCTGGCGAAGAACGCGGTCGAGGCGTCCTTCCTCGACGAGCCGGGCAAGGCGCGGCTGGCGGCCGAGATCGACACGTACACGGCCGCCTGGCTCGCCCCCTGATCCCGCGCACACCGAGGAACGCCATGCGGAACGTGACGGCGGTGGCCCACCGCGGGGACCCCTACCGCCTCCGGGAGAACACGATCCCCTCGCTGCGGTCCGCGCTCGACCGGGGCGCGGACGCGGTGGAGATCGACGTACGGCTCACCCGGGACGGCGTGCCCGTGCTGCTGCACGACGACACGCTGAAGCGGCTGTGGGAGCACGACCGGCCACTGCTGTCGCTGTCGGCGGACGAGGTGCGCGGCCTGACCGGCGGCCGCGTGCCGACGCTGGCGGACGCGCTGGCGGCGACCGACGGGCACCGGGTGATGCTGGACCTGCCCGGCGCCCCGGACGTGCGGGCGGCCCGCCGGGTCGTGGACGCCGTACGGCAGTGCGGTGCGGCGGACCGCGTCTACTACTGCGCGGGCGCCCGGGCGATGCTCGCGGTGCGCGCGGCCGACCCGGCGGCCGAGATCGCCCTGACGTGGACGACGCTGGCGCCGCCGCGTCCCGCGGTGCTGGCGACGGTGCGCCCGCGGTGGCTCAACTACCGCTTCAGCCTGCTGAACGGGGACCTCGTGCGGCGTGTCCACCGCGACGGCTACCTGCTCTCCGCCTGGACACCGGACACCCGCCGCTCGATGCGCCGCCTGCTGGACCTGGGCGTGGACTCGATCACGACCAACCGCATCGACACGCTCCACGCCCTGCGCACCGCCCACCCGGCGGCGTGAGCGCGGCGGCCGGCCGGTCGTCCCCGTAGGGGGAGTCACCCACAACTCCCTTGCGGCCGGGGTCCGTTCGTCTCGGGGGCAGCCCGGGGGCGGCACCCTCCCGGCCGACGATCCGGGCGGGGCCGTGCGGCCGGAGGATGATCGCGTCCCTTCGCCGATCACCCGTGGAGCACCCCATGCCTGCCCGTCCGACCGCCGTCGCCACCGCGACCTGTCCCGCACGGTCGTGTACTCCGTCAACTCGACCGACGCGCGCGGGGACGGTCTCGCCGTCGCCGCACGCTTCGCCTTCCCGGCGTTCAACCGCTGACGGCGACTGCCGTCGCGGGCACGGCGGTCAGCGCCTCCAGTCGCTTGATGCGCCGGCGGACCACGTACAGCGGGATCACCCCGAAGACGCCGAACGCCATGTCGATCACGCTCCACCAGAAGGGGATCCCCCGGATCGGTCCGCAGATCAGGGCCAGCGGGACGATGCCGGCGCAGGCGATCATGCCGAACTCGACGACCCAGATGTTGCGGACGGGGTCGCGGTAGGGCCCGTAGAAGGCGACGGCGATGACCAGGTGCGCGAAGGCGAGCCAGTCGGTGCCGTAGAGGAGGAAGGGGTATTCGGCGTCGGCGGCGTCGAGTCCCTGCCGGACGCGGGTGATCCAGTCCGCCAGTCCGGGCAGGTGCTCCGGCGCGGACGTCGCGTTCACCAGGCTCTCGGCCCAGCGCAGTTCATGGACGAGCGGAAACGCGGTGGCGCCGCTGAGCACCAGGCAGACGACGAAGACGGCCAGCCAGGCGCGGATGCCCTTGAGCAGGGCGGCTCTGTCGCTCATGGGAGTAGCGTACGCCTGAGTTGAACACGTTCAAAAACCACCCCCGGCAGCGGCCGGACACGACAGGGCCCGGGCGGGTGCACACCCGCCCGGGCCCCGCGTGCGCCGCTTCGCCGGCGCCCGCTTACCGCCGGAGGACTTACGCGTCCAGCGACGTCATCACGTGCTTCACGCGCGTGTAGTCCTCGAAGCCGTACGCCGACAGGTCCTTGCCGTAGCCGGACTTCTTGAAGCCGCCGTGCGGCATCTCGGCGACCAGCGGGATGTGGGTGTTGATCCACACGCAGCCGAAGTCGAGCTTCTTCGACATCCGCATCGCGCGGCCGTGGTCCTTGGTCCACACGGAGGAGGCGAGGGCGTACTCGACGCCGTTCGCGTACTCCACGGCCTGGTCCTCGTCCGTGAAGGACTGGACGGTGATGACGGGGCCGAAGACCTCCTTCTGGATGATCTCGTCGTCCTGCTTCAGGCCGGAGACGACGGTCGGCGCGTAGAAGTAGCCCTTGTCGCCGACGCGCCGGCCGCCCGCCTCGACCTTGGCGTGCGCGGGCAGGCGGTTGATGAAGCCCTCGACCTGCGCGAGCTGGTTCGGGTTGTTCAGCGGACCGAACAGGACGTCCTCGTCGTCCGGCATGCCGGTCTTGGTCTCGGACGCGGCCTTGGCGAGCGCGGACACGAACTCGTCGTGGACCGACTCGTGGACCAGCACGCGCGTGGCCGCCGTGCAGTCCTGCCCGGCGTTGAAGAAGCCGGCCACGGAGATGTCCTCGACGGCCTTGGAGAGGTCGCTGTCCTCGAAGACGACGACCGGGGCCTTGCCGCCCAGCTCCAGGTGGACGCGCTTGAGGTCCTTCGACGCGGACTCGGCGACCTGCATGCCGGCGCGCACGGAGCCGGTGATGGACGCCATCGCCGGGGTCGGGTGCTCGACCATCGCGCGGCCGGTCTCGCGGTCGCCGCAGATGACGTTGAAGACGCCCTTGGGCACGATCGAGCCGATGATCTCGGCCATCAGGACCGTGGAGGCGGGGGTGGTGTCCGACGGCTTCAGCACGACCGTGTTGCCCGCGGCGAGCGCCGGCGCGAACTTCCACACGGCCATCATCATCGGGTAGTTCCACGGGGCGACCTGCGCGCAGACGCCGACCGGCTCGCGGCGGACGATGGAGGTCAGGCCCTCCATGTACTCGCCGGCCGAGCGGCCCTCCAGCATCCGCGCCGCGCCCGCGAAGAAGCGGATCTGGTCCACCATCGGCGGGATCTCCTCGGAGCGGGTCAGCCCGGTGGGCTTGCCCGTGTTCTCCACCTCGGCCGCGATGAGCTCCTCGGCCCGCTCCTCGAACGCGTCGGCGATCTTCAGCAGGGCCTTCTGACGCTCGGCCGGGGTGGTGTCGCGCCAGCCCGGGAAGGCCGCGGCGGCGGCCGCCATGGCGGCGTCCACGTCCGGCTGACCGGACAGCGGAGCGGTCGCGTACGCCTCGCCGGTCGCGGGGTTGACCACCTCGGTGGTCCGTCCGTCGGCGGCGTCACGGAACTCACCGTTGATGTAGTTGCGCAGACGTCGCAGCTCGGTGCTCACTGCAGGCCCTCCTGGTGTTCCTGGTGGGGGTTCAAGGTGTCCAACCTCTGAGACACCCACCCTAATCCGTCCCCCGACGTTTTCAACACCCCCGACGGACCCGATCCTGCGAAATCCGCAAGCCACACGTCCGTAAACAACGAATTTCATCGATCAGGGCTTGCAAAACTGACGAGACGTCGTGCAGAGTGACGTCGTGGCCAGTCGAAGCGCAGACCAGAGGGACTCCAGCCAGTCCCGGAACGGCGGATCCCCGTTGGACGCCGTCTCCCTCGCCATCATCGAGCAGCTCCAGGAGGACGGCCGCCGGCCGTACGCAGCGATCGGCAAGGCCGTCGGCCTGTCCGAGGCGGCCGTGCGCCAGCGCGTCCAGAAGCTGCTCGACCAGGGCGTGATGCAGATCGTCGCCGTCACCGACCCGCTGACCGTCGGCTTCCGCCGGCAGGCGATGGTCGGGGTCAACGTGGAGGGCGACGTGGAGTCCGTGGCCGACGCGCTGACCGCCATGTCGGAATGCGAGTACGTGGTGATGACCGCGGGCTCCTTCGACCTGATGGTGGAGATCGTCTGCGAGGACGACGACCACCTTCTGGAGGTCATCAACAGACGCATCCGGGCCGTGCCCGGAGTGCGCTCCACCGAGAGCTTCGTCTACCTCAAGCTCAAGAAGCAGACCTACATGTGGGGAACCCGATAACCGTGAGCACCGACAGCCCCAAGGACCTCAGCAAGTCCGCGTACGACCACCTGTGGATGCACTTCACCCGCATGTCCTCGTACGAGAACGCCCCCGTCCCCACCATCGTCCGGGGCGAGGGCACGCACATCTACGACGACAAGGGCAAGCGCTACCTCGACGGTCTCGCCGGTCTGTTCGTGGTCCAGGCCGGACACGGCCGCGTCGAGCTCGCCGAGACCGCCTTCAAGCAGGCCCAGGAGCTGGCGTTCTTCCCGGTGTGGTCCTACGCCCACCCGCAGGCCGTGGAGCTGGCCGAGCGCCTCGCCCACCACGCGCCCGGCGACCTGAACAAGGTCTTCTTCACCACCGGCGGCGGCGAGGCCGTCGAGACCGCCTGGAAGCTCGCCAAGCAGTACTTCAAGCTGACCGGCAAGCCCACCAAGTACAAGGTGATCTCCCGTGCGGTCGCCTACCACGGCACCCCGCAGGGCGCCCTGTCCATCACCGGTCTGCCGGCGCTGAAGGCCCCCTTCGAGCCGCTGGTGCCCGGCGCGCACAAGGTCCCGAACACCAACTTCTACCGCGCCCCGATCCACGGCGACGACCCGGAGGCCTTCGGCCGCTGGGCCGCCGACCAGATCGAGCAGCAGATCCTCTTCGAGGGCCCGGACACGGTCGCCGCGGTCTTCCTGGAGCCCGTGCAGAACGCGGGCGGCTGCTTCCCGCCCCCGCCCGGCTACTTCCAGCGGGTGCGCGAGATCTGCGACCAGTACGACGTGCTGCTCGTCTCGGACGAGGTCATCTGCGCCTTCGGCCGCCTCGGCACGATGTTCGCCTGCGACAAGTTCGGCTACGTCCCGGACATGATCACCTGCGCCAAGGGCATGACCTCGGGCTACTCCCCGATCGGCGCGTGCATCATCTCCGACCGCCTCGCCGAGCCGTTCTACAAGGGCGACAACACCTTCCTGCACGGCTACACCTTCGGCGGCCACCCGGTCTCGGCCGCGGTCGGCAACGCCAACCTCGACCTGTTCGAGCGCGAGGGCATCAACCAGCACGTCCTCGACAACGAGGGCGCGTTCCGCGCGACGCTGGAGAAGCTGCACGACCTGCCGATCGTCGGCGACGTCCGCGGCAACGGCTTCTTCTACGGCATCGAGCTGGTGAAGGACAAGAACACCAAGGAGTCCTTCGACGCCGACGAGACCGAGCGCGTCCTGTACGGCTTCCTGTCGAAGAAGCTGTTCGAGAACGGCCTGTACTGCCGTGCCGACGACCGCGGCGACCCGGTCGTCCAGCTCGCCCCGCCGCTGATCTCCAACCAGGAGACCTTCGACGAGATCGAGCAGATCCTGCGCGCGACCCTGTCGGAGGCGTGGACGAAGCTCTGACGCCCGGCGGTTCAGCCGGTTGTCCGGCCCGGGGCGCACCCGTACGAGTGAGAAGGGTGCACCCCGGGCCACGTGCTGTCCGGCCACACCGGCCCGGCTGCCTAGCGTGCCCTGTAACCGATCGGCCCTGCCCTCGTTCCCCCGCAAGGGGGATTTCGCGAACCGCGCACGGCATTTCTGATCTGAACGAGGTGTACGCCCATGGTGGCCCCGCCGGACAACGACGTGCTCTGGGCACGCGCCCTGCACCTGACGCACCACGACGGCTCGCCCGCGCTGCAAGGAGTCTCACTCGGCGTGCGGGAGGGCGAGATCCTCGCCGTCAGCGGCCCGCGCGGCAGCGGCAAGACGACCCTCCTGCGCTGCCTGTCGGGGCAGCTGGCCGCCGGACGCGGCGAGGTCTGGTTCAACAGCGTGCCCGTGCACACCATGACCCCGCTGCACCGCGAGCGGCTGCGCCGCGACCGGTTCGGCTGGATCGACCCGGCGCCGGTGCTCGTCCCGGAGCTGAACGTCTGGGAGAACACCGCCCTGCCGCTGATGCTGCGCGGCGTCGGCAGGCGGCGCGCCAAGACGGCCGCCCTGGAGTGGCTGGAGCGCCTCGACGTGGGCGACGTGACCCGCAAACGGCCGCACGAACTGCGCCAGACGCAGCGGCAGCGGGTGTGCATCGCCCGGGCGCTGGCGCCCGCGCCGACCGTGCTGTTCGCCGACGAGCCGACCGCGCCCCTGCACCGCGCCGACCGCGCGCACGTGCTGCGCACGCTCACCACGGCGGCCCGCTCGCACGGCATCACCGTGGTCCTCGCCACCCACGACCCGGACACCGCCGCGCTCGCCGACCGCACGGTGTCGCTGCTGGACGGGCGGCGGGTGAAGACCGTGCACCTGCCGCCGGTGCCCGAGTCGGAAGGCCGGGCCGCGTGCTCGCTCTCCGTCTGACCCGTGGTTCCCGCCCGGCCGTCCAGCTGCGCCGCCTGCTGGTCGCGGCGGCGTCGGCGGGCACCGGGTTCCTGCTGCTGTGCACCCTCGGCTACGCGATGAGCCACCCGCCGGGCGACGCCGCCCTCCGGCTGGCCTGGTGCGTGGGCCCGCTGGCCGCCACGGTGTACCTCGCGGCGGCCGTCGCCCGCACCGACCCGGGCACCCGGCCCCGGCCCGGCCTGTCGGCGCTCGGCCTCGGCCCCGCCCGCGTCATGGCGATCTCGGCGACCACGACGGCCCTGTCCTGCACGCTGGGCTCGATGGTGGCGCTGCTGTTCTTCCTCCACCTGCGCGGCGACCTCACCGGCATGCCCTTCGACGGTGCCGCCGCCGAGTTCCTCGCGGCCGACCGTCCCCTTCCGCTGCCGGCGGCCCTGACCCTGCTCTGCCTGGTCCCGGCCGCCGCGTCCGTCACGGTGGCGCTGCTGCTCCGCCCACGCGACGACAGGGCCGAGACGGTGCGCCGGGCGGCCCGCGCCTACCGGTGGCCGGCGACGTACGGCCGCTTCGGGGCGAACGGCAGCACCACGACGGCGCCCGGACCGGCGGGGGCGCGGAGGGGCGGGGCGAACGGCTCCCCGGGAACCGTCGCAGTCACCGGGACCACCGGAGCCACCGCGACGGCCGCGACCGCCGGGGCCACCGGGCCCTCCGGAACGACCCCGCTGAACGGCGACGGCCGCATCGCCGTCGTCGCAGCCCGCCCCCCGGAGGAACCTCCCGGCACGACCGCGCCCGACGGCACCGCGACCGCGCCCGCCTCCGCGCCCGGCATCCCCGGCTCCCTCCTCCCCGACTCCCGCACCGCTCCCGCCGGTCTCCCCTGGGGCGTCGCCGTCGTGGCCGCCGGGCTCGCCGTCGAGGCGTACGGGAGTCGCACGCCCGACGGGGGCGCGCTCGACCTGCCCGGCGGGCTCGGGGGCGGCCCCGTCGGTGTGCTGGCCGGCCTGGTGCTGACGGCCACGGGGCTCGCGCTGGCCGGTCCCGGCCTCACCCACCTGTGCGGACGGCTGCTCCAGGCGGTCCGGCCGGGCGCGCTGCGGCTCCTGGCCGGCCGGGTCCTGATGGCGGAGGCGACCCGCATCGGCCGCCCCCTGGGCATCGTGTGCGCCGTCCTCGCCGCGATGTACGCGTCGACGGCGCTGCACGACGCCCGCGGCCCCGCCGCCGGCCCGCTCACCACCCTGGGCGCGCTCCTCGTGACCGGCTGCACGGTGGCCACGCTGCTGATCGCCGCCGTCGAGACCAGACACGCCCGCGCCGACACCACGGAGGCACTGCTCCGCATCGGGGCGCCCGCGACGATGCTGCGCGGCGCGGCCCTGCTGCGCGCCGGCGCCGTGCTGGCCCTGTTCGGGCCGCTGACGCTGCTCGTCGCGGAGCTGGCCGCGCTGCCGCTGGCACGCTGAGGGCCGCCCGCCGGAACCTCGCGGAAACCACCGGCCGAACTTCCGCCGACAAAAGTCCCGGACCGGCGATGAGTTCCGCCGGGCGGCCCGGTCTACCCATCGAACACGACGGAACGACACCGGGAGAGACCGCACATGTACCAGCAGATGATCTTCGTGAACCTGCCCGTCAACGACCTCGACGCCTCGAAGAAGTTCTTCACGGAGCTCGGCTACACGCTCAACGCCCAGTTCAGCGACGAGAACGCGGCCTCCGTGGTGATCAGCGACACGATCGTCGCGATGCTGCTCACCAAGCCGTTCTACTCGACCTTCACCAAGAAGCAGATCGCGGACGCCACCGCGACCAGCGAGGTGCTGATCTGTCTGAGCGCCGAGAGCCGCGAGAAGGTCGACGAGCTGGTCGACAAGGCGATCGCGGCGGGCGGCACGGAGTCCGGCGAGAAGCAGGACCAGGGCTTCATGTACGGCCGCGCCTTCGACGACCTCGACGGCCACACCTGGGAGGTCATGTGGATGGACCCGGCAGCGCTGGAAGGCTGAGCCCCGCACCGGCCCGGCCGGATCCGCGTGCCTAGCATGGGCGGGTGCCTCACACACCCGCCCAGGCCTTTCACGCCGCCCACGACCGCGAGATCGAGTCGCTCGCCGAGTTCGACCAGGTCGTCACGGAGCACCGCACGCTGACCCACTACCGCGTCCAGGCCGTCGACCTGAGGGACCGTACGGACGCCCTGCTGTCCGTCGGCTGTGAGGGCGCCGTCTTCCTCGGCTGCCCGATGGGCCCCGAGGCCGCCGCCGCGGTGCGCGCCGCCGGCGCCCTGGTGTTCCCGCCCGTACCGGGCGTGCCCTTCGACCCGTACCGCGGGTTCGTCTACACCCCCGGGGAGCTGTTCGAGCACCTCGACGAGGGCTACGACGCGACACCCGACGCCCGCGCCTACGCGTGGTTGCGGCTGACGAAGGCGGACGGCGACGTCTTCGCGTCGATGCTGCGCGCCGTCCACGACGACGCCGTCTCGGACGCCCTGGACGAACTCCTCGCCGGCGCCCGCGTGGTCGGCGTCATGGGCGGTCACGCCATGGCACGCGGCACGGACGCCTACGCCGGGGCCGCCCGGCTCGGCCGCGAGCTGGCCCGCGCCGGGTTCACGGTCGCCACCGGCGGCGGACCGGGCGCCATGGAGGCGGCCAACCTCGGTGCGTACACGGCGCCGTTCGACGACGCCGCGCTGGACGAGGCGCTGCAACTCCTCGCGAAGGCACCCTCGTTCACTCCGTCCGTGACCGACTGGGCGCGCGCCGCCTTCGAGGTGCGCGAGCGGTGGCCCGGCGGCGGCACCTCGGTCGGCATCCCGACCTGGTTCTACGGCCACGAGCCGCCGAACGCCTTCGCCTCGCACATCGCCAAGTACTTCGCCAACGCCACCCGCGAGGACGGCCTGCTGGCCCGCAGCACCGCGGGCGTGGTGTTCCTGCCGGGCGCCGCCGGCACCGTACAGGAGGTGTTCGACAACGCGACGCCGAACTACTACGAGTCGCGGGGCGAGCCGACGCCGATGGTGCTGGTGGACCGGGCGCACTGGACGGAGCGGCTCCCGGCCTGGCCGCTGCTCCAATCGCTCGCGCGGGGCCGGTCGATGGAGTCGCGGATCGCGCTGGTCGACCGGATCGAGGAGGCGCCCGGGGCGTTGAAACGTCTGGGCGGTTAATGAGACGGCAAAGCCAACCAGCTTGGCCTGCATATGCGTTGACACTGCTTATGCGGCGCTTATAGACCTGTGAGCCTCATGGGTGTGGTGGTGTCACATCACCCGCCCCTCAGCCCCCCGCATTTGCGTATCCCGTGAAGGACAAACGTGACAGTCCTGTCCATATCCCGCCGTACCGTTGCACGTTCCGTGCGCGTTCTCGGTGTTGTCTCCGCTTCGGCCGCACTCGCGATCGGCGCTTCGGGCAACGCGCTCGCATGCAACATCAATGAGTTCTCCGCCGCCGCCAAGTGCGAAGGCGACAAGGGCGTCATCACCGTCACCGACGTCGACCCGTCCGGTGTCCCGGCCACGGTCACCGTGTACCTGCAGAACAACGGCGCCGACATCAAGAAGGTCGGCGAGCAGGTCGTCAAGGGCTCGCGCGAGGGTGTCACCATCACCTTCGCCGAGGACTGGAAGCCGAAGGCGGAATACCGCATTCACGTCGAGGCCAAGCCGTACGTCGACGAGGACATCAAGCCGAATCTCGTCACGCCGGCCACCGCCTGCAAGACGGAGGCGCCCTCGACCCCGCCGGCCACGCCGACTCCGACGCCCTCGGAGTCCGCCTCGACCCCGCCCGAGGAGACCGGCACCCCGACCCCGTCCGCCCCGGAGAGCACCCCGCCGGCGGACACCCCGAGCAACGCTCCGTCGCCCGCAGCCGGTGACTCGAACCTCGCCGAGACCGGCGCGGACTCCAACACCGGTCTGATCGCCGGCATCGCGGCCGCCCTGGTCGTCGTCGGCGGTGGCGCGGTGTTCTTCGGCATGCGCCGCCGCGGAGCGAACAGCGACAGCTGACGCCCCCGCGACACACGGACGGCCCGCTCCCGATTCCTCCGGGGGCGGGCCGTTCACCGTTTCCGGCACGGGCCAGGGGCACGAGGGTTTCGCCGTCCCCGCCGGGGATGCGTGCCGTTGTCCGCTCCCGTCCGGGGGGGGCGAGCCGTGCGGCGCGACTACTGCTTGCGGATCTGCGCCGGTCGGGGTGCCTGGGGCGGCGTCCCGGACGGCCCGCCGTCGAGGACGACGATCTCGGCCGCGTCGAACTCCACGCCGACCTCGTCCCCGGTCTCCGGCGCCGACCGCAGCGCGCACGCGGCTTCCAGGGGCGGCGCGTTCTCCGGCCGTAGCCGTACGGCGACATGGGTGCCCCGGAAGGTGCGGGCGGCCACCGTGCAGCGCAGGCCGTCGGCGGCGGGTACCAGGCGCACCCCGGCGGGCCGCACGAGCAGCGTGCGCGGACCCTGCGGCGCGCCCGCCGGGACGGGCACCTTGCCCCACGGGGTGTCCGCGGCCTCTCCGGTGACCGCGCAGTCGGTCACGTTGTCGAAGCCGAGGAAGCGGGCGACGAACGCGTCGGCCGGCCGCTGCCACACCTCAAGGGGCGTCCCGGACTGGGCGATCCGCCCGTCCCGCATGACGACGACCCGGTCGGCGAGCGCGAACGCCTCGCCCTGGTCGTGGGTCACGGCGAGCACGGTGGTGCCCAACCGGCCGAACAGCTCCCGGAGTTCGACCACGAGCCGCTCGCGCAGCGACCGGTCGAGCTGGCCGAGCGGTTCGTCCAGCATCAGCAGCCGCGGCCGGGGCGCCAGGGCGCGGGCGAGCGCGACCCGCTGCTGCTCACCGCCGGACAGCGCGGCCACCGCCCGGTGCCCGGCGCCCGGCAGCCCGACCAGTTCCAGCAACTCGGCGACGCGGGCCCGCTGTTCGGCCCGGGCGGCGCCGTGCATGCGCAGCCCGAACGCGACGTTGCCGCCGACGTCGCGCTGCGGGAACAGCTGGTGGTCCTGGAACATCAGCCCCACCCCGCGCCGGTGCGCGGGCACCCCCGCCTGGTCGCGCCCGTCCAGCAGCACCCGCCCGGCGTGCAAGGGCTGGAGCCCGGCAACGGCGCGCAGCAGCGTGGACTTGCCACTGCCGCTGGGCCCGAGGACGCACACGATCTCGTGCTCGGCGACGTCCAGGCCGACCGCGTCGAGCACGGGCCGCCCACCGAGGCGGACGGTCGCGGCTTCCAGTCTCAGCAGCATCAGAACTCCCCCGTCCGGTCGGTCCGCAGTCGCTCCAGCACCAGCAGCGCCACCGCGCACACGACCATCAGAATCGTCGAAAGGGCCATCGCCTGGCCGTAGTTGAGGTCCCCGGGGCGGCCCAGCAGCCGCGCCACCGCCACCGGCAGCGTCGGATTGTCGGGCCGCGCGATGAACACGGTCGCCCCGAACTCGCCGAGCGACACCGCGAAGGCGAACCCGGCCGCGATCAGCAGGGCCCGCCGCACCATCGGCAGGTCCACTTCGCGCCACACCCGCCACGGCGACGCCCCGAGCACGGCGGCGGCCTCCCGCAGCCGGACGTCCACCGCGCGCAGCACGGGCAGCATGGTCCGTACGACGAAGGGGACGCCGACCAGCGCCTGGGCGAGCGGCACGAGGACCCAGGAGGCCCGCAGGTCCAGCGGCGGCTCGTCGAGCGCGATGAGGAACCCGAAGCCGACCGTCACGGCGGACACGCCGAGCGGCAGCATCAGCAGCGCGTCGAAGCCGCGCACGAACGCCCCGGCGTCCCGCCGGGTCAGCGCGGTGGCGGCGAGACCGCCGATCAGCACGGCGATGGCGGTGGCGGCGAGAGCGTACTGGAGCGAATTGCCGACGGCCTCGATCGGCGGGACGAGGAACACTCCCCCGTCCTCGTCGGTCAGCGCCCGGAAGTAGCCGAGTCCCGGCGCGTCCAGGGAGCGCCGCACCAGTACGGCCGGCGGCAGCAGAAGCAGCACGACGACGGTCGCGACGACGCCCGCCAGCAGCGCCCACTGCCCGGCGCCGCGCGGGCGGCGCGCGGTCACCGAGGCGTCGACCAGCCGCAGCGCGGTCTCCCGGCGCCGCACGGTCCAGGCGTGCAGGGCGAGGATCGCGCCGACGGCCACGAACTGGATCATCGTGAGCACGGCCGCCGTGGACAGGTCGAAGATCTCCGACGTCTGCCGGTAGATCTCGACCTCCAGCGTCGAGAAGGTGGGCCCGCCGAGGATCTGGACCACGCCGAACGAGGTGAAGGTGAACAGGAAGACCATGAGGGCGGCGGCGGCCACGGCGGGCGCGAGCGCGGGCAGGGTGACCTGGCGCCAGGCCCGCAGCGGGGAGGCGCCGAGCATCCGCGCGGCCTCCTCCTGACGCGGGTCGAGCTGGGCCCACAGCCCGCCCACGGTGCGGACGACGACGGCGTAGTTGAAGAAGACGTGGGCGAGCAGGATCGCCCACACGGTGGTGTCCAGCCGGACACCCCACAGTTCGTCCAGGAGCCCGCCGCGGCCGACGAGCGCCAGGAACGCCGTACCGACGACGACCGTCGGCAGCACGAACGGGACCGTCACGAGCGCTCGCAGGATCTGCTTGCCCCGGAACTCGAAACGCGCGAAGACGTACGCGCCGGGCAGCGCGACCAGCAGCGTGAGCGCCGTGGAGACGAGCGCCTGCCAGGTGGTGAACCACAGGACGTGCCGCATGTCCGGCTGCGCCAGCACGTCCGTGATCCGCCCGGGGTGCCATGCCCCGCCGGACTTCAGGCCGCGCGCGACGATCGCGGCGACCGGGTAGGCGAAGAACACCGCGAAGAACGCGACGGGCACGGCCATCAGCCCGAGCCGCGCCGCGTTCCCGCGTCGCCTCGCGGCTGCTTCGGGCCTCGCGGCTACTTCAGTACGAGCGAGGTCCACGACTTGACCCACTGGTCACGGTGGGCGGCGATCTTCGCCGGCTCCAGGGTCTCCGGGTCCTCGGCCTGCGGCCCGAACTTCGTGAACTCCTCGGGCACCTCGGCGCCCTCGGTCACGGGGTAGACGAACATGTTCATCGGCATGTCGTCCTGGAACCGCTTGCTGATCAGGAAGTCGAGAAACGCCTTGCCGCCCTCCGCGTTCCGGGCGTTGTTCAGCAGCCCCGCGTACTCGACCTGCCGGAAGCAGGTGCCCTGTGCGACGCCGGTCGGCGCGGTGGAGGGCTTCGGGTCGGCGAAGACGACCTCGGCGGGCGGCGAGGACGCGTACGACACGACGAGCGGCCGGTCGCCCTTGGCCTTCTTGCCGCCGGCCGAGCCGGAGAACTCCTCGTTGTAGGCCTGCTCCCAGCCGTCGACCACCTTCACGCCGTTGGCCTTGAGCTTCTTCCAGTAGTCCGGCCACCCGTCGTCGCCGTACCTGGCGGCGGTGCCGAGCAGGAAACCCAGGCCGGGCGAGGAGGTGGAGGCGTTCTCGGTGACGAGGAGGTTCTTGTACCGCGGCTCGATCAGGTCGTCGAAGGACTCGGGCGGGGTCAGCTTGTGCTCGCTGAACCAGGCCTTGTCGTAGTTGACGCAGATGTCGCCGGTGTCGACGGGCGTGACGCGGTGCCTGCCCTCGTCGGCCCGGTACTCCGGGGCGATCCGGTCGGCGCCCTTCGGCTCGTACGGCTGGAACAGGCCGTTGTCGAGCGCGCGGGACAGCAGGGTGTTGTCGACGCCGAAGAAGACGTCGCCCTGCGGGTTGTCCTTGGTCAGGATCGCCTTGTTGACGGCGGTGCCGGCGTCGCCGTCCTTGAGGACCTTGACCTGGTAGCCGGACTCCTTCTCGAACGCGGCGATGACGCTCTTGGACGCGGCCCACGAGTCGTGGCTGACCAGCGTGACGGTCTTGGAGCCGCCGGACGACGCGGACGAGTCGTCGCCGGACGAGCCGCACGCGGCGAGCCCGCCGGCCATGCCGAGCGCGACGACGACGGCGGTCAGCCGCTTGGTGGTGGTGCTCACTGAATTCCTCCTGGGGTTGACCAGGAAGAGACGCGGCCCTGCCCGCGACCCCTGAAGGTGCGCGGGCAGGGCGCAACAGCTCGAGTGATGACCGATCTCCCTACCCAGAATGACCTGGGCGAGGTTCGGAGGGTCTGCGGCCGGTGCCGCACTCTCAGCGCTGTGGCGCTCCCCTGTCGGAATATGAAGGTGTTCTTACGCCGGTCAGGTTACCTCTCGCTCGCGGCGAGCTGACCACACGCCCCGTCGATCTCCTGTCCCCGGGTGTCCCGGATCGTCACCGGCACACCGTGCGCGGCGATCGCCTCGACGAACGCCTTCTCGTCCTCGGGCCGCGACGCGGTCCACTTGGAGCCGGGCGTCGGGTTCAGCGGGATCAGGTTGACGTGCACGGGCCTGCCCTTGAGCAGCCGCCCGAGCCGGTCGCCGCGCCACGCCTGGTCGTTGATGTCCCGGATGAGGGCGTACTCGATGGACAGCCGCCGCCCCGACTTCTCGGCGTACTCGAACCCGGCGTCGAGAACCTCGCGCACCTTCCACCGCGTGTTCACGGGGACGAGGGTGTCGCGCAGTTCGTCGTCCGGGGCGTGCAGCGAGATCGCGAGCCGGCACTTGAAGCCCTCGTCGGCGAAGCGGTGGATGGCCGGCACGAGCCCCACCGTCGAGACGGTGATCCCGCGCTGCGACAGCCCCAGCCCGTCGGGCTCGGGGTCGGTGAGCCGCCGGACGGCCCCGACGACGCGGTTGTAGTTGGCGAGGGGCTCGCCCATCCCCATGAAAACGATGTTGGACAACCGGGCGGGCCCACCGGGCACCTCCCCGTCCCTGAGCGCCCGCATCCCGTCCACGATCTGGTGGACGATCTCCGCGGTGGACAGGTTCCGGTCCAGCCCCGCCTGCCCGGTCGCGCAGAACGGGCAGTTCATCCCGCACCCCGCCTGCGAACTGATGCACATGGTGACCCGGTCCGGGTAGCGCATCAGCACCGACTCGACGAGCGTCCCGTCGAACAGCCGCCACAGCGTCTTGCGGGTGGTGCCCTGGTCGGTCGACAGGTGCCGGACGACCGTCATCAGCTCCGGAAGCAGCGCCTCCCGGAGCTTCCCGCGAGCACCGGCCGGAATGTCGGTCCACTGCTCCGGGTCGTGCGCGTACCGCGCGAAGTAGTGCTGCGAGAGCTGCTTGGCGCGAAACGGCTTCTCACCGACCGCGGCCACAGCCTCCTTGCGCTCGGCGGGCGTGAGGTCGGCGAGGTGCCGCGGCGGCTTCTTGGCTCCGCGCGGGGCGACGAAAGTGAGTTCTCCGGGCTTAGGCATGGCTGTACCAGTGTCGCAGATCGACTCGGGTGGCCCAGGCCAGAGCGGGGTGGGGGCGGTCACCTGTGGGCGTCACCTGTCACCGCCGGCCACCCTCGGACGGCCCAGGGACGGCCCGGCAGTGATCAATCCCGGCCACCCGCAAGCAGTCACTCCAGGCCTTGACCTGGACGTTGTAAACGGTGGGCTCAGCGACTGATGGGAATCTCGTAGACGATCTCGCAGAGGGCGGCGGGCACGACAATGTCAGCGGTCTCGACGGGCCGCCCCTGGTCGCTGTAGTAGGTCCGCCGGATGTGCGTGACGAGTGCGCCCTTCTGGATGCCCAGGAGCGACGCCTCCTCGCCGGTTGCCTGCCGGGGCTGAGGCTGCTCCACTGCATGGCTGACGGTGACGCCGATCTCGGCCATGCGGTTCACGACACCGGCCCCGGCGTGCGGCCCGCCCTCGGGGAGGACGACGAGCGTGCCGGCGGTGAGGTCGTACGGCTCCCAGCTGGTCGACAGCTGCACCGGCCTTCCGTCAGCGAGGAACTCGTAGGCGGTGCGGACACACAGATCGCCCTCGGCGATGCCGAGCCGCGCCGCGATCTCCGCCGGTGCCGGAACCTTGGCATCGGTCCGGCTCTCCCAGTCCCCCTGCCTGCCGACGGCCTTCATGTCCGCCCGGAACGGTGAGCCGTCCGGCTGCTCGCGGGCGGAGGAACGAACGACTCGCACCTTCTCCCGGGGCTGAGCGACATAGGTGCCGGAACCGGCCCGCCCTTCCAGCACACCCTGGGAGATCAGCAACTCTTGCGCCCGCCGCACGACGTTCTCCCCCACGCCGCATTCCTGGCCGATCTGGGCGCGGGAAGGAAGCCGGTCCCCCGGCTCCCACTCATGCTCCGCGATGCGCCGCCGGAGCTCGTCGGCGATGCGGAGATAGGGCGGCTGCTCAGGCATATGGAAAATCTAGTCCACTAGCCTTAATCTAGTTAACTAGCTTGACTCAACGTGATCACAGCTAACCGAGGGGTGCCTTGTGCCTGCTTCAGAGGAGCGCGCTGAGGCGATCGCAGCTCGGTTATCGGCCGTCGGGCTCACCACCCGCGTGGAGGAGCGCGCCGACTGCACGGCCATCGAGGCAGAGGTGCCTGAACCACTCTCCGCCGAGTCATGGCGAGAGGCCCTGGAAGCGGTCGCGGAAGCCGACCGCTTCGGGCTCCTCGCCACGAGTTCGTACGACCGCACCCTCTGGGCGGTCGTACGCAGAACGAACCCCGCGGCAGGCGATGCCCGGGGGCGAGGACATCACCGCTAGGAGCCGAACACCGTGTTAGACGTCATCTCATTTGGTGAGCCTGCGGTAGCAGATGAGGGTGCAGGCGATGCTGGTGAAGGCGAGGAAGTGGTCTGCTTTGCGTTCGTAGCGCCGGTGGAGGCGGCGGCAGCCGGCGAGCCAA
>NZ_JARVKW010000067.1 GCF_029813775.1 Streptomyces sp. DH24 | reverse complement strand
CCCGTCGTCCCCGGCGGAGCGCGGGCCACGCCCGTCCCGCGAGACCCGCACGCTCCGCTCCGCATCGCCGTCCCGGTCCGCACCTCCCCCGGCCGCGGCAGACCGACCAGGCTCCCCGGGACCGTCCCCGGCAGGGCGCGAGCCGCGCCGGTCCCGTGGCGGGTCGTCGGCCCGTGCCGCGAACACCGCCGCCTCCCCCTCCGCCGGTGTCACCAGCCGGGTGCCCGGCACCGGGGGGCCGCCCCGGGGGTGCGGGTCCCACAGCAGGGGCGGGTGGTCGGCCAGGGTGTCCCGCAGGGCGTCGGCGGTGCCGCGGCCGTAGTCGGACACCAGGACGGCCGGGGCCGAGCGGATCGCCTCGCGGGCCTCCTCGGTGGCCGCGCGGACCCGGCCGTCGCCGTCGTCGATGCGGACGACGGGGCGGCCGTCCTGCGCCAGGACACGCGTCTTCTCGGGCAGTGGCCCGGTGAGCGGGAGCGGCACCAGACGCACCGACGGCTCCAGCAGGCGCCGCAGTTCACGGCTCGCGGGGTCGTCGGACAGGCCGGTGACCAGCGTGACGTCCCGGCCGTCGCGGGCCGCCAGGTACGCCACCAGGGCGGCGCCGCCCGGCCGGAGGCGTTCCGCGCAGCCGGACACGACGGGCACCGCCGCGTCCGGCGCCAGCCGTTCGGCGCGCCCGGCCAGGTCGCGGTCCAGGAGGGCGTCGCCGACGACGAGCAGCGGCGCCCCCTGCGAGGAACGGCTCCCGGTCACGCCGCCCTCCGCTCCAGCGCCGCGTCGAACGCCCCGCACACCATGTGCACCGCCACCAGGTGCAGTTCCTGGACGGTCGCGGCGGAGCCCGCCTCGACGCACAGGGACTCGTCGCTGCCGGCCATCAGGGGGTTGGGGGCGGGGCCGGTCAGGGCCCACACGCGCAGGCCGGCGGCGCGGGCGGCGTCGGCGGCGGACAACAGGTTGGCGCTGGCGCCGCTGGTGGACAGCAGCAACAGGACGTCGCCGGGCCGGCCGTGGGCCCGCACCTGGCGGGCGAACACCTCGTCCACGCCGTAGTCGTTGGCGATCGCGGTCGTGCTGGAGGTGTCGGTGTGCAGGGCGATCGCGGAGAACGGCGGCCGGTCGTCGCGGTAGCGGCCGACGAGTTCGGCGGTGAGGTGCTGCGCCTGGGCCGCGCTGCCGCCGTTGCCCGCGGCGAGCAGCCGGCCGCCGGCGCCGAGGACCTCGGCGAGCCGGGTGCCCCAGCGCTCGGTGACGTGCGCCGAGGCGCGGAAGGCGCCCAGCGCGTCCTGGAGTTCGTCGCAGTGCCCGGTCACGGGCGGGTGCACGGTCATCACGCGACCTCCTTCGGGAGTTCCCGGCCGGTCAGGGCCCGGCGGTAGACCTCTTCGCAGCCGTCGGCGACGCGCTGCCAGGTGAAGCGTTCGAGGACCTGCTCGCGGCCGGCGGCGCCGAACCGGGCCCGCAGCTCGTCGCGGGTGAGCAGTTCGTGGGCCACCGCCGCGACCGCCTTCGGGTCGCCGGGGGCGACGAGGCGGCCCGTGACGCCGTCGGTGACGGTGTCACGGTGGCCGCCGACGTCGGTGGCGACGACCGGTACGGCGCACGCCATGGCCTCCAGCGGCACGATGCCGAACGGTTCGTAGACCGGCGTGCACAGCACGAGGTCCGCGCTGCGCATCAGGGCGGGCATGGCGGCCGGGTCGACCGCGCCGAGCATCCGGAACCGGTCGGCGACGCCGGTGCGCAGCGCGAGCCGGCGCAGCCGCTGCGCCTCGGGGTCGTCGGCGACCTGGTCGGCCGGCGGGCCGCCCGCGACGAGGAGTTCGGTGTCGGGGAGGTCGGCCAGGGCGCGCACGGCCAGGTCGTAGCCCTTGCGCGGGACGAGCCGGCCGCAGGCGAGCAGCCGGTGCCGGGCGCGGCGGGCGGGCGCGGCGGACGGGTCGGCGCCGGGGTGGAACCGGGTCGCGTCCACGCCGCACGGCACGATGGACACCTGCCGGGGCGGGATGCCCAGCTCGGACAGCTCGTGCACCTCGTCGGTGCAGGTCGCGAGCACGCGGGCGCAGGAGCGGCCGATCTGCCGCTCGATGCCGACGCGTTCGAGGGGGCTGGTGTCCCGCAGGCCCTGGTGGCGGCGCTTGACGGTGCCGAGCGCGTGGAACGTCTGCACGACGGGGATGCCGTACGGGTGGGCGCCGAGCCGGGCGGCCAAGCCGGACATCCAGAAGTGGGCGTGCACGAGGTCCGGCGGCTCCCGTCGCCAGGCGCGCGCCAGGCGGGCGCCGAAGCCCGGCATGTACGGGAACAGGTCGTCCTTGGGGATCGGTTCGGGCGGCCCCGCGGTCACGTGCTCGACGACGGCGCCGCCGGGCAGCGGCACACGGTCGGGCAGTTCGGTGGAGTCGCGCCGGGTGTACACCGTGACGTCGTGGCCGCGCCGCGCCAACTCCTCGGTGAGGCGGGCGACGTACACGTTCTGGCCGCCGGCGTCGACGCCGCCGAGCGCGGCGAGCGGGCTCGCGTGCTCGGACACCATGGCGATCCTCATCGGGTCACCTCCTTCAACAGCCGCTCCCAGTCGTCCAGGAAGCGGGGAACCCCGTAGCGGGCGAGCGCCGCCGCGCGGGCTCCGTCGCCGACCACGCGGGCGTGCAGCGGGTCGGCGACGAAGTCCCGTACGGCGTCGGTCAGTACGTCGACGCGGTTGGAGACGACTCCGGCGCCGGGCGGCACCGCCTCGGTCACCTCGGTGGTGGCGAGCGCGACGACGGGCATGCCCAGGTGCATGGCCTCCAGCAGGGACAGGCCGAGGGACGTCCAGCGCACCGGGTGGACGTAGACGCGGCGCGCGGCCAGTGCCGTGTGCAGGTCGGCCTGGGTGAGGTCGTGGGCGCGGCAGCGGTCGGGCGGCAGGCCGAGGTGCCCGGCGAGTCCGTCGGTGCGCATGCCGAAGACGTCGAGGGGGGCGGCGTCGGCGAACGCGGGCAGCAGGTCGGTGCCGGTGGTCCGGCCGCGCCGCAGGGGCTCGTTGACGACGACGGCCGCCCGGTCCAGTTCGCCGGTCCACCGGTGGCCGGGGTCCACGATGCCGTGTTCGACGACCTCGGTCGGGGTGCTTCCGGCGTCCCACATCAGGCGGTTGAAGTGGGTGACGTGCACGAGGGTGACGCCGGGGATGTCCGCGGCCGGGTGGCGGGTGTCGGGGACGTCGCCGTGCGGGGCGTTGTGCTCCAGGTACACCAGGGGCGGGCGGCGGCCCAGCCACTGGTCGACGAGGGCGAGTTCGTGGGGGCGCTGGAGTACGACGACGTCGATGCCGGCGTCCCGCAGCCGCTCCGGCGGGAGTTCGACCACGGAGTCGGGCCAGTCCCAGGTGCGGGCGCGGCCGAGGCCGTCGGGGCCGCGGTCCGGGGTGACCGGGACGACGTAGGTGTGCGGGCCCTGCACGAAGGACGTGGTCCAGGAGCCGTGCACGTGCCAGAGCAGGATCCTCATGTCTCCCCCATCAGCTTCTCGACGGAGGTGACCACGTCCTGTGCGGTCACCGTCTCCAGACACGGGTGGCCCGGCACGGGGCACTGCCGGGCGCGGCTGCCCGCGCAGGGCGCCCGCTGGTCGCCGAGCAGCACGTACGGGACGCCGTACGGCCGCCAGCGCTCGGCGGGGACGACCGGCGCGAACAGGGACACCACCGGGGTGCCGACGGCGGCGGCCAGGTGGGCGGGGCCGGTGTTGCCGGTGACGACGACCGCGGCGCGTGCGAGGACTCCGGCGAGTTCCGCGGCGCCGGTGCGGCCGCCGAGGTCGAGGCCGTGGGCGCCGGCGACGCGGGCGGTGAGGTCGCGTTCGCCCGCGCCTCCGGTCACCACGACGCGGTGCCCGGCGGCGGCCAGTTCGCGGACCGTCTGGGCGCAGCGGTCGGCGCTCCAGGCCCGTGCGGGCACGGCGGCGCCGGGGTGCACGACGACGTACGGCCCGGGGCCGGTCGTGCGGGCGGTGTCGGGCGGCGGCAGCACCCGCAGCCGGCCGTCGTCGGGGCTCGGGAACCCGGCGGCCTCGGCGAGTCGCAGTCCGGCCTCGGCCTCGTGGGCGTGCGGGGCCCGGTGGTGGCGCACGTCGAGGAGGGAGCCGGGGTAGTCCTCGCTGTCGGCGGCGATGTGCCGGACGCCGGCCAGCCGCAGCAGCAGGGCGGTGGGCAGCGGCGACTGGTGGTACGACGTGAGGACGAGCGCGGTGTCGGCGTCGATCGTGCCGAGCAGTTCCTCGATCTCGCGGCGGTCGACGGGCGGCGGTGTGAACCCGGCCCACGGGGCGTCCCAGACGAGGACCTCGTCGACGCCGGGCAGCAGACGCGCGGCGGGCGCCCCGCGCGGCCCGCACAGCAGGGTGACGGTGTCGGCGCGGGCGGCGACGGCCCGGACGGCGGGCCCGGCGAGCAGCACGTCGCCGAAGCTGTCGAGGCGCGCGACCAGCGCTTTCACGGCCGCCTCCGGTGGGGTTCGGCGACGGCGGAGGGCCCGGGCGGCGGGTCCTCCCCCGCGTTCCCGGCCGGTGCCGGCCCGAACGCCTCCCGCCGCGGGTGGCCGTCGGCCGGACCGTCGTGCGCCGGCGGGTCGTCCAGGAGGACGCGTACCGCTGTCATGAGGTCGGGCGCCACGTGGAGCGCGGCGGCGGTCTCCTCGGGGCGGGTGACGGGGGTCGGGACGAGGACGCCCCGGGCGCCCGCGCGGCGGGCGGCCTCCACGTCGGCGCCGATGTCGCCGATGACCGCGCAGTCGGCGGGGGCCGTGCACACCCGGCCGGCGGCCCACAGGACGAGGCCGGGTTCGGGCTTGCGGCAGTGGCAGCCGTCGTCGGGACCGTGCGGGCAGATCGCCCACACGTCGAAGGGGCCGAGGAGTTCGTCGACGCGGCGGTTGACGCGGCGCACGTCGGCGTCGGTGAGCAGCCCGCGGGCGATGCCGGACTGGTTGGTGACGACTCCGGTGCGGATGCCGCGCTCGCGCAGCAGGGCCAGCGCCTCGCGGGCGCCGTCGACGGGGCGGACGAGGCCGGGGTCGCCGTTGTAGGGGACGTCCTCGATCAGGGTGCCGTCGCGGTCGAACAGCACGGCGCGTACGGGGCTCACGGGGCCACCTCCCGCCAGGGGGCGGCGTCGCGGTGGCGCCATTCCCCCTTCAGCCGGTGCCAGGTCGCGGCGGGCGGGATGAGCGCGCTGGTCGCCAGCATGGTCGTGATCTCGTCCCGGGTGCGCGGGCCGGGCGCGATGCGCGCCCACGCGAACCCGGCGGTGCCGGCCGCCCAGCCGAGCGCGGTGGCCGCGGCGGCGCGTGGCCGGCCGGCGGCGGCGAGGGCGCAGGCGGCGGCCCCGGCGGCGGTGACCGCGGCGTGCCGGCGGATCCGGCCGCGCGGCGCGACCGCCTTGTGCCACCAGTCGGGTCCGTGCAGGCGCCGCATGAGCGCGTCGTCGGCGTTGCCGCGCTGCTGCCGCAGCGACACCCAGCGGGAGGCGGGCCGCACCGGGTGCCGGGTGGTGCGCCGGCCGCGCCGGATGCCGCGGCCGGTGCCGAGGACGCGCAGCGCCAGGTCGGCGTCCTCGCGGAAGGCGCGCGGGAAGCGTTCGTCGAAGCCGCCGACCTCTTTGAGCACGTCGGTGCGGTAGGCCATGTCGGCGGTGATCCAGCGGGCCCGGGCCAGACCCGCGGTGCCGCGTTCCCAGTCGGTGGGGCGCCGCCCGTCGGGCAGCGGCACGGTGATCACGCCCTGGACGCCGGCCGTGTCGGGGGCGGCCTCGGCGAGGTCCCGGGCGAGTTGTTCGCACCAGTGCGGGCCGACCTGGACGTCGTCGTCGAGGAAGGCCGTCCACGGCGTGGTGACCGCGCGGATGCCGGTGTTGCGGGCGGCGGCCGGTCCGTGTCCGCCGCCGCGCAGCACGTCGGTGCGCTCGCGCAGGTCGCCGAGGACGCTCAGCGGGTGCTCCAGCGCGCCCGGGTCGGCCTGCGGCTCGGGCCGGTCGTCCACGAGGACGATGTGCTCGGGGGGCGGCCCGGTCGCGGCGGCGAGCGCGGCCAGGCAGTCGGCCAGCGTGTCGCGGACGAGGGTGGGGATGACGACGGCGTAGCCGGTCATGCGTACGCCCTCCCCCGCCGGACGGCGTACGGCCCGATCGCCAGCAGGTCGACGGGCGCGGAGCCGAAGCACTCCAGGGCGTCGTGCGGGTCGTCCACCATGGGGCGGCCCGCGGTGTTGAGGCTGGTGTTGACGACGACGGGCAGTCCGGTGCGCTGTTCGAAGGCGCGCAGCATCCGCGCGACGAGTGGTTCGCGGCGTTCCTCGACGGTCTGGATGCGGGCGGTGCCGTCGACGTGCACGACGGCCGGGATGCGGTCGCGCCACTCGGCGGCGACGTCGTGCACGAACAGCATGTACGGGCTGGGCAGCGGTCCGCCGGAGAACAGCTCGGCGGCGCGGTCGGCGAGGACCATCGGCGCGACCGGCCGGAACTCCTCGCGGCCCTTGACGTGGTTGAGGCGCTCCAGGTTGGCGGCGCGGCCGGGGTGGGCGAGCAGGGAGCGGTGCCCGAGGGCGCGCGGCCCGTACTCGCTGCGGCCCTGGAACCAGGCGACGACGCCGTCCCGGGCGAGTTCCTCGGCGACGGTCTCGGCGATGGAGGCGGGCTTCTCGTACGGCACGGCGGCCTCGTCGAGGCGGGCGCGCAGTTCGTCGTCGCTCCAGCCGCGGCCCAGGTCGGCGCCCGGCATGGGCTCGGGGACGCCGTCCTGCGCGGCGACGTGCAGGGCGCCGCCGAGCGCGGTGCCGGCGTCACCGGCGGCGGGCTGCACCCACACGTGCCGGTAGGGGCCGCGCTGGGCGATCTTCGAGTTGGCGACGCAGTTGAGGGCGACGCCGCCGGCCAGGGTGAGGGCGTCGCCGCCGGCCTCGCGGTGCAGCCAGTGGGCGAGCTCCAGCAGGACCTCCTCCAGGGCGGCCTGGGTGGAGGCGGCCAGGTCGGCGTGGTCGCGGGTCCAGGGTTCGTCCGGGGCGCGCGGCGGGGCGAGGGCGGCCCAGTCGACGCCGTGGGCGCGGAAGCCGCCGCGGCCGGTGGCGTGGACGTGCTCGCGCAGCCGGTCGAGGAAGCGCGGGGTGCCGTGGGAGGCGAGGGCCATCACCTTGTACTCGTCGCTGCTGCGCAGGAAGCCGAGGTGTGCGGTGAGTTCCTCGTAGACCAGGCCGAGGGAGTCCGGCAGGGCCTGGGTGGCGAGGGTGTCGAGCTTGCCGTCGCGGTAGCGTCCGGCCAGGTGGGAGGTGGCCTCGCCGCGGCCGTCCAGGACCAGGACGGCGCTGTCGGGGTGGGGGGAGGCCGGGCCCGCGGAGGCGGCGTGCGCGACGTGGTGCGGGACGAAGACGACACGGCCGGGGTCGAGCCCGGGCAGCGCCTCGGCGAGGAATGCGGGGGCGCGGCGCGCGTACTCCAGGCGCAGCGGGTCCCAGGGGTCGTTCAGGCCCATGTCCTGCGCGGGCCGGGCGAGCGCCGGGTCGAAGGAGTACGTGACGGCGTCGAGCTCCTCGGGCCGTGTCCCCGCGTGCTCCAGGCACCAGCGGGCGGCCAGCTCGGGCAGTTCCCACGCGGAGAACGGCACCGGCCGCTTGCCGTGCTTGCGGCGGCTGAAGCGCTCCTCCTCCGCGGCGGCGACCGTGGTGCCGTCCACGACGAGGGCGGCGGCCGGGTCGTGGAAGAGGGCGTTGATACCGAGGATGCGCATGGGGGGTGTGCTCCCGTCGGCGGGCTGTCGCGGACTCCGGTTCCAGCGGGTGCCGCACTGCAGCTGTCTCAAACACTTGTAGACAACTGAGGCCGTATTGATCCGTTTCATTACTCTTTGGAGTGGTTCGGCTGGCGCGCGGTGACCGGCTCAGGCCACTGCGGACCGCATGAACCAGCCAACCGTCCGGCCGAGCCCTTCGCTCCAGCCGACGCGAGGGCTCCAGCCCAGCAACTCGCGGGCCAGCCGGGTGTCCGGCCGGCGGCGGGCGGGGTCGTCCACCGGCCGGTCCACGAACCGGATGCGGGAGGCGGAGCCGGTGAGGCCGATGACGCGGCGGGCGAGGTCCAGCACGGTGATCTCCTCGCCGCCGCCGATGTTCACGGGCCCGCTCTCGCCGGACGCGGCGAGCGCCAGGACACCGGCCACGGTGTCGTCCACGTAGCACAGCGACCGGGTCTGGCTGCCGTCGCCGGCGACCGTGAGCGGCACGCCGTCGAGGGCCTGCGCGACGAAGGCGGGCACGGCGCGGCCGTCGCCGGTGCGCATCCGGGGCCCGTAGGTGTTGAAGATGCGGACGACGGCGGTGTCGGTGCCGTGGACCCGGCGGTGGGCGGTGACGAGGGCCTCGGCGAACCGCTTGGACTCGTCGTAGACGCTGCGCGGGCCGACCGGGTTGACGTTGCCCCAGTAGCCCTCGTGCTGCGGGTGCTCCAGAGGGTCGCCGTACACCTCGGAGGTGGAGGCCAGGACGAAGCGGGCGCCGTCGGCGCGGGCGCGCTCCAGGGCGTTGCGGGTGCCGGTGCTGCCGACGTCCAGGGTCTCCAGGGGCAGCCGCAGGTAGTCGGCGGGCGAGGCCGGGCAGGCGAAGTGCAGGACGAGGTCGAACCGGCCGGGCAGACCGCTCAGCGCGGCCGGGTCGGTGGCGTCGGCGCGCACGAAGCGGAAGCCGGGGTGCTGTTCCAGATGGGCCACGTTGGCCCGGGTGCCGGTGCACAGGTTGTCCAGGCACACCACCTCGGTCCCGGCCTCCACCAGCCGCCCGCACAGGTGCGACCCCAGGAATCCGGCCCCGCCGGTCACCAGGGCCCGCCTCCGGCCCCGTCCGCTCACGACGCCCTCCTCGTCTCTCGGCGTACGTGCGCGGCGGGTACCCGCACAGGGCCCGGTATGCCGGGAACGCGGCGTCCGCGCGGGGCACCGCCGACGGCTTCCGAAGGCCCCGGTGGGCGGCCCGCGTTGTCTACGATCGTCGTGTGGTCCTCTTCCTCGTCGAACGCACGGTCTCCCTCCCGCTCGCCGAGGCCTGGCGCCGGCTCACCGAGTGGCCCCGCCACGGGGCCGTGGTCCCGCTGACGCGGGTCACCGTGGTCACGCCCCCGCCCACCGGTGTGGGCACGGTCTTCGTGGCCCACACGGGCGTCGGTCCGCTGTCGTTCGCCGATCCCATGGAGGTGACGCTCTGGCGCCCGCCGGGTGCGGACGGGCCCGGACTGTGCCGGCTGGAGAAGCGGGGCGAGGTCGTCCGGGGCTGGGCGGAGCTGGAGGTCCGTCCTGGGCCGGGCGGCCGTGCCCGGGTGGTCTGGCGCGAGGAGATCGGCATCCGCTTCCTGCCGCGGCTGTTCGACGGCGTCGTGCACGCCGTGTCCCGCCGGGTGTTCGGCCGCGCGGCGGACCGCCTGCTCACCATGGCGTGACTCGGGCCGGGAACGGGCCCGGTCCGGCCGCCCGTTCAGGCGACCGAGTCGATGCGGCCCGTCGGGGGCGCCGGGTTGTCGTGGTGGATCGGGGTGTGGGCGCCCGTGAGGGACACGCCGGTGCCGCCGCGGCGACTGGCGACGATCTCCGCCGCGATCGACAGGGCCGTCTCCTCGGGGGTGCGGGCGCCGAGGTCGAGGCCGATGGGCGACCGGAGGCGGGCCAGCTCAAGGTCGGTGACGCCCACTTCGCGCAGGCGCCGGTTGCGGTCGAGGTGGGTGCGGCGGGAGCCCATCGCGCCGACGTACGCGACCGGCAGCCGCAGCGCGAGCTTCAGCAGCGGCACGTCGAACTTGGCGTCGTGGGTCAGCACGCACAGCACCGTGCGCGCGTCGACCTCCGTGCGCTCCAGGTAGGTGTGCGGCCACTCGACGACGATCTCGTCGGCCTCCGGGAAACGCGCCCGGGTCGCGAACACCGGCCGCGCGTCGCACACCGTGACGTGGTGGCCGAGGAACTTGCCGACGCGGACGAGTGCCGACGCGAAGTCGATCGCGCCGAAGACGATCATCCGGGGCGGCGGAACGGACGACTCCACCAGCACGGTGAGCGGTGCCCCGCAGCGTGAGCCCCGCTCCCCGATCTCCAGGGTGCCGGTGCGGCCCGCGTCCAGGAACGCGCCCGCCTCCGCGGCCACCGTGCGGTCCAGCTCCGGATGGCCGCCGAAGCCGCCCTCGCGGGAGCCGTCGGGGCGCACCACGAGCGCGCGGCCCGTCAGCTGCGCGGGTCCCGACACGATGCGGGCCAGCGCCGCCGTCCCGCCGTCCGCCGCGGTCGCGAGGGCGGCCGCCAGCACCGGGCGGGCGGGGTCGTCCGCACGTACCGGGGTGACCAGGATGTCGATGACGCCGCCGCAGGTCAGACCCACGGCGAAGGCGTCGTCGTCGCTGTAGCCAAAGCGTTCCAGGACGGTTTCGCCGTCCTGGAGCGCCTGTTGGCACAGCTCGTACACCGCGCCCTCCACACATCCGCCGGAGACCGATCCGATCGCCGTGCCGTCGGCGTCCACCGCGAGCGCGGCGCCCGGCCGGCGGGGCGCGCTGCCGCCGACGGCCACCACGGTGGCCACGGCGAAGTCACGGCCCTGCTCGACCCACCGGTTGAGTTCCTCGGCGATGTCCAGCATCTGTCGGTCTCCTTGAAGCAGCGGTCGTGGGAGGGCGTGGCCGGGGCGGCCTAGTGGACGCCCAGCCAGCTCTCGATCGGGTTGAGGGCGAAGTACACCAGGAACACGGCCGTCAGGACCCACATGAAGGCGCCGATCTCGCGCACCTTGCCCTGGGCGGTCTTGATGGCGGTGTAGGAGATGACGCCGGCGGCGACACCGGTGGTGATGGTGTACGTGAACGGCATCAGGACGACCGTGAGGAACACCGGGACGGCGGTGGCGCGGTCGGCCCAGTCCACGTGCCGGGCGTTCATCAGCATCATCGCGCCGATGACCACGAGGGCGGCGGAGGCGACCTCCTGCGGCACGATCGCCGTCAGCGGCGTGAAGAACAGGCAGGCGGCGAAGAACAGGCCGGTGACGACCGAGGCGAGCCCGGTGCGCGCGCCCTCGCCGACGCCGGTCGCCGACTCGATGAAGACGGTCTGGCCCGAGCCGCCGGACACGCCGCCGATGGCGCCGCCCGCGCCGTCGATGAACAGCGCCTTGGACAGGCCCGGCATCCGGCCCTTGTCGTCGGCGAGCTTCGCCTCGGTGCCGACGCCGATGATGGTGGCCATCGCGTCGAAGAACCCGGCGAGCACGAGCGTGAAGACGATCATGCCGACGGTCATCGCGCCGACCTCGCCCCAGCCGCCGAACTCCACGTCCCCGAAGAGGGAGAAGTCGGGCGCGGACACGGCGCTGCCGGGCAGTTCGGGTGCGCCGGCCGCCCACTGCTCGGGGTCGACGACACCGGCGGCGTTCAGCACGGCCGCGACGACCGTGCCGCTGACGATGCCGACGAGGATGGCGCCGGGGAAGTTCCGCGCCTGGAGCATGAAGATCAGCAGCAGGGTGCCGGCGAACAGCAGGACCGGCCAGCCGGCCAGCTCGCCGGCGGGGCCGAGCGTGACCGGGGTGGCCTCGCCCTGGTGGACGAAGCCGGACTTGTAGAAGCCGATGAGGGCGATGAACAGGCCGATGCCCATCGTGATGCCGTGCTTGAGCGCGAGCGGGATCGCGTTCATGATCATCTCGCGCAGGCCGGTGACGACCAGCAGCATGATGACCACGCCGTACATCACGCACATGCCCATCGCCTGCGGCCAGGTCATCTCGGGCGCGACCTGCGAGGCGAGCACTCCGGAGACGGACAGGCCGGCGGCGAGGGCGAGCGGCACCTTGCCGAGGAAACCCATCAGCAGCGTGGTGAGGGCCGCCGCGAACGCGGTGGCGGTGATCAGGGCCTGCTGGCCGAGCGTGTTCCCGGCGGCGTCCTTGCCGGACAGGATCACCGGGTTCAGCAGGAGGATGTACGCCATCGCCATGAAGGTGGTGACGCCGCCGCGCACTTCACGCGCGACCGTGGATCCCCGCAGGGATATGTGGAAGTACCGGTCGAGCCAGGACCTGCCGGCCGGGACGCGGGTGCCTGCGCCCGCGTCTTCGGCCGTGGTCCTGGGCTCCACTGACTGCTGGGTCATGGTGCCGTCTCCCAAGGTTCACAGGGGCACCCGTGCCGGTGACTGCCGGCACGGGGTTTGGGATGTGCACGACCCGGGGGACGGCCCGGTACGTACGTGGAGGGGAGCCGGCGCCGGGTGACCGCAGGGTGGCGGCCGCCGGGCGCCGGGACATGCCGGTCGGCGCTACGCCGTGCCCGTCAGGTGTTCCGGGCGTACCGGGGTCCTGTTGAGCTCCAGTCCCGTCGCCTCGCGGATCGCCGCGAGGACCGCCGGGGTGGACGACAGGGTGGGTGCCTCGCCGATGCCGCGCAGGCCGTACGGCGCGTGGTCGTCGGCGAGTTCGAGCACGTCGACGGGGATGGTCGGCGTGTCGAGGATGGTGGGGATGAGGTAGTCCGTGAAGGAGGGGTTCTTCACCTTCGCCGTCTTCGGGTCGACGACGATCTCCTCCATCACGGCCACGCCGAGGCCCTGCGTCGTGCCGCCCTGGATCTGCCCGACGACGGACAGCGGGTTGAGGGCCTTGCCGACGTCCTGCGCGCAGGCCAGTTCGATGACCTTGACCAGGCCGAGTTCGGTGTCGACCTCGACGACGGCGCGGTGCGCGGCGAAGGAGTACTGGACGTGGCCGTTGCCCTGCCCGGTGCGCAGGTCGAAGGGCTCGGTCGGCCGGTGCCGCCACTCCTCCTCCACCTCGACGGCCTCGCCCTCCAGGACGTCCACCAGGTCGGCGAGGACCTCGCCGCCGTCGGTGACGACCTTGCCGCCCTCCAGGAGCAGTTCGGCGGTCGCCCAGGCGGGGTGGTAGGAGCCGAACTTGCGGCGCCCGATCTCCAGGACCTTCTCGCGGACGAGTTCGCAGGCGTTCTTCACGGCGCCGCCGGTGACGTACGTCTGCCGGGACGCGGACGTCGAACCGGCGCTGCCCACCTGCGTGTCCGCCGGGTGGATCGTCACCTGCGTGACGCCCAGCTCGGTGCGGGCGATCTGCGCGTGGACGGTGACGCCGCCCTGGCCGACCTCCGCCATGGCCGTGTGGACGGTCGCGACGGGCTCGCCGCCGACGACCTCCATGCGGACGCGGGCGGTGGAGTAGTCGTCGAAGCCCTCGGAGAAGCCGACGTTCTTGATGCCGACGGCGTAGCCGACGCCGCGTACGACGCCCTCGCCGTGCGTGGTGTTGGACAGGCCGCCGGGCAACTGGCGCACGTCGGCGCCCTCGCTGGACTCCCACTGGCGCTCCGGCGGCATCGGCATCGCCTTGACGCGGCGCAGGAGTTCGGCGACCGGGGCCGGTGAGTCGACGGGCTGCCCGGTCGGCATGATCGTGCCCTGTTCCATGGCGTTGAGCTGCCGGAACTCCACCGGGTCCATGCCCAGCTTCTTCGCCAGCTTGTCCATCTGCGCCTCGTAGGCGAAGCACGCCTGGACCGCGCCGAAGCCGCGCATGGCGCCGCAGGGCGGGTTGTTGGTGTAGAGCGCGATGGCCTCGATGTCGACGTCGTCCACGACGTACGGGCCGACGGACAGGGAGGCGGCGTTGCCGACGACGGCCGGGGAGGCGGAGGCGTAGGCGCCGCCGTCCAGCACGATCCGGCACTTGAGGTGGGTGAGTTTGCCGTCCTTGGTGGCGCCGTGCTCGTAGTACAGCTTGGCCGGGTGGCGGTGGACGTGCCCGAAGAACGACTCGAAGCGGTTGTAGACGATCTTGACGGGCTTGCCGGTGCGCAGCGCGAGCAGGCAGGCGTGGATCTGCATCGACAGGTCCTCGCGGCCGCCGAACGCGCCGCCGACGCCGGCCAGCGTCATGCGCACCTTGTCCTCGGGCAGGCCGAGCACGGGTGCCATCTGGCGCAGGTCGGAGTGCAGCCACTGGGTGGCGATGTAGAGGTGGACGCCGCCGTCCTCCTCGGGCACGGCGAGGCCGGACTCGGGGCCCAGGAAGGCCTGGTCCTGCATGCCGAAGGTGTACTCGCCCTCGACGATCACGTCGGCCCGCCCGCGGGCCGCGGCGACGTCGCCGCGCACGATGGGCTGGCGGTGGACGATGTTGGGGTGCGGGACGTGCCCGGCGTGGTGGTCGTCGCGGCTCTCGTGGACGAGGATCGCGTCGGGCGCGGTCGCGGAGGCCTCGTCGGTGATGACGGGCAGCTCCCGGTACTCCACCTTGATCTTGGCGGCGGCGCGGCGGGCGGTCTCGGGGTGGTCGGCGGCGACGATGGCGACGGGCTCGCCGTGGTGGCGCACCTTGCCGTGCGCGAGGACCGGGGTGTCCTGGATCTCCAGGCCGTAGTTCTTCACCTCGGTCGGCAGGTCGTCGTACGTCATGACGGCGTACACGCCCGGTGTGGCGAGGGCCTCGGCCGTGTCGATCGAGACGATCTCGGCGTGCGCGACGGTGGAGCGCAGGATCTGGCCCCAGAGCATGTCCTCGTGCCACATGTCGGACGAGTACGCGAACTCGCCGGTGACCTTGAGGGTGCCGTCCGGGCGGAGCGTGGACTCGCCGATGCCGCCCTTGGTCTGCGAGCCCTGGGTGATCTTGGTGGGGGTGCCGTTCGGGGAAGCCACGATCAGACCGCCTCTCCCTGCCGGGCGGCCGCGAGACGGACCGCGTCCATGATCTTCTCGTAGCCGGTGCAGCGGCACAGGTTGCCCGACAGCGCCTCGCGGATGTCCGCGTCGGTCGGGTTCGGGTTGCGCTCCAGCATCTCGTCGGCGGCGACCAGCAGGCCGGGCGTGCAGAAGCCGCACTGGACGGCGCCGGCGTCGATGAACGCCTGCTGCACCGGGGAGAGCTCGGCGCCCTCGCCGGTGTGGGAGTCCTGGCCCTTGGCGGCCCAGCCCCTGGCCTCGTCGGGCGAGGTGCCGCAGGCGCCGGTCCTGCAGCCCTCGGCGCGCTGCCTGGCGAAGTCGGCGAGGCCTTCGACGGTGACGACCTCGCGGCCCTCGACCTGGCCGGCGGCGACGAGGCACGAACACACCGGGACGCCGTCGAGGCGGACGGTGCACGAGCCGCACTCGCCCTGCTCGCAGGCGTTCTTGGAGCCGGGCAGGCCGAGCCGCTCGCGCAGCACGTACAGCAGGGACTCGCCCTCCCACACGTCGTCGGCTTCCTGCGGACGTCCGTTGACAGTGAAGTTGACGCGCATCAGGCGACTCCCTCCGAGCGGGCGGCGGTGCCGCGGTACGACTCCCAGGTCCAGGTCAGGGTGCGGCGGGCCATGACGCCGACCGCGTGGCGGCGGTAGCTCGCGGTGCCCCGGACGTCGTCTATCGGGTTGCAGGCGGCGGCGCACAGGTCCGCGAACCGCTTGGCGACCGACGGGGTGATGATCTTTCCGTTGTCCCAGAAGCCGCCCTCTTCGAGTGCCGCGTTCAGGAAGTCCTCGGCGGCCCTGGCCCGCACGGGCGTGGGCGCGGCGGAGCCGATCCCGGTCCGCACGGTCCGGCTCTCCGGGTGCAGGGCGAGCCCGAACGCGCACACGGCGATGACCATGGCGTTCCTGGTGCCCACCTTCGAGTACTGCTGGGGGCCGTCCGCCTTCTTGATGTGGACGGCGCGGATCAGCTCGTCGGGGGCGAGTGCGTTGCGCTTCACGCCGGTGTAGAAGTCGTCGATGGGGATGCGCCGCGATCCGCGCACCGACTCGGCCTCGACCTCGGCGCCGGCGGCGAGGAGGGCGGGGTGGGCGTCGCCGGCCGGGGAGGCGGTGCCGAGGTTGCCGCCGACGCCGCCGCGGTTGCGGATCTGCGGGGAGGCGACCGTGTGGGAGGCGAGGGCGAGGCCCGGCAGCTCGGCGCGCAGGTGGTCCATGATCTTCGTGTACGGGACGGAGGCGCCGAGCCGCACGCTGTCCTCGCCGGTCTCCCACTCGTACAGATCACCGATGCGGTTCAGGTCCAGGAGGTACTCGGGCCGTCGGTGATCGAAGTTGATCTCGACCATCACGTCGGTGCCACCCGCAATCGGCACAGCGGTGGGGTGCTCGGCCTTCGCGGCGAGCGCCTCCTCCCAGCTGGCGGGGCGAAGGAAGTCCATGACCGGCTCTCTTCTTCGTCTCGTGGGTCGTACGGATCGAGCCATTCCGGGTGCGGCGGGCGAGGCTCGTTCATGTGCTGTTAACGCCAAGTGGGCTCAGTACACAGCGGAGTACTCCACCGGGGTCAGTCACTGAAACCATGAAGGAGTTGGCTGGCCAGGCAGGGCATCTTGTAGATTCGTATGAACGGAGGCCATCGGCAACCTCCACGATCTCCAGTGGAAACGCGAGACACACCCCGCGTGACCTGGAACACGCGTCGGCAGACGGCGAGCACCGCTCAGCCGCCGCCGGGCGGGCCGCACCCCCACCCCACCCCACGCACATTTCGAGACAAAGAACGGCGGCGACGAGAATGCGGCTGCACGCACTGCTGGACACCGACGCGCTGGGCCTCAAGCTGCTCGGCGGCGAGGACGAGCTGGACCGCGCGGTGCGGGGTGTGATGACCACCGACCTCCGGGACCCCAGCCGCTACCTCTCGGGCGGGGAGCTGGTGCTCACGGGCCTGGCCTGGCGCCGGGACGCGGCCGACTCGGAGCCGTTCGTACGGATCCTGGTGCAGGCGGGCGTGGCCGCCCTGGCGGCCGGCGAGGCGGAGCTGGGCGAGGTACCGGACGACCTGGTGGCGGCCTGCGCCCGGCACCGCCTGCCCCTGTTCGCGGTGCACGAGTCGGTGGCGTTCGCGACGATCACCGAGCACGTCGTACGGCAGGTGTCCGGCGAGCGCGCCGGCGACCTCGCGGCGGTGGTGGACCGGCACCGCCGGATGATGACCTCGGGACCGGCGGGCGGCGGCCCGGACGTCGTCCTGGACCTGCTCGGCTCCGACCTGGACCTGCGGGCGTGGGTGCTCTCCCCCGCCGGACGGCTCATCGCGGGCCCGAAGGCGGCGGGCCCGGCGCTGCCCGCGGAGGTGTGCGGCAGGCTGGCGGCCGAGCACCTGGCGGCGACCCGCACCGGCCGGCGCGCCCCGCACCGGGTCCTGCTGGCGGGCACCCCGTACTCGCTGTTCCCGGTCCGCGCCACGGGCCGCGTCCCGCAGGGGGCCCAGGACGTCCGCGAGACGGTCCTGTCGGACTGGCTCCTCGCGGTGGAGGCGGACGCGGGCGACTGGCCGGAGGAGCGCCTCGACCTCGTCCACGGCGTCACCCAGCTGATCTCGGTGGAGCGGGACCGCCGGGACGCGGCCCGCACGGTCCGCCGCCGCCTGGCGCAGGAGGTGCTGGAGCTGGTGCAGACGGGCGCGGCGCCGGCCGAGATCGCGGCGCGCCTCCGGGTCGCGGCGCCCGTGCTGCTGCCCGGGCTGGGCGCGGCCCCGCACTGGCAGGTCGTGGTGGCCCGCGTCGACTGGCAGGGCGGTGAGGCGGCGGGCGCGGCGGCGCAGACGCTGCTGGAGGAAATCCTGGTCGACCCGCTGTCGACGGGCCCGGAGCCCTCGGACCGCATCGCGGTGGCCCACACGGGCGAGGAGGCCGTGGCACTGGTCCCCCTGCCGGCCGTCTCCGCCGAGCACGACGGATCGGAGGCCGGAATCGTGGCCGACACGCTTCTGGCGTCCGTACGCGACCCGCTCTCCGCGGGCCTGGGCGAGGACGGCCGCGTCACGCTGGGCGTCAGCGCGGCCGTGCACTCGGCGGAAGGCCTGCGCGGCGCCCTGGAGGAGGCCCGGCACGCCAGACGGGTCGCCGCGGCCCGCCCGGGCCGGGTCTGCGCCGCCGGCCACCAGGAACTGGCCTCCCACGTCCTCCTGCTCCCGTTCGTCCCGGACGACGTGCGCCGCGCCTTCACCGCGCGCCTGCTGGACCCCCTGCGGGACTACGACCGCCGCCACCGCGCGGAGCTCATCCCGACGCTGGAGGCGTTCCTCGACTGCGACGGCTCCTGGACGCGCTGCGCGACCCGGCTGCACCTGCACGTCAACACGCTGCGCTACCGGGTCGGGCGAATCGAGCAGTTGACGGGTCGTGACCTGGCACGTCTGGAGGACAAGCTGGACTTCTTCCTGGCGTTGCGCATGAGCTGAAACCACCCGGGAGTGGCGGGAGAGCGGCCGGCGCGACCCCGCCGTCCCACAACTTTGTGAATTCCTTCACCCACCCTCTTGGCCGGGCCCGCCGATTCGTGCTGAGATGCCGCCACCACTCAACAGCTCGATGGCGTGCTCGGGGAGGGCAACGTGGCGCATACCGCCATGTCTGGTAACGGAACGACCGCCGGTGACGATCCACTCCAGACCGCGGTATGGCGGCTGCGCTCCCGCGCATGCTGGGCCGACGCGGCAGCCCTGCTGACACCGGTCACCGCGGGAGCCGCGTTGCAGCGGGCCGCGCTGCTGGTGGAGCGGTGCCTGTACACCGAGCAGGGCTGGGAGGAGGCGGAGGACGCGCTGCGCACCGCGGAGGCGCTGGCCCACACCGACGACGAGCGCGGTGCCGCCGCTTGTGAACGGGGGCAGCTAGCGTACGCGTCGACGCTGCACACGGTGCGGGACCGCGCCGACGAGGCCCGGGCGGCTCTGGGCCGGGCGGCGGCCCTGATTCCGCCGGGCTCGCCGGGCCGCGCGCTGCTGGACTTCCGCCGGGGCCTGCTGGCGGAGAACCTGACCCGCTCCCCGCA
Organism: Streptomyces sp. DH24; assembly: GCF_029813775.1. GTDB lineage: Bacteria > Actinomycetota > Actinomycetes > Streptomycetales > Streptomycetaceae > Streptomyces. The sequence goes on along the minus strand of NZ_JARVKW010000067.1, from coordinate 799 downwards.
GGCCGCCCGCGCCGCGTACCGCAGGGCCCACGCGGGCGCGACGGCGCACGCCAACCCGCTCCTGCTCTCCTTCACCTGGCGGCACCTGGCCGGACTCGCCCTGCGGGACGGGGAGTTGGCGGAGGCGCGGCACGGGTTCGCGGAGTCCCTGCGGATCCGGGAGGAACTGGGGTATCTCGTCGGCACGGCACCGGCGCTGGCGTCCCTGGCGGACACCGAGCCGGAACCGGAGGCCACCCGCCTGCGCGAGGAGGCCCGCCGCCTGTTCCGCCTCCTGGGCGGCGTCCCCACCTGGCTCGCCCGCCAACTGTCCCTCCCGACCCCGACCCCGGACGCGGGGGCGGCGTAAGCGCACCAGGATGCCCGGCGCTGCCCGGCGCTCGGCTGTCCGGCGTTGTCCGGTTGCCCGGCGTCGGTGTGACCGCGGGGTGGGACGCGCGGCCCGGCGCTGACGGGTTGCCGCCCGCGCCCACCCGTGCCGCCCCAGCGGCACGACTGCCCGCGGCTTGCGACGTGCCGCCGCCCGGCTGCACCGCCCCTCAGCTGTCCGGCGGTGCCCGGTTGCCCGGCGTTGCGCTGACCGCACGGGGTTCGCGCGGCCCGGCGCCACCGGGTCGCCGCCCGCACCCACCCGTGCCGCCCCAGCGGCACGACTGCCCGCGGGGTGCGGCGTCGGCCGCCGCACCGCCGCCGCAGCCGCCCGCGCGGGATGGACGGGGCAGGATGGGCCACCGGCCCGCAGTCGCGTACGGCGAGAAGGGGACGTGTCGGGGGGTGTCCGCCCGCAGCGGTTGGCGCG
>NZ_JARVKW010000066.1 GCF_029813775.1 Streptomyces sp. DH24 | reverse complement strand
TCCGACTCCCGCTCCAGCACCAGAACACCGACACCCTCGGCCCAGCCGACCCCGTCGGCCGCATCCGAGAACGCCTTGCACCGGCCGTCCGGCGCCAACCCACCCTGCCGAGAGAACTCCACAAACGTCGTCGGCGTCGACATCAGCGTCACACCACCGGCCAACGCCAGCGAACACTCCCCCGACCTCAACGCCTGCGCAGCCAAATGCACCGCCACCAACGACGACGAACACGCCGTGTCGATGGACACCGTTGGTCCTTCGAGGCCCAGGGCGTACGCCACCCGGCCCGACGCAACGCTCGGCGCGCTGCCGTTGCCCCGGAACGCCTCGTACTCGTCCCCGGTCAGCAACTCCCGGTAGTCGTTGTACATCACGCCCGCGAACACACCGGTCCTGCTCCCGGCCAGCGAAACCGGATCGATACCCGCCCGCTCGACCGCCTCCCACGACGACTCCAGCAGCAACCGCTGCTGAGCATCCGTCGCCAACGCCTCACGCGGACTCATCCCGAAGAACTCGGCGTCGAACCCGCCCACGTCGGCGAGGAAGCCGCCCGCCCGGGTGGACGACGTGCCCGGATGTCCGGGGTCCGGGTGGTAGAGCCGGTCCAGGTCCCAGCCTCGGTCCGCCGGGAACTCACCGACCGCGTCGATACCACCCGACACCAACTGCCACAGGTCCTCCGGGGAGCTCACCCCGCCCGGGAAACGGCAGGCCATGCCGACGATCACCACCGGGTCGCCCGTCGGCGGCGCCGACACGGGGGTCGGCAGCAGCTTCGGATCGGCGGTGGTCGTCGCCCCTGCCAGCAGCCGGCGGAGGTGACCGGCCAGGGACTGGGGCGTCGGGTGGTCGAAGACGAGGGTCGCGGGGAGTCGCAGGCCGGTCGCCCGGGAGAGGGCGTTGCGGAGTTCCACCGCGGTCAGGGAGTCGAAGCCCAGGTCGCGGAAGGGACGGCTCGGGTCGACGGCGTCGGTGCTGTCGTGGCCGAGGACCGAGGCGGCACCGGTGCGGACGGCGTCCAGGAGCATGTCGTGCTGTTCCTGCTCCGTGCGTCCGGCGAGTCGGCGTGGCAGGCCGCTGGGGTGCCCGGCGGTCGCCGCTTCCGCGCGCCGCCGGACCAGCCCTCGCAGCAGGGGCGGTACGTCGGAGCGTGACCGCAGGGCCCGGTGGTCGAGCCGTACCGGCAGGAGCGTCGGGTGTTCACAGGCCGTGGCGGCGTCGAAGAGGTCGAGGCCCTCCTGCTCGGTGAGCGGCCGGATTCCGGAGCGGGACAGGCGGTCCCGGTCGGGGTCGGTGAGCTCGCCCGCCATGCCGGTGGCGAGGTCCCAGGGGCCGAAGGCGAGGGAGTGTGCGGGCAGCCCGTGTCGGCGCCGGTGGGCGGCCAGGCCGTCGAGGTAGGCGTTGGCAGCGGCGTAGTTGGCCTGGCCGCTGCCGCCGAGTGCTCCCGCTGCCGAGGAGACGAGGACGAACGCCCGGACATCCGGGAGGAGTTCGTGCAGGTGCTGGGCGGCGTCCGCCTTGGGGCGCAGTACGGTGGCGAGCCGTTCGTCGGTCAGCTCGGTCAGTACCCCGTCGTCGAGGACGCCGGCCGTGTGCACGACCGCGGACACGGTCCGCCCGGCGAGCAGGGCGGCCAGGGCGTCCCGGTCGCCGACGTCACAGGCCGCGACCTCGGCGCGGGCCCCGGCCTCGGTCAGCCCGGCGACGAGATCCGCCGCGCCGGGCGCGTGCGGGCCGCGCCGGGACACCAGCAGCAGGTCCCGCACCCCGTGCGTGCGGACGAGGTGCCGGGCGAGTGCCGCGCCGAGGCCGCCGGTGCCGCCGGTGATCAGGACGCTGCCCTCGGCGGCCGTCCAGTCGATCCCGTTGGCCTGGTCGGGTGGTGCGTGCCGGACCAGGCGGGGGGCGAGGAGTTCCGTGCCGCGTACGGCGAGTTCCGTCTCGCCCTGGGCGAGGGCGGCGCGCAGCCGGGGCAGGGGCAGGGGGTGCTCGTCCGGGGTCAGCAGGGCGAACCGGCCGGGGTGTTCGTTCGCCGCGGAGCGCACCAGGGCGCGGACCGCGTCCAGTACCGGGTCGTCGTCCTCCGGCACGACCATCACCAACTGGCCGCTCTGATCGGCGGGTTGGGTGGCCAGCCAGTCGTGGAGGGTGCGCAGTGTCCGGGAGAGCGTGGCGTGCGGGCCGCCGTCCGTGGTGATCTCCGTGAGGACGGGGAGGACGGGGTCGGGCGTCTCGTCCGGGTCGCGAGAGGGCTCGTCGGTGTCCGGCAGCGGGGTCCACTCGACGCGGTACAGGGCGTTCCGTGTCGTGCCGAGTGTGCCGAGTCCGGTGGTCGGCCGGGTGAGGAGGGAGCCGACCGTGGCGACCGGGGTGCCGTCCGGGTCGGTGACCGTGACGGAGACGCCGCCACCGGCAGCGGCGTCCGGCTTGAGCGTGGCACGGACCGCCCGTGCCCCGGTGGTGTGCAGTTCCACGTCCTGCCAGGTGAAGGGCAGGCCCGGTGCGCCGCCCGTGAAGGCGGCGGCGTGCAGGACCGAGTCGAGCAGCGCGGGGTGCAGGCCGAAGCCGTCGGTGTCGGTGTCGGTGGGGAGCGCGGCCTCGGCGAACACCTCCCGTCCGCGCCGCCAGACCCCGGTCAGGCCCCGGAAGGGCTGGGTGTACGACAGACCGGCGTCGGCCAACTCCTCGTAGAACCCGTCGAGTTCGACGGGCTCGGCGTCGGCCGGTGGCCACGTCCCGGTGGGGGCAGCCGGCCGGGGCGCGGTCGGTGCCGGTGCGGCGAGCAGTCCGGTGGCGTTGCACTGCCACGGGGTGTCCGGGTCGTCGTCGGGGCGGGAGGAGACGGTCACCGGGCGGCGGCCGGTCTCGTCGGGTACGCCGATGGACACCTGGAGGATCAGGGCGTCGTGTTCGGGCAGGGCGAGGGGGGCGGTGAGGGTCAGTTCCCGTATGCGTCCGTGGCCGAGTTCGGTGCCGGCCCGGGCCACCAGGTCGGCCAGGGCGGTGCCCGGCAGCATCGTGCGCCCGGTGACCCGGTGGCCCTCGGTCCACGGGTGCGTGGCGACCGAGACGCGGCCGGTGAACAGGGCCCCGTCGCTCTGCGCGAGGGGCAGCGCGGCGCGCAGCAGCGGGTGGTGCACGGCGGTCAGACCCGAGCCGCGCACGTCTCCCCGGGCGAGTGCGGGGGTCGGCCAGTAGCGGCGGTGCCGGAACGGGTAGGTGGGCAGTTCGGTGCGGCGTGCGCCCGTGCCCGCGAAGAGCGCGGGCCAGTCGACGGGTACACCCGTCGTGAACAACCGGGCCAGGGCGGTGACGAACGCCGTCTCCTCCGGCCTGTCGGCGCGCAGCAGCGGCACCGCGAGGGCGGGAGCGTCCACGGGCAGCGCGGGCTCGACGAGGGCGGACAGGACGGCGGTCGGGCCGAGTTCGACGTACGTGCGGGCGCCGGCGTCGGCCATCGCACGGACGGCGTCGGCGAAGCGGACGGTCTCGCGGGCGTGCCGTGTCCAGTACTCGGGAGTGGTCAGGTCCCCGCCCCCGGCCAAGGTCCCGGTCAGAAGTCCCGTAGGAGGTCCGGTAAGAGTTCCGGTCAGGGTTCCGGTCACGGTGGAGACGACCGGCAGGCGCGGCTCGTGGAAGTCCAGGTCGTCCAGGACCTCCCGGAAGGCGGCCGTCATGGGGTCCATGTGCGGGGAGTGGAAGGCGTGGCTGACGGACAGCCGTGTGGTGCGCCGGTCACCGGGCAGGGCCGCGAGCGTGGCTTCCACGGCTTCGGGGTCGCCCGAGAGCACCACGGAGGCGGGCCCGTTGACGGCGGCGACCGCGGCGCCGTCCACCAGATGGGGCAGTACCTCGTCCTCGGCGGCCTCGACGGCGATCATCACGCCGCCCTCGGGCAGGGCGCCCATGAGCGCCGCCCGGGCGGACACCAGCCGGCAGGCGTCGGGCAGGGAGAGGACTCCGGCGACGTGCGCGGCGGCGATCTCGCCGACGGAGTGCCCGGCCACCATGTCCGGCCGGACGCCCAGCGACTCCACGAGCCGGTACAGGGCGACCCCGACGGCGAACAGGGCGGGCTGGGCGTACTCGGTGCGGTCCAGGGCCTGCGCGTCCTCGCCCCACAGCACCTCCCGCACGGCCGGTGCCAGGTGCGTGAACACCTCGTCCAGCGCTGCGGCGAAGACGGGGAAGCGGTCGTACAACGCGCGTCCCGCCGCGAGGTGTTGGGCGCCCTGCCCGGAGAAGAGGAAGGCGGTGCGGCCGGGATCGGCGGCGGTCCCGCGAGCGATCTCGACGGGGCCGGTGCCGGTGGCGAGGACGACGGACCGGTGCGGGAAGGCCGTGGAGCCGGTGGCCGCCAGGGTGAGCGCGACGTCCAGCCGGTCGTCCCGGCAGGCCAGTTGGGCGAGGCGGGCGTCGAGTGCGGCGGGCGTGCGGGCGGACAGCACCCACGGCACCACGCCGGGCGTCAGGACGTTTCCCCGGGCGGGTTCGTCGGCGCGGTCCCGCTGCGGCGGGGCCGCCTCCAGGATCAGGTGGGCGTTGGTGCCGCTGACGCCGAAGGAGGAGACGGCGGCCCGGCGTGGGCGGCCGGAGTCGGGCCAGGGGGTGTCCTCGCACACCGGCCGGACCGCGCCCGACGCCCAGTCGACGTGCGAGGACGGCGGGTCGGCGTGCAGGGTGCGCGGGACGACGCCGTGCCGCATGGCCAGCACCGTCTTGATGACGCCGGCGACACCGGCGGCGGCCTGGGTGTGCCCGATGTTGGACTTCACCGAGCCGAGCAGCAGGGGCCGTTCACGGTCCTGCCCGTAGGTGGCGAGCAGGGCCTGTGCCTCGATGGGGTCGCCCAGCCGGGTGCCGGTGCCGTGTCCCTCGACGGCGTCCACGTCGGCCGGGGACAGCCCGGCAGCGGCGAGCGCCTGTCGGATGACGCGCTGCTGGGCGGGCCCGTTGGGCGCGGTCAGGCCGTTGGAGGCGCCGTCCTGGTTGACGGCGCTGCCGCGCAGTACGGCCAGCACCCGGTGCCCGTTGCGGCGGGCGTCGGACAGCCGTTCCAGGACGACCAGGCCGACGCCCTCGCCCCAGCCCACGCCGTCGGCCGCGTCGGAGTACGCCTTGCAGCGGCCGTCGGGGGCGAGCCCGCCCTGCCGGTCGAACTCGGCATAGGTCGACGGCGTCGCCATGACCGTCACGCCCCCGGCCAGGGCCAGGGTGCATTCGCCGCCGCGCAGTGCCTGCGCCGCGAGGTGGATCGCGACGAGGGACGAGGAGCAGGCGGTGTCGACGGTGACGGCGGGGCCTTCGAGCCCGAGGGTGTAGGCGACGCGTCCGGAGGCGACGCTGTGGGCGCTGCCGGCGCCGCGCAGCCCCTCGTACCGCTCGTCGGTGAGCAGCGTGCCGTAGTCGCCGTACATGACGCCCGCGAAGACACTGGTCCTGCTGCCGCGCAGGGTGACCGGGTCGATGCCGGTCCGCTCGAACGCCTCCCAGGAGGTTTCCAGCAGGAGCCGCTGCTGGGCGTCGGTGGCGAGGGCCTCGCGGGGGCTCATGCCGAAGAAGTCGGCGTCGAAGTCGCCCGCCCCGGTGAGGAATCCGCCGCGCCTCGCCGTGTCCCAGCCGCGTTCGACGGGTACGTCGCCGATCGCGTCGACGCCGCCGGTGACCAGTCGCCACAGGTCCTCCGGGGAGTTGACGTCGCCGGGGAAGCGGCAGGCCATGCCGACGACGGCCACGGGGTCGTCGTCGGCCGACGGCGCGGTGAGGGGTTGTCCGGCGGGTGCGGGGTCCCGGCCGGCCAGTTCCGCGCGCAGGTGGGCCGCGAGGCCGGCGGCCGTCGGGTGGTCGAAGACGAGGGTCGCGGTGAGCCGCAGGCCGGTGGCGGCGGCGAGGGCGTTGCGCAGTTCCACGGCGGTGAGCGAGTCGAAGCCCAGCTCGCGGAACGGGCGTTGCGGGTCGACGGCCTCGGCGTGCCGGTGGCCGAGGACGCGGGCGACCTCGCGGCGGACGAGCCCGAGCAGTTCACGCAGCTGCTCGTCCGGGGTCAGCCGGGCGAGGGCGGTCGCGAGGTCGTCGGTGCGGGACGAGGAGGTCGCGGCGGCTGCCGTGCGGCGCGGGCCCCGGACGAGTGCGCGCAGCACCGCCGGGACTTCGGCGGGGCCCGCGGCGCCGAGTGCGGCGGCGTCCAGGCTGAGGGGGAGCACGACGGGTTCGTCGCCCGCGAGCGCGGCGTCGAACAGGGCGAGGGCGGTGTCGGTGGGCAGCGGCAGCAGCCCGGTGCGGGCCATGCGGGCCCGGTCGGCGGCGTTCAGCTGACCGGCCATCCCGGCCGACGCCTCCCAGGGGCCCCAGGCCAGCGACAGGCCCGGCAGTCCGGCGGCACGGCGCTCGCGGACGAGGGCGTCGAGGTAGGCGTTGGCGGCGGCGTAGTTGCCCTGGCCGGCGCTGCCGAGGGTGCCTGCGGCCGACGAGAAGACGACGAACGGCCCTTGATCGCTCAGGAGTTCGTGCAGGTGGCGGGCCGCGTCGGCTTTCGGGCGCAGTACGGCGGCCAGCCGTTCGTCGGTCAGCGCGGTCACCACGCCGTCGTCCAGGACACCGGCCGTGTGCACGACCCCGCCGAGGGTCCGTCCGGCGAGCAGGGCGGCCAGGGCGTCCCGGTCGCCGATGTCGCAGGCCGCGATCTCGACGCGGGCCCCGGCCTCGGTGAGGTCGGCGGCCAGTTCGGCGGCGCCGGTCGCGTCCGGGCCGCGCCGGGAGACCAGCAGGAGGTCGCGCACGCCGTGCCGGGCGACCAGATGCCGGGCGAGCGCCGCACCGAGGCCGCCCGTACCGCCGGTGACGAGGACGGTGCCCGGGCCACCCCAGGCCGGGTGCCCTGCCGGACCCTTTGTCGGCTGCCCTTCCGGTTCCGGTGCCGGATCCCCTGCCGGCTGCCCTTCCGGTTGCGGTGCGGGCCGCCTTTTCGGTTCGGGTGCCGGCTGCCCCGCCGGACCCGGTGCCGGCTGCACCGCCGGTTCCGGTGCGGGTGCCGTGGGTGCCGTGACGCGGGCCAGCCGCGGTACGAGGACGTCCGCGCCCCGCACCGAGACCTCCGGCTCGCCGCCGTCGAGCAGCACCCCGAGCGCGGTGCGCAGCGCCTCCGGAGCGGCGGTGCCTTCGACGGTGAGTGCGGCCACCCGCCCGGGGTGTTCCGCCGCAGCCGACCGCAGCAGCCCTCGTACGGCCGCCACCGCCGGGTCCCCGGTGTCCTCGGTGACGACGACCAGGGGCCGGTCCGGTTCCTCCGCGAGGCCGCCGCGCAGGAGCGCCAGTGCGGACCGGACGGCCGAGAGGACCCCGCTGTCCGGGGCGGGGGCCGGCAGGAGCGCGACCCGGACGTCGGCGCCCTCCTCCACGATCGCGGCTCCGGCGTCCCGGAGGGCAACGACGTGGCGCTCGTCGGGGTCGCCGGTCAGTGTGACCGTGCCCCGGTACGGGGCCGACGGCGCGGCGGCCGGCACCCAGTCGACCCGGTAGAGGGGACCGGCCGTCGCCTGCAACTGCCCGGCCGTGACGGCACGCACGGCCAGCGAGTCGGCGGTGGCGACGAGTTGCCCGGTTGGGTCGGCGAGAGCGACACGCACCCGGTCCGGCGCGACGAGCGTGAGCCGGGCGCGTACCGCCGTGGCCCCGTGGGCGTGCAGCGCGACGCCCTCCCACGCGAACGGCACCACGCCGTCACCGACCAGCAGCGACGTGCCCTGGAGGGCCGCGTCGAAGAGGGCGGGGTGCAGACCGAAGCCGTTCGGTTCCGTGCCGTCGGGCAGTTCCGCCTCGGCGAACACCTCGTCGCCGCGCCGCCAGGCCCGCCGCAGCCCTTGGAACGCCGGGCCGTAGTCGAACCCGGTCGCGGCCCGGTCGGGGTAGAACGCCCCCAGGTCGACCGGGGTGGCGTCGGCAGGCGGCCAGACCGCCAACTCCGCCTCCGACAGCGGCACTTCCGAGGACGTGCCGAGCACACCTGTGGCGTGAACGGTCCACGGCTCGTCGTCCACGGCGCTCTCCGGGCGCGCGTGCACGGTCACCGGCCGCCGCCCGTCGCCGTCGTCGGTTCCGACCGTGACCTGGATACGTACGGCGCCCTCGGCCGGCACGACGAGCGGCGCGCCCAGCGTCAGCTCCTCGACCCGCTCGCACCCGCACTCCTCCCCCGCCCGCACCGCCAGCTCCACCAGGGCCGACCCGGGCAGCAACGTGCGGCCCAGCACGGCGTGGTCGGCGAGCCAGGGCTGCCCGGTGCGCGACAGCCGCCCGGTGAGGACGACGCCGTCCGCGTCGGCGAGCGGCACGGCGGCGCCCAGCAGACCGTGCCCGGCCGGGACCAGACCGAGGCCCGTGGCGTCCTGGGCCGGGAGCGCCGGCCGGGGCCAGAAGTCCCGGTGCTGGAAGGGGTACGTCGGCAGCTCCACGGGCCTGACGCGGCGTGCGTCGAACAGTGCCGCCCAGTCGACGGGCACCCCGTCCACGTGCAGCGCGGCCAACGCGGTGAGCACGGCATCGGGTTCGGGCCGGTCCTTGCGGAGGGCGGGTACGGCGATGACGTCCTCGGGTGCGGACTGCTGGACGAGGGCGGTCAGGGTGCCGTCGGGACCGAGTTCGAGGAAGCGGCTGACTCCCTGACCGGTCAGGGTGCGGATGCCGTCGCAGAAGCGGACGGTCTCCCGGACGTGACGGACCCAGTGACCGGGGGTGCACAGGTCGGCCGGATCGGCGAGGGACCCGGTGAGATGGGAGACCAACGGGACGCGCGGCTCGCGGAAGGTGATTCCCGAGATCGCTTCCCGGAAGTCGTCCAGCATCGGGTCCATCAGCGGCGAATGGAAAGCGTGCGAGACACGCAACCGCGTACTGCGACGGCCGGGCAGGGCAGCGGCCACCGCGAGGACAGCATCCTCGGAACCCGACAGGACCAGTGAGCGGGGCCCGTTGACCGCCGCGACCGACACCCCCTGCGACAGCAGCGGCAACACCTCCTCCTCAGCAGCCTCCACCGCGACCATCAGCCCGCCCTGGGGCAACGCCCGCATCAACCGCGCCCGCGCCGACACCAGCACACCCGCATCCGCCAAAGACAGCACACCCGCCACATGCGCGGCGGCGACCTCACCGACCGAGTGCCCGGCAACGAAGTCCGGCCGCACACCCAAAGACTCCACCAGCCGGAACAGAGCCACCTCGACCGCGAAGAGAGCAGGCTGCGCATACTCCGTCCGATTCAGCGTCTCCTCGTCCTCGCCCCACATCACCCCCCGCAACGCCGGGTCGAGTTCGGCCAGGACGGCGTCCAACGCCTCCGCGAAGACCGGGAAACGCTCGTACAACCCACGCCCCATCGCCAGTCGTTGCGCGCCCTGCCCGGAGAAGAGCATCGCCAACGGGCCCGTGCCCGCCGCCACTCCGCGCGCCGCTTCCGTGCGCCCGTCCGGTCCGGCCAGCAGTACCGCCCGATGGGCGAACAGGGTTCTTCCGGTCGCCAGCGCATGCCCGATGTCGTGCGGGGAACCTTCGGCACCGGCGTGGAGGCGGTCGAGTTGTGCGTCCAGCGCGGCGGCCGTCCTGGCCGACACGATCCACGGAACCACGCCCCGCGACTGCGTCTCGTCCTCGGGTTCCGGCTGCTCGGGATGCTGGGGGTGGGGTTGTTCGAGGATCAGGTGCGCGTTGGTGCCGCTCACACCGAAGGAGGAGACCGCTGCCCGGCGCGGACGCCCGGTGTCGGGCCACGGGGTCTCCTCGCGCGCCAACTCCACAGTCCCGGCCGACCAGTCGACGTGCGAGGACGGGACATCGGCATGCAGCGTCGGCGGGACCACGCCCTGCCGCATCGCCATGACGCTCTTGATCACACCCGCCACGCCCGCAGCGGCCTGCGTGTGCCCGATGTTCGACTTCACCGAGCCCAGCAGCAACGGCCGTTCCCGCTCCTGCCCGTACGTGGCGAGCAGGGCCTGCGCCTCGATCGGGTCCCCCAGCCGGGTCCCCGTGCCGTGCGCCTCCACCACATCCACGTCCCGCGGCTCCAGCCCGGCACCGGCCAGCGCCTGCCGGATCACCCGCTGCTGGGACGGCCCGTTCGGCGCCGTCAGACCGTTCGACGCCCCATCCTGATTCACAGCCGACCCACGCACCACAGCCAGAATCCGATGACCGTTCCGGAGAGCGTCCGACTCCCGCTCCAGCACCAGAACACCGACACCCTCGGCCCAGCCGACCCCGTCGGCCGCATCCGAGAACGCCTTGCACCGACCGTCCGGCGCCAACCCACCCTGCCGAGAGAACTCCACAAACGTCGTCGGCGTCGACATCAGCGTCACACCACCGGCCAACGCCAGCGAACACTCCCCCGACCTCAACGCCTGCGCAGCCAAATGCACCGCCACCAACGACGACGAACACGCCGTGTCGATGGACACCGTTGGTCCTTCGAGGCCCAGGGCGTACGCCACCCGGCCCGACGCAACGCTCGGCGCGCTGCCGTTGCCCCGGAACGCCTCGTACTCGTCCCCGGTCAGCAACTCCCGGTAGTCGTTGTACATCACGCCCGCGAACACACCGGTCCTGCTCCCGGCCAGCGAAACCGGATCGATACCCGCCCGCTCGACCGCCTCCCACGACGACTCCAGCAGCAACCGCTGCTGAGCATCCGTCGCCAACGCCTCACGCGGACTCATCCCGAAGAACTCGGCGTCGAAGCCCCCGACGCCTCTCAGGAACCCGCCCTCCCGGGTGGACGACGTGCCCGGATGTCCGGGGTCCGGGTGGTAGAGCCGGTCCAGGTCCCAGCCTCGGTCCGCCGGGAACTCACCGACCGCGTCGATACCGCCCGACACCAACTGCCACAGGTCCTCCGGGGAGCTCACCCCACCCGGGAAACGGCACGCCATCCCCACGACCACCACGGGGTCGTCGGCCACCTCGGAGGTGGGCAGCGCGTCCCGTGTCTCCGGCCCGGCTGCCGTGTCCGGGCAGAGGTCGGCCAGCAGACGCTCGGCGAGTGCCTGGGGCGTCGGGTGGTCGAAGACGAGCGTCGCGGGCAGTCGCAGGCCGGTCGCGGTGGTCAGCGCGTTGCGCAGTTCCACCGCCGTCAGGGAGTCGAACCCCAGGTCGCGGAAGGACCGGCCGGCCTCCACGGCCTCGGTGTGCTGGTGCCCGAGGACGACGGCCACGTTCGCGCGCACCAGATCGAGCAGCGCGGCCCGCCGCCCGGGGTGGTCGAGCGCGGTGAGCCGTGACGTGAAACCGGCCGCAGCGGTCTCCCCCGACGCCGGTTCCGGCGCCGACGCCGACGCCGACGCCTGGGCCGTGCGGCGTACGCGCGGACGGACCACGTCGCGCAGCAGCGCGGGTACGTCGTCGCGGGCGCGCAGGGCGGTCGGGTCGAGCCTGATGGGGAGGAGGGTGGCGCGGTCGGCGGCCGGGGCGGCGTCGAAGAGGGCGAGGCCCTGCTCGGGGGTGAGGAAGGGGAAGCCGGAGCGGGCCAGGCGGGCCCGGTCCACGTCGGTGAGCCCGCCCGTCATGGTGCTGTCGGCGACGTCCCAGGGGCCCCAGGCCAGGGACAGGGCGGGCAGGCCGAGTGCGCGGCGGTGTTCGGCGAGGGCGTCGAGGAAGGCGTTGGCGGCGGCGTAGTTGGCCTGGCCTGCGCCGCCCAGGGTGCCCGCGGCCGAGGAGAAGACCACGAACGTGCCGACGTCGGGGGCGAGTTCGTGCAGGTGCCAGGCGGCGTCCGCCTTGGGGCGCAGGACGGTGGCCAGTCGTTCGGGGGTGAGGGCTTGGACCACGCCGTCGTCCACGACGCCCGCGGTGTGGATCACGGCGGACAGCCGCTCGTCCGCGAGGAGGCGGGCCAGGGCGTCCCGGTCGCCGACGTCGCAGGCGGCGATCCTGGCGCGGGCGCCGAGTCCGGTGAGGTCGGCGGCGAGTTGCCGCGCGCCGGGGGCGTCGGGCCCGCGCCGTGAGACCAGCAGGAGGTCGTGGGCCGCGTGCCGGGTCACCAGGTGGCGGGCGACGAGCGCGCCGAGGCCGCCGGTGCCGCCGGTGACCAGCACGGTGCCGGACACGTCCCAGGCGGGCGGTGGGGTGGTGCGGGCTGCTCCGGTGAGCCTGGGGACGAGGAGTTCGGTTCCGGAGAGGCGGATCTCGGGTTCGGGTGTCGCCAGGGCGCGGCTCAGCAGGTGGCCGTCGGGCGGGCCGTCGAGGTGGAGGAGCGTGAACCGGCCCGGGTTCTCGGTCTGTGCGGTGCGCAGCAGTCCTCGTGCCGCGGCTGCCGCCGGGTCACCGGTGGCCGGGGTGGCCACGACCAGGCGGGCGGTGGCGAACCCGGGCTCGGACAGCCACGTACGGACCAGGTGGAGAGCCTGCTCGGCGGTGGTGTGCAGCGCGGCGGGCAGCGGTTCCGCGCCGGACGCCAGGTGGACCAGGACGACGGACGGCACGTCGGCCGGTTCGGGCAGGGCGGGGCGGATCGTGACGTTCGTGCCCGCCGCGCGCAGGGCTTCGACGAGGTCGTCGGTGTCCGGGCCCACGACCGTTAGGTCCTGGACGCCGTTCTGCGGCGGTTCCCCGGCCGCGGCCCAGTCCACGGTGAACAGCGCGTCGGGCACGGCGTCCGGTGTGCCGGGCGCCGGCGGGGCGGGGCGGGTGACGAAGGCCTCGACGGTGAGGACGGGGCGGCCGGCCGGGTCGGCGGCGTGCAGGGTGACGGTGTCGTGGTCGAGGCGGGCCAGGCGGGTGCGTACGGCCGTGGCGCCCGGGGCGTGCAGGGTCACGCCTTCCCAGGAGAACGGCAGCCCGCCCTCGCTCAGCGCGCCGAGGTCGCCGAAGGCGGCGGCGTGCTGGGCGGCGTCGGACAGGGCCGGGTGCAGCGGGAAGGAGGCCGCGTCGGCGTGGGCCTCGCGGGGCAGGGCGGCCTCGGTGAACAGTTCCGTGCCGCGGCGCCAGGCCGCGCGCAGGCCGCGGAACAGGGGCCCGTAGGTGAAACCGAGGCTTTCCAGGTGGGTGTAGCAGTCGGTGAGGTCGACGGGTTCGGCGCCGGGGGGCGGCCAGGCCGTGGCGTCGAAGGTGTCGGCGAAGGGGGCCGTTCCGGTGGCCGGGGCGGTGTCGAGGCGGCCGGTGGCGTGGTCGGTCCACGGCTCGTCGGGGCCGGCCGGTTCGGGCCGGGAGTGGACGGTCACGGCGCGGCGGCCGTCGGCGTCCCGCGGGCCGACCCGGACCTGGAGGTGCACGGCCTCGCGGTCCCGGAGTTCCAGGGGCGCCGTGAGGGTGAGGTCGTGGACGCGGTCGCAGCCGGCTTCCCCGGCCGCCCGGAGCGCGAGGTCCAGGAAGGCCGTGCCGGGGACGAGGGCGCGGCCGTGGACGACGTGCTGGGCGAGCCACGGCCGGCTGTCCGGGCTCAGTCGGCCGGTGAGGACGGTGCCCTGGCCGTCGGCGAGGTCGACGGCGGCGCCGAGGAGGGGGTGGCCGGTCGGGCCGAGTCCGAGACCGGCGGCGTCCCGGACCCGGCCGCCGGGGGTGGGCCAGTAGCGCTGCCGTTCGAAGACGGTGGTGGGCAGGTCGACGTGGCGGGCCCCGGTGTCCCGGTAGAGGGCGGCCCAGTCGACGGTGCCGGCCGTGCTCGCCGTGTGCAGTCGGGCCAGGCCGGTGAGGAAGGACAGTTCTTCCGGGCGGCCGGCGCGCAGGAGCGGCACGGCGACGGCGCCGGGTTCCGTGACGAGCGCGGAGAGCACTCCGTCGGGGCCGAGTTCCGCGTGGGCGCGGACCCCTCGCGCGGCGAGGGTGTGCACCGCGTCGGCGAAGCGGACGGTGGCCACGGCGTGCCGGACCCAGTGCCCGGGGTCGCGCAGTTCGGGGGCGGTGGCGGTGCGGCCGGTGACCGTGGAGACCACGGGCAGCCGCGGGTCGTGGAAGGTGAGCCCGGCGACGGCTTCGCGGAAGGCGTCGAGCATGGGCGTCATCAGCGGCGAGTGGAAGGCGTGCGAGACCGCCAGCCGGTGGGTGCGGTGTCCGGCCGCGCGGAGCCGGTCGGCGGCGGCGAGCACGGCGTCCTCGGCGCCGGACAGGACGACCGACGCGGGTCCGTTGACGGCGGCGAGGGCCACGTCGGGGGCGAGCAGGGGGCGTACGTCCGCCTCGGTGGCCTCCACGGCGACCATGGCGCCGCCCTCGGGCAGCGCCTGCATGAGCCGGCCCCGCGCGGTGACGAGGGCGCAGGCGTCCTCGGCGGAGAGCACCCCGGCGACGTGCGCGGCGGTGATCTCGCCGACGGAGTGCCCGGCGAGGAAGCCGGGGCGCACACCGAGCGACTCGGCGAGGCGGTACAGGGCGGTCCCGACGGCGAACAGGGCGGGCTGGGCGTACTCGGTGCGGTTCAGCCGTGCCTCGTCGGTCCCCCACATGACGTCGCGCAGGGCGGGGTCGAGGTGGGTGAACAGGCCGTCCAGCGTCTCGGCGAAGACGGGGAAACGGTCGTACAACTCCCGTCCCGTGCCGAGGCGTTGGCTGCCCTGGCCGGTGAAGAGGACGGCGAGGCCGCCCTCGGTGGCGGCGCCCCGGGACAGTTCGCGCGGCCCGCCGCCGTCGGCCGGCAGCAGGACGGCGCGGTGTTCGAGGTGGGCGCGGCCGGTGGCGAGGGTGTGGCCGACGTCGAGGGCGTCCAGGTGCGCGGTGGCCGTGGTGAGGCGGTGGAGCTGGGTGTCGAGGGCGGTGGCGGTGCGGGCGGACACCGGCCACGGCGTGAGCGCCGGGGCGCCGGCGGTGCGGGGCGCGGGGTGCTCGGCGGGGGGTGCCTGTTCCAGGATGACGTGGGCGTTGGTGCCGCTGATGCCGAAGGACGACACACCGGCCCGGCGGGGGCCCGTGCCGTTCGGCCACGGCGTGTTCTCGGTGAGGAGCCGGACCGAGCCCGCGGTCCAGTCGACGTCGGGGGTGGGCTCCTCGGCGTGCAGGCTGCGCGGCAGCAGCCCGTGCCGCAGGGCCAGGACGGTCTTGATGACGCCGGCGACTCCGGCGGCGCCCTGGGTGTGGCCGATGTTGGACTTCAACGAGCCGATGAGCAGCGGGCGTTCGCGGTCCTGGCCGTAGGCGGCGATGAGGGCCTGGGCCTCGATGGGATCGCCGAGGGTGGTGCCGGTGCCGTGCGCTTCGACGGCGTCGATCTGGCCGGGGGTGAGGCCGGCGTTGTCCAGGGCGGCGCGGATGACGCGTTGCTGGGCGGGGCCGTTGGGGGCGCTGATGCCGTTGGAGGCGCCGTCCTGGTTGAGGGCGGTGCCGCGCACGACGGCGAGGACGGGGTGGCCGTTGCGGCGTGCGTCGCTGAGGCGTTCGAGGACGAGGACGCCGGCGCCCTCGCTCCAGCCGACGCCGTCCGCGGCGGCGGAGAACGGCTTGCAGCGGCCGTCGGCGGCGAGGCCGCCCTGCGCGGTGAAGGAGACGAAGGTGCCGGGCGTGCACATCACGGTCGCGCCGCAGGCCAGCGCCAGGGCGGACTCGCCGGTGCGCAGGGACTGCACGGCCCAGTGCAGGGCGACGAGCGAGGAGGAGCAGCCGGTGTCGACGGTGACGGCGGGCCCTTCCAGGCCGAGGATGTAGGAGATGCGGCCGGAGATCACGCCGGCGGCGTGGCCGGTGGTGGCGTAGATCCGCATGTCCTCGCGGGCGTCGGCGACGACCTTGGCGTAGTCCTGGATCGTGGTGCCGGCGAAGACGCCGGTGCGGCTGCCGCGCAGGGCGGTGGGGGCGATGCCGGCGCGTTCCAGGGCCTCCCAGGCGGTTTCCAGCAGCAGCCGCTGCTGCGGGTCCATCGCCGTGGCCTCGCGCGGGGAGATGCCGAAGAACGCCGGGTCGAACTCGGTCATGGCGTCGAGGAAGCCGCCTTCGCGGGTGCGGCTGCGGCCGGGGCCGTCGCCGGCCAGGCGGGCGAGGTCCCAGCCGCGGTCGGCGGGGAAACCGCCGATGGCGTCACGGCCGTCGACGACGAGTTGCCACAGGTCCTCGGGCGAGGTGACGCCGCCGGGGAAGCGGCAGCCCATGCCGACGATCGCGACGGGTTCCACGGCCGCCGAGATGAGCTGCTGGTTCTGCCGGCGCAGCCGATCGTTCTCCTTGAGGGAGGTCCGCAGCGCCTCGACGTAGCGGTTGGGTGTGTTCATTGCGGGCTCTCCGGGGTCGGGCGGGCGCGTCGGCGCAGGCTCGGTCGGGTCGGGCGGGCGCGTCAGTCCGTGGCGGTCTCGGCGGCGAGCCGCAGCAGGCTCTCGCCGTCGAGCGCGTCCAGGTCGTGCGGGTCGTCGGCCCCCTCGGTCCGCTCGGCCCCCTCGGGGCGTGGCCCGCCGTGCGGGCCGCCCGAGGTGTGGCCGGACGGGGCGCCGTCGGCGAGTTGCAGGACGAGGTCGAGCAGGCCCGCCTTGCGCAGCCGGGCGGGCGGAATCGTGGCGAGCACCGCGCGGACCGCCGCGTCGGGGTCGTCACCGCTGCCGGTGCCGCCGGCCGCGTCGGGGAACAGTTCGGCCTGGAGGTGGGCGGCGACGGCGGTGGCGTTGGGGTGGTCGAAGACGAGGGAGGCGGGCAGCGGCAGCCCGGTCGCCTTCTTGAGGCGGTTGCGCAGGTCGACCGCGCTGACGGAGTCGAAGCCGAGGTCGCGCAGGGCGCGTTCGGCCGGTACGGCGTCGGCGCCCGGGTGTCCGAGGGTGGCGGCGGCCTCGGTGCGGACCACGTCCAGGAGCAGCCGGGCGCGTTCCACGTCGGGCAGGCCGGTGAGCCGGTCGCGCAGGCCGGGTGCGGTGGCGTCGCCGTCCGGGTGGGCGTCGGCCACCGGGTCGGTCTCGCGGGCCTCGGGAAGCGCGGAGAGCAGTGGGCTCGGCCGGGCGGCGGTGAACGCCGGGAGGAACTTCGCCCAGTCCGTCGCCGAGACGGTCAGACCGGCGCGGTCCTCGTCCAGGACGCGTTGCAGGGCGGTGAGCGCGGTGTCGGGGTCCATGGGTTCGACGCCGCGCCGGGCGAGTTCGGCGGCGAGGCCGGGCGCGGTGGCCATGCCGGTCCCGCCCCAGGCGCCCCAGGCGACGGAGGCGGCGGTCAGCCCCGCGGCGCGGCGGTGCCGGGCGAGCGCGTCGAGGTAGGCGTTGGCGGCGGCGTAGGCGGGCTGTCCGCCACTGCCCCAGGAGGCGGCGCCGGAGGAGAACAGCACGAACGCGTCGAGGTCCCGGCCGGCGGTGAGTTCGTGCAGGTGGCGGGCGCCGAGCAGCTTGGCGCGCAGCAGGGCGTCGAGACGGGGCGGGGTGAGGGCCGTCGTCTCGCTGTCGCCGTCACTGACACCGGCCGCGTGGATCACGGTGGTGAGCGGGAACTCGTCCGGTACGGCGTCGAGTTCGGCGGCCAGCGCGGCACGGTCGGCGGTGTCGCAGGCCGCGACGGTGACGCGGGCGCCCATGTCCTCGACCTGCCGCCGGAGGGTGTCGGCGCCGGGGGCGTCCGGGCCGCTGCGGCTGAGGAGCAGGACGTGTCCTGCGCCGCGCGAGACGGCCCAGCGGGCGAGCCGGGCGCCGAGCGCGCCGGTGCCTCCGGTGATCAGGGCGGTGCCGCTGGTGTGCCAGGGCGCGGCAGGTGCGGGGTCCCCGGCGGGCACGAGGCGCCGCCCGTGGGCGCCGGACGGGCGCAGCGCGATCTGGTCCTCGCCGGCGTCCGGGGTGAGGCGGGCGGCGAGGAGGGCGCCCGTGCGGGTGTCGACGGTGTCGGGCAGGTCGGCCAGACCGCCCCACAGGTCCGGGAGTTCCAGGGCGGCGACCCGGCCGAGGCCCCACAGGGTGCCCTGCGTCGGGCGGAGCACCCGGTCGCCGGGTACGGCGGCGACTGCTTCGCGGGTCAGGCACCACAGCTTCGCGCCGGTGGCGGTGTCGGCGAGGGCCTGGACCAGGGCGAGGGTCGCGGTGAGTCCGGCGGGGGCGGCCGGGTGGCGTTCGTCGCCGGGTTCCTCGGCGAGGCCGAGCAGGGAGACGACGACGGAGGGCCGTGCGGAGAGCAGCCCGGCGAGGGACGTCCGGTCGGCGGTGGCCGGGTCGACGTCGGCGCGGGTGGTGTCGGGTCCCAGGGCGGCGACGACGTCCGTCACCCAGGGGTCGGTGGCGTGGCCGCTCGGCACGACGACGAGCCGCCGCACCTCCCGGGCCGGGCCGGGCGGCGGCAGCGGGTGCCAGGCGTCGTCG
Source organism: Streptomyces sp. DH24 (assembly GCF_029813775.1). GTDB lineage: Bacteria > Actinomycetota > Actinomycetes > Streptomycetales > Streptomycetaceae > Streptomyces. The sequence continues at coordinate 4,371 of NZ_JARVKW010000066.1, read as the reverse complement.
TAGCACCAGGACGCGGCGAGCGCGCGGCGCCGGGTCCGTCGCCGCCAGTCGGTCAGGGCGGGCAGCACGGCCGCCAACTCGTCCTCTGGGGCGCCGGTTTCGGCGGCCAGGCCAGTCGTGTCGCCGCTGTCGACGAGGTTCCAGAAGGCGGTGTCGCCGTCGGTGGCGGGCGGCGACGCGGGCCTGGGCGTGGGCCAGTGGCGCCGGCGCTGGAAGGGGTAGGTGGGCAGTTCGACGGGCGGGGCGGAGCGGACGGCGGGCGGGAAACAGGGTCGCCAGTCGACGGGCACCCCGGCGGTCCAGGCGGTGGCCGCCGCCGCCAGGAAGGTGCGGGTGCCGCCGGCGGAGCGGCGGATCGTGCCGACGGCGACGGCGTCCTCGACGCCGGCCGCCTCGCTGGTCTCGCCGATCGCGCCGGTCAGCACGGGATGCGGGCTGCTCTCCACGAACACGCGGTGACCGGCGTCCAGCAGGGACCGCGTGGCCTGCTCCATGCGGACGGTGTGCCGCAGGTTGCGGTACCAGTAGCCGGCGGTCAGCTCCGTGGTGTCGAGCCGTTCGCCGGTGACGGTGGAGAAGAACGGGACCCGGCCGGGTCCGGGCCGCACCTCGCCCAGGGCCGCGAGGAGTTCGTTCTTCACGGCCTCGGTCTGCGGGCCGTGGCCCGCGATGTCGGACTGGACGTGCTTGCTGCGCAGGCCCTGCTCCGCGCAGTGGGCGCCCAGTTCGTCGAGGGCGGCACGGTCGCCGGAGACGACGACGGCGGCCGGGCCGTTGAGGACGGCCAGGGAGAGCCGTCCGGGCCAGGCGTCGAGGAGCGGTGCGACGCGGTCGGCGGGCGCGAAGACGGACATCAGGCCGCCGAGCCCGGCGAGCTTCAGCATGGTCCGGCCCCGCAGCGCCACCAGCCGGGCCGCCTCCTCCAGGCAGAAGGCGCCCGCCACGTGGGCGGCGGCGATCTCCCCCTGCGAGTGGCCGACGACCGCGCCCGGTGTCACACCGAGGGAGCGCCACAGCTCGGTCAGCGCGACCATCATCGAGAACAGCGCGGGCTGCACGACGTCGGCCCGGTGCAGCATTTCCGGATCCTCGCCCTGGCCGGCGAGGAGGTCGGTGAGGGACCAGTCGACGTACGGGGCGAGAGCATCGGCACACGCGCCGACGGCCGTACGGAACACGGCCGACGTGTCGAGGAGTTCGCGCCCCATGCCCCACCACTGGGAGCCCTGCCCGGGGTAGACGAACACGGGCCCGGTGTCACTGTCGACGGTGCTCCCGCGCACCAGCGCCGGGTCCGCGCCGCCCGCGGCCAGGGCGTCCAGGGCGCCGAGGAGCGCGTCGCGGTCGCCGCCGAGGACGACGGCACGGTGCGGGAAGGCGGAGCGGGTGGTGGCGAGGGACCAGCCGGTCGACGCGGTCGGGGTCCCCGGGTCCGCGCGCACGAACTCGGCGATCCTGGCGGCCTGTTCGGCGAGCGCGGATGCCGTGCGGGCGGAGAGCAGGAACGGCAGGCCGGGGTGTTCGGCGGGCGCTTGGAGGGCGTCTGTCTCGGCGGCGAGGGCGGGCTCCGGGCTCCGCCCTGCGGGCGCCCGGCTCGCCGCGGGCCCCGGAGCCTCCTCCAGGACGACGTGCGCGTTGGTGCCGCTGATGCCGAACGCCGAGACGGCCGCCCGGCGCGGGCGTTCCGCGCGGGGCCACTCCCGCGCCCGGGTCAGCAGCCGTACGGCGCCCGACGCCCAGTCGACGCGGGTGGAGGGCGTGTCGGCGTGCAGGGTGCGCGGCAGGGTGCCGTGCTCCATGGCGAGCACCGTCTTGATGACGCCGGCCGCGCCCGCCGCCGCCTGGGTGTGCCCGATGTTGGACTTCAGGGAGCCCAGCCACAGCGGCCGTTCCCGCTCCCGGCCGTACGTCGCGAGGAGCGCGCCCGCTTCGATGGGGTCGCCGAGCCGGGTGCCGGTGCCGTGCGCCTCGACGGCGTCCACGTCGGCCGGACGGAGACCGGCGTCGGCGAGTGCCTGCCGGATGACGCGCTGCTGGGCGGGGCCGTTGGGGGCCGTGAGGCCGTTCGAGGCGCCGTCCTGGTTCACGGCGGACCCGCGGACGACGGCGCGGACGCGGTGGCCGTTGCGGCGGGCGTCGGACAGCCGCTCGACCACGAGCAGGGCGACGCCTTCGGCGTATCCGGTGCCGTCGGCGTCGTCGGAGAAGGCCTTGGAGCGGCCGTCGCGGGCGATGGCGCCGAGCCGCTGGACGCGGGCGAAGCTCGCCGAGTCGGTCATCACGGTGACGCCGCCCGCCACCGCGAGGGTGCACTCCCCCGCCCGCAGCGCCTGGACGGCGGTGTGCAGGGCGACCAGGGAGGACGAGCAGGCGGTGTCGACGGTGAGCGCCGGGCCCTCCAGACCGAGGGTGTAGGAGACCCGGCCGGACAGGGCGCCGGCGGCGAGGCCGGTGGCGGCGTGGCTCTCGGTGCGCTCCTCGGCGCCGCTGACCACGTGGGCGTAGTCCTGTCCGTTGCTGCCGACGAACACGCCGGTGCGGGTGCCGCGCAGGGTCGTCGGGTCGATGCCGGAGCGTTCGAAGGCCTCCCAGGCGGTCTCCAGCAGCAGCCGCTGCTGCGGGTCCATGGTGACGGCCTCGCGCGGGGAGATGCCGAAGAAGGCCGCGTCGAAGTCGGCGGCGTCGTGCAGGAAGCCCCCCGCGAAGCGGTTGCCGGGGCCGCCGTCGAACTCGCCGAGGTCCCAGTCGCGGTCGGCCGGGAAGGGACCGATGACGTCCCGTTCACCGGCGAGGAGTTCCCACAGGCGGGGCGGTGAGTCGGCGCCGCCGGGCAGCCGGCAGGCCATGCCGACGATCACCACGGGGTCGTCCGCGTCGGCCCCGGCGGCCGGTCCGGCGTCCGGGGCGGTGTCCTGGGCGGAGTCCTGGGGTGTGCCGTTGAGGGATGCCAGGAGGTGGTCGGCGAGCCGGCGTGGGGTCGGGTGGTCGAAGACGACGCCCGCGCCGAGGGGCAGGCCGGTCGCGGCGACCAGCCGGTTGCGCAGCTCGACGGCCGTGAGGGAGTCGAACCCGGAGGCGCGGAAGGCCCGGTCGGCCGGGGCGGCGCCGGCGCGCGTGTGGCCGAGGGCGGCGGCGGCCTGGGCGCGCACCACGTCCAGCACGAGCGCCGCCTGCTCGGCGGCCGGGGCCGCACGCAGCCGGTCGGCCAGAGGCGTCACGGTGTCCGCCGCGCCACGGGTGGCCCCGGCGGCGGGGTGGTCGTCGAACAGGCGGCTGCGGCGCGGACCGGCGTCGTGCAGTGCGGCGGCGAGGGGTGCCGGGTCGGCGACGACGAGGGCGGGGTGGGGGTCGGCGGTCGCCTCCAGCAGGGCGGTGAGGGCGAGGTCGGGGTCGAGGCCGCCGAGTCCGGCACGGTCCGCCTGCCCGTCCGCGAGGCCGGCGGCCATCCCGGCGCCGCGCCACGCGCCCCAGGCGAGGGACACGCCCGGCAGTCCCTCGGCGCGTCTGCGCCGGGCCAGGGCGTCCAGCACGGCGTTGGCCGCCGCGTAGTTGGCCTGGCCGGGATTGCCGACGGCGCCCGACACCGACGAGAACAGGACGAACGCGGACAGGTCGTGGCCGCGGGTCAGTTCGTCCAGGAGGAGGGCGCCGGTGGCCTTGGTGTGGAACACGCCGGTGAACCGTTCGGGCGTCAGCCGGTCCAGCACGCCGTCGTCCAGCACCCCGGCGGCGTGCACGACGGCGGTGAGCGGCCGGCCGGCGGGGAGGGCCGCGAGCAGTTCCGCGAGCCGCGCCCGGTCGGTGACGTCGCAGGCGGCGATGTCCACTTCCGTGCCCGCCGCGGTGAGTTCGTCGCGCAGTTCGGCCGCTCCGGGGGCGTCCGGGCCGCGCCGGGAGACCAGCAGCAGCCGCTGCGCACCCTCCCGCGCCAGCCGCCGGGCGACCTGGGCGCCGAGGCCGCCGGTACCCCCGGTGACAAGGGTGGTGCCGCCCGGACGCCAGCCGCCGGACACCGGCTGTTCCTGCCGGAGGGCGGGAGCGAGGTCCTGCCGGGGCGCGGGCACGAGCCGCCGGACGAAGGCGCCGGTGGCGCGTATCGCCACCTCGTCCTCGCCGTCGCCCGCCGCGAGGACGGACAGCAGGGTGCCGACGGCGCCGGGCTCCGGTCCGGTCGCGGGCAGGTCGATCAGGCCTCCCCAGCGGTCCGGGAACTCGCGGGCCGCGACCCGGCCCAGTCCCCATACGGCGGCCCGGTCGACGCCGCCGACCCGGTCGCCGGCGACGGCGCCCACGGCGTCACGCGTCACGCACCACAGCGGGCCTCGTAGGCCGGCGTCGCCGGTGGCCTGGACGACGGCGGCCGTCGTGATG
>NZ_JARVKW010000065.1 GCF_029813775.1 Streptomyces sp. DH24 | reverse complement strand
GAGGGGGACGTGGGGGGGGCGGGAACGGGCGGGAGTCAGCCCGCGAACCAGCGCACCGGCTTCGGCGCGAGGTTCTGGTAGACGTGCTTGGTCTCGCGGTACTCGGCGAGCCCGGCCGGGCCGAGTTCGCGGCCGGTCCCGCTCTTGCCGAAGCCGCCCCACTCCGCCTGCGGCAGGTAGGGGTGGAAGTCGTTGATCCAGACGGTGCCGTGCCGCAGCCGGCCGGCGACCCGGCGGGCGCGGCCCGCGTCGGCGGTCCAGACGGCGCCCGCGAGGCCGTACTCGGTGTCGTTGGCGAGGGCGACGGCCTCGTCCTCGGTGCGGAAGGTCTCGACGGTGAGGACCGGGCCGAAGACCTCCTCGCGTACGACGCGCATCTCGCGGTGGCAGCGGTCGAGGACGGTCGGCTCGTAGAAGTAGCCGGTGGCGGGCCGGTCGTCGGACGGCTCGGGGCGCTTGCCGCCGCAGCGCAGCACGGCGCCCTCGGCGAGCGCGGAGGCCACGTAGTCCTCGGTCCTGGCGCGCTGCTGCTCGGAGACCAGCGGGCCGCACTCGACGCCGTCGGCGGTGCCGCGGCCGAGGCGGATCCTCTCGGCGCGGCGGGCGAGTTCGGCGACGAAGCGCTCGCGGACGGACTCCTCGACGATCAGGCGGGAGCCGGCCGAGCAGACCTGGCCGCTGTGGATGAACGCGGCGTTGAGGGCCTGGTCGACGGCGGTGTCGAAGCCCTCGTCGGTGGCGCAGGCGTCGGCGAAGACGACGTTGGGGTTCTTGCCGCCGAGTTCGAGGGCGACCTTCTTCACGCTCGGGGCGGCGGCCTGGGCGACCTTGGTGCCGCTGACCAGCCCGCCGGTGAAGGAGACGAGGTCGACGTCGGGGTGCTCGGCGAAGCGGGCGCCGACGGTGTGGCCGGGTCCGGTGACGAGGTTGGCGACGCCCGCGGGGAGCCCCGCCTCGACCAGCAGCCCGATCAGGGCGACCGTCGTCAGCGGGGTGACCTCGCTCGGCTTGATCACGAAGGTGTTGCCGGCGGCGAGCGCGGGCGCGATCTTCCAACTGGCCTGGAGCAGCGGGTAGTTCCAGGGCGTGATCATCGCGCAGACGCCGACGGGCTCGTGCACGACGACGCTGTGGATGTCGGGCGACCCGGCGTCCACGACCCGGCCCGGCGCCTCGGCGGCGACGAGGTCGGCGAAGTACCGGAAGGCGTCGGCGACGCAGTCGACGTCGACGCGGCCCTCCTCGACGGTCTTCCCCGCGTCGCGGCTCTCCAGCAGGCCGATCTCCTCCCGGTCGCGCACCAGGAGGTCGGCGACGCGGCGCAGCAGCGCGGCGCGCTCGGCGACGGGCGTGTGCGGCCAGACGCCCTCGTCGAAGGCGCGGCGCGCGGCGGCGACGGCCAGGTCCGCGTCCTTCTCGTCACCCTCGGCGACCACGGCGAACGGCACGGCGTCCGCGGGGTCGATGATCTCGCGTGTGGCGCCGGAGACCGCCTCCCGCCACTCGCCCCCCGCGTGGATGGTCCTGCGCGCTTCGGGCGCGTTTCGTTCCGTACTGTCCGCCATGGTCGACATTGCCTTCCGTTCCTGTTCAGCACCCGTGTGTCACACGCGTGTCACTCACGGGACCGGGTGCGCCTGCCCTGGGCCCCGGATTGCATGCGCGATCCATGGCCGAAAGTGCGCTGCGTCACGAGCGGCACCGGCAAAGGCCGGAAATCGGACGGGAACGGTTCTGCGGCCTGCTGCGCCCCGCCGCGCTCACCGAGGCGCGGGCGGTGTACCGGACGTCCGGCTGCACCGGGGTCCCGGCGTACGGCGATCACGGCTGCGGGGCGCACGGGTTCGGGATGCGGCTGGGCGGGCGGGGCGGCGCGTGGCGTGCCCGTGCCCCGGGTCAGCCCCCGCCGGTGGGCCGCTCGCAGGTCGTGGCCGGCGGGCAGAAGTGGGTCAGGGCCGTCAGCACCAGGTCGAGCTCGGGATCGACGCCGTCGGTGGGCGGGCCGTACGCGGCGATCGCGTACAGCTTGCCGTCGCCGGGCGAGCGGAAGCGCACGTCCTGGACGTGCCAGCTGCCGACGTCCGGTTCGCCCCGGAAGGAGTCGGCGCGGTACTCCAGCCGCACACCGGACACGCCGCGCTCGTCGAGCCGCTCCAGGGCGACCTGTTCGAAGCCCTTGGCCTTCGGCGTCCTGTCGGACAGGAACAGCTCGAAGGACTCCTCGGGCGAGGACTCCGCCACCTCGTACACCTGGAGGCGGCGGTACCGGTCCGCGCTGCGGTAGGTGACGACGTCCATGCCGTGCTGGGAGGCCGTCGCCTCGCGCGTCCAGCCCTGCGGACGGGCGATGGTGAAGCCCTCGGCGTCCGTGTGGAGCTCGTAATCGGCGGGGAGTTCGGACGCCGGGCCGGACGGGGCGGCGGAGGCGTCGTCGGTCGGCTCGCCGCCGGTCGGTCCGGCGCCGCCGGTGCCGGACGGGGTGCCGCCGGTCCGTGAGGCAGTGGCGGAGGCCGCCTTGCCGTCGCCGGGGCCGCCGTCCCCGCCGTCGTCCCCGACGGCGAACGTCAGCGCCAGGGCCACGGCGACACCCGCCGCCGCGGCACCGCCCAGCACGCCCCACACGAGTCGGCGGCCCGGCCCTCGGGAGCCGGGCGGTGCGGGCGCCGTCCCGCCGGCGGGCGGCCAGGCGCCGCCGTCCGGCACCTCGGACCAGCCACCGGGTCCCGCCACGCCCGCCCGAGCGTCCGCCGCCGGTGTGCCGCCCGGCAGCGCGTCCGGCGGCGTCGCCCCGCCCTGTTCCGCCGGGGCCGGTGGCAGGAACTCCGGGCGCGGTGGGGGCGGTGGGGTGACCGGGGCGGCGGTGCCGGTGCCGTCCTCCCAGCGCTGGGTGTCCTCGTTCCAGTACCGCGGTCCCCCGTTCATCGCGCCCCTCTCACATCCCCAGCAGTCCGGCGACCGCCCCGGCCGACGCGAACAGCGTCACGATGTTCTGGGCGTCCGTGAGGACCTCCCGCAGTCGCGCCAGGCGCCCCTCGCCGGCCGTGCCGGTCCGGGTGATCTCGCCCTCGGTGTCCGCGAGGGCCTCGTCGAGCCGCGCCGTCTCCTCGCTCTGCCGCAGCCGGGTCAGGTCGGCGCGCAGTTCCCGCACGGCCGCCAGCAGTTCCTCGGCGGTCTCGTCGCGTCCGGCGGAGGTGGTGTTGCGGGTCTCGGCGCGGGCGTGGTCGCCGAAGGCGAAGGAGGAGTTGTCGGCGCGGCCGATGCGGACATGGGGCTGGTCGGGTGCCATCGCTAGTCGGTTCCCTTCTGCGGCTCGGAGCCGCCGGTCGTGGTCTCGGCGCGGGCGTTGTCGCCGAACGCGAAGGAGGAGTTGTCGGCGCGGCCGATGTGGACGGCGCCGTTGCTGATGTTGACGATCTTCTGCACGAACTCCCCGGTCTCGTAGCCCGCTTCGGCCAGCGCCAGGCGCACCCCGCGCCCGATGCGGTCCTGGATGCTCCGCAGGTAGCGGGCCACGTCCATGTCCTGGAAGGTGGACCCGGCGGGCGCGGCGGCCAGCTCCCGCACCGACAGGGCCGGGCCGTCGGGCAGCGCGCCCGCGTGACCGCCGGTCAGCAGCCGCCACCCGTACACCGCGCCCCGGCCCAGCGAGACCAGCGAGCGGCCCGCGGCCCCGGGCACCAGGACGGCCGCGCCGGCCACCTTGCCGACCGGGTTGTCGCCGCGGAACCGGTGCGAGGTGCGGTCGGCGTCCTTGAAGTCCGCGCGGATCGGCGTCAGCACGTGCGGGGCGATCTCCAGCATGAGCATCCGGCCCTGCGTGTGGAGCCGCACGAAGACGGTGACGACCAGCTCCTCCTCCCAGCCGCCGACGCGGACGCGCAGGAAGTGCCGGCGCTTCTCGCCGCCCTCCTCGACGGCGCGCGCCCGGTGCTGCTCGAACGCGACCTGGGTGTAGGGCGCCTGGTCGCGGGAGAGCAGCCCCTCGACGGGCAGGAACACGCACTCGTCGATCTCCAGGCGGCGCAGCCGGTCGCGGACGCCGGGACCCGCGTACTCGGCGGGCACCCGCAACTGCTCGATCAGCGGCCGGATGCGGTCCAGGATCACGCGGTTGCTGAGCGGCTGCGGCTTCTTCTCCTCGTCGGGACGGAGTTCGACGGCGAGCACCCAGGTCTCGTGCGCGGCGCCCGCCCCGCAGAACGGCCGCGCCTCGTGGTACATGATCAGCGGCGCGTGCTGTTCCAGCCGGATGCGCCCCGTCAGCCGCTGGAACCGCTGGTTGCCGACCTGCTCGGCGGGGTCGCCTGCGGCGTCCGGGAAGCGCTGCGGGGACAGTTCGGAGAAGAGGGCGCGGGCGAACTGGCTGCGCTGCGCGAACGCGCACAGGCCGATGGCGACGAGCACTCCCGCCCCGAGCCAGGCCTGTCCCGGTTCGGCCGCGGTCGCGAAGCCGTCGGCGACCGACTCCAGCAGCCCGCTGCCGTCGGAGCCGTACGGGCCGGAGGAGTCGTACGGGGACCCGTAGCCGGAGTCGCCGTCCGAGCCGCCGTGGAACGCGACGGCGCCCAGCGCGAACAGGGCGAGCCCGGCGCCGGCGCGGCCGGCCCAGCGGGCCAGGAACGCGGGGAACAACCGGTACCAGGGCGGCTGCGCGGCCCGGCCGCGGAGCAGGGGCGCGACGGCGAGCAGCAGGCTGGGCCACAGCAGGTGGGCCAGCAGGCCGCCGCTGAGCGCCACCCCCGCCGTCCACAGGCCGACGATGGCCGCCGACCACAGCAGTTCCTGGCGGCGGGCGCGCAGCGCGTGGGCGAGGACGCGGGCCGCGTCGAAGCCGAGCGACGGCGCGACGACGCGCTGTTCGTTGAGGTAGAGCTGCTCGATGACGCGGTCGCGGTAACCGGAGTCGAGGTAGGCGCCCGCGCACAGCAGCCGGGTGGCCTCGCTGGCGTGCGGTGGCGTGGGCGGCGGGTCGGGCGGCGGCGCGCCCGTGTGCTGTGCTTGCTGCGGCACGTGCGGAGTGCTCACGCCTCTCCCCCGTTGCTGTGAATTCGGTTGGCCGACAGGCGAGTTGAGGGCCCATCAGCATAGGGGGCGAGCATGTTCCGGCAGAACCGGATTGTCACGGGACCGGCGCCGCGGGCGTCCGCGTTTCCGTCGTACGGGTGAGTTTCGGCCACGGTGGTGACGGCCGGGCGAACGCAGCGGGCCCCGCTCCGGGCGGAAGCCGGTGCGGGGCCCTGCGGGAGAGGGGGTCGGCTCAGATGAGGCCGAGACCGCGGACCGCGTCGCGCTCCTCGGCGAGCTCCTGGACGGAGGCGTCGATGCGGGCGCGGGAGAACTCGTTGATCTCCAGGCCCTGGACGATCTCGTACGTGCCGTCCTTGCAGGTGACCGGGAAGGAGGAGATCAGGCCCTCCGGCACGCCGTAGGAGCCGTCGGACGGGATGCCCATGGAGACCCAGTCGCCCTCCGGGGTGCCGTTGACCCAGGAGTGGACGTGGTCGATGGCGGCGTTGGCGGCGGAGGCGGCCGACGAGGCGCCGCGGGCCTCGATGATGGCGGCGCCGCGCTTGGCGACGGTCGGGATGAAGTCCTCGGCCAGCCACTTCTCGTCGTTGACGACCTCGGCGGCGCTCTTGCCGCCGATCGTGGCGTGGAAGATGTCCGGGTACTGGGTGGCGGAGTGGTTGCCCCAGATGGTCAGGCGCTTGATGTCGGCGACCGTGGAGCCCGTCTTCTTCGCGAGCTGGGTCAGCGCGCGGTTGTGGTCCAGGCGGGTCATCGCGGTGAACCGCTCGGCCGGTACGTCGGGGGCGGCGGCCTGGGCGATCAGGGCGTTGGTGTTGGCCGGGTTGCCGACCACCAGGACCTTGATGTCGTCGGCGGCGTGGTCGTTGATGGCCTTGCCCTGCGGCTTGAAGATGCCGCCGTTGGCCTCCAGGAGGTCGCCGCGCTCCATGCCCTTGGTGCGGGGGCGGGCGCCGACGAGGAGGGCGACGTTGGACCCGTCGAACGCGACGTTCGGGTCGTCCGTGATGTCGATGCCCTGCAGGAGCGGGAACGCGCAGTCGTCCAGCTCCATCGCCGTGCCCTCGGCGGCCTTCAGGGCCGGGGTGATCTCCAGCAGGCGGAGCTTGACCGGCACGTCCGCGCCGAGCAGCTGGCCGGAGGCGATGCGGAAGAGCAGGGCGTAACCGATCTGGCCGGCCGCGCCGGTGACGGTGACGTTCACGGGAGTGCGGGTCATGGCGTTCTCCGTATGACAGCTGGCGGTGGGGCGTCCCTGCCCCGGGGTTTGCGGGATCCCCGCCGCCGGCCTCCCGGTTCGCGGGGGTCGGCGCCCTCGGCCGCGATGATCGATCACCGGTACGAATGATCGATCTCTTGGCGTCAAGAGAGATCCAGCGGTCAGGCTATCGCGCATCCGCCAGGACGCACGGCCGGGTCGGTGTGGCCCGTCCCACAGAGTGACGCGCACGCGTGCGGCCCGGCGTCGAGCGGCGGCCGCCCGTCCGGGAGAGGGGGGACTGGGCGGCCGCCGGGGGGAACCGACCGTGCCGGACTCCCGTGGGGGTACGGTTCGCGTGCCCGGGATCGGGGCGCCCATTCCTGCCGGACCGGAATTCTTCACGCGCGGGCCGTCGGCGCGGGAGCGCGGACCGCCCCGGGCGCCGTGCCGCGCGCGGCGCGGGAGCCGCGGTCCGCCGCGAGCGACGGGTCCGCCTCGACACACCTGCTCCCGCGGCGGGGTGTTCCCGCGACGGGGCGCCCCTACCGCGTGCAGGCCTTCTCGCCGGTCGCGGCCAGGGTCACGCAGGCCTTGGCCTGCTTCGCGTCCTTCACCGCGACCATGGGGGTGTACGCGCCGGCGTCGCCGGCCTGCGTGATGCTGCTCGACTGCTCCGCCCGGCCCGCCGTCACGCTGACCCGGTCGCCCTGGGCGGCCTGTGTGATGCGGCCCCACGCGGCTTTGCAGGTCTCGCTGTAGCGGACCTCGACGACGGTCGTGCCGACGGTCGCGGACTGGGCGGTGGTCACGAACTCGCCGCTGCACCCCATGTTCTCCGCGTCCTTGCCGGTGCAGTCGGCGCCGCCGCACTTCACGCCGGGCGGCAGTTCGGCCTCGGTGGTGGCGGAGGGCGACGGGCTCGGGCCGGCGCCCTCGTCGTCCTTGTCGCCGCCGTCCAGGAGGAAGAACGCCCCGGCGGTCACCACGAGCACCCCGACGACGCCCGCGAGGAGCGTCGTCAGCCGCCGCTTGCCGCCACCGCCGCGTCCGGCACCGCCCGGCCGGTTCGCGCGCGGCGGCACGCCGTACGTCGCCGCGGTCGCCGGGGCCGTACCGGGCCGGCCCGCCACGGGGCCGCCCGCCGTCGGGCCGCCCGCCGACGGCCAGCCGCCGGACGCCCCGCCCGGGGCGCGTCCGCCCGACTGGTGCCGGTATCCCTCGGCGACGCCCCAGGAGTTGGCGGGGCGCGCGTCGGCGGCGTCGCCCAGCGCGTCCCGGCTGTCGGCGGCCGTCGGCTGCGGCGGCACGGCCGGACCCACCCCGGCCGGTCCGGTCCCGCCGGGCGCGGCCGTGGCGCCGCCCCTGCGGGCGGACCTGCGCTTGCCGTTCCCGCTGTCGCCACCCACGGCAGGCCCGCCGAACTCGCCGAGCGCCGCACGCGCCTGCGAGATGCGGATGGCCTCCATCGTCATGTCGTGGCGCATCTCCGAGCGGCTCCAGGCGCGTTCGGCGAGCTCCCACATGGTGGTCAGGTGGATGGGATTGGTGCCGGTGACCTCGGCCAGTGCCACGACGGCGCCCTTGGGCGCCAGCAGCCGGCCGTTCAGGTAACGCTCCCAGGACGTCTTGCTGTAGCCCGTGCGGTCGGCGACCGACGCGATGCTCAGCTCGCTGCGGTCCACGAGCCGCCGCAGCTGGCTCGTGAACTCCCTGATCTGCGGATCGAGTTCCTCCGGCAAGGCCTTCCAACGAGGCATTGCTCCCCCCTCTTCCCCCGGTCGTGCTGGTCGTGCTGGTCGTTCCCCCGCGCGCGACGCCCTGTGCCGAGTTCCCGATGTGGCTACCCACAGGGATGCGCCTGGTCAGGATCCCCGTTCCCGGGGTGGGGGCGCACGGGGGCGTCGAGGGTCGCGGAGATGCACCGTCGCACGCCCGCCGACCCGTGGTCCAGTGTCCCACCGGCGCCTTTCCGCGCCGTGCGAACCCTGCCCGCCGTGCGGGGAACCCCGGGTGCCCCGGGAACCGTTCCCCCAGCGAAACGGGCGTGTGCGCGACGTAGCGGAACGGTCACTTCCGTGCCACAGCGCGCGGACAGGCGTTGATCAGGCACTTCCCGGTGCACGAGTGTGGAGCGCGGCGGCGGCCCGCCCTTACTCGGGGGAGAGGACGGGCCGCCGTTCACCCCGCGGACGCCGAGCCGGGCGTCAGCTGACCGTGAAGTGCAGGGTGTCCTTCAGGAACGGGATCTCCAGCCAGGGATCGGGCTGGGCCATCATCGCCAGCAGCACGATCACCAGGCCGAGCACGCCGTACGTGACGATGTCCGTGAAGCGGGACCGCACGGCGAGCATGCCGACGCCGGGCAGCAGCCAGCGCAGCACGGCGCCGGTCAGCAGCGCCGCCCCGATCAGCAGCGTCCCGAAGCGGAACACGTCCAGGGCGGTCAGCAGCAGGCCGAGCCCGACGAGGGACAGCACCGCGAGGATCGGCCACTGCCGCGCCGGGGCCGGGGCGTCGACGGACGCCGCCCGGCCGCCGCCCTCGGGGCGTGCGGTGTCCCGGGTGAACAGCGGGAAGCGGCGGGTCGTACGCCGGGGCCTGCCCTGGGCGTCGGGCGCGCTGACCGCGTCGCGCACCGTGACGTCCTCGGGCGCCGTGACGTCCTCGGGCGCCTCGCCCCCGGTCCGCGCGGTGCCCCGCGCACTCCCGGAGCCCGCGGCGCTCCCGGTCTTCCCGGTCTTCCCGGTCTTCCCGGCGTTGCGGTCAGCCGACACTGCGCTCCGCCGCCTCGACCACGTTGACGAGCAGCTGCGCCCGGGTCATCGGGCCCACGCCGCCGGGGTTCGGGGAGATCCAGGCGGCCACCTCGGCGACGTCCGGGTGGACGTCACCCACGATCCTGCCCTCGGCGTTGCGGGAGACACCGACGTCCAGGACGGCGGCGCCCGGCTTCACGTCCTCGGGCCGGATCAGGTGGGCGGAACCGGCGGCGGCGATGATGATGTCCGCGCGCTTCAGGTGCGCCGCCAGGTCGCGGGTGCCGGTGTGGCACTGGGTCACGGTGGCGTTCTCGCTGCGCCGGGTGAGCAGCAGCGGCATCGGGCGGCCGATGGTCACGCCGCGGCCGACGACGACGACCTCGGCGCCCTTGATCTCCACGCCGTAGCGGCGCAGCAGGGTGAGGACGCCGTTGGGGGTGCAGGGCAGCGGGGCCGGCTCGTTCAGGACGAGGCGGCCGAGGTTCATCGGGTGCAGGCCGTCGGCGTCCTTGTCCGGGTCCATCAGTTCGAGGATGCGGTTCTCGTCGATGCCCTTGGGCAGCGGCAGCTGCACGATGTAGCCGGTGCAGGCCGGGTCCTCGTTCAGCTCGCGGACGACCGCCTCGATCTCCTCCTGCGTGGCCGTGGCGGGCAGTTCGCGCTGGATGGACGCGATGCCGACCTGGGCGCAGTCGCGGTGCTTTCCGGCGACGTACTTCTGGCTGCCGGGGTCCTCCCCGACCAGGATCGTGCCGAGGCCGGGCGTGACGCCCTTCTCCTTCAGCGCCGCCACGCGGGCGGTCAGGTCGGACTTGATCGCGGCTGCGGTGGCCTTGCCATCGAGAATCTGGGCGGTCATGCCCCCATCCTCGCGGATGACCGGCCCCCGGTTCCAATCCGACCGCAAAGCGGACACCGCGGGGTCCGCCCCACGGTGTCCGGCCATGATCAGGGATGTTGCACTTGCACAACACATCGCGAATGCGGCTGGACAAGAAATGCCGGGTCAAGAACGATGAGCGGACAGTGCCGCGGGCAGTACCGGGGGGACGGACCGCATCTGTAGACATTCCTCCGAGGACCGTGCCGCGTCGTCCCCGCACAGCAGCACTCCGAGGAAGGACCGCCATGAGCTACGGCGACCCGAACAACCCCTACGGCCCCCCGCCGTCCGGCCAGCAGCCGCCCGCCCCGGGCTACGGCTACCCGCAGCAGCAGCCGCAGCCTCAGCAGGGGTACGGCTATCCGGCGGCGCCGCCGGTGGGCGCCTACGCCGGCCCGCCCGCGCCGACGTCCATGCCAGGGACGGTGAGCACGGCACGCGTACTGCTGTGGATCATCGTGGGCCTGCAGGTCCTGGGCGTGGCCCTGTTCGCGTTCAGCGCCGCGACCGTCGAGGCCGCGAAGAACGACGCGACGCTGCAGGACGAACCCGCGTTCCAGCAACTCGCCGACTACTCGTCCGGCATGCTGTGGGGTCTCACCGCGTTCGCGCTGGCGTGGGGTGTCTTCGCGCTCGTGCTGGCCGTCAAGTTCAACAGCGGTGGCAACGGCGTCCGCATCACCACGCTGATCTTCGGCATCATCACCGCGATACTCGGCCTTTACCCCTTCATCCTCGTGGGCCTCGTCCACACGGTGCTGGCCATCCTGATCGCGGTGTTCGTCGGCAACGCCGCGGGCAGCGCCTGGTTCAACCGCCCGCGCTACTGACCGCGCGGCGCGCGCGCCGGTCATCAGTCAAGGGCCGTGTCTCACCCGAGGAGGGGAGACACGGCCCTCGTGCGTCGCCCGGTGGCGGCGACGTCACACTCTTCTCGCCGGGTCCGGGGTCACACCCTCGGCGACAGGCCGAGGTTCACGCCGTTGGCGACCCCCACCGAGTCCACCGACCCGCTGTGGGAGAGGGTCCGCCCGAAGCACACCGACCACGAGTTCGCCCCGACCCCGGAGGACGAGCACACCCAGGCGCCCAGCTTGGTGCCGGAGGCGTTGTACAGGTCCATCGCCGCCCCGACGGAGTAGAGGCTGGACCGGTTGTTCCGCACGATCACCGCGGCCTGCACGGAGGCCCCGGTGGACGACCTGATCGCGCAGACCTGCGCGCCCACGTCGATGGCGAGCGCCTTGGTACTGGCGCACCGCCACGTGGCGGAGCTGGAGGTGATCGGGTTGGTGTTGCCGTAGGCACGCCAGCTGCCGGCCTCGGCGGCCGCGGCGGTGCCTGCGGTGGCCAGGCCCAGCCCGAGAGCGGCGGTGACGAGGGCTGTCGATCCTGCGGCCATCCGGGTAACGCGCATGTGATTCCCCTCCGATTCGCCCGGCAACTCCCGTAGTCACCGGGCGACCTGAGCATCCACCGGCCGGGCCGGGACCGGCCACAGCGTTGACCTCTGCCGCAAAAGCCCAGGACTACGAGGAGGAAGCGGATGCTCCGGACCGGAGCGACGCGACGAACCGGGCCCAGGCCGGGGTGGGGAACACCAGGGCCGGGCCCTCGGGGCGCTTGGAGTCGCGGACGGGTATGACGCCGGGGAGGTTGTGGCCGACCTCGACGCACTCGCCGCCGGTTCCGTTGCTGTAGCTGCTCTTACGCCATCGCACGGAGCTAAGGTCGATGTTCCTGTTCGGCTTCATTCCGGTAATCCTCTGCTGCCGCCTCAATCATGGCTAGGGACGCCTCCGGCGCCAGTGCGGCGGCCCTGAGCAGATCGTACGACTCGCGGTACTCCCCCACGAGGGCCGGATAGTCGATGACTTGGCTGCTGTGCAGCCCTTCGGTGTACACCAGAGGCGAGGCGTCGCGAAAGGTCATGATCCGGGTCATCCCCGTCATGAACGGGTGGGCGCAGCGGTTGCCGGGACGATCTGCGCAATGGATCGCGTCGCCCTGACCACCTCGGTGATGTGGTCCAGCAGTTCGGCCATCCCCGCGGGCGGCAACACCCGGCGCCGGATGACCGATTCGTCGAGGACTGCCCAGAACTTCGGCGGCGACTCCTGTTCAAAGAGCTCGGCCCGCTTCACGCGAGCGACCACGATCTCCTCGACCTTGGCATTCGAGGCCCGTGGCATCGCGGAACGCGTGACCGCCCTGGCGTAGGCGCTGGTCTGCAGCAATCCGGGCACGAACGTCGGAGCCCAGTCCTCAATGGTTCGCGCCAGTGTCTCCAGTTCGGCGACGTCAGCGAAGTACTCGGCGATCCCCACCCTCCGCGCCTTCGCCGCGTCTTCACAGCGCCGTTGGAAAAACCCGTCGGTGTCCAGCCTCTGATCCACGTGCCGCGCCAGATCCATCGGCATGCCCCGCTCGCCCCGCTCGATCTGGCTGAGGAACGAGACGCCCCGGAAACTCCCCTCCACCAACTGCTCCAGCGTCAGCCCCGCCTGCTCCCTCCTGTAGCGCAACTCCGCGCCGTAGAAGCAGGGGACACTCGTCGACGCGTCGGGATCCTTCTTCGCGGGCACAACCCACCACCGCCGTTTTTCCGTTACTCCTGCGCACCCGAAACCCCTTTCACGGTATGCGAGTCGACGTCACTCTGTGAGTGCTTCGTCACAGAACGCGCACCACCGGAAAGGCGCCTCCCCATGCACCCCCACCACGACACCGAGACCTGCGTCGACCAACTCCGCGCCGCGCTGGAAGCGCACGGCATCACGCTCCCGTCCCTCGGCGTGGACCTGCCGACCTTCGCGTCCGCGTACCCCACGCCGCCCCTCGTCGCGCTCGGGAACTGCAACGCGGAGACGGCCCGTGCCCTGACCGCCGTACTGCGCAGGGCGGCCGGACAGTGACCCGGCCCCTCGTCCTCGAACTGCTCGCGCTCCCCAAGGCCGTTCCGGAGGTACGCCGCGCGGTCCGCGAGCATCTGGGCACGCCGTGCCCGGAAGTACAGCTCTGTGTGAGCGAGTTGCTGACGAACGTGATCACTCACGTCGGTGAGGGCGTGCCCGTGACCGTCCGGCTGGTCCCCGGTCAGGACGGCGCCGTACGGGTGGAGGTCACCGACCCCGACCCGCACGCCTGGCTCGTCGCACGTCACCCCGGCGCGGACGACGAGAACGGCCGGGGCCTCCTGCTCCTCGACGCGGTCGCGCGGCGCTGGGGCGTGTGGCTGACGCCGGCCGGCAAGACGGTGTGGTGCGAGTACCCCTGCTGAGTCCTTCAGGCGCCGCTCGGGTCCGAGGTGGCCGCCCGGAGCAGGGACGCACCCGTCGGCGTGAGGGTGTGCAGCACGGACGGCCCGTTCCGCACGGTGGTGACGAGGCCCGCGTCGCGCAGGGCGGTGGCGTGTCTGCTCGCGGCGGACGCGGAAACGCCTGCGGCGCGGGCCATCTCGCCGGTCGTGGCGCCCGTGGACGCGGTGTACAGGGCGATCGCGCGGGCGCGTCCGAGCAGGCTGGTCAGGGACCGCCCGGGAACCTCGGTGCCCAGGGGCCCGGCCGGGGCGGGCGGCTCGTGGAGCAGCGAGTACCAGAGCACGGGCGGCAGTTCGGGGTCCGCGAAGGCGACCGGGTTGCCCCAGTTGAAGTAGGAGGGGACGAGCGTGATCCCCCGGCCGTTCAGGTGCAGGTCCCGGTCCGCGGCCTGCCGGGGGTAGGCGACGTCCAGGACCGGCGGACGCCAGCGCATCCTGGGTCCGAGCCCCGCGAGCATGCCCTCCACGCCGTTGTCCAGGACCCCCCGGCAGCGCGCGGCCCGCTCGGCCTCGATCCCGGCCTGCACCTGTTCCCCGTAGGGGGCGACGACCGTCTCGTGGTACGCGCGCAGCATCCCGGCGAACTCCTCGCGCGCCTTCGGCCCGGCCAGCTGCGCGGCCCACGGGGGCGCTCCGACGGTCCGGTCCAGCATGGCGATCTCCTGCCGGACCCGCCGGGGCGGCGTGGCCAGCAGGGCCTCCACCCCCGTGTCCCAGTCGCCCACGCCCTGGGCGGGCGTCAGGAAGTCCGGGAAGTAGGCGGCCCTCGGGTACAACGGCAGGAGGACGCCGCGTACGAGGCGCTCCAGCCCCTGGTCCCGCATCCGCTGCCGCGCCGTCCGGTACCAACCGGCGTAGGCCCACCGCCCCCTTCGGGACTGTAATCGGTGCAGGCTGGCGGCGACTTCCCAGAGCGGGTCGGGAGCGGTGGCGAGCCTGGTCCTGCCCAGATCGGCGTCACTGAAATGAATGCGGAGCATCGCGTTCCTCCCCCTTGGACCGGGCTCTTGCCTTGTGGCGCAACGGCGTTGGCGGGACGTCACCGACCGGGCGATCGTAGAAGGCGCGGGTCAACGGGCGATATATGGGTGCTCAACGGGCATGTCGCGGGATGTCCCCGGGGGCACGGGCATCAGCCGGGCCGCCGTTCGCGCCCGTCGGGCTCTCCCCGTCACCGGTCCCGCGGCGTTCCGGGTACGGGTGCGGGCCCGGGTGTGGTGGCTGCCCTCGTGGCGAGGGACGAACGCGTGGGGGCCACCGGTCGTCGACGACCGGTGGCCCCTACGCTGTCACACCCCGGGGGTGCGGCTCACCTCAGTGGAAGAAGTGCCGCGTCCCCGTGAAGTACATCGTCACGCCCGCCTTCTCCGCGGCCTCCACGACCTGCTCGTCGCGGACCGAACCGCCGGGCTGGACCACGGCCTTGACGCCGGCGGCCGTGAGGATCTCCAGGCCGTCGGGGAACGGGAAGAACGCGTCGGACGCCGCGTACGCCCCCCGGGCCCGCTCGGCGCCGGCCCGCTCGACCGCCAGCTTCGCGGAGTCGACCCGGTTGACCTGGCCCATACCGACGCCGACCGAGGCGCCGTCCTTGGCGAGCAGGATCGCGTTGGACTTCACCGCGCGGCAGGCCTTCCAGGCGAACGCCAGCTCGGCCAGTTCCTCGGCGGACAGCGCCTCGCCGGTCGCGAGGGTCCAGTTGGCCGGGTCGTCGCCGTCGGCCTGGAGGCGGTCGGTGACCTGGAGCAGCGCGCCCCCGTCGATCGGCTTGACCTCGACCGGCGCGGCCGGGCCCTCGGGGCAGCGCAGCACGCGGATGTTCTTCTTCTTGGTGAGGGCTTCGAGGGCGCCGTCCTCGTAGCCGGGCGCGACGATGACCTCGGTGAAGATCTCCGCGACCTGCTCGGCCATCTCCTTGCTGACCGGCCGGTTCACGGCGATGACGCCGCCGAACGCGGACAGCGGGTCGCAGGCGTGCGCCTTGCGGTGCGCCTCGGCGACGTCCGCGCCGACGGCGATGCCGCACGGGTTGGCGTGCTTGATGATCGCCACGCACGGCTCGTCGTGGTCGTACGCGGCACGGCGCGCGGCGTCCGTGTCCGTGTAGTTGTTGTACGACATCTCCTTGCCGTGCAGCTGCTCGGCCTCGGCGAGGCCGCCGGTGCCGGTGACGTAGAGCGCGGCGGGCTGGTGCGGGTTCTCGCCGTAGCGCAGGGTGTGCTCGCGGTGCCAGGTGGCGCCGAGGAACTCCGGGAACTGCGAGTCGTCCAGCGGGGCGTAGGACGAGGCGAACCAGGAGGCGACCGCCACGTCGTAGGCGGCGGTGTGCTGGAAGGCCCGCGCGGCGAACAGCTTGCGCAGCTCAAGGGTGAAGCCGCCCTCGCGGACGGCCTGGAGGACGGCGGAGTAGGCGCCGGGGTCGGTGACGACCGCGACCGACGGGTGGTTCTTGGCGGCGGCGCGCACCATCGAGGGGCCGCCGATGTCGATCTGCTCCACGCACTCGTCGTCCGAGGCGCCGGAGGCGACCGTCTCGCGGAACGGGTAGAGGTTGACGACCACGAGGTCGAACGGCGCCACGCCCAGCTCGTCGAGCTGCTCGCGGTGGCTGTCGAGGCGCAGGTCGGCCAGGATGCCCGCGTGCACCTTCGGGTGCAGGGTCTTGACCCGGCCGTCCAGGCACTCGGGGAAGCCGGTGAGCTCCTCGACCTTGGTGACGGGGACGCCCGCGGCGGCGATGCGGGAGGCGGTGGACCCGGTGGAGACCAGCTCGACGCCGGCCTCGTGGAGCCCGCGCGCGAGCTCCTCCAGTCCGGTCTTGTCGTAGACGCTGACCAGCGCGCGACGGATGGGCCGCTTGGTGCTCTCGGCGGTGGCGGTCACTGGATAACTACCTTTCGTCCCTCAATGCGATAGCCGTTGCGGGCGAGCCGCCCCACGACATCGACGAGCAGCCTTCGCTCGACTTCCTTGATGCGCTCGTGCAGAGCGCTCTCGTCGTCCTCGTCCCGGACCTCCACCACGCCCTGCGCGATGATCGGCCCGGTGTCGACGCCGTCGTCGACGAAGTGGACGGTGCAGCCGGTGACCTTGGCGCCGTACGCGAGCGCGTCCCGTACACCGTGGGCTCCCGGAAAACTGGGCAGCAGGGCGGGGTGGGTGTTGACGAGCCGCCCGCCGAACCGCGCGAGGAACCGCTTCCCCACGATCTTCATGAACCCGGCCGACACGACGAGGTCGGGCTCGTGGGCGGCGACCGCGTCGGTGAGCGCCGCGTCCCACTCGTCCCGCGTGGCGTGGTCCTTCACCCGGCACACGAAGGTCGGCAGCCCGGCGCGCTCGGCGCGGGCGAGCCCTTCGATGCCGGTGCGGTCGGCGCCGACGGCGACGACCTCGGCTCCGTACGCCTCGGCACCGACGGCGGCGATCTCGTCGAGCAGCGCCTGGAGGTTGGAGCCTGATCCGGAGACCAGCACGACGAGGCGCTTGGCCACGGGCTTGGCGGCCACGATGGGGCCCTTTCTCGGGGAGCGTCCGCACGGGTCGGCCCGCACGGCGCTTTGTATGTTCATACGAATGCTTCGGGGTTCCGGATACGGGGAAGCCTACGAAGCGGCCGACCGTCAGCAACGATACCGGCACACCGGGCGGCCCCCACGGGACGGGGGGATGGCCGGAAGGTAGCGTCTGGGAGGAGCCGGTCCGGGAACGCCCCCGGGACGCGACGCGTTCCTGGAGTGACGACCCCGGCCCGGAGAGCCGGCGGAACCGCTCCGGCTCGGTCGTCCGCCAGTCGTATCGATCAGTCGTGGTTCACCACGTCACCAAGGGGAAGACGCTCACTTGATGCCGGACCGCAGCCCGCGACTCCTCACGCTCCCCCAGCCGTCGGCGCAGGGAGGGGAGCGCAGCGGCGTTTTCCTGCGGGAGCGCCCCGCCTCGCCGCCGGACGCCCCTTCGGGCGGGCAGAACGGCGACGAGCGGGGCCGGACCCAGGAGGACAACCCGTTCGCACCGCCGCCGGAGGGCTCGCCCGACCGCCCCTGGCAGCCCCGGCGCCCGTCGGACGACGGCGAGGGCGGCGACGGCTCCCGGGGCCGCAGCCCGTGGGGCCGGCAGTGGAGCGACCGCCAGCCCGGCCGCTCGGGCGGCGGCTTCGGCGAGCGCCCCGGCGCGTCCGGCTCCGGCCAGGACGGCTCGGGCGGCGGCCCGGCCCCGGGCCCGCGCTGGGACCCGACGGACCCCGTCCAGCGGCGCGCCCGCTATGCGCTGCTGTGCGGCATGTGGGCCTTCTTCTTCGCCCTGTTCAGCTGGCCGTCCGTGGCGCTGCTGCTGGGCGCGCTGGCCCTGTACTGGGGCATCACCACGCTGCGCGCCAAGCCCCGCACGCCCGACCCGGACAACGCGGCGCCGGAGCAGACCGGCCGCCCCCAGACGACGGCCGCGGTCAGCGGCCTGGTCACGGGTTCCCTGGCGCTCGCCCTGGTCGCCGCGTCGTTCACGGCGCAGCTGGTCTACAGCGAGTACTACACGTGCACCAACGACGCCCTCACGCACCAGTCGAGGGAGGCCTGCGCCGATCTGCTCCCGAAGGAGCTGCGCGGGTTCCTGGGGACGGGCGACTGACACGAGGACCGGGGCTGCGGCCGGAGCCCGTCGCGGGTTCCCGGCCGCGCGTGCTCAGGTCTCCTCGCCGCCGGGCTTGATCCGGTCGGTGCCGGTGCGGGCGGCGTCCGTGCCCGGGTCCGCCGGGTCCCGGCCGTCGGCTGCCGCTGCCCCGCTCGCGCGGACCGGCTCCGGGTCCGGGTCCGGCCGCGGGTCCGGCTTGCGGTCGGGCTCGGGTCGCGGGTCGGCCGGGAGGAAGTCGTAGGGCTCGAAGAGGTCGCCGTCCCGGTCGAGCGCGCCGTACGTGTCGTCCTGGTCGTAGGGCGCGTACGAGGTGACGTCGTCCGGGGACGGCCCTGGCGCCCCGGTGCCCGTGCCGCCCGCAGGGGTCCCGGACGCCCCGTGGCGCGGGAACCGGCCGCGCAGCGAGGGCAGCGCCTGCCGCCAACCGCGCCGCTCCCGCTCGACCGGCGTCCCGGCGGCACCGGCGGCACCGGCGTCCGGCGCGCCCTGCCGGGGCACCTCCACCGGCCGCCTTCGTTCCCGGCACCGCCAGGCGCGTACGCCCACCGCCGTGGGCACGGCGACCGCCGCCATCCACAGCAGCGTCGCGCCGCCCACCTGCCACCACACCGGCCCGAACCGGGCGAGGGTGGCGACACCGAGCGCACCGCCCGCGAGGGCGGCGAGGGTTGCGAGCAGGACCGCGCACAGCAGCGCGGCGAGCCCGGCAGCGGCGGCGGTCCGCCCCCGCGACCAGACACCCGGACCCGGCTCGCCCCCGGCGCCGGGACCGGTGCGCCCGGCACCGGCGACGCGCCCCGGATCGCCCGCCGACGGCCCGTCCCCGGCCCGCGCACCACCCGCCGCGAGCGCCGCACTCCGCCCGGTCGCGGTGCCGGTTCCGCCACCCCGGCCCGTCCCGGTTCCGTCCCGGCCCGCCCCGGTGTCGTCCGGCCGCCCGCCCGTCGCCGCCCGCGCCGTGAACCAGCCCACGGTCACGCCGGCCAGCACCGGCACCGTCACGGCGGCCCAGTTCAGGGGTGTCCCCGGGCCCGCGTCCGGCACGGCGGTCAGGAGCGGGAACGGGGGCAGCAGCGGCGCCGGGGCCGAGGCGAGCGGGCTCACGACGTGGCCGGTGCCCAGGAGGAAACCGGGGCCCAGTCCGTAGGCCGCCGCCCACACCGCCGCGTTCGGCACCAGCGCCAGCCCCAGCAGCAGTACCGCGAACCGCCCCGACCATCCCTCCGTGAGCTGGAGGAACGACGCGCGGGCCGCCCCGCCGTGCCCCACCAGCGACACCGCCAGCAGCAGCGCCCCGCCGCCCACCAGCACCGCCGTACCGGCCGTCGCGGCGCGGGCGGCGACGCCGGCGCGGCCGTCGGGCCCGAGCAGCAGCCCGCGCACGCCGGCCGGGAGCACGCGCAGCGCCCGCGCCACCGGCCTGCCCGGCCGGCCGTACGCCGTCCACACCCCGGACCCGGCCGAGGCGGCGACGAGCAGCGGCAGGCACACGCACGTCCACGGCCATGCCGGCCGCAACGGGCCCCCGGCCGCGTAGACCGCCGCCGCGGCGGCGACGCCGAGGTAGCCGAGGACGACGCCCGCCCAGGCCGAGCGGGCGGGCAGCAGCGGTCCGCCGTCGCCGCTGTCGGTGGCGTCCCGCGCCGCGCGGTGCACCAGCCACACCGGCAGCGCGAGGAGCAGCAGCGGGGTGACGCCCATCGGTGCGGGTACGCCGGAGAGCGTGTCGATGCGGACGAGTTCGGCGCCGTGCGCCAGCAGCCACAGCGCGGCGGCGACGTGCAGCGCGCCGTCGGGTCCGCTGTCGGGATAGGGGGAGCTGATCCACAGCACCATCACGAGCACGGCGGACGAGCCGAGCCCCAGCCCCGCGGCGAGCACGCCACCCAGCAGGCCCGCGGCCAGTCCGGGGGAACGGTCGCGCAACCGGGGGCGCAGGGACGGCGGCGACGGTCGGCGAGCGGTCATCTCGGTCACGCCCGCCATGCTCCCAACGACACGCGCTTTCCCGTCGTAACAGGCGAAGCTCGGATGTGTCGCTCAATATACGTTTATGTTCTTTTTCGTGCGAAGGGGCGACCTGTGACGCGGAGCCCTTCAATCCCGCTCCCCCCTCCCAAGGAACGCCGACGCCTGCGTGAGGCCGCCTCCCTGACACGGACTCAGGTCGCCGCGCGGCTCGGTGTCCCCCGCGAGACGGTGCGGTCCTGGGAGACCGGCCGCACCAAGCCGCGCGGCCGGAAACGGGAGGCGTCCGCGAAGCTGCTGAACAGCCTGGCCACCGAGGCAGTGGTGACGTCCGGTCAGGTCGCCGGGGCCGGGTCGGCGCCGACCGCACCGCTGCCCGCTCCCACCCCGGCCGCCACCGCCGCCGGGGGCGTACGCACCGAGGAGCCGCCGCCCGCCGCGGCCGGGGCCGACCCCGGGCCGGACGACCCGGCGAAGCTCCTGTCGGAACCCCTGTCCGAGCCCGTCCCCGACTTCCTCGCGCACCCCGACCCGGACGCGGCATCCGACGCCGCGCCCGCGCTGACACCCGCCCAGGCCTTCGACGCGCTCTACGCCTTCTGCGCGCCGTCCCTCGTGCGGCAGACGTATCTGCTGACCGGGCGGCGCGAGTTGGCGCGCGAGTCGGTCGAGCGTGCCTTCCAGATCGCCTGGGAGCGCTGGCCCGAGGTGGCCCGCGACCGCGACCCGGCGGGCTGGGTGCGGGCGGCGGCGTACGAGTACGCGCTGTCCCCCTGGCACTGCTTCCGCCCGCGCTACCGGTACCCCGAACCGCCGCCCGCCGACCCGTCGGCCCGCGCGCTCCTGGACGTCCTGCTCACCCTTCCGCCCCCGCACCGCCGCACGCTGTTGCTGTACGACGGTGTCGGCCTCGGTCTGCCCGAGACGGCGGCGGAGACGGAGGCGACCACACCGGCCGCCGCCAACCGGCTGCTGCACGCGCGCGAGGCGGTCGCCGCGCGGCTGCCGGAGCTGTCGGACCCGGACGTGCTGCACCACCGGCTCGCCGAACTGGCCTGCGCGGAGCGGCTGCGCGCCGCCAAGCCGCCGCGCGTGCGCTGGACCAGCGAACGCCGGGCCCGGTTCTGGACGCGGGCCGCGATCGCCTTCACGGTCGCCCTGATCGGCACGACGGCGCTCACGCTGCGGACGGCGCCGACGAAGTACGAGCCGCCGGTGCCGCCCGGCTCGACGGTGCGCGGGGTCCCGCCGCGGATCGCGCCGGGCCCGCTGTCGGAAGCGGAGCGGGAACTGCGCGGCAAGCTGCGGCAGCAGCTGACCAGCGGGCCGGAACGACTGGCTCCGCTGCCCGGCTGAGGCGTACGGGGACGACGACGGGCCCGCCCCCACCCGGGGACGGGCCCGTCCGTGGTCGAGAGGCCGGCCGGCCTTCCCGATCAGCTCAGGCTGTTCAGCCGGCGAGGATCTCGCGGGCCAGCTTGGCGGTCTCGGTCGGCGTCTTGCCGACCTTCACACCGGCGGCCTCCAGGGCCTCCTTCTTCGCCTGGGCCGTGCCGGAGGAGCCGGAGACGATGGCGCCGGCGTGGCCCATGGTCTTGCCCTCGGGCGCGGTGAAGCCCGCGACGTAGCCGACGACCGGCTTGGTCACGTTCTCCTTGATGAAGGCCGCGGCCCGCTCCTCGGCGTCGCCGCCGATCTCACCGATCATGACGATCAGGTCGGTGTCGGGGTCGTCCTGGAAGGCCTTCAGGGCGTCGATGTGCGTGGTGCCGATGATCGGGTCACCACCGATGCCGACGCAGGTCGAGAAGCCGATGTCCCGCAGCTCGTACATCATCTGGTACGTCAGCGTGCCGGACTTCGACACCAGGCCGATGCGGCCCGGCTTGGTGATGTCGGCCGGGATGATGCCGGCGTTCGACTGACCCGGCGTGATCAGACCCGGGCAGTTCGGGCCGATGATGCGGGTCTTGTTGCCCTTCTTGGCGGCGTACGCCCAGAAGTTGGCGGTGTCGTGCACCGCGACGCCCTCGGTGATGACGACCGCGAGCGGGATCTCGGCGTCGATGGCCTCGATGACCGCGTCCTTGGTGAACTTCTCCGGGACGAAGATGACCGTCGCGTCGGCGCCGGTCTTCTCGATGGCCTCCTTGACGGAGCCGAAGACGGGTACCTCGGTGCCGTCGAAGTCGACCGTGCTGCCCGCCTTGCGCGGGTTCACGCCACCGACGATGTTCGTGCCGGAGGCCAGCATGCGGCGGGTGTGCTTCTGACCCTCGGAGCCGGTCATGCCCTGGACGATGACCTTGGATTCCTTGGTGAGGAAGATAGCCATGGTGTTCTGGTACCTCGTCCCTTACTTCGCGGCAGCAGCCAGCTCGGCGGCCTTGTCGGCCGCGCCGTCCATGGTGTCCACCTGCTGCACGAGCGGGTGGTTGGCGTCGTTGAGAATCTTGCGGCCCAGCTCGGCGTTGTTGCCGTCGAGACGCACGACCAGCGGCTTGTTGACCTCTTCGCCCTTGCTCTTGAGGAGCTCCAGGGCCTGCACGATGCCGTTGGCGACCGCGTCGCAGGCGGTGATGCCGCCGAAGACGTTGACGAAGACGGACTTGACGTCCGGGTCGCCGAGGATGATCTCCAGGCCGTTCGCCATGACCTCGGCCGAGGCGCCGCCGCCGATGTCGAGGAAGTTGGCGGGCTTGACGCCCGAGTGCTTCTCACCGGCGTACGCGACGACGTCCAGGGTCGACATGACCAGGCCGGCGCCGTTGCCGATGATGCCGACCTCGCCCTCCAGCTTGACGTAGTTCAGACCCTTGGCCTTGGCGGCCGCCTCGAGCGGGTTGGCGGCGGCCCTGTCGTGGAACTCCTCGAAGTCCGGGTGGCGGAACTCCGCGTTGTCGTCCAGCGACACCTTGCCGTCGAGGGCGATGACGTCACCGGAGGCGACCTTGGCCAGCGGGTTCACCTCGACCAGGAGGGCGTCCTCCTTGATGAAGGTGTCCCACAGCCGGACCAGGACGTCGGCGACCTTGTCGGCCACCTCGGCCGGGAACTTGGCGGCGGCCACGATCTCCTGGGCCTTCGCCCGGTCCACACCGTCGATGGCGTCGATCGCGATCTTGGCGACGGCCTCCGGGCGGGTGGCGGCCACCTCCTCGATGTCCACGCCGCCCTCGACGGACGCGATGGACAGGAAGGTGCGGTTGGCACGGTCCAGGAGGAAGGAGACGTAGTACTCCTCCAGGATCTCCGGGGCCGTCTCGGCGATCATCACCTTGTGGACCGTGTGGCCCTTGATGTCCATGCCGAGGATGTCCGTCGCGCGGGCGACGGCCTCGTCCGGGGTGCCGGCGAGCTTCACGCCACCGGCCTTGCCACGCCCGCCGACCTTCACCTGGGCCTTGACGACGGACTTGCCACCGAGACGCTCGGTGGCTGCGCGGGCCGCCTCAGGCGTGTCGATGACTTCACCGGCCAGCACCGGTACATCGTGCTTGGCGAAGAGGTCCCTCGCCTGGTACTCGAACAGGTCCACGCGCTTCCGTCCCTATCAGTGATCTCGCGGTTCGTTGTCTGCGTGGGCGTGCCGCGAGGGCAACGTGACGTCCGCCGTCTGTCACAAGGGAGGCGCACACGGTGTCCGAGCGCGCGGCATGTCCGTCTCGCAGGTTATCGCTGCTTGCGGGGGGCCTCTAAATCGCATCTCACACCTGAGCGGTGATACCTGTCACATGATGCCGGAATCACTGGCACGCGGTGCCGTGGGTGAGGGGCCTCACCGGGCTGGGGTTGACCCGGTGAGGCCCCTCGAAAGATCCCGAAGGCCGGCGAACGCCCTGCTCTTCGAGGTGCGGTGCGACCGGTCCCCACCCCGGTGGGGCCGACGCGCACCGTCCGCGGGGGGTGCGGCCGGACGGTCCGACGGCTTTCGGCCGTCCGGGGCCCGCCACCCGCGCGGAGCCGGTCGCCCGCCCCGGCCGTGACGCCGGGGCGGACCGGCGGAGGTCGGGCTCAGCGGTACGGCTGAGCGCCGTACGCGATGCCCCGCCGCCGTCAGATGCCGTACGAGCCGTACCGCAGGTCCGTCGTGTGACCCTGCGCGTCCTGGGCGTAGCCCTGGAGGTTCTCGGCGTAGCCCTGCGCGTAGTGGGCGTAGCCCGGCGTGACCGACTCGGCGACGCCCTCGGCGCCGGTGACGGCGTTCCGGGTGAGCGGGCCCGCGGCGTCCCGGACGGTGCCGGTCAGGTCCTGCGCGAACGGCACCGCCTGCCCGGCGGCCCCGCCGGCCTGCCCGGCGACGCCCTCGGTGAAGGGCGCGGCGTGACCGGTGACGCCGTACGCGAGCGTCGTGGCGCTGCCGCCGACGCTGTGGGCGAAGGGCCGCAC